>JAUCYS010000007.1 GCA_030373505.1 Parasphingorhabdus sp.
CCCTCACTGCCCCTTTCGGGGCATCTCTCCCGCCAGCGGGAGAGAGTATTGGGTGGCAGCCGCCGTGCCCGCTACTCCACCGCCACCGAATTCCACAAGGCTTTGTCGCCGATCTTGGCGACCATTTTCGCGTGGGCTTCCAGTTCTTCCGGGTGAATGCGCGGGGCAAGCGGGCGAGGGCGGACAAGGGGGGGAAGTTTGCGGACATTACCGTCGGCGTCATATTGGTCGCCATCGCCGGCATTGACGAGGCGGAACGCCGCCTGCCTGCCGCCCGACATCTCGATATAGACTTCCGCCAGCAGTTCGGCATCGAGCAGCGCGCCGTGCTTGGTGCGGTGGGCATTGTCGATCGAATAGCGTTTGCAGAGTGCATCGAGGCTGTTGGGGCCCATGGGATGCTTGCGCCGCGCAAGCGCCAGCGTGTTCGAGGACCATGTCATCGGCGATCGGGCCCTTTCCAAGGCGGCCGAGCTCGACATTGATGAAGCCCATATCGAAGGCAGCGTTGTGGGCGATCCAGCGCGCGCCCTCGAAAAAGGCGAGCAGATCATCGGCGATTTCCGAAAATCTGGGCTTGTCCTGAAGGAACTCGTCCGTGATTCCATGCACCTGCAGAGCCTCGGGATGCACGGTCTTGCCATCGGCATTGATATAGACGTGGAAGGTGCGGCCGGTCGGAAAATGGTCAAGCAGTTCGACGGCGCCAATCTCGATGATCCGGTCGTCATTCTTGTCCATGCCGGTGGTTTCGGTATCGAAGATGATATCGCGCTTCGCCTTCATCAGATGCTGTCCCTTGTGCTGTCTCTTGTCGCCCGCGGGCCTCGTCTTTTCAGATCGGCAATGATCGCGTCAACCGCCGCGCGCGCCGCGTCCATGCCATCGCCGGTGTCGACAATATAATCGGCCCGCGCGCGTTTTTCGCCATCGGGGAGTTGTTGTTTCAGGACCGTTTCGAGTTTTTTCCACTGTCATATCCGGCCGCGAGAGCACGCGTTCACGCTGAATAGCCGGATCGCAGGTGACGACGACGACATAATCGACATCGCGCTCGCCGCCGGTCTCGTAAAGCAGCGGCACGTCGAGCACCGCGATCAGCGCGCCGTCGGCCCGCGCCCGTTCCAGAAACGCCTGTCGCTCTTCGCGCACCAGCGGATGGACGATCGCCTCAAGCCGCTTGAAGTTTTCAGCCTTGCCGGCAAGCGCCTTGCTGAGCTTCTGCCGGTCGATCGCGCCATTGACCGCAACGCCTGGGAAGGCGGCTTCCACCGGCTCGACGGCGCACCCGCGATAAAGCCGGTGTACGGCGTCATCGGCGTTGAAGACCGGCATGCCTGCCTCGGCAAAAAAAGCCGGCCGTGGTCGATTTGCCCATGCCGATCGATCCGGTGAGGCCGAGCAATATCATGCCGTTTCTCCAAGGGTCGGCAAGGATTTCGGCCATCAGCCCGTCATCGACCTCGGGCTTTCGGCCGAACCATTTCTCGAAACCGGGCACGGCCTGATAGAGCAGCATGCCGATTCCCTCGGCGGTTCTGAAACCCTGCTGTTTCGCCTGTTTCAGGATCGGGGTTTCGAGCGGCACATAGACGATATCGCGACGATCGCGTTTTCATGCAGCGGCGAGAAATCAAAATCGGGAACCGCACCACCCTTCATGCCGAGCGAGGTGGTGTTCACGAACAGGCCCGCGCCTTCCATCACCGCATCAAGATTGTCCATGTCATGGGCATGCACCCGGTCGCCGAGCCGGAAGGCGAGTTCGAGGCGCGCGCCAGCGTGCGGTTGACGATGTGGACATGGGAAAAGCCGCGATTCTTCAGCGCCAGCACCACGGCGCTGGCACCGCCGCCGGCGCCCAGAACCACCGCGCGTTCCGCATAATCCCAGCCGGGATGGAGCGCGTCGAGGCTGCTGGCAAAGCCGAAACCATCGGTATTGGTGGCGTGGATGCGGCCGTCTTCCACCCATAGCGTATTGGCGACGCCAAGCGTGGTGGCAAGCTCGTCGCGCTCGTCGGCAAGTTCGAAGGCGGCGGCCTTATAGGGCATGGTAACGTTGCAGCCGACATAGCCGGCCTCGCCGGAGCGCAACTTGTCCATGAATTCTCCGATTGCGCCGGGGGCGACATCCTGGCGGACATAGTCTCCATCGATGCCGTATTTCTTCAGCCAGTAGCCATGCACCAGCGGCGAGCGCGATTGATCCACCGGATGGCCGATAACGCAGGCCCTAGGCTTTGCCGTTTCACGTGAATCATTCATCAATCGCTCCCAGTTTGCGCAAGGCCTTCAAAAGCGTCAGCATCGGCAGGCCCAGTATCGTGAAGAAATCGCCCTCGATTTTCGAGAAGAGTTGCACGCCCGGCCCTTCGAGCTGGTAAACGCCTGAGGAAAAAAGCACCTCATCCGGAAGCAGCGCGAGATAGTGATCGATCGCCGCCTCGCCGAGCGTACGCATGGTGAGCCGCACCGTCTCCGCTGCTTCGAAGACAATTTCGCCGTCTCTGGCGATCGCGAATGCGCTGATCAGCGAATGGCTCTGGCAGGAAAGACGCTTCAGATGATCGCGGGCCTCTTCCCGGCTTTCCGGCTTGGAATAGGGCCGGCCTTCGAATTCCATGACCTGGTCGCCGCCGATCACAAACGCATTTTCCGTCCGCGCCGAAACAGCGAGCGCCTTTTCGCGCGACAGCAGAGCCGCCAGGAAGGCGGGTGTTGCGCCCGTCTTCAGATAGGGCGCTTCGATGGCGCGCTCGTCGACATCGGGCTTTTTGGCGGTGAAGACGAGTCCGGCATTTGCAAGCAGCGCCCGGCGCGAGGGACTGGTCGAGGCAAGCACGATAGCCGGTTTTTCAGGGGTAGCGCTCATGTCTCTCCTTCAGGCCTTTTCAGCCGCGCTGGTGTTTCAGGGCGAGGATGGCGGCCGCCGTTTCCTCGATCGATCGGCGCGTGACATCGATGATCGGCCAGTCATTGCGGGCGGCCAGTGAACGGGCATATTTCAGCTCCTCGGCAATGACGGCGCGGTCGGTATAGTCGCTCTTGCCGTGATCGCCGCCAGCGCCGAATTCGCGATATTCGCGCACCTGCGAAATCCGCCCCGTGGACGCGATCAGGCAGACGATCAGCGGCTTTTCAGCGCGGTAGAGACTGTCCGGTAGCGCGACCCCCGGCACGATCGGGATATTGGCCGCCTTGACGCCGCGATTGGCGAGATAGACGCATGTCGGCGTTTTCGATGTCCGGCTTATCCCCAGTATGACGATATCGGCTCGTCATAGGTCTCGGGCATCTGGCCGTCATCATGCTCCATGGTGAAATTCAGCGCCTCAATGCGGGCGAAATAATCCTCGTTGAGACTGTGCTGCGCCCCGACGCGGCGTTGCAGCGTGGTACCGAGATAGGACTGGAAGACGGCGGCCACCGGCTCCAGCACATTGACGCTCGGCACGCCCATGTCGCGCACATTTCGTGGATCAGGGCGGAAAGCTCCTCGTTGACCACGGTATAAAGCACGATGCCGGGAGCATCATCGATCGCGCGCAGCACGGTGAGCAGCTGCTTGCGGCTTCTGATGAGCGGATAGACATGCTCGATCGGCTCATGACCGCCGAACTGGGCGGATACCGCGCGGCCGGCAGAGATCAGCGTTTCGCCCGTCGAATCGGAGATCAGATGCAGGTGAAAGAAGTTTTTCCGGTTTTCCACGATGTCCTTCGCCTGCTGTTCATAACATTGGAGAACCCGGGACGAAAAATCTCATCCGGTTTTCGCCTGTGGGCAGTGCGCGTGTTTATCCACATATGCTCAAATGACGAAAGCGTGAAATCCATCCTGTTGAAAACGGGGACAATGCCGACCGTCGCACCGCTTTTCCGTGGGTTTTACACAGGGTTTCCGCCTTGCGCCAGAGCCGGGAGGCGTTGAATCCATTGGGGTGAACAACGAAATCCCCGATCTGCCAAAATCACGGTTCCGAAAATCACCGATGCAAAACTGGAAACCGGGGAAATGACTCATGACTGCGGCAAAAGCTTTAATCCTTGATCGTCACAGACTCTAAGAAATAAAAGAAACCGAACATAACAAGATTCATTTAGAGGCGAGGCTGGGGATATGGCGAAAAGGGCACTGGAACGGGTGCTGGATGGCGAGACCGTAAACCCACCGCCGATCTGGCTGATGCGCCAGGCAGGACGCTATTTGCCGGAGTACCGCGCCGTGCGGGAAAAGGCCGGAGGCTTTCTGAACCTCTGTTACAATCCGGATTTCGCAACGGAAGTGACGCTGCAGCCGATCAGGCGATATGGCTTTGACGCGGCGATCCTGTTTTCCGACATTCTGGTCATTCCCGATGCGCTGAAGCGCAATGTCCGCTTTGAGGCCGGGGAAGGACCGAGACTTGATCCGATCGACGCAGACGCCATCTTGGCTCTTGAAAAGAGCTATGACGCAGGCCGGCTCGATCCGGTTATCGAAGCGGTGAAGCGGATACGCCGGGAGCTGCCGGAGGAAACCGCGCTGCTTGGCTTCTGCGGCGCGCCCTTTACAGTGGCGACCTATATGATTGCCGGGCGCGGCACGCCCGACCAGGCGCCGGCGCGGCTGTTTGCCTATCGCCACAGACGCGAATTTCTGAGGCTTCTCGACTATCTCGCCGATCTCTCGGCCGATTACCTGATCCGCCAGCTCGAGGCCGGCGCCGGCACGGTGCAGATATTCGACAGCTGGGCTGGTGTGCTCGGCGAGGAGGATTTTGCCGACTTTGCTGCGGCCACCCGTCGCGCGGATCGTTGCGAAGGTGCGGGCGAAGCATCCGGGCGCAAAGATCATCGCCTTTGCAAAGGGCGCTGGCCCCAATCTCGCAACCTACAGGGCAAAAACCGGCGCGGACGCGATCGGCCTCGACTGGACGGTGCCTCTTACCATCGCCAGAGACCTGCAGAAGGATGGGCCGGTGCAGGGCAATCTCGACCCGCTTTCCGTGGTCGCTGGCGGCCATGCGATGAAAAGCCGCGCCCTTGCCATTCTCGAAGCGCTTGCGGACGGACCGCTGATCTTCAATCTTGGCCACGGGATAACGCCCGAGGCCGATCCGGAGCATGTGGCAGCACTTGTACGGCTCGTGAGAGGCGAAGAATAGTCTTTTTCAAAAGGGAGGATGCCTGATGGCAGATCGGAACAATGCCGGCAGCAAGGCGGCAGGACGGGCCATGACGGCGCTGCTGGTGTTTCTGGCGCTCTGTCTTGGCATCTACATCTTCGACCGCGATAATTTCTATCTCTGGGCCAAGGCAATCCACATCATGGCGGTGATCGCCTGGATGGCGGGCATGTTCTACATGCCGCGCCTGTTCGTCTATCACGCCGATACAACGCCCGGTTCGGAAAGCTCGGAAACCTTCAAGGTCATGGAATACCGGCTGATGAAGGCGATCATGAACCCGGCCATGATTCTGACATGGATCTTCGGTCTATATCTCGCCTGGGAGGGTTTCGGTTTTCCGGCGGTTGGCTGCATGTCAAGATTCTGGCGGTTTTTGTGCTATCCGGGGTGCATGGCTATTTCAGCAGGGCGATGAAGGATTTTGCGGCCGACAAGCGTACAAAGAGCGCGAAACACTGGCGGATCGTGAATGAGGCGCCGACCGGTTTGATGATCATCATCGTCATAATGGTGGTTTTGAAGCCGTTTTAATCATTTGATGAACGGATTAGGCCGGTTTCAGCGATAAAAATGCGGTTTTTGCTCTTGTAACGTCAGCGGCAAATCAGTATCTTCCGGCCACTCATCCAAAAGGCTGTGCGAAAGTATCCCCCTTTGCCAATCCGAATTGGCACTGCTCTACCAGCGCAACCGGCCTTGCTATCATCATGACAACATCACGGTTTTCTTCATGTCTCAAATGAAGCTTCAGGAACTGAAGAGTAAAACGCCTACCGATCTCCTTGCCTTTGCCGAATCTGTCGAAGTCGAGGGCGCGAGCACGTTGCGCAAACAGGAACTCATGTTTGCCATTCTCAAAATGCTTGCGGCCCAGGACGTCGAGATCATCGGCGAGGGCGTCGTCGAGGTCCTTCAGGACGGTTTCGGGTTCCTGCGTTCGGCCAATGCCAATTATCTTCCCGGCCCGGACGATATCTATATTTCACCCTCCCAGATCCGCCGCTTCGCGCTGAAGACCGGCGACACGGTTGAAGGGCCGATCCGCGGACCGAAGGAAGGCGAGCGCTATTTCGCGCTGCTCAAGGTCAACACCATCAATTCCGACGATCCGGAAAAGATCCGTCACAAGGTCCATTTCGACAATCTGACGCCGCTCTATCCCGATGAGCGCTTCAAGATGGAGCTCGACAACCCGACCTCCAAGGACAATTCCGCCCGCGTCATCGATCTGGTCGCGCCGCTCGGCAAGGGCCAGCGCGGCCTGATCGTCGCCCCGCCGCGCACCGGCAAGACCGTGCTCTTGCAGAACATCGCCCATTCGATCACCGCCAATCACCCCGAATGTTTCCTGATCGTGCTGTTGATCGACGAACGGCCTGAGGAAGTGACGGACATGCAGCGTTCGGTGAAGGGCGAAGTGGTCTCATCCACCTTCGACGAACCGGCCGTACGCCACGTGCAAGTCGCTGAAATGGTTATAGAAAAGGCAAAGCGCCTGGTGGAGCACGGCCGCGATGTCGTGATTCTGCTCGATAGTATCACCCGTCTCGGCCGCGCCTATAACACGGTCGTTCCTTCCTCCGGCAAGGTGCTGACCGGCGGCGTCGACGCCAATGCGCTGCAGCGCCCGAAGCGCTTCTTTGGTGCTGCGCGCAATATCGAGGAGGGCGGTTCGCTGACGATCATCGCAACGGCGCTGATCGATACCGGCAGCCGCATGGACGAGGTGATCTTCGAGGAATTCAAGGGCACCGGCAACTCCGAAATCGTGCTCGACCGCAAGGTTTCCGACAAGCGCATCTTCCCGGCGCTCGACGTCGGCAAGTCCGGGACCCGCAAGGAAGAATTGCTGGTCGAGGACGAGAAGCTCAAGAAAATGTGGGTGCTGCGCCGCATCCTCATGCAGATGGGCACGATCGACGCGATGGAATTCCTGCTCGACAAGATGAAGGACAGCAAGTCCAACGACGATTTCTTCGACAGTATGAATCAATAGCACGGCAAGGCTGGCCTGATGATTGTCGAACATGCGATCCTGCAGGTCCGACCGGGGCAGTCAGAGGCATTCGTGGTCGCGCTGGCAAAAGCCAGGCCGCTGGTTGCCTGCCAGCCGGGCTTTCAGTCGATCGAGGTCAGGCCATCTGCGGAGGACCCGGCACGCTATCTGTTGCTGATCGAGTGGGACCGGATTGAATCGCACCGCCACGGCTTTCGGCGGTCGCCGGAATATCGGCAATGGAGCGCCTTGCTTCACCAATTTTATGACCCTATGCCGGTTATAAGCTATTATGGACGATCGGTTTTGTGATGATTGAACTGCTTTCTATTCTCTCTGCAGCGAGTGGACTTGGCTCCTTTTCCGATATCTGGGGCGCGATCGTCCATGATTTCTCCAATATCGGCTCGCCGGCGGCGCTGGCGGCCTTCGGGCAGGTGGTGCTGATCGATCTGGTTTTTGCGGCCGACAATGCCATTGTTGTCGGCGCACTGGCCGGCGGCTTGCCGGCGGACCAGCGGCGCAAGGTGATTCTGATCGGGATTGCCGCGGCACTGGTGCTGAGGATCATATTTGCCCTGATCGTGGTGCAGCTGTTGCAGATCGTCGGGCTGGTCCTGGCTGGCGGCCTGTTGCTGCTCTGGGTCGGCTGGAATTTCTATCGCGAGATTTTCCACGAGGGAGAATCCGCAGGGTCCGACGAGATCGTTGGCGACGAACATAGCGGCGTCAAATCGTCCAAGACCTTCTGGGGCGCTGTCTGGGGCGTGACCGCGGCCGACGTGTCGATGAGCCTCGACAATGTTCTGGGCGTGGCCGGCGCCGCGCGCGAGCATCCCGGCATTCTGGTCATCGGCCTGTTGCTGTCGGTGGCACTGATGGGGCTGGCCGCCAATGTCATCGCGAAATATATCGAGCGCTACAAGTGGATCGCCTATCTGGGTCTGGCGGTGATCGTCTATGTCGCCGGCAAGATGATCTACACCGGCTTGCTGGGTGATGAGCAAACGATCGGCGTGCTGACGCTGTTCGGGTGATTCTGACCGCCGGAAATGTTGCCGTCATTACCGGAGGACCAGGAGCCGGAAAAACGACCCTTTGTGAACAGCTGGCCGGAAAAGGAATTTCCATAGGTTCCGAGTCCGGAAGAGCCGTGTTGAGCAGGAACGGTGGTCATGAACTGCGTCAGCAGGACCCTCTTGCTTATGCGCTTGAAATTCTGAATCTGGATATCGACAATTTCAAAGCCGCGCATTCCGGTTCCGAGCGATGGCTGTTCGACAGGGGCTTTGCGGATAATGCCGGATTTCTGGATTTGATGGGCCTGCCGATAGCCGATGAAGTTGATCAGGCCTGTCGCGCCTATCGCTATCAGGGTCCGGTTTTTATCGCGCCGCCGTGGCGGGATATCTATCAGCAGGATGATGACCGGATACAGGACTGGCGGGAAGCCAAGGCTACCTATTTTGCGGTAAAGGCGGCCTGGGAACGCTATGGCTATGATCCGGTTACACTGCCCAAAATGAGCGTTGAAGAGCGCGCCTCATTCGTCCTGGATCGCCTGGCCTAAGCCTTCATCGTCTCCAGCATCTTGCCCATTTCTTCCCAGACCTTGTTGATCGCCTTCAGCGGCCGGACCATCACCTTGAAATCCTGAATCTTGCCCTCCTCGTTCCAGCTGATGATATCGACGCCGTTGACATGGATATCGTCCAGCTCGAGCTCGAATTCCAGCATCGCCATATTGGCCTCGTCATCGACAATTTCGCGCACATAGCGGAAACTATCATTGCCGAGCACCATGTCAGCGGCGCTGAGATAGGCCAAGACGATGGGCTTGCCGGCCTGGGGTGTGTGGACCACAGGCGAGTGGAACACCGCGTCTTCGGCAAGCTGGTCGCTGAGTCCGGACTGGCCCTTGTTCTCGATATGGTGGTGCCAGACCTTCAGATTGTCGCGGGCGCTCACACCAGATGTTCCTCGAAAAAGGCTTCGGTGCGCCGGTCGGCGAGGCTGGCGGCGGTTTCGTTCCGGCGTTCGCCGAACTCGGCGGCAAAGCCGTGGTCCAGACCTTCATAATCGTGCAGCGTGACCTTGGGATGGTCATCCAGTCCGGCGTGCATCGCGGCCTGGGTTTCGGGGGAGACAAAGCCGTCGGCGGTCGGGATATGCAGCATCACCTCATGCGAAATGGCGTGTTTCTCGTCCAGCAGACCGTCGATGCCCACGCCATAATAGCCGACGGAGGCCCTGATGTCGGTGCGGCAGGCGGTCATAAAGGCGAGGCGGCCGCCGAGACAATAGCCGACGCAGCCGACCTTGTGGCTGCCGATCGCCTGTTGGGCAAAGTGAATCGTTGCCTCGATATCGCGAATCCCCTGATCCTGATTGAATTTCCCCATCAGGTCGAGCGCGGTCTGGAACTCTTCCTCGACATCGGCATCAAGATCGGTTCCCTCGTTGATCCGCCAGTAGAGATCCGGCGCCAGCGCCAGATAGCCAAGGCTCGCCCAATGGTCGCATTTGGCCTTGATGCCCTTGTTAACGCCAAAGATTTCCTGAATCACGATGATCGCAGCGGTTGCCTCGCCGTCCGGCCTTGCCACATAGCAGGGGAATTCCGCGTCTGCTTCGAGTGTTTTTACCTGTTCCATAGCGCCCATTTTCCAGCTCCTTTGTATCATCACTTGATTCTTTGGTCACAATATCCCCATATCAGATGCAGGCAAGGTGGAACATCAGCCTGTTGGGTGAGGGAGGGAACTTCGCTGCAACGGTTAAACAGAGGAAGACATAATGAAAGTCACCGTTGAACTGGATTGCACGCCGGAAGAGGCCCGCCGACTGATCGGCCTGCCCGATGTGGCGCAACTGAACGAACGCTATGTGGACGAAATGTCGAAATTTCTGCAGGGTGCCAATTCGGTCGAGCAGCTCCAGAATTTCACCAAGATCATCGCGCCGATGGGCGAGGCGGGTCTGAAAATGTTTTCGTCCTTTGTGACCGGCGCGATGGGCGCTGCGGGCGGCGGAAAATCGTCGTCTGCCAAGAAAAAGTCCGACTAGCTACCGTTTCCAGCCATAATGACCGCTGATGACACTATTTTCGCCCTGTCGAGCGGACAGCCGCCGGCGGCGATCGGAATCCTGCGGATCAGCGGTCCGGAGGCGGGAAAGGCCCTCGCTGGCCTGACCGGTGGTTTACCAGAACCGCGTGTAGCTACCCTGCATAATATAACCAATATGGTTAATGGAGAGGTGCTGGACCAGGCCCTTTGTCTCTGGTTTCCGGGGCCGAACAGCGCCACCGGAGAGGATCTGGCCGAAATCCATTGTCACGGCGGGCGAGCGGTTATTCGGGCGATCGAGGGCGCGCTCGAGCAGATCAGTGGCTTGCGCCGGGCGGAGCCGGGGGAATTTACTCGCCGGGCCTTTACCAACGGCAGGATCGATCTGGCGGAAGCGGAAGGTCTGTCCGATCTGCTGTTTGCCGAAACCGAGCTGCAGCGCAAGGCGGCGGTGCGCAATGCCGGCGGCGCGCTGTCGCGCAAGGTCGAAGACTGGCAGACCCGCATCTTGCAACTGTCGGCGCAGGTTGAAGCCGAACTGGATTTTTCCGACGAGGATGATGTCACCCCGGCGCAGGCCGGTAGCGTCCGCCAGGCGGCGGAATCTCTGGTCGGGGAAATGAGCGGTCTGCTGGCCCGGCCGCGTGCCGAAAAGCTGCGCGACGGAATACGGGTGGTGCTCGGGGGGCCGCCGAACAGCGGCAAGTCCACCTTGCTCAATGCGCTGGTCGAACGGGAAGCAGCGATCGTTTCCGATATCGCGGGGACCACCCGCGATGTAATCGAGGTGCCGATTGCGCTCGGCGGTGTTCCCTTTCTCTTTATCGATACGGCTGGCGTGCGGGAAAGCGGAGCGGAGATCATCGAGCAGATCGGGATCGACCGGGCTCGCCAGCAATTTGCCAGCGCCGACATCATAGTATGGCTCGGCGAGGAAGGGCAGGGACCGCGTTCCGACAATCTGGTCGAGGTCGGGTCGCGCAGTGATCACGCCGATCATGAGCCGAAGGGCGAGGGATCGTTCACGCTGTCGCCGGTCAGCGGTGAGGGGATGGATGCGCTCGTCGACTTTCTGATCGGGAAGGCGAAAGATATATTGCCGGACAGCGATCAGGTCAGCATCAACGCACGGCAGGCCGACCATTTGGCCGCCGCCTGCGATAGCCTGGCGGCGATGATGGACGAGACCGATTATCTGATTGTGGCGGAGCATCTGCGAATGGCGCGCAAGGCGCTGGATGCGATTACCGGCAGAGCGAGCACCGAGGATATGCTCGACGGGCTGTTCGGGAAATTCTGTATCGGCAAATGATTGTTCCACGTGGAACAGATGACCGGTGCGGTAGATTTTGACCTGCAAAGCCGCTTGGGCTATGGGCCGCGGCATGATGCGGAAATTTGATATCATTGTGGTTGGCGGAGGCCATGCCGGTTGCGAGGCCGCTGCCGTGGCTGCGCGCATGGGCGTGTCGACCGCTCTGGTCAGCTTTACCCGCGACAGTATCGGGGCGATGTCCTGCAACCCGGCTATCGGCGGGCTTGGCAAGGGCCATCTGGTCCGCGAGGTCGATGCCTTTGACGGTCTGATCGGAAGGGCGGCAGATGCCGCCGCGATCCATTATCGCATGCTCAATCTGTCGAAGGGCACGGCGGTGCAGGGGCCGCGGGTTCAGGCTGACCGGAAACTCTACAAGGCTGCCATCCACCGGATGCTCGATGCGCAGGATGGCCTGACCATCATCGAAGGGGAGGTCGCTAGCCTGATTCTGTCCGGCTCCGCCGTCTCCGGTATCCGCATGGCCGATGGTTCGGAAATTCACGCCGAGGCGGTGATTCTGGCGACCGGCACCTTTCTGAACGGCAAATTGTTTCGGGGTGAGGAAACGCTCGCCGGCGGACGGACCGGGGAGGCGGCATCGGTCTCTTTGGGGCAGCAGATTCGCGACGCGGGTCTGCCCATCGCTCGTCTGAAAACCGGAACGCCGCCGCGGCTGGATGGGCGGACGATCGACTGGGCCGCTTTGCCCGAACAGCCATCGGATGAGGATGGGTGGACGATGTCGCCGCTGTCAAACGGACGACAGGTACCGCAGACTTTTTGCGCGGTCAGCCGGACCAGTTCCGAAACCCATGAGATTATCCGGGCGTCGCTCGATCGCTCGCCGCTGTTCAGCGGTGCCATCGATGCGCAGGGGCCGCGCTATTGTCCGTCCATCGAAGACAAGATTCACCGCTTTGCCGATCGCGATTCGCATCAGGTCTTTCTCGAGCCGGAAGGTCTCGGCAGCAATCTCGTCTATCCCAACGGCATTAGCACATCGCTGCCCGCCGATGTCCAGCTCGCCTTCGTTCGCACCATGGACGGCCTGGCCAATGCCAAGATACTGGTTCCGGGCTATGCGGTCGAATATGATCATATCGATCCCAGGGCTCTGGACCGGTCACTCCGCGTTCGCGATCTTGAAGGGCTTTATTGCGCCGGGCAGATCAACGGCACGACCGGCTATGAAGAAGCAGCGGCGCAGGGACTGATCGCCGGGCTGGGTGCCGCTTGCGCCGTGCAGGGGAGAGAGGCTCCGCTGCTTGATCGGGGCACGAGCTATATGGCGGTGATGATCGACGATCTGGTGCTGCAGGGTGTCACGGAGCCTTACCGGATGCTGACCGCTCGGGCGGAATATCGTCTGAGGCTGCGGGCAGACAATGCGTCCACCCGGCTGACGCCAATTGCGCTCGAAACCGGATGCGTCTCGGCGGAACGGGCCGACTGGTTTTCCCGTCGGCAAGCGTCCCGTGCTGCCATCCTGGAAGTGCTCGACCGAAGCTGTTCTACAGATGATCTGGCAAAGGCTGGTGTCGAGGTGCGCCGCGACGGAACCCGGCAAAGCCTGTTCGCTTGGCTTCGCTTCCCCAATATCTCGATCCGTTCGCTGGAAGGACTGGAAGCATGTTTGCGTGATGGCGATGCCGAACTGCTGGCAGAGATCGAGGAAGACGCACGCTATGCACCCTATCTCGAGCGGCAGGAATCGGAATTGCGCGACTTGCGCGCCAACGAGCAGATCGCGCTCGGCACCGATATCGACTATGCTGGAATAGCCGGTCTTTCCAATGAAATGGTCGAACGGCTGACCAGGGCCCGGCCGGAAACACTGGCGGCGGCATCCCGTATTAGGGGGATTACACCGGCCGCGCTGGCCGCGATTCTCGTTCATGCCAGACGCCAGAACCGGAATCTGGCCGCATGACCGAAGACGAGGCGCAGGCCTGGCTGCGCGCCGAATATGATGTTTCACGTGAAACATGGCAGCGGCTAGAGCTGTTCATAGCGTTGCTGCGCGACGAGATGCAGCGGCAGAATCTGATTTCCAAAGCCAGCGCAGACAGTCTGTGGGGACGGCATATCGTCGATAGCGCGCAATTGTTGCGCTATGCACCGAAACCCGAGGCTGGCAAAGTCTGGCTGGATCTCGGGACAGGGGCCGGATTTCCCGGTATCGTGATTGCGATACTTGGCAACTACCAGGTGCAGATGGTTGAATCCCGCAAACGGCGATGCGAATTTCTCAATCATGTCATCGACCAGACTGGTATCGGCGATCATGCGATGGTGCTGGCAGACCGGCTCGAGAATATCGAATGCTTCTCCGCCGACGTGATCAGCGCCCGGGCTTTCGCTCCGCTGGATCGGCTCATCGCACTTTCGCACCGCTTTTCCACAAAAAATACGGTTTGGCTCTTACCTAAAGGCAAAAATGCGGTAAGGGAGTTGAAAGGCCTGTCACCAAAACGGCAAAAAATGTTTCACGTGGAACATAGTTTGACCGATCCGGACGCCGGAATCTTGGTGGGCAAGGGCTAGAAACCGGTTTTTTAGGGTAGACCTGCCATGGTTCGTATCGCAATAGCCAATCAGAAGGGCGGTGTGGGCAAGACGACCACAGCGATAAATATGGCCACCGCGCTGGCCGCAAGCGGGTGGAAAGTACTGCTGATCGATCTCGATCCGCAGGGCAATGCCTCCACTGGCCTCGGATTGTCGCAGGGCGACCGCGTCAACAGCAGCTACGATCTGCTGATCAATGATGTTTCGCTCTCCGACTGTATCAACCAGACCAAGGTCCCGGGCCTGGAAATCGTACCCGCCACCGTCGATCTGTCGGGTGCGGAGGTCGAGCTGGTCGAATTCGAGGAGCGCACTCACCGCCTGAAAAAGGCGCTGGATGCCGCTGACAACAGCCGCTGGGATATCATTCTGATCGACTGCCCGCCGTCGCTGGGCTTGCTCACGCTCAATGCCATGGTCGCGGTTGAATCCCTGCTGGTGCCGCTGCAATGCGAATTTTTCGCGCTGGAAGGGCTGAGCCAGCTGTTGCAGACCGTCGAGCGCATTCGGGCCCGTTTCAACCGGCAGCTTTCGGTGATGGGCGTGGTCCTCACCATGTATGACCGGCGCAACAAGCTGACCGAGCAGGTATCGGATGATGTCCGGGCCTGTCTGGGCGATGTTGTCTTTGATACGGTGATTCCGCGCAACGTCCGTCTGTCCGAAGCGCCGAGTCACGGGCTTCCGGCGCTGATCTATGATCATCGCTGCAGCGGGTCGGTTGCCTATATCGATCTCGCGCGCGAGCTGATCGGGCGTCTGCCCGACCGCAAGGTGGCTGCCTGATGGCCGATGAGGAGATCGCGAAGGAGACGGCCAAGCGCCCGGCCAAGCGGGTGACCGGATTGGGCAGGGGGCTGAACAGCCTGTTCGGCGATATCCAGCGCGAAGAGCCGATTGTCACCGGCGAGACGGCCGAGGAAAGCAGCGCTGCCACGGGGACGATCATCGAGGGTCTGCGCTCGATCGCGGTTTCGGATATCCGGCCCAATCCCGACCAGCCGCGCCAGACGTTCGATTCCGATGCGCTGGATGAGCTGGCCAGCAGCATGCGCCAGCGCGGTGTGATCCAGCCGATCGTCGTTCGTCCGCATGGCAAGAATTTCCAGATTGTCGCCGGTGAACGGCGCTGGCGCGCCGCACAGCGTGCTCGCCTGCACCAGATCCCGGCCGTCGTCCGCAATCTCAACGACGAAGAAACGCTCGAAATCGCGATCGTCGAAAATGTCCAGCGCAAGGACCTCAATGCCATCGAAGAAGCAGAGGCCTATGCGCGGCTGAGTCAGGATTTCGGCCATAGCCAGGCGCGACTGGCCGAGATTGTGGGCAAATCCCGCAGTCATATTGCCAATCTGATCCGCTTGCTGGAATTGCCGGCCAGCGTGAAGGCGCTGGTGGTCGATGACAAGCTCACCATGGGTCATGCCCGCGCACTGATCAATGCCCCCAATGCCGAAGAGCTTGCGCCGCAGATCGCCCAAAAGGGATTGTCGGTGCGAGACGTCGAACGACTGGTCCGCAAAGCCCTGGCCGGTACCAAAGCGCCGTCGACCAGGAAAGCGGGCGCGTCGCTTTCCGACAATGATGCGGATATCCAGGCACTGGAAACCCATCTCGGCGATCTGCTGGGCCTGAATGTCAAGATCCGGCCGGACGGGCAGGGGCAGGGCGGCACCATGGCGATTGAATATGGCAATCTCGACCAGCTTGACCTGATTTGCCAGCGGCTGACCGGCGAACATATCTAGAGTTCCGGCGTCCCTCGGGCGTCGAATCTTCCGGAACTGGCCCTAAAGCGCGCGGCACCCTCCGGTTTTACCCCAATTTTTATTATATATATCAGTTACTTAACAGGTTAATTCCAAATTAACCATAACTTGCAGCAAAGGCTTATTCTTTCCACAGGATAAGAGCGGCTGAATGCTGACACAGGCGATAGCCGACCAGTGGGTTTGGTCCGACTACACCGCATGTGTCCGTTCAACCACGCAAAAAAAATAGGGACCAGTAACTATGAAGAAATTTACCAAGGCCGTTTTGGCCTCGTCTGTGCTTGTGGCTTCGCTGATGAGCGCAACAGCGGCAAGAGCCGATACAGCGACCGCAGATGCTCGCGCCAATATCCTGCAACAGGTTACCGTCAATTCCGATGGCAGCGCACTCGATTTCGGCACGATCGTTACCGGCGCGGCTGCGTCGACCGTGTCGGTCAGCGCTGGCGGCCGTTCCTGCGGTGCCGGCCTCGTCTGCTCGGGCACCACGTCCGCGGCCGGATTTGATGTCACCGGCACGGCTGGCGAAACCGTGAGCGTTGCTTCGGATCCGACCGTTACGCTGACCAGCGGCACCAACAGCATGACCGCCAATATTGTCGCCAGCGCTTCGACGCTGACGCTGACCGGCGGCACCGGCTCTTTCAACGTCGGCGGACTGCTCAACGTGGGTGCCAACCAGGCCGACGGCGCCTATGAAGGCAGCTTCAACGTGACAGTCAACTATAACTAAAGACTCCGTCGGGGGCCGACAGGTCGCCAGACAGAAACAGAATCACCCGTTCGCGACCCGCTCGCGAGCGGGTTTTTCGTGCCCGCGGCTTTGACCGCCGCTAGCCGATATCCGCAATCCCCTGTGGTTAGCCCTTTGGTAACCATCTTTCTTCATAAGCACAGCCGGGAAGGCGGAAAAAGAACGCCTAATCCGTGCAATATGACCAGTAAAGACGGAGACTATAATGACCAACCAGGCTTTCAGGGCTTTGAAGAGCTGTTGCATCGGGCTGACCGGCCTTGCGACAGCAATGATGATGACAAGCGCGCCGGCACAGGCCGCTGGCGATCTTTTGGTGGCACCAACGCGCGTGGTGCTGGACGGAGACCGCGGCACAGAAGTGATTTTGAACAATATCGGTTCGGAAACCGCAACCTACCGGATTTCGCTCGAACTGCGCCGGATGACGCCGGATGGGCGCCTGGAAGAGGTCAGCGAGGACGAGGCGAATGCCATGGAGCAGGCCGCAAAGGCGATGATTCGCTATGCGCCGCGCCGGGTTACCTTGCCGCCGAACCAGCCGCAGGCCATCCGCCTGGGTGTTCGCGCGCCCGAGGGCCTGGCTGACGGAGAATATCGAGTGCATCTGCTTTTCCGGGCGATCCCGGAAGCCCGTTCGGTCACCGATCGGGAAGTCCCGGACGGCGGATTTACGATCGCGCTGACGCCGATCTACGGTGTGACCATTCCGGTCATCGTTCGCTACGGCAATCTCCAGGCCACCGCAGCCATTGCCAACGGCCGCATGGAAAAAGATGCCGATGGCCAATCCTTTGCCTTCGATCTCAGCCGGTCGGGCGATCGTTCGACCTATGGCGAAATCCGGATCACCAAGCCCGGCGTCGACGAGCCGGTGATGATCGCGCGGGGTATCGCCGTCTATCCGGAAGTGACCAAAAGAACGGTGTCCCTGCCAGTGTCGCCGGACATTGCAGCGCAGCTCAATGGACCCGTTACGGTTGCCTATTATGAGGCAGCCAATGATGGCGGAGCGCTGATCGCGAAATCCGATATGGTCATCAGATAAACATTATTCGTCAATGACTTGAGACGGCGCCACGCCGTCAAACGGTCATGATGTAAAAATGGGGCAGCGACAGAATATAATTGGCCGGGGCCTTTGTGCGCTGGTCAGGGCCGCGGGGATTGTTGCGATCTCGGCGGCTTCGCTGTTCCTTGCATCGCCAGCCGCTTCGGCCAGCGGCTGGTCTGCCAGCGATGATGATGCGTTGCTGTTCGATCTGCGCTCGGGCAAATATCGTCTCGGCGAAGGAGTCAGGGGCTATCAAACCGATTCCGGCATATGCGTCGATCTTGCCGACATGATCATCGCCATGGATATCCCGGTTCGGCTCGATAAAAAGTCGCGCCGCGCAACTGGCTGGATTTTTTCCGAAAGCCAGACATTGACGATCGACCGCGATGCCGGAACGGTCGAGATCGCGGGCAACAGTACAAAACTGACGTCCGGGCAAATCTTTGACGTACCCGAGGGCTGGTGCGTCGACGTTGAAAGCCTGTCGCGCTGGTTCGAAGTGGATTTTACGCCGGATCTGTCCAATGCGCTGCTTAGCATCCGGTCGGAGAGCCAGTTGCCGTTCGAGCGCGCGCTGGCGCGCAAGGAACAAGCGGCCAAAATCCGGCCGAGCAAAAGCTTTGATCTGTCCGGCCTGCCGCAATCGTCGGAACCCTATAAATTGTGGCGGACACCGTCGGTCGATGCCGTGGTTTCTGCGGGTGGCCTGAAGGACAAGAGATCGGGGCAGCAATTTGACCTGCGCTATGAACTTTACGCATCGGGCGAAGTCGGCAAGGCAAGCTTTGATGCGCGCCTGTCGTCGGACAACAGGGGCGTGCCGGAAAATCTGCGGCTTCGTGCCTATCGGACAGATCCCAGGGGGCAATTACTTGGCCCGCTGAAGGCGACGCATTTTGCTCTCGGTGATATATCAACCTTTTCCACCCCGCTGGTCTCGCAGTCGGTTGCCGGCCGAGGGGCCCTGGTGACCAACCGTCCGATCGAGCGGCCGGACAATTTCGACCGCACCAGTTTCCGCGGCGAACTGCCGAGCGGCTGGGACGCCGAACTCTATCGCAACGACCAGTTGCTTGCCTTTGCCGAAAATCGGGCTGACGGGCGGTTTGAATTTATCGATGTGCCGCTGCTCTATGGCCAGAATCGCTTCGAAATCGTGCTTTATGGCCCGCAAGGGCAGATCCGGCGCGATATCAAGGTCATTCCGGTAGGCCTGGACTCGATTCCGCCGCGAAAAACCTATTATTGGGCCGGCATCCATGAAGCCGGGGAGGATCTCGTCCGGCTGGGCACGCAGGCCCCGGTCCGTCAGGGCGGCTGGCGCGGCGGCGTGGGGCTGGAGCGCGGGCTCAACGCCACGACCTCGGTGGCCGCATCGCTGTTCAGCTTGCAGATCGACGGCAATCGTCATGACTATCTGGAAGGATCCGTTCGCCGCGCCGTGGGACCGGCGCTGGCCGAGCTGTCCGCGGCTTCGGATCTGGGTGGCGGTATGGCTTTTCGTGGCCAGTTGCTGGGCCAGCTGGGCAATAGCTATATCACCGCCGAATCCGTGTGGGCGCGGGGCGGCTTTGTCTCCGACCAGATAGAAGACAATGTCGAATCACGGCACCGTGTCTCGGTCGACCACAGCTTCAAGATCGGCAGCAAGGCCGTGCCCGTGCATATTGACGCCCAATATGACACCCGTGCCGACGGGCGCGACAGTCTCGACCTGACGGGTCGCATGTCGCTCAATCTGAACCGGCTCTCGCTGACCGGTGAACTCAACTGGGAAAAGGGATTCAGCGATATCGGACCCGACCCGCCCGACCGGCTGGGCGCCCGACTGCTGGCCAATGGCCGGATCGGCAAGGTGCGGCTGCGCGGCGAGGCGCTTTATCGTCTGGCTCCTGAAAAGCGGTTCGAACGGGTCAATTTCACTGGCGAATGGCGCGCCGGTGAGCGATCGGACTGGCGTGCGGAACTCGGCTATGACGCCGGACTGAACCGCGGACGGGCCGGAATCGGAATCGTGCGGCGGTTCGACCATTTCTCGCTGACCGCCAGCGCGGAAGCGGCGAGCGACGGATCGGTGGCGGCCGGACTCAATCTGGTGTTCAGTCTCGGACCGGATCCGCGGAGCGGAAAATTCCGCATTTCAAACAACAAGTTGGCCAATAGCGGCCAGGCGATGGCGATCGTCTTTTACGACAAGAACCGGGACGGTATTCGGCAGCCCGGAGAGAGACTGGCGGAACATGTCGAGCTGACCGCCGGACAATCGGTAGCGCTTACCCCCACCGACGCCAACGGGCGCGCGGTCATCGACAATCTGCAGCCGTTCCGGCCTGTACTGATCGGGATAGACAGCAGCAGCCTGCCCAGCCCCTATATCCAGCCGGCGCTGCCGGGCATCGTGATCACGCCCCGGCCCGGCGTCGCGACAACGGTCGAGCTGCCGCTGGTCAGCGCCGGTGAGGTCGAGGGAACGCTGATCCGTAGCGGCGGCGGTACGCTTGCCGGTGTCGGCCTCGAACTGGTCGACAGCGCTGGCCGCGTCGTCCGGGAAACCGAGACGGAATTTGACGGCTTTTTCCTGTTCGATGGCGTGCCCTACGGCCAATATAGCCTCCGCATCGGTACCCTGTCGGCGCAGGCGATCGGAGTGCCGCCCATCCTGGCGGCGCGGGCGGTGGTCGACGACGACCATCAGGTCGCCCGGTTGGGTACCGTAGCCGTTGGTGCCAGCCGCACCATCGCGCAGAATGATAGCGGTCCGCCAGACCGGGCCGAACGGCCCTAGCCTAGGGCGCGGCGCTTCTTGTAACGTCGGGGCTTTCTGGTACTGATCCTTTTTTCAGGACCAAGCGGGATAACCCAATGCAAGTCATCGCCAATGGCATCAATATTGAAGTCGAAGACCACGGCAATCCGGAAGATCCGGCAATTTTGCTGGTCATGGGCTATACGGCGCAGCTGATTTACTGGCCGATGGATTTCGTCAACGGGCTGGTCGAAAAGGGCTTTCGGGTCGTCACCTTTGACAATCGGGATGTCGGCCTGTCCTATAAATTTGATGGCGTGCGCGGGCCCAACCCGATCCGCCAGCTGATCACCAAACGCCTGTTCCCGCGGAGGCAGATGGCGCCCTATACATTGAGCGATATGGCGCGGGACGCGGTCGGCGTTCTCGACGCGCTGGAGATTGAACAGGCGCATATCGTCGGCGCCTCGATGGGCGGCATGATCGGCCAGCTGATCGCCGCGGACCATGCGGACCGGGTCCTGTCCTTCACGCCGGTCATGTCTTCGACCAACGGGCCCGGGCTGCCTGGGGCTCATGCCGATGTCCGCCGGGTGCTGATGCAGACGGCCCGGGCCAAGGCGCGAACTCCCGACGAGGCGCTGGAACTGGGTCTTGCCTTCTCGGCGCTGATCGCGTCGGAGGAAGGGCGCAACCGTCCCGAAGAACGGCGTGCGATGATGAAACTGGCGCAGGAACGCGCCTTCTATCCGGCCGGCCCGAAACGCCAGATGGCAGCGATCATCGATACCGGCAATCTGCGGCCGGTGGCCAACCGGATCAAGGTGCCAACCATGGTCATCCATGGCGCCGACGATCCGCTCATTCCGCCAGCCTGCGGCAGGGATATCGCGGCCAATATCAAGGGGGCACGCTTTGAACTGGTCGAGGGCATGGGCCATGATCTGCCGCCGAGCAAATTGCCGGAAATGGTTGACCTGATCGCCGCGCATTGCGGGGCTGCGCAGGAAGCGTGAATCATTCCGGAAGCGGCAGGCAGTAGGTGACGGCCGCTTCGCTCATCCTGATTTCGCGGGCCTGTACCGGCATCATGTCGCCGTCGACCTGAAAGGCGGCCAGTCGCGAGGGTTCATCCTCGGCCGCTATCGTTAGGCGACGGGCCGGCAGCGTCCTGACAAAGGCCAGCTGCGCCGGATCACGGCCAAGCGCGACGGTCACGAGAAAGCGGATGAAATCGCGGCGCCGCGCCCGGCTCAGTGACACAATATGGAAAATATCCGACGCCATCGTCGCCGCCGGAGCCAGCGTCCAGCTGCCGGCATAGTGGCGGGCCTTGATCACGTAAAAGGCAGCGCTTGAAAGCACACTCTGGCTGCCGTCAGCCGCGTCCACTGTCAGCGAAAAATGCAGCCGCGGCCAGTCTGCCAGCAGCCGCACCATCGCCCAGGCATAGGCGGCACCGCCGATCCGCTTCTTCAGCGCCGGGCTGTGCCGCGCCACCGCCTGCCCGTCCGGCCCGGCGCTGATGCAGGCGACAAAGGGCTGGCCGTCGCTGGTGACGGTTGGTGCCGCCAGCCGTGCGCTTTTTCCGGCGAGAAAGCCCGCCATGACCTCCCGGGCAAATCGTTCCGGGTCGGCGGAATAGCCCAGTTCCCGGGCCACGAGATTGACGGTTCCGGCGGGGTAGACGCACAGCGGCTTTGCCAGACCGGCCCTCGCCATCGACGCGACAACCAGACGCAGTGCCCCGTCTCCACCGGATATGCAGATCAGGTCGGACTCCGGAAAAATTTCGAACTGCCCGTCATGTTCGGTCCGGCCCAGCCTGACTCTGGCTCCGCATGCCTGAAACGCGCGCGAAAGGACATCCAGGCGGAATTCGTCAAATGTGCCCGACGCGGGATTGTGAATCAGCTCGACCAGCATCGGACGGCCATGGGGCCTGTGCGGCTGGTCCGTCAATGACCGGCCGGAAGAATGATCTGTCAGCAGCAACCGTATCCGAGGTCTATGCCGCTATTTGCACACGCTGCAGCGCAATGTCCCTGGCGGCCTTGTAACCTGCCTTGCCATTGGCCGCGCGCGGTACCTCGTCGACCAGGATGAAGGCGCGAGGCGACTTGTAGGCAGCCAGCCGGGTGCGGACATGTTCGGCGAGCGCCGCTTCATCGAAGCGGAAGCCGTCTGCCATCGACAGCACGGCGGTCACCTTCTGGCCAAAGCGGTCGTCGGGCAGGCCGACCACCAGACAGTCATAGACCGATTCATGCGTTTTCAGCGCTTCTTCCACCTCTTCCGGAAAGATTTTCTCACCGCCGCTGTTGATGCAGGCGGAGCCGCGGCCGAGCAGGGTGATCGAGCCGTCCGCCTCAACCGTCGCAAAGTCGCCCGGAATCGAATAGCGCACGCCGTCGAAGGTCCGGAAGGTCTCCGCGCTTTTCGCTTCGTCCTTATAATAGCCGAGCGGCACCATCCCGCCGTTGCAGATCAGCCCCATTTCACCGGAGCCGGGTGTCACGGGCTTGCCATCCTCGGTCAGCACCACGGTCGTCGGGTTGAGCTCGAATTTCGCGGTCTGGCTGTCGTCGATATTTTCGACCGTCGTGATCGCCGTGCCCATGCTGCCCTCGGTCGAACCCATGCTGTCGACGATCGCCATGTGCGGCAGATGCGCGAGCAGCCCGCGTTTCACCTCGGTCGACCACATCACGCCGGAGGACCCCATCATCAGAAGAGATGATAAATCAGCTACTTGCCCCTCGGCCTTGGCGTCATCCAGCGCGGCGAGCATCGGCTTGGCAAAGACATCGCCGACGATCGTGATATCGGTGACCTTTTCTCGCGCCGCCAGCTGCCAGAGCGCGGCAGGGTCGAAATGGCTGTTGTTGAACAGGACCACGCAGCCGCCCAGGCTGTGCGGGATCATCGCTCCGATCCACATGCCGGTGCCGTGCATCAGCGGACAGGCGGGAATGGCGCGCGGGGTTGCGCCGAGCTCGTGCAGTTGCCGGACCAGCGGGCCAAAGCCCGATGCGTCCGCAGGCGGTTCCATCATCCGCATTTCGAAACCCTTGGCGAGCAGCCGGCTGGCAAATGTCTTCTGATCATACATCACGCCCTTGGGCATGCCGGTAGTGCCCCCGGTATAGAGCATGTAGAGATCATCGTCCGACCGCTCAATCACCGGCATCGGCTCAGCGGCCTGCAGCGCCTGTTCGTAGGACACCGCACCTTCGAGATGTTCGCCCGATCCGTCGTCGATCTCGAGGAACAGCCTGACCTGATCGAGCTGGTCGCGGATCGCGGCGACGCGCGGCGCGAATTGCGCCTGGAAGACCAAAGCCTCGCTGTCGCTGTTGTTGATCACATGCGTCAGCTCTGCCTCGAGATAGCGGTAGTTGACATTGACCGGGCAGATTCGCGCCTTGAACGCCCCGAACTGCGTCTCGAGATATTCTGCTGCATTATAGGAATAGATCGACAGCTTTGCGCCCGGCTTCAGCCCATGGTCGGTCAGCACCTGCGCCACCCTGGCGGCGCGATTTTCATAGTCTGCCCAGCTGTAGCGCTTGTCGCCATCGACGATCGCGGGCTTGTCGGGTATCGCCTCGGCTATATTTTCCCAGATATCGGCCATCTGCCAGGTCATGCGATTCTCTCCTTATATTTTTCTGGAAAGAATAGCCGGATCGCAGATTTACGCAACCAGATGGCGAAGGCGGGAGTCGATTGATCCGCTCTATGGCTGCGGGCGGGCAGCCAGTTCGGCCAGAATCGCTTCGCCATGTTCACCGAGCGCCGGGCTGGGGCCGCAGGGGGCCAGCTTGCGGCCACCGAAGCGGGCCGGCGGCGTGACATGCTGCACGGGCCCGAGAAGGGGATGCTCGCACTGTTCGAAAATGCCCATGGCCAGCGCCTGCTGGTCGGCGGGCAAGTCTTCCAGCGACAGGCAGGCAGCGGCCGGCACATCCTTGCTGGCCAGCATTGCCACCATTTCCGCGCTCGTCAGATTGGGCTTCTCGCCGGCGATGATAGAGGCCAGCTCGGCCATATGGACGCTGCGATTGGCCAGTCCCTTGTATTTTTCCTCGCCTTTCAGGTCGGGCCGACCGACCAGATCGAACACCGCATCCCAATGGCTGTCGGTCATCGCCGCATAGGCGATGGCGCCGTCGGTCGAGCGCAGCGGCAGCTGATAATAGTCGGCAAAGGGTGCGCCATGGGCCACATCCTCGCCCTTCAGCGTCAGGTGCATGCCGCCGTCGGGCCAGAGAAAGGCGATGCAGCTTTCCAGCATCGACAGGTCGATATGCTGGCCGCTGCCGCTGCGTTCGCGGGCAAAGAGCGCGGCGGTGATCGCCTGCGCCGCGGTATAGGCGGTGATCTTGTCGCAGATCAGCGTCTTGACATAGGCGAAGCCGCCAGGATGGCCCTGCAGGGTCATGAAGCCGGCCATGGCCTGCATCACATGGTCATAGGCCGGGCGGTTCGACAGCGGCCCTTCGTGACCGAAGCCGGTGATCGCGCAATAGATCAGGCCGGGCTTCGCTTCGCGCAGGGCAGCGCTGCCCAGTCCCAGCCGGTCCATCACCCCCGGCCGGTAATTGTGGATCACCACATCCGCCTGCAGGCACAGCTCGCGGGCGCTGGCAATATCGGCGGGCGACTTGAGATCGAGGGTGATCGAGCGCTTGGCCTGGTTGCAATTGTGGAACAGGCCCGAGATTCCTCCCTTCTGGCTGCCCAGCCAGCGCATCGGATCGCCGATCCCGGGCGGTTCGACCTTGATCACGTCGGCCCCCTGCTGGGCGAACATCATCGTCGCCAGCGAGGCAGTGATCATGGTGGAAAATTCGACGACCCGGATCCCGGCCAGCGGTTGTGTTGTGTCTGTCATGCCATCCTCATCCCCGCTTCGTTCGAGCGAAGCTGACCGGAGCATATGGCGCGATCGGGGCTTCGACAAGCGCAGGATGGATAGGGGTGGTCAGTCGGCGAGACTGGCCGAGAGCCGCTCATAGGCGGTCAGGAAATCTTCCTTGAAGCCCTGCACCACCTGGCCGGCGGTCATTGGCTCGTTCATCAGGCCGACGCCCTGGCCGACCCAGTAGGTCGCCAGATCCTTCGCGCCCTGGCTGTCACCCTGGCTGAGCTTGTCGATTACCCTGAGCGGCGGTTCGGCGACCAGTGACTGCAGCGGCATCGGCAGCGGGGTCGGCGCGCCTTCCGCTTCCCAGGCATCGGTCCAGGGTGAGCGCAGCTGCCGCGAGGGCTTGCCGGTGCGTGAACGCGCCCGCACCGTGTCGCGCGAGCTGGCGGCGAGCATCTTTGCCTTCACCACCGGATTTGTTTCTGCCTCGACCGTGGTCAGCCAGACCGACCCGCACCAGACGCCGCTGGCACCCATGGCCATGGCGGCCGCCATCTGCGCGCCGGTGGCGATGCCGCCTGCGGCCAGCACCGGCGTCTCGTCGCCGATCTGCGCCAGCGCATTGCAGACCTCGGGAATCAGCACCATCGTCGAAATCTCGCCGGTATGGCCACCGGCCTCGCCGCCGACGGCGATGATGATATCGACTCCGGCCGCGACCTGGCTCATCGCATGGTCTTTCGTGCCGACCAGGGCAGCTACGGGCACGCCATGCTTCCGGCCCATGTCGAGCATCACCTGCGGCGGGATCCCCAGCGCATTGGCAATCAGCTTGATCGGATGGCGAAAGGCAACCTCGAGCAGCGCCGCCGCCGTGCCGCCGCGCAGATTGTCGGTAAAGGCGACCTGCTCGCGGCGCACCGCCTCGATATCCTCCGCGATACGGGCGGGGTCGACGCCATGACGCTGCATTATGTCATTGGTAAAGCGCTTATGTTCCTGGGGAAGCGCTGCCAGCACGGCTTCGGGGTCGAGCTGCTCGCCCTTGCCTTCGACCTTGTTCGGGACGATAATATCGAGACCATAAGGCTTGCCGTCGACATGGGCGTCGATCCAGCTCAGTTCCTCTTCCAGCGTCTCCGGCGAGCAGTTCACCCCGCCGAACACGCCCATGCCGCCGGCGCGGGACACGGCGGCGACGACATCGCGGCAATGCGAGAAGGCAACCAGCGGGAATTCGATGCCGAGCAGATCGCAGATCTTGTTGTTCATTGTATGTCTCCCCCTGCCGTTAGCACTGAGCCTGTCGAAG
Organism: Parasphingorhabdus sp.; assembly: GCA_030373505.1. Taxonomy (GTDB): domain Bacteria; phylum Pseudomonadota; class Alphaproteobacteria; order Sphingomonadales; family Sphingomonadaceae; genus Parasphingorhabdus. The sequence goes on from JAUCYS010000007.1 coordinate 26,634, forward strand.
GGCGCCTAGCGACGAGAGGCGTGGTTCGACAGGCTCACCACTAACGGTATGCCTCTGACATCCTTTGGTCGGCTCAGGGCTAACGGACTGTATCAACCTTCGTCCGCTTCCTCATCCGCGACAATCTCCAGAATCAGGTCGTCGGCCGCGATCTGCTTGCCAGCAGTTGCGGCGATTGTGTCCACGGTGCCGTCAATCTGGGCGAGAATCTCGTGCTGCATCTTCATCGCCTCGAGCACCGCCAGCTTGTCGCCCTTGCTAACCCGTGCGCCGGCCTCGACCAGGATCTCGAGCAAAAGCCCGTGCATCGGTGCGACCACGGTGCCGCCGCCACCGGCATCCTCCATGGCGCTCAGACCGGTCTGGTCGGTCACCGTCAGCGAGCGCGTCGGCAGCGCCAGATAGAGGGTGCGGTGATCGTCATAATAGATCGCCTCGACGGTGCGGCCATCGACCCGCAGCTTCGCATGGTCGGCGGTCAGGCTCATCAGTGTGACCGAGGCCTTGTCCTCGCCCGCGATCACCCGATACTCGCCGGGCCGGTCGACATGGACATGGACGGTCTGGGCGGCCTCGCCTTCGGCATATTGCACCACGGTCTCCAGCGCGCCGGTGTTCGACCAGTCGAGCATCTCCGGATTGACGTTGAGCGCCAGCCTGTGGGCCGCCTGTTGTCGCAGCTTGTGGTGGATGACCGCGGCGATGGCATAGGAGGCGAAATCATGGGTGCCGAGATCGACTCCGTCCTCGCCGTAATTTTCGGCGATAAAGGCGGTGGTCGCTTCGCCACTGACAAAGTCCGGCTTGTCCAGCGCATCGATCAGGAAATCGCGGTTGGTCTTTGGACCGAACAGCGCGGTTTCCGAAAGGGCCTTGATCATCCGCCGCCGCGCCTCGTCGCGGGTGGCACCGTGGGTGATGATCTTGGCAACCATCGAATCGTAGAAGGGCGAAACCTCGCCGCCGGTCCGGATGCCGCTGTCGACCCGCGACAGGTCCGACGGCTTCCACAGATGGACCGGACCGGTGCTCGGCAGAAAATCGTCCGCCGGGTCTTCGGCATAGAGCCGGACCTCCATGGCATGGCCGGTGAGCGTGATGTCCTGCTGTTCGAGGCCCAGCAAGTCGCCTGACGCAACTTTCAGCTGCAGCCCGACCAGATCGAGTCCGGTCACTTCCTCGGTCACCGGATGCTCGACCTGCAGCCGGGTGTTCATTTCGAGGAAATAGAATTCGCCCGACTGGTCGAGCAGAAATTCGACGGTGCCGGCGCCGACATAGTCGACCGCCTTCGCCGCCTCAACCGCTGCCGCGCCCATCTGCTCGCGCAATTCCGGCGTCATCACCGGGCAGGGCGCTTCCTCGATCACCTTCTGGTGGCGCCGCTGCACCGAACAGTCGCGCTCGCCGAGATGGATGGTGTTGCCGTGGCTGTCGGCAAAGACCTGGATCTCGACATGGCGCGGCTTGATGATCGCTTTCTCGAGGATCAGCTCGCCATTGCCAAAGGCATTTTCCGCTTCCGAACGCGCCAGCTTGATCGCATTGGGTACGTCGGACAGGTCATGGACCAGCCGCATGCCGCGGCCGCCGCCGCCCGCTGCGGCCTTGACCATCAATGGCACGCCGATCTTCTGTGCTTCGGCGATCAGCACGTCGTCCGCCTGATCATCGCCCTGATAGCCGGGCACGCAGGGCACGCCGGCGGCGATCATCGCCCGTTTCGAGCGGGCCTTGTCGCCCATTACGTCGATCGCCTTTTCCGGCGGGCCTACGAAGATGATGCCGGCATCGGCGCAGGCCTTGGAAAAGGCGGCGTTTTCCGAAAGGAAGCCGTAGCCGGGATGGATCGCATCGGCGCCGGTATCCTTTGCCGCCTGGATGATCTTGTCGACCAGCAGATAGGATTCATTGACCGGAGCTGGTCCAATGCGCACCGCGTCGTCCGCCATCTGAACATGGGGGGCTTTGGCATCGGCATCGGAATAGACCGCAACCGTGCGCATGCCCTGTGCCTTGGCGGTGCGCATGACCCGGCAGGCGATTTCGCCGCGATTGGCAACCAGGAGGGTGTTGATTCTTGTCATTTCATTTTCCTTCACCCCGTTCATGCTGAGCTTGTCGAAGCATGGCATTGCGCCAGCTGTCCTTCGACAGGCTCAGGACGAACGGCAGAATTTCCAAACATCTGTTCATTCCGGTTTCACGACCCAGTTCGGCTTGCGCTTTTCGAAGAAGCTGGCGACGCCTTCCTTGGCCTCTTCGCTGACCACGCGGTCGGCGAAATTCTCGGCGGCGAGGCGGACCACCTCGTCGCGCGGTTTGCCGGCGATCTGGCCGAGCAGCTCCTTGGTGGCCGCGATCGCACCGGGCGCGGAGCCCAGCACCTGCTTGCGCAGCTGCATCTCGATCGCTTCCAGTCCGGCGACATCGTCGGCGACAAAGTCGGCAAAGCCTAGTTGGTGCGCCTCGCTGCCGTCGAACCGCGCCGCGGTCAGCATTAGCCTGCGGCCGGTGGCATAGCCGAGCTTCTGGATCACGAAGGGTGAGATCTGCGCCGGCGTCACGCCGATGGCAGTCTCGGTCATCGCGAAGCGGGCGCCGCTTTCGCAGATCACGGCATCGGCGCAGCAGGCCAGACCAAAGCCGCCGGCCATCGCCGCGCCCTCGATCAGCACGATCACCACTTGTGGAGCGGTGTTGACCAGGTCGAAAATCTCCGCCGCGCCGGTCGACATCGTGATGATCGCTGCCCGGTCACCGCTCTGCTGGAAATTCTCCTTGAAATTCTTCAGGTCCGCGCCAGCGCAAAAGACCCCGCCGCGTCCGCGCAGCGTAATGCCGCGCACCGAGCGGTCGTCGCGTACGCCTTTCAGCACGTTGGCCAGTTCTGCGACCAAGGCGTCACTCAGCGCATTGCGATTGTCCGGCTGGTTGAACCAGATGGTCAGCCAGCCCTGCTGGAGCTCGAGTTCGAGGGTTTTGGTTTCGGGGAGGTTTGTCATAGTTCGTATCCCTGCGAAGGCAGGGATCCATCTCCTGCCCTTGTCTCCAGACGCGATGGTCGGGTTTTCTCGCGACCCTCTGTGCTTGACGCATGTGTCCGAGATGGACCCCCGCCTTCGCGGGGGAACACGCAATGTTCCAGAACCCCAATCATATCCGCGCCACCCCGAAGGCATTGGGATGCAGCGTGCGGTTCTGCGCCTCGAAAATCGTTTCCAGCGCGAAGCCCAGCACCTTGCGGGTGTCGCGCGGGTCGATCACGCCATTGTCGAGCACCCGGCCGGAGGTGAAGAAGGCACTTTCCTGCGCTTCGAAAATATCCTTGATCCGCTGTTCCTGCCTGGTGATCGCTTCCTCATCCGGTTCCTCGCCCTTGCGCTTGGCCTGCACCCGGGCAACATGGCTCATCGTGTTGGCGGCCGACGCGCCGGCCATCACCCCGGTCTTGGCATTGGGCCAGCTGAACAGGAAATCGGGTTCGAAGGCGGTGCCGCTCATGCCGTAATTGCCGGCGCCAAAGCTCGCGCCGATATAGAGCGACAGTTTCGGCACCCGGACATTGGATACGGCCTGGATCATCTTGCTGCCCAGCTTGATCATGCCCTTGTGCTCGGATTCGGTGCCGACGATATAGCCGGTGGTGTTGTTGAGGAAGATGATCGGCAGCTGCGACTGGTCGCAGAGCTGGAAAAAATGCGTGGCCTTGGCAGCCGCTTCCGGATCAAACGGGCCGTTGTTGCCGATCAGCCCGACCGCATGGCCCATGATGCTCGCCTGCATGCAGACGGTGTTCGGCCCATAGCGTGCCTTGAACTCCTCGAAATCGGATCCGTCGACGATCCGCGCGGCGACCTCGCGGACGTCATAGGGCGTGGTATAGTCGATCGGTACGATCCCGGCGATCTCGTCGATATCGTAGAGGGGTTCCTCATAATCGTTGCGGCGGATCGGCGTGCTGTTCTTGTTCCAGTCGAGCCGGCCCATGGTCTCGCGAGCGATGGCAATGCCGTGGGCATCGTCATCGGCGAGATATTCGACGCTGCCGGTGGTCGAGGCGTGCATTTCGGTGCCGCCCAGTTCGCGGTCGTCGGCCACTTCGCCGGTTGCTGCGTGGACCAGCGCGGCGCCGCCCAGCGCCGCCATGCCATTGTCGCGCACGCCGATCACATAGTCCGACATGCCGGGCATATAGGCACCGCCTGCCGTGGACGGGCCGTGCAGCACGACCATAGTCGGGATACCCGCTGCGCTCAGCCAGGCGAGATTGCGGAACAACATGCCGCCATGGGCCCAGAGCTCGACCTTATATTCCATCAGATTGGCACCGGCGCTCTCGACCAGATGGATGAAGGGCAGCTTGAACTGCTGCGCCATTTTTTGAGCGCCCTTGCTGGCATCCCAGCCGCCTGCGGTGGCGGCACCGGCACGAATGCCGCTGTCGTCGACCCAGATCATGCAGCGCACGCCCTTGACGAAACCGATGCCGAGGATGGCGCTGCCGCCCGGAATGCTGGTTTCGGGATTGTCGTCCTCGACCAGATAATTGGCCATATTATAGAGCTGCAGCCAGGGCATGCCGGGATCAAGCAGCCGTTTCAGCCGCTCGTGCGGAGTCAGCTGGCCGCGCTTTTCGAAGGTCGGCCGGCGTTTTTCCGATGCCGCCACCGCCCGTTGTTCAAGATTGCGCAGATGATCGATCAGCGCCAGCATGTCCTTGCGATTCTGCTCGTAACTGTCGGAGCCGACGGCGATCTTCGATTTAAACTGGGGCATGGGTGGGGCGCCTCTTTCCGATTTGATCGTGTGAACCATTCGCCATTTGACACGGCGAGTCCATAAAGGCTAATTGAATAGCACTCGATATTATCGAGTCAAGTTCATAAAGAGACAATCCATGGCTTCAAAAGCAATCCCTTCGGAAACCCAGCGCGCCAAGCTGGAGCGCAAGGAGCGGGCCATATTGGAGGCGGCCCGGACCATCTTCGTGAATCACGGCTTCGACGGGGCCCGGATGCAGGAAATTGCCCGCCGCGCCGGAATCGGCGAGGGCACGATCTACAGCTATTATGATTCCAAGGCGGAACTGATGCTGGCGGTGCTGCAACAATTCTGGGACGGGCTGACCCTGGAAGCCGAAGACGTGATGGCGGCAGAGCAAGCCACGGATTTCTTTGGCCGTCTGCGCGCACTGGCACATTATCATCTCAATACCGTGATCGTGAACGCCGATTTCATCAACCTGACCTTCGCCCTGCGCCGCAACAATAGCGAGGTCAGCGTCTCGCGCGACCATCTGCGCCATTATGTGGCGGTATTCGACCGGCTGTTCCTGCGCGGACAGGATCGCGGCGAGCTGCGTGCGGACGCGGTGCTCTGGCAGGCGCGCGACATATTCTACGGCAGTCTCGAATATAGCGCCCGCTCGATCGAAATGACGATGGAGGCCGATCGCAGCACCCGCGACCAGCAGCCGGTGGTCGACGATATGGTCGCGCTGTTCCGGGCGCATTATGGTGCTCATCCGGAAGGCGAAGCGGCTGACGGCACCACGCTCGCTGCCCTGTCCCGGCAGATCGAGCAGCTGACCGAAAAAGTCGACACGCTTGCCAGTCGTCTTTCCTGACGGTCAAAAAAAGGGCCCCCGAAGGAGCCCTTTCTTTTCGTCTGAGGCAGCAGCCTAAGCCGCCTTGTAAAAGCTCTCGCCGGCACCCGCTTTCTTGCGGAAGCTCGTTGGCGGCTTGAATCTTTCACCATATTTCTGCGCCAGATTGTCGGCGATGCGAACAAAATTGTCGACGCCCATCGTGTCGATATGGCTCATCGGACCGCCGGTCCAGGGCGCAAAGCCCCAGCCGAAGATCGCGCCGAGATCGGCCGATTGCGGGTCGGAGACCACACCCTCGTCATAGCATTGCGCGGTGGCGATCAGCTGGATGAACATCAGCCTTTGCTTGACCTCTTCGACATCCGGCTGTTCCTCAGCCAGCGGGAAATGCTCGGCCAGGCCGGGCCACAATTTCTTCGAACCGTCCTCGGCATATTCGTAGAAGCCGCCGCCAAAGCGTTTCCCGCGCCGGTCGATCTGGTTGACCATGATGTCCATCAGCTGCTCGGTACCGCTCGGGACATAGGCGTCGCCCATTTCTTCCTTGGTTGACGTCATGATATCATAGCCGAGCTGCAGCGTGGTTTCATCGACCACCGCCAGCGGGCCGATCGGCATGCCCATGGCGACCGCGGCATTTTCGATCAGCGCCGGTTTGACACCCTCGGCGACCATCAGCATCGCTTCATTGGCATAAGGCGGGAAGACGCGGTTGGTGTAGAAGCCGCGCACGTCCTTGACCACGATCGGCACCTTGCGGATCTTCGCGTTATAGTCGAGCGCGACGGCCAGCGCCTTGTCGCCGGTTTTGGCACCGGGGATGATTTCCAGCAAGGGCATTTTCTCGACCGGCGAGAAGAAATGCATGCCGATAAACTGGTCGGGCCGTTCGCTGTTCTTGGCGAGGTCGGTGATCGGCAGGGTCGAGGTGTTGGACGCGAAGATCACGTCCTTGCCAATCACCGCCTCGGTTTTCCTGATCACGTCCGCCTTGACATCGGGCCGTTCGAAGACCGCCTCGATGATCAGGTCGACATCCTTCAGATCGTCATAATTGTCGGTCGGGGTGATCCGCGCCATGAAAGCCTCGGCTTTCTCCTTGGTCATTTTGCCGCGCGATACATTCTTGTCGACGATCTTCTGGCTGTAGGCGATCGCCTTCTGCGCCTCTTCCATATTGCGGTCGAGAACCACCACGTTCATGCCGCCCTTGGCGGTGACATGAGTGATGCCCGAGCCCATCAGGCCGGCACCGAGCACACCGACAGTCTTGATCTCGGATTTCGGGACGCCCTCGGGACGGGCGGCGCCTTTTTCCGCAGCCTGTTTGTTGATGAACAGGGTACGGATCATATTCTTCGCCTGAGGACCGCTCAGCAGCTTGGTGAAATATTTGCTCTCGACGCGCAGCGCGGTGTCGATCGGCAGCATCGAGCCTTCGTACAGGCACGACAGGATCGCCTTTACCGCTTCATAATTGCCCTTGCTCTGTTTCAGCGCGATGGCCGAGGAACCGAGATAGAGCGGCACGGCGCGAGGGTCCATCGAACCGGCGCCACCGGGGAATTTATAGCCCTTCTTGTCCCATGGCGCGGACGCCTTGGGATTGGCCTTGACCCATTCCCTGGCCTTGGCGACGACTTCGTCCGCTGGGACGACTTCATCGATAAAGCCTTGCGCCTTGGCGGTCTGCGGATTGGCGGGATTGCCCATCATGATCATCATGCCCGCGGCCTGCAGACCCGACAGGCGTGGCAGGCGCTGGGTGCCGCCGCCGCCCGGCAGCAGGCCGACCTGCACTTCGGGCAGGCCAAGCTGGATTTTCGGATTGTCGGCGCAGACGCGATAGTGGCAGGCCAGAGCCAGTTCGAGACCGCCGCCGAGCGCCAGGCCGTTGAGCGCGCAGGCCACCGGCTTGGCGTGGGCGGTGCCCTTGAGCAGGTCCTTGGCGCTGTGGCCGCCGGTTTCCATGCGACGCAGGATGCCGTTCAGCTCCCAGGCGCTTTCGAAGGCTTCGGCCATGCTGTCGGCCTTGGAAGCGCCAAGCATGTTGAGATCGGCGCCGGCGAGGAAGCCGGACTTCTTGCCGGAGGTGATCACGGCGCCCTTGATGGCGTCGTTGCTGATCAAGTCCTCGACGAAGGCCTTGAAATCGGTGATCAGCGCCTGGTTCCAGACGTTCATCGACTGGCCGGGCAGATCGATGGTGAGAAGGGCAATGCCGTCGCTGTCAATATCGACGGTGAATGTTTCGTAGGTCATATTCTGTTCCTTACTGTCTCATCCTGTGCTCTGCATCGGATACGGAGCGTTGGCGAGAGGGCAGTTGCCAGCCCTCCAGAGCTCCGCATCAAGCGCGGAGCACAAATATCAGTTCACCCGTTCGATGATCGTGGCGATGCCCATGCCGCCGCCGATGCAGAGCGTGGTCAGAGCGGTGGACTTGCCGGTTCGTTCCAGTTCGTCGAGCACCGTGCCGAGGATCATCGCTCCGGTTGCGCCGAGCGGATGGCCCATGGCGATCGCGCCGCCGTTGACGTTCATCACGCTGTGATCGACATTCATGGCATCCATGAAGCGCAGGACCACGGCAGCAAAGGCCTCGTTCAGTTCCCACAGATCGATATCGCTGGCGGTCATGCCGGCGCGTTCCAGCGCCTTCTTGGCGGCAAATTCCGGGCCGGTGAGCATGATCGTCGGTTCGGAACCGATGGCCGCCATCGAGACGATCCGTGCCCGCGGCTTCAGGCCGTATTTCTCGCCGGCCTTTTCGTTGCCGACCAGAACCGCTGCCGAACCGTCGACGATGCCGGAGCTGTTGCCGGCATGGTGAACGTGGTTGATCTTCTCGACCTCGGGATGTTTCAGAATCGCGACATCATCAAAGCCGGGCATCTGCTCGCCCATCATCTTGAACGCGGGGCCAAGTGCGCCGAGCGACTGCATGTCGGTTTCGGGCCGCATCAGTTCGTCCCGGTCGAGCACGACCTCGCCGATCACATCGCGGATCGGCAGGATCGACTTGGCGAAGCGATTCTCGTCCCACGCCCTGGCGGCGCGCTTCTGGCTCTCCACGGCATAGGCGTCGACATCGTCGCGGCTATAGCCATATTTGGTGGCGATCAGATCAGCGGATATGCCCTGCGGCACGAAATATTCCTGAAAGACCAGAGTCGGGTCGGCCATGCCGCCGAGACCGTCGCTGCCCATCGGGATGCGCGACATGGATTCGATGCCGCCGCCGATGGCGAGATCGGTCTCGCCGGAACAGACCTTGCCGGCCGCGATATTGACTGCTTCCAGACCGGACCCGCAGAAGCGGTTGACCTGGATCGCCGAGGTGGTGTCGGCATAGCCGGCCTTGAGCGCGGCCATGCGGCTGATCACCGCGCCCTGCTCGCCGACCGGGGAGACGCAGCCAAAGGCGATGTCTTCTACTTCATGGCCTTCGAGCTCATTGCGATCGTTGATCGATGCCAGCACCTGGGAGGCGAGGTCGAGGGCGGTGATTTCGTGCAGGCTGCCGTCGTTGCGGCCCTTGCCGCGCGGCGATCGGACGGCGTCATAGATTAAGGCTTCGGTCATAGGGGGTCCTCTCGATGGAAGAATGTAATGGCTTGCCACCAATGCTAATGTTGCACTGCAGCACAGTCAAGCAGTTTACGTAAACGTCAATTAGAGGAGAGAGGCGACTCGCCTCTCCCTCGTTCGCCCCGACCATAAACTATTCGAGGATCGATTGATATTTCTGGCTGAAAACATCGCGTCCGACGATATAGCGCATGATCTCGCTCGATCCGGCATAGATCCGGCTCATGCGGGCGTCGGTGAAGATACGGCTGATCTCATATTCCTTCATATAGCCGGCGCCGCCGTGCAGCTGCAGCCCGAGATCGGCCATTTCCCATTCGATCTCGCTGCCCAGCATCTTGCCCTTCGCAGCGATATTGGCGTTGAGCCCGCCCTGATTGTGAATCTCGACGCAATGGTCGACATAGACCTGCAGCATGTCGATTTTTGCATCCATTTCGGCCATTTTGAACTGGGTATTCTGCATATCCGACAATTTCTTGCCGAAAACATCTCGTTCCATGACAAATTCGCGGGTCACGTCGAAGGCACGCCGCGCCGAGGCGGCATAGCCGACCATCGCGATCAGCCGTTCCTCGGCCAGCCCCTCCATCAGGTGGATGAAGCCCTTGCCGGGCGTGCCCAGGGTATTTTCCTTCGGTATCCTGACGTCGTTGAAGAACAGCTCGGCGGTATCCTGCGCGTGCAGGCCGATCTTTTCGAGATTCTTGCCGCGCTCGAAGCCCTCCATGCCGCGCTCGACGATCAGCAGCACCATCGCATGCTTGTCGTCGACACCGTCGATCTTGGCGGCGACGATCACGACATCGGCATTGATGCCGTTGGAAATATAGGTTTTTGAACCATTCAGCAGCCAGTGGTCGCCCATGTCCTTCGCCATGGTCTTCATGCCGGACAGATCGCTGCCGGCGCCCGGCTCGGTCATCGCTACGGCGAGGATCGTCTCGCCGCTGACGCATTTCGGCAGGAAGCGCTCGCGCTGCTCCTCGTTGCCGATATTCTTCAGATAGGGCCCGACCAGCCGGCTGTGCAGCGTGTTATACCATTCGCCGCAGCCCGCCCGGGCGGTTTCCTCGATGATGATCTGCTCGTAGCGGAAATCATTGTCGCCCATCCCGGCATATTTTTCGTCCGGCCAGATCATCAGAAAGCCCTGATCGCCAGCTTTCCTGAATATTTCCCGGTCGACGATTCCCGCCTCGCGGAATTCGTCCATCCGCGGCGCGACCTCGTCGGCGAGAAAACGGCGATAGGCATCGCGAAACATATGCTGTTCTTCGGTAAATTTGCGCATGGGACTGTCCTTTGGCCAGAGGGGATGAGGCGGGCTCGCAGCGCTCCGCCTTTGGGGCGGTCTTAATCCGCCCGGTTTAATCGGTCAATTAAGAAACAAGCCCGTTGCAATTGCCGGGCATTCCTCGGTATGGCAGCACCGTGGACAAGACAAAAAAACCCTTCATCCTTGGCCTTGGTGGTACGACCAGCCCCGTTTCCTCGACCGAGATGGCGCTGGCGATTTCGCTCGAAGCCGCAGAAGCCGCAGGAGCGGAGACCGAATTGTTCGGATCGGATCGAATGATGGCGCTGCCGCATTATCGCTCCGACCCGGCCGGAATCAACCAGACCGGCAAGGATCTGGTCGCGCTGGTGCGCCGCGCCGACGGGCTGATCCTGTCGAGCCCAGGCTATCACGGCACTGTTTCTGGTCTGGTCAAGAATGCCATCGACTATATCGAAGAAACTGCGACCGATGATCGCGTCTATCTGGATGGCCTGCCGATCGGGCTGATCGTCACCGCCTATGGCTGGCAAGCAGTCGGCAGCACGCTTGCTGCGCTGCGCTCGATCGTCCATTCGCTGCGCGGCTGGCCGACACCGCTCGGTGTGGGAATCAATGCATCGGGCGGCATGTTCCGCGACGGGGTCTGTGCGGACACCGGGGTGAACGAGCAGCTGAAACTGGTCGCCCAGCAGGTCATGCTGCGCGCCGAGGCGCGCTGACTCAGGCCGGCGGCAGATTGCCGTAAAAATCCCGGTACCAGCGGACAAAGCGCTGCAGGCCGTCTTCCAGCATGACTTTTGGTTCATAGCCGGTCAGCGCATGCAATTTTGAGACATCGGCAAAGGTGGCGGTGACGTCGCCCGGCTGCATCGGGCGCATGATCTTCTGCGCCTCGATACCCAGCGATTCCTCCAGTGTCCGGATCATCTCCATCAGGCCGACCGGCCGGCTGTCGCCGATATTGAGAATGCGGTTGCTGTGCGGTTCCGGCGGACGGTCGAGCGCGCCGAGGATGCCGTCGACAATATCATCGATATAGGTGAAGTCGCGGGCCATCCTGCCCTCGCCGTAGACCTCGATCGGTTCGCCCGCCAGAATCTTCCGGGTGAAGCCGAAATAGGCCATGTCGGGCCGGCCCCAGGGGCCATAGACGGTGAAGAAACGCAGCCCGGTCTGCGGAAAGCCGTAGAGTTTCGCATAGGACTGGCTCATCAGCTCGCAGGATCGCTTGGTCGCGGCGTAGAGCGAGACGGGGTCATTGACCGGTTCGTCTTCGGTAAAGCCGACGCCGCCCATCGGTTTGTCGCCATAGACCGAGCTGGAGGAGGCGTAGACAAGGTGCCGGAAATTCTCGGCATGGCGGCTGGCCTCCAGCAGCGACAAATGGCCCTGCAGATTGGATTTCTGATAGGCGAACGGATTGTCGATACTGTAGCGCACCCCTGCCTGGGCAGCGAGATGAATGATCCGCTGCACGCCGCTGTCCACAACCAGCGCCTTGACGGCATCGGCATCGGATATGTCCATTTCGGCAAAGCGGAAGCCGTCCAGGGCATTGAGATTGGCAAGCCGGGCCGCCTTCAGCGCCGGATCATAATAATCGTTGAGATTGTCGATCCCGATCACCGATTCCCCGCGCTCGACCAGTCGCGTCGAAACCGCATGGCCAATGAAACCGGCGGCACCGGTTACAAGAATCGGGGAAATATCGGTGTCTGGCATATTGGTTTCCGCAAAAAGTTGATCGCAGGTTGTCTAGCATGAACCGGTAAAGATTTCGCAAGGGAAACGGTTGTCCAGCGTTGCGCGACCCTATGCGGCCCCTGCATCACGGAAGCCGTAAAGAAAAACGGCGGCGCTTTTCAGCACCGCCGTTCTTTTTGTCTCTTCTGGTTCGCTTAGAATTCGTAGCGAACACCCAGCTGGATCCGCCACAAGGATGCGGACAGGTTCTGGAAGTTGGTATCGTCGGGGTTGAAGCCCTTCATCACGTACCGGCCATTGGCATCGACGCCGCCAGTGATCAGCGGAGTGGTATAGTTGCGCGACCGGAACAGGTTGGCGCCGCTGTCGATCAGGTTCAGGAAATTGTTGAAGTCGGCAAAGACCTGGATCTTGTCTTCGACACCGAACAGGCGACCCGGTCCGGGCAGTTCCTGCGACAGGCGCATATCAAGATCAAAGAACCAGTCATTGCGGCAGCTATTGCGCGGGATCGACTGTCCGCGATATTTCGCGATGCACTTGTTGGCATTGATATAGCTGTCGAGACCCGCAGCCGCATCGGCAGCCGTCTGGACCACATTGCCGCCGACAACATTGTCGACATAGACGACATTGGGGTCAGTCAGGCCGGTCGGTACGTAAAGCAGCGCATTGTCGTTGCCCGATGCAGAGTCGTTGAACACGTTACCATTGTCAAAGGTCACGCTGTATGGACGGCCCGAACGTGCGACAAAGACAAAGCCCAGCTGGGTTGCGAGATCGCTGAAGAATTCCTCGCGGAAATTCATCGCCCAGGTGATATTGTGGCGCGATTCATATTCCGAAGTTGCCACTGCATTGTTCTGACGGTCGAATGAGGCAACAATATCGTAGCTCGAGGTTGCCGTCGAGCTGGCATTGTAGCGGTTGTTCTTGGCGTTGGTATAGGCATAGCCGAGGTTAAAGCTGACGCTGCCGTTGTCGGTCAGCAGGCCGCCATTCCAATATTTGGAGAGGCGGACCGAAGCGACATGGCTGTTGAAGGCCTTGCCATTGGTCAGCTGGATTTCGTCGTCCCGGCGAGTGTTAAAACAAGCGGCCGTAACATTTTCATAGGTCGGTGAAAGGCCACCGGTGCCAACCAATGCAGCGTTACATCCAGCAGCATTCGGATCAATCGCCGCATAGATCGGCCGGCCATCAACCGTGAAACCATTCAGCCCCTTTCTGAAATCAACAACTTGCGAAAGATCAACAAAATCCGCAGGATTACGGAAACGGCTGAAGATATAGTCAAAGTTCAGCTTCCAGTCGTCAAAGAAACCGCCGTTGCCCGTGCCGAATGTGGTCGAAACGCCAAAATTGGCACGCAGCACCGTTGGGGTCTTGAAGTTCGGGTCGGTCGACTGGGCATCCCCTTCGCCTGCAGCGGCTTTACCGATACCGTCGTCGACGGCACAGGTTGGCGCTGTCGGTGCTGCCCCGTTGGTCGGGACGGCGAGTTGGGTGCCAGCGGGGACGCAGCCTGGCACCCCGGTCTGTCCTTGGCCCACACCAAAACCATTGTTCTGGAACGCATTCGACAGCCAGACAGAGGGATCGCCACCGGTGAAGATACCGACGCCGGCGCGGATTTGCGTATCGCTGAAGAAGCCATCGTTGAACATATCATAGGTGGCAGCAAAACGCGGCATCAGCACGGGATCCACCTTGCTGAACGCATTGGCGTTGGTGAAGCCGTAACGCTCCAAGAACAGCGGGTTTGCATCCGGTGCATCGCCGTCGAGCCAGTCGACGCGAACACCGCCCACCAGGGTCAGTTGGTCGGTGGCTTTCCATTCATCCTGTGCATAGATGGAGAACAGACCGCGTTTCCAGTTGGCTGCGGCAACATTGACATCACCGGAGCGCGAGAAATTGCCGTAAAATCCTGCTGCAGCATTGTCGGTCAGGCAGTTCGCGAGATCTCCACCCTGAATTTGGCTGGCGGTCGGGAAGGTGTTGGAACCGCAAGCCAGCAGGCCGGCCTGCAGGTCGGCAACGTTTGCAAAGGTGAAGGTTCCGGTTGCGTTCTGCACGAACAGGTTGAACACCTTGGTCTGGTTGAGCTCGCCGCCCAGGGTCAGCTTGTGATCACCGGCTTCCAGATCGGCCTTGACCTTGAACTGGTTGATTTCGGTCTTCAGGTCATTGGCGGCACGGGAGAAACCGGGGCCAAAGACCAGCGAACCGGTTTCGCCATTGTCGGGGTTGGTCACGCCGACGACGATCCGCGGGATCGGATTGCCAGTCTGGGCCTCGCCGCCGCCAACCGGATCCTGGAGATCCTGAACTTCCGAACGCGATGCCCGGATTTCGGTCGAGAAATTGTCGGTCCAGTTCGAGTAGAGGCGAGCCGAATAATAGTTCGATTCGGTACCCGAATTGTAGAAAGTGTTGTTACCGGAATAGGTGCGGCTCGAGGTGCTGACATCGTCCGAGCTGACCTTGGTTTCGTCCAGCCGCTGGTAGGTGGCCTCGAAACGGTGCTGGTCGTTGATCACCCAGTCGAGCCGCCCGAAGAAACGGCGGTTGGATTCCGGCAGATTGCGGGTGATGCCACCGGACTCGATGCCGAAATTCTGGCGAACGATGTCGGAGACATTGTTAAACTGCGCTTCGGTCACGAACGGCAGTTCGGTACCAAAACCAGAACCGATCGGTCCGGTAACCTGCGACGATCCCAGTTTGGCTTCTTCATAGCCGAACGAGAAGAACAGGTGATCCGGAATGATCGGACCGGACAGGGTCGCGCCATAGCGTTTCTCGTTGAACGGATCGATGGTCAGGTCTGTGTCGGCAAATTTGTCGCCCTGCAGGCCGCTGTCGGAATAGGTGAAAAAGGCACTGCCGTGGAACTGGTTCTGGCCGGCCTTGGTCACGACGTTGATGGCGCAGCCGGTAAAGGCGCTATATTCGACATCATAAGGCGCGAATTCGACCGAGGTTTCGGCGATGACGTCGAACGGCAGCGGCAGCGAGTTGCGCGAGGCAAAGGGGGTACCGTTAAGACCGTAAACGTCCGACTGGATGATGCCGTCGACCGAGAAGGAGTTGGCGCGGTCATTGCCGCCGAGGCAGCTGACCCGGTCATTGGAACCGGAGCGATCAAGGCTGACGCGGGGATCGATGCGGATGAAGTCGCGAATATCGCGGGTCAGGGTCGGGAAGGTTCCCAGTTCGGCTGCGCCGAAGGACTGGCCGGGGCCGATTGCCAGCTGCGAAATCGCGACCCGTGCGCCGGTGACGACGATCACATTTTCGCTGGCGCCGCTGGTCAGCGTAAAGCCAAGCGTGGTGTTGCCCTGCAGGTTGATGCTGACATTTTCAAGGGTCTGGCCTTCATAACCCGGTGCAGTAGCGGTTACCGTGTACGGTCCGCCGGTGGTCAGGCTTTCGGCCCGGAACTGGCCGGACGCGCCCGCCGAAATGGAGCGCTGTGCGCCGGTCCGGGTGTCGGTGACGACCACGGTCGCGCCAGACAGCGGATTGCCGGATTCATCGCTGACCGTTCCTTCAATACCGGAGGTGATTTGCTGCGCTGCTGCCGGCACGGCCATCAGGCCGGCGGTGGACAGGCTGACAACGCTGGCAGCCAGAAGATATTTGATTTTCATGATATGAATTCCCCGTTCATGAACCACTAGAAAAATAAAAATGTCATAAGATGATCGACTGCAAACTATTGACAGTGAGATCAAAGCAGGCCGTCTCTAGGACCCATAAATGACAGTTTTGTCTCAAGTGAAACGAGAAATGCCGCGGTGCAGCATTTTATTTATTTTAGGCAGGGTTCCGGATGCGTTTTTCCGGCAGAAAATCGGATTTTCCGTCAGGAGCTGGTCAGCCATCCCCTTGTTTTACAGCGTTATATTCGGGACATGATGCTTTCGAACAGGTCGTCGAAGGCGGGTCCCCACTGTTGCGAATTTATCACGATATCGGCGTGAACTTTTGATGGCTCGACATGGAGGTCGTGCATCGGACCGACCTGATTGGCGAACTGATCGTGCACCGATTGCGCCGTGCGCCCGCGCTCGCGGACGTCGCGTTCGAGTCGCCGGGCAAAGCGCGTTTCGGAATCGCATTCGACGAAAATGCTGAGATCGAGAAGCTCGCGCAGCGGCTGGTGCTGGAGGATCAATATGCCGTCGATCAGGATCACCGGCCGCGCTTCGGTCCGCTCGGTCTCGACCTTTGGCATATGGGTCGGGAAATCATAGAGCGGCCGGTCAATCGCCTGGCCTTTTTTCAGCTGCTCCAGCTGCGCGCACAGCTGCTCGAAATCCACCGCATCGGGATGGTCGAAATTGGGACCGCCCTTGCCAGCGGGGGCATCGCCCAGCCCGAAAAAATAGTCGTCCTGCGGCAGGATGACGCATTGCTCGGGGCCCAGCTTCTCGAATATCCTGCGCGTCAGGGTGGTCTTGCCGGAACAGCTGCCGCCACTGATGCCGACCGCTTTGGGCCTCATATCAGGCCGATCTCGCGGAGCCGCTGCTGCAGATAGTCATGGGCGGTGATCGACTCCGGATAGTGATCGGGATGGGCCGCGTCGATGCAGCTGGGCAGCGTCTCGATCAGATAGTCTGGCCGGAAGTGCAGGAAGAAAGGCATCGAATAGCGGGAGAAGCCGCGCCGCTCCGGGGCCGGGTTGACCACGCGGTGAGTGGTCGACGGCAAGCGGTTGTTGGTCAGCCGCTGCAGCATGTCGCCGATATTCACTGCCAGCTCGCCGGCCTTCGGGGTGACGGCGCGCCACTTGCCCTTGCGGTCGAGCAGTTCGAGGCCCGCTTCCTCGGCGCCGATCAGCAGGGTGATGGTGTTGATATCCTCGTGCGCGCCAGCCCGGACGGCGGGAGAATCCTCGGGTACCGGCGGATAGTGGATCAGCCGCATCACCGAATTGCCGTCGCGCACCGTGTCGACGAAGAAATCGGGGGCAAGGTCCAGATATCGGGCGATCGCTTCCAGAATGCGTGCGCCCGCCTTGTCGAAGGCGGCGAACATTTCAAGATAGGTTTCGCGAAAGCCGTCCAGTTCCTTTGGCCAGACATTGGCGGGCATATAGGGTTCGAACCTGTGACCGGCAGGCAGCTCCCGGCCGATATGCCAGAATTCCTTGAGATCGCTGATATCGGAATCCTTGGCGCTCTCCGTCCCGAACGGGGTGTAGCCGCGAGCCCCGCCGCCGCCGGCGATATGATAGGCGCGCTTCACATCCTCGGGCAGCGCGAAAAAGACACGCGACATGGCCTCTGCCCGCGCGATCAGCTCTGCCGGGATGCCATGGTCGGCGACCACCGCAAAGCCCCAGTCGGCGAAGCTGCGACCGATGCGGTCGGCAAAGCCATCGGGATCCTGGTCGGCCAGGGCGAGCGAAACGGCGGATAAACTGTCTGCGGTCTGGGTCATGCTCTTAAAATGTGTCCTCGGGCGCGTTTGTCAATCGGGATCGCTCAGCCGAGCGACAGCAATATGCCGGCCAGCGCCGCGCTCATCAGGTTGGCCAGCGAACCTGCCGCCAGCGCGCGCAGACCGAGCCGGGCAATGACCGGCCGCTGGTTGGGCGCGAGACCGCCGGTGACCGCAAGCTGGATGGCGATGCTGCTGAAATTGGCGAAGCCGCACAGGGCGAAGATCACGATCGCGTTGGTCAGCGGCGAGATGCCGTCCTGCATCTTGCCGAGCTCGATGAAAGCGACAAATTCGTTGAGCACGACCTTGGTGCCGAACAGGCCGCCGGCCCCCAGCGCCTCGTCCCACGGCACACCGATCAGATACATGATCGGCGCGAAAATATAGCCGATCACCTGCTGGAAACTGAGCTCGGGATAGCCGAACCAGCCGCCGACGCCTGCAAGCAGACCATTGGCCAGCGCGACCAGCGCGACAAAGGCCAGCACCATCGCGCCGACTGCCACTGCCAGCTTGACCCCGGTCTGTGCGCCCATGCCGGCGGCCATGATGATATTGGCGGGCTTCTCGTCTTCATATTCGACCGCCATCACCAGTTCTTCCGGCGCCGGATCCTCGGGATTGTCCGGCATGATGATCTTGGCCATCAATATGCCGCCCGGTGCCGACATGAACGCGGCGGCGAGCAGATAGTCGATGCGGATACCCATCGCGGCATAGGCGGCGAGGATCGTGCCGGCGACGCCGGCCATGCCGACGCTCATCACGGTGAACAGCTGCGACTGGGTCAGGCTGGCGAGATAGGGACGGATGACCAGCGGCGATTCGGACTGGCCGACAAAGATATTGGCAGCGGCGCAGAGCGATTCCACCTTGGAAATGCCAGTGATCTTCTGGATGCCGCCACCGACCCATTTTATGATGAACTGCATCACGCCGAGATAATAGAGGATCGAGATCAGCGCCGAGAAGAAGATGATCACCGGCAGGGCGGCAATGGCGAAGCTGTTGCCGCCAATCGTCGGATCGGCGAGCGGGCCGAAGATGAAATTGGTACCGGCCGAGGCATAGCCGAGCAGATTGGAGACGCCGAACGCCATTGCCTGGATGATCCGCTTGCCGGCCGGGACATATAGCACGATCACGGCGATGCCGGCCTGCAGGGCAAAAGCGGCACCGACCACGCGGAACCGGATATTGCGCCGCCCGGTCGACAGGGCAAAGGCAATCAGCAGGATCAGCGCCATGCCGGCGAGGCTGGTCAGGATTGGCATCATGTCTGCCTTCCGGACACGGATGGGGGCGGCATTTGCTTCACCATTTGAAGCTTCCGGCTTCAGCGGTGCAGGCAGCGGCGAGGCGGTCGAGACAATCGTCGATATCGTCCGACACGATCAGATGCTTGCGCCGTTCGGCGGAGACAAAGCCCTGATCTGCCATGGTGTCCAGAAAGGCGATCAGCGAATCCCAATATCCGGCGATATTCAATATTGCGAACGGCTTGTTGTGATAGCCGAGCGCGTTCCAGCTCCAGGCCTCGAACAGTTCGTCCATCGTGCCGACGCCTCCCGGCAGGGCGACAAAGGCGTCGGTCAGATCGGTCATCCTGGCCTTGCGTTCGTGCATATTCCGGACGATGTGCAGCTCCGTGACGCCCTTGTGCGCCACTTCCAGATCTTTCAGCATCTCCGGAATCACGCCATGCACCTGTCCGCCCTCGGCCAGCACGGTGTCGGCAATGATTCCCATCAGGCCAAGCCGACCACCGCCATAGACGAGGTCGACGCCGCGTGCTGCCATGGTCTTGCCCAGCAAAAAGGTGGTTTCGGCATAAGCCGGGTTCTTCCCGGCATTGGCGCCACAATAAACGGCCAGTCTCTGCAAATTGCCCCCGGTCGCGCGACACCGGGCCGCGATCTGATATAATCGGTTTCTTTTTCCCTATAGAAAAAATGCGGCGCGTGACTATTTCTTTTTTTTCGTCGCGGACCGCGCTAGGTCTTCGCGATGACAGAAACTGCACAAACCAATCTCATCCCGCGATCCCTGTTCGTCTTCGCGGTCCTCTATGGCGGGATGACCTGCATCGCGGGCATATTAGGCGCGAAACAGGTTGCGATCGGGCCACTGGCGGTGGAATCCGGGATTTTCCCGTTTCTGCTGCTGGTCGTCCTGTCGAGTTCGGTCGCTGAACTGCACGGCCGGGACGTGGCCAACCGGCTGGTCCGCTTCGGCTTCATTCCGCTGATCACCGCGATTGTGCTGATCCAGCTCGTGCTGGCGCTGCCGACCGATCCGGGCATGTATGAGCCAGCCAAGGAAGCCTTTCCGATCATCCTGTCGCAGGGGGCCCGGCTGATGTTTGCCGGGATCATCGCTTATGGCGTGTCGCAGTTTCTCAACGTCTATATCTTTTCCCGCCTGACCAGCATGAAGGGTGCATTGCTGGCTTTGCGCGCCGCTATTGCCAGTGCCCTGTCGCAGATTGTCGATACGGTCATCTTCATCACTATCGCTTTCTACGGCGAGCGCCCGATCGGCCAGTTGCTGCTGGGACAGGGTTCGGCCAAGGTCGTCCTGTCCTTCCTGCTGGTGCCGTTCCTGATCGTATTTTTTGTCAAACTGGGTCGCCGACTGGACCGGGGATGAAGGCTACCTAGCCTGGTCTCTCCGTCTTTCCCCCGGCCAGAAGCAGGTCTTCTACTGTGTCGATATCCATGAGCAGATGATCGTCGCCGGCGACCAGCCGGGCATCTGCCAGCAACCCGCGAGCGCCGGCGTCCCCTTGCAGCAAGGTCAGCGCTTTCAGCTTGGCGAAGGAAAAAATCGCTGGCGGCATCGCGCGCCCGTCGCGCGCGGATGCCACAATGCCACCGGACGTCGCAAAGGCGGCCAGCAGCTTGCCGAGATGATCGCCCGTCACAAAGGGCATATCGGCCAGCAGGATGCACAGGCCGGAGGCTCCGCTCTGGATCGCGCGGTCAGCGGCAATCCGGACAGAGGTCGCCTGGCCTTGCGCCGCGTCTTCATTGGCGATGATCTGATAGCCAAGATCGCGCCATCCTGCCGCGCAGCGATGGTCTGGCGGAGCGATGACCCATTTTTCGGCGAAGGGCATTTCCGATCCGGCTTCGGCGGCGTGCAGGCCGAGCATCTTGTCGTCCAGCATCGCGCTCAGCTTGTCCTGATCGCCAAACCGGCGGGATTGGCCGGCGGCGAGCAGCGCCAGCATGATGCCGGACTGCTCGTTCAACTGGCGTCGCTGCTTTCGAGAAAGGCGATCACGGCCTGTCTCTTTGCCGCATCCGCCATCGGTCCGGCCATCATCGTCGTGCCCGGAATCTTGGTCGCCGGACCGGCGATAAAACTGTCCAGTTCAGCTGCGGTCCAGATGATCCCCGACGTCTTCAGCGCATCCGAATAAGCGAAGCCGGCGGCCTGTCCAGCGGGCTTACCGACGATCCCGAACAGATTGGGGCCGGCCCCATGGGGTGCGCCTTTGGCGACAGCATGGCAGACGGAGCAATTGGCAAAGGCGGCTTTACCTTCTGCAATCAGCGCGCTGGTAGGAGCCGCGGTAGCGACAGCGGCAGCAGCGATCGCCGCCGGCGGGGTGTCGGGCTGGCGCACGATGATCTGTTCCACCGGTTCGGGGGCCGGATCGGCACCACAGGCGGCCAGCAGGAAAACGGACAGGCAGGCAAATGTGCGGGCTGGGGTCATGGTTCGGTTCCGATCAGGCAAAGTCATGTTTGGCGAGGGGCAGCTCGCGAATCCGCTTGCCGGTGGCGGCAAAGATCGCGTTGGTCACGGCGGGGGCGATCGGTGGCAGGCCGGGCTCGCCGCCGCCGCCGAGATGTTGGTGATCGCCGTTGATCAGCGCGACCTCGATCGCCGGCATCTCGCCCATCCGGAGCATCGGATAGTCGTGGAAATTGCTTTGCTGGACCTTGCCGCTGGCCAGCGTAATATCACCATAGAGCGCAGCGGTCAGGCCATAGGCGATCGCGCTTTCCATCTGTGCGGTAAAGCCGTCCGGGTTAATGACAAAGCCCGGATCGGCAGCGACATAGACTTTGGTGACCTTCGGCTTGCTGCCGCTCATGTCGACTTCGGCCACCTGCGCCACAATCGACCCGAAGGACGGCACAAGGGCGATGCCCCGACCGTGCTTGTCGGGCAGCGGCGTGTCCCAGCCGGACATTTTCGCGGCGGTGTCGAGCACCTTCAGATGGCGCGGCGAGTCCGCCAGCAGTTCGCGGCGGAAGGCATAGCCGTCCTTGCCAGCGGCGTGGGCCAGTTCGTCGACAAAGGACTCGATGAAAAAGCCGTGCTGGCTGTGGTCGACCGAACGCCAGGGGCCAAAGCGTAGCTGCATCGGCACCTCGACCTTGCGGATCTTGTGGCTGGCGATCTTGTAATAGGGCACGGTCGGCGCATCTTTCGGGTCGAACAGATGGGTGTGGATATTGTCCCAGCTGACCAGTCTGCCATCCTTGTCGAGCCCGCCCCGGAACCGGCTGGTTGCCGACGGCCGGTAGAAATCCTGTGCAGTGTCTTCTTCCCGCGACCAGATCATCTTGACCGGATAGCCCGTTGCCTTGGCGATTCGCGTCGCCATGGCGATATAGTCGCCTTGCGCCCGCCGCCCGAAGCCCCCACCGAGATAAGCGTTGTGGTAAGTCACATCCTCGAACGGCAGACCGGCAGCATCGGCGGCGGCCTGACGCGCCTTGACCGGCGCCTGATGACCGGACCAGACATCGCATTTTCCGTCGCGCACCCAGGCGGTGCAGTTCATCGGCTCCATTGCGGCATGGGCGAGGAACGGGACCTTATATTCCGCTTCGACTTTGACCGCCGCGTCGGCAAAGCCTTTCGCGACATCGCCTTCCTCGGTCTCGCTATCGCCGCCATCCTCGCCGGCGTCGTCGAGATGGCTGGCGTAGCGAGCAAAGATCGCCTCCTGATCGAGTCCGTCGCCTTCGGTCTTGCTATATTTTGTGTCGATGCTGCTCAGCGCCTGCTGTGCCTGCCAGTAGCCATCGGCGACCACGGCGACAAAATCCCCCATATTGAGGATCTGCAGCACGCCGGGCATGGTTTTGGCGGTACTTGCGTCCATGGATTCGACCGTTGCACCGATCACCGGGGGCGCCTTGACCGCTGCATATTTCATGCCCGGCACATTGGCGTCGATGCCAAAGATCGCGCTGCCATCGACCTTTTCCGGAATATCGTGGCGCGCTTTCGGCTGGCCCATGATCGTATATTTGTCCGGTGTTTTCAGCGTCGGCCTGGCGGGCAGGCTCTGCTCCGCCGCAGCGAGTGCAAATTGCGAAAAGGGTGCGGAACTGCCGCTCCTGGCATGGGTTATCATGCTGTTGGCGGTTGATATTTCCCCGGCCGGGACCTGCCATTCGCTTGCTGCCGCCGCGACCAGCATCTCGCGGGCGGCGGCACCGGCGGTGCGCATCGCTCGCTGGCCGGTCGCGCGCACCGAATAACTGCCGCCAGTGAACTGCAGACCCATGGCCTGCGCCAGTTCCAAGATCCCGCCAGCGACGGTCGGTTCGAACAGGGCCGGGACCTCGAGATCGGGAGCGAGAAAATCGCGGGCGATCGAATCGGAGACATATTGCATGTCCGCCGGCGCCTCGAGAATCCGCACCCTGTTCCAGTCCGCGTCCATCTCGTCGGCCAGCATCTGGGCGAGCGCGGTATAGACACCCTGGCCCATTTCGACGTGCGGGATGACGGCGGTGACGATATTGTCGGCATCGACCTTGACCCAGGCATTGAGCAGCCGCTCATCTTTCCCGTTGGCCAGTAGCGGATTCAGCCGGTTGACCGGATTGCCCTGGCGCACGGCCACGCCGACAACCAGCGCGCTGCCGGCCACCACGCCAGCGCCAATGAAGGCCCGCCGCGTCCATTTGCCCTTTTTCTCCGGGCTGCCGGTCTCTGTTTTGCTCATGCCACCGTCTCCTTGGTGACGGGCTGCCCGGCCGCGGCCTTGATTGCCTGGCGGATGCGGTTGTACATGCCGCAGCGGCAGACATTGCCTGCCATGGCGGCATCAATCTGCGCGTCGGTGGGATTGGGATTCTTTGCCAGCAAGGCAGTGGCCGTCATGATCTGGCCCGACTGGCAATAGCCGCATTGCGGCACCTGCGCCTCAATCCACGCCTGCTGCACCCTGTGCAAAGTGCCGTCTTCGCCGGCTATGCCCTCGATCGTCGTGATGCTCTTGCCCTCGGCGACAGATATGGGGGTTGAACAGCTGCGCACCGGCTTGCCGTCGAGATGCACGGTGCACGCCCCGCACTGGGCGATGCCGCAGCCGAATTTGGTGCCGGTCATTCCCAGATTTTCGCGCACCACCCACAAAATCGGGGTCGCGGGATCCACTTCCACCGCTTTCGCCTGTCCGTTCACGTTCAGCTTGATCATGGAAATTCACCCGCTATTGAATGGCAATTTGCAACCTATACCGAACGGGATCAAGAAGCCAAGCGCCCTTTCGGACAGGGTTGGTTGCTTCTGTCTCTCCCGGTCTCGGTAACCGTCAGGCGAAAATCTCGGCAAGAGCGCTGCTGTCGGTGCCTTCCCTGGCAGTGCGCAGGTCGACATAGATGGAGGCCACCCCGGCCGCCTGAAGCGCTCCGTTGATCGTGTTGATCGCCAGCGTGACGAGCACCAGCAACGGCGTGCTGAGAGACCCGACAAAGGCGACCAGCAATCCGAAGACGGTCGTTATGACCACGAAAATCAGCAACAGCACGAAGATCAGCCGTTTGGACCCGGAGGTCAGCTGCGCGCTGCGCTTGAGGGAATCGATAATCCCGCGATCCTCGGCCATCATCACCGGTGTGGCAACAATCCACATCAGATAGAGAATGACCCCGGGAATGATCAGGAACAACAGCCCAAATCCGATACCGAGGCCCATCACGATTCCCAGACCGATCAGCGGCAGCAATTTTTTGAGCGCTGTGGCGATACATTCCCCGAGACTGAGCGGCTTGCCGCCCAGATCGTTCAGCGTCGCGACGATCAGGGTCGCTTGCAGCAAGATCGACAGCAGCATCAGTACGAAGAAACTCAGGCCCTGCGACGAATAGCTGGTAGAAATGTTGAATCCGTTCGATCCGGTGGTGAAATTGCCTTCGGCGGTTTGCAAAAGCGCATTGGGGATGCCGATAATCAGAAAGGACAGGCCGAGATAGATGGCCGGGTGCCGCGTGATGACACCAAATGTATTGTTGAGTACCCGACTGATATCCATCTTGCCTGCCGCTTCGGCCATCTGTTCGTCTCCCCGCTATCGACCAAGTTACAGGCTGGCATATTTCTTGTCTCCCGTAAAGTTGCTCCGGCGGGCGATCTTCGCGCTTGCCCGATCATCGGGATTCTGCGACACCCTGGCCGTGGTAAAAGCAGCGCAAGGCAAGGGGAATGAAGTGAGCGCTTCTTTTGACGATGCGTGGCAGGATATGCGCGCCGACCCGGCGATCCAGTTCACCCCCGCCGCTGCTCCCAAGCCCCCCGAAACCCCGCAGTGGTGGCGCGATTTTCTGGCGTGGCTGGGCGATCTTCTTGCGCCGGTCGCAGAAGCCGTTGCCGCCGCCTGGCCGATCTTGCGGATCGTGCTGCTGATTCTGCTGGCCGTCGGCGTGCTGACCCTGATCTGGGTGATCGTGGCGCCCTATGTCGAGCAATGGCGTGGCCGAAAACCCGCACCGGAGGAAAGCTGGCAACCCGAGCCGGAGGTCGCCCGCGCGCTGCTCAGCGAAGCAGAGACGCTCGCTGCTGCCGGCCAGTTCGAGCGCGCGGTCCGGCTTCTCCTTCAGCGCAGCATCGCCGATATAGAACAGCGCCGCCCCGACCTGCTGCGACCGTCGAGCACCGCGCGGGAGATCGAGCGGTTTGAAAAGCTGCCCGAAGCCCCCCGCGCGATGTTTGCCGTGATTGCGGGTCAGGTCGAGCGGGCTGTCTTCGCAGCGCTGCCGATCGACGAGAGCGGCTGGCAGGCCGCGCGGGATGCCTATGCCGGATTTGCGCTGAGCGAAAGCTGGCGAAAGGCGGCGAACGCATGAGCGGCCAGGCCAGCCCGTTCCGGCGGACCACCATCATGATCATGTTTGCGGTCAGCTTCGCCGCCTTCGTGGCGCTGCTCTACGGGCTGGGCATGGGCGATCCGCTTGCCTCGGGCAAGAATGGCGAGGCGCACGGGGCATCGAACAGCATCGTTGGCTACAGGGCGCTGGCCAGCCTGCTCGAAAAAACCGGTGTGCCGGTACAATATGCGCGTTCGCAGGCAGGGATGGATGATGCCGGCCTGCTGGTTCTGACGCCCGGCCCGTTTACGCCTGCTGCAGACATCGGCACCATTCTCCAGCAGCGCGCCTATATCGGACCAACCATGATCATCTTGCCGAAATGGCAAGTGGCCAGCGACAAGAAGCTCAAGAGAGGCTGGGTATATCGCGGGGGGCTCTGGGGCGAGAAACCGGGCGTGGAAATGCTCGGCGCCATCGCCCAGGTCAGTATCTCGATCGACGAGAAGGCGGCACCCGACGGACCCGTTGCGTCGGCGGTAGGCGGACCTGTGAAAACACCGGCCAAACCCGTCACGATCAAGGGCAAATCCATCCGCACCATGGTGCCGGGTCCGGCAGACAACGGAGCGCTGGTTGCCTATCTCGACGATGGCGGGGTCTATGCGCAGCTCGACCGTCTCGATGAATCGCACATCACCGACCCGGACGAGATCGACGAATCCTTCTATCCGCTGGTGATCGTTGCCGATGCCGACCTGCTCAACAATGCGGGGATGGCAGACAGGCAGACCGCCCGTCATGCGCTCGCGCTGGTCAAGGCAGCGGCGACGGCAAGCGACGGCAGCGTGACCTTTGATCTGACCCTCAACGGTCTGGGGCGTGCGGAAAATCTGCTGACCCTGGCCTTTTCCCCGCCGTTTCTGTCGGCCACCATTTGCCTGATCACGGCGGCTCTCGCCGCAGCATGGATGGCGTTCAACCGGTTCGGACCGCCGGTCACGGAACAGCGCAGCATCCAGTTCGGCAAGACCGCGCTGGTCAACAACAGCGCTGCGTTTATCGGCCGGATGCGGCGCGACCATCTGGTTGCCGCTCCTTATGCTGCCATGATCCGCAGCCAGTCGGCCGCAGCGATCGGTGTCAGCCCGCAGGCCAGCGAACAGGAAGTGCATGACAGGCTGGACGCTCTGGGAGACAGGGACGGCCATCGCTTTTCCGCCTTGTACGACCAGCTGGTCCGCGCCCGCAAACCGCAAGACATTGCCGAAGGGGCCGCAGCCCTTCATATCTGGAAAAAGGAATTTATCGGATGACCATCGACGAACTGAAAAGTCTGGCGGACAATATCCGCAGCCAGGTGGGCAAGGCGATCATCGGACAGGATGAGATTGTCGGCCATCTGCTGATCGCACTCTTCTCGTCCGGTCATGTGCTGCTCGAAGGGCCGCCGGGAACGGCCAAGACCTTCCTCGCACAATGTTTTTCGGCCACGCTCGGCCTGGTTTTCGGGCGCATCCAGTTCACCCCCGACCTGATGCCGGGCGATATCATCGGCTCCAACCTGTTCAATTTCCAGACGAGCAGCTTCACGCTGACCCGCGGCCCGATCTTCTGTGACCTGCTGCTCGCCGATGAAATCAACCGGACGCCGCCAAAGACGCAGGCAGCAATGCTGGAGGCGATGCAGGAGCGGTCGGTCACCATCGATGGCGAGACCCATGCGCTGGGTGCGCGATTCATGGTGGTCGCGACCCAGAATCCGATCGAGCAGCAGGGCGTCTATCCGCTGCCGGAGGCGCAACTTGACCGCTTTCTGTTCAAGCTGCTGATCGAATATCCTGATGCCGAGGAAGAGAAAAAAATCGTCAGCCAATATGGCGAGCGCAGCGGCGCGCCGGTACCCGCGGACTTCGGCATAGCCCAGCAGGTGGATGGCGCAACGCTGACCGCCGCGACCGAGGTGGTCCGGTCGGTGAAGCTGGTCGACGAGGTGGTCGACTATGTCGTCCGGCTGATCCGGGCGACGCGCGAAACCGCCGATCTGGAAAACGGGGCGAGCCCGCGGGCCGCTATCATGCTCGCCCATGCGGCACGCGCACGGGCAGCGATTTCCGGGCGCGACTATGTGATTCCCGATGACGTCAAGGCGCTGGCACCGTCGGTGCTGCGCCACCGCACCATGCTCTCTCCGGCAGCAGAGATCGAAGGCCGGCAGATCGACAGCATCATTACCGGACTGGTCGAGCGGACGGAAGCGCCGCGTTGAATTTCTACCCGACGACACGGGCCATCTGGCTGATTGCGCTCGGCGCGCCGATTGCCGCCGTGCTGGCGGCGATCATGCCGTCGCTATGGGCCATTGGTGCGGCCTGGGCGCTGATGCTCATATTGCTGCTTCTGCTCGACGGTCTGGCCGCAGCCAGGGTGCAGGATGTGCGGCTGGCCGTGGCACCCAGCGCCGAAATCGGAGCGCCGCTCGCTCTCGGGCTTGAGGCGGAATTTTCCGGCAGGATCGGGCCGCGGACCATATACGGTAATCTCGGACTGGACGAACGGCTGGCCGAAGAGGGCGCGGTGGCCTTTGCCCTGCACCGGGACGATCCTCAAACAGGTGCGTTTTCGGGTCAGGCGACGATCGTTCCGGTGCGGCGCGGGCTCGGCGAGATTGGCAAGCTGTGGCTGCGATGGACGGGACCGCTGGGTCTCGCCTGGCGGCAGATCCAGAAACAGGGCGCGCAGCAGGTCGCGGTCGTGCCGAATATCGCGGCGGTGCGCAGCCCGACGGTGCAGATGTTCCTGCGTGATTCGATCTTCGGCCTGCTCGCCCGGAAATTTCGCGGCGAGGGCAGCGAATTTGAAGCGCTGGCCGAATACCAGCCCGGCATGGACCGGCGGAGCATCCACTGGAAGGGATCGGCGCGGCACAGCAAATTGCTCGCCAAGGAATATGAAGCCGAGCGGAACAACCAGATCATATTCGCGCTCGATTGCGGTGCGGCGATGTGCGAACCGGTCGACGGTCTTCCGCGGATCGACCGGGCGGTGTCGGCGGCGCTGCTGACCGCCTATATCACGCTGAAGGCGGGCGACCGCACCAGCCTGTTCAGCTTTGCTGCCCGGCCGGAACTGTCGACGCCCTTTCTCTCGGGGAGCCGCAATTTTTTCCGGTTGCAGCAGGAAGCCGCCACCATCGACTATCGGCACCAGGAGAGCAATTATACGCTGGCGCTGTCCACCCTGCAGAGTCAGCTCAAGCGGCGCTCGCTGATCATCATCTTCACCGATTTCACCGACCCGACGGCGGCCGATCTGATGCTGGAAGCGGCCGGGCGGCTGATCGACAAGCATCTTGTGCTGTTCGTGGTGCTGGAAGACCGGGAACTGACGGCGATCATCGACCGGTCTCCCGAGAGCGCCGAGGATGTCGCCCGGGCGGTGACGGCGCGAAATCTGCTCGACCAGAAAAAGCTGGTGGTGACGCGGCTTCGGCACATGGGCATTGATGTGATTGAGGGCGCGCATCAGGATATCGGCACGCGCCTGATCAACCGCTATCTGACGATCAAAAGGCGAGGCAGCCTGTGAGCAGCGAGCAGGACCTCGGTGCGGCAGTGCTGCGCAGCGACCGATTCCGGCTGGAACGGGAAGCGGACTGGATCCGGCTGGAAGCGATTGTGACGCGGATGGAAAAGGGCAAGGCCCGGCGCCTGTCCGACGAGGATGTGCTGGCCCTGCCGACGCTGTACCGGACTTTGCTGTCCAGCCTGTCGATCGCCCGGGAAAATTCGCTCGACGCTGGCCTGATCGACTATCTCGAGGGGCTGGCGCTGCGCTCCTATTTTCTGGTCTATGGTACCCAGACCAGCTTCGCACGCTGGCTCGGCAGCTTCTTTGGTGGCGGCTGGAGCCGGGCGGTGCGGGCTATCCAGCTCGATATCTGGATTGCCCTGTTCGTGATGATCGCAGGCGCCGCGATCGGCTATATCCTGGTCGCCGGAAACAGCGACTGGTTCTACGCGCTGGTGCCGGGCGATTTTTCGGACGTGCGCGTGCCGGGCGCGAGCGAAGAGGCACTGCGCGGTACGCTGTTCGGCGGGCAGAAAGGGGACGGGCTGGGGGTTTTCGCCGCCTTTCTGTTCAGCAACAATGCGCAGGTTGCGATCCTCGCCTTCGCCCTCGGCTTTGCCTTTGCCATTCCCAGCATATTGCTGCTGATCCACAATATGGCCTTGCTCGGTGCGATGCTCTGGGTGTTTGCGCAGCGGGGACTGACGGTGGACTTTGTCGGCTGGCTCTCGATCCACGGCACGACCGAGTTGTTTGCGATCCTGCTGGCCGGTGCCGCAGGCATCCATGTCGGGCGATCAATCGCCTTTCCCGGCGCTCGCTCGCATCTCAAGGCGGCCAGCGATGCCGGCAAGCGGGCCGCACTGGTGATGGCCGGGGTTATCATCATGCTGATCTGTGCCGGCCTGCTCGAAGGTTTCGCCCGTCAGCTGATCGACAATACCGCCGGACGCTTTGGCGTCGGCGGCGGCATGCTGCTGCTGTGGCTGATCTATTTCATCGGTTTCGGCCGGGATCGGCGGAGGCCAGGCGCATGAGCGACAGCAGAGCCGTCGAACCCTGGATCCGGCGATCCGCAAACCCGAAGCTTGACCGCATCCTGGTCACCCCGGAAGGCGTACCCCTCAATGTGACGGTCGCGGCAGCGGGCGCTCGGGTGGGCGCTCTGCTGCTCGATATCGTGATCATCATCGGACTGATCCTTCTGGTCACCCTGATCGGAGCGGCGCTGCTCTGGGCCTTTGGCCTTGCTTTTGACGGCGCGCCGGAAAGTGCCAGCGGCCCGCTGCAATTTCTGGCCGTCCTCTGGATCATCGCCGTCTTTCTGTTCCGCAATGCCTATTTCCTCTATTTCGAGCTGGGCGACCGGGCTGCGACATGGGGAAAACGGGCCGTCGGCATCCGGGTCGCGGCGCGCGACGGTGGCCGGCTGACTGCAGAGGCGGTGATCGCGCGCAATATCGTCCGCGATATCGAACTATTTCTGCCGCTGATCTTCCTGACCTCCGGCGAGGCCAGCGGCACGATGACCGATCTGACCGCAGTTGCGGGATTTCTCTGGGTGCTGATGTTTCTGCTCTTTCCGCTGTTCAACCGGGACCGGCTCCGCGGCGGTGACGTGATCGCGGGCACCTGGGTGATCCAGAATGTGAAGAAGAATCTGGGCAATATTGTTGCCCCGGCAGCCGCGGCGTCCGGGACGGAGGGAGCGGCGCCGAGTGCGCGCTATCAGTTCTCCGATGAAGATCTGGCAGTCTATGGCGAATATGAACTGCAGACGCTGGAAAATGTCCTGCGCAGCGACCAGGACGAAGCGCTGCAAAAGGTCGCGGCGTCAATCTGCCAGAAAATCGGCTGGGAACCGGGCAGCGGCGACGAACGGGCCTTTCTCGAGGCTTATTATACCGCGCTGCGCGCGCGGCTGGAACGCAGCATGAGATTCGGCAAGCGGCGCAAGGACAAGCACAGCGCGCCCGAATGACCGGTGGGATGCCGATGACCGGGTCGCGCCGATCCGCGCTTGCCGTAGCGTCAGCTTAATTGCGCGGTTAATTGCTTGTTTCCGGCGGTTTTCAGCCTATAGTCCGGCCCAATTCAGACCAAGGAGCGGCATGATGAATCTGGAATTCACAGAAGAAGAAAAGGCCTTTCGCGCCGAAGTGCGTGAATTTATTGACAATAATTATCCCGAAAATATCGGGACTCGCGGTGTCCAGGACGAGATGAGCCGTGAGGACATGCTCGCCTGGCACAAGATCCTCGGCAAGAAGGGCTGGTCGGTTCCGGCCTGGCCGAAGGAATATGGCGGCACCGACTGGACGCCGACGCAGCGCTATATCTGGTCGGAAGAAAATGCCCGGAAAAACGCCGTGATGCCGCTGCCGTTCGGCGTCGCCATGGTCGGTCCGGTGATCTACACATTCGGCAATGACGAACAGAAAGCCGAGCATCTGCCCGGCATCCGCTCGGGTGATGTATGGTGGTGCCAGGGCTATTCCGAGCCAGGTGCCGGCTCCGATCTGGCCTCGCTGAAGACGACCGCCGTGCGCGATGGCGACGATTATATCATCAACGGCCAGAAAACCTGGACCACTTTGGCCCAGCACGCGGACTGGGGCTTCTTCCTCTGCCGCACCGACCCGGATGCGCCGAAGCCGCAGATGGGTATCAGCTTCATTCTGGTCGACATGAACACGCCCGGCATCGAGGTCCGACCGATCAAGCTGATCGACGGCGGCCATGAGGTCAACGAGGTGTGGCTGACCGATGTCCGCGTCCCTGCGACCAACCTGATCGGTGAGGAAAACAAGGGCTGGACCTATGCCAAGTTCCTGCTCGCCCACGAACGCTCCGGCATCGCCGGCGTTGCGCGCTCCAAGCGCGGCGTGGAGCAGCTCAAGGAAATCGCCAAGGCGGAAATGCTCGATGGCAAGCCGCTGATCGAGGACATGGGCTTTGCCACCAAGATCAGCCAGCTGGAGATCGACCTTTCCGCTCTCGAAATCACCGAGCTGCGGACCCTGGCTGGCGAACAGGCCGGCAAGGGACCGGGTCCGGAAAGCTCGCTGCTCAAGGTCAAGGGCACCGAGATCCAGCAGCGGCTGACGGAACTGACGCTGGAAGCGGTCGGCCATTATGGCGCGCCCGATTTCCGCAGCTTCCCGGATGACGGGTCGAACGATTTCCCGATCGGGCCGGATTATGCCCATCACGCGGCACCGACCTATTTTAACATGCGCAAGACGTCGATCTACGGCGGGTCCAACGAGATCCAGCGCAATATCATCACCAAAATGATCCTCGGCCTTTAAGCGGACCGGGACAGGGGAACCAATATGCATTTCGATTTTACCGACGAACAGAATATGGTGCGCGATGGCATTTCGCGCCTGATCCGGGAACAATATGACTGGGACACGCGGCGCAAGGTCGTCGAAAGCGACTCCGGCTGGCGGCCCGAGCTTTGGGCCCAGCTCGCCGAACTCGGGATGCTCGCGGCGCCTTTCCCGGAAGAAGATGGCGGCTTCGGCGGCGCCACCGAAGCCATGATAATCATGGAAGAATTCGGCAAGGGCCTGGCGGTCGAGCCGTTCATTCCGACCGTCGTCTGTGCTGGCGGTGCGCTCAAACATGGCGGCAGCGCGGCGCAGCGCGAGGAATATATCGGCGGAATCATTTCCGGCGAGATGGTCTTTGCCTTTGCCTATGCCGAACCGCGCGGGCGCTATGATCTGGCCAATCTCGAAACCACGGCGAAGGCCGATGGCGGCGATTATGTGCTGAACGGCCACAAGGCCGTCGTGATCGGTGCCCCCTGGGCGACCCATCTGGTGGTGACCGCACGGACTTCGGGCGGACAGACCGACAGGGACGGCGTCTCCGTCTTTGTCGTCGCCAAGGATGCCCAGGGCGTCAGCACCCGTGACTATGCCACGGTCGACGGCCGCCGCGCTTCGGAAGTCTATTTCGAGAATGTGAAAGTCTCGGGCGATGCGCTGATCGGTGACGCCGACAATGGCCTGCCGCTGATCGAGAAGGTGGTCGACGAAGCCACAGCCGCGGTCTGTGCCGAAGCGGTCGGTGCGATGAAGGTCACCAACGAGACCACCCTCGACTATTCGCGCCAGCGCAAGCAGTTCGGTGTGCCGATCGGCTCCTTCCAGGTGCTGCAGCACCGCATGGCGGACATGCTGATGGAATATGAGCAGTCGGTGTCGATGTGCTATCTCGCGACGATCAAGCTCGACGAGGATGACGCGACCCGCAAGAAAAATGTCTCCGCTGCCAAGGTCCGCATCGGCCAGGCCGGCCGCTTCATCGGCCAGTCGGCGATCCAGACCCATGGCGGCATGGGCATGACCGACGAACTCGCCGTGGGCAGCTATTTCAAGCGGCTGTCAATCATCGAGGGCGAGTTCGGCAGCGTCGACCATCATATGCGGCGGCATATCGCGCTGACCGCGGGGTAGCTCCACCAAACCCGTTCGCCCTGAGCCTGTCGAAGGACGAGCGCGGCACCGAAAGCTGGTTCGGATGGGCTTCGACAGGCTCAGGACGAACGGCACCGGGGCCGAAATGAAGTTTGCCCTATCAATTAAGGGGATAGCGCCTGTCTGGCTCTGTCCCCTTTTTCACGCTACGCCTGCTGCATCCTTTGGAGAGGGTGCAGATGAAAACCAACACCGGACCGGCCGCTGGCGGCGTCTATCGCTATTATGTCCTGGTCATGCTCATGCTGACCTTCATGTTCAACATCGCCGACCGGCTGGTGATGTCGATCCTGATCGAGGACATCAAGGCGGAGTTCGTCCTGAGCGACACGCAGATCGGACTGCTCGCCGGCACGGCCTTCACCTTCTTCTACCTGATCCTGGGTATTCCGGCCGGGCGGCTGGCCGACCGCACCAACCGCAAGACGATGGTTGCGGTGTCGCTGGCCCTGTGGAGCTTGATGTCGGCGCTGTGCGGTGCGGCGCTCGGTTTCTGGACCCTGCTGCTCGCCCGGCTCGGTGTCGGGGTCGGCGAGGCCGGTGGCGGTCCGCCCTCCGCGTCGATCATCACCGACTATTTCGCGCCGCACGAACTGTCGCGGGCGATGGGCATATTTGCCGCCGGAGCGGTGCTGGGACCGGTGCTCGGCTATGTCGCCGGCGGGCTGATCGCCGAGGCCTATGGCTGGCGCTGGACCTTCGTGATTCTGGGCCTGCCCGGCATATTGCTCGGCATCCTGCTATACTACACGGTCCGCGAACCCAGGCGCGGCCGCTTTTATACCCGAAAGGCGCAGCAAGTCGTCTCGGACAAGCAGGAGCCGTTTCTGGTGACCATGCGCTCCTTATGGGCGAACAGCGTCTTTGTCCGGGTGGTCGTTGCCAACAGCTTCACCAACATGCCGGCCTATGCCTTCGCCATCTGGCTGGCACCGATGCTGATCCGCAATTTTGATCTGACGTCGGGAGAGGTGGGCGTATATCTTGGTGCGATGCTGTTTTTTGGCGGCGTGCCGGGGATGATATTGGGCGGCTATCTCGCCGACTTTCTTGCCCGCAAAAATCCTCGCTGGCGGCCATGGTATTGCGGCGTGGCGGTTTTTCTGACCATGCCATTCTGGATCCTCTGTCTGCTGACCACGAGTCTGGAAGTCACGCTCGGACTCTATATCTGCGGCTATATCCTGCTGGTCTCGACGCAGGGCGCGGCGATTTCCATGGTTCAGGCTGCGGTGCTGCCAACCGAGCGCGGCACCGCCTCCTCGATCAGCAGCCTCTCGATCACATTGCTTGGCTACGGTATCGGGCCGGCGCTGATCGGGCTGATGAGCGACAGCTGGGCCGGTGCCTATGGCAGCCTGTCGCTCAACTATGCGGTCATCGCGACCGTGCTGGTCAGCCTGTCGCTGGCAACGGTGCTGTTCTGGTGGACCGGCAAGGCGGTGATGGAAGAGCTGGAGCCATCCCTGGCTCCGGCCTGAATCACAGCAGCAAGCCACCGTCCGCGATGATGGTCTGGCCGACAATATAATTGGCAAGCGGCGAGGCCAGAAACAGCGCCAGCCCGGCCATGTCATCGGGATCGCCGATCCGGCCCATCGGGATGGACTCGATCGTGGCTTTCCGGCGCTTGGGATTGTCGGTGGTGACCCTGGTCATCTTGGTCGCGATCAGCCCGGGAGCAATGCCGTTGACTCGGATGCCGTCGGGCGCCCAGGCCTTGCCCAGGGTCCGGGTCAGGCCGGCGGCACCGGCCTTGGACGCATTATAGGCGGGATTGCCGACCGTGGCGTGGAAGGCGGCGGTCGAGCTGATGATGATCAGCGAACCCCGAGCCGCCTTCAGCAGATCGTAAAATTGCCCAGCGCAAGTCATCAGGCTGTTGAGATTGACCTGGACCACCTTGGCGAAATTATCCGGCTCGAATTCGGCGCGCTTGTACAAGACCATGCCCTGCGAGCAGACCAGCACGTCCATCCGGTCGAACTTTTTCCGCAGCGCGATGATCGCCGCATCATCGGCGGCATCCAGCTGGTGATAGGTAAGGCCGTCGAGATCGGATCCATCCGCCTTGTCGTAATCGGTTTCGCCGGCTCTGGTTCCGGTGACATGTACGTCCGCGCCGCAGCCGCGAAAGGCCTGCGCGGTGGCATTGCCGATTCCGCTCGAGCCGCCGATGATGCAGACGGTCTTGCCGCGAAAGTCGAGGGACGTGTCGATCATGATCTTCTCCTATGCAATTGACTATTGGCCGACCATTTGCGGATCGTCTAGACCCGCCACCAGATATGGCTGGATACGGAGCAGAAAAAATGGACATCCCCTTTTCCCTCGCCGGGCGGACGGCGCTGATCGCAGGCGCCTCATCGGGTTTTGGTGCCCGTTTTGCCAAACTTTTTGCCAAGGCCGGTGCGCGTGTTGTCCTTGGTGCAAGACGGACCGATCGCACGGCAGAACTGGCGGAAAAGATCAAGGCTGGCGGTGGCGAAGCGCTGGCGGTTCCGCTCGATGTGACGGACGAAGCGTCGATTGTCGCTGCCTATGATGCGGCTGAGGAGGCATTCGGCACGGTCGATTCGATCGTCGCCAATGCCGGTGTCGCGGCGACGGGCCGCTCGACCGATGTCCCGGTCGACCGGCTGCAGATGCTGCTCGATACCAATTTCAAGGGAGTCTATCTGGTCGCGCGCGAAGGGGCCAAGCGGCTGATCGCCAGCGGCAGCCGCGAAAAGGAAAATGGCCGGATCGTGATTATCGGCTCGATCACTTCGCGGCTCACCGGCGAAGGCGACAGTGCCTATGCCGCAAGCAAGGCTGGTGTGACGCATCTGAGCCGCAATCTTGCGCGCGAATGGGTGCGGCAGGGGGTGAATGTGAACACGATCCATCCCGGCTATATTCCCACCGAAATCCAGGGCGACTGGTACCAGACCGCTGGCGGCCAAGCGCAGATCGCCGGTTTCCATCGCCGCCGGCTGCAGGATATCGAATCGCTCGACCCGATGATGCTCTATTTCTCGTCCGACGCCTCCCGCATGGTGACCGGATCGGATATCATCATCGATGACGGCCAGTCGCTCTGACCGCAGACCCCTAATTAAACAAAGGGTCCCGGACGCAAAATAAACCTGTCATAGCTTGCCTATGGCAGAGGACATTCGCCCCAACGAGGGCCTTGAAAACACGGCAGATTCCGCATCTGCCTCGACCCGGCGGTCCAATTATGCGCTCGCCGTGCTGTTCATCGTCACCATGCTCAACTTTCTCGACCGGCAGGTGATCTCGATTGTCGCCGAACCGATCAAGCGTGATCTTGGCCTTTCCGACACCCAGTTGGGCCTGATGACCGGTCTGTCCTTTGCCGTTTTCTACACCACGCTGGCGATCCCGCTGGCGGCGCTGGCCGACAAATGGAACCGCAGCCGGATCATCGGCATTGCTATCGCCATCTGGTCGCTGATGACCGTGCTATGCGGACTGGCCGGCAGTTTCGTTCAGCTGTTTCTCGCCCGGGTCGGAGTCGGCATCGGCGAAGCGGGGTCCGCCCCGGCCTCGCACAGCCTGATTGCTGATCTGTTTCCGCCCGAACGACGGGCCGGCGCGCTTGGCATCATGGGGGCAGCGGTGCCGGTCGGTGCCTTTATCGCTTATGCCGGCGGCGGCTATATTACCGAGATGTTCAGTTGGCGCGCCGCTTTCCTGCTGGCCGGATTGCCGGGCATCATAATCGCCCTGCTGATCTGGTTCACCGTCCCCGATCCGCGCGGCAAGGTCAGCCTGGCCAAGGCTTTCCAGCCGGCGGCGGGCGAGATCACCCTGCGCGTCGCGCTGCTCGAACTGTCCCGCAAGCCGGCCTACTGGCATCTCGTTACCGCCGGCATTCTCGTGCAATTCATATCCTATGGCCTGGCCAGCTTTTACGGCGGTCTGTTTGTCCGGGTCCACGGCATGGACTATGCCGAACTGGGCTGGAAGCTGGGCGTACTGGTCGGAGTGACCGGCGGCTTTGGTGCCTGGTTTGGCGGCAAGGTCGGCGATCTCATTGGCAAGCGCGATCCAGTGCTGCCGCTGCTGGTCAGCGGGCTGGTTCTGATGGTCGCGGCGCCCGGCATGATCGCTGCCATCTATGCCGGCAATGCCAATCTGGCGATCATCCTGCTCGGCTTCCCGACCTTTTCCGCGACCTTCTATTTCGGGCCGAGCTTTGCCGCGGTCCAGATGCTGGCCAGTGACCGTACCCGGGCGATGGCCGTCGCGATCTATCTCATGCTCGCCGGTCTGATCGGGCTGGGCCTGGGTCCGGTATTTGTCGGCGGCCTGTCCGACTATTTCGCCGGCGGCAATCGCGAACTGGGAGGCGGTGCACTGCAAAAGGCGCTGGCAGTTCTGGCGCTATTCAACTTGTGGGCAGGCTTTCACTATTGGCGGGTCTGGGCGTGGATGAAGCGCAGGCCCGTCTAGTCACTTGCCGCCGGTGACGTAGAGACATTGCCCGGTAACCCAGCTTGACGCCGGGGAGGCCATATAGACAACCGCCGCGGCAATATCCTCTTCCCGTCCGAAGCGGGCCAGCGGAATCTGGAACTGTTTGAGCAGAGCCTCCCGCTTTTCATCCGAATCGATGCCCATGGATTCGTCGAAATTCTCGGTGGGAATCGGGCCGGGTGCCACGGCATTGACCCGGATATTTGGGGCCAGCTCCAGCGACAGGCTGGCGGTCAGGCTGTTGACCGCCGCCTTGGACGCACCATAGGGGCCGTTCTTGACCTGCCCGCCCAGCGCCGCGCGCGAGGAAATATTGATGATCGCGCCGCCCTTGTCGCCCATATGCGCCGCCGCCGCGACCGCGCCCATCCAGACGCTTTTCAGATTGAGCTCGATCTGGGCGTCCCAGCTTTCTTCCGGCGTGCGGGTCAGATAGCGGGGCGTGCCGTCGGGCAGGCCGCCGGCATTGCTGACCCAGATGCCCAGCCGGCCCAGTTCCTCGACCGCCCGGTTGGCGAGATTCTCCAACGCGGCGCGGCTGGTCACATCGGTCGGCACCGCGATCGCGCGGCGGCCAAGCGCGCGAATCTCGTCAGCGACTGTTTCGAGATCGTCCGCCGAGCGCGCGGCGACCGCGACATCCGCACCCGCTTCCGCCAGCCCGGTCGCAATCGCCCGGCCGATGCCCTTGCCGGCGCCGGTCACCACCGCGACCTTGCCGTCCAGTCTGAATTGATCGAGAATGTTCATTATTCCGTCCCCCTGTTTGAGCGGCTCATTGATTGGCCAGCCTGGCCGCCGCACGCCCGGCAATATAGCCGAAGGTCAGCGCCGGTCCCAGCGTCCCGCCGGCCCCGGCATAGACGCTGCCGGTTGGCGCGCTGATAACATTGCCGGCGCCGAACAGCCCGGCGATCGGTTCGACATCGACATCGAGAATCTGCGCCTGCGCATTGGTCTTCGGACCGCCATTGGTGCCGAGCGCACCCATCTTGATTGCAACCGCATAGAAGGGAGGCTTGCTCACTGTTCCCAAAGTCGCCGCTGCTCCGTCGCGCGAGCGGTCGCCGTAGAAGCGGTCATAGCCAGCCTTGCCGCGGGCAAAATCGGTGTCTTCGCATTGCTCGGCGAGACTATTGAACCGCTCGACCGTCGCTGGCAGATGGGCCGGATCGATCCCGGTCTTCGCTGCCAGTTCCTCAAGCGTCTCGGCCTGCGCCACCCACGACGGCAGCGGGGTACCGGGCATGAAGGAGGCCAGCGGATAGCGTTCGCGATATTGGGAGTCGAAGACCAGATAGGCGGGCAGATTGGGATAAGCATAGGTTGCCGGATCGAAGGCGTGAAAGGCCCCGGCCAGCGCCGAATAATTGGCGGCCTCGTTGCAGAATCGTCTGCCGTCGCGGTTGACCATGATGCCGTGCGGCAGAGTCCGCTCGATCAGCACCGGCATATTGCGGGTCTCGCCGCTTTCCCATTCCGCTTCCGGGACGGCGAGGGTCGGCACCCACCAGGCGCTGGTCATATTGCCCAGGCTCGCCCCAGCCGCCATCGCCATTTTCAGGCCATCGCCGCGATTGGTCGGCGGCGAGGCGGGCGCGTCGAGCGGGCCGCGCAGAAAGGCATGTTTAAGCGCCTCGTTCCACTCAAAGCCACCGGTGGCCAGGATCACGCCCTGCCGCGCGGTCATGATGTCCTGCTGTCCATCGCGTTCGACAATCGCGCCGGTGACCCGCCCCCGTTCGATGCACAGCCGGTAGCCGCCACAACCGAGCAAAGGCTCGATGCCCCGGTCCAGACAGGCCCTGAGCAGTCGCCCGACCAGCGCCTGTCCCCAGCCGCGCAGATCGCGGTCGGCGCGCCGTTGCAGCTCCGCCGGATCGATCATGCCGCTGCTGCCGCCGAGCGGCGTCTCGCGCAGCATCATCCGCGGCGCGGGGCCGTTGGCGAAGACCCGATCCTTCCACGCTCCGAGCATGTTGAAATCGAACAGTTCATTGTCCAGCGATCGTCCGCCGTCCGCCTTCGCTCCGGGTCGTTCGCCATAATAGTCCGGATAGTCCGGCATCATCGTCAGCTGGAGCGCGCCGATCCCGGTCAGGAAATTGTGCATCTGGCGGGCTTCGGTGACAAAGGCAGCGAGCACCGCTTCGTCCATTTCGCCATGGTCGAGCGACTTAAAATAGGCGAGCGCCTCGGCGGCGCTGTCCGCCTTGCCCTGCGCGGCCATCTGCGCATGATCGGGTAGCCAGACCACGCCGCCGGAAATCGCCGCGGTGCCGCCCAGCCGGTCCTGCTTCTCGATCAGCCGCACTGAGGCACCGGATTCGTGCGCCGCCAGTGCTGCGGCAAGGCCTGCGGCCCCGGCTCCGATAATCAGAACATCCGTTTCGCTGTCGACTATGGCACCTCTCCCGTTATCGGATTGGGCAATAGTCTAGGGCCTTGCGGAAGCCGTCACAAACCGCACTTTGAATAGCGCAGCGAAGCTTATGCGGCGATGCTCCCGGGTTGGACCGGCGCGGGCAGTCCGGTTTCTTCCAGGCAATTGGCGCGCAGCGTCTCGATATCGGGTCCGAAATTGAACGGGCCGTCGGTCTCGACGACAGTATCGCCCATTTCCCTGCGCAGCTTTTCCGTCGCCGGCCCGTCGACGCTGCCGTCCGCGGCAATCACGACGCCATAGTCGCGCGCGCCCTGCACGGTCACCAGCCCCTGGCGGATTTCCAGCGCCACCAGCTCGGGATCACGCTCCAGCGGGTTGCCCCAGCCGCCGCCACCCCAGGTGATGAAGTGCAGCAGGTCGCCCTCGCGCACCTCGATCCCGTCCTGCTTGTTGCCGACCACCTCTTGCGAGCCGTCGGCGCGCTCGAGGATCTTGGTCGCCCGGTCGCCCGGCTGGCCGCCGTTGACGCCCCAGGGATAGGTGAACCAGCGGTCGTCGTGGATCGCCACCGTCCCCGGCTCGAGGAAGCAATAGGTCATGTGGATGCCGTTGCCGCCGCGGAACAGGCCGGCGCCGCCGC
The DNA here is from genome assembly GCA_030373505.1 of Parasphingorhabdus sp. Taxonomy (GTDB): domain Bacteria; phylum Pseudomonadota; class Alphaproteobacteria; order Sphingomonadales; family Sphingomonadaceae; genus Parasphingorhabdus. Next base: position 67,910 of record JAUCYS010000007.1, read on the forward strand.
TGTCGGGCTTGGCCTCGTAGCGCTCGATGCGCAGCGGGAAATATTTTTCGAGAAACTCGTTCGGTACGTTGGTGAAGCCGGGCCACAGCGAATGGCCGTCGGGGCCGTCGCCAAAGGGTCGGCCGGGAATGCCGCCAAAGCCGATCTGGAACAGCTGGAACCATTCCCCGCTCTTGTCGAAGCCGGAATACATCAGATGCGGGCTCGAGGAGAAGCCGGCACCGTTCAGGAATTCCGGCTGGCGCTGGCCGAGCAGGCCGCCCAAAATGTCGAAGATCCGGCCCAGCGCATGGGTCCGGCCGGCGAGCGCGGCGGGATATTTCGGCTTGAGCAGCGAACCTTCGGGGATCCGCACGTCGACGAGATCGTAGAAGCCGTCGTTGAACAGGATCTGCGGATCGAACACCATGATCATGTAGATGCCGAAAAACATCTTGAACATATTCTCGTTGAGGAAGAAGTTGATCGAGCTTGGCGCCTGCGGATCGGTGCCCTCGAAATCGAGGATCACCTTGCCGCCCTCGCGCCACATTTTGCAGCTGATCTTGTAGGGGCCAAAGCCGACGCCGTCGTCGCAGATATAGTCGGTGAAGCTGACCGGTTCCTCGCCGATGCTGGTCTCGATCAGATGTTTCATCGCCCGGTGGTTGCGCGCCAGTAGCCGGTCGGTGGCGCTGGCAAATTCATCCTCGCCGAAGCGCGCGCACATTTCGTCGACGCGGCGCGCGGCGACCCGGCAGGAGGCAATCAGCGCATTGAGATCGGCAGCGCACCAGTCCGGCTTGCGGCTCTGGTGCAGCACAACCTTGACCATCTCCTCGTTATAGACGCCCTTCTGGTAGATCTTGACCGGCGGAATCCGCACCCCCTCCTCGAACACACTGCGGCTGTCGATCGGGATCGAGCCGGCGACCTTGCCGCCGATATCGGACTGGTGGCCGAACATCGCGGTCCAGGCGACCAGCCGGCCGCCGCGATAGACCGGCAGCAGCACCAGCCAGTCATTATTGTGGCTGACCGCACCCTCGCAGCTGTACGGATCGCTGAGAAAGATCATGTCGCCTTCCTCGATCGTGCCGGGATAGGCGCGCAGAAAGCCGTCGATAAAGCTGCCGAACTGGCCGACCACCATCTTGCCCTGCCGGTCGGCGATTAGCGGAAAGGCATCGCCCTGTTCGCGGATGCCGGGTGACATGGCGGTGCGCACCAGCGTCGCATCCATCTCGATCCGGGCGTTGCGCAAGGCATTTTCCATGATGTCGAGCGTGACCGGGTCGACATCGACTGTGTTGAACGGAGCGCTGTTGGTTTCGATGATCTGTGCGGGCATGTTACGCTCCTTCCAACAGGTTGATGATGAGGTTGCCATGCGCATCGACCAGCGCCTCGCAGCCGCTGTGCACCAGCGTCGTGCTGTCCATTTCGGTGACAATGGCGGGACCGGGGATGCGGTTGCCGGCCTTGAGCAGCGTCCGGTCATAGATCACTGCATCCTGCATCCTGCCATCCATATAGAGCCGATGATCGCGGGTCCTGGCAGCCGATGGATCGGCGTCGCCCTTTTCGATCGCGGGCGGTGCAACATCGGCGGATTTGCCCAGCGCCACCGCGCGGACATTGACGATCTCGTGCGGGGTCTCGTCGAGATTGAAGGTGAACAGCCGCTCGTGCTCGGTATCAAAGCGGGCGATCAGGCTCTGGATCGACAGGCCTTCCGGTTCAACCGACAGCGGAATTTCGAAAGCCTGGCCGGCATAGCGGATATCGATCTCGTAAAGCAGTTCGATATCATCGGGAGCGACATTTTCCGCTTCCAGTTCCCGCTTCACCTGCGCGCCGAGACTGTCGAGATAGACGGTCAGCTCCTCGTCGCTGGTATTCTGGACCATCTCGTTAAAACTGCGCTGGGTCTCGACCCGCTGCCGCGTGGTTGCGTCGCCATAGGCGCAGAGCACGCCGGGCGAGGGCGGGATGATCACTGGCCAGCTGTTCATCAGCTTGCCCATCGCATTGGCGTGCAGCGGTCCGGCGCCGCCAAAGCCCATCAGCGCGAACTCGCGCGGGTCATAGCCCTGCTGGACCGAGACCAGCCGCAGCGCGCCGAACATATTCTCGTTGACGATATCGATGATCCCGGCGGCCGCGTCCATCAGCTCGATGCCAAGTGCATCGGCGATCGTCTGCACCGCCTTCTGCGCGCCCTCGCGGTCGAGCTTGAAGCTGCCGCCGAGCAGCGATTCGGGCAGATAGCCGAGCACGACATTGGCGTCGGTCACGGTCGGCAGTTCGCCGCCCTTGCCATAGGCGACTGGTCCCGGCACGGCGCCGGCGCTTTCCGGGCCGACCCGCAGCGCCTTGGTCAGTTCGGGCACAAAGGCGATCGAGCCGCCGCCGGCGCCGACCGTCTTGACGTCGATGGACGAGGCGCGGACATTGAGGTCGCCGACCGACGTTTCCCGCTGCAGCCGCGCCGAACCATTTTCGATCAGTGCCACGTCGGTCGAGGTGCCGCCCATGTCGAGGGTCAGGACATTTTTCACATTCGCACTTTTCGCCACCCAGACCGCCCCCGCGACCCCGCCGGCCGGTCCGGACATTAGCAGGTTGACCGGCGCCTCGGCGCTTTTCTCTGCCGACATCAGGCCGCCATCGGAGCGCAGCAGGTTGAGCTTCGCCCTGGTGCCCCAGGCCTCCAGTTCCGATTTCAGATTGCCGACATAGCGCGCCACCGCCGGGCGTACGGCGCTGTTGGCGACCGTGGTCAGCGCTCGCTCATATTCCTGCATCTCGGGCAGGATATCGGAGGAAATGGAAATGGGGATATCGGGAAAGACCTCGGCGCAGATCGCGGCGACAGCCTTTTCATGACTGCCGTCGACATAGCTGTTCATCAGGCAGATGGTCAGCGCCTCGATCTCTTCGCCGGCTTTCAATGTCTCCAGCCGCTTGCGCATCTCGGTCTCGTCCAGCTTGCGAACGGTTTTGCCTCTGGCATCCATCCGTTCCGGGGCCTCGATCGTGCGCTGCAGGGCGGCCATCGGTTCGGGCTTGGGCCAGATGATCCAGGCAGCGAGACCGCCGGGCACCAGGCTGCGCGCGATCTGCATCAGATGGCGATGGCTCTCGGTGACGATCAGGCCGACCTTGGCAATCTTCTTTTCCAGCACCGCATTGGTCGCGACGGTCGTGCCGTGCAGAAAGAGGTCGATATCCTGCGGAGCAATATTCTGGCGCTCGCAGAGGCCTCTGGCACCATTGATGACGGCCTGGGAGGGATCGCTCGGGGTCGACGGCACCTTGTCGCGAAAGGTCTGGCCGCTGCCTTCGTCAATCAGCAGCAGATCGGTAAAAGTTCCGCCGACGTCGACACCCAATCGATACCCCATATTTCACTCTTTCTCTTTTCTAACGGTCATTCATGCCTCGGCCCTCGCGACCAGCGAGGGCAGCGGACGGCCCATGATGGTTTCGAACCACTGGTTGGTGGCGATGGCCTTGCGCAGATCGAGATCATGTTCGACGCCGGACCGATTGAGCAGGTTGATCAGGTCCTCGGTCGCGATATTGCCGGTGGCATTGGGCGCAAAGGGACAGCCACCAAGGCCGCCGAGGCTGGAATCTAGCGTCTGCACACCCGCCTGAACGGCTGCCCAGGCGTTGGCGATGCCTGTGTTGCGGGTGTCATGAAAATGCGCGCGCATGCCGATATCGTCGGGCAGTATTTCGCGCAGCCGACCGAACAGCTCTGTGACCTGGGCCGGCACGCCAACACCGATGGTGTCGGCAAGCGCGATTTCCATCGGGCCTTCTGCGGCCATTTCCTCGGCGATATGGATGACCACATCCGGATCGACCGCACCCTCGAACGGGCAGCCGAAGGCGGCGGAGATCGTGACCTGTGCCTTCAGCCCCTCGGCCTTGGCAAAGCGGATCATCTCGCGATTTTCCCTGATGCCGTCCTTTATCGTCTGGCCCTGGTTCTTCTGGCCGAACGTATCGCTGGCGACGACCACGCAGCCTACTTCATCGATACCGCGCTTGTTGCCTTCGCGGGTCGCCAGGCCGCGCAGCACGCCGCGCTTGTTCAGACACAGGCCGATATAGGATATATCGTCGCGGTCGGGCAGGCCGGCGATCACCGCTTCGGCATCGGCCATCTGCGGCACGCGTCCGGGATGGACGAAGCTGGCGACCTCGATCCGCTTCACGCCGGCATCCAGCATGCGAGTGATCAGACCGAGCTTGTCGGCCGTGGAAATGATTTCGGATTCATTCTGAAGCCCGTCCCGCGGACCGACCTCCAAAATTGTGACCTCTGTGCGACTGTTCGTGCTCATATAAATTGTATACAATCCTGTTTGTGCTTTGTATAGGAGAAAGCATGATGCGGGAGTATTTTTCATGACGCAAGGGGCGTTAAAAGGATTGCGGCTGATCGAAATGGGTCAGCTGATAGCGGGGCCGTTCTGCGGCCAGCTGATGGGTGACCATGGCGCCGAGGTGATCAAGATCGAGCCGCCGAAAGTCGGCGACGCGATGCGCAGCTGGGGGCAGGGAATCCCGCTCTGGTTTTCCGTGGTCGGCCGCAACAAGAAGTCGATCACGCTGAACTTGCGCGAAAAGGAAGGCCAGGCGATCGTCAGGAAGCTGGTCGGGAAATCCGACTTTCTGCTGGAGAATTTTCGCGCCGGCACGATGGAAAAATGGGGCCTCGACTACGAGACGCTGAGCGCGATCAACAAGGGGCTGATCATGATTCGCGTGTCGGGCTATGGCCAGACCGGGCCCTATTCGCACCGCGCCGGCTATGGCGGTATTGGCGAGGCGATGGGCGGCATGCGCTATATCATGGGTGAACCCGACCGCCCGCCAAGCCGGGCCGGATTGTCGATCGGCGACTCGCTGGCGGCGACCTACGCCTGTCTCGGGGCGTTGATGGCGCTGCAGCACCGGCACAAGACCGGCGAGGGGCAGGTGGTCGATTCGGCCATTTACGAAGCCGTGCTCGCCAATATGGAATCGACGGTGGCGGAATATACGGTCGCTGGCCATATCCGCGAACGCACCGGCTCGATCCTGCCGAAAATTGCCCCGTCCAACGTCTATCCGACCAGCGATGGCAGCGTCCTCATCGGCGGCAATCAGGACAGCGTGTGGAAACGGATGGCGGCGATGATGGGCCGGTCGGAACTCGCTGAAGATCCCCGCTATGCTACCCATATCGCCCGCGGCGAACATCAGCTCGAGCTGGACGAGTTGATCATGGAATGGACGCGCGGCTTTACCAGCCAGGACCTGCTGGATCTGTGCGAGAAACATGGCGTGCCCGCCGGCAATGTCTATCGCGCTCCGGAAATGCTGGCCGATCCGCATTTCCAGGCGCGTGAAGCGCTGGTCAAGGTGGATCACCCGCAGCATGAAAATTTCGTGATGCAGAATGTCACGCCGAAACTTTCCAAGACGCCGGGCCATATCGACAGCGTCGGGCCCGAGCTTGGCGCGCACAACGAAGCGATTTACGGCGAGTTGCTGGGCATGGACAGCGCGACGATGAAGGATCTCACGGAACGCGGTATCATCTGACAGTCAGGGCGTTTCGCTGCCCCGTGTGGCGAGATGAAAGCTGTGAAAGGCGCGCCTTATATGGCTGGTCATCACGGCTCCCGCCCAGTCCTTGTCCCCGGCGGCGAAGGCCGCGATCAGCTCGTCATGATCCTTGGCCGACTGGATCAGGTCATCGCCGGAATATTGATTGGCGGTGCGCCGGACCACGGGCTGCTCGACCAGCGCCGGCAGCAACTTGCTCAGCCGCGGTGACTGGGCATATTCCAGAATCAGATCGTGAAATTGCCGGTTGGCCTCCAGAAAACCGGTAATATCGGGCGTAGCGAGCTGGACCGCGCGGGTCAGGTCCCCATTCACCTTGCGCAGTCGGTCGAGACCATTTTCATCCATGCGCCGTGCTGCGCGCTCGGCAGCATGGCATTCGAGCATCGCCCGCAGGGCAAACATTTCGTCAATCTCGTCGTCCGACCAGTCCGCCACCGACAGACGCTTCGACGCGCTGCGCACCACCAGCATCTCGTTTTCCAGCCGCTGCACCGCATCGCGCACCGGGGTGCGCGACACGCCGGCGATCTCGCACAGCCGCTCCTCGGTCAATTGCATACCCGGCCGGGCCTCGCCGTACAGGATGAAGCTGCGGATTTTTTCATAGGCGGTATCGGATGCGCGGCTCATGAACCGGCTATTGGCCGAATAAATCGCGATGGGCAAGCCTTCAGCCAAAGGACAGTTTCCGCTTGACGGACGATAATTGTATGCAATATATGAAGGTCAGGGAGTTTCTGCATCACTATGGCTGAACCGAAATTGCTATGAAGCGGATAAAGGTCATTGTCCCCATCCCGATGGATGAGGCCGGCGTGGCCGCCCGTGCACAGCAATTGCCAGCAGATTTTGTCCGCCCCGGTTTCCAGCCCGAATTTGTCGCGGTCCCCTGGGGCGCGGCTCTGGGCGACAGCTATCATGACACGCTGCTGATGGACTGGACCGTATTCCAGGCCGGTATCACGGCCGAAGAAGAAGGCTATGCCGGGGTCCTGATCGACACGGTGAGTGACAGCGGACTGCGTGCGCTGCGCTCCCGGCTCTCCATTCCGGTGGTCGGCCCAGGAGAAGCGGCCTTTGCGGCGGCGATGATGCTCGGCAAGAAATTCACCGTGCTCACCATGTGGCCCGAATGGTTTCCGCTCTACGAAAAAACACTGAGCGAATATGGCTGGCGGGACCGGGTCGCCTCGCTGCGCTCGATCAAGACCCGGCCCGATGTCACCGAACTGCTCGCCGGCAAGGAAGAGGTGATTTTCGACAAGCTTCGCAAGGAAGCGGTGCTGGCGATGGAAGAGGACGGCGCCGACGTGATCGTGCTCGGGTCGACCACCATGCACCAGTCGGCGGCATATCTTGCCGACACCCTGCCGATCCCTGTGATCAATCCCGGTCAGGTTGCCTATAAATTTCTCGAAACGCTGATCGATCTGGGGCTGACCCACAGCAAGAAAGCGTTCCCGGCTCCCGAAGTGCCGAAAGACGCGGATATTAGAAAAGGATGGTATTGATGGCTGACTGGACCCCCGGCATGGCAGGACAGGTACCGCTGCCTTATCCTTTCTATATCGACATCGTCACCAAGCGCTATTTCGACGGTGTCGACAACAAGAATATGACGCAGGTGCTCAACTGTTTCGCGCCCGACGCGATCCTGCACGAAGCGACCTCCGACACCATCCACCAGGGCCGCGATGCGATCGAGGCGATGTTCGCCAAATTGTTCGCCGACTTCGAGCAGATCTGGCACGGCAATTTCGTCCACACCGCTGATCCCGAAACCAACGCCATCTGCTCCCAGTTCACCGTGCTGATCACGCCCAATGGCGGCGAGCAGCTGCGCTACGAAAATTGCAACCGCTTCTATTGCCGGGACCGGCTGTTCCAGCATGTCTTCGTCTACATGAGCGGCGACAATCTGCTGAAAGAGGGAGACGCCTGATGCAATATGAACCCGAACTCTCCCGCGACGAACTGATCGAGCTGGCGACGAAAACCTATTTCGGCAATGTCGATGCCAAAAATATGGACGCGGCGCTCGAATGTTTTCACGATGGTGCGCTGTTCTGCGTCCAGACCGCCTTCACCCGCCACAGCGGCAAGGAGGAAATCCGGCGCATGTTCGAGGATTTCTTCGGCGCGTACGAGACCATCATCCATCGGGACTTCACCTGCACCGTCGACGAGGCCAACGGCCGGATCGCCGCCAGCTTTGTCGCCGAGCTGACCGACGCCGACGGCGGGGTCACCTTGCTCAACAACACCAATTTCTGGCGCGTCCGGGACGGAAAATTCCAGGAAGTCTATGTCTATATGAGCGGGGCCAATGTGCTCGTTTAAATCTGTTTGACGGGTCAAAAGGCCCGCAAATATTCCATCAGGGAAGGAAGAAAAATGCGTCGCATCAAAACAGCTCTTTCACTTTCGGCCGGCCTTGCCGCGCTGGTCGGTTTCAACCCCGCACAGGCGCAGGCCGGCGGCGAACAGGAAGCCGGCGACAGCACGGATTCCAGCGTCATCATCGTCACCGCCCGGCGGCAGAATGAACTGCTCGCCGACGTGCCGGCATCGGTCACCGTGTTCACCGAAGACATGCTGAACCGCACCGGCGTCCAGCAGGCCGACGAATTTGTCCAGCTGACCGCCGGCGTCACCATCGTCAGCGGCACCACGGAAGCGGGCGACACCCAGATCAATATCCGCGGCATCAACGGCGCGCGCGATGCCGAAAGCTCGGTGGCGCTGGTGGTCGACGGCATTCTCAAGACCAATACCGCCCAGCTAAACCAGGATCAGGGCACCTTGCGCCAGATCGAAATATTGAAAGGGCCGCAGGGCGCGCTTTATGGCCGCAACGCCGCCGCAGGGGCGATCGTCATCCAGACGCTGAAACCGGGCGACATTCTGGAAGGCGGCGTCAAGGCCAGTGCGGCCGAAGACAATACGTACAAGGCGTCGGGCTATATTTCGGTGCCGGTCGGCGAGAGCGCCGGCCTGGTGCTGTCCGGTTCCTACAGCACCACCGACGGCTTCTACCGCAACAGCTTCCTCGGCAACCGCAAGATTGTGGATGACCAGGAAACATGGTCGGTGGACGGGCGGTTTGTCGCCGAGCTGCGCGACGCGACCGAAATCGATGTCAAGGCGCGCTATGCCGATCTTACCGGTGCCTCGATCAACTTCAACGCGGCTTTCCACCTGCCCAATTTCGCTGCCGTCGATCCGGCCTTTTTCGAGGATGTGAACGACCATCCGTTCAGCTATTATTCGAACATCCGGCCGACCAATGACCAGACCACCTTCGAAACATCGGTCAAGCTGACCCATGAATTTGACGCGGTGACGCTGACCGCCTGGGCGCTGTACAGCGATGTTGACCAGTCGCTCACTGCGGACGGTACCTCTGCCGATTTTGCCCGCTACACCTTCCCCGGCGCGACCCCGGCGTCGGTGGCGGCGTCGAACAGCTGCTTCGCCTCGACCGCGGCGCTGACCGGCTTTCCGCTCAACCCGCCAACCTTTATCGGCAACAATCCGGTTCCGTTCATTTTCGATCCGGTCAATGGCTCGACCTTTGGTCCTTATAGCCCCGCCACCTGTGACGGCACCCAGTATCAGATCCGCAACCAGACCGATATCAGCGGCGAAGTCCGCCTGGCCTCCAGCGGCGACGGGCCGTTCAACTGGCAGATCGGCGCCTATTATCTCAATATCGACCGCGATGTCGGCGTCAGCCTCGGCGCCGATCTGGGGCAGGGCGTGATCCGCGAATTGTATAATGGCCCCGACAGCAGCAATCCGACATCGCAACTGTTCTCGGACAATTTCAGCACCAATGTCTATGCTGCCTTCGGTTCGGTTGATTATGAGGTCGCCGACAATTTCGACGTCAGCCTGGCGCTGCGCTATGATATCGAGCAACGGAAAGTGTCCAACCGGGTACCGCTGGTGACCGATCCGATCACCGGTGCGCCGATCAATCCGGGCCAGACCGGCGGTGCGATTCCGGACAAGAAGGAAACGTTCAAGGAACTCCAACCGAAATTGTCGTTGCGCTATGGTCTGACCGACACTTTGAACTTCTACGCCAACTGGGGCATCGGCTTCAAATCGGGCGGCTTCAACAACCAGGGGTCGGCGGCGATCGTCGACCAGAATTTCAACCAGTTCATTGGCACCAATATCCTGATCAATGATGTTTTCCGCAAGGAAACCTCAAGCGCGTTTGAGGCCGGTTTCAAGGGTTCCGCTGCCGATGGTGCGATCAGCTTCGATCTCGCGGGCTATTATACCAAAGTCAGCGACATGCAGTTCTTCGAATTTTTCGTCGGCTCCTTTGGCCTGCTGCGGGTGGTCTCGAATATCGACAAGGTGGATATCTATGGCGTGGAACTGAATGCCAGTGCCAAAATCGTCGAGGGCTGGGACATTTTCGGGTCGGTCAACCTTACCGAAAGCGAGATAAAGGCCAATGCCTCGCGGCCCTATACCGTCGGCAACAAGTCGCCGCATACGGCGGACTATACAATCAACCTGGGCACCCAGATGGTGGCCCCGATTGCCAGCAGTTTCGATCTGGTGATGCGCGCCGACTATCGCATCACCGGCCCGACCTGGTTCCACACTGTCCAGGAAGACACTGGCCCGACGCTGTTCAGCGGCCTGTTACCGGGTTCGGCGCTGGCGCTTCCCGCCTTTGTCGGGGATAACGACACGTCAATTACCCAGCGCGATGCCTATGGCGTGCTCGACCTGCGCTTCGGGCTGGAGGGCGAAAACTGGAACATCACCGCCTTTGCCGACAATATGCTCGACAAGAAATATCTCAACGAAGTGATCACTGCGGTTGAATTCGGCGGGTCGTTCATCTCGCCCGGTGGCCGCCGCCGTCTCGGGGTCGAGGTGGGCTACAAGTTCTGACGGCAATAGCGACTAGCCCTGGAGTTTGTGTTTCGGGACCGCTGGTCTAGCTTCGAGGGGCGGCCTGTTGCGCGTCGCGAGGGGTGCCGTCACCGGCAAACAGCTTGTAGTAAACCGCAACGGTCTGCTCGGCTATGTTGTCCCACTGCGGAAACCGGTCAGGCGAGACCCGATAGGCGCGCGGATTGGCGTGGGCGCGGCCCAGCGCGCTGACCATGGAGCGAACGTCGGCAGGATTGAAATAATGTTTCGCATCCAGCCGCAAATCCCGGTTCTCCGGCAGATCGCTCAGCAGCACAGGGCAGCCGGTGCTGATCGCTTCCAGTAGCGTGTTGGAATGGCCCTCGCGGACCGAGGGGTTCACGAAAAAGCGGGCTCCGCGATAGAGCGGACCAAGCTCCGACCGGGGCAGGGCGCCCAGCATCACGATCCGGTCGTCGTTCAGCGCTTCGACCTGTCTGCGCTCCGCCCTTTTTCCCCAATCGCCGACGATCACCAGCTTCACCTGCGGATGCCGTTTTGCAAAGACGCGGAAAGCCGAGATCAGGCGGTGGATATTCTTCTTCTGCGATATCTGGCCGACAAACAGGATATAGTCGCCGCTCACCCGCGGCCTGGCATCTTGCGGAAAATGTTGGGGCTGGTCGACGGCATTGCCGATGACATGGATTTTCCTTCTTTTCCCCGACGCGCGCAGCTTTTTGGCCAGCGCCGGCGTCAGCGCGATAATACTGTCTGCCCAGCGCAACTGATATTGGGCGCAGCGCATCGTCCATTTGCGGGGTCCGCTCCACGGGTGGGCATCGCAGTCGGCGCCGTAGCGCACCACGGTCTTGCAGCCGATCAGCTTGTAGGCCAGCAGCAACGCTGCGGATTCCAGCCGCGCGAAATGGACAATATCGGGCCGGACCCGGATGGCCTTGATCAGCGTGGCCGCGGCATATAGCCAGCGGTCGGCTTTTCGGATCCCGAGAGACGGCGCGCGCCACAGCTGCACGCCGTTATATTGGCCCGGTTGCAGAAAGGGCTTCATCCCGGCCACCGATATGGCCCAGCCCCGTTGGGCGACCAGGGGAAACAGACGCTCGGCATGTTTTTCAACGCCGCCCTTAACCTCCGGAAGGCCGCGGACGCCGACGACCAATATGCTTTTCATCGCCCCTTCCTTTTCGCTCGTGCTCATGGCGGGCGTATCAGGCGAAGTTGGTTAAGAAATTCAAATGTCATTCTGGCAAGTGGCCGCTTTAGACAAATATAGACTGCCAGTATCGCTGTGGGCGGTTTTGCTCGACCAAGATGTTTTGCCGTTGACCCGGGATTGGGTTATGCGAAAAGCCGGACATGTTGGGAGCAGAAAGCGATGACCGGGAATAGCCGAATCCATCCGTCGGGCGATCAGGAAGACCGGCTCACACCGCCACCCGCCCTGATCCGGAAATTTCTGGCTCTGGACCCCCGACGAGTCGAATTTCGCGTCCGCGGCTTTGATCTCGCGGACAAGAGTCATGAGCAAAGACTGGAATCGATCGGCAAGGCGTTTCTGCGCGGTTATAATCTGACGCTGGTCGCGCGCTCCTTCAGTGAGTTTGAACAGGCCATGGATCAGGAAACCGACCTGCTGCGCGGCTTTTTTATCGAGGGCGGCGCGATGGGCAGCGCTCTGGTCGACAGCCTGCCGTTCCGGAAGGCGATGCTGCCACGCTATATTGCCCACTTTGCCGACCAATATCCGATTCTCGTGCATGCCGGTGTCGGGCTGACGATTTCGAAACTGCGCTGGCGCGAACTGGGCATCATGGCCGAACTCGATTCGTTCTACCGCTGGCTGGCCTATGATGGCCTCGGCTATCACAATATGTATTTCGAACCGGACAGGACCCTGACCGGGCCAAAGCGCGTGCTCGAAGGCTATGCATCCCGGGCCTATGATCAGGGGGCAGGGCGCGGAATCTGGTTCGTCAGCGGCGCGGATGTCGGCAAGGCTGCGGCGACCATCGCGACGATGGCCGAAGATCGCCGCGCCGATCTTTGGGCCGGCGTCGGTCTCGCCCTGTGCTATGCGGGTCCGTCCGATGCCGCGGCATTTCTGGACGCCAGAGGTCTCGCTGGACCCCATGCTGCCGATATGGCCACGGGTGTGGCGATAGCCTGTACCGCCCGGGTCAAGGATCAGTCGCTGCTCCCCGAAACGCGCGAGGCGGTCACCGCCTTGTGGTCGACGACGCCGGAGGCGCTGGCGGAAAAGGTAGACGCGATGCGGCAGTCGGCCGCCGCCTCGATCGCAGCCGACACTCCCGCTTATGGTATCTGGCGCGACAGGATCGCGGAGGATTTTGCCGCAAGCCAGAGCGGCTGACGCTTCTGCCGAACGGCGGGAAATCCGAGTGCGATAGCGTCGCTGCGCTGTCGGGCGCTCAGCGCACGAGCGGAAGCAGTCGCTGCCACAGCTGTTCATCGAAATGCTCGTCGGGCGCCTTGGCGCCGGTTCTGACGACGACCAGATCCAGGCTGGGGACCAAATAGACTCGCCGATCCAGAAAACCGAGGGCCGCGACCAGATCGGCGGGTGCCGCTGCGATCAGCGGACCGTCCCGTTCCTCGTTGCCGGCCCGGACGACATGATCGCTGCCGTTGAGCCACCATAATCGACCATAGGCCGGGTTGGTGGCCGATGGCCGGAATATCTTGTTGAGCTCGTCTTCCGAAATGATGCGATGGCCATCCGGATCGACACCGCCATGGAGAACCATCGCGCCAAAGCGAGCGGAATCGCCTGGTGTCGTGACAAGGCCGCTGCTGTTGCCGACATCGCCAAATGCGGCGGGGCGCTCGCGCCATTGCGTGTGCTGCATTGCCAGTGGTTTGGTCAGCCAGTCGGCGGTCATTGCTGCCAGCGACAGGCCGGACGCGGCGGCCAGGACCCGCTTCGAAACCGCATAGGCAGGGGTGTTGTAGAAAAAACGCGTGCCGGGCGGGGAGACATATTCGAGCTTTTCGTTCAGGCCAGAATTCATTGCCAGCAAGTGTTCGACCTGGATACGCGATTCCTGTTCCGGGCTCGCCTTCGACCAGCCAGTGCCGATATATTGGCTCACCGGCGCAGCGACATTGACCAGCCCCCTGTCGACGGCAATCCCGACGAGAATGGCGACGAAGCTCTTCTGTTGGGATGCCACGTCCTCCAGCAATTCACCCTGATCGGTCATTTCATAGCGGAACAGATCGAACAGCGGGTCAGCCGGCAGCGGCCAATTCTCTGCCACAAGCGTGACATTGTTCTTGATGACCAAAAAGCCGGTCGTGTTCTGGTTTTGGAGATAGGTGAGCAGGGATTTTCTTGCCGCAGCCTTGCTGGCCGGCAGGCTGCCTGCCTCTGCGCCCGGTCGATCGACTCCGACCGGCTGGCATCCCGTCGCCACGCAGGCGATCAGCAGGGACATAGCTCCACCGATATTTCGCATTCTGCTGCTCCGACTGTGCTTCATCACCGTCTCATGGCGCGGCAGCCGCGCTTGCAAGCGGGCGAGAGCCTCTTGAAAGCATGATTCGCGCCACCTCGCCCTGCATGAAATATAATATGTTCCGCGCGCTCTGGCTCGCCTGTTCGGCGTCACGGGCGACCAGCGCAGCCCTGACCTTCCGCCAGTGCTCATAGGGACCCGCAGCTTGCGCATTGATCGCCAGCGCTACGTAAGAATAATGAAACCGGGTCTTGCGCCGAACAGAGGATATCATTTTCTGCGCATCGGCGCTGGCATGGCCGGCCATCGCGCTGAAGATTTTCTCGCTCAAGGCGATGATCCGCTCGGCCGGTTGCTCCTCGCCGGCGGCTTCCAGCAGCTGGTCGATATCGGCAAGATAATTTGCTATTTCCGCATCGGACGCGCGCATGCAGGCGACCCTGACCGCCAGTCCATAGAGCGCCGCCCTTATTTCATAGAGATCAAACACCTCCTCGACCGTGGTCGCCGATACTCTCGCGCCCCGGTTTTCCTCGATGTCGACCAGACCATCTTCACCCAGAATGCGCAGCGCCCGCCTCGCGACCGAACGCCCCACACCAAATTCGCGGCACAGACGTGCTTCCCGCAGCCATTCGCCCGGTTGCAGAACATTGCTCTGGATGCGTTCACGCAGCGATCGGGCGACCGCATTTGCGACGGGCACGCTGCCCAAGGACACGGGCTCGGCGACCTTCGAAGTGCCGAGCTGGCCCGCTCCGTGATTTTTCGTCTTGTCCATCCCGTCATTCCTAAGGACGCCTGCCCCCTCGCTCAAGAAAATATTCAACAATAATGATCATATTGTCGTACAATATATTGACAGATCGAGGGCGGCTGTCCGATTGAAGCGGTAGGACAAAAAGTGAAAAGCACGAAATCCAAAGGAGAGCTGTCCGAATGATCAAGACCAGCAGGCGAAACTTCCTTGGCGCGAGCGCGGTCATCTCGCTTGCTCCCGCTCCGATCTCCGCAAAGTCTCTTGCAGAGGAAACGATCAGACAGGATCTGTTCCGCTATCTGAATTTCGGCAACAAGCAGGCAGGCGGCGATGGCGATGTGGCCTGCGGCAACTGGCTGGCCTCTGAACTCTCGAAAGCCGGCTATGCAGTCGAGCGGCAATATTATCAGGTCCCCTTCTTCGAGCCATCGGCGGCGGCACTGGAATGCGAAGGGCAGAGCGTCCCGGTCTATCCGCAACCGGTTGTCGTTCCCACCGGCGCGGAGGGCCTGGCCGGACCGCTTGTCCGGGTGGACGGATATGGCCAGTTTGCCGGCTCGATGAAAGGCGCCATTGCGCTCGTCGACCTGCCGCATGCGAGATGGTCCTCGATACTGGCACCGGCCGCGCGCACACCGATTGAGGCCGCCTTTGCTGCGGGAGCCAGCGCAGCGGTGGTCATTACCAATGGTCCGTCGGGAAAAGTGATAGCGCTCAATGCCGACGGACGCGGGCCGATGTTTGCCGGTCCGGTCGCCTTGCTCGCACCCGACCGCGCCAAGGATTTGCTGGCTGCTGCGATGACGAGAAGCACGGCGCGGCTGACCATCGACGGCACCGGTGGCACGCGTGCGGCGTTCAATTTCGTCGGCAGGCTGGATCGCGGCAAGGCACGCTGGCTGGTAATTTCCACGCCGCGTTCCGGCTGGTTTGGCTGCGCCGCCGAGCGCGGTCCCGGCGTTGCTGCCTGGCTCGAGCTGGCGCGCTGGGCGGCGACGGCGCTGCCGGACCACAATCTCTCCTTCCTCTGCAACACCGGCCATGAATATCAATATCTCGGGGCGGCAGAAGCGATGAAGCAGATTGCGCCGCCGGTCGACCGGACGGATTTCTGGCTCCATATCGGCGCCAATGTTGCAGCCCGCGACTGGCACAGCATCGCCGGGGTTGCACCCTTGCCCAGCGTCGACAGCGAGAGATATCTGTCCGTCTCGCCCGGACTGCTGCCCCTCGCCCGGTCGATCTTTGCCGGCCAGACCGGCTACGAGGAACCGGTGTCCAGCGATGTGCTTTCGGCCGGCGAACTGGATGAAGTGATCAAGGCGGGCTATGCGCCGGCGGCAGGGGTCTTCGGCATTCACCGCTATCATCATACGGCGGAAGATGACGAGCGCTGTCTCCATGTTCCCGCAACCGTCGCGGCGGCCCGCGGCTTCCGGACATTGCTCGAAACCGTGGCGCGCGGCGGAAACTGAGCAGCCTGCGCATCGCCATGCAGGGCAAGCCATCATAAAAGCAGAGAAATAATCGGGTCTGATCAAGGCTGCGGACGAATGACTCCGTCTTGTGTTTGTACAGGGACATTAATCTCCACAATCACAAGAGGGTTTTTATGCGCAAATATCTGCTCGGCTCCACCTGCCTGCTTGCCGTCGTGTCGATCCCCGCTCATGCGGAAACAAAGATCGAGACAGCCACCACCTCCCCGGTTCGCACGGCAACGATCAAGTCCGGCGCTGCTGACGATATCAGGATCACCTCGGCGGGCTCGGTCAAGCCGACATCGGGCGTCGCGGTCACCCTCGACAGCAACAATCAGGTGGTCAACGAAGGCACGATAGAGATCAACAATGCCGACAACGCGACCGGCATTCTGGCAAATGCGGGCGTTACCGGTTCGATCACCAACGCAGCGTCCGGCAAGATCATCCTGGATGAATCCTACAGCCCGACCGATGCCGACAATGACGGCGATATTGACGGCCCATTTGCTACCGGAACCGGCCGGACCGGTATTGCGACTGCTGGCAATTATACGGGCAATATAACGAACAGCGGCTCGATCACCATCGAGGGCAACGATTCCGCTGGCATTCGTCTCGGCGGAAAACTGACCGGAAATTTCGTCCATGATGGCAAGACCACCGTCCTCGGCGACCGCGCGCTCGGTGTCGGCTTGCAGGATGTGGACGGCAATGTCAGGCTGGCCGGCACGATCACCGCGCAGGGCGCGGATGCAGTGGCGGCGCGCATTGACGGCAGTGTCAACGGCGCGGTCGTGGTGCAGGGTGCGCTCAGCGCAACGGGCTATCGTTATTCCACGGCACCTGCCGATACGTCCAAACTGGACGCCGATGACCTTTTGCAGGGCGGGCCGGCATTGTCGATCGAAGGCAATGTCACGGGCGGCATCATCCTGGCGGTTCCGCCAAAGGACAACAGCAGCACTGACAATGATGAAGATGATGACGGCATCGAGGACGCCAAGGAAGGATCCGCTCTCGTCCGCTCCTATGGTGCAGCGCCGGCGATGCGCATCGGGGACACCAGCGATGCCGTTACCATCGGTGCGGTTGCCGGCACGGGCACGGGTTTTGGTCTCGTCATTGATGGCGGCATTGCGGGCAGCGGCGTCTATGCCGGAGTCAATGCGACCGGCTTGCAGGTCGGCGGGCTGGGCGGCGCGGTCACGATCGACGGCGGTATCGGCATCGGCGCGACCGGCTCGGTAAAGGCCGCGTCCAACGGCGGTTCCGCGACCGCGATCCGGTTCGGCTCCGGAGCGGCTACGCCGGAAATCCGCAATGCCGGCACGATTGAGGCCACCGGCGGAAGCAGCACCGCATCGACCAGCACCGCTCTGATGATCGAGGCGGGTGCCGATCTCGGGATTATCCGCAACAGCGGCACGATCAGCGCCAAGGCGGGCGGCAATGATGCGACGGCCATCGCCATTGTCGACAAGTCGGGCGGCGTTAATCTGGTCGAAAATAGCGGCATCATCTCCGCAACAGGCGCGCTTGCGACGTCTGACCGCAACGTGGCGATCGACCTGTCGGCCAGCAATGCAGGGGTTGTCGTCCGCCAGACCGCGGTGGCCGCTTCGGCCAAGGCCCCGTCGATCACCGGCGATGTTCGCTTCGGCGGCGGCGATGACATATTCGACATCGCCGATGGCAGCATGAAGGGCAACAGCAGCTTCGGGTCCGGCAGCAACCAGCTGAAACTGTCGGGCGATGCTGCTTATACGGGCAAGGCCGGTTTTGGCGCGGGTACCGATTCTGTGGCCCTCGCCGGCACATCCGTGTTCAACGGAAATATTGATTTTGGCGGCGGCGCGGACATGATGACCCTGTCCGGCACCTCGCGCTTTTCGGGCTCTCTGGCCAATTCGCAAGGTCTCGCGGTCACTGTCTCCGGGGCCACGCTGGACGTGATAGGCACCGCCCAGATCGCCTCGCTCGCTGTGACTGACAATGGCATATTGGGCGTGACCCTTGGCGGCACGACCGATACCGCCCTGCAGGTTTCCGGGGGTGCCAGTTTTGCAAGCGGCTCGAAGTTGTCGATCAAGCTCTCCGACGTCCAGAGCGCCGAGGGCGATCATGTCGTGGTGCAGGCAGGCACGCTGACCGGGGCAAGCAATTTGACGGCATCCACTACTCTGCTGCCGTATCTCTACAAGGGCTCGTTGAGCGCGAACGCCAATCAGGTAATCGTCAGCGTTGCGCGCAAGAATGCGACCGAACTGGAACTGAATCGGTCGGAAGCCAGCGGCTTTGATGCGGCCTATGCAGCCTTGAGCAAAGATCAGGATGTCGAGGATATTTTCCTGGCGATTGGCGATGGCGAGCAGTTTCGCCAGCAGCTCCAGCAGATGCTGCCCGAACATGAAGGCGGGCTATTTGAAAATGTCACGTCGGGATCGCGCGCGCTTGCCCGGTTTCTTGCTGACCCCAAAGGTCCCTTCAAGGATGAAGGCAACTGGGGCTATTGGGTGGCGCAGGCCGGATGGGGCACGTCCAAGGGCCGCGGTGAGACTGTCGGCTATGATGTTGGCGGCTGGGCATATCGGCTGGCGCGGAACACAAGACCGGCATCGGCAATTTCGGCGCTTCGATTGCCTATCTGAACGGCAAGGACGGCAATGGCGACAATGCCAATGAAGTCTGGTCAAACCAGTGGGAACTGGCGGGCTACTGGCGCCTGAAGACGGGCAACTGGCTGGCCCATGCCCGTGTATCCGGCGCGACGATCAAGTTTGAAGGCTCCCGCTATTTCATGGGTGCGCTGGACGGCGAAGATATCGTAAAGACAATGACCGCTGATTGGGATGGCACCTTGTGGTCGGCCTCGGGTGCGGTCAGCCATGACCTGCGTTCGGGCAATTTCTCTATCCGCCCGACGGTCGCCGTGGATTATTACAAGCTGAAGGAGGACGGCTATACCGAGACGGGTGGCGGCGATGCTCTCGACCTGACCGTGGCGGAGCGCAACAGCGACGAGCTTGCGGTCTCGGGCACCGTGGCACTCGGTCTCGATTTCGGCGGCAAGGACCAATATGACGGCTGGTATCGTTTTGAACTGGAAGGCGGTCGCCGGGAACTGGTTGGCGGAGCACTTGGCGTTACCGTGGCCCAGTTCGATGGCGGAACGCCGTTCACCCTGGTTCCGGAAGAACGCCAGAGCGGCTGGCTCGGCCGCGTGCGGGCTGTTGCCGGCAATTCCGAAATGCAGGTTGGCGGAGAAGTGTCGGTGGAGGAACAGCAGAGGCATGCGGCGATCGCCGTCCGCGTAAGCCTGCGGATAGGGCTATAGGACAATCGCCGCTCCCATCCTGCAAGGGGGCAATCCAACCCCGCGCCCTGTTCCCCCTTGCCTTTTTATTTTGAACCAAACAGGAGAAAGCCATTTCCACCACCCCCGCCTCTGTCGCCGCTCACCCGCTGATGCTGCTATTGCATGGTGAGACGCGGTTGCTATATATCGCGCCGGCCGGGGGTGCGCGCGATGGCCGATTCCCAAACCGGAGCAGCCAGGAAAAAAAGCACCGAGGCCGAAGCGATCAATTCATGAACAGAGCGGATAGAGAATCGGGGGCCGCGCGCGGGATCGAGGCCGTGCTGCTGGCAAATCGGGACGAGTTGCTTCGGTTCCTCGCTGTCCGCGGCGCCGGGGATGCCGCGGAAGACGTGTTCCAGGAATTGTGGGTCAATATTGCCGGTTCCTCGACGGGTCCGATCGCGCAGCCTCTGTCCTATCTTTACCGGGCGGCCAACAATCTGATGCTGGATCGCTACCGGTCGGCGCAGGCCGCCAGAATGCGGGAGCAGGCATGGGGTGAACATGACCGTGACCGGGCACATCCCTCCCCCGAACAGTCGCTTATTTCCAGGGAAGAGCTTGCCAGGGTGGACGATACCATCAACAGACTGGGTGAACGCGCGGCGGCGGCCTTCCGCTGTTTCCGTCTGGAAGGCATGAGCCAGCGGGACATTGCGGCCCGGCTTGGTGTCAGCCTGAGCACCGTCGAGGCCGATTTGCGCAAGGTTTACGCGGCACTCGCCAGATTGAAAGGGCAAATCGATGAGTGATGGCATGGCTTTGCAGGTCGAAGAGCAGGCGATCGACTGGATGATCCGGCAACGCGATCCCGCGTTTGACGATTGGCAAGATTTTGCCGCATGGCTGGACCTGAGCCCCGATCATGCCGCTGTTTACGACCGGATCGCCAGTCTGGATACCGATCTTGCGCATCTGTCTGCTCCGGCAGAGGAAATTGCCGTTCCAAAGTCGCCGCTCCTTGCCAGTCGCAGGACATGGATCGGCGGGGCCATGGCGGCGATGCTGGTGGGTGCGATCAGCTTCTCGCTGTTCGGCAGCGACTCGACACGCATCGAGACCGATGCAGGAGAGCAGCGGTCGGTAGCCCTGGCGGATGGCTCGCGGATCGAGATCAACGGCGGAACGGTCATCGAACTGGACGAGGACCGGCCGCGGTTTGCCCGGCTCGAAAGCGGCGAAGCGATGTTTCATGTGATCCACCGCGCAGGCGATCCGTTCACGGTCGAGGCAGGGGAAGCCAGGCTGGTCGATCTGGGCACGTCCTTCAACGTCGTCCGCAGACGCAAGACGTTGAATGTTGCCGTGTCGGAAGGACTCGTCGCCTATAATCCCGAGCGTGAGAATCTGCATATCAAGGCCGGCTACGGCATCGAAGCCGGGGCAGGGGGCGGCCGCCCGAAAGTGCAGGCCGTCGATCCTCTCAGCATTGGCGGCTGGCGGAAGGGACAGCTTGTCTATAATGGTGCGTCCATTGAGCAAGTGGCCGAGGACCTAGGAAGGACCGCTGGCCTCAGCATTGCTGTCTCGCCCGATGTTGCCGCCTTGCCGTTCCGCGGTGCCCTGCTGGTCAGCGATGACAAGCAGCGGGTGATTGACGATCTTACTTCTTTGGCCGGCATTCGTGCAGAAAAACAAACGGAAGGATGGTTGCTGACCCGCTAAAATGATCGCCCGCTTTCTATCCATCCTGTTGTTGCTCTCGTTTGCGATGCCCGTCGCCGCGCGCGAAGAGTCGCGCTCGATTGATTTGCCGCGCGGAACATTGTTGCAGAGCCTGCCGCTGCTCGGGCGCCAGGCAGGCATCAGCATCAGCGTTGCCGATGCGAAGCTGTGGCAAAGTGCGGTGAAGCCGGTGCGCGGGCGGATGAAGGTCGCAGAAGCGCTGGATCGCATGCTGTCCGGCACCGATGCCCGGGCGGTCCGGGTCGGCGCGACCAGCTGGCGTGTCGAGCGACGTCCACGCCGCACAAATCTCGCCAGCCGCCAGGCCAGGCCGGCCAGCAAGACTCGACCGGCCAGGACCCAGGCTCCGCCCAATGCGCCCCCCAGATATCCGGTGGAGGAAATTGTCGTCAGCGCCAGCAAGATCGACACCCCTTATGCCAAATATGCCGGTGCCGTCACCATATTGGATGGTGCCGATCTGGAATTTGGCGGAGAGCGCGGCATGGATTCGATCCTGTCGCGCATGGCGACTCTATCCTCCACCCATCTCGGCAGCGGCCGTAACAAGCTGTTCATCAGGGGGATCGCGGATTCCAGTTTCACCGGGCCGACCCAGGCAACCGTCGGTCAGTATCTGGGTGACATCCGTCTCAGCTACAACGCGCCCGATCCCGACTTGCGGCTCTATGATATCGATCGCGTCGAAATCCTAGAAGGACCCCAGGGCACGCTATATGGGGCCGGATCGCTGGGCGGCATTATCCGGATGATTCCGAAGGCGCCGGATCCTTCCAGCACGGCGCTGATCGCCTCTGCCGGCGTTTCGCTGGTCCAGCATGGCGCGCCTGGCGGCGATATTGCCGCGACCGCCAATTTCCCGCTCGGCGAAAATGGCCACGCCTTGCGACTGACCGGCTATTCGATCAGCGACGGCGGCTATATCGACAATCCGCGGCTCGGCCAGCATGATGTGAACCGGACCAATATCCGCGGCGCACGCGGCACGCTTCGCCTTGACCTGGGTGACAACTGGACGGCGGATATCGGCGGCCTCTATCAGACCATCGCCACCCACGATGCCCAATATGCAGACAAGGATGCGCCACCGCTGACCCGCAGCAGTCTGGTCGAGCAAGGCGCAAAGGCGCGCTACGGATCGGCAATGCTGGTGCTGATGAAGGACTGGGGCGACCTGCATTTCCAGTCCTCCAACGCCTATGTCGATCATCATCTCTACGAGCGGTTTGACGCCAGCGTCATTGAAGATACGCCCCGCATCTTTGACCAGCAGAATGACACGCGCATGCTGACCAGCGAAACCAGATTGTCGCGCCCGTACCAGAACGGGCTCGGATGGGTGATCGGCACCAGCTTTGTCGACAACCGGACCCGCCAGACCCGTGCGTTTGGCGGCGAAGTGCTGCAATCGGCCATCGCCGGGGTCACCAATTCGATCACTGAATATACGGCCTATGGCGAGGTTTCGGTCGAGATTTTCCCTGCCGTTGTCGCGAATGGCGGCCTCAGGTACAGCCATGCGCGGCTCGGCGGTGCGGGCGAGAATGTCGATGCGATGCTGGCTCTCACTCAGGCAGGGCGCGCCATAACCGCCAGCCGCACGGAGCAGGATCTGCTCCCTTCGGCCTCGCTGCTTGCGACGCTGACCAGAAATATAAGCCTCTATGCCCGTTATCAGGAAGGCTTCCGCCCTGGCGGGCTGTCGATTGACGGCAGCTTCGTGCAGCGCTTCCGCAATGATCATGTGTCGACCTATGATGCAGGACTGCGCTTTGGCAGAAAGGGCATCACCCCGTTTGACGCGACGCTCTCCATCTCGCACAGCCGCTGGCGTGATATTCAGGCCGATTATATCGATGCCAACGGCTTCCCGACCACGGCCAATATCGGTGACGGCAGGATTACCAGCCTGTCCGCTTCGATCGCGGTGCGCCCGCTGACAGGACTGTCGCTGGAACTGGGCGCCGTTTACAACGAAAGCCGCGTCACTCAGCTGTCCCCGGGGCTGCGGCTCGCAGCCGTAACCTTCGGCGGTCCGGCTGCGGATATTTCGTCGCCGGTGATCATTCCCGCGATAGGACGGCTGGGACGCATACCCAATGTCGCCAGCCATGCTGCGCGCGGATCGGTCAATTATGCAACGGTCCTGGGCGACGAGGATTTCCGGATTCAGGGCTGGGCCAGCTATGTGGGGCCCTCCCGCATAGGAATCGGACCGGTCCTGGGCGAAGGGCAGGGAGATTATGTCGATACGGGGCTGGTTGCCCGGATCGGCAATGACAGGCGCGGGTTGACCCTGACCCTCACCAATCTGCTGGATTCGCGGGGCAACCGCTTTGCTCTGGGCACACCCTTCGTACCCGGCAGCGATGGCTATCTGACGCCCTTGCGACCGCGAACGATCCGCATTGCGGTGGATCTGGCCTACTAGCATCAGACCTCGTCAAGCAGGCCACAAGCGGACGATCGTTGGGATGGCGTTGCAGACGGAAAGATGGGGCACAGGTGCTCTGACACATAGTGTCGTAAAGCTTGCCCGATCTGGGGGGATAGAGCCCGGCTTGTACCGGAACTGGTGCGGTCGAGAAGACTCGAACTTCCACGGGATATTATCCCACAGCGACCTCAACGCTGCGCGTCTACCAATTCCGCCACGACCGCACTGTCTCTAGCTTGGGACAGCGATGTCCCGGGTAGGCGGGTGCCCTTAGCAAAGGGGGTTGGCAGCCGCAACAGATATTCGCTGCCCGCTGGCGACTATCGCAACCGTCGGTTCAGTCTCGGCTCTGGTCAGCCCAGCCTACTTCCAGCTGGCTGGCGCCGCGCGGGACATCCAGCTTGGCCTCGTTGAAGTTGATTTTTGCTCCCGGCGCCAGCGATTTGGCCGGCGGATTCATTTTCCAGCTGTAGACGATCCGGCCACCGGCGTCGCGCAGGACCACCAGCATCGGCGGGACATTCTGGTCGCTGGTGGTGGGATTGATGATCGTTCCGCTGGCGGCGAAATATTCGGTGCCGTCGGGCAAAGTCCGGCGATCCTGCTTCTGGCTCAGCTCGATCAGCAGCGGCGTTTCGTCGATCGAGGCAAATTGATAGCCGGACATCCATTGCGGCGTGCCGAAATAATAGAGCGCACCCCCGGCGACCAGCACCAGCGCGGCAAAGGCGATGGCCGCCATGGTCCACAATTTTGCCGGATTGCGGCGCGGCCGGAACGGCGGTTCGTGCGCAAAGCTGCTTTCGCTGGCGCCATAGTCCGGAGTGGCGGAAATCGGTGGTGGCGGTGGTGCGGAGCGCGTGACCGGAGAGGCAGGCGAGGTCGGCAGCCAGTCGCGATCTGCGGCGGCTTCCGGCTGGGCGACCGGGGCGGCCTGCGCGGACGCTTCGGCCTCGACCAGCTGTTTCTCCGGAATCGCGGCTTCCTGGAACCAGCTGTGGCGACAGGAGGCACAGCGCACCGACCGACCGTTCGGCCCAATGGCGCTGTCGGGGACGAGATAACGGGTTTTGCAAGCCGGACAATTCAAAATCATGACACCCCTCTAAACACCCCATCAAGGCAAACTGCAAGTGGCTGCTTGACCGATTTGAGACCGAAGCCGGTTTTTCCGCGTTTTCCTGCCGATTCGGTTAGTGCTGCTCGACAGCGGAGTTGATTTGCGGGGGCGTCCCGGCCTATTGGTTCGGCGACCGGGCAATATTTCGCCGCGATATGGGAATGCAGGGCATGTTGGACGAAATTGTTCGCTTTGAAAATGTCGGCCTGCGCTATGGCGCCGGCGCGGAAACGCTGTCCGACCTCAATTTCACCCTGTTCCCCGGCAGCTTCTATTTTCTCACCGGCGCATCGGGCGCGGGCAAGACCTCACTGCTCAAGCTGCTCTATCTGTCGCAGCGCCCCAGTCGCGGCGTGATCCGCCTGTTCGGCGAGGATGCGGTGACCATGCCGCGCGAGCGCCTGCCCGGTTTCCGCCGCCGGATCGGCGTGGTCTTCCAGGATTTCCGGCTGGTGCCGCATCTTTCGGCTTTTGACAATATCGCCCTGCCGCTGCGGGTGGCCGGAGTCCGGGAAAAGGATCTCGAGACGCCGGTGACCGAGATGCTCGAATGGGTCGGGCTCGGTGACCGCGCTTCGGCCCGCCCGGCGACGCTGTCCGGTGGTGAGCAGCAGCGCGTCGCAATTGCCCGCGCAGTGATCGGCCGCCCGGAAATCCTGGTCGCTGACGAACCGACCGGCAATGTCGACCCCGACATGGCGATCCGCCTGCTGCAACTGTTCGAGGCGCTGAACACGCTTGGCACCACTATCGTCGTCGCCACCCATGACATCCATCTGCTCAGCAAGATCCCGGGCGCGCAGATGATGCGGCTGGAAAAGGGCATGCTCGCCGATCCCACTGGCTCGCTGCGCTTCCCGCCGCGTTCCAAAAACCAGCAGCAGTAGCGCACATGTTCAAGTTTTTCGCCATTCCCGCTCATGACCGCCGCCTGATTCCCGAAGGCCGCCTGTCCGGCCCGATGCCCTGGGTGATCGCGATCATGATCTTCCTGACCGTGCTCGCGGCGGCGGCCGGGCTCGCGATGACCCGGGCGGTGGGCGATGTCTCGGACGAACTGTCCAGCCGCGCCACCGTGCAGATCATTGAGGCCAATCCCGAAATCCGGGCTCGCCAGGCCGAAGCGGCTGCGGATCGCCTGCGCGCGATGCCGCTGGTCGAGGAGGTGCGGGTGCTGCCCCCGGAAGAAATAGAGGCGCTGATCGAACCCTGGCTCGGCACGCAGGATCTGGCCAATGATATCCCGCTGCCGGCGCTGATCGACCTGAAACTGGCCCGGGTAGCGACCGACGGCGAATATGAGGCGCTGCGCAGCGCGCTGGCACCGGTCGCTCCGGAAGCGCGGGTGGAGCCGAGCAGCGGCTATATCGCGCCGGTGATATCGCTGGTCCGCTCCTTCCAGTGGATTGCCTTTGGCCTTGTTGGCCTGCTGGCGCTGGCGACCGCTGCCGCGGTGATCATCTCGGCCCGCTCGGCGCTCAACACCCATGGCGAGACCATCGCGGTGGTGCATCTGCTCGGCGGCACCGACCAGCAGATTAGCCGCCTGTTCCAGCGGCGGATCGCGCTCGACGCGCTGCTCGGCGGCCTGATCGGGCTGGTCGGCGGGGCTGCGATCATCTGGCTGATCGGCACGCAGCTTCGCGCGCTTGGCTCCGGTCTGGTGAAATCGGTCGGCCTCGACTGGTGGAGCTGGTTGATAATTGCCGCCATTCCGATATTGGGGATGTTTCTTGCCATGGTGACCGCCCGATGGACGGTTGTCGGCGCCCTGAAAAAGATATTGTAACCCCGCTTGATGATTTTGCGCTTTTTCTCCTTTCTGCTGCTGCTCTGGATCATCGGCTTTGCCTGGTTCGCGATCGACCTGCCGCGCCCCGCTTCCGCCGATACCCACACCGGCTCGGTCGTCGTGCTGACCGGCGGCGCGGGCCGGATCGACCGCGCGCTGGAAATTGTCGGTAGCAAAAGCGCTGGCCGCCTGCTGATTTCCGGCGTCGACCGCGATGTGAAGCCACAGGAACTGGCCGCCGAATATGCCCGCTCAGGCGACCTGTTCGACTGCTGCATCGATCTCGGTTTCCAGGCCGTGGACACCCGCTCCAACGCGCTCGAGATCGCTCGCTGGGCGGCGCGGCGCGGCGACAAGTCGGTAAGGCTGGTCACTTCGGACTGGCATATGCGCCGCGCCCGGCTCGAGCTGGAACGGGCGATGCCGCCGGAGGTGCAGATCCTGTCCGACGCCGTGCAGACGCAGCCTTCGCTGGGCACCCTGTTCATCGAATATAACAAATATCTGATGCGCCGGCTGGCGGCGCTGGCAGGGGTCTGAGATGCTGGCTTTCATCCGTTCGCTGATCTTCATGGCGGTCTTCTATATCGGCTCGGTGCCGATCATCATCGCCACCTTTCTCGGTGCCTTTTTCTGGCCGCCGACCATTTACTATATGGCGCAATATTGGAGCCGCTATCACTATGTCTGCGCCCGCCTGATCCTCGGCATCCGGGTCGAGGTCAGGGGCGAGATCCGCAACGAGCCGCTGCTTTACGTGTTCAAGCATGAAAGCATGTTCGAGACGATCGACCTGCTGCGCCTGTTCGACAAGCCGGTGGTGATCGCCAAGAAGGAGCTGCTGGTGATCCCGCTGTGGGGCTGGATCGCGACCAAGCACGGCCTGCTCGGCATCGACCGCGACGGCGGCGGCGCGGCGATGCGGCAGATCATCAAGCAGGCGAAAAAGGCGGTGGCCGAAGGCCGCCCCATCGTGATCTTCGCCGAAGGCAGCCGCGCCCACCACGGCGAGCGTCCCGAACTGCAGACCGGTTTTGCCGGCATCTACAAGCTGCTCGGCATTCCGCTCGTCCCCGTCGCCCTCAACAGCGGCATCGTCTCGCCGCGCGACACCTTCGTTCAGAAAAGCGGTGTGATCACCTATGAAGTGCAGCCCGAGATCGAACCCGGCCTGGAACGCGACGATATCCGCGACCGAGTGCACAAGGCGATCAATGTGCTGAACGACTGAATTACGTCCGACTCATGCGGAGACGAGATATGGGTAGCAGACTAGCGTCCCATATCCCGCTGAATCGTCCGGCTGGCCATATAGAAGTGGAAGATCGCCCACAGATAGAGGCATTTGAACAGCACCATCGACCATCTGAGGCCATCGGCATTGGCTGAATCGCAGGCACCCTGCGCCGCCGCCGTCAGATTGCTCGCCTTGCAGGCCTCCAGCGTCAGTGCCGGATCGAGGCCCGACAGGAAGGTCGCGTTCAGGATCGTCGACAGGCCGCCGATCAGCGGCGGGCCGAGGCCGTAGCCGAGCAGATTGACGATGAACAGGGTGACGGCCACCGCGGTCGCCCGCATCCGGCTGTCGACCACGCCGCCGGGCACGGCATAGAGCGGGCAGAGATAGGTATAGAGCAGCATCTGGCCAACCATCATCAGCGGCACCGCCAGCCACAGCGATTCCGCCAGATAGCCGGTGACATGCATTGGAATGACGCCGATCAGCGCGAACATCGGGATCAGCGCCAGCGCCTTCGGGAAGCGTTTGGCATATCTGTCCGCCAGATAGCCCGACATATAGGTGCCGATCGCGGCCATCACCGCCAGCGCCATCGCGATCTTCACCGAAGCGTCGAAGATCGACAGCTCATGGGTGCGGATCAGGAAGGATACGAAAAACTGGCCGACGCCATAATTGACGAACGAGGCGATGGTGACGCCCATGGTCACGTGCCAATAGGCGGGCTTCTGCGACAGGATCCGCAGCACTTCGCGAAAGCCGACCTGCTCGCGGTTCTGCATCTCGACCGGATCGGTATAGCCGCGCGGCGGCTCGGCGATGGTCAGCTTGACGATCGCCGCGACGATGAGGCCGGGCACGCCGACGACGACGAAGGCGACGCGCCAGCCCTCGATATTCTGCCAGTCGAGCGCATTCACCGCCCAGGTCCAGTTCCAGCTGGCGAGCAGCGCGCCGATGATCGGCCCGTCGAGACTGCCGACGATATAGCCGCCGAACACATAGGCGACCATGCCGCCGAGCGGGATGCCCAGCGCATAGACCGACACGGCGGTCGAACGCTCTGCCGGAACGAAATAGTCGGCGATCAGCGAATTGGCCGGCGGCGAACAGCCCGCCTCGCCGATGCTGACGCCGATGCGGAAGATGAACAGGGCAATGAAGCTGGTGGCAAAGCCGCACAATACGGTCATCAGGCTCCACAGGAACACCGATCCGGCGATGATCCAGACCCGATGATGCTTCTCGGAAAAGCGCGCGATCGGGATGCCGACAAAGGTATAGAGAATGGCAAAGGCCGGCCCGCCGAGCAGGCCCATCTGCCAGTCCTCGACGCCAAAGCTTTCCTTGATCGGCTCGGTCAGGATATTGATGATCGTGCGGTCGATGAAGTTGAAAATATAGACGGTGAGCAGGATGCCGAGAATATAGTTGCGGTAGCTCTTGCTGCCATAGCCGGTGTCGGCGGTGCCGCTATGCGCGGAATGGGGGGTGCTGATCGTGCTGGCCTCGGTCAAATGCAAACTCTCCTGCTGTTTCCCGACTGATTGTGACGCGCGGGATTTTCTTGCAGGATACCGAATTTTTTCCCTTTGTATATTGCCTTAACCCCGGCCGCTGCCGGACAACGCGCCTATCCCTCTTTTGCCCGGCTGGCACTGGAGGAAAATACGTAGTTACAAATGGTCATGCATTTTGTTTAGTCGGCGGATCCCGGGCGATGGACAGAGCGACGTTTCATCGCGCCGACAATGATATTTCGGAGTCCAAGTCATGAAGAAAATATTATCCGCTGCTGTTACCGCTCTGGCTCTTTCTCTGGCAATCCAGGGCTGCACTCAGACGGAAGAGACCGAAGATGGTGCAGAATGCCGAACTTCCGACAACGAGGCGACAAGCGAAGCCCAACAAGCCATGGACAATGCGAAACACGCTGCCAGTCAGGCAGCCGTGCAGGCCCATAATGCAGCAAAAATGTCCGTGATCGCCGCCAAGCTGGCGGTCTGTTCTGAAGCGCAAAAGGACAAAGAGGCTGCCGCGCAAATGGCGATCGCGGCCGAAGCCGCTGCCAAGAAGGCGCAGGTCAGGATCGTCCGGGCCAATGCCGAAATCGATCTGGCGGTGAATGAAAATGCCCGCAAAGCTCAGGATCTGGCGGAGGAGGCCGTGGCCGCGACCGGAAGAGCCGTGCGCGAAACCGGCGCGTCGCTCGAGGCCGGCTTGGCATCTGATGCGATTGCCGCGAAAAAGGCAGCGGGTGCCGCACAAAAGGCGGTGATCAAGGCCGCTGCCGCGACCGCCGATGCCAGCAAAGCTGCACAAGTGGCGGCAAGGGAAACGTGGGAAAAAGAAATGCAGGAAGGCAGTGAAGGCGAATAGCTGGCCCTCAGTCGTGCGTCCGCCCGAAATCGGGTGCGGCGTCGTCCTGGCCTTCCTCGATGATCCGGCGGCGGATCGCCCGGGTCTTGGTGAACAGGTCGAACAGTTCGTCGCCCTTGTCCCAGCGGATCGCGCGCTGTAGCGCGGTGAGGTCCTCGGAAAAGCGCTGCAGCATTTCCAGCACCGCTTCCTTGTTGGACAGAAACACATCGCGCCACATGGTCGGGTCTGAAGCGGCGATGCGGGTGAAGTCGCGGAAACCGCCGGCCGAATATTTGATCACCTCGCCGCGCGTCACATCTTCCAGATCGGAGGCGGTGCCGACGATCGTGTAGGCAATCAGATGCGGCAGATGGCTGGTCACGGCGAGCACCAGATCATGATGTTTCGGATCCATGATCTCGATATTGGCGCCCAGTTTCTCCCAGAAGGCCTTGAGCCGCTCGATATCTCCCTCGGCCGCATCGTCCGGCGGGGTCAGGATGCACCAGCGGTCGTGAAACAGGGTGGCAAAGCCGGCATCCGGACCGCTGTTTTCGGTGCCGGCGACGGGATGGGCGGGAATGATCCGGGCGCCAGGCAGCGCAGCGGCGAGCGCGGTCTGCACACTGTCCTTGGACGATCCGACATCGCTGATCACGGCATCGGCGGGCAGATCGGCAGCGATCTCGGCGGCGACATCCGCCATCACGCCGACCGGCACGCACAGAATCACCAGATCCGCGTCGGTGACTGCGGCGCCGGCGCTGTCGCTGACATCGTCGCAGAAGCCGAGCTCGAGCACGCGCTCTCGCACCGCCGGATCGCTGTCATAGCCGGTGATCCGGACCGACGGCATGGTCTGGCGCACGGCATGGGCGATCGAGGAGCCGATCAGCCCCAGCCCGACAATGGTAATCTGGGCAAAGGGCAGCATCAGCCAGCGGCTTCCAGGATCTCGCGCAGCGCCGTGGCAACGCCGCGGGTCTCTTCCTCGGTGCCGATGGTGATCCTCAGGCCGTTGACCAGACCCTGTCCGGGCAGCCAGCGCACCGCATAGCCCTTATCGAGCAGCGCCGCATTGGCTTGTTCCGCTGTCACCTTGCCCTCGAACAGGACCAGCAGGAAATTGGTATGGCTGGGCACGACGCGCAGGCCGTGATTGCCCAGTCCGCCCATTTCCTCGGTCAGCCATTGCCGCCACTTGGCATTATGCGCGCGGCTCATGGCGACAAAGTCGTTCGAGGCGAGCGCGGCAACGGCGGCCTGCTGGCCGGCGGTGGTGACGTTGAACGGCAGCCGGATCCGGTTCATCGCGCCGATAATATCGGCATGGGCATAGCCCCAGCCGATCCGCTCCGCCGCCAGCCCGTGGATCTTGGAAAAGGTCCGGGTGACCAGCACATTGGCCTCGGTCTCCGCCAGTTCGATCGCGCCGTCATCCTGAGCCTCGTCCATATATTCGGCATAGGCGCAGTCCAGCACCAGCAGCACATGCTCCGGCAAGGCCGCGTGCAGCCGCGCGATCTCGGCGCGCGGCGCAAAGGTGCCGGTCGGGTTGTTCGGATTGGCGATGAAGATCACCCGCGTATTGTCGGTGACCTTGGCCAGAATCGCATCGACATCGGTGCCATAATCCTTGTCATCGGCGATCACCGGCGTCCCGCCATAGCGCCGCGCCGCGATATCATAGACGGCAAAGCCATATTTGACATAGATGATT
Source organism: Parasphingorhabdus sp. (assembly GCA_030373505.1). Lineage (GTDB taxonomy): Bacteria > Pseudomonadota > Alphaproteobacteria > Sphingomonadales > Sphingomonadaceae > Parasphingorhabdus. Next base: position 99,859 of record JAUCYS010000007.1, read on the forward strand.
TCATCACCGGGGCCGCTGAACGCATTGGCGGCGAGATGCAGCACATCGTCGGACCCGGTGCCGCAGATGATCCGCGCCGGATCCAGCCCGTGTTTGGCAGCAATCGCCTCGCGCAGCTTCGTCGAGCCGGGATCGGGATAGCGGTCGACCGAGGCGGACGCGGCCTTCAGTGCCTCGCCGGCCGCCGGGCTACAGCCCAGCGGATTTTCGTTGGCCGACAGCTTGACCAGCTTGCGCCCGTCATCGCCGCTCGATTTGCCCGGCACATAGGGCGCGATTCCCATGATCCATTCTTTCGGTTTTGGTCCGTTCATTGGCTTTGTCCGCCTGTGCTGTGATGATCTCTGACGCCGGACTAATCATTGCGGCCTGTCAGTCAACCGCATTATCATTTGACGCTCGGGATTTCGCCGCTTAGCTGCCTTTGGATGACCGAAGACACGCGTTTTGGACTGGACCGCAGAGTCCGCCTGCTCGGGCCGCTGCCGCTGGACAGCGGTGCCAGCCTTGCGCCCGTCGAATTCGCCTATGAAACCTACGGCACCCTGAACGCGGACCGCAGCAATGCGATCCTCGTCTGCCACGCGCTGACCGGCGACCAGTATCTCGCATCAACCCATCCACTCACCGGCAAGCCCGGCTGGTGGGAGCGGCTGGTCGGCCCCGGCAAGCCGATCGACACCGACCGTCATTTCATCATCTGCGCCAATGTCCTGGGCAGCTGTCTCGGCAGCTCCGGCCCCGCGACCATCAATCCCGCCACCGACCGGCCCTGGGCGATGGATTTTCCGGTAATCACCATAGCCGATATGGTGCGGGCGCAGGCGATGCTGCTCGACCATCTCGGGATCAAGCGGCTACACGCGGTGATCGGCGGTTCGATGGGCGGGATGCAGGCGGTCAGCTGGGCCGCTCTCTATCCCGAGCGCGTCGCCTCCGCGGTGATCATCGCTTCGGCGGCGCGGCACAGCGCCCAGAATATCGCCTTTCACGAGGTTGGCCGGCAGGCGATCATGGCCGATCCGCGCTGGCGCGGCGGCGCCTATTATGCCGACGACGACCCGCCGAGCAGCGGCCTCGCCGTCGCCCGCATGGCCGCCCATATCACCTATCTGTCGGAAGCCGGCCTGACCGAGAAATTCGGCCGCCGCCTGCAGGACCGGGACGCCAAGACCTTCGGCTTCGACGCCGATTTCCAGGTCGAATCCTATCTCCGCCACCAGGGGATCAGCTTTGTCGACCGCTTCGACGCCAACAGCTATCTCTATATCACCCGCGCGATGGACTATTTCGACCTCGCCGAGGCCCATGGCGGCGCGCTCGCCAATGCCTTCAAAGGCTCGAAAACCCGCTTCTGCCTGATCAGCTTCGACACCGACTGGCTCTACCCGACCAGCGAAAGCCGCGCGATCGTCCACGCCCTCAACGCCGCCGGCGCCGAGGTCAGCTTCATGGAACTGTCCAGCCCGTTCGGCCACGACAGCTTTCTGCTCGAAAATCCCGAAATGAACCGTATCGTCGACGGTTTCCTGAAAGCGGGGGAAGGCAGATGACCGCCTCATTTCCGCAAGCCCTGAGCCCATTCTTTCCGTTCGTCCTGAGCCTGTCGAAGGACAGAGGCCATGCACGCCCGTTTCGGCTCGGGCAAAGACACAAAGTCACGAAGAAGAATTCATGCCTTCTTTCCTTCGTGCCTTCGCGTCTTCGTGCGCAAAAACCTCCCGTCTCCCGCTTCCACGAGCGTGCCGCATGACCAGACTCCGCCCCGACCTGCAGATCATCGCCGACAATATCGCCCCCGGCAGCCGGGTGCTCGATATCGGCTGCGGTGACGGCGCGCTGATGGCGGCGCTGCGCGACAACAAGGGTTGCGACGCGCGCGGGCTGGAGATTGACCCGGCCAATGTCGCCAGCGCCGTCGCCAAGGGCCTGTCGGTGGTGCAGGGCGACGCCGACACCGATCTCGCTGCCTATCCCGACGGCAGTTTCGACTATGCGGTGCTCAGCCAGACCCTGCAAACCACTCGCCGGCCCGATATCATGCTCGACCAGTTGCTCCGCATCGGCCGCCAGGCCTTTGTCAGCTTCCCCAATTTCGCCCACTGGCGCATCCGCATGTCCTTGCTGCTCCGCGGCCGGATGCCGGTCACCCGGCTGATCCCGCAAAGCTGGTACGACACGCCCAATATCCACCATGTCACGATCGAAGATTTCCGCGCGCTGGTCGAGGCCGGCCGCTATGCACAGGAAGGCCAGTGGTTTCTGAGCGGCGACAAGCAGACCAGCAAGGCAGCGGCCAATCTGCTCGCCGAACATGCGGTGTTCCTGCTCAGGGGATGAGCATTGGCATTGTGCTCCGGCCTCCGAGCCGGAGCCCTGCCGTCCACAAGACACCTCCGAAGGCTCCGCATCAACTGCGGAGCACTACCGTCATCCCAGCGAAGGCTGGGATCCAACCCAATGGCAGCGAAATTCGCCAACTTGGTTTAGACCCCAGCCTTCGCTGGGGCGACCGCTATATTGATATTGTATGAGTTCCGGCGCATAATCTTCTTCATGATTACGGAAAGCTTTTCCAACGCTCGCGAAAATCTCGGCGCGATCATGGATCGCGTGGTAACCGAGAAAGTACTGATTAAAATCAAACGCCCGGGAGCCGAGGGCGTTGTGCTCGTTTCTGAAACCGAATGGTCTTCGATTGAGGAAACCCTCTATCTTCTGGCTTCACCAGCCAACGCGCGGCAATTGATGGATGCGATACGCGGGCTGGATGCTGGTGAGGGCGTTGAGCATGAACTGACTGAAAAGCGATAAGCGGAGCGAGAGGCAGACAATTAGCTGGTGGAGCATGTGGTGTTTTTGTTGCGAGGATAGTTAAAAAAAGGGGTCTTCTAACAATTCTGAGGTCTGCACATCTATTTGCAGTTCATACCTCTTCATTAACGCATTCAACAGATCTTTGAACCATGAGGGGGCAAATGGGGATGGAATTACAGAAATGCATAATTGTTCGACGTTGACGAGCAAAGACACTCCAATGCTTTCATCTTTGAAGCGGCTGTCAAAAACCGCCCGAACTTCTTGTTCATGCGCGAGAGACTTGCGCTTCCAAAATATGCGATCGTAAAATCCCGCAAAAGATGTCCTGAAATCTACATATTGAACACGTCCTAGTTTTATATCGAAAGTCTCGTCCAGCGCTTCGACTAAATTTGCAGCTGTCGTCTTAATCACTACTCCGGTTGATCCTATAAGACAGTATAGTTTCCAAAGTGCCTCGGATTCGCCAGTGTTGGCATGCCAGCAGCTTACGAACATTCTTTTGCGATCAGCAGCGGTTCCTTGCTTCAATTTAGCAAGAAGCTTATCAGCCTCCAGTTTAATGGTCTTCTCGTCAGGTGAAGGGTGTCCATTAGGAGGATTACGAACGGCATCTCTGAAGAATTCTAAATAGTGCGTATCCCACTCATGTTCCCGGTCAGCAAGACCAGATGCGCCTTCAAATCGATCGCCCAAGTTGTCCACGCGCGCAAAAAATAAGCGTCGATTTTCAACTAAATGTAAGAATTTGGCAAAATCCATATAGCGCCATAGTATTGTATCAGGAGCGACTCTTTTGTCTGCTTCCCACGACCAGTAAATGGGGCTAGCCAATTCGCTGATCTGATCGATACAGCATTTGCCAACATATCGAACCTCTCCGCTTTCCGAATAACCAGCATATGCTGGTTCACCTCGAGCTATTGTAGCGTTGCACGATCGGCACTCGTCGTAGCTGCTAGATAGCAGCGCTTTTAACTTTTTTGTGAATCGTCCTGAGCTTTGCATCAACCAAAGCTAGCATAATTGGAACTCTTTGCGAGTCTCAACACAGCCCATTCGTGCAAAACTCAATCTCAAAATCGCGCTCTTCCTGATCACCGACATCAGTGTTGAATATTTACTGCTGCACCTCATCCAACCCCCAGGCCGCGACAATAGCCAGCCCGCTCATCCCGGCCATCAGCGCCAGCACAACCGCTCCGCCAAACCAGCTTGCAACCAGACTGAACAACCCCCCGGCGAGCAGCAATATTCCGATCACCGTATTCGACAGCGCGGTATAGGCGGCGCGGGTATCTGTATCCGCCATATCGACCAGATGCGTCGCCCGGCCCAGTCGCACGCCTTGATAGGCGATCATCAGGCCGAACAGCAGCACCGGCATGATATAGCCGCCGGCCAGCGCGCCGGCGAAGGCAAGCCAGCTGGTCGCGGCGAGTATGATCGCCGCTACCAGCGCGGAGAATACCAGCACCTTGCGGCTGGACCGGTCCGACAGTCGGCCCCAGACAAAGCTGCTCAGCAGGCTGGCCAGCGCCGAGGCCAGCACCAGAAAGCCGAGCCTGTCATAGCCTTCGCCGGCTTGGCTGCCGACCGCAATCATGAACGGCGGTGCCAGCGCGGTGGCGGTCAGCAGCCCGCGCGTCAGGATGAAGCGGACAAGCTGCGGATCGTCTCGCAGATAGGTAAAATTGCGCCCGGCCTCCTTCAGCGCATTTTTCCCGCCGTCGGTGGCGCCCTTCCGCTCCTTCAGGGTCGCAAACAACAGCCCGCTGAGCAGCCACGCGGCACCCGCCAGAAACAGGCCGCCGGTCACCAGCAGCATCCGGTCAACCAGCTGGAAGGACAGGGCCAGCGCATAGACGATCACCGTCACCGATGCGATCGAACCGGCCAGCCCGGTCGCGGTACCCCGCCGCGACCGGTCGATGGTCTTGCCCAGCACATCCTTGTAGCAGACCGAACAGACGCTGCGCGCCAGCGCCAGCACCGCTAGTGCCAGAACGATGGCCCAGCCCGCCGCAGCGCCCGTCAGGCTGATCGCGATGATCCCGATCCCTGCCGCCGCCAGACCCTGCACCACCGATCCCGCAGCCCAGGCCCATTTGCGGCGCGGCAATGTCCGTAAATATCCGGCGGTCACCAGTTGCGGCAGCAACGCGCCTGCTTCCCGCACCGGCACCAGCAGCCCGATCAGCGCTACCGGCGCGCCCAGCGCGGTCATCAGCCAGCTCAGCACCAGCTTCGGGTCGACCAGCCCGTCGGCGCTCTTGGTCAGCGCCAGCGCGCCGACATGTTTGAAGAAATTGCCCGGCTCCTGCTGGCAGGCGCTTTCCGGAATATCGGCGCAGACGCGGCCCTCGTCATCGATGACGATTGCCTGAAAGGCCTGTTCGGTCGTGGTTCTGCTCGCCATGACTAGGATTTACTGGACTAGCGTTCGCGTGTCGCGCTGAACTTTAGATCAGGATTGCGCGCTTTTTGATAGCCGACATCTCAGGCCGATTTTGCCCTTAACGGTAATGTCAAGACCACCCTCTATAGAATCCTGATAAGTCCATCGAATACAGCGAGCATCCTTCGATGCGAAATGCATGGCACTCCGAGGCGCGTAAGCACTCCAATTCAGGTTAATCTGCATCTAATATTTGAAGGCGCAGAAGATTCCCCAAATATGCTGCCAATGCATCTACATTAAAATGCCCATCTGCCCACTGTCTATCTGCCTCACCCAACGCCGCATAGTAAGCTGGTCTATTTTCTCTTATTCGTTCTGGCACTGTCTTTCTGCCGCCCAGCAATCGTCCTTGCCTCAAACAAAGGATATAGTAACAAGCTGCGCGTGCAGTTCGGCCATTGCCTTCGATAAATGGATGTATCCAATTAATCCGCCACAACGTAAATGCGGCTAATGTCGTGGGATCGGTTATAATATCCCAATTTTCATGAATTACCGATATGAATTCATCCATATATCCTTCTACATCATTAAAATGCGGAGGAGTATGATTGCCGACATAAATGGGTTGTCGTCTAAATCGACCACCATGTTGACATATATTTGAGGTTGCCGCTGCGTTAAGATTCCACAAGGTGTACTTATCGAAAGAATCAATGCCTTTTTGCAGGCCAATCTCTATGCAATTCGTCAATAAATCATACTGACGAAGCAAATTTTTCTCTTCTCTTCTATCATATAGGTCGGCATGTTCAGTTTTTCGAACTGCCATGTCTCACCTATGCACAAAGTCGGCTGCGTGATGCGGCTTGGTGCATTGAATCCTTGGTGATTCGGGAATCTTCTCCAGCGTTGCCGTATGCAAAACTCACTCTTTGCTCGGCCAACTCTTCTTCCGAAACCTCTCGCTCACCATCCTTCTGTAATGCCTTCAGCAAGTCCTCATCAGGCTTAAATGTGCTGATAAACTGTTTGCGGTCTGCCATTTTGTTGCTCCTAGGACCCGTTAATAATGCTATTTGAATGGTATTGGCAATTGATTAAAATGAAACTGATGCTAACCGACTCGAATAGTTGGAAATTATTTTATCTTAAGATTCCAGGAGGTTAGCGTTCCCGTGTCGTGCTGAACTTGAGATCAGGATTGCGCTCTTCCTGATAGCCGACATCCCAGGCCGACTTGGCCAGGAACACCAGATTGTCGTCGCGGTCCCGGGCCAGCGAGCTCTGGTTGATATTGGCAAAGGCATGGAGCGTCGCGTCTTCGCCGCTGATCCAGCGCGCGGTCTCGAACGGCGCCTGTTCCAGATAGGCATCGACCTTATACTCGGCCTCCAGCCGCGACACCAATACCTCGAGCTGCAGCTGCCCGACCACGCCGATGATCCAGTTGGCGCCCAGTTCGGGATAGAAGACCTGGACCACGCCCTCTTCCGACAGATCGTCCAGCGCCTTACGGAGCTGCTTGGTCTTGGTCGGATCGCGCAGGATTACGCGGCGGAGGATTTCCGGCGCAAAATTGGGCAGGCCGGTGATCCGCACCTGATTCTTCTCCGACAGCGTGTCGCCGACCCGCAGGGTGCCGTGATTGGGAATGCCGATAATATCGCCGGGCAAGGCGGTGTCGGCAATCTCCCGGTCCTGCGCGAAAAACAGGATCGGCGAGTGGATCGCGATCGGCTTGCCGAGACCCGAAGGAGTCAGCTTCATCCCGCGTTTGAACTCGCCCGAGCAGAGCCGCATGAAGGCGATCCGGTCGCGGTGCTGCGGGTCCATATTCGCCTGGATCTTGAAGATGAAGCCGGTGACATCGTCGCTTTCCGGATCAATCGGTGCCGGTTCGGCGGGTTGCGGACGCGGCGAGGGTGCATGGTTGGCAATCGCCTCGATCAGCTCCTCGACCCCGAATTGCTTGAGCGCGGAACCGAAATAGACCGGGGTCAGGTCGCCGTTCTGATAGGCCTCGAGATCAAAGGCGCTATAACCGCCCTGCGCCAGCTCGCCCTCGCTGGTCAGCCGCTCGAGCGCGCCTTCGCTCAGCACCTCGGCCAGTTTCGGATCATCGAGACCGGTGAACTGCTGTGACACGCCATCATATTGCTTGCTGCTGCCGGTCGGCTGGTGCAGCTGGTTGTTGACCAGATCATAGACGCCCTCGAACTGCCCGCCCATGCCGGTCGGCCAGCTCATCGGACAGACGTCCAGCGCCAGCTTGTCGGCGACCTCGTCGAGCAGCTCGAACGGATCGCGGCCCTCGCGGTCGACCTTGTTGACAAAGGTGATGATCGGCACGCTGCGCATCCGGCAAACTTCGAACAGCTTCAGCGTTTGCGCCTCGATCCCGGATGCCGCATCGATCACCATGATCGCGCTGTCGACTGCGGTCAGCGTGCGATAGGTATCCTCGGAAAAATCCTCATGGCCCGGCGTATCGAGCAGGTTGAAGACGATGCCGCCCCGCTCGAAGGTCATGACGCTGGAGGTCACCGAAATGCCGCGCTGCTGCTCGATCTTCATCCAGTCGGACCGCGCCCGCCGGTTATCGCCCCGCGCCTTGACCTCGCCCGCCAGATGAATAGCGCCGCCCTTCAGCAGAAGCTTCTCGGTCAGCGTCGTCTTACCCGCATCGGGGTGAGAGATGATCGCGAATGTACGGCGTGGTTTGGCGTTGGTCATGACAGGTTTTCCGATGGAATTGGGACGCAGATAGACGGTAAATGCGGTAAATCAACCGTGTGCTCAGCTTTCCTTGAGCCGGATTTTCATGCGAAAAGATTGTTGAGCCCCGATATCCAGCATCAACAAGCCCGGTTTTTCGACAAAATTACCGTCGAACCCAACGGGATCCGCGATACCGGCCCATGGCTCGATGCAAAGGTATCGCGCTCCCGGTTTCTGCCAGACACCCAGCATTGGCGTGTCTGGAAAATCGATTTGCAGCATTGGATCACCGGCAGCGCCCCATGTCAGGGACCGGCTTTGCAGATCATCCCAGATGATGGCATCGTCTTCGAAATCAGTGTGATTCGGCCGAAAGGTCCTACCGGTGACCGGGCTATCATCGCGCTCAGCTTTGATGAGCCCGGACTTCATATCGATCCGGCGAATGGGAGCTGGTTCGGGCTTTTCGAAGATGATGTGATGATCATGGATGTCGCGGCCATAAGGGAGTGGCCAGGCGAAAGCGGGGTGGTAACCAAAGCTGAACGGCATCGGCTTATCATCTTCGTTGGTGATGGTCGCCGTCATCAAAAGGCTGTAACCGGTGATTTCGAAGGCCATTTCTAGTCGAAATTCAAACGGATATTGCGCGCGGGTTATATCGTTCGCGCGAAGAGCAAATATGACGTGACGCTGGTTATGCTCGACGAGTTCGAATTTCTGCCTGCGCGCAAAACCATGCTTTTCGAGTTTATAGACCGTCTCATTGAATCGATATTCGTTGTGGCGCAATTGGCCGACAATGGGAAAGAGCAATGGTGCCCGGCCGGACCAAAAGGCAGGATCGGCATCTGTCATCAATTCTCGGCCATCGCGATCTTGAAGGGATGAGAGTTCTGCGCCCAACGGGTTGATTCGAGCTGATAGGGCGTCAGATTCTATGCCGATCCACGACTCAGAAGATGAAGCCTCACCCACGCAACTCGCCACCCAGTTTGGCCGCACTGGCAACAACCTTGTTCGAAAGCGCCTTCAAATCCTCTTCGGTCAAGGTGGCGTCAACCGGTTGCAAGGTCACTTCCACCGCCAGCGACTTCTTGCCCTCGCCAACACTCGCGCCCTCGAACAGATCGAAAATCCGCGCATCGCTGATCAGTTTCTTGTCCGCGCCCTTGACTGCGCGAAGCAGATCGCCCGCCGGCAAATCCGCATCGACGATAAAGGCAAAGTCGCGGGTCACGGCCTGCAGCGCCGGGGGCGCAAAGGCGTCGCGCATATGGCCGGATTTCTTCTTCAGCGGAATCGCATCGAGGAAAATCTCCGCGCCGACCGCGCCACCTTTCAGTCCGAACGCCTTGGTGGCATTGGGATGCAGCGCGCCATAAGCGGCGAGAATCTTCTTCGGCCCCAGCCGCAAAGTGCCGGACTGGCCGGGGTGATAAGCGTTGCCGGCTTCGCCGAAGTCCATCAGCTTGTCGACCGGTGCACCAGCCGCCTCGAGGATCGCCAGCACTTCCGCCTTGGCGTCATAGGCGTCGAACTTGCTCGCCGCGCCGTCCTGCCAGCTCCGCGCGCTCTTTTCGCCCGCCAGCACCAGCCCAATCGTCGGATGCTCGGCGCTTTCCAGATAGCGCCGTCCGACCTCGAACAGGCGGATCGACGATGCGCCGCGGGCGCTGTTGCGCTTCGCCGCGGCGATCAGGCCGGGCAGCATTGAGGGCCGCATGACCTTGAGGTCCTCGCTGATCGGATTGGCCAGCGTCCAGCTGCCGCCGCCAAAGGGCGCGGCTTCCTTCTCGGAGATGAAGCTCCAGTTGACCACTTCGTTCAGCCCGCGCGCGGCCGCCGCGCGGCGCGCCTTGCGCTCGGCCAGCTGCTCCGGCGAAGCGGTCGGCTTGGCCACGCCCGGCTGACGCGGCAGCGGCGTCGAGGGAATATTGTCCAGCCCCTCGATGCGGACGATTTCCTCGACGATATCCTGCCAGCCGGCGATATCGCGGCGCCAGGTCGGCACGGTGACGGTCCATGTTCCCCGGCGAAGGCCGGGGTCCATCTCCCGCTCGTAATCCTTGGCACCATCGGGAGATGGGTCCCCGCCTTCGCGGGGACACGACACTGCAAAACCGAGCGCTTCCAGAATGGCCTTCTGCCTGTCCGCAGCGACATCCAGTCCACCCAGCGCCAGACATTGGGCCGGATCATAGGCGACGGTGCGTTGCGCCGTCGGCGGCGTTCCAGCGCGCGTGACCGCGCTGGCGGTACCACCGCACAGCTCCAGCACCAGCGCCGTTGCCAGTTCGAGACCGTCGTCCAGAAACGCCGGATCAACCCCGCGTTCGAACCGCTGGCGCGCGTCGCTGGTCAGCATCAGTTTCTGACCGGTTTTGGCGATATTTTCGGGGGTGAAATAGGCACATTCGATCAGCACCTCGGTCGTCGCTTCGTCAGAGCCAGTGTTCGCACCGCCCATGATCCCGCCGATATCATGCGCGCCATTGTCATCGGCGATCACGGTCATGGTTTCGTCAAGCGTGTACTCATTGTCATTGAGCGCCACGATCTTCTCGCCCGGTTTCGCCTTGCGGGCAACCAGACCGCCAGCGAGCTTTTTCACATCATAGACATGCAGTGGCCGCCCATGGTCCAGCATCACATAATTGGTAATATCCACCAGCGTGTTGATCGGCTTCTGTCCGGCCGATTTCAGCCGAGCCTGCATCCAGTCGGGCGATGTGCCATTGCTCACGCCTTTGACGGTGCACGCATAGAAGGCAGGGCAGCCGTCCGGATCGTCGGTGCGGACATCGGGCCCGCTGCCGCCGCGGGCGATGTTGGCAATGTCCAGCGGCTTCAGCTTCCCGATCCCGGCGGCCGCCAGATCGCGCGCAATCCCGCGCACGCCCATGCAGTCCTGCCGGTTGGGGGTGATCGCAACATCGAACACCGGATCGTCGAGCTTGGCATAGTCGGCATAGCTGGTGCCAACTTTAGCCATGGCACTTTCCGGCAGTTCGATGATCCCGTCATGATCATCGCCCAGCTCCAGCTCGCGGTAGCTGCACATCATGCCGAAACTCTCGACATCGCGGATTTTCGCGGGTTTCAGCGTGAAATCGCTGCCAGGAATATAGGTTCCGGGAGGCCCGAAAACCCCGATCATCCCCGCCTTAGCATTCGGCGCCCCGCACACCACCTGCCACGGCTCCGCGGAACCATCATCAACTTTAAGCAATTGCAATTTATCGGCATTCGGATGCGGCCCCGCCTCCAGGACTTTCGCCACCCGGAACGGGCGGAGCGCATCTGCAGGATTTTCAATGCCTTCGATTTCCAGCCCGATGCTGGTCAGTTTCTTGGCAATTTCGGTGGCACTTGCTTCGGTATCAAGATGGGCCTTGAGCCAGCTTAGGGAAAATTTCATGCGCCCACTCCTCCGCTCAGCGTCGGAACGTCGAGCGCGCCAAAGCCATAATGTTCGGTCCAGCGCAGATCGCCATCGAAGAAGGCGCGCAGGTCGTCCATGCCATATTTCAGCATCGCCAGCCGGTCGATTCCGCAGCCAAAGGCAAAGCCCTGCCAGACATCGGGATCCAGCCCGCAATTGCGGATGACATTGGGGTGGACCATGCCCGAGCCGAGAATCTCCATCCAGCCGCCCTCATTGCTGCGGGAGTCACCGCCGATGATCCGGCGGCCCTGTTCGACACTGAATCCGACATCGACCTCGGCGCTGGGCTCGGTGAACGGGAAATAGCTGGGGCGCAGCCGCAGTTCGATATCGTCCCGCTCGAAAAAGGCGCGGACGAAGGTTTCCAGCGTCCATTTGAGATGCCCCAGATGGATATTCCTGTCGATCACCAGGCCCTCGATCTGATGGAACATCGGCGTGTGCGTGGCATCGCTATCGCTGCGATAGGTGCGGCCGGGAGCGATCAGATAGATCGGCTCGCCAGCGCCCTCGGTCCGCTTCGCCACATCCATCATCGTGCGAATCTGAACAGGCGACGTATGGGTGCGCAGCAATTTCGGCATGCCGCTTTCGTCGGTCTGCGGAAAATAGAATGTGTCGTGCATGGCTCTCGCCGGATGGGTGTCCGGGATGTTGAGCGCGGTGAAATTGTGCCAGTCGTCCTCGATCTCGGGACCGGTGGCGACCGAGAAACCGAGATCGGCGAAGATTTCGGCGAGTTCGTCCATCACCTGAGAGACCGGGTGAACACTTCCCTTGGGCGCAGCAGGCGCAGGCAGGGTCAAATCCAGCTTTTCGGTCGCCAGCTTGGCATCAAGAGCGGCTGTCTCCATCGCGTCCTTGCGGGCTGTCAGGGCATCGGCGACGGCCTGACGGGCACCGTTGATTTTCGGACCCTGTTCCTGGCGCTCTTCCGGGGTCATTTTGCCCAGGGTTTTCAGCAGCAGCGAAATCTCGCCCTTCTTGCCGAGCGCAGCCAGGCGGATCGCTTCCAGCGCATCGCCATCGGATACAGCTTCAATCTGCTCCAGATATTTGTCCCTGATCGCCTCGATGTCACTCATCATATTGTCCCGTTTTTGCTCGCCGCCCGTCTAGCAAGCCCTGCATAAAACCCAATGCGAAAAACCCAATAAAAAAGCGCCGCGAGATTGCTCCCCGGCGCTTCTTTGAATTTATGAAAATGCTTAGGCTTTCGCCAGAGCATCCTGCGCCTGTTTGATGATGCCGCTAAACACAGCGGGTTCATTCATCGCCAGATCGGCCATTACCTTGCGGTCCAGTTCGATCCCGGCCAGTTTGGTGCCGTGAATGAACGTGCCGTAGGTCATGCCTTCGGCGCGAACCGCAGCATTGATACGCTGGATCCAGAGCGCGCGAAACGCCCGCTTCTTAACCTTGCGATCGCGATAGGCATATTGACCGGCTTTTTCGACAGCCTGCCGCGCGATGCGGATGGTGTTCTTGCGACGGCCATAATAGCCCTTCGCCTGAACCAATAATCTCTTATGTTTGGTACGAGTAGTCGTACCCCGTTTGACACGTGCCATATTCTATATCCTGTAAGTTAGAGAGTCGCTGCGGCGGGCTTAGCCCAGGCCGTATGGCGCCCATTTCTTGACTGTCCGAGCATCCGCATCACACAATTTCTTGGTGCCGCGGTTCTGGCGGATATATTTGCTGTTATGGCTCATCAAACGGTGGCGTTTGCCGGCTACGCCGTGCTTGACCTTACCGGTTGCGGTGATCTTGAAGCGTTTCTTCACACCACTTTTGGTCTTCAACTTGGGCATTTTGGTCTCCTCTAGATGGTACCGTTACGGACACTTATGGCAGCCCAACACTGGCCAGAGCGTCACATTGGAACGGCGTCTTTAGCTAGATTCGGCAGGAATGCAAGGGCAAACACTGATGTCAGACTTGTGGATTGAGCAAGAGAAGTTGTGCATAAGTCAAAATTTCAATGTTGGCTAAGTTAACTGGAACTCCAAATGATCAAGTTCATAAAAAAATACGCAGGACAAGGTGCATTCATTTTGGCATCGACAGCAATGTTTCTTTTGGCTTGCTATTCTCTGTATTTTGATCGGACCGCCACAGCCGCAGTGGCAGCGGCCTTGAGTTTGGCATTTGTAATTATTCAAAAGCTTCCGCTAATTGAGAATCTGGAAATTCTGACTTTGAAAGTGAAATTGCGACATCAAGTGTCTGAAGCCACTCAACTGCTGGAGAAGTTGCGTGCCAGCGCAGTCGTGTCCTCGAAACTTTCATATGTGCAACTTGCATTCATGAACAGAATGGGCAGTTTGCCTTGGGGAAGAAAAAGAGAGTTGCAGCAAGAAATTGATGCGATGCTCTCCAATCTAGACGGAGATAGCGTTACAATCGCGGAGGCAAAGGCGCCGTTGCTAACAATTGTTTCGTTCGACTTGTACCAGATATTTGCCCACTCAGTTACGCTACGAGTTCAAAAGCGTAGATCTGAGCTCGACAAAGCGATCCAAGAACATTTCAATGGTAAGCCCATCGTTCAATTAGACGAAACGTATCAAAAGCTGTCTGCTGAACGAAAAAGTTTGGACGCTTCCCGTAAGAAATTTAGCGATGTACTTTATGACCCACGATTGCGCGATCTTGAGAAGCTTACGGAGAAGGATCTTCCGCTGTCCGGGCTTAACAAGAGTGAAATCGAAACGCTCGAGACAATTAGAAAAGAAGTTTGCGACCTGTCAAAAAAATGCTGGAATGTACAAACAATCACTACAGAAACAGAAGATTATTTGGAAAAATATCAGCAAGGAGATACAAGGGTTCGAGAGCTTTTTGACAATTGAATGATCATCAGTGATTACAAGCAATAGCCTCCAGCACATCATCGACCCGCGCCTGGTCGCCGATTGCCAGCACATGACCATCGGATTCCGCGTGTAGCGGTTCGCCGTTCCAGTCGCACATCATTCCGCCCGCACCATCGACAATCGGGGCGAGGGCAGCAAAATCGTGGAGCTTCAGGCCCGCTTCGCAGACCACATCGACATGGCCGCTGGCGACCAGCCCGTAATTATAGCAGTCGCCGCCATAGATGATTTTGCGCGATGCGACCTTGCTCGCCAGGCCCATGAAATGCTCGGCATCATGGTCGTGAAACAGATGGGGCGAAGTCGTGGCGAGCACGGCGTCCTTCAGCTCCCGGCAGCGCGACGATTTCGCAGGCTTGCCGTTAAACAGCGTGGGGCGGCCGACCACGCCGAGCCAGCGCTCCCTGCCTATCGGCTGGTCGATAATCCCGATCAGCGGAAAGCCATCCTGCATCAGCGCGATCAGGGTGCCGAAGATCGGCCGGCCGGCGATAAAGCTGGTCGTGCCGTCGATCGGATCGAGCACCCATTGCCGCGAAGCACCTTCATTGCGGGTGCCATATTCCTCGCCGATAATCCCGTCATCGGGCCGTTCGGCCTCAATGATCGCCCGCATCGCCGCTTCTGCCGCGCGGTCTGCTTCGGTGACGGGGGTCGAATCGCCCTTGGCTTCCTGGTCAAATTTTGCCCGGAAAAACGGGCGGATGGCCTCGCCTGCAGCATCGGCAAGCTTCTGTGCGAAATCGATATCTTTTGGAGTCATAAGCGCATCTATAGCAATTCGCCATTCCAGCGAAAGCTGGAATCAGGGCAGGTGCGGATTGGGGCGGTGCGTTTTCGGCCTCGCTGCAACCAGAGATCAGTCAAACAGGCTGCTTACCGAACTTTCATCCGCGATCCGCTTGATCGCTTCACCAAGCAGGGGAGCGATCGGCAGAACCCGAATTCTGCTGGAATCGAGCGCTGCTTGCGGAGTGCGGATGGTGTCGGTGATGATCAGCTTGCGCAACGACGAGTTGTTGACCCGCTCGACTGCCTTGCCCGAGAGGACCCCGTGGGTGATATAGGCGGCAACATCGCTCGCGCCTGCCTCGAGCAGAGCATCGGCGGCGTTGCAAAGCGTACCGGCGCTGTCGGCAATATCGTCGATCATGACACAGAAGCGCCCTTTGACATCGCCGATGATATTCATGACCTCGGATACCCCCGCCTGCTCGCGGCGCTTGTCGACGATGGCCAGCGGAGCATTGTCCAGCCGCTTGGCCAGAGCCCGGGCGCGGACCACACCGCCGACATCGGGAGAGACGACCATGATATCCTTGTCACCATGGCGCGACTTGATGTCCTCGCTGATCACCGGTGCCCCATATAGATTGTCGGTCGGTATATCGAAGAAACCCTGAATCTGTCCGGCGTGCAGATCGACGGTCAGGACGCGGTCGGCGCCCGCTTCGGTAATCAGATTGGCGACCAGCTTGGCCGAGATCGGCGTGCGCGGCCCAGGCTTGCGGTCCTGCCGGGCATAGCCGAAATAGGGAATGACGGCGGTGATCCGCTTGGCCGAGGCACGTCGCAAAGCGTCGATGCTGATCAACAATTCCATCAGATTGTCATTGGCCGGATGACTGGTCGACTGGACGACGAATACATCTTCGCCGCGGACATTTTCGTGGATTTCGATGAAAATCTCGTCATCGGCGAAACGCTTCACACTGGCGTCGGTGAGCGGAATATCCAGATATTCGGCAATCGCGGTGGCAAGCGGCAAATTGCTGTTGCCGGACATGAGTTTCATAATGGCGTTTCCCCGATACGGTAGTCCGCAAGACTCGCCGGCGGCATCCCATGACAATTTCGTGAACCTATTAGACAGAAGACCGTGAAATCTAAAGTCCGTAATTGTGTTAATTTCGATTGCCCGACCCTGTGGCCCTTTCTATCAGGGCGCGATGACGGAAAAGCTAATCATCACAATGGCGCAATTGACCCAGAGTGTGGGCGATTTGCGCGGCAATGCCGATGCGATGATCGCAGCGCACGGCGCGCGCCCCGACAGCGATCTGATCGTTTTTCCGGAGCTGCAGTTGATCGGCTATCCGCCCGAAGATCTGGTGCTGAAGCCGGCCGTGTGGGAGCGAGCGAAAGCGGAACTCGACCGGCTGGCCGCCGCCACCGCAGGTCCGGGACCGGCGATGCTGGTGGGTTCGATCTTTCGCGAGGACGACAAGCTTTATAACGGCATCGCTCTGCTGGAGGGCGGGCATATCCGGGATATCCGGTATAAGGTTGAATTGCCCAATTACGGGACTTTTGACGAAAAGCGGCTTTTCGCCTCGGGCCCGCTGCCGGAACCGATTGCGTTCAGGGGCTGCAAGATCGGCCTGCCGATCTGCGAGGATGTCTGGTTTCCAACCGTCTGCGAACATCTGAAGGCGCAAGGCGCAGATATATTCATCTCGGTCCACGGCAGCCCCTATGAAGTGGAGAAGGACGACAAGCGCCTGGGGCAGGTCGCGACCAAGCGGGTCCGCGAAACCGGAATTCCGATGCTGTTCCTGAACCGGGTCGGCGGGCAGGACGAGATCGTGTTCGATGGAGCTAGTTTCGTGCTCAATGGCGATGCCAGCCTGATGCACCAGCTGCCCGACTGGGATGAGGCAATAGTCGATACGCACTGGGCTTGCGAAGGCGGGAAATGGGCCTGCGCGCCAGGAGAAGTCCACGCGCTCGATGATCATCCCGCCGATATCTACAATGCGATGATTGTCGGATTGCGCGACTATGTGAACCGCAACCGCTTTCCCGGCGTGATTCTGGGGTTGTCGGGCGGGATCGACAGCGCGCTTTCGGCAGCGGTGGCGGTTGACGCCCTGGGTGCAGATCGCGTGTGGAACGTGATGATGCCGTCGCGCTTCACCTCGCAGGACAGTCTCGACGATGCCGAGGGCTGCGCCAAAATGCTGGGCACAAGGCTGGACACGATTCCGATCAATCCGGCGGTCGAAGGCTTTGACGCGATGCTGGAAGACAGTTTCGCTGACAGCAATGTCGATATCACAGAAGAGAATATCCAGTCGCGGATTCGCGGCGTCACCCTGATGGCGCTGTCGAACAAATTCGGCCACATGCTGCTGACCACCGGCAACAAGAGCGAGATGAGCGTCGGCTATGCCACCATCTATGGCGATATGGCGGGCGGCTATTCGGTGCTGAAGGATGCGTACAAGCTGACCGTGTTCAAGCTGTCGAAATGGCGCAACGCCAACCGCCCAAGCCTTGGCATGGGGCCGGAGGGCCCGGTGATGCCGGAGCGGGTGATCAGCAAGCCCCCGAGCGCAGAATTGCGCGATGACCAGAAGGACAGCGACAGCCTGCCCGACTATGAGATACTCGATCCCCTGTTGCACGGCCTGATCGAGGAGGAATTGTCGGTCAATGACCTGGTCGCCCGGGGATTTGACCGGGAAACGGTGGTGCGGATCGAGCGATTGCTCTATATCGCCGAGTACAAGCGGCGCCAGGCCCCGCCGGGCGTCAAGCTGGGCAGCCGCAATTTTGGGCGCGACCGGCGCTATCCGATCACCAACGCATTCAGGACCGTATGACCATCAAAACCCGCTTCGCCCCGTCCCCGACGGGCCATCTCCATGTCGGCAATATCCGCACCGCACTGCACAACTGGATGTTCGCGAAGAAGGAGAGTGGCACATTCCTGCTGCGGCTCGACGACACCGATGCCGAGCGATCGAAAGAGGAATATGTCGAGGCGATCCGGGCGGACCTCGCATGGCTGGGACTGGTGCCGGACGAGGAGCAGCGGCAGTCGGCGCGCTTTGACCGCTATGAAGAGCAACTGGAGAAACTGAAGGAATCTGGCCGGGTCTATCCGGCCTATGAAACCGCACAGGAACTGGACCTGAAGCGCAAGATCCAGCTGGGGCGAGGCAAGCCGCCGATCTATGATCGGGCGGCGCTGGACCTGAGCGAAGCCGAGCGGGCCGATCTGGAAGAGCAGGGCCGCAAGCCACACTGGCGCTTCAAGCTCGATCACGACAGCCCGATCACCTGGACCGACCGGATTCGGGGCGAGCAGCATTTCGATCCTTCGCTGCTGTCCGATCCGGTGATCCGGCGCGAGGATGGCAGCTGGCTCTATATGCTGCCTTCCGCGATCGATGATGTCGACATGGGCATCACCCATGTCGTGCGCGGCGAGGATCATGTCGCCAATACCGCGGTGCAGATCCAGATGTTCCATGCGCTGGGCGCCGAGCCGCCGGAATTTGCGCATGAGGCGCTGCTGGTCGGCACCGAGGGCAAGCTGTCGAAGCGGCTGGGGTCGCTGGGAGTCAGCAGCTTTCGCGAGAGAAATATCGAACCGCAGGCGATTGTTGCCCTGCTGGCCCGGATCGGGACGAGTGATCCGGTGGAACCAGTGGCCGATGCCGCGCCGCTGATTGCCAGTTTTGACTTTTCCCGATTCGGTCGGGCGCCGGCGCGGTTTGACGAGGAGGAACTGGCGCAGCTCAACCAGAAGATCGCGCATCTGCTGGATTATGGGGCGGTGAAGGACCGCCTGCCGGAAGCGATGGATGCCGCGGCCTGGGAGATCATTCGCCCGAACCTGCACGATATGGGCGATGTCGAGCAATGGTGGCAAGTGGTCACGGGGCCGGTTGCCGCGCCCGCTATGCCGCCGGAAGACCGCGAATTTCTGGCCATCGCTCATGCCAAACTGGAAGAACTGGAAGCATCTGAAGAGATCTGGAAAGACCTCACCGGCGCGCTCAAGGAAGCGACCGGGCGGAAGGGCAAGCCTTTGTTCATGCCGCTGCGACAGGCGCTGACCGGGCTGGATCATGGTCCGGACATGAATGCCTTGCTGCCGCTGATCGGGCGGGACGCCGCGCTGGCCCGACTGGCAGCAGCTTCCAGTTAAGTGATTATAAAATAACGATAATCGTCCGACCATAACGGATTTGCAATATCAAATGTAATGGTATATCATAACTAGTGGCGACGGGGCCAGATAGTCAAACGGACACGGGCCGCTTTGCCATTTCCAGAGGATGGTTGAGAGGACAGGATGATGAGCTATGTTTCGGTTTACGAGAACAAGACACCCCGCGCGAAAGGCGTGCTATTGGCCGGTGCGGTTCATGTCGCGATTATCGCCGGTGTGATTGCGATGCCGGGTATTGAGGTCCCGGAAAAATTCAACGGCCCGTTCAATGCAGTTTCGATAGCAAAGCCGGAGCCGTCCGACCCGGTGATCATAGAAGATCCGCCCCGTCCGGAATGGCCGCAGGAGACCCGGCCACGGATCCCGGACAAGCCGATTGCAGATGTCCTGTCGATTCCAATCCAACCCTTCCCGACCTATTCGGAGCTGGGCAATGCTTTGGGGGCTGCGGGAACGGGAGACGCCATTCCCCTTGACCCGGTCGAGATCGCGCCCGAGCCGGTGATCGTCGCTGCTCGCCTCAACAGCCGTTATGCGGACCGGTTCCAGCCCGTCTATCCGCCCGGCCAGCTGCGGCTCGAGCAGGAGGCAGTGGTCAGTGTGCGGGTGCTGGTCGGCAGCGATGGCCGGGTGAAGCAGATCGAACTGATCGATTCGCCGCATCCGGATTTCTGGAACGCCACCCGCAAGCAGGCCCTGAAATACTGGCGCTTCACACCGGCGACGCAAGACGGCAAGCCCTTTGAAAGCTGGATGACACTGAAAGTCCGCTTTGAAATCAACAGCTGACTGCGGCACCGGATGGCCGGGCCGCTGCTTCCTGCGCCAAATTTGCGGGAAGGGCTGGTCATCCGGGCCTGCCCGCACTATTTGAGCGGCATGGGAATGTTAAAAGATGTATCGGTGAGCGGGGGCTTTGGCGACCTGGTAGCCGTCTTTCGCCAGAGCGAACCGGGGGAGCGACTGCTCCCGGCGGCGCTGGCGACTGTCTGCACCTCCGTCATTCTGTTCCTTTTCTGGCTCGATCCGCAGGTAAATACCTACACTTATGTACCGCAGGAGGTCATTTATGTCGAAAACTGGACAAATGACCGCACCGACGAGGAGATCATGCAGGACCGCTGGGAAGTTCAGTGTCTGAAGGACAAGCTGGAAGCGGAGCGGCGGGACGCGATGAAGGAACTTGGGCGGATGTCCGGCATGGATGTCGAGGAAATCGAACGCGAAGCCGAAGCGGCCCGCAAGGCGCGCGGTGAGGAAGAGGTGGAACGCCCGGCCGGGCTGCAATGCTGAACCGCTTCGCCGACGCGCACTATATGGCCGCAGCGCTGGCGCTCTCGGAGCGGGGACGCGGCCAGACCGGCGCCAATCCCAATGTCGGTTGCGTGATCGTCAAGAATGGAATCATCCTGGGGCGCGGCTGGACCCAGCCGGGCGGCCGTCCGCACGCCGAGGAAATGGCGCTGGCGCAGGCCGGCGCGTCGGCGAAGGGCGCCGACATCTATGTCACCATGGAGCCCTGTGCCCATGACAGCACGCGCGGCCCGACCTGCAGCGTCTCGATTATCGCCGCCAGACCGCGAAGAGTGATCGTAGCGACGCTCGATGCCGATGAACGCACCCGGCGCCGAGGAATTGACCGGCTGGGCGATGCCGGCATTCCCGTATCGGTCGGTATCCGCGAATGGGAAGCGCGCCGCGCCATGGCCGGTTTTCTGTGCCGGCTGGAGAATAGCCGCCCCTTTGTCACGCTGAAACTGGCGATGTCGCTGGATGGCTGTATCGCGCTGGCCGATGGGTCGAGCCAGTGGATCACCGGCGAGCGGGCGCGAGCGCACGCTCATCTCGAACGGGCCCGCAGCGACGCGATTCTGGTCGGCGCAGGCACCGCCAGGACAGACCGGCCCGGACTGGACGTGCGTCTGGATGGTCTCGCTGACCGCTCGCCGCAACCGGTGGTGCTGGGCAATGACAAGGACAGGCCGGAACACTGGCTGCAGATTGACGAGCCTGAAGCCATTGCCGGTCTTGCCGATATCAACTGGCTGCTGGTCGAGGGCGGGGCGAAAACCGCTGCCTCTTTCCTGCAGGCGGGGCTGGTCGACCGGCTGCTGCTCTATCGCGCCCCGATCATCATCGGCGGCGGGCTGCCCGGCATTGCCGATATCGGGCTGGACAAGCTGAGCGAGGCGCACGGCCAGTGGCGGCGGCGGGAGCGGCGCGACCTGGGGCAGGATATGCTTGAGATATATGACCGCGCCGCCTAGGTTCCGGTCCGTTCACTGCAGATAGGATCGCCCATGTTCACAGGCATTGTTTCAGATATCGGTACCATTGAGTCGCTCGATCAGCGCGGCGACCTGCGCGTGAAAATCCAGTGCGGCTATGATATGGACAGTGTCGATATGGGCGCATCGATCGCCTGTTCGGGTGTCTGTCTGACCGTGGTCGACAAGGGCCAGGGCTGGTTTGCGGTCGACGTTTCGGGTGAGACGCTCTCCTGCACGGCGGACGGACAATTTACCGCCGGACGGCGGCTCAATCTGGAACGGGCGCTGAAGGTCGGCGATGAGCTGGGCGGCCATATCGTCACCGGCCATGTCGATGGCGTTGGCGAAGTGGTGTCCTGCCAGCCGGTCGGCGATTCGCACGAGGTCATTGTCCGGGTGTCAAAGGAGCTGGCACCCTTTGTCGCGGCCAAGGGATCGATCACGGTCGACGGCGTATCGCTGACGGTGAATGCGGTGTCCGACAAGGACACGGGCACGGAGTTCACGCTCAATATCATTCCCCATACCGCACAGGTGACGACGCTGGGTGAACTGGCGCCGGGTCGGGCGGTCAATCTCGAGATCGACATATTGGCGCGCTATCTGGCGCGGATGGAAAAGGTCCGCTCGCTGGCCTGATTCGGTCAGACGACCCGTCGGAAACCACGGTCAACGGCCCTAGGCGAGTGGACCGGGGTGGACTGCCGCATCGCCTGGGTTCTGCGCACGGGCAGGAATGCCGTTAGTGGTGAGCTTGTCGAACCACGCCTCTCGTCGATAGGCGCCCTTCGACAAGCTCAGGGCTAACCGGGAAATGCGGCTTGATGAGGTCGCCTTTTGTGAGAGACGAGGCCCGCGGACGGGTAATGGTCGATCAGCCGATCAGAAGGGCAGCCACTGCTGCTTCTTGCTGAACTTCATATAGCCGACATTGGCACCGAGCCGCAGACCCGCGCCGAGCCGTACCGGGATCAGCACCTTGTCGCCGCTGCGCAGATAGCTGACGTGGAAGCCGCCGATGAAATAGGCCGCGCCTTCGCCGGCCGGGAAGCGCTGATACAGGTCTTCGGTATCATAGAGATTGTAGACCAGCACGAAAGTGTTGGCCGCATTGCCGCCGATATCGAAGCCGATCGACGGCCCGGTCCAGTAGACGGGGCGTTCGCCCTCGATCTTGTGATAGAGCTTGCCCGAGCCATAGCGCAGCCCGACAATGAAGGCGCCGCTCGCCTCGCGTCCGGCGATATAGGCGTTCGGCCGGCCCTGTTTCTTCAGAATATCCTCGATGACCTCGGCGAGACCTTTTGCACCCTTTCCGAACACGCCTTCCGCTGCGCCAATCAGGTCATCATCCTGATAGGTGCCGTTCTCCTCGACCGGAGCCGGCACCGCATCGACCGCAGTGCCGTCATTTGTCGCATAGGGGGCCACAATATCGGCATTGATATTGCTGTCGTTCGCCGAATCGTCGACGGTCGCGGGATTGGCGGTGGCGGAATTGAAATTGCCGTCATAATCGGGCGCGGCCAGATCGGCATCGATCGCGTCATTGGGATCGACCGTATCGACCTGCGCCGATGCGGGTGACAGGGCTGGCGCGGTGGCAAGAGCCAGAACCGCAAATGTTCCCAGGATTTTCTTCATGCAAAACGGTAACATGGGTTAACTCCTTCCCATTACCAGCCAGAAACGGCTGTCGGCTGTTGGACATGACCGTGCAATGAACGCACGACGAAATGAGTCGATTCTGCGGCAGTGCGAGTCTCTTCCCGGCAAGGAACCGGTTTTGCGCTTTCCGGCGGCCTTTTGAAATGGCCACTTTACCCGTTGCAGCATGCGCAATGGATGGTTATAGCGCCCCCTCTAGCCAAGCTACGTGGACACGTGGGTGAGCGGCTGAAACCACCTCCCTGCTAAGGAGGCAAGGGCCTCACGGTCCTTCGAGGGTTCGAATCCCTCCGTGTCCGCCATTCCCCTGTTTCCATACTCCCAAGAAAACCCGTGAGACCCGCAGTTTACTGAGGCTTAGTGGGTGACCCGGGTCCTCATTTGTCCTCAGATTTCCGTTGGTGTGTGATTTGGAATGTGGGAACAGGTGCGGTAACGAACCTTTGGGCTTGAGAAGCTGCAAGTCATTACAAATGCATGCAAATATTTTCTAAAAACGACCCTGAGAATCGAACCATTCATTTTTGGTTTGGGGCAAAAGAAAAACCAAATCGTCTTTTCCGACTGGATAATTTTCTGCACCGTCATGCCTTTTGGATGGTGGCCAGCGATTGTTCGGCAAATCCCCAGAAGAGGGAGATTTCGGCCATCTCGTCATTGCGGTTGCCGCTGCCCTGATGACCGCTTTCGGCGTCGATCAGGAGTATCGCCGGATTGTCGCTTGTGGACTGGTGGCGGACTTCGGCCACCAGTTTGGCGGGCTCCCAATAGCCCACCCGGTCATCCTTGAGCCCCGCCGTACAGAGCAGCGGCGGATAAGCGGCGGGATGGACGTTTTCATAAGGCGAGATCGAGGCAATATAGTCATAGGCCTTCGGATCGGAGAGCGGGTCGCCCCAGTCGGGCCGGAACAACGGCACCAGCGGATGATCGGCATCGCTCATCGTGTTGAGCATGTCGACAAAGGGCACTTTCGCGATCACACCGCCCCACATGTCCGGATCGATGTTCATCGCGCCGCCGACCAGCAGGCCCCCGGCCGAGAGCCCATAGGCGACGATATTGCCCCTGGGGGTGATCTTGCGGCGGACCAGGTCTTCTGCACAGGCAATGAAATCGGTGAAGCTGTTGCGCTTGTGGAATTTGCGGCCATCGAGGAACCAGCCTTGCCCCTTTTCCGATCCGCCGCGCACATGGGCGATCGCATAGGTCCACCCGCGATCCGCCAGAACCGTTGCGGGCACGGAAAAGACCGGTTCGCTGGAAATGCCATAGGCGCCATATCCATAGAGCAGCAGCGGCGCCGACCCGTCGCGCGGCGTATCCCGGCGTGACAACAAGGTGATCGGCACCAGCTCGCCGTCCGGCGCGGGGGCAAACAGGCGCTCGGCGATATAATCATCCGGGTCAAATCCCGGGGCCGAATCCTGCGCGACCAGGGTCTGGGCGCCGCTAGCGAGATCGATGTCGATCCATTTTTGCGGGGTTTTCGGGGACTGATAGATGATCCGGCAGACCGGGCTGGCATAGTCCTGGTGCGGCACGATATCGATGGTGAAGGCGGGATCATCAAAGCCGACCGTACTTTCTTCGCCGTCTTGCTGCCGCAGCACCAGGCGGTGCAGGCCGTTGGCGCGTTCCAGCCGGACCAGGGTGCTGCGAAACGGCGCAATTGCCAATATTTGCCGGCCCGCCCGGTGGGCGACGACCGTATCGATGATCGCCAGATTGCTGCTGGATATTTCCAGCAATTTGCGATCCAGCGCCCCGTCCGCATCGGTCAGCAGCAGCAGCCGGTTGCCCCATTCCTCTATTTCATAATGCACACCGTTCTGCCGCGGATAGATGAGCCGCGGGTCGGCGGTTTCGTCCGCTGCCGCGACGACCCGCACTTCGCTGGTGTCGGGACCGGCGAGGCTGATCGCAATATAGCCGTTCGCCGCGGTGCGTCCGATCGAGATAAAGATCGCCGGGTCGGTCTCTTCATAGACCAGCACCGTTTTTTGCGATGCCAGCGCTGTGCGATAGACGCGGGTCGGGCGGTTGCGCGCATCCCGCCAGATCCAGAACAGCCATTGGGACGATGGCGAGAATATCACGGCGCTATAGCCGAAGGCATCGTCAGGAACGACGATCCTGGTTTCGCCGGTTGCGCTGTCATGCACGCAAATGCGGTGACGGTCATCGCCCTTGATGTCTTCTGCCCATGCGAAATAGCGATGGTCCGGGCTGGCTTGCTGGGCCGTGGTTCTGTAATAGCTGTGGCCAGCGGCGCGCTTTCCTTCATCCAGCAATATTTCTGCTGCACCGCCACCGCTTTTGCGGCGCGCATAGACCAGGTGAGCGCTCCCTTCCGGATAATAGTCATAATAGTCCCAGCCGCTCTTTTGCAGCGGTGGCGCTGCCTGGTTGGCCGGCAGGCGGGCCATGATCTGATCGTAGATCTCCGCTTGTGCCTCTCTCGCATCGTGCAGCATTTCTTCCGCGTAGCGACTTTCGGCCAGCAGATGATTGCGCAGCATCGGCGGAATATTGTCCATGCTGCGCGTGCCCTGCGCCGGAATATATTTCATCCAGTGATAGGGGTCGTCGCGGTGGCGGCCAAGCTGCTCGATGGGAAAGGATATGCGCGGCGCGATTGGCGGCTTGATGGCGGCGGGATCGATTGCCTGCCCCGGACCTGTACGGGCCAGTACCCTGCCTGGACCGGCCATGCTTGCCAGGGTACCCCATGCCATGCCGGCCATCAATGTGCGGCGTGTCACCGAGTCATATTTTCTTACCGTCATTATCGCTCCAGGGTTCGAGGGCCAACGGCGACAGTCTATGTCATCATAATCGGCTCGCCATGTTCAGCAAGGCCAAGCTGCAGGGCGAACGGGCCAAATGCCTGGCTGGCCGGCGCAAAACCGGCAGGCATGAGGTCTTTTCGCACTTGCGGTAGGATTGGCCCATTTGAGACAATCATTGACCTTGAACGCTAGGACGGCGGGAAATCGCAATCATAGTGTAACAATTGATAATTCAGCATCGGGTCCAGCAAGGGAAAATATCATGAACAACAAAGCGATTAAATCGATCTGCATCAGCAGCGTGTCGGCGATGGCCATGCTGAGTTTCGCCCATAGCGCGCATGCCGAGCTGGCCGATGAAGGGGCCGCAGATGATGTGATCATTGTGACCGCCGGCAAGCGCGAGCAGCTGCTCAAGGACGTCTCCGGCTCGATCTCGGCCCTGAGTGAAGACGATCTGCGCAACCTGCAGGCGCAAAGCCTGTCGGATTATATCACGCGCGTGCCCGGTGTTGTTTTCAATGATTATCAGCCCGGCGTGTCCGAAGTCGTCATTCGCGGCGTTGCATCGACCACCTATCACGAAGCCAATCAGGCAACGACCGGCTATTATATCAACGAGATACCCCTGACCGAGCCGGGCTTTCCGCTGGTCATTCCCGATGTCGACACATTTGACCTCAAGCGCGTCGAAGTGCTCCGCGGCCCGCAAGGCACGCTGTTCGGCTCGTCCTCGCTCGGGGGCGCAATCAACTATGTGGTCAATACAGCCGACGCCAGCGGCTTTGACGCCGGCTTCGAAGGCTCTGTGTCATCAACCCGCCGGGCCGGTGAAGTGAGCTATGGTGCCAAGGCGATGGTCAACGTCCCGATCATCGAGGATCAGCTTGCCGTGCGGCTGGTCGCTTTCCAGCGGTTTGACGCGGGTTATCTCGACAATACGGGTACCGGCGTCGACGGCAGCAATGACCTCCGGGTCCGCGGCTTGCGCGGATCGCTGGTCTGGACGCCGACCGACAAGACGACCTTCTCCGTGCTCAGCATGTATCAGGAATATGATCTGGACGATCAGACCTATGTATTGTTCGGTCCCCCCGAGACATTTGAACGCAGCACCAATGTTCCGGAATATCAGGACACGGATTTCATGCTGCACAGCCTGACGATCAATCAGGAATTCGATTTTGCGACCCTGACCGCCGTCGGCAGCTATACTGAAAAGAATAGCAACCTAGCATTTGATGACTCGATTTTCCTCGGATATGACGCGCGGACCGGCACGCCGCAGCTGTCTTCCTCCACCGGCAAATCGAAGACCGAATATCTCGAAGTCCGGCTGGCATCGACGGGCGCCAGCCCGTTCGGCTGGCTGATCGGCGGCAATTACACCCATCTCAAGTCCGACAGCACGGGCGGTGCTTATCTGGAAGGGATCAGCGATTATATCGATGCCAACCCGGGCGAATTTGGCGGTCAACCGGGCAGTTTCCTGGCGCCCGGCGATCTGCTGCGGCGCGAGGTGAGCAGCAATGATGTCAAGGAAACCGCCTTGTTCGGAGAGCTGTCCTATACTTTTGCCGATGCCCTGACCTTTACCGCCGGCGGCCGTCTGTTCCGCTACACGTCCAATCCGCGGCTGCAGTTCCTGCCCAATGCGGCGCTGACCCCGCCTTTCGATTACCAGCCGGGCAAGAAAAAGGAATCGGGCTTCATTCCCAAATTCTCCGTCAAATATGCGCCGGATGACGATTTTATGCTCTATGCGCTCTATTCCGAGGGCTTCCGTATCGGCGGCATCAATGTCTATTCCGCCGCCGCCGGAACCCCGCTCAATTTCGAAAGCGATACGACCAAGAATTTCGAAATCGGCACCCGCTTCAGCCTGGCAGACGGCACCATGCTGTTCGATATTGCCGCCTATCATATCGACTGGGACAATATCCAGGCGCGGCTCTTCGTACCGGTGACCTTTGAAGCCTATACCACCAATGGCGGCGGCGCCGACATTGACGGTGTCGAGCTGACGATGACGCTGAATCCGACAAAGGATCTCCAGTTTATGTCCAGCGTTTCCTATAATGATGCGCGGCTGTCATCGCTGTTGCCGGACAGTTTTGCGGCGGGCGGCGGCTATGCCAAGGGCACAACCTTGCCCGGTGCATCCGACTGGACCCTGTCGAACAGCGTGTCGCTGCATTTCGACGATGCACCGATGAAGCCGCGATTCAGCCTTGCCCATCGTTATCTGTCCAACGCCCCGGTTGCCTTTGATTCGACGCTCGAAAAAGGCGATTATCATATCGTCGATCTGACCGCGTTCATGAATCTGACCGACAATATCGAGCTGGGTGTCTATGCCAAGAATATCTTCGATCAATATGGCATATTGAGCGCGCCCTTTTCCTTCGCCGGCGCGGTGGTGCGTCCACGCACCGTCGGCGCGACCGTGCGGTTCAGCATGCAATAAGCCGAAAGTTCAGATGCCGTGGCCGAAACCTGACAGAAATGCCCCGACATTTTCTCCCAGGGCGTCCACGGCATATCCGCCTTCCATGACGATCAGCGTCGGCATGGCCAGAGCGGATATGTCCTGTGCCAGGCGCGGAAAATCACCGGTTTGCAGCTGAAACTCCGAGATCGGGTCGCCGGCATAGGTGTCGGCACCAAAGGACAGCACCAAGAACTTCGCGCCCCATTTTGATATGGCATCGAGCGCTGTGCCGAGAGTCGACTGATAGTGCCGGTAGTCGGTGCCTCTGGGCAGCGGGATGTTCAAGTTGGTGCCGATGCCTTCGCCCGCGCCGGTCTCATCCTGATGTCCCCAGTAGAATGGATAGTCGGCCACCGGATCAGCATGGATGGACGCGAAAAAAATCTCCGGATCCTCATAGAAAATATCCTGGGTTCCGTTGCCGTGATGATAATCGATGTCGAGTATCGCGACCGGCCCCATCCCGGCCTTCTGGGCCTGGCGCGCGGCAATCGCGGCATTGTTCAGATAGCAATATCCGCCCATATAATCCGCGCCGGCATGATGTCCGGGCGGGCGGCATAAGGCGAACGCCGACTGGGCGGAATTCTGCGCCATATGGTCCAGAGCGCTGAGCGCCGACTGCGCCGACCAATAGGCCGCATCCCAGCTATGGGCGGCAATCGGGGTTGCGGCATCAAAGCTGTAGGCGCCGAGCCGGGCGTCGATCCGCGACAGGTTCAGCGGACGGCGGCCGACAATCGGAAAGGTATAGCCAAGGGCGTCGCCACTGCGGCCGGCGTCCTGCCATTGCCGGAACGCGGTCGACAGAAAATCTATATAGTCGGCGGAATGGACGGCCAGGATCGGATCGATGCCAAAATCGCTGCTGCGGCGCATGTCGACCAGTCGCGAAGCGATGTCGGTAGCGCGCGCAGCGGTCTCGTTATAGGGCTCCCAGCCGCCATTGTGCAGTTCCTGCGTCGGCGCATGGCCAAGTTGTCGGTCGTCGAAAAAGCTGATCATTGGTGTTTCCGTGCAATTTAGGGGTTATCAGTAGGACGTGCCTGAACAGGCAACCGCGCATCAATGCATTTGATACTGGCTGGGCGGCATCCCGAACGTCCGCCGGAACATGGCGCTAAAGGCGCTGGGACTTTCATAGCCGACTTCAAAGGCCACGCGGGTGATTGAATCCCCGGACGCAATCAGCGACAGGGCCTCCATCAGCCGCACCTGTTGTCGCCACATGGCAACGCCCATGCCGGTCTCCTGTTTAAAGGCGCGGGTAAAGGTTCGTCTGCCCATGCCCGCCACCTTGGCCCAGTCATCCAGGGTGCGCGGATCGGACGGGTCGGCCAGAATTGCCCGGCAGACGCGCAGCAAGCGGGGATCGCTTGGCATATGCGCACCATAGGGCGCGTTCGGCATTCGGTCGATTTCTTCCATCAACAAGGCGATAATCCGGCCATCGCGACCGTCGACGTCATAAAGCGGCTCAAAGCTGACGACCTCGAGGATCAGCGCCTTGAGGAAATCGGAGACTTCAAAGACGCGGCATTCTGACGGCGTCTGGCCCAGGCTGCGTTCGAGATACAGAGTTCGGAGCGATACCGGACCCCGGCAGGACACTTCGTGCATGGTGCCGGCGGGAATCCAGACCGCGCGTTGTGGCGGCACGACGAAGCTGGTCTGGGGGGTGGTCACGGACATCACTCCCGAGGAGGCAAAGAGCAATTGGGTGCGATCGTGACAGTGCATCGGATCGACAAAGGCCGCCGGATATTCGTCCTCCAATGCGATGATCGGCCGCATGATTTCCAGATAATCGGTACTCAGTTTCATGGCCCTAACTCGATAGCTGATCCACGGATCATGAATACTGGCCAAATATGGCGCTCGTGCAAGCCCCATTCTTATATTAGGCCCGTTTCCACGGAACATTGGCCCGCGACATAGGGAACCATCTGGTCCGAAAAAGCTAGATGACGGCCAGTATGGGCTGGGCCTCATTGCGCGGCATGGGAGATTGGACGAATGAAACTGGATGCGGCCGCAAATGTTGACCCTGCCGAAGAGCTGATCGTCGATCCTGAAATCGCTTTTTTCGTGCGCTCGCTCAACGAAAGCTATGCCAAGGTCGAGAATATTGGCTCAATGACCCTGCCGGAGCGGCGGTTACTGGCGGAAGAAATCCGCACGCCGTGGCGAACCGGTGGCCCGCAGATGTACCAGACGACAAATATCAATATGGCCGGCGTGCCGTTGCGCATCCATCGCCCGACCGCCGAGACGGGGCTGCCGGCAATGCTCTATATCCATGGCGGCGGCTGGACCCTGTTCAGCATCGATACCCATGACAGGCTGATGCGCGAATATGCCGCGCGCGCCGGCATCATCGTCGTCGGGATAGACTATAGCCTGTCGCCGGAAGCGAAATTCCCGGCGGCGCTGGACGAAGTTTATGCCGCCGCAGCATGGATCCGGAAAGAGGGCGGCGGTTATGGCATCGACCCCCACCGGATCGCGATCGGCGGCGATTCCGCTGGCGCCAATCTGTCGGTCGCAACCTGCTTGCTGATGCGCGACAGGGCCGACCGGCCGCTGGCAGGAATGGTGCTCAATTATGGGGCCTATGGCCTCGAGCATTTGCCCAGCTATGGCCTTTTTGACGGACCCGAGTTTACCCTTGGAGTGGAAGAGATGGACTGGTTCTGGGACAGCTATTTGCGCTCAGACGAGGATCGCACCAATCCGCTGGTCGCACCGATCGGCGCCGATCTTTCCGGTCTGCCGCCGGCGTTCATGGCGGTGGCGGAATATGACATTCTGGCCGATGTGAATTATCAAATGGCCAAAAATTTCACCCACTATGGCGTGGCAACTCAGCTTGAAATCTACCCGCGCGCGACCCACAGCTTTCTCGAAGCGATGTCGGTTTCCGCCATCGCCAACCAGGCGATCGACGACGCGGCTTCCTGGTTGTCCGCTACTCTGACCAGCGACTGAGCCGCTGTCATGGAGCCGACATTTAAGCCGAGCGCGCCGCAGCAGATAAAGCAGTTGATCGATGAATATCCGCTGGCATGGCTGGTATCCCAGGATTTCGACGCCACGCCCTTGCCCTTGCTGGCCGAGGTCAACGATAAGGGAAAGCTGACATCCCTGCTCGGCCATATTGCTTTGCGCAATCCGCAATATGCCTATTTGCGCGACAATCCGGACGCACTGATCCTGTTTACCGGACCCCAGGCCTATATGTCGCCCAATCTGTTGTCGGACCGCGACTGGGCACCGACCTGGAACTATGCCGTGCTGCGGATGAAGGTCAGGGTGAAATTTGTCCCCGAAGAAACCGACTATGCCGTCGCGCAGCTCGTCGCCCAGCAGGAATCAGATCAGCAGACCCCGTGGTCGAGCGACGAAATGGGTGCGCGCTATGACCAACTGGCCAAATATATTATCGCATTTCGCGCAACGATAACCACTTGCGATGCGACGTTCAAATTGGGCCAAGATGAAACTCCCGACGTGTTCGGGGAGTTACGGGATACCCACCCCGATGCCACCCTGACCCGATGGATGGGGCTACAGCAGTTCAAGGCCAGGGATTAGCCAACGAATGCACATTCGATGACATATTGGCCGGGCTTGGCGTTAACTCATTCGGCAAGTTCGACCGCGTTGAAATCGGCCGAAAAATTCCGGAATATGCACATGTTTCTGCAGAGCATGATCTAAGGTCCGGACGATGTCAGATCGCGGCCACCATTCGCTTCGTGAAATTCGGTGCGATCCGCAGCAGCAGCGGGAGCAGTCTGGTCGCGCCGGGCAAAGCCATTGGCTGACGGCGCTCCAAAGCCTTGAGCGTCACTTTCGCCACTTCCGCAGGCGGCATTTTTTTTCCGGCATAGTCGGAATTCATCGCCGTATCGACAGCGGGAGGAAGCAATTCAAGGACATGTGTTCCTCTTGAGGCAAGCTGCCAGCGCAAGCCTTCGGCAAAGCCGTGCAACCCTCCTTTCACGGCGCCATAACTTGGCGCCCGCAAAGGGGAAACCAGGGCAAAGCCCGAGGTAACAAACACTATTGCCGCCATCGAAGGCCAGCGCTTCAACGCCGCCGCCGTCAGCTGGATGGGTGCCGTGAGGTTAAGCGCCACTTCCTGTTCCAGATCTTGCGTGGGATCGGCGTCGCTAGCGAAATTGCGTTCGACAAATGTGCCTGCATTGTTGACGAGAATATCCAGCCGGCCGAACCGTTCGGTGACCGCATCCAGCATGGCGTCCCGGGCTTCTCCGGAGGTCACATCGGCTTGAACCGCCAGTGCATCCGGATGCGCTCGGGAGAAGCTTTCAAGCGCCTCCGTTGACCGACCGCAGACTGCGACATCGTCGCCCCGCGCCAGAAATGCCTCGGCCAGAGCCAGACCAATGCCCATGGTGCCGCCGGTGATGAGGACAACCTGTTTCATTTTGTCATTTCCAATCCTAGCGCCCGGAATGAGTGATTTCATTTCGTAACATGGTATATATTAGAGAGTGATATGAGTCGCCAAGGAGGCACGTTTTTGAAACAAGGTAACATTCGCGAAACTCAGGCCTGCAATCCTCTGACCGAGGCGCTGTCTCGGATCGGCGATAAGTGGACGATCCAGATCGTCATGGAACTGGAACCGGCGCCCAGACGGTTCAGCGAGCTTCGGCGTGCTGTTGGCGGGATTTCGCAGAAAATGCTGACGCTCACGCTTCGTGCACTGGAACGTGACGGCCTTGTTACGCGAACCGTTTATCCGACGAAACCTCCAAGCGTCGAATATGCGCTGACGGATCTCGGTCAGGAATTGGTCGTGCCAGTCAGGGCGCTCGGCGGATGGGTGATCAAGAATCTTCCCCGCATCGCAAGCGCACGCGAGCGTTTTGACTCGGAATCCGGGGCGGCCGCGTCAGGTGAATGCCGCTGAACGGCTAGCGATGCAAGCTGTCGCCCAGGCACAGCGCTGAGCAACCATTCTGGTTCAGGCAGGTCGAGAATCCTGCTGGATTGCCGAATATCGCAACCCGTCGATGAACAGGGCGACCATGCGCTGAGCCTGGTCCGGACGGTCAGATTTGCTTGCCATGGACAGGCTGGCCACGGCGCCGATGATGTCATCGGCATCGACATCGGTGCGGACCTGTCCGGATGCAGCCGCCTCTTCCAAAAGCCTTGCCAGTGCCGGGCGAAGTCGTTGATCAAAATAGGCGGGCAGGTTCTCGAAGGCCGGGCTGCCCGAGTGAAGCGCGGAAGCCAGGCCCCGCTTCGTGGTGATGAACGCCGCAAAAAGCTGAATCCACTTTGCCATCGCTTCGAACGGAGGATAGTCCGCCGAAAGTTGCGCGGCTGCGTCAGCGCAGGCGTCCACTTCACGTCGGAAGACGGCTGCGATCAGGCCGGCCCGGTCCGGAAAATGCCGATAGAAAGTGCCAACCCCAACGCCCGCCCTTTGGGCGATCTCGCGTACAGGTGCATCGACCCCGGACACCGAGAATACAGCCTTGGCAGCTTCCAGAAGCGAATCCACGTTCCGCTGCGCATCGGCGCGGACTGCGCGCGCGGGTTCGGGATTGGTCTCTGACTGTTTCGGATCGCTTTTCAAAAAATTCGCCCTTGTTAAGTGGAACGTTGTTCCGTATATTAAGCGGAACATGATTCCATTTAATGGGAAAGGCGTGGTGATGCAACCGGCCAGACCATCAATCGAAAGGACTCCATCCATGACCGATACCAAAGTCGCTCTCGTAACCGGCGCCAATCAGGGAATTGGCCGTCAGATTGCGGCGGATCTTGCTGCGCAAGGACTGACTGTACTGATCGGCGCGCGCGATCTGAAGAAG
Organism: Parasphingorhabdus sp.; assembly: GCA_030373505.1. Classification (GTDB taxonomy): domain Bacteria; phylum Pseudomonadota; class Alphaproteobacteria; order Sphingomonadales; family Sphingomonadaceae; genus Parasphingorhabdus. Next base: position 134,167 of record JAUCYS010000007.1, read on the forward strand.
GGTGAGACCGCGGCTCAATCCATCGGAGGGAGCGTGCGGGCGCTGCAACTGGATGTCACCGATCCGGCTTCGATCCGCGCGGCCGCAAGACATATTTCTGGGACATTCGGCCGGCTGGATGTGCTGGTTAACAACGCCGGCATCTCGCACCCACAGCGCGCAGGCAACGGCTTTCCTGATGCCATGGACAGCAACAATCTGACAACCGCCCCGATGGAGGATATCCGCGAGGTCTGGGAAACCAACGTTTTCGGTCTGATCGCGGTCAGCCAGGCGATGCTGCCACTGCTCAAGGCTGCGCCGGCCGGCCGGATCGTCAACCTGGGCAGCACCGGGGGCTCCCTGTCATGGAATTCCACGCCCGACAATCCGCATGCGGCGATGTTCGGTACCTATTCCACCTCCAAAGCAGCTGTCCACGCAGTTACCCTCGCCTTCGCTCTCTCGCTCCGTGACACGGCTATCAAAGTGAATGCGGCCTGTCCGGGCTTCACCAAGACGGCACTGAACAACTTCCGCGGTACGCGATCCGTCGAGGAAGGTGCGCGCGAGCCCGTGCGGCTGGCCCTGATCGGCGCGGATGGCCCGACCGGAACCTTCTCGGACGAAGATGGCCAGGTGGCCTGGTGAGATCGAACATAAGGAATAACAGCATGAACAATCTTCTCAGGCTTGCCCAACATATTCCCGTTAACCCGGAGGTTCCGGTCATCTCGGTCCATCCGGTCACGCTTGCGGCCCCCGATCGCGGCATGGATATCGAGGTGCGGATTTCCGCCCCCGCCACGGGGCAGGACTTGCCCGTTGTGCTTTTGTCGCACGGCCACGGCCCCTCGCTCTATATTCCCTCGGCACAGGGTTACGGCCCCATCGCCAGCTTCTGGGCGGCGTATGGCTTTGTCGTGATCCAGCCCACGCATCTGAATGCCAAGGCCCGGGGAATGAATCCGGAGGCTTCGGGCGGCCCAACGTTCTGGAAGTCTCGCGTAGCCGACATGCGCCAGATCATTGACGAGCTCGATACGGTCATTGCGGCGGTGCCCGGTTTGGCCGGCCGCGTGAATATTGCGAAGATCGCGGTTGCGGGACATTCACTGGGCGGGCAGACAGCAGGCGTTCTGCTGGGTGCGCGGGTAAACGATCCAAACGATCCGGAAGCCAGTGATGTCGATATGTCGGATGCGCGCATCCTGGCTGGCGTTCTCCTGGCGGCGCCAGGCAATGGAGGGGGTGACCTGACCGAGGCGGTAGCGGCTCATCCGGGCTTCTCGTTCATGAACCCAGACTTCACACGCATGACGACGCCGACCATTGTGGTCGCAGGCGACAAGGATGTGAACCCCAACCTGACCATCCGCGGGGCCGACTGGCATGCCGACCCATATCACCTCAGTTCGGGCGCAAAGTGGCTGCTGACACTATCAGGTGGTGAACATTCCCTAGGCGGGATTTCCGGCTTTGATGCCAAGGAAGCGACAGATGAGGATCCCGACCGGCTGGAAGCGGTTGCGCGCATGACCTGGGCCTGGCTACGCTCGGTGTTTGACGACGCGGACAGCGCCTGGGCCGACGCGTGTCTGGCACTGGACGGGCCCGCGAGTGCGTTGGGCAAGGTCATTTCAAGGCAGGAATGAACCGGTGGGCAGCGGGGATAGTGTTGTGCTGCCCCCGTCTTACATGCGTTGGGCAATGGAGCATCCAATGGGCATTTTTCTGACCTTGACATCGATTAGGACTAGGTTAATTATGCGCATGATAAAAATAGGATGGTTTTTCCGTAGAGGAGAGAGAGATTGGTCTATGCCACTGCGCATACGATCCCTGATGATTTGAAGGACCAAATCCGCGAGGCCGCGACCAGATTGAAAGAGTTCGCTTTTGACCGGGTGAATTTGCGCGTGTCCCTCTGCGACAATATTGCATCGAAGCGGTTCGTTCATGACGAGCATGGTTCCATGCTCAACGAAGTGTTTTTCGGCTGGAGCGCGGAAGAAAAGCGCTGGTGGGAAACCAAGAACGTTACTTATTTTTCTCCTGTTACAATTGGTGCGCGTTATGAATGCGAGCCGTTTTGGTGCAACAAGAACGGTTTCTATACGCGCACTCCAAATCCGGCACTCTTCTCGCTGGACCTTTCCAAGATCGAGCATTTTACAGGTCGCAAGGCTGCGCTTGTTGTCCCGATACATTTGCCCTTTGGCAGGATAGCGGCAGTAACTTTTCACCCAGAAGACGGTGAATGTGATGATCTATCTGCCGTTTTTGAAGAGTTTTCCGAGCAGTTGGAGCAATTATCCCGGCAGCTCGTCATTCGATATGTGAAGGCCATAGATGCCATTCCAAAAACCGCTGCCTATCCGCTCCTTGGTCCACGCGAAATAGAGTGTTTGCAATGGGCTGCGGGAGGAAAGACTGACGGTGAGATCGCCCAGATCATTGCGCGCAGTCACGCGACAATCAGATTTCATATACGCAGCGCGATGGAAAAACTTGATTCCGTCAACAGGAGTCAGGCTATCTATAAGGCAGCACAATTGGGATATCTGGCCAAAGTCCACTAGCTGGATCGCGCTTCTGGCGGTCGCTTTTCCATTTTGCAGAACAGGCACAAATGAACCCGCCTTCACCGGTGGAATGCCCCCTTGATGCCTGCCCGCTGTTCAATTTCCGCAACTGCATCGACGATACCGGACGCCCCTGTCTCTGGGTTGACGCTGCTACGCGCTGCGATGCGATTGCATATGCAAAGATGACGCTGACGCCCATTCTGCCGATGCTTTGGCATAGCTCCTGCCGTCGAATCGGGGAGAGGAGTGCGTTTCGGCGGCAGGAACTTTACTCTAGTCCGGCTTGGCTGAAGCTTTCTATGGACGGACTTGATAGGTTACACGTTTTTGTCCCGGCCTTAACAAGGGCATCACAGAGCTATCGGTGATCGGGCGATTGTTGGTGATGTTCGGGCAATGCGCAATGCGAAAGAGAGTAAGCTATCATGGCTCCCTTTGAAGTCATCGATATGCACCAGCATCTGGAATGCGGGACCGGCCTGAAGGGCGCGCTTGACTTTGGCGGATCCGGCAAGCCGCTCAGAGAGCAAGGCGATGTCGAATTTCAACACAGATTGTCCATGATGGCAGTACACAACATGCGCTCTGCCGTTGTTATGCCCGGGAACATGTATTTGCGGCCCAACGGGCTGGCAGACACGGCGCAGGTCAATGATCAAATTGCGGCCTATCGCGATCGTGCGGCCGAACGCTTCCACGGTGTTGGCATCGTTGAGCCGATTTACGGCCCTGCGGGCTATATGGAGGTCAAGCGCTGCAAGGAAGAACTGGGCTTGGTGGGGATAGGATTTCATAACAAGATGCAGGGCGTTCCCGTCGACAGCCCCTTGATGTTCAGGCTTATCGAGAAAGTCGGCGAGGCGGGCCTGGTCCCTTTCATCCATGCACTCGGCAATGATCTTGAATCAATCTGGCAGGTGGATTTGCTGGCGAAGGCATTTCCCGATTTGCCAATGGTCATATTGGACGCCTTCCACGACCTGAGTCAGGTCAAATCACTGCCGGATATCGCGGAGCGAAGGCCCAATCTCTATTTCGACCTGTCAATGTCGATCAGCTTTGAATTTATGGGCAAGCCGCAGGTGAAGACAGTTGGCGCGGACCGCTTTGTGTTTGGCACCAATTTCTATTCGCTGCCCGTTATGGACACACCAATGGGCCGACCGCTCGAACAGATACTGGAATCCGATCTGCCGGATATGGAGAAAATAGCGATTCTGAGCGGCAATGCCAAGCGCATCCTTGGCCTGGCGTGAGATGTTTGAGACCATTTTTTGAACGGAATTGAGAGGTTACAGTCTCTCTTCGCCGTCTTACGACTTATTTCGCCGATGGCATGGCCGGGATCAAAACGGGACGGCCAGCAAATTGAGAGCGAAAGGGCAGGAATGAAACCGGATGAGAATGTGTCGGCAATCGTCACCGGTGGTGCGTCGGGACTGGGAGAAGCCGTCGTGCGGCGTTTGGCCTCCCATGGCGTAAAACTTGCCATTTTTGATATGGATGCGGAGCGCGGTCCGGCGCTGGCCGCTGAACTGGGCTGCACTTTCTGCCAGGTAGATGTGACATCGCAGGAAGGTGTGACCGCAGCATTCGCAAGTGCACGTGCGGCCAATGGACAGGAACGCATACTCGTCAACTGCGCTGGCATTGGCGGGGGCATGAAGACTGTGTCGCGTGACCGGGAAACGGGCGCAGTTGTTGAATATGACATGGATAAATTTGAGCGTATCGTTCAGGTGAATCTGATCGGTGCTTTCCGCTGCATTACGAAAAGTGCGGCCGGCATGCTCTCGCTTGATGCGCAGGAAGATGGCGATCGTGGTGTCATCATCAATACCGCCTCGGTCGCGGCCAAGGAAGGACAGATCGGGCAGGTGGCCTATGCTGCATCCAAGGCGGGAATCGTTGGCCTGACGCTGCCTGTTGCTCGTGATCTTTCCTCGGAAGGCATTCGCGTCAACACGATCCTGCCCGGCCTATTCGACACGCCCTTGCTGGCGAGGGTCAGCGAGCCCGTCAGGGCATCGCTGGCCGCGCAAGTGCCGCATCCCCAACGCCTCGGCATGCCGGAAGAATTCGCCCTTCTCGCCGAAACGATGATGACATGTGCCTATATGAACGGCGAACATGTGCGGCTGGATGGTGCCATCCGCATGGGGCCGCGATAGAGCCGAGATATCACACATAACGCGCTGCGGGTTGAACCCGATTGGAATTGAAAAGAGAGACGAAGATGCGTGAAGCTTGGATTATCGATGCATGCCGGACCCCGCGCGGTGCGGGCAAAGCGGAGAAGGGGGCGCTATCGGCCATTCATCCACAACAACTGGGCGCTGCCGTGCTCAAGGCGTTGGCGGAACGCAATGATCTGAACACCGCCGATGTCGGCGATGTCATTTGGGGCACCAGCGCACAGGTTGCGGCTCAAAGTGGCGACATCGGGCGCATGTCGGCCCTGGATGCGGGATATGATATTCGCAGCAGCGGCATAACGGTTGACCGATTCTGCGGTGCGGGACTTTCTGCCGTCGCCCTTGCATCGGCTTCGGTGCTGAGCGGTATGGAAGATCTTGTCGTAGCAGGCGGAACCGAAATGATGTCGATGCCGGGGCGGCGCGGCAGCGGTCCGATGCTGATGGATTTTGGCAATCTGCGTCTGCGGGCAAGCCATCCCCAGTCCAATCAGGGCGTGTGCGCCGATGCCATCGCCACTCTCGAAGGCATTTCACGGCAGGATATCGACAGCTTTGCGCTCGAAAGCCAGCGTCGCGCCGCCAACGCCATCCAGAATGGCTATTTCGACAAAAGCCTTGTCCCCGTTTATCATGAAAATGGCGATCTGGCATTGGACCGGGATGAGCTGCCGCGACCATCGACCACGGCGGAAACGCTGGCAGGATTGAAGCCCTCATTCGCAGAACTGGCAGAGCTTTCGGTGAATGACGAAGGGCTGACCTATGGGGCATTGATACGTCAGGTCTATCCCGGTCTCGACATCGACTTTGTGCATCATGCCGGCAATTCGTCGGGTGTAGCCGACGGATCGGCTGCGGTTTTGCTGGCATCGCCGGACTATGCCAGGAGACACGGGCTGAAGCCGAGAGCGCGTGTCCTGGCTTATGCGAATATGGGCGATTGCCCGACATTGATGCTCAATGCGCCAGTCCCCGCCACGCGCAAAGTGCTGCACAAGGCAGAGTTGAGCGTGGATGACATTGATCTGTTCGAGATTAACGAGGCCTTTGGCGTGGTGGCAGAAAAATTCATCCGAGAACTCAAACTGGACCGTGACAAAGTGAACGTCAACGGGGGTGCCATAGCATTGGGTCACCCGATTGGTGCGACCGGCGCCATGTTGGTGGGTACCGTGCTCGATGAACTGGAACGCCGTGACCTGCAGCGCGGCCTAGTGACCATGTGCACCGGCGGCGGCATGGCACCCGCCGTCATCATTGAAAGAATCTAGACGGATGATCGCCAAAGCAGGCCAGGCTCTTGTGCTTCAGGGCTGCGGCGCATGACTGTAATTGCAGAAGCACGCGGCCTCGACCTTGCCGGATTTCTGCCGGCTCGCGATCAGATTGTAGCAGGGCAATTCGACAAGCCGGTCTTTGAACTTCGCCGAAGGGGATTTTGAACCGGCAAAGACAAGCGGCGAGGGCAAAACAACCACAGGAAGAGGCTTGAATGGCGGGCGAGGCGCAATCAGCACGGGGGGAGTGGGACCGACATTGGCCACTCGTGATGGCCAGCATGTTCGGCATGTCGGTCTACACGGTGGTCAGCTATTCGCTGGGTACATTCATCGATCCTCTCGAAAAGGAATTTGGCTGGAGCCGCGCCCAGATTTCAAGCGGACTGACAATCTTCACGCTGACGGCGGTCGTCGGCGCGCCGCTTATGGGCGCGCTTATTGACCGTTTAGGCACAAGGCGCATCGCAGTTTGGGGGCTCGCCCTGTACGCACTGGCGCTGTCTTCGTTCAGCCTGGCGAACGGTTCTTATGTGCAGTGGCTGTTTTTGTGGACCATCTTTGCGTTGCTTGCGCTTTCCGTCAAATCGGTTGTGTGGACTGCTGCGGTATCGAGCGTGTTCATTGAGGGTCGCGGCATGGCGATTGCAGTCGTTTTGTCGGGCACGGCCCTAAGCCAAACGCTGGCGCCCTATACGGCCAGCACCTTGATCGACAATTTTGGCTGGCGCATGGCCTATGTGCTGATCGGGCTGGGCTGGGGCGGTTTCACACTGGCGCTGGTGCTTGCATTTTTCTTCGACGCACGGGAGCAGGGAAAAGCCGATACGCCCGATATGCCCGCCAGACTTCTGCCGGGTGGCCTGACACTGCGCGAAGCCCTGCGCGACCAGCGCATATTGAGAATTGCCACAGCTGAAGTGTTCTTCTCCGCCATTGCATCGGGCGTGATGATCCACATGGTTCCGATCCTGTCGGACGCCGGAGTGGATCGTTCAAGGGCGGTGGAAATCGCTGCTATCGCCGGTATCGCGGGAATAACGGGAAAGCTGCTGGCAGGGTGGTTGCTCGACAAGGTGCAAGGCAGTGCTGTGCCTTTTTTTAGTTTCGCAGTGCAGGCTCTGGGCTATTTCCTGCTGCTCAATCTCTTCGGATCATTGCCCTTGCTGATGCTGGGCGTTGCCGTTGTCGGTTTTACGGTGGGCGCATCCTTGCAAGTGACCACCTATCTGATCTCCCGCTATGCCGGCCTCAGAAACTTTGGAAAGATTTTTGGCGGTATAACCAGCATGATGATGACGGGCGCTTCCATCGGGCCGCTGCTTGCAGGGTATATTTTCGATATGCAGGGAAGCTATACGCCCCTCCTGACCGGAGCCATTCCGGTCGCGCTTGTCTGCTCCTTGTTGTTCCTCAGGCTCGGTCCATATCCCGATTATCTCAGCGGCCCCTGATTCCCGGTAAATTTGGCGGGGCGCTTTTCGCGAAAAGCCTGCATGCCTTCCTGACCATCGGCGCTGCGCATGGCGTCGCCCTGGGCATAAGCTTCGGCCTCGATCTGTGCATGCCACTCGGCATCAAGCGCCTGCCAGACCAGTTGGCGCGTTACGCCGAGGGAGCCAGGACCGCTGGCGAGCGTACGGGCCAGTTGAAGGGATTTCTCCACCAGGTGATCGGCTGGCTCGCACCGGTTGATCAGGCCCCATTCCAATGCGGTTTTTGCAGGCAGCTTCTCTCCCAGCAACAGAAGCTCCATGGTGCGGGCCTTGCCGATCAGTCGCGGGAGCAACCAACTTGCGCCACCATCAGGAACCATGCCGATGCGGCGAAAGGCGAGCAGGAAATAGGCTGTGTCCGCGGCAATTACTATGTCGCAGGCCAAAGCTAACGAAACGCCAAAGCCTGCGGCGACTCCATTGACCACAGCCACAATGGGTTTTGGCGCCTTGCGGATCGAGTTCAGCAAGGGGTTACAATGTTTGATGAGGCCGGGGAGGGGGCCACTGAATGTCCCGCGTGCCCTGGCGGCTTCCGGGGTCATGCTGGCTCCGGAGCAAAAAGCTTTGCCTTCCGCGGTGATCATGATTGAGCGAACGCGGTCAGCTGCCACAAACTCATCAAATCCGCGCTGCAGTTCGACGAGCATGTCTATGCTCGCCGCGTTGAGAGTCGGGGGGTCGCATAGCGTGAGTATTCCGACGCCATCGCGGATCTCGCACCTCAGTTTTGAGGAAGCCGTCATTTCCTTCATGCCATCCTCGCTGCGCCGATATCAAATCGACCGGGCTATCAGTTCTTTCATGATCTCAGAAGTGCCGCCATAGATACGTTGCGCGCGTGCATCGCGCCACAAGCGTGCGATCGCATATTCGTTCATATAGCCAGCGCCTCCGTGCAATTGCAGCGACATGTCGCATATTTCGCCAAGCAGCTCGGTATGATATAATTTGGCAATCGAGGCTTCCGCGTTGGTCAGTTCTCCACGCACATGACGTTCCAAGCACCAGTCAAGATGTGCCCAGCCCGGTTGCAGCTTCGCCTTCAATCCGGCGAGAGAAAAGCGGGTATTCTGGAAATCAAAAATCTTGCGTCCAAAGGCTTCACGCTCGCGGGTGAAATTCACCGCCTCGTCAAAGGCGCGCTGCGCGCTCGCTTGTGCGAATATAGCAATTGTCAGCCGCTCTTGGGGCAGGTTGTTCATCAGATAGCCAAAGCCTTTGCCTTCTTCACCCAGAAGGTTGGACAGGGGCACCCTGCAATCTTCAAAAAACAGCTCCGATGTATCGGCCGGATTTTGCCCGATCTTGTCCAGCTTGCGTCCGCGCTGGAACCCTGGCGTGCCTGCTTCCACAAGGATGAGCGACAGGCCTTTGGCACCGGCCCGAGGATCGGTCTTGACGATCAGAACAACGAAGTCGGCATTTTGACCGTTGGAAATATAGGTTTTCGAGCCGTTGATTATATATTGATCGCCCGACTTTGCCGCTGTTGTCCGCACCGCCTGCAGATCAGATCCGGTCCCCGGCTCTGTCATGGCAATGGCCGCGATGGCCTCGCCGCTGATCATGCGCGGCAGCCACAGGTGTTTTTGTTCTTCGGTGCCCAATTGCTCAATATAGTCGACAATCACATCAGATTGAAGGGTAAGCCCGGTATGGGCATTGAGGTAACCGAGCTCTTCACCGATTACCGCATTGTACCGAAAATCAAGGCCCAAGCCACCATATTCGGGCGACACATTGGGGCACAGAAGCCCAGCCTCCCCACAGGCAAGCCAGAATTCGCGGTCAACAATTTTCTGCTCTTCCCATCGGTCCAGATTGGGGATCAGCGATTTGGCGAAAAATTTCCGCACCTGATCGCGGAACATGTTGAGCTCGTCGTCGAAGACAGGGCGTCCATCGGTAGAAATCATGCCGCTACTCCAAATCGCCGAGAGCCGGGTCGTGTGAACGACCGGCGATGCGACGGTAATTGGCGTTCACACGCGCTCGTAAAGGGTGACGACAATCGCGCCGCCAAGGCCGAGATTGTGCTGGAGCGCATGCCGCAAATTTTCGACCTGACGGTCCCCCGCCTTGCCACGCAATTGCTGGGTGAGCTCGAAACATTGTGCCACCCCCGTGGCACCCAGAGGATGTCCCTTGGACAACAGGCCACCCGACGGGTTTGTCACAACCCGGCCACCGAACGTGTTGTCACCATCGGCAATGAACTGTTGGGCCCCGCCTTCCGGGCAGAGTCCTAGCGCTTCGTAGGTCAGCACTTCATTCTGAACAAAACAGTCGTGAAGCTCGACGACTTTCAGGTCTTTCGGGTCAACGCCGGACTGTTCATACACATTGGCGGCGGCTCGCTGCGAAAGCTCATAGCCGACCAGGTGGATCATGTCCCGGGATTCAAATGTTGCCGGTATATCGGTTGTCATGGACTGGGCTGCGATACGTACGTGTGTATCGAGATTGTGACGCTTCGCAAAGTCTCCCGAAACCAGTATGGCCGCCGCCGCCCCGCAGGTGGGAGGGCATGCCATCGGCCTGGTCATCACTCCCGGCCACAGCACCGGCGCGTTCAGCACGTCTTCTTCGGTCATGATGGTCCGGAAAACCGATAGCGGGTTATTTGCGGCATGACGGCTGGCCTTGGCACGCACTTTTGCAAAGTCAGAGAATGTCGTGCCGTATCTTTCCATATGCTCGACGCCAGCGGCGCCGAAATAGCGGACCGCTGGTGGCAGGTCGATCTGGATCAAATCGTCCGCGACTTTGTCAAAATCGTCGAACGGATTTGCCCGATCCGTATAGCCCTCTGCCAGTGGACCGGGATTCATCTGTTCAAAGCCCACCACCAGTGCACACTCCAACGCACCGCTCTCGATTGCTTGCCGTGCGAGAAACAGGGCGCTCGATCCGCTCGAACAATTGTTATTCAGATTGAATATGGGAATGCCGGTAAGTCCGGCCCCATAGACCACACGCTGTCCCGAACAGCTGTTGCCATAAACGTAGCTTGCATAGGCTTGCTCAACGCTTTCATAGCCGACCCCTGCATCTTCCAGGGCGAGCTTGATCGCTTCGGGTCCCATGACCTCGTAGAGGCCACCGCCGGGCTTGGTGAAGGGAACCATCCCGACACCTGCCACAAACACATCTCGTCCTCTTGCCGTCATATCGATCCACATTCCTGATGTTGGGCCGGGCGACCAATCGTCGCCCGGCCATGCGCGATCCGTTTCAGAGACCACCCCAGGTCTTCATTACGTCAGCCGCAGTGACCGGCTTGCTCATATCGCCCTGAACGCGCGCGTCGTTCCCGCCGTAAGACTGGATCGACACATCAACATCCTTGCCCAGTTCCCGCAATGCCGCGACCGTGCAGTTTTCCTTACCCAGCTGTTCGAACGGGTTGATTTCGTAGAAGCGGAAGACATTCTCGTGCGAAATCTTGTTGATGATCCGCTCCGGCAGGTTCTTGACGTTTTCCCAGAGCATTTCGGGGATGTGCGGCCAATCGGAATCAGAATGTGGATAGTCGCATTCATAAGCGATGATGTCTTCGCCGACCTGTTCGTAATTTTCGCAACCAAACTTGTCAGTGATGAAGCACGTCAGAAAATGCTCGCGGAATACTTCGGACGGAAGTCTGCCCTCCCATTCGCCGCGCACCCAGGGACCGTGGTGAAGACGGACATGGTCTGAGCGCTCAAGAAGATAGGGGACCCAGCCAATTCCACCCTCTGCAAGCGAGAATTTCAGGTTCGGATAGCGGAGCAAGGCACTAAGGTGCAAAAGTTCCGCTGCGTCGGTGGCAATAGCCATCGGGAATGACGAAAGCCAAGCCGAAATCGGCGATTCGTCAGAGCAGAAATCCGCCGGCTGACCCGTGCCGATATGACAGTTCAGAACGACATGTTCCTCATTGCAAAGCTTCCAGAGCGGCTCCCAATATTCATTATGAACGGAAGGCATGCCCGTTACGGTCGTTCCGGTAGTCGCAGGGTTGGACGGGAAGAACGCTGAACGACATCCCTTTTTAACCACTCTTTTCACTTCCTGAACGGTCGCATCGATATCCCAAAGTGGCAAGATCGCGGTGGCGATGAAGCGACCTGGATAAGGCCCGGCCCATTCATCAATATGGAAATCGTTATAGGCCTGAACGACACGCAGCGCATTTGCTTTGTCCTTGGCATCCCAGAGCCAAGCCCCGGCAAAGCCCACAAATGTCGGGAAGTTCAGACCACACAGAACACCGGCGGCGTTCATGTCATCAACCCGTGCCTTGGGATCCCAGGTCCCCCGGCGCATTTCAGTGATGTTGGTCGGCTCGAAGCCATATTCTTCCTTCGGACGGCCTGCGACAGCATTCACACCGAGGTTGAACGTCTTTTTCTGCTCCGGCTCCCACCACCAGAATGACTTGCCCGTGTCATCGGTGACATATTGCGGAGCAAGCTTGCGATGCTCAGCGCTCAGATGGTTGTCAAACATGGTCGGCGGTTCAATCAAGTGGTCATCGACGCTTGCGATGATTAGGTCGTTCATTTGCATCTTAACTATCCTCTCAAATTGGGTGCCTTTGCGGCTTCCCTAAAAAATTACGTTGGTTTCGGCGGCCCATAATCAGCCGCCAGCTGTATTACTCCGCAGTATTTTCCCTGGCATCGCGCCCGTTTGCTCATTGTCGCTAAGAACTTCGACGCCAGCGACAATCACCGAATGGATGCCATTTGCTCGAGCGCGAATTTGACCACCACCATCCGGCAGGCAGTTGTCTACAAAGGGCGTTCCCGGGCCAACCGTGGCCGGATCAAAGATCACGATATCGGCGATTGCGCCTTCACGCAGCAATCCACGATCGGGAATGTTCCAAACGGACGCCGGCTCAAAGGTCAGCATACGCACGGCCTCTTCCCAGCTGAAGGCTTCACGCTGACGGACCCACCGACCGAGAAGAGTCGTCGGGAAGTCTGCGTCAAGGCACTGGGTTGTGTGCGCCCCCACATCTGAACCGGCCATAACCGTGTTGGGGTGCCGCAGCATCGTCAGCAATGCTTCATCGCTGAGTTCGGTAAGATCGTCGTCAGGCTGCGAATAAAGTTGCTGAAAGTCTGTTTCCAATGCCAGATCAACCATCGCATCGACAGGCGAGATACCGCGCTGTTTCGCAATGTCCGCAACTGTCACCTTGTCACCGAGAAGATCGGTCATCAGATACATGCGGTCATAAATTGGCGGACGCGCTTCTGCGCCAGTCATTGATCCCGAAGGGAGCGTCAGCGCGTCATGTACCAGTGCAGCACGACGTTCCGGATCACGGAAGATTTCCTGTTGCTCGGCAATCGGCAAGGCGCGCACCGGTTTCCAGCTTTCCAGCGTGTCGAATGGAAGTTTCACGCGGAAGCCGATGACGAGTTCAAACCGCTTCGGGCGGACAAAGCCCATCATGCGCGCGCCCATCTCGGTCGATTCTGCCCAATAAGGCAGGCGATCAACATCGCTGTTGCGAATGCCGCTCTCCAGAAGCAGGCAGCCGCTTTCCAGCGCAAGTTTGCGCAGATTGGCGCGCTCGACGGCTTCATCATCCTGCGGTTTGCTGCCTCCAAGGCCCTGAATAACACCGCCGCCAGAATCGCCGACTGTCCGGCCAAGAGCATATAGCTCCTCCCAACTGGCCTGCCGGGAAGCGATCGGGCGATCATCAGATGTCAAATGCGCGGTTCGCCTCGAGCTGGAAAACCCGAAGGCACCAGCCTCCATGGCATCTTTCAGTTCGGCACACATCGCCGTCAGATCGTCGGTGCTTGCCTCTTCCTCAAATGCGCGAGCACCCATGACATAGGTACGCAGCGCGCTGTGCCCGACCAGCGGTGCGAGATTGATACCCAGCGGACGCTTGTCGAGCGCATCCATATATTGACCAAAAGTCTCCCATTGCCATTTCACGCCGGCCATCAATGCAGTGCGAGGGACGTCTTCGGAGCGTTCGAGGCTGCGAAAAACCAGATCCTTGTCTTCTTCCTTGCATGGCGCAATGCTGAAGCTGCAGTTACCCATTACAGCGGTGGTAACGCCGTGCCATGGGTCAGAACCCGCCATGGTATCCCAGCAAGCCTGGGCATCAAGATGAGTGTGCCCGTCCACGAAGCCAGGCGTGACGAAATGCCCGTCGGCATCAATTTCCTTGGCAGCACTTTCCCTGATCTTTCCGATCTTGGCGATTTTCCCGTTCACGACGCCGACGTCGGCGCGGAAGCGGGGCATGCCGGAACCATCAACCACGGTGCCGTTTCTGATGATGACGTCGTAACTCAAAGCACTCTCCTAATTATTTGGCGTGTTCAGGGGGGATTTATTTCAGGTTGAAAACCTTGGCGGCGTTGTCCTGAAGCAGCTTGACGATTAGCTGTTCGTCCATGTCTTCCGGTAGATTGGCGATCAACGTATCCCGCGGACCTTCGACATAAGGATAATTGTCCCCCGGCGTCAGGCTGGTCATGTGCGGATAGTCGGACTCGAACATCAGATTGTCCGGGAATTTTTCTGCGTAATAGGCGACATCGGTTTCAAACCAGAAAGTGCCATAGATTTGGCGACGAAAATAATCCGACGGCAACATCATGTCTGGATATTCCCGGTACAGGTTCATGTTGAGGAACTGCCAGTCGAGCGCATCAACCAGAAATGGCAGCCAGCCCACACCGCTTTCCACGGTCACGAAGCGGAGTTTGGGGTAATCATGACACATGCGGCCCATGATCAATTCGGACACGCAATCGATATTGCTGCAGAAGAACATGGCAGCCCAGCCAGCCTGATCCAGGCTGGTCATCGCCCGAACCTTTTCTAGGTCTGGACCTTCATTGTTGAAGCCTATGTGGAAGTTGACCGCAAGATCCATTTCCTGAGCAAGGTTGAGAAGCGGGGCCCAATGCTTGTCGCGCATCCGCGGGAGGCCGATTTTTTCGAATTCTGAACCGAAATTGACCGATTTTACACCGGCATCATAGCAGCGCTTGAGCTCTGCTATCGACGCATCAATGTCCCAGAACGGCAAATTGGCAGTGGAAATCAGACGGTCCGGCGCAACCGAGCAAAAATCGGCCTGAAACTCGTTATAGGCGCGAACGCAGTCAATCGACCATTCGAGTTCGCCTTCCATCATGGCCATTGGGAAAAAGGCTACCAGATTGGGGAACAGCACCTGCGAATAGATGCCGTGACGGTCCATCCAGTTGAGTCGTGCATGGGGGTCTTTCCCACCGAGAACGTCCTCGGGCGCGATATCGGTGAGGCCGAAACCCTTGGGGCCGGGTTTGCCGTTCATATACCAGCGTTCCTGGCCAGTATCCGGATCGACTGCCATGTGGGGGATCAGGTCGCCCCATTTTTTCGGCATGCGCGATGTCCATAGATCGGCCGGTTCGGTAATATGAGTATCGACGTCGTGAATCTTGAGGCGCGAAACTATGTCGGCTATGCGCTTGCCACCTTTCTTGGGGCTCGCAGCAAATTTTTCGAATTTCATTGTGGTTTCCTTTCGCGCTGAAATAAAATCAGCAAGCTTGCGTCAATCGCAGACTCGCTGCAATCGGAACTGCCTATCATTTGAATGTGATATTGAAGTTTGGCCGCGAGCCCTTCAACTATCAGGTTCGGTAGAAACCGCGCATCGGGGTGGCAATCAGGCCATGCTCAATAGATGATCCCGGCGATCTTGAGGTCGATGATCTCCTCTTCGCTCATGCCCAGTTCCGCCAGAATTGCATCATTGTCAGCACCGAATTCCGGTGCAGGCCGCGCCGGTAACGCCTGTTGATCGAATTGGACGGGAATGCTGACCATGGTCAGCATCCTGCCGTCGCTATATTCCACATCCTGTACATATTTGTTTGCGATTGCTTGTTGATCGTGATGCAGCTCGCCTGCTTTTTGGACGGCGTCCCACTGGCCTTCCTGCGTTGCCAGGGCTTGGCGCCAATCGGCAAGCGGTCGTGCGGCAAATATTTCTTCCAGGCATGCGATGCATTCGGTCAGATTGGCTTGTCGCTGCTTGTCAGTAGAAAAACGCGGGTCATCCACCAGATCCGGACGCCCCACCGCCCGACAGAAACCCGGCCAGTATCGCTGCCCCTGCAGCATCGACAATGTAATGAAACGACCATCCTTGGTGCGATATGAATTGACCAGCGGATTTGGCATCATGCTTCGCTCGGGTTTCGGCATTTCCTCCAAACCGGCCAGCTTTGCGCCTACGATCCCCGGCTGCATCGTCCACATGCCCCAGTTGAGTAGTGAGGTATCGACCACCGCTGCTTTCCCGGTCATTGCGCGTTGGGCGATAGCGGCTGCGATGCCTCCGGCAAGAATTGCACCAGCGGCGGTATCACCAAAGGCAGGGCCAGGCATCGATGCGGGATATTCCGCATCAGCAGCGGACAGCGCGGAGGCAATTCCAGAGCGACCCCAGTAAGAGATAAGGTCAAAGCCGCCTTTTTCAGCTTCTGGACCTTTCGTTCCAGTTCCGGTGCCCATCGCATAAATAATATGCGGGTGGCGTTCGCGGATATCATCAACATCAATCTTCATTTTGCGGCGGGCTTCCGGAAGAAGGCTTGTGAGAAACACATCGGCCGACGCAAGCAGTCGATCAAGCACCTCCAGCGCGCCATCCAGCTTGAGATCGATAGACATGCCGCGTTTGCCGCGATTGAAGATTTCCCAGATGTAGCAGAAGCCATATTCATCGGGTTCAATCCCCCCAATGCTAAGCCCGCGCATCGGGTCGCCGCTCGCGGACTCGATCTTGATGACTTCGGCGCCCATGTCCGAAAGGATGGCACCTGCAGACGGAACAAATCCCCACATCGACACTTCGATGACCCGAATTCCCTCAAGTGGCCGGTTCAATGTCTACTCTCCATTCCATTAAAGAAATCCAGAATAGTCATCGACTTTCAAAGCGGTCCTGCAAACTGTCAAGTCCGGCAGGTTCTCTGCAAAGCCCGTTGCGCTTAAAGTTTACCCACTCTGCATGAATCTTCAGCGCGGATATTTCCGCACCTTGAAGATTGGGCCGGTCTAAAAAATTTTAGAAAGTTCGGTTCGCAACTGTTCATTGAGCATGACGTCGAGCCAAATAAAATACGGGAGGATCAACAATGAAATTATGGCTGGCCTTGCCTGCTCTTCCACCCGGACAGGAGCTACGCGATTATGTCGTCGCCGCCCGGCAGGCCGGTGCAGAAGGTATCACCGTCTCAGAGCATATCATTGTGCCTGCCACGGTCGGAAAATATCCCTACTCGGGCGAACAGGCGCAAATCCCGCTTGGAACGCAATTCCCGGATCTGGTGGCGCTGGTCGCTGATCTCGCTGCACATGTCGAGTCGATCCGGTTCATGACCAACATGCTGATCGCGCCCCTGCAGCATCCTTTGATTCTGGCGCGTCAGGTCGCGACGCTAGCGGCGTTGACCGGCGGCCGCTTTGACCTGGGCATCGGTGCAGGCTGGATGCGCGAGGAATTCGACGCGGTCGGTGTGCCGTTTGAAGAGCGCGGAGCTCGAATGAACGAGATTATTGCGCTTTTGCCGCAACTCTGGTCCGCCGATGTGGTGGAACATGAGGGCAAGTGCTTCCAGTTTGACAAGGTACAGACGCCGACACCGCCGTGTACCGTGCCCATCTATGTTGGCGGCAACAGCGAATTCGCGCTGCGCCGTGCGGCAAAAGCCGCCGATGGCTGGTCAGGTGTAGGGCTTTATGAGTTTCAGATCGAGGAGGTGTTGAAGCAGCTTGCGGACATCGCAAGCGAGCACCGTGATCCCGAGCGGAAACCTTTGCAGATAAGGACATTGCTCAAAGGACGTATCGATCCCGCCCGATTGGCAGCACATGCCCGCCTGGGAGTGGATGCACTGGTGCTTCAGAACTGGCAGGTCACGGGTGAAAAGCCATTCGCCAAACAGACGGCCGCCGAGGTCGGCGAGAAGCTTGCCGAACTGACAGCGATTTGTTCCCAATTAAGCGCAAACGAAAAATAAGGGGGCAAAGATGAATGATCTTGTCGCGACGGCTGAACAATTGGGCACGGAACATCTGCGCCTTGAGCGCAGGGGGCACGTAGCGTGGTGCACTGTCGATCGTCCGGAACGACGCAATGCACTCAGCATCGATATGTATCGCGGTATCGGGCGAGCGATTGTTCTGTCCGAACGCGATCCTGAAATTCGTGCGATGGTGCTAACGGGCAGTGGTGATGTCTTCATTCCGGGTGGGGAAATGATATCCGACGACGAGATTGTTGTGCCGAGCGAATTCCTGCCTTTTCGCATCATGCGAAACACGGCTTTACCGCTGGTTACTGCGGTCAATGGACTGTGCTTTGCGTCAGGCTTGCTCTTCGCGATGCTGGCCGATGTGTCGATCGCAAGTGACAAGGCTGTCTTCAGAGCTCCGGAACTTCTGCGCGGGTTCCCTGACACCTGGCTTTCTTCTGTCCTGCCGGCGCATGTCGGCGTTGGCCGCGCGCGGGAATTGGCCTCTACCGCTCGTAAACTTGACGCAGCGGAGGCGCACATGATGGGGCTCGTAACACGGCTTGTACCGCATGAAGAACTTCCGGAAGCGGCGACCAAGGCCGCAGCGGAATTACTGTCCACAGCGCCCCTGGCAAGAGGATATTGGAAGCGGCAATTGTCCGCCAGTTACGGCCCAATCGACGAGGCGACGCTGGATGCCGCTCCGGAAAGCGACGAGGTACTGGAAGGATTTCGATCCTTTTTGGACAAGCGCGCTCCCAGCTGGGTGCCGAGCGAGTAGAAACGGCTCTTTAATCAAGGCGAAGACGATGAGGATGATGCAATGACTGTGAACTATGACGACCTGGCGCCCGAGATCCTCGTCCAATGCGAGGGAAATCTCCGCATAGTCACGCTTAACCGCCCTGAACATATGAATTCGGTCACTGGTCGTATGCATGATTCGATGTGTGGGATGTGGGAGCGTTTCGATGATGACGAAGAGGCAAGGGCCATTGTGATCACCGGCGCAGGGCGGGCTTTCTGCGCTGGTGGCGACATGGAGCTGCTGCTGGAAGTGCATAAGGACAGAAAGCTGGCCCGCAGGAATTGTCGCGAGGCCGAGCGCCTTCAGCGCGCTTTTCTGGGCTGTGAGCTGCCGATCGTAGCTGCCGTGAACGGACCAGCGGTTGGCCTGGGTTGCTCGCTGGCAGCGATGTCCGACATGGTCGTCATGAATGAGGATGCATTCATGGCTGATCCGCATGTCAATGTCGGCGTTGTCGCCGGCGACGGCGGTGCTCTTATGTGGCCGTTCCTCATGAGCATGCTTCAAGCCAAGGAATATCTTTTGCTTGGCGACCGGATTCCGGCGGCTGAGTGCCTGCGGATTGGCATGGCAAACCGCGTGGTGTCAGCAGATCAAGTACTTCCAACGGCCACCGACCTGGCGAAACGGCTCGCCGCCAAGCCAGTTCAGGCGCTGCGTGACACCAAACGTGCTTTGAACATCCATGTTCAAATGGCGGCAGACGCAGTGCTGCCATTTGCGATGGCGGCTGAGGAAATGACGTTTGCGCTTGACGACGTTCGCGACATCGCTCGCGCCTTTCTTGCAAAGGAAAGGGCATCGACCTCTTCCTGATTGGGGGGCGTGTCAGTCTAGGCTTAGGGGAGAAATTCATGATATCTCGGTATGCGCTTCAGATCCTGCTATACTCTTCTGCGTTAACAAGCGCGGCCTTTGCTCAGGATGCATCGTCTGTCGACGAGCAGGGTGTTGCGGAAATTGTCGTCACGGGCACGAAGGCCTCCGCCGCGCAACGGGCGCAAGATGTCCCAATCGCCGTCTCGGTGGTCTCAGGTGCCGCCATTGATGAACAGTCCGTCCGGGATCTGACGGAACTGGGTTATCGGTTGCCCAATATTCGGTTGCAACCAACGGGCCTCAATCCCGGTCATGCCAGCTATTCCATGCGCGGCATTGGCGGCAATACCTCAACCCCATCGGACGAACCGGTCGTTGTGACTGTACTTGACGGGATGGTGCTGGGAACATCCGTGGGCGCGGCGTTCCAGACATTTGATCTGGAAGCGGTTGAGGTTTTTCGCGGACCCCAGGGTGTATTGTTCGGAAAGAATGCGACCGGCGGCGTCGTCAATGTCCGCACCCGGCGTCCGACGGGAAAGTCCGAACTTAGCCTTCGGGGTATATTTGGCAGCTATGATCGCTATGGCGGTGCCTTTGCGGCTGAAACGCCTCTCGCGGGAGACGCGTTCGCCGGTCGTTTGGCGGTGATCTATGATCATCAGGGCGGCTTTTTCAAGGATCTGAGTTTCCCCGGAGGTCGCGTCGGTGGCGCTGCCGAAACGCTGACGATTCGCCCTTCGCTTCTTATCCGGCCTGCCGACAATCTCGATATCAACATCATCGGCGAACATTTCGAAGCGAAAAGCGACGGAGGCGTGTTCCGTACGCTTTCCGATGAGACGATCGCTACGTCCGTGTTTGGCGCGGCCCCCTGTGTGGGCCGGAACATCTGCCGGACAGAAAAGTCGGACAGCGATCAGGATTCGCAGCATATCATTGGCGAGATCAACCTTGATCTGGGCGATGTACTGCTGACCTCGATCACAGCTTACCGCAAGCTGTCACTCGCCAACAAGAATGTCGATGCCGATGGCACGGAAGCGCCGATCTTCCTGTTTCGCAGACTGAATTTCGACCAGGATCAGTTCAGCCAGGAAGTGCGCGCTGCAGGTTCGGTTCTTGATGACAAACTGTCCTTCGTCGCAGGCCTTTATTATTTCAATCAGAACTGGCTGTGGAACGAATTGCGCGAAATCCAGCTCAATCCGGCCAGCGCCGTCCTTTCTGTCGGAGGCAAGGCGCAGCAACAACACACCAGTTCCGCGATATTCGGCCAGCTGGATTATGATATTCTGCCGGGTCTCTCGCTGGTCGTCGGCGGGCGTTACACCGATGAAAAGAAGGTGATGAATGTTTCCAGCCTGCTGGCAGGCAATTGCCTGACCATCGCGGCATGCGATTTTGATTTTACCAACCTCGTGTTCAAATCAGGCAAATTCTCTCCGAAAATCGGACTGGAGTGGCAAGCCGCAGAAAATGCGCTGGTCTACGCCAATTTTACACGCGGCTTCCGTGCGGGCGGTTTCAATTCTCGGCATGCCTCTCTGGTAATGCCGGAGCCTTATGATGACGAAGAGGTCAAGGCTTATGAAGTTGGTATAAAATCGGAACTGTTCGATCGGTTATTGCGCTTGAATGTCTCTGCGTTCCGCAACGAGTTCAGCGGGCTTCAGCGGTCAATCCTGGAGGTGACGCCTGCCGGCCCGGTCACGGTCGTACGCAATGCGGCATCTGCAGTGATTCAAGGCGTGGAAGCCGAAGCCAGCGTCGCACCAATACGGGGCCTGCGCTTTGATTTTTCCGGCAGCTATACCGACGCGGGCTACAAAGCGTTTAACGGGGTCGGCCTCACACCGGCTCAGGTCCGCCAGCTCGACCTTGAACGTGCCCCGGAATGGACATTCGCAGCAGGCGTCAACTATGAAGTGCAGATCAACAACAGTGCAAAAATGACAGCGACTGTCAACTACAGCTATACCAGTGATTACGCGGCTAGCACCTTGAACCTGCTTGGTTTCAGAGTGCCTTCGCTGAACCTAGTTGACGCGAACATAGCTGTTGATCTGAGCGATCATCTGAGGCTGTCGCTGTACGGCAAAAATCTCACTGACGAGATATATGGTTCGATCACGACCGTGCAGATGCCTCTGCTGTTGTCTGAGACGATTGCGCCTCCGCGAACCTTTGGCGTGCAGATTGATTACCGGTTCTGAAACTGGGCTTTGCAGATGAATCAACTGGTCGACCCGCCAAGGTTATGTGCGCCAGTGTGTTGGAGATGGTGTTAAAGGAATGGAACATGTTGGAGCAGCAGACCTTTCGGATTTCAGGGAAGAGGTCGGACGATGGATATCGGATAACTTCCCGGTTTCGCTGAAGAACATGGCCAATCCCATGTCGCGGGAGGCGATGGCCTTTCCGACAGAGGATCAGGAGATATGGCGCAAGGCCATGGGCGCAAAGGGCTGGGGTACACCTACCTGGCCGACCGCATATGGTGCGGCTGGGCTGACGCGGGATCATGCGCGAGTGATCCAGCAGGAATTGCTCCGCGCCGGTGCCTATAATCCGATCGGCGGCATGGGCGTGATGATGTTTGGTCCGACCTTGCTGGAATATGGCACGGCAGCCCAAAAGGCACAGCATCTGCCGCCGATTGTGCGGGGGGATTTTCAATGGTGTCAGGGCTTTTCAGAACCGGGCGCAGGCTCGGACCTTGTGTCCCTGCAAACCCGCGCAGACGACAAGGGTGATCATTTCCTCGTCAATGGCCAGAAAACCTGGACGAGCGGGGCGCAATGGGCAGAATGGTGCTTCTGCCTCGTCCGGACCAATCCGCACGACAAGTATAACGGCATTTCGCTGGTGCTTTTCCCGATGTCTACGCCGGGCGTCGAAGCGAGACCGATCAAACTGATCAATGGCAATTCCTCCTTCTGCGAATTGTTCCTCACCGATGTGAAGGTTTCCAAGGATCAGCTTGTCGGTTCACTCAACGGTGGCTGGGCCATCGCAAAGCGACTTCTCCAGCATGAACGCACGGCTCTGGCCGGTTCAACGACGACAGCGGTGGAGGCATATTCTCTGCGTGAGCTCGCGCGCAAATATGTCGGCACGGATGCCGGTGGAAGGATCGCAAATCCGGATTTGCGCGCGCGAATTGTTGCCAATGAAATGGAAGGCCGCATCTTCAAGCAGACCGCCCTGCGTGCGACCGCTGAGGCCAAGGAGGGGGGCGATGTATCGGCGCTGAGTTCTATGATGAAAAACGCCAATACACGACAGATGCAACAGCGGACTGAACTCGCCATCGAGATACTCGGTCATCAGGGAATTGGCTGGGAAGGCGACAGCTTCTCCGAAACCGAGCTCACCGTGGTGCGGGACTTCCTCTATGGCAAGGCCCCCTCGATCTATGGCGGCTCGCAGGAAGTCCAGTATAACATCATTTCCAAGCGCATTCTGGGACTGCCGTCATGAAGCCATGCATCCCAGCACCTCGTTTCCCGGCAAAATTTTTTGAAAAAGGCTTGTTCGATGGCCATTCTCTCTGAAGAGCAAAGCATGTTGCGCGAGGCGGCCCGTGGTTGGGTCGATGTCCGCAGCCCGATCACAGCCTTTCGCAAGATGCGAGATTCCGGAAATCGGCTACATTTCGATACCGATAGCTGGAAAGAACAGGCCGCACTGGGTTGGGCTGGTGTGATCATTCCCGAAGCATATGGCGGTTCGGATTTCGGTTTTCTTTCTATGGGCCTAGTGCTGGAGGAGCTGGGGCGGACTCTGGTGGCATCGCCATTGCTGGCGTCAGGCCTGGTGGCGGCAAGTGCCATCACTCTGGGTGGGGACGAGGCGCAGAAGCAGGAATGGCTGCCTGCGATCGCCGAAGGAACGGCCATAGCGACGCTAGCGTTTGAAGAGGGCGCTGCTCATGTTCCTGAAAAAGTCGCAACAACGGCGAGTGGCACTCAGGTCGGGTTCAAGATTTCCGGGAAAAAGCACTTTGTCGTTGAAGGGCTTGCGGCAGATGTCTTCATCGTTTCGGCACGCGTGCCGGATGGTTCGGATACGGATCAAGCCATTGAGCTGTTCCTGGTTCGCGGGGATGCTCCGGGCCTAACCAGGCAAGAGCTGAAGACAATGGACAGCCGGGGCTACGCCAGTCTGGAGTTTCATGACGTTGAAGGACAGCGTTTGGGATCAGGAGGTAATGGCTGGTCGATTCTCGCAACCACGCTGGACAGAGCCCGGGCGGGCCTCGCCGCTGAAATGCTGGGCAGTGCTACTCAGGCATTTTATCTCACGATGGATTACCTGAAAACCCGGGTTCAGTTTGATAGCCTGATCGGGTCGTTTCAGGCGCTGCAACATCGCGCTGCGCGGATGTTTATGGAACTGGAATTGGCCCGTTCAGCGGTCGAAGCGGCGCTTCAGGCCGTCGAAAATGGAGCATCCGACATGCCGGAACTGGTCAGTCTGGCGAAGGCAAAGGTTGGCGAAACACTTCAGCTTGTGACCAACGAAATGATCCAGATGCATGGCGGAATCGGCATGACCGATGAACATGACGCAGGTCTGTTTCTGAAGCGCGCCCGCGTGTGCGAGGCGATGTACGGCAATCAGTCTTACCATAGAAACCGATATGCCGATATTCTGGGTTATTAGTGTGGCAAGAACAAAATGAATCATGCCCGTGCCCAAGAACTGGAGAGAACGGCAGCCCAGAATCGACCCAATTGGGCGCTGGCTTTGTTGTTCCTGACAGTCACGGTCAATATCCTTGACCGGCAGATCGTGAATATCCTGGCGCAGGACATCAAGACCGATCTCGATATTTCCGACGGCCAGCTTGGCCTGCTGACTGGTACGGCGTTCGGAATTTTCTATGCAGTTCTGGGCGTGCCACTTGGACGGCTGGCGGATCGTATGGATCGCGTCCGCCTGATCGGCATTTGCTTGGTCGTGTGGAGCGCGTTCACGGTGGCAGCGGGCTTTGCGCGCAACTTTGTGGAGTTGGGGTTGGCGCGCATCGGTGTGGGCGCCGGCGAGGCCGGCTGTGTTCCGGCAAGCGTCGCTCTGGTCAGCGACCTCTTCCCTGCCAAAAGCCGTACATCCGCAATATCGGTGATGATGCTGGGTATGCCCGTCGGCACCTTTGCGGGGTTGCTGTTCGGTGGGGTGGTGGGTGAAAGCTTTGGGTGGCGAATGGCACTCGTTCTGGCCGGTATCCCCGGAATGCTGTTGGCGCTCTTGCTTGTGACAAGTGTTGTCGACCCCCGGACCCGGCAAGACCGCATTTTGGCCAGCAAAAAGTCGGCAGAGGAAGACCAATCGACCCTGCCCGCCGCCAAGACGCTGATGCGACGTCCAGGCTATGCGTTGTTGGCGGCTGGAATGACCTCTAGTATGCTGGTTGCTGCGGTCACGGCGGCCTGGTTGCCTGCCTTCTTCATCCGCGAGCATAATATTGGCGTAGCGGAAATGGGCGTCTATGCTGCGATTGCGATCGGCGTCGGCGGTGCGATCGGCACGCTTGGCTCTGGTCTGCTATGCGATGTACTTCGATCATATGTAAGAGATGTCGAATCGAAATTCGTCATTGCCAGCCTGCTGCTGTGCATACCGGCGTTGCTCGTGACTGTCCTGAGCCCGGATCGTTTTCTGGCCCTGGCCGCGATGTTTGTGCTGTATGTCGCTGCTTTCAGCTACCTTGCACCAACTTCGATGTTGATACAAAATGCTGCGACAGAGGATACACGTTCGCTCGCGCTCGCGCTTGGCATTTCTCTCGGGAATATTGTCAGCCTGGGCCTTGCGATTCCGCTGATTGGCCTGCTGAGCGACATGCTGGCCCCGCAATTGGGTACTGCCTCAATCGGCTACGCCCTGATTGTCGTGGCTCTAGTGGGAGCGATAGGGGCGGTCGCCCACTGGCGCGCTCTCCGGGCATTACGCCAGCATTCAGACGCTGCAGCCTCCGAAATTCTGGATCGCAAATGACGCGTTCACTTAACCAAGGTAAATCTAACGCATGATGACCAATTCTGCCTTGCCGGATCTCCGCCAGCACCTCATGAACCAGTCTCTTGAGGCGTTGATGGCTGAGGCTGCGGCGCGAAAGCGCATGGCTTTCGGGCAATTCCAAACCTATTCGCCCAAGGTCTTCATCCCGCTGACGAAGCTCTGCCGTGACCTTTGCCACTATTGTACCTTTTCCAGACCACGCCCTGGCCAACGGGCCTATATGACGCCGGACGCAGTGCTTGCCACAGCACGTGCAGGTGCGGAAGCGGGGTGCACAGAGGCGCTGTTTACCTTGGGCGACAAGCCAGAGCTTCGCTTTGAACAGGCGCGACGGGAACTCGCTGAGCTGGGGTTTGGCTCTACGATCGATTATCTTGAGGCGATGTGCCGGCTCGTGCTGACCGAAACAGGCATGATTCCGCATGTGAACGCAGGCATCATGCTGCGTGAGGAAATGGTCCGCCTAAAGGCTGTGTCCGGTTCCCAAGGCTTGATGCTGGAGACGGTTGCCGATCGGCTGGGAGAAAAAGGCGGCCCGCATTACCGCTCGCCCGACAAGGTGCCGGCGGTGCGGTTGGAGGCCATGCGACTGGCTGGCGAACTCAAGATTCCATTTACCACCGGGATACTAATCGGCATTGGCGAAACGCGCGCCGAACGCATAGACGCGCTGCTTGCGATCCGGGATCTGCATCTGGAGTTCGGGCATATTCAGGAAGTGATTGTCCAGAATTTCCGCGCGAACCCGCTGACACCGATGGCCGATGCCGCAGAGCCTTCTCATGAGGATCTGCTTTGGAGCATTGCCGCAGCGCGAATGATCCTGCCGCCGGACATTTCGCTGCAGGCACCGCCAAACTTGTCTGATGCATCATTCCCGCACCTCCTGGATGCAGGCATAAACGATTGGGGCGGCGTCTCGCCCGTTACACCGGACCATGTCAATCCATCGCACCCTTGGCCTGCGCTCGACAAGTTACGGGCGGCAACCGAAGCCAGCGGGCGGCGTCTCGTGGCGCGCTTGCCCGCCTACCCTGCTTTTCTCGATGTGCCATGGCAGGACGATGCTCCGCGGCGCGCCCTGTTGGCGCAATCAGACGCGCATGGCATGGCGCGGATGGATACATGGTCGCCGGGTCAGCCGCTGTCAGCCCGGTCTTGCTTCGGCCCGGTCCCAGGCAAGCTATCCCGTGACATCACCCACATTGTCGAGCGGGCGCAGACCGGCGCAGGCATTGGCGAGGCGGAGATCGAAGCCCTGTTTTCCGCACGCGGTGCGGAGGTCGAGCATATTTGCCACGCTGCCGATGCATTGCGCCGGACGGTTAACGGAGATGAGGTAACGTTCGTCGTCAATCGCAATATCAACTACACCAACATCTGCACCCACAAATGCAGCTTCTGCGCCTTTTCGAAGGGCAAGACCGCCGACAATCTGCGGGGTTCGCCCTATGACCTGGATTTGTCAGAGGTCGCACGCAGGGCGAATGAGGCGGTTGCGCGTGGCGGCACCGAAGTGTGCATGCAGGGCGGCATCCACCCGTCCTATACAGGTGACACCTATCTGGGGTTGTTGCGTGCAGTGAAGAGAGCGCAGTCCGGCCTTCACATCCACGCTTTCTCGCCGCTAGAGGTCCGCCACGGGGCGCAGACACTGGGTCTTGGCCTTGAAGACTATCTGACCCGGCTCAAGGATGCAGGGCTTGGCTCGCTGCCCGGCACCGCCGCGGAAATCCTCGACGACGAAATACGAGTCATTATCTGCCCGGACAAGCTCAATACGGCAGAATGGCTGGAAACGATCGAGGTAGCGCACCGCGTGGGGCTACGCACCACAGCAACCATCATGTTCGGCCATGTGGATCATCCCGGCCACTGGGCCCGGCATCTCATCGCCATACGCGACCTGCAGCAACGCACCGGCGGATTTACCGAATTCGTGCCGCTGCCGTTCGTTCCGATGGAAGCGCCGATGGGCCTGAAGGGGCAAAGCAGGCGCGGGCCGACCTTTCGCGAAGTGCGCCTGATGCACGCAGTTGCAAGGCTTGCATTGCACCCGCACCTGACCTCGATCCAGGTCAGCTGGGTCAAGCTGGGGGCAGAGGGTGCGACGGCATGCCTGAATGGCGGCGCCAATGATATGGGCGGCACCTTGATGGATGAAAGCATCAGCCGAGCGGCGGGTGCCGCCCATGGTCAGGAACTTGCACCGCAGGAGATGGAAGAGCTGATCCACGGCATTGGCCGGACTCCGCGCCAGCGCACTACGCTTTATGGGGACGTTACCGCTTCCACCCGGAAAGCGGGACGGGATGCAGCGCCGTTGACGCCAATCATTCTCACACCGCCCAAAAAAATCCGGGGAAAGGAAATCATCAGTGTCTGAAGAGAAGAAAATCATCGCAGTGCTTGGCGGCACGGGCAAAGAAGGCGGCGGGCTGGCCTTGCGGTGGGCCCATCGCGGCCATCCGGTAATTATTGGCAGCCGGACCCAGGAGCGTGCTGAAGAAGCCGCCGCGGAAATGCGAGCGACACTGGGGGCTTCCGCCAATGTGCGAGGCCTCGCCAATCCCGATGCGGCGGCCGCCGCAGATATTGTTGTTCTGTCTGTGCCTTTCGCGGCGCAACAGGCGACAGTTTCAGATGTCGCCGGCCAGCTGGTTGGCAAAATCCTGATCGACGTTACTGTTCCGCTTGTGCCGCCAAAGGTGAGCCGGGTTCAGTTGCCCGAATGTGGCAGCGCGGTGGAGGCAGTGCAGAAAATGCTCGGTGACGGGGTGCGGGTGGTGTCTGCCTTTCAGAACATTTCCGCACATCACCTCACCAGGCTGGACGAGGCGGTCGAGTGCGATGTACTGGTTTGCTCCGATGATGCTGACGCAGCTGAGAAAGTGGTTACGCTCGCCCAGGAAATCGGCCTGACCGCCTGGAACGCCGGTCCGTTGTGCAACTCGGTCGTGGCGGAAGCGCTGACCAGCGTGCTGATTGCGCTCAACCGTCGCTACAAGGTGCCTGGATCGGGCATCCGTCTCACCGGCTTGCCGACGCCCGCGTGAAGGGCCGGAGCCTCTCGGTAACGGCATTGCCGGGCGTGCCAATCGTAGCCCCCGGTGATGATCTGTGCCGGGTGGTGATCGATGCTGTCGACGCTGCGGAGATGGTCTTGCAGAATGGTGACGTTGTTGTCCTCGCCCAGAAGATCGTGTCCAAGGCGGAAGGTCGGGGGGTAATGCTGGCCGATGTCACGCCGTCGCCTGCCGCTTTCAAACTTGCCGCGACGACCGGCAAGGATCCCCGCCTCGTCGAACTGATCCTCTCCGAAACGGACGAAGTGGTGCGAGTGCGACCCAATCTGATCATCGTTCGCCACAGACTGGGACTGGTTCTGGCGAATGCCGGAATTGACCAGTCAAATGTTGGTGCGGAGGAGGGGGCGCAGGCGTTGCTGCTCCCGGTCGATCCTGATGCAAGCGCGGCGCAGTTGCGGGCCGCGTTGCACGAAGCGACGGGGCGGACGGTCGCGGTGCTCATCATCGACAGCCTTGGTCGCGCATGGCGTATGGGAACCACCGGGACAGCGATTGGCGTGGCAGGGCTTCCCGCCTTACTCGACCTGCGCGGCCAGCCAGATCTGAACGGCCGCAAGCTGGAATCGAGTGAACTCGGCCTTGCGGATGAAATTGCCGCTGCTGCCTCGCTCATGATGGGACAAGCGGCTGAGGGCACACCCATAGTGGTCGTGCGCGGGCTGGAATATACAGCGGACGGCAGCACCGCCCGCACCTTGCTGCGGCCTCGCGAGATGGATCTTTTTCCGTGATTGTTGCGTTGGCAGGTGGCGTAGGCGGGGCGCGGCTCGCCAACGGGCTGGCGGCGGTCCTGCCTCCGGAGCAACTGCTGATCGCCGTCAATACAGGCGATGATTTCGAGCATATGAGCCTGACCATCTGCCCGGATATTGATACTGTGACATATACTCTGGCCGGTCTCAACGACCGAGCGCGCGGATGGGGCGTCAAGGACGAAACCTGGTCTTTCATGGACAGTGTGAAGAAGCTGGGCGGCCCTGACTGGTTTGCGCTGGGCGACCGTGACCTTGCCAAGCATGTCTTGCGCACCGAGCGTCTGCAGCAGGGGGAAAGCCTGAGCGCAATCACCCTGGATATTGCGCGGGCTTGCGGGGTCGCTCATCCCATCGTGCCGATGAGCGATGACGCGGTTCGCTCGATAGTCATTACCGACGAAGGCGAGATGGCTTTTCAGAACTATTTCGTCCGTCGCCGTTGTGAGCCAGTCTTTCGCGGCATACGCTTTGAAGGTGCGGATATCGCGCGCCCGTCACCTGCACTGATCGCCGCGCTTGCCGATCCGCAGCTTGAGGCAGTGATCATCTGTCCATCCAACCCGGTGCTGAGCATCGGTCCGATTCTGGCGATACCTGCAATCGCGAAAGCCTTGTGTGATTGCGCGGCCCCCTGTGTCGCAGTTTCGCCGTTCATCGGTGAAGAAGCGGTCAAAGGACCGGCGGCGAAGATCATGCGTGAACTGGGCATTGAGCCGGGCGCGGCTGCGCTGGTTTCACCCTATGCTGGAATCGTCGATGGGATATTGTGTGATTTGGACGACCCCGCAGCCGGTATGACGATTGACGGAGTGAAGATGGTTGCAACCGACACGTTCATGCGGGACGACGCTGGTCAACAGAGACTGGCGCGTGAATCCATTGACTTTGCGGTTTCACTGCAGAGGACGGTATGAATATCAACATCATCATCCCCATTCGTCCTTCGGAGGAAGGCAAGTCCCGCCTTGCCGGAGCGATGGATCCTGCTGCTCGGGCCCTGTTGATCGAACGGATGTTCCGGCATGTGCTTATTGTCGCGCTCGACTTTGCAGGGCCGGCTCGCTGTCATGTGGTCAGCCGCAGCTCCTTGTTTCTTGATCTCGCCAAGAAAAGCGGAGCAAATCTCGTCCACGAAACGGGTTTCGGCCTCAATGAGAGCTTGACTGAAGCTGCCTCCGGGGTGTCGCCGGATTTGCCGGTGCTTGCAATGCATGCCGATCTGCCTTTTCTGACGACAGGCGATCTCGCTGACTTGGCACGGGCCCTTCGTAATGCCGATGTGGTTGCCGCAAGCGACCATGCCGGATTAGGCACCAACGCCCTTTTGCTGCGCCGTCCGGGCCTCATCCCTTATGCGTTCGGCGAAAACAGTCTGGCACGGCATCGCGCATTGGCGGAAGGCAACGGCCTGCGGTTCGCTCAAGTCACGAGCCCCGGCCTTGCTACCGACATTGACGAGCCGGCGGATCTTGCCCGACTGAGCGATGAAATGCTCAGCTCAGTCTGTGGGCCAGACCGGGAACGTCAGCCAAGGCGCGAAGCATGTCATTAAGGTGCGTACAGCCGTGCGTTGAGGGCAGCGTTTCGATTACGCTTTCGCGAAATTTGGTGACATCTCTGCCGATCATTCGCGTCGCCTTGACAACGGCTCCCGGACATTCCCGAAACGGGAGGATATGCGGCACCGCTTTCAGCGCGACGAGGCGATTGGTGGCTGCGTCAATATCTGCAAACAGGCGGTATTCATGCACCGCGCTGCGACCTCCGTCGGGGTCCGATCCGCTGTCCTGAAACGAAGCATCAACCTTGATCATCCCGGCTTCACGCCAAAGGTCGATCTGTCTGCTGCGGCGCGTCTGTGGCCCTTGCTGGTGCGGCATTGCATGCCAGCCAGATTCATCATCAGGATGCACCAGCGCACCGACCCGGGCGCTGGACTGATTGTGCAGATTGGGCGTGCCATCGGCATGCATGGAACTCGATCCCTCGGCAAAGCCGGTGCAGATATTCAGCATCCGGTTTGTCTTGTCTACGTTCGCTCGAAGGGTCGCGTTGTTCGATTTGGCTAGCCAGTCATTGGACCAGCGCGACCAGATCCATTCCGCCACGAGGCTTGCCCCGGCATAATCGTCGAGAATCTGGAACAGAGGGCCACCGCGCATCTCACTGAGCTTTTCATTCAGCGCCCGGCGGCTTGCGCCGCCTGCCCGGACGCCAACCATTTCCGCGAGACGGGGGTGGGCAGGTGTTGCCTCGATCGCCATGATCTGACGCGCGGGAGATACCAGAAGGCAATAGTTTGCCTTATCTATGACCGACGCATCACCGCCATCTGCCGGGGTGAGCAAGTCACGCGCACGCCCGGTCATTTGCCAGTGCTGCCCGAGGCCATCGGGCCATTCGCTGTCGATAGTGGTTGTACGACGAACAGATCCGGGTCGTCGCAGCGGTGCATGGCCAGCGCTTTGCCGGGCGAGAGGGAATTGCGGCGGGCGTGCAGGTTGGTCGGTCACTATAAATGCCTTTCCTGTTCCCGTCCGGCGATGAATGTCCTCCTGACCCGGTCAGCGTCGAGATCAGCCAGCACATCCGCCATGCCTCCTTCGCACAGGATGAGGTCCGCAGGTTCGTTTACAGCAAGTTCGCCGTTACAGTAGAGCATCAGGGCCGCGCGCGCCGGAATGCTTTCGTCTCCGGTGATGCGCTTGCCCTGCGACGTCAGCCGATCGCGTGCGCTGCGCATCCCAAGCCACGGATCGACCGAGGCATAGGGCGCATCCGATCCCGCCAGCATCTTGATTCCGCCAGAAAGCAGCGACCCAATGCGATAAAGGTCCGACCCATCTTCGATCTCCTCGACATAACGATCCCCCCGATCATGCAGAAAGGCTGGGTTTGTCACGACCGTCAGCCCGAGCTCGGCAATCATCGGAATGATGTCCTCGGGGATAAGGCTACCATGTTCGATCCGGTCACCGGTCTTTACTCCGCCCGCGGTGTCCAGTGCCGCGAGAAATATCAGTAACTCCGCCTCTGTCACACAATGGGCTGCAACATTTCTTTCCATCATCCGCGCCCCGCGGATGCGTGCGGCAAGGGCATCCGGCGATGGCGGATCACGCTCGTCGATCAGCAGCTTGAGCGGGCCAAGGGCATAGCCCGCGCCCGACGCAAGCGCTTCTGACCCCATGATCGTGAGCCGCTGCTGAATCCCTTCGGACAGGATTTGCGCCTCGTCCGGCCCGTTGGCCGCGCTCGCATCCGTCAATGCGGTCAGACCAAGATTCGCCAAATCCTTTCCCAATCCGGCCAGATCAAGTGCCAGTCGCGGGATATGAAGCCCCAGCCAGCGATCCTCGCGCCAGAAGCGACCCGTTGACGCTCCGTTTTCGTCCCGCTCTGCACCGGCCGGCAATTCATGTTGGTTGAGCAGTGCCAAGGCCGCCGAATTGAGTATCCATAATGCCCCGGTACGATCCTGTATCCGCAACGGACGATCAGGCAGCCAGCGGTCAAGCGCTGCGGCATCGGGCAGGCCGCTTGCGCGTTCATCATAGCCGACGGCACGGATAAATGGTGCCGACGATGCGGCGAGGCGTCGGGCGATTTCGGTCTCGTCCAGCACGCCGGTCAGATCAACCGACTGTCGCCTGGCTGCGAGCGCAAGGATGTGGAGGTGGTGATCATGGAGGCCGGGAAGCAATGTGCCGCCGCGTCCGTCCACCTCATCGCCGCCGCGCGGCAGCCCCTGGCCAATGGCGGCGATGCGCCCTTCTGACAGCGCGACATCAGTCAGTCCTTCGCCCCAGGGCCGCACATTGCGCAGAATCAGCGTCATTGCGCTGCCGCATAGGCTGCCGCGACACGGGCCATTGCCATGTCGATCAGGCCGGTGGCTCCGGCGAGCACCGCGAGCGCTGCCTCCAGCCCGGTCAGAGGGTCGGCAAGCGCATCGCCGCGAAAACGGGGTTTCCCATCCTGCCAGCCGGTCAGTCCGCCGGCCACCGCACAATCGTCTCCGAACCCGACCCGATCACTGTTCCAGCCATGAGCGGTGATTGCGACCCATATTTTGTCCTGCAGCTTTTCAGGCTCCAACCCGAGGCGCCCAAGCGCGTCCGCACGAGCGCTTGTCACCAGAATATCAGCCTGCTCCATCTCCTCCAGCAAGGCCGCTTTGCCCGCATCTGTCCGCAAATCCAGCGCGAGGCGGGTCTTGCCGCCATTGATTCGCGCATTGAGCAGGGGAGAGGAATGCGGTGTCGGATCAGGTCGGCCGATGCTTTCGATCCGCACCACCTCTGCCCCTGCGCGCGCCAGCAAGCCTGCGCAGAGTGGCCCTGCCCACAAGGCAGAGATATCGAGAACCCTGCCGGAAATTTTCGTTGCGACGGAGTTGCGCAGCGCCAGCGGTTTCGACTCGCCCAGACGCGCGCCCGGCAGTTGCAATTCGGCCGCTTGTTCGAGAAATGCCTCTGCAGTGAGGGTAAGGGTCTTTTCTTCCAGAATCTCCCATACCGTGGCATCATCCATTCCGTAATATGCGGAGACAAGGGCACGGTCATCCTCGCGCGCAAGGTTCAACGCAACCCAGCCGTCGTTCGTTTCTAGCAACCGGCAATGGCGATTGGCGGAGTAAATTCCCGGCTTATCCAGACCCCCCGCGGCGTCACGCTGAAGCAACCATGCTGCATCCAGACCAAGCAGTCCGGCACGTTCGGCGAGCAGCGCCTTCATGGCTCCAGCCGGTGGAAAAGGCCCCAATCCAAGGCTTGACTGGCTCCAAGGCGGAAACCGCCAAGTGCCAGCCAGAACAGCCGGTGCCGCCCGATTGCGCGGGCGATGCTTACAGTGCCACCCGCTCCGGGGATCAGGCCCATGCTGAGCTCGGGAAGCTGAACAATGGTCTCGGGTGTGGCAATGCGGCGCGCGGCGGCGGCCGGCACTTCGATACCCGAACCAACGCACAGACCGTGAACCTGCGCTTCAGCACGGTCACCAAGCCGATGGAGCAATAACGCCGCTGAACGCAGGACACGGATGACATGCGCTTGCGCTATATCAGGCGTTGAACCAAATTCGGGCAAGTGGCCGCCGGTTGAAAAGCATTTGCCTTCTCCCCGGAGCGTGAGCCGAGGCATGGAAGGATCGTCGATAACTGCGGAGAGGCCCTCAAATAGCGCATCGCGCATGGTTGCCGTCATCGCATTGCGGTTTCCGGGCGATGCCAGCACGAGCGTTACATCGTCATCCTCTCGTTCATAGCGGACGGGTTCATGCGCCGTCGCTACGTTCCCGTGCCCCTTCACCGAAGCGCGCCAGCGTTTGAATTCTGCGCTGCCGAGCAGGGAGGAATAAGCCAGTGACTCCAGTTCCAGCGCCGCCTCGAACGAAAGCCCTTCTCCCAGCCTTAGCAACCGGGCCAACATCGCTGTCGCAACAGGGGCCGACGCTGCTGTGGTGGCAGCGATGCGTAGCTGCGCTTCGATACGCTCCGGTGCGACGCTGACCCACGGTCTTGGTGCTGCGCTGCGGGTGGTGACCAGTGCCGCGAACGCTTCGGGATCAAAGTCGGGCAGCAACCCTGCGCGGTCGATCAGGACCGCTGCACCGAACAGGCATGCCCTGTCGCCCGCATCCGGGTCTTCGGTGAAGCTTACCGGGCTGCCGACAAGCGGTCCCAATTCGTCAAAGCCGTTGCTCAAAATTGGGCAGCCAGCCCCGCCGCCTCGATGCCCGCAATAGCACATAACTCATCGTTGTCGGATGTGTCACCGGTTACGCCGACAGCGCCCAATGGAAATCCGTCTTCATCAATGACTACCAATCCGCCCGCTGCCGGAACGATGCCAGCCGGAGAGATAGAACCCAGCGATGCCATGAATGTCGGGCGCTCCGCTGCCATATCGCCGATTTTCCGGCTCGACATGCCAAGCGCCAGAGCGCCTGCGGCTTTGCCGATGGCAATTTGCGCGCGCATGAGAGAGGCGCAGTCTTCGCGCTCGAAAGCGACCAGATGGCCGCCCGGATCCAGTACGGCGACGCTAAGCGGCTTTAGTTCCAACTCGCCACCTTTGGAGCAGGCCGCGTCTATGATTGTCTTGGCTTGAGCCTGAGTAATCCGGTTCATAGAGTCTCCAATCTTAGTCAACGAGCATCTTCTTCACTTCGCGTCGCATCAGTTTGCCCATTTCATTGTAAGGTAGGTCTTGCAGGAAGGCGATCTGGTCCGGCACGCGCGAGGAACGCAGCCGATCCCGGATCAGATCTTTCAGTTCCTGATCAGTGGGCCGTGCTTTCATGTCCCGAAGGACTACGGCTATTCCGATAGCTTCACCCCACTCAACGGACGGGATGGCGCAAGCGCAGGCATCGGCAACCGCCGGGTGTGTCAACAATACATCCTCAATTTCGCCGGGCGAAATATTCTCGCCGCCGCGCACGATCACATCATCCGCACGGCCCGACAGAAAAAGATAGCCCTCCTCATCCATGAAGCCGGCATCCCGGGTCGGAAACCACCCGCCGTCGTCAAGCGCACTTTTTCCCCGATACTCGCCGGAGACCTGTTCACCGCGAACATAGATCTCACCTGTTTCATTGGGCGGCAGGACCTGCCCGTTCTCATCGCGGATTTCGATCTCGACAGTCGGCAGTGGCTGGCCCAGCGAGCCAAGGCGCGCCTGAACCTTTGGATCGTCCGAGGCCAGGGCGGCACGGTGGTCTTCGGGTCCGAGCAGCGCGATGGTAGAACTGGTTTCGGTCAAACCATAGGCGTTGGTAAAGTTGACATCGGGGAACATCCCCAATGCTTTGCGGATCACTTCCAGTGGCATTTTCCCGCCGCCATAAGCGATAGCCCTGAGGCTGCTGATGTCGGTTTCAGCGCCGCTTGCCAGCGTATCGATGATGCGCGCCAACATGGTTGGTACGACAAATGCGTTCGTGACCTGTTCGGTTTCGATCAGCGACAGCCAGTCCGTCGGAGCAAAGGCGGGAAGCATGACGATCCGTCGTCCGGCATAGATTGAGCTCATGAGTGCCGAAATGCCCGCAATATGATATGGCGGAACGACAACCAGCGATGCTTCATCCTCTCCGGCAGAACCGAATTCCACCGAGTTGAGGATATATCCGAGCAGGTTCGAATGGCGCAGGATTGCTGCTTTCGGTGCGGCGGTGGTGCCACTGGTGAACAACTGGACGGCAATGTCTTCGGCCAGGTTTTCATCGACGGATGCCCTGTTTTGTAGCGATTCGAGAGCCTTGGCCGCGAACTTGTCCCGAGAGTAGGCGATATGCCCCTGGCTACCGGCAATCCGCATCACCCGTGTTTCGTCGCCAATCACCAGTGCAGGCGCAATGCGTTGCAGCAATGCGGCAAGCTCGCCATCGGCAAGCCTGTAGTTGAGCGGGCAATAAGGCAGACCCGCCAATGCTGCGCCAAACAGGGCGATTACCGCAGCCTCGCACGACTCATCAAGTAATGAAACATACTGGGCACCGCTTTGCCGGATCAGCACGGATGCGCCGCGAGCCGCGTCCAGCAGTTCGGCGTAGGTCCAGCGCTGGCCGTCACACACAAGACCGACCCGATCCGGAAACATCTCAGCGGCCATTTCGAGAAGGAGCGATATATTCATTACCGGATGCCGCGATCAATCCGAGGCTGGAAGAGGTTTTGCATCCTTGATGGCGAGCGAGACGCCGTCGATCGCGAGCGAGCCTTTGCCAGCTTTAATGCATAGCAATTCGCACGTGCTTTCGGCATCGACATATCGTTTGCCCATCAGGGTGCCATTGGCGTGTTCGGCGTTCAAGGTTCCGAGCGTGGCCGGCTTGGTCTCTGCCATCGGTATGCCACCACACTCAACGACGTCCGCATCGCAATGAATGACCATGACTTCAGTGTCACAAACCGCACTTTTTAAACGAATTCCTGATTTCATCAGGGTTGCTCCCATCTGGCGCCCTGCGCCGAAATTGTTCTTCAAACTGAACTGTGAATCGGTCAGGCGAAATTATGGGTAGCTATCAAGTCGGTGTTGCGAGGGAGGCGCAACAGCTGCTTCAAGCATGTTGCTCAACACCATGAGGGTCAAAAAATCCTTGCACATAATAGCTACCAAACCGATTATTCAGCCTCAATAAAATAGGATATCGCATCCCCGATTTCCCCTACCAGATTTGAGAGAAATCAGCGCGTTACGTGACCCCCGCTTCCCCGTGTTGCGCTGGATGAGGCAGCAGGGGTAAAACCGGATGGGGTTGAAGGCGACCTGCGGATATGCCAACAAGCGGGAAGCAAGTGCAATGTATGTTGGTGGTTTCTGACTGTACAGATGCCCAAAAATATAGGCGCCAAATCTTTGAACCTTTCAACGCTAAAAACAGCTGAAGTTGTCGCGCGCACAATTGTCCACGATATTTGCGACCAAAGTCTCAGCGAGGGTGACCGCCTGATGTTTGAGACGGCGATGAGAAGCGAATATAGTGCTGGTCGCGCATCGGTACGTGAAGGCTTGAGGCTGCTGGAAGCACAAGGGCTCGTCACGTTGAAGGCAGGTCGGTATGGCGGTGCATTTGTCGGGAACACCAGCCCCGACCATGCGGGACGAATGCTGACTCTCTTCCTGCAAATGTTGGGCGCGACCTATGAGGACGTTGCCATTTGCCAGCAGATATTGGCACCAAAGGCTGCAGAGTTGGCAGCACAGAATCCTGATCGCGAACTTGTTTCAAAAAGCCTTGCTCTCGCGGCCAGGTCAGACGGTTGCAAGTTCGTGCTTTCCGAAAATGTTGATCAGGATAATCTGATGAACTTCCACCGCACCCTGAGCAGCCTATGCGGCAATCCCGTTCTGGCTCTCCTGATCGATACGGTCGAGTCGATCATAGTCAATCACATCATCCATTGCACCCCTCCCGAAGACCGGATGACTTGGGTTCATTCGGATCATGAGGATATTGCAAAAGCCATACTGGCTGGAGACGGTCCTTTGGCCTGGTCGCTGCACAACGATCACCTAAAAAATGTTCTGGATCATTACCGCAGGCAGAATTTCGGGCAATTTTCCGAACGGGTGGAGTGGCGATAAGCCCGGCTCGTCTCACCCGGGCTTTGTTTACCTAACCAATCTGGCCGTGGAATCTCCATCGGGCTTGTTCTAAGCTCAACCCTCAAAACGTGAGTTGTTGGCTAAGGACCAAGTGTAATGTCCGTAGGGTTGGGAGGATGATAATGATCGAAACTGGCGTCATAACGACTGTCGCGAGCACACAGAGGGCGGCCGTCTACGCCGAAGCAGCAGAGCAGATGGGGTTTTCACGCGTCGGTATGGCCGACACAGCACCCAAGCTTTTTCATGCCACCTATCCTGCCGTCACCGCTGCACTGATGCGAACGAACAGGATTTCGGTTGGCCCCTACGTCACCAATCCCGTAACCCGCCATTGGTCTGTACATGCCGCGACCGCTCGAGCACTGGATGAACTGGCGCCTGGCCGCTTCTATGCGGGCATGGCAACAGGTGACGGTGCTGTCAATTCCGTGGGTCTGAAGCCAGCGAAGCTCGAATATTTCGAAAACTATATAAACGAAATGCGGACGATTTGGCCGGAGCAGTCGAAAATTCACCTGGCATTCTCCGGACCAAAAGGGATGGAGCTCGCGGGCCGGGTTGCCGATGAGCTTACCGTGGCTGTCGGGCTCGATGTCGAAATGATTCAGAAGATGGTCGGTCTGGCCAAGGCGTCGCGTCAGTCTGCGGGAGTCAAGACGCCGCTGCGGATATGGATCAACCCGCTGACCTATGTCGTAGCGACGGAATCCGAGGTGGAGCCGATGCGCAAAGCGTTGCGAAACATCGCGTTCTCAAGCGCGCGCTTTTCCTTCGACGCCTCAATGGAGGACAAGAATGTCCCCGATCATATGAAACCAATTCTGAAGAAGCGGCTCGCCCTCTATGATTTTGCTTACAAGGGCCAGGTTGGGGACAATCCCAATGCGCGCCTGTTTGAAGACCATCCTGAGGTTGAAAATTACCTCATCGATCGGGCGGTACTGACTGGAACTGCTGAGCAATGCCTGGCGCGGCTGGAGCAATTGATGGATGTCGTGGAATTGAGTGGAATATGGTTCCCGACGATTCCCCGCACACCTCATTTTAGCGATCATCTGTCCGATCTCGCTGCATTGGAAAGGGCGTTCAGGCCGATGATGGGCCATTGAAGCCGAAAGCACGTATCATGGCTGGGTGCGGCCATAAGGATGTTTTCGCCGGGGATATCGAATGGAGCAACGTTGGCGAGGGCGTGGGTGACGCGTAATTTCTGCTGGATGAAGGCGACATTGCGGCATGACCTTTGGTGGTCCTGTTGATCTTTGTGCCTGGCGAGCGGGTTGATCCTCACGCCCATGGCTGTAACTATCTTGAATATGTCGTCCAAGGCTCGCAACTGGCCGGCAAGCTCAACTTCGATTGTCGGAGATGGCCATGAATTGCGCGCCAGTGACGTTTCCCTGTCGGAACCCGGCGAATTTTATGGGCCGCTGACGGCTTCAATCGCCGGGCATGTGTACGAAAACAGGGGGGGATGATATGCCTTCATGCGATGAACCTAGCCGACTTGACAGTTACTCTGTGGTTGCAGGGCAATTATTGTTGTCTACTTGGATCATCCAGAATCTGCATGAGAATGCAACGGACAGGTGCAACAGGACGAGGAGAGTATGAATGAGCGCAGAGCACTCAAGTACTGCAAGGACCGATACCGAGCAGGTAATTGATCGTCTGACAAAGCGGTTCGATCATCAGGATGCAGAACTGAGCTCTGAAATTTTGAATGACGTCTATCGCGCTTTGCTTGATGGACCCGCGGTTCACCAGAGTGATGTATATGGTGGCGTTGCCTATTTGACACATTATGATGATCTCGTCGCGGTGGAGAAAAACACCCAGGTCTTCTCGTCCGCGCAAGGCGTTCGCTGTCCCCGTCAGGCCAATCAGCCGCTGTCCATCCCGGCAGAAACCGACAAGCCGATGCATTCGGAATATCGCCGGCTGTTTCTGAACGTGCTCAGCCCGCCCCAAGTGCGAAAGGCGGAGCCTTTCTTGCGTGAACTTACCGAAAATTTGGTGCGGAACTATGTTGCCGGGCCTCAAGACGATTTCTGCCAAAATGTCGCTACGCAGCTTCCCATCCGCGCGGTTGGCGAATTGATCGGACTCGATCTGCATTCCAGCGGTGAAATGCAGAAGCATGTCGAGGCGCTGCTCTTGCATTATGGCAAGCCCGAAGCTCTCAAAGCTTTGAATGGCCTGACGAAAATTGCGCAGGTCGAGATTGACGCGCGCCGCGGAAATCCGCGCGACGATTATCTGACCGTCCTGACGACAGCAAAGGTGGATGGCCGCTTGCTGACCGACGAAGAGCTTCAGAACATGATGCGCACCTTCATGTTTGCTGGGTTCGAAACGACCGCCCACATGATCGGCAGCATGATGCTCTATCTTGCCGAGCATCCCGATGTGCAGCAACGGGTCCGGGAAGATGACCAGGCTCTGCTCAACTGTGTCGAGGAATGCCTGCGTTTTTTGCCTCCGGTGCAAACCATGTTCCGCACGGTGACGACGTCCACATGCCTGCGCGACGTGCAGTTCGAGAAAGGGGATACTGTTGGCTTGCTATATGCAGCCGCCAACCGCGATGCAGCGAAGTTCGAAAACCCCGATGCGTTCGATCTCGATCGACCCAATGCACGCCTGCACCTCTCGTTCGGTTTCGGCCAGCACCTGTGCGCCGGATCGCATCTTGCTCG
Source organism: Parasphingorhabdus sp. (assembly GCA_030373505.1). Lineage (GTDB taxonomy): Bacteria > Pseudomonadota > Alphaproteobacteria > Sphingomonadales > Sphingomonadaceae > Parasphingorhabdus. The sequence continues at coordinate 175,070 of JAUCYS010000007.1, forward strand.
CCGCGAGATGCACATTCTGCTTGAAGTATTGCGCGACTATCCGCCCTTCACGCTGGGTGGTCCGGTAACAATGCTGCCCCACCTGATGGGCGGTCAAATGATGGGGCCAGAGCATCTGCCTATCTCATTCAAAACCTCAGAAGGGCAGAACTGAAATGCGAGCAGCCGTTTTCGTAAAGGACGCCGAACCCCTGTTAATCGAGAATGTCACACCGGCAGAGCCCGGCCCACGAGATGTTGTCGTGGAACTGGGCGCGAGCGGCATTTGTCATACCGATCTGACGGTGCAGTCCGGGAGGATGTCGCATCTGCTCGCCGGACCAAGCATTTTGGGGCATGAAGGCGCCGGTACCGTCATCGAGGTCGGCAACGAGGTGAGCTATGTCAAGGTCGGTGACCGGGTTATCTCCGCCGTCCGCCCCGCCTGTGGACGCTGCGACAATTGTTTGAGGGGCAAGACCCATTTATGCACCGCGCTTTGGCCAATGCTGAGGAAACGGCGCGGCGCACGCCCTGATGGTGGCGACTATTACGCGATGAGCGGTCTTGGCACGTTCAGCCAGGTGATGACTGTCGACGAGGCGTCTGTTGTGCCTGTGAAGACTGATCTGCCGTTCGAACAGCTCGCTCTTATCGGATGTGGCCTGACGACCGGCGCAGGTTCGGTGCTGTTTACGGCAGATGTGGAGGCGGGTTCCTCCGTGGTCATCGTTGGTTGCGGGGGTGTGGGGCAGGCGGCCATCCAGGCAGCTGTGGTGGCTGGTGCCACACCGATCATCGCCGTCGACCCCATGGCTTCCAAGCGCGAAGTGGCTTTGAACCTTGGCGCAACGCACGCGATCGATCCGGGAGCGGGCGATATTGGCGAGCAGGTCCGCGAAATCACAGGTGGACGCGGTGCCGACTATGCATTTGACGTGGTTGGCGGGCCGAATGTGGTTGCCCAGACCTACAAGACCATCGGCGCAGGCGGCATGCTGGTTCTCGTCGGCTATGGCGCGCCGGATGATGAGCTTAAATTCCCCGCCTTTGATTTTCAGTCACAGGAAAAATGCGTCAAGGGATGCGTGGCGGGTTCGGCGCGAATCCGCAGAGATTTTCAGCGGTTCGTTGATCTCATCGAGACCGGCCGGATCGACACTGCCTCCATGGTATCGCGCACGATTTCGCTCGATCAGGTGAATCAGGCGCTGGATGATTTGCACACCGGCGACGCTATCCGCTCTGTCATCACCAGTTTCTAAGTTCGAATGGACATCATCGAGAGGGTATAGGAGTAACTATGGCGACCGTTGCAAGCCGACCAAAGGGAAACCGCAAGATATATATCGGTGGCGAGTGGGTTGATACCTCCTCGACGGGCGAAATTCCGATGGTCAATCCGGCAACAGACGAGATATTCGCCTACGCCCCGGATACCACGATTGCAGATGCCGACCGTGCCGTTGCCGCGGCGCGCAAAGCGTTTGACGAAGGTCCTTGGCCGCGCATGGCGCCGTCCGATCGCCTGGAATGCCTGCAACGGCTCGCCGAGCTTTATTCGGACAAATATGAAGATATCGCGCAACTGATCACTGCCGAAATCGGCAGCCCGATCACCTTTTCGCGCCACGCGCATGTGCCCATCGCCAAGATGATGCTCGATTACTTCATCGGCCTTGCCAAGGATTATCCCTTTGAGGAAAATCGGGAAGGCCGCAGTCTGGCAGCGCGCGTGATCAAGGAACCGGTGGGTGTATGCGTCGCCATTGCGCCGTGGAACTTCCCGCAGGCGGCGATGATGCTCAAGCTGGCCCCCGCCTTGATCGCGGGCTGTACGGTCGTCGCCAAACCCGGTTCGGAAACAGCGCAGGATGCGCTCGCCATGGCTGAGCTGTTTGATGCTGCCGGTTTCCCCCCCGGTGTAGTGAACATATTGCCTGCTGGTCGTGAAGTCGGCGAATATCTTGTCAGTCACCGCGACGTCGATCATGTCTCGTTCACCGGGTCAACCGCTTCCGGGCGGAAGGTGGCGGAGATCTGCGGTCGTGATCTGCGCCGCTGCAATCTGGAGCTTGGCGGCAAGTCGGCGCTGATCATGCTCGATGATGCTGACTTTGAGCAAGCCGTAAAGGGCGTCTGGGATCAAGGAATGCGCAACAGCGGTCAGGCCTGCACCAACCAGACCCGCATTCTGGTCCCGCGCGCGCGCTATGGTGATATTCTTGACGCCATTACCGAAATGATGCGCAATATTGTCGTCGGCGATCCTCTGGACCCGGCCACACAGGTTGGACCGGTCGCATCCCAGGCGCAATATGACAGGGCCATGAACTATATCAGCCTCGGCCAGGAAGAAGGTGCCAGGATCACCGTTGGTGGCGGCCGGCCGAAGGACATGCCCGTTGGCCGCTTCATTGAACCGACCGTGTTCGCTGATGTGAACAATTCCATGCGGATCGCGCGCGAAGAGATTTTCGGCCCGGTGCTGGCGGTGATTCCATTTGAAGACGATGCCGATGCTGTTCGGATTGCCAATGATTCCGAATATGGCCTTGCGGGAGGTGTCTGGAGCCAGGACCTTGCTCGTGCTGATGCTGTCGTCCGCCGGATCCGTAGCGGTATGCTGCACATAAACGGCATCGGTGGCAGCTTCGATGCGCCCTTTGGCGGATTCAAGGCCAGCGGTATCGGTCGCGAATCCGGTCGCGAAGGGCTGGAAACCTATTTTGAATATAAGTCACTGCCACTGCTGGGCTGATTGCACACAGCAATCCGGTTTTGGCGGGCTCCCTTTGAAAGGCCAACATGCTGTATCCACGCGATCCTGTACCAAATTTTGAGACAGAAATGCTGGACGGTGGCAGATGGCGGCTGTCTGAGCAGAGCCCGAGAAATTTCGTCATGATCGTCGTCTATCGCGGTTATCAATGCCCGTTGTGCAAAGCGCATTTGACGGGACTGAACGAGCACATCGATACGTTGGAGAGTCTGGGGATAGAGACTTTCGTTGTTTCGGCTGAAAGCAAAGAGCAGGTGGAAAAGGCCCGGAGCGAGTGGGGCCTGACGAAATTGTCCATGGGCTATGGCCTTGACCCGACGATGGGGCACAAATGGGGGCTCTATATTTCAGAGCGTTTTAAAGAGGGTAAGGGTGAATCCGAAGCCGAGCTGTTTTTCGAGCCCGGACTTTTCCTGATCCGCGGTGACGATCAAACGCTCTATTACACGTCTATCCAGAACATGCCCTTCGGCCGTCCGGATTGGAATGAGTTTATAAGACTTATGGGGCATATCGTTGGAACTGACTATCCGGCGCGGGGGCACGTCAAGCTCTTCAAATAGCTGGAGTATTTGAGGTCCAGTCCGATATTTGATCAGCGAGGCTCAGCTCGGGTGTTTTCCGTCTCGGTCTTTGCTCTAATAGCCCATCAGGCTGAGCACTTCCTTGCGGCTGGACTCGTCGTCGAGGAAGGCACCCATCATCCGGCTGGTGGTCATGGCGACGCCCGTTGTGCGTACTCCCCGACCTGTCATGCATCCGTGTTGCGCTTCAATGATGACTGCGACACCCTCCGGGCTCAGATGATCCCAGATGCACTGGGCCACCTCAGCGGTCAGGCGCTCCTGGACCTGAAGGCGGCGGGCATAGCCGTTGAGCACGCGCGCGAGCTTTGAAATGCCGACGACATGATCGCGCGGCAGGTAAGCGATCGAGGCCTTGCCGATGATTGGCGCCATATGATGTTCGCAATGGGATTGGAACGGTATGTCCTTGAGCAGGACGATTTCATTATATCCGCCAACCTCGTGAAATACTTTGGCGAGATGGCTGCCCGGATCATCGTCATAGCCCTGGCAATATTCCTTCCAGGCGCGGGCAACGCGTGAGGGCGTCTCAAGCAGTCCTTCCCGTGATGGATCGTCACCTGCCCAGTGGATGAGTGTACGAATGGCTTCTTGTACCTCTTCGGGCACTGGTAGTTTGCTCATTAAGTCTGATTCCCGGTCAGCTTGCGCTCGGCTTCGTCCAAAATAGCGTAATCCGCTTCCATCTTATCCACCGCGCGCGCGGCCAGATAATAGTGCCAAACAGCCCCGAATTTGATGAAGGTCATTGTGATCAAGGCCCAGCGAAGCGAGTCATCTCCGGCGTAGCTTCTGAAAAAGTCGCTCAGCAATCCCACGATGAAAGCACCGGAGGCGATACCAATGCCGTTTACCGCGAACAGCGTAACTGCAGCGGCAAAGCTCCGCCCACTTGGATCTGAAAGCGACTGGACAGCAGCATAGGTCGGAGCGAAATAAAATGCCACGAACAGTATCGAAGCCGCAGTCAATCCAAGGAAAAGCGGATAGTTTTCGGTTACCATCAACGATGCAAACTGAATCAGCGCGGCCACTAGAAACACGATCGCCAGCATCCGGAACGTATTGCTGAAACGCCGTTTCGCCAGCCAGCTTCCGACAAATCCCCCGAGCAGCAAGCCGCTGATGCCCGTCAGTCCGGCCACACCTCCAAAGGATGCGCCCGTCACCGTCGCTGATAGATCGAAGGTCCGCATGATATAAGCGGGTGCCCAACGATCAAACGCCCCGGCGCTCAGTCCCATCAGCATACCGCCGATAATGATGTTGCGGATGGGGGCGCTTCCCAAAATGCTCTTCAAATTTCCCTTGGGCAGCCCGGCCCGCGCGCCCACGTCGCCTTTCCGACCCGGATCTCTGATCGTGGTGGCGATGACTACCGACACCAGGACGCCGCCAACTGCCGCGATTTGTAGAGCTGCTCGCCACCCATAAGTATCCGCGATGTAGCCACCGACCACGAGAGCGGCGATAGAGCCGAAGGCGGTACCAAGTGAATAGATTGCCATGGCTTTCGGCCGCGTCACCGGGGTTGTATATCCAGAAATGAGCGAGTGTGTCGCAGGGGAGAGCCCGGCATCGCCGACCGCTCCGCCGATACGGCTTAACCCGAATGTCGCAACCCCCTGAGCCATGCTGCCGAGCGCCATGAAAGCGGCCCAGACAAGAATGGAAATAGATATGACACGCGTGCGAAGATATTTGTCTGCAATCTTGGCGAGCGGCAAGGCTGCGATTGCGAATGTCAGTGAGTAGGCGGGTCCGGTAATCAGCCCGATTTGAGTGTCGGAGAAGTGCAGATCGGCCTTGAGCGATTCGACCAAGATAAATGGCAGTTTGGCGCCCAACGCCGACACTGCCTCACAAAGCATGAGCGCAACGATCACATACCACCCATAAAGGCCCATCCGGTCTGACTCGACCGGGGTCTCGGGTACGACTTGATCAGTTGCATTCATATTTAGCTCCATTCCTGATATGCCTGCCCAAAGCCCATGGTGGGACGATTGCTATCGTCCATCAATTGTGACCCGGATTAGAAATGTTCAGGTGGCATATTCGCTGCCCCCACGAACATCTTATTGTCTTTGTCGGATATGATCATCACCTGATCCGCTTTTAGAGAAACGATAGGAAACCGCTACCTATCAAATCCGGCGGTCTTTGTTGATCATCGAATAAGGGTCGCGATCGCAAATGCCGGCCAGCATTTGCACGCCCGTTCGAAGGTTGCGCCCGAAAGACTATTAAGATACTTTCCCGCATCCATGATCCGAACGATACTGTTCAGCCTGCGAAATTCATTTGTGTGAAAAGTTTAATACGATGGGAAACGAAGTAATCCAGGACATATCGGAAGAGAAGGAAACGGGGCGTCGACGCCGGGGTCCTGTGCTCGAAAAGGCGATTCTC
>JAUCYS010000027.1 GCA_030373505.1 Parasphingorhabdus sp.
ATAACAAACGGAACCGTCAAGCCGCATAATACGCGGCCCCCAGCTCTCGCTTACGAAGCTTGACACCCTTGACCAGAAACATCGTCACGGGGGTTTTCGATTTCCGGAGGGAATTCAGGAATAAATCCTGCAAATTGTTTGATTTATCGGTCATATTTGACTCCTATTATTGGCTGTCTTTGCGACGGCATGATATTATTTCTGCGCTTACGCCTTGTGCCACCCGGGGGGCTGCCATCGCATATATGGGATTTGAGCCGTTACGACAACCGATAACCATGGCAGTCAGTCAACGTCCTGTTTCTTTCGCGAGGCGAGACCCAGAATCTTCAATTTGCGGTGCAAGGCGGAACGTTCCATGCCGATGAAATTGGCGGTCTTGGAAATATTCCCGGAAAAACGCCGGATCTGGACCTTCAGATATTCCCGTTCGAAGCTCTCCCGCGCCTCGCGCAGCGGCGAGCCCATCAGCGACGCGACGCCTTGGTCGATATCATCGTCATTGCCGAGCACCTCCGGCGGCAGCATTTCAACCTCGATCCTGGCGAAATTGTCCTTTGGTGCCAGAATGATCGTGCGTTCGACCACGTTGCGCAACTGACGGACGTTGCCCGGCCAGTCACAGGCCTGCAGCGCGGCCATCGCCTCATCCGATATTTCGGGAGGCTGCAACCGTTGTTCGGCGGCAAAGCGCGCGGCATAATGTTCAACCAGCACCGGAATATCCTCGCGTCGCTGGTTCAGAGGCGGCAACACGACCGGAACGACATTGAGACGGTAGAACAGATCTTCCCGGAACCTTTTTTCGCGAATCTCGACTTCGAGATCGCGCGATGTCGCCGATACAACGCGGACATCCACGCTGACTTTCTGGGAACCTCCAAGCCGGTTGAAACTCTGTTCGGTCAGGACCCGCAAAATCTTGCCCTGCGTGTCGAGCGGCATGTCGGCGACCTCATCGATGAAAAGGGTGCCGCCGTGCGCCTCTTCCATCAGCCCGGTTTTTTCGATCTTGCCGTTGCGCTCGGTACCGAACAGCTCTTCCTCGACGCTTTCAGGCGACAGGCGCGCTGCGCTGATCGTGACAAAGGCCGCGTTGGCACGCGAACTCCAGTTGTGCATCAAACGGGCGGCGACTTCCTTGCCGACCCCGGCGGGACCGGAGATCAGCAGGCGACTGCCGGTGCCGGCAACGCGCTTCAAGGTGGCTCGCACGTTGTTGACCGCCGCCGAATTGCCGGTCAGCTCGTCCGCGAAGCCAACCCGCGCTTTCAATATTTCATTTTCCCGGCGCAGCCGCTCGGTTTCCGTTGCCCTGGCGACCAGATGCAGCAGATGTTCCGCTTCAAACGGTTTCTCGATAAAATCGACAGCGCCCTGCGAAATGGCAGCGACCGCCGTGTCGATATTGCCATGGCCGGAGATCACAATGATCGGCATCTTGGCATCAAGCTGCTTCAGTTCGGACAACAGTTCCAAGCCGTCGAGACGCGAGCCTCGCAGCCAGACATCCAGCAAGACGAGGGAGGGACGCCGTTCGTTGACGGCGGCAATGGTCTCGTCACTGTTGGCCGCCACCCGGGTGGTATATCCCTCATCCTCCAAAACACCGGATATCAGATCCCGAATGTCGGGTTCGTCATCTACAACCAGAATATCTAACGCCATGTGGGTCCTCTAACTCTCATTTATCCATTGCTGCCATTTGTTCGGCACTGTCGTCGGAATCGGATGGCGCACTGATCGCACTGTCGTGCGACAGCCGCGCCAATTTGGAGGGGTTGAGCCGGATCGTCACTCGCGTACCGCCGCCGGGTGCGTCGCTGAATTTCATCTCGCCGAAATGTTCCTCGATGATCTTCTTGACGATGGCGAGGCCCAGCCCTGTGCCACTGGCGCGGGTGGTCATATAAGGCTCGACGATCCGGTCCCGCTCGATCGGCAGGCCTATGCCATTGTCGGTCAGTTCGATAATGACAAGCTGGTTCTCCGAGTGAATGGCCAGATTTATCTCGCCATCAGCGACCTGAAAATCGGGACTGGTTTCCGCTTTTTGCTGAATGGCTTCTGCCGCATTCTTGATGATATTGGTGAATGCCTGCCCGAGTTGCCGCCGATCACAGACCAGAGTGACCGGCTGCTCGTCCGCCACAAAATTGAAGCTGATATCCGGCCATGCCACATCCTGCATGAACAGGGCCTGTTTCAGGATATCGTCAAGATTCTCGCGACGGAAAACGGGCTTGGGCATTCTGGCGAAAGACGAAAATTCATCGACAATATTTCTCAGATCGCCCACCTGCCGGACAATCGTTCCGGTGAGATTTTCGAACACATCGAGATCCACCGTCAGCTTGCGTCCGAACCGGCGTTGCAGCCGCTCTGCGGCCAGCTGAATCGGGGTCAGCGGGTTTTTGATTTCATGGGCGATGCGGCGAGCGACATCGGACCATGCCGCACGCCGCTGGTCGAGCAATTGCTGGGTTATATCTTCAAAAGTGATGACATGACCGCTGGGCCCTCCGCCGACTATCTTTACCGCCAGCGTCCGCATGTCCGCATCGGAGGCAAATTCGATGATGCTGTTTTCAACGCCTTCGGCAATCAGCTCGGCAAATTGCGGAGCGGCCTGGGCAATGTCGGCATCGAGCAGGTCATCGATCGGTTTCGAGAGCAGCGACTGGGCCTGGGAATTGACCAGCTTGATCTCGCCTTTTTCGTCCAGACTGATGATACCCGCAGTAACCGATTCCAGCACCGCCTCGATAAAGGCGCGGCGGCTGCCCAATTGCTCGTTCGCGGTCATCAGGGCCGTGGTCTGCGTTTCCAGCCGCTCCGTCATCCGGTTGAAGGCCCGCCCCAGCGTGCTGATCTCGTCATTTTCGAACGTCGTCGGGACGCGCGTTGCCAGATCTCCTTCGGTAACCCGCTTCGCCGCGTGCACCAGATCGCTGACCGGCTTGACCAGCCGGTCTGCGACCAGCAGCGCAATCCACAAGACCAGACCGACAATGAGCAAGGAGATGACGAATAGCGCGATATTGAACTGCAGCTGCAGGCCTCTCGACCGCGAGAAAAGCTCTTCATAATCCGCCAGCACGGACTGTGCCCGCTCCCACTGGCTCAGCGCCAGCATATCGGAATCGCGGGCAGCGTAGAGGAATATGCGCGAGTTCAGATCAAGCGCGGTCACCGCCTCGATCTTGTTGGGCCTTGCCGTCACGACATAGCTCTGCCCCTGCTGGAGCTGTTTCATCACCGCTTCGGTTATCTTGGGTCCCTGATCATTGTCATCGGGATCGACCGCCGCTGCTGTTCTGGCGACGCCATCAGACCCGATTTCAATAATTGCCGATTCGTTCAGCTTGCGCGACAGCACCTGAAAGACATAACCCTCTGCAAATTCCGGACTTTCCAGATCGGCCTGCTGCAGATAGTTGCGCAGGTCATTGGCCATGGTGATCGTCTCTTCACCAACCTCCCGCTGGTTCTGCTCATAATAGCCGCGGGCCAGGTCATTGGCGTTTTCCAGCATGCCCCTGGCGCGGTCGGAGAACCAGAATTCCACGCCATATTGAAAAAGTAGCGACGCGAAAATGACCACCAGCAGCATCGGGATGCTGGCGACGAGCGAGAACAGCGCGACCAGACGGACGTGCAGCCGACCCTTGCTGCCGATTGCGGACCGGGCGGCCCTGCCCTTTGCGATCCGGCGGCCAAAGAGCACCAGCAGAGTCATCGCCGGGATCAGGTTGGCGACCAGCAGAGCGGCAGTCAGGGGCGGGGAAATGAAATCGGTCTGCTCGGACTGGCCACTCAGGATATAATAGCTGCCGATCATGATCGCGCCGAACAGCACGATAACGATCCACTCGACACGCCGCATGACGGTCTCTTTTTCGGCCATCAGCGCGAGCCGGCGCAGCCAGTTGGGCACACGTTTTTCGGAGCGTTGTTGAAAAACCGTCATTGTGTTTTCAATACAACAGTTTCGTTGCTGGAAAAGCACTTATATTGCAAATATATCACGGTTCGGCGAATCTCACCGTCGGTTCATCGCGATCTGCTATTTGGACCGGGTCGGATCAATCTGATATTCGTTGAGTTTCTTGCGCAACGTGTTGCGATTGATCCCGAGAATTTTTGCCGCCTTGATCTGGTTGCCATGGGCCTGGTGCATCATCTCGATCAGCAGGGGTTTTTCAAATTTTTCCAGGGCCTGGGCGTAGAGATTTTCCCTCTCCGGCGCGGCCATCAGGTCGAGCACGATCGACTTGATATGGCCTTCAAACTCCATATTGGCGGATTCGACCCGGTCGTCGCCGCGCTCGGCCGCCAGAATCTGGCGGATCGCGTCCTCGGACAGCGTCTCTTCCCTGCCGGTCACGACCAGCCGGTAGATGACATTCTTGAGCTCCCGGACATTGCCGCGCCAGTAATTGTGACAGAGAAGGTTCATCCCCTCCTGCGAGATCTGCTTCTGGGGCAGTCCTTCGGTCACCGCGAGCTTGAGAAAATGGCTGGTCAGCGCCGGTATGTCGCTGGCGCGTTCGCGCAGCGGCGGCAATTCGATCGGTACCACGTTGATCCGGTAATAGAGATCCTCGCGAAACTTGCCCTGCTCGATCAGCTCGAGGAAATCATGGTTGGTCGCGGCGATGATCCGGACGTCGAGCTTGACCACGCCCTTGCCACCGACCCGGTTGATTTCGCCGGCCTGAAGCGCACGCAGCAGGCGGGTCTGGGCGTGCATCGGCATGTCGCCAATCTCGTCGAGAAACAGGGTGCCGCCCTGCGCCTGCTCGAACTTGCCCGAGGCGCTGGCAACGGCACCCGTGAAGGCGCCCTTTTCATGGCCGAACAGTTCCGCCTCGATCAGTTCCGAGGGGATTGCCGCCATGTTGACCGCGATGAAGGGGCCGTTTTTCCGGTGCCCGAGACTGTGGATGGCCTCGGCGACCAGTTCCTTGCCGGTGCCGGATTCGCCCAGCACCAGCACGGACAGGTCATTCTTGAGCAGACGGGCGATCATCCGGTAGACATCCTGCATCGCCGGGCTGCGGCCGACCAGCGGCAGGCTTTCCTCGTCCATCGGCGGTTCGGCCGGCTGGACATTTTTGGGCTTCAGGGCCTGGCCAACGACCTTGAGCAGTTCGTCGAGATCGAACGGCTTGGGCAGATATTCAAAGGCGCCGGTTTCCGAAGCGCGCACGGCGGTATTCAGGGTGTTCTGCGCGGAAATGATGATGATCGGGATGTCCGGGTGAGTCGCCTTGACCCTGTCCAGGGAGGAAATGCCGTCGCCCTCGCCCTCCCCCAGCCCGACGTCGGTGAGCAGCAGATCATAGCGGCTGCTCGCCATCAGCGCGTCGCGTTCGGCGATCGACTTGCAATTCTCGACTTCATAGCCTTCGGCCCGCAGCGCGGTTATGATGACGTGGCTGACCGAGAGATCGTCTTCCACCAGGATGATTTTTTCATGGGCCATGGCTTGTCCTGCGCTCAGATTTTAGGGGCGACGGGAAGAAACAGGGTGAACCTGCTCATCTCGTAGTGATTTTGACGGTCGTAGCGGATGCGCCCGTTCATATCGCGCATCAGCTTCTTCACCAGGGCGAGGCCAAGCCCCTGCCCCTCTTTCTTGGTGGAGACGAAGGGGGAGAAGATTTCCCGCTCCAGTTCCGGCGGAACGCCCGGTCCATTGTCGCAAACCATGATCTGGATCGGCAGGCGGACGGCGCTGTTTTCGCCCTGGGCGGAGAGCGAGGCGCCGAAGCTGTAGCGGGTGATGATGCGGATTTCCGGGGCGGGCAGATGTTTGGTGGCGTCGACGGCATTGGCCAGCAGGTTGGTCAGCACCTGCATCATCGCGTCCGGGTCAACCAGCGCGTCCGGCAGAGAGGGATCGAACTTGTCGCGGATCTTTACCCCCTGTCCGGTGGCGGCCTCGGTCGAGCGGCGGGCGCGGTCGATCAGGCTGTGGATATTGACCGCCCTGGTCTGGGCTGGCTGATTGGAGGACAGGGTCTGCATCCGGTTGAGCAGATTGACCACCCGCTCGACCTCGGCGGTGATCATCTGGGTCAGCGGCTTCTGCGATTCATCCAGTTGCCGGTCGAGCAGCTGAGCGGCGCCGCGGATCGCCGCCAGCGGGTTCTTGATCTCGTGGCTGAGGATGTCGGGCGCGCGGATCGCGAGATTGGACGGGTCGCTGTTCTCGCTTTCGAGGATCGGACCGTCCTGCGGCATCGGCGACAGCGAGATCAGGCGCCAGTCGGAATCGGATGACAGGGGATGAATGTCAAAGTCGACAATGCCGAGCCGGCGATCATCGCTCGATATCATGACGCCGCGGGCGGTCAGGCTGATCTCCGGTTCGGTCAGGGCCGCATCCAGTCGCGCGTCGGAAAAATGCAGGACCTGATCAACCCGGCGCCCGACAAGATGTTTGGCGCTGGTCCCGAACAGCGCCTCACCGGCGGGATTGACCCGGGAGATCAGATGGTTCGTGTCGACAATAATCAGAGCGTGGCTGAGCGCAGCCAAAATCTGATCGGCCGGAGGACAGCCGTCCATCAAGCCGCCGCTTTGTTCATCAGCCAGGGCGTATAGAATTCCTCCAGCATCTCCAGCACGACGCGGGGATCCGACTCGCTGTTGGCGCGGTTGCGGAACTCGGCCGAGCCGGTCAGTCCCTTGGTATACCAGCCGACATGCTTGCGCGCGACCTTGACCCCGACATCCTCGCCATAGAGCGTCATCATGTCGCGATAATGTTCATTGAGAACAGCATATTGCGTGGCGATGTCGGGATCGGGAAGCCACTCGCCGGTCTTGAACCAGTGCATGAACTGGCCGAGCAGCCAGGGCTTGCCATAGGCGCCGCGCCCGATCATGACGCCGTCGGCCCCGCTCTGCTCGAGCGCCGCCTTCCCGTCCTCGAGCGTGCAGATGTCGCCATTGACGATTACCGGCACCGAAACCGCCTGCTTGACCTTGTTGACAAAGGACCAGTCAGCGCTGTCGCGGTACATCTGGCAGCGGGTGCGGCCGTGCACGACGATCATCTTGGCGCCGAGATCTTCCGCGATATGGGCCAGTTCGGGAGCGTTCAGGCTCTGGTGGTCCCAGCCCATGCGCATCTTGACCGTGACCGGCACTTTGACCGCCTCGACGGTCGCCTTGATCAGCGAGGCAGCGAGCGGCAGATCGCGCATCAGCGCCGAACCGGCATCGCCGTTAACGACCTTCTTGACCGGGCAACCCATATTGATATCGATGATCTGCGCGCCGCGGTCCTCGTTGAGCCTGGCCGCTTCTCCCATGGTCACCGGATCGCAGCCGGCCAGTTGCATCGACACCGGCTCTTCGGTCGGATCCCAAGCGCATTTCTGCAGCGACTGGCGGGTTTCCCGGATCATCGCCTGGCTGGCGATCATTTCGGTGACATTGAGTCCCGAACCGAACCGCCGCACCAGTTTGCGGAACGGCAAGTCGGTGACACCGGTCATCGGCGCCAGAATGACGGGGCTCTCGATTTTCAGATCGCCGATAAAAATGGGGTCTAGTTTCATATGCGCTGCCTAAATTTTAAGCAGCCTCTATCGACAAATCAATTTCGAGGCAAGAATTGCTTCATATCCATTCTGAGCGTAAATCGCCGCCTATGAACAAAGCCGCCAATGCTTCGGAACAAAACCATGCGCTGATCGTGGCTGCCGGCGTCGGTGCGCGGGCCGGTCTGGAACGGCCCAAGCAGTTTGAACCGATCGGCGGAAAGCCGATGGTACGGCATAGCGTCGAGCGCTTTTTGTCCCACCCCGGCATCGACCATATCTGGGTCGTGATCGCAGAGGGACAGGAGCAGCAGATGGCAGCGGCCCTTGCCCCGCTTTCCGGCTATGAACTGGTCGTCGGAGGCGCGACGCGCCAGCGGTCGGTGTACCGCGGACTGATGGCTATCCAGCAGGCCGGTGGCGCCAGGAATATTCTGATTCATGACGCCGCCCGGCCCTTCGTGTCTCATGACGTCATCGACCGGCTGCTGAAGCAGCTGGAACGGGCACCGGCCGCCGTTCCGCTGCTGTCCTGTGTCGATACGATGGTGCACGTCGAGGGCGACCAGCTGGCAGAAACCGTTGACCGGAACAGCCTGTGGCGCGTGCAGACCCCGCAAGCGTTCGATTTTGCAAAGCTGCTGGCTGCGCATGGTGATTTCCCGGCAGACGGGGACGCGACGGACGATGCCCAGATATTCCGGGCGGCCGGCCATGTCGTGGCGGTGGTGGACGGCGACGAAGCCTTGAAAAAATACACGATGCCCGCCGATTTCGGCGTGAAAGGAATTGGGGATATGCGCCAGATACGCACAGGCATGGGCTATGATGTGCATCGCCTCGCTCGGGGTGAAGAGCTTTGGCTGGGCGGGATCAAGATTGACCATGACAAAGGCCTTTCGGGGCACAGCGATGCCGATGTCCTGCTGCATGCCCTGACCGACGCTTTGCTCGGCACGATCGCCGCCGGTGATATTGGCGATCATTTCCCGCCCAGCGATCCGCAGTGGCGGGGAGCGGATTCGGCCCGATTTGTCGAACATGCCGTTTCGCTCATCGCGGAGAAAGGTGGCGTCATCCATAATGTTGATATGACGATCATCTGCGAAGCCCCCAAAATCAAACCGCATCGCGAGACTATGCGCCGCAATATCGCAGCCATATTGGCGGTCGATCTCGACCAGGTGAGCCTCAAGGCCACCACCACCGAGCGGCTGGGGTTTGCCGGGCGTGAAGAAGGTATTGCTGCGCAGGCGATTGCCACCATTTCTCTGGAGAACAACCAATGAACGCTAAATTTGCCATGGCGCTGGCCATGCTCGGTCTGGGGCAGTCCGCCGTAGCCCAGGCCGCCGAGCCGACACGATGCCTCAGCGTTGCGCAGGCGGAGGCGCTGGTCACCTATCTGCTGCCCAAGGCCGTCGATGCCAGTCGGCAGAAATGTTCTGCAAGCCTGCCGGCGACCTCACCGCTGATGGTTCCAAATTCTGAACGGCTCGCCAAATATCGATCGGCATCGGAAACATCCTGGCCACAGGCGAAAAATGCGGTGAAGCTGCTGGCCGGGGCCAATTTCCCGACCGAAATGGAGGATTCGCTGTTGCGACCGGTTGCCGATGCCTTGTTTACGCAGCTGATCGGGCAGGAAATCAAGCCGAAGGATTGTGCGTTGATCGACAAGATTTACGGCGATCTCGCGCCAATGCCGTCCGCCAATCTGGCAAGCCTGGCTGTCACCATCGTCCAGGCGACGACAAAGGAAGAAAAGGCACAGACCATTCCTATTTGCAAAATACCGGCATGATGCGCTAACCGCACGTCTATGGAAAATCTCCTACCCAGCGAAATTGTCGAACTGGCGACGAAGGTCGTCGAACAGAATCGCGCTGCCGGGCGACAGATCAGCGTAGCCGAAAGTTGTACCGGGGGCTTGGTTGCGGCCGCGCTTACCGAAGTGCCGGGGAGCAGCGATGTGTTCGATTGCGGCTTCACCACCTATTCCAACGGCGCCAAGCAGAACATGCTCGGGGTCAGCGGCGATCTGCTGGAAACCTTCGGGGCGGTATCGATCGCCGTTGCCTGGGAAATGGCCCAGGGCGCGCTGGCGGCGTCTGGCTGCGACGTGGCGGTTGCGATTACCGGCGTGGCCGGACCGGGCGGCGGCTCGGAGAAAAAGCCGGTTGGTACCGTGGTGTTCGCCAAGGCCGAAAAAGGCAAAAGTGTCGAGGAAGTGGTGGCAGACCGCAAGAATTTCGGCGAGGAGAAATCCCGCGCCGATATCCGTTTTCAAGCGGTACTGGTGGCGCTGGAACTGCTGCTGCCCGCAGACAGCGCGTAATTTTTTCCGTAGATTTCGCCAGCCCGATCGACAAAGGCGCTGGTCATCTTGTGCAGCGCCTTGGCAAACATCTGCCCCGCCAGTTTCTCGAACATCCGGTTCTTGAAGGTGAATTCGACATAGAAATCGACGTGACAGCCGCCGCCGTCCCTGCTTCGAAACCGCCATTCGTTGTGCAGCTGTTTCAGCGGCCCGTCGAGATAGTCGACATCGATCGACTGATTGCGGACCTTGATCACCCGTGATGAGAATTGCTCCCTAAGGCCCTTGAAACCGACGAGAACGTCGGCGAGCATTTCGGTTTCGCTGTCCGAGCGGATGCGTGTTCCCACGACCCAGGGCAGAAATTCCTGATAGCGTCCGACATCGGCGACCAGCGCGAACATTTGCGCCGCGCTATAGGGCAGATCGCGGGTTTCCCTATGAACCGGCATGCAGGGCACCCGAGCGCGCCAGTTTCTCCTCGCGCGCCTGCTGCATCTTGGCGAAATCCTCGCCGGCATGATAGCTCGACCGGGTCAGCGGGCTGGATGCCACCAGCAGAAAGCCCTTGGCCCGGGCAACCGAGGCATAAGCGTCAAAGGCCTGCGGCTTGACGAATTCGCTGACCTTCACATGCTTGGTGGTCGGCTGCAGATATTGCCCCATGGTCAGGAAATCGATGTCGGCGCTGCGCATATCGTCCATGACCTGGTGAACCTCGAGCCGCTGCTCGCTGAGTCCGAGCATGATGCCGGACTTGGTGAAGATCGACGGGTCGAGCCGTTTGACCTGCTCGAGCAGGCGCAGCGAGGCATAATAGCGGGCACCGGGCCGGATCGTCGGATAGAGCCGCGGCACCGTTTCCAGATTGTGATTATAGACATCCGGACGCGCCGCCACGATCGCCTCGACCGCCGCTTCGGTCTTGTTTCGGAAATCCGGGGTCAATATCTCGATCGTCGTTTTCGGAGTCGTGCGGCGCAAGGCCTCGATCACCTTGACGAACTGGCTGGCACCGCCGTCGGCCAGATCATCGCGGTCGACCGAGGTGATGACGATATGTTCCAGCCCCAGCTTGGCGGCCGCATCGGCGGTATGCTGGGGCTCCAGCGCATCAACTGGCATCGGCATGCCGGTCTTGACGTTGCAGAAGGCGCAGGCCCGCGTGCAGACATCGCCGAGAATCATCACCGTGGCATGTTTCTTGGTCCAGCATTCGCCGATGTTCGGACAGGCGGCTTCCTCGCACACTGTGTTCAGCTTGTGCTCCCGCATCAGGGCGCGGGTTTTCTCGAATTCCGTGCCCATGGGCGCCTTGACGCGAATCCAGTCGGGCTTGCGCTGGCGCTGCGGGGGGCTGTCGGGCGACGTGATTTTGGTGATTTCGTTCATTTCTATCAAATAGGGAAAGAAAACCGCTCTTGCCACCCCCAAAACCAGTGATATGGACCAAAACATGACAAAATTCTCCGACCTGCTCGACGGCTATCGCCGCTTCCGTTCCTCGCAATGGCACGCCCAGCGGGAACGCTGGGACGAACTCAAGGAGGGCCAGAGCCCGAAGGTGATGATCATCGCCTGCTCCGACAGCCGCGTCGATCCCACCCAGATATTCGATACTAACCCTGGCGAGACGTTCATTGTCCGCAATGTGGCGGCGCTGGTGCCGCCATTCGAGACGACCCCTGGCCAGCATGGTGTATCGGCGGCGCTGGAATTTGCGGTGCAGTTTCTGAAGGTGGATGAAGTCGTGGTCATGGGCCATGGCAGCTGCGGCGGCTGTCAGGCGGCGCTGTCCGAGCAGATGAAGGACATGCCGCACGGCAAGGGCGGCTTTATCGCCGACTGGATCACGCTCCTCGATGAGGCCCGGGCGAAGGTGGCGCACGACCATGGCGATCTGAGCGGACCGGAGGCGCAGCTGGCAATGGAGCATGAGGGCGTTCGCACCAGCCTTGCCAATCTGCGGACCTTTCCCTGCATCCAGGAGAAGGAAGCGAACGGCTCGATTCGCCTGATCGGGGCCTGGTTCGCGATCGCCGAGGGCCGGCTGCATGTGCTGGACCAGGACAGCGACAAATTTTCGGTCGTGGAGTGATTTTGGCAATAATTGCGATATATCAGACTATTATGCCGATTTCCTGCGCTTCTATGGGAGGTTTGGTTTTTTCGGTGCTAGCCCCTTCCCCCTTCTCCCGTGAGGGAGAAGGATGCGAAGACTTGGCAGCTTGCTGCCTAGTCGTAGCTGGATGAGGGCGTTCTGCGCTTCAGAGTGTAGTACACCCTCATCCAACGCCGCCTAATTCGCTGCGCTCATAAGGCTCTGTATCCTTCTCCCTCACGGGAGAAGGGGGCGATTCGCAATTGATGCGGTGCGTTGCAGGACCGTTTTTTCCTCTTGAATGCCCTCCCCGGTCAGTCCATCTACGCGCGATGAACCAGAATAATGACAATATCGCCCTGCTGATCGATTCCGACAATGCCAGCCACAACGGGATCGACCCGGTGCTGACCGCACTGGCGGAACTCGGCACCGTCAATATCCGCCGTGCCTATGGCAACTGGCGCAAGCAGTCGCTCAAGGGCTGGGTCGATATTCTGCACAAATATGGCATCGAGCCGCAGCAGCAGTTCGACCTGACCAAGGGCAAGAATGCCACCGACATGAAGATGACGATTGACGCCATGGACCTGCTGTTCCGCGGCAATGTCGGCGGCTTCGGGATCATGTCGAGCGACAGCGACTTCATGCCGCTGGCGATGCGGATCCGGCAAGAAGGACTGCCGGTCTATGGTTTTGGCAGCGCCAAGACGCCGGAGGGATTTCGCCAGGCGTGCAGCCGCTTCATCGACGTCGATGCGCTGATCAAGGCCGACAAGCGTAACCGCGGCAGCGGCAAGAGTGACGTCAAGACGGCAGCCAAGCCCGACAGCACAACCAGCAGCAGCACGAATGGCGACAGCAACGGCAAGGTTGACGACGAACTGCTCAACCTGCTGATCGACGCCTATCAGGCAAGCAAGCGCGACGCCGAAGGCTATGCCAGTCTCAGCGAAGTGGGCAAGATTGCCGGCAACCGCTCGAGCTTTGATGTGCGCAACTATGGCTTTTCGCGCCTGTCGGAAATGTTCGAGAGCGTGCCCAATTTCCAGACCAAGCGCGATGATCACGGCCATCTGTTTGTGAAACGGTTGCGGTGAGCTGCTTCTTCTCCCGTGACGGAGAAGGATTATCCCCTCTCCTCACCCCGAAAAACGCAAAACGTGACTCGCGGGTCAAAATCGTTATGTAGACCGGATGCAGACCGGAACCCTTATTTCACTCGCCCTCTATTTCATCCTCATGCTGGCGATCGGCTTTTACGCCTGGCGCAAGTCCACTGACAGTAGCGAAGGCTATCTGCTCGGCGGCCGCAATCTCCATCCGGCGGTGGCGGCCTTGTCGGCGGGGGCGTCCGATATGTCGGGCTGGCTGCTGCTCGGCCTGCCCGGGGCGCTCTATGCGGCGGGCCTGGTCGAGGTCTGGATCGGGATCGGGCTGTTCTTCGGTGCGCTGGTCAACTGGATCGTGGTCGCGCCAAGGCTGCGCGAGCAGACGGAGCGGATGGGCAATGCGCTGACCATTCCGGAATTTCTCGCCAACCGCTTCCCCGACAGGGCGCTGGCGCTAAGGGTGACCTCGGCGATCATCATCGTCCTGTTTTTTGCGGTCTATACGGCCGCGGGACTGGTCGGTGGCGGCAAATTGTTCGAGACCAGCTTTGCCGGATTTTTCGGCAACACCGGGATGACCGACTATATGCTCGGCATCTGGATGACCGCGGGCGTGGTGCTGGCCTATACGATGGTTGGCGGCTTTCTCGCCGTCAGCCTGACGGATTTTGTCCAGGGCTGCATCATGGTGGTGGCGCTGGTTCTGATGCCGATCGTGGTGCTGACCGATGACGGCGGGGTGAGCGCAGTGACCGCGACGCTGGCCGGGGTCGATCCCGAATTTCTCAGCCTGACCGCAGGCCTGTCCTTCATCGGCTTTCTGTCCGCGATCACCTGGGGGCTCGGCTATTTTGGCCAGCCGCATATCATCGTGCGGTTCATGGCGATCCGCTCGGTGCCGCAGGTCGCGACGGCGCGCAATATCGGCATGAGCTGGATGGGCGTGGCGCTGATCGGCGCGATCGGTGTCGGCATCACCGGCCGCGCCTTTGTCGAGCGCAACGGGCTGGTGCTGGAGGATCCGGAGACGATCTTCATCCTGCTCGCCAACGCGCTGTTCCACCCGCTGATCACCGGCTTTCTGCTCGCGGCGCTGCTGGCGGCGATCATGAGCACGATCAGCTCGCAATTGCTGGTATCGTCCAGTTCGCTGACCGAGGATTTCTACCGCCTGTTCCTGCGCAAAAATGCCAGCGAGCGGGAAACGGTCAATGTCGGGCGGATCGCGGTGGCGCTGGTCGCGCTGGTCGCGATCTTCATTGCCCGCGATCCGGACAGCAAGGTGCTGGGACTGGTCAGCAATGCATGGGCCGGCTTTGGCGCGGCATTCGGGCCGCTGATCCTGCTGTCGCTGACCTGGAGCCGGATGACCGGCACCGGCGCGGTGGCCGGACTGGTAACCGGGGCCGGCGTGGTGATCCTGTGGATTGCGATGGGCTGGAACGCCAGCTTCATGGGCGGACCGGGTGTCTACGAGATCATTCCGGGCTTTATCGCGGCGATGGCGGCCATCGTCGGGGTCAGCCTGATGGGAGCGCCCCGTTCACAGACGGCGTAGCAGCAGGGCAGCCGGGGCGACCTAGTCCTCCGCGCTATCCTCAATCGCCTGCATGTCGGCATCGCTGAGACCGAAATGATGGCCGACCTCGTGGATCACGACATGGCGGATCAGCTCCTCGAGCCCGACGCCGGTCTGCTCCATTTCAGCCAGCAGCGGCCGGCGATAGAGCGTGATATTGTCCCCCTCCCCGCTTGGCTGTGACCATTGCGTTTTCTCCCCGACCGGTATGCCCTGATAGAGGCCGGACAGTTGGTAGCGACTGGTCATGCCGAAATGATCCAGAATCTCCTGCGAAGGCCAGTCCTCGATCCGCAGCACGATATCGACGAGATGCCCGGCAAACGGCGCCGGGATGGTTTCAAACACGCGCCGGGCGATGGTTTCGAAGTCGTTGATGGTGGGTGGATTGTTCATCCTGATGATATAGGTATTGCGGTGCTCCGGAAAAGGGCAGTTTCGACGATTGTCGAGCTCAGTCTGGCGGGCAACCTGTCAGGCTTGATACTGGCGGACATCTGTTACTGAAATGATTGAACTCTCCTTCTCCCGTGAGGGAGAAGGATGCGAAGACTTGGCAGCTTGCTGCCTAGTCGCAGCTGGATGAGGGTGTTCTGCGCTTCCGAGGACAGAACGCCTTCATCCAACGCCGCCTAATCGCTAAAGCGATAAGGCTCTGTATCCTTCTCCCTCA
>JAUCYS010000008.1 GCA_030373505.1 Parasphingorhabdus sp.
GATTCTCCAAGCTTGCTGGAATGAACTTCGGGAAGTCGGATACGGGGCGCTGACATTAGAGGCTGTGGCAGCAAGGGCGGGTACGAGCCGGCCTGTGATTACGCGACGGTGGCCAAGTCGATCTGATCTGGCGCTGGCAGCGATCCGCGACCGCCTTGCAAGCCATCCGCTCGATGTTCCTGATATGGGGAACGTACGCGACGAGCTGATCTGCTTTCTCAAACAAACTGTAGAACGCGGGTGGCCGACTGCCTTGATGATCGCACTGCAAATGGGCGATTATTTTCGCGAGACCCACACAACCCCCCATCAATTGCGCAAGGCAATCGCGTCGGCTGACGACGGCTCAATCTTCGACATCCTCCATCGTGCTGTTCAACGGAATGAAGTAGATGGACGTAAACTGACGCCGACCGTAGTACGCCTTCCACGGGATTTGCTGTTCAATAACGCGATGGTCACATTGCAGCCCACATCGGAAGAAACCATAATCGATATCATCGACAATGTATTTCTGCCTTTGATCCGAAACTAGTGCGGATGGTTCAAGGCCTCACTTGATCTTGCCTCCAACAACGGCTTTGCTCACCCAAGTGTCGGCATAATGAAGTCTGCTCCCGCACGAATACCCTTTGGCCAGCGCAATGTTGCTGTCTTCAGCTTCGTATAGAAACGCACGCCTTCCGGGCCGTGCATATGGTGGTCGCCGAACAATGAGCGTTTCCAGCCGCCAAAGGAATGGAACGCCATCGGTACCGGGATAGGCACATTGACGCCGACCATACCCGCCTGCACCTGACCGAGGAATGCCTGCGCGGTATCGCCGTCGCGGGTGAAGAGAGCGGTGCCGTTGCCAAATTCATGCTGGTTGATCAGACCCAGCGCCTCGTCAAAACTCTCGGTGCGAACGATCGACAGGACGGGGCCAAAGATCTCCTCGCGATAGATGCGCATATCGGGCGTTACCTTGTCGAACAAAGAACCGCCGACGAAAAAGCCTTTTTCATAGCCCTGGATATTGAGGTTGCGTCCGTCAACAACCAGTTCTGCACCCTCGGCGACCCCGGCATCGACATAACCCAGAACCTTGTCGGCATGCTCGCGCGTGACAAGTGGCCCCATCTCGGCTTCCGGGTCGGTGCCCGGTCCGATCTTGAGTGTGCGCACCTTGGGAGCCAGCCGCTCGATCAGGGCGTCCGCTGTCGCCTGTCCCACGGGTACGGCTACCGAGATTGCCATGCAGCGTTCGCCAGCGGAGCCATAGGCTGCTCCCATGAGGGCATCGACGGCCTTGTCCAGATCGGCATCGGGCATCACGATCATGTGATTCTTGGCACCGCCCAGCGCCTGAACACGCTTGCCGGCCGCAGTACCGCGATGATGGACATATTCGGCAATTGGAGTGGATCCAACGAATGAGACGGCCTGAACAGCGGGATGATCGAGGATCGCATCGACAACGGGCTTGCCGCCATGAACGACCTGGAACACCCCTTCGGGCAGCCCCGCCTTGCCGAGTAGCGCAGCCAGTTCGTTGGCAAGGCTCGGGTCACGTTCTGACGGTTTGAGGATGAAGCTATTGCCACAGGCGAGTGCAACCGGAAACATCCACATCGGTACCATTGCAGGGAAGTTGAAAGGCGTGATCCCCGCTACAACGCCCAGAGGCTGGCGGAAGGACACGGCATCAATGCCATTGCCGACCTGTTCAGAATATTCTCCCTTCAGTAATTGCGGAATCCCGCAGGCAAATTCGACCACCTCAAGCCCGCGGATCAGCTCGCCCTTGGCATCGGAATGCACTTTGCCACGTTCGGCAGTGATGAGCGATGCGAGCCGGTCAATTTCGCGCTCGATTAGATCGCGGAAGCGAAAAAAGACGCGCGCCCTTACATGCGGTGGGGTTGCAGCCCAGGCGGGAAAAGCCGCTTGGGCTGCGGCCACTGCCATCTCGACCTCTGCTGGTCCGCCCAGTGCCAAATGGCCACTGATTTCACCGGTCGCGGGATTGAAAATGTTCGACATATTCTCCGCTGGAGCAGATGCGCGGCCATGAATTATATGATCGACGATGTTGGACTGTGACATGAGGACTCCTGACGAAAATGCGCTTGAAGCTGCGGGTTCAGGCCCAGGCTTCGCGGTAAAGTGACTGGATGGTTTCGGCATCCGGGATACGCGGATTGTTGCCGGGAGAACCGGAAGCCAGCGCCTGTTCCGCCATTAGCGGCAACAGTTCGGTCCATCGCGTTTCATCGATGCCATAGGTTTTGGGCGTTGGGACAGAAAGATCTCTGTTCACGTCGCGCAACGCCTCAATCAATCGGCCGACCGCAGCCTGTTCGCCTTCTCCCGCTTCGCTGAGGCCCATGGCGTGGGCGCAATCGGCGTAGCGATTGAGGGCCGCAGGGGCGGACCATGCCGTGACGACCGGCAGCAGCATTGCGTTGGACAGGCCGTGCGCGACATGGAAATGCGCGCCGATCGGGCGGCTCATGCCGTGCACCAGCGCCACCGATGCGTTGGAAAAAGCGATGCCGGCCTGCAAGGACCCCACCATCAATGCTTCACGCGCCGGCCGGTCATCAGGCTGTTCGCAGGCGCGACGCAGGTTCGGCCAGATGGCGCGCATCGCCGCTATCGCCATCCCGTCAGAAAAGGGGTTGGCCAGTTTCGAGACATAGGCCTCCATTGCGTGGGTCAACGCGTCGATGCCGGTATCGGCGGTCAGGCGTGCCGGTTTGGTGAGTGTCAGTTCATAGTCGACGATAGCCAGTACGGGCAAATAGGCGAGGCCGACGCACAGCATCTTTTCATCATTGGTCTCGTCGGTGATGATCGTGAAACGTGTTGCCTCGGAACCTGTGCCCGCCGTTGTGGGGATAGCGATGATCGGCAGGCCAGGCTCGTTTTCCTGATGCGGTGCCTTGCGCTCGCGCATAGTGCCACCCTTCGCCGCCAGAATTGCGACGGCCTTGGCCGTGTCTATCGGGCTCCCTCCACCGAAACCGATAATGCAATCATGCTTGCCTTCCGCCACAAAAGCGACGGCTGCTTCGACCGAAGTGACTGTGGGATCGGGGATAACATCGCTATATGCGCGTGCTGTCATACCAGCTTCTGCCAGAATGAAGAGCAAGCGATCCAGTACCCCTGAGCTGGCCATGAATGCATCGGTCATGATTGCCGGCGCTTTAAGCCCCAACTGGGAGAGAGCAACGGGCAGTTCATGGATTGATCCGGCACCAATCCGCATCGCGCGCGGGAGAAAAATGGCGGCCATCAAATATCCCTTCATTTGGTTCGAGACATGCAATCAGGCGATACTCAGTGAGGGGCTGCAGCAACAGATCACAAAAAGGGCAGTTTTTTGAGATACAAATAAAGGGATGCCCAAAAGCGCAAGGTGTGAAGCGGGCGATCTCGCGACCATGAACAGCCGCAAGATCACCCGTTGAGATCCGTTCAATATTGGAATGAAAGACTCGCCCCGAAAATACGCGGCTCGGCAAACTGCTTCGCCGTCACACCCAGACTGTTATTCAATGAGGAAGACGTCGTAGCATAAAGCTTGTCGAAGAGATTGCGGGCAAAGAGGCTCGCGGTAATGCCCTCATGGCCCAACGGTTCACGCCAATCAATCCGCGCGTTAGCGATGCCAAACCCCTTCTGGGATATATTATCCCTGGTAGTGTCGGGGAACAATTCCAAGTAGCGGTTTGCAGCCGAGAGATAATAGGCCCGCGACTGATATGTGTACTGACCCGTGATCGCAACCGTACCATTGTCTCCGGCAAGCGGAATGTCATAGGTCGCATTCACGTTCAGCTTGTGCTTCGGCGCGTTCTGGAAAGGGCTGTCTGAGAGATCAAGGTTGCCGTCTGCATCAAGGCCAGTCGTGCCGCCATAAGGATCAGCACCTGTCCACGACGTATATTTGGTGTCGTTGAGCGAATAGTTGAAGCCCAATGTCAGGTTGTCCGTTGGCAGGACCGTAAGCTCAACCTCCAGCCCACGCAGCTTCGCCTTTGCGACGTTGGCGATGAAGGAAACAGCAGAACCGCTGCTTGAGAGAGTGCTGATCGGTCTTTGAATGCCCGAATACCAGGCCTGATAGGCAGCCATGTTGAGGCGTCCTCTGGTGGCACCAAAATTGAAATCCCATTTGAATCCCCCTTCGATGTCCTCGATTGTTTCGGGAGCATATTGCTCTTTGAAAAGCGGAGAGTTCGCGGCGTTGAGATTATTGAGTCCGCCGGGGGAATAGCCTTTGCGATGGGCAACATACACAAGCAGTTCGGGAGTGGCTTTATAATCGATCGAGAAATTATAGTTTGTGCCACTGGACTTGAAGGCTTGGGTCGTAACCGTCGACGAGGGCGTCATGACGCCCGTCACGGGGTTGGTGACCGCTGCCGCCGTGCGCAGCAGGAAATCGTCCTTGGTATGACGGACACCGCCGGTCAGTTTGACGCCGTCGAGCAGTCCGTCCAGGCTAAGCGTGGCTTGCCCATAGAAGGCGTCCTGATTGGCGCGACCACCCACTGTGAATGGGTTAGTGGCACCATAGCCAAGGTTCAGGGTAGTTATGCCCCCAAAGGCCTTTTGGATACTGCCAAGGTTCACCAGATCCGGTCTGCTTGGCGCGTGCTGATAGTAATAACCGACAACGAAATTCAGCCGGTCGTCATACAGCGTTCCGGAAAGTTGCGTTTCGTTCGAATAGAACTTGTTGCCCTTGCCGAGCGACAGGACCGGCTGGTTACCGCTTTGGTTCAGCGCTGCACCGGCACCGACACCCACATAGAGGATTATAAGATCGTCAGGAATGCCGCCTATGTTTACGCCGGTGAGGCCTTTTGTGGTCTGATAGCCGAATATATTCTTCAGTTGCAGTTCGAGCGGGCCAAGCGCCGGAAGAGTCAACTCCGTCCTGTTGACCACCGTTTCATGCGTATGTCGGTCAATGAAACCCGTGGTGTTTCCTGCATTGACATTTCGCAGTGCGTCGCCGCCCGCTGCCGTGCGCGCGGTCTCGGCTTCCAGATTTCCCCTGATCGACGTCAGAATATCCAGACGCTGCTGAATGCAAGCAGCCACGCTGGGGGTCAGGCCGAACGACTCCGCCGCCGTGCAGGCCGTGCCGAACACTGCAGGTCCCGCCGCAGCAGGCAGATTGAACAGCGCATGATTTGGGTTGTATGCCACAGGGACATATGCGGCTGACGATTGGTCCGCATGGAAACGGTCGTAAATGGTGGTGTTCTTCAGCCAGCTGAACGGTTCAAAACGCACACTCACGCGCTGCGAGTCATTGTCCAGTCCGTCCAAGCGCTCGCCGGTGCCAATGACCTTGGTATAGCCGCGCCGGTGATTGTAGTTACCAGCAACCCTGATCGCCAGAACATCATCGATGACAGGGATACTGACCGCAAGCGTGCCCTGCACCAGGCCCATGCTGCCAAGCGAGAGATTGCCGACAGCTTCGACCTCGCTGAGGTTGGGCGCAGCGGGTGTGACGAGCACTGCGCCTGCCACCGATGTACGACCGAACAGCGTGCCCTGAGGCCCCTTGAGAACCTGTACCGATGCCAGGTCATACAGCGACGAACCAGCGCTGGTATCAACACCGATATTGTTGGTGGGCGTAGGAACTTCCGAGAAATAGGTGCCCACAGAAGGCGTGCCAGTGCTGGTACCAGAAAGACCACGCATACCATATGTGCCGCCCGTGTGACCGAAGCGGCCAGCAACACTCAGCGAGGGAACTTTCTGCTGAAGGTCGTTCTGATCATTCACCAGTTGCGTCTTCAACTCTTCTTCCGTCATGACACTGACTGCCAGCGGCACGTCCTGCAGTCTTTCGTCGCGACGACGAGCAGTGACAATGATTTCTTGAAAAGCACTGGCTTTCGTTTCTTCTTGGTTCCCGGCGTCCTGGGCAAATGCAGAGGAGGGCGCCAGACCGATAGTCAGTGCCGAAACAGTCGAAAACAAAAGCCTTTTTCTATTAAAATGAAATTCCACCTTCAGCCTCCCTTAACGTTATCATTTGTTGATTTAGATCACTTGACTCAAGCATTCAGATGCTCGGTAAAAGACTCGCAGCACGCGCCAATGACAGTCTGCTTCCCCCTCCAATAGTGGGCCGCATCTTTGTGTCGTCACACAATTCCATGCATGGATCTGAGGGGTTTATTTGTGCCGGGAAGCCTGACAGCGTCTACTATCAAATACGGCTGAAATGGAGTTGCAGTTCGAGTATAGTTGCAGCGGCCTACTCGAGTGATATGAGCGGCTTTCTGGCCTTGGCTGGCCTCAAAATCCGCCCTTTCCTGATCAATTCCGCCTTCGGTAATGAGCAAAAGAGGGGCGACTAGCCAACGAGCGGCCTGTGCCTTGACTCACCCTGTGGATTAAAGGGCCAGCCCTCATCGAAATGCGGATCTCGTCACAGATACGAGCCAGAAAGCCCATGTGGATGACGATCATGGCCGAAGTCAGGGCACAGCAATTTTCAGGCAGTTGGTTCGCTATCCCGACAACTTTCAGGCTAGCACATTCGGACGGGGCAGGCCGGATTGTTCGCACATCTGCATGTAATTTTCCAGAACTGTTGCGCAATCAATCGAGGCGACAACTTCCAGTGTCTGTTCGTTGATATATTCGAGAATCCCGTAGCTCACAAATACCGCACTGACAGGATTGGGGCCGGCATGGAATTTGTGGATCACGCCGGGCGTTTCGAAAATGTACGTGCCGGGCCGATATTCGTATGTGTGATCATGGCCCCAGGTGCCCTCCACTGTCCATCCAAACACGGGGCCGAGATGCCGGTGTAGTTCACTCGAACAGCCCGGGTCGGCCTGGATCTGCGTGACGATGAAATCCTCGCTGGGCCGTGCGTGCAAGATCCGCACTTTTGTACCTTTGCCGAAATCAACGAAAGGAATCGTCTCGCTGTGAAGATGCAGCGTATCCAGATCAGGGTGAGCCATTTTCCATTCTCCCAAAAATTTCCTTACCATTTTATGGCAGACATTGCGCAACCTGCGCAAATACCCAAGTTGGTCCAAGATAGAGGGTTCAATTTGCACCACCTATTGAGACCGGCAAAACCTATTTATTTGGCATCTTAAATAAACTCCGCTGAAGAGAAAACTATCAAGTCGGGTAGAAGCTGTGTTGAATGCCTCGCCCTATCTGAACGCAGCGCCAATCGCCTGTGCCCAAGTTGCGATCTGCGGCGCATGGCCAACAAAATTGGCGCTGATGATTGTTCCGTGGGCATCGATATGCCGGGAGTCGACCAGGCCGAATTGCGCGAGAACGGGTAACAGCAGCGAACGGGCAATCTGCGTGACTTCGCCCTTGCGTCCTTCGGCGAGATCGAAAGACCTGGCGCTTGGGTGGATCATTGGTCGCACATCGCTGCAGGGTGCGTTTGTCCCGTTTGCGAAATTCCACATCTGGAGTCGGGGCGGATCATCCGTCCGGACAGAAGAGAGCAGGCGCAGGTCAATAAACGCAGATCCCTGCACACCTGCCTGTGCCGCCCATTCGGCGGCCAAACGGACAAAACACACCGTTAGCCATGCGATAGAGCCTTCCCCAATAGCCCATATCGCGCCTTGCCCGGTATCTGATTCTTTCAGATTGCCGACTTGCACAGCGGTGAGACTGCTTCCATCCGGGCTTAGCTCGACATGATATGCAGGGCCGGGTCCGCCATCAAGCGGTGAAGCAAAAACAAGCCTGTCATTGTGTAATGACTCGCAGAAATGCTCACCAACTTTCAGCGGCGCAGGCCAGTTTCCGGCCTCCTGACAGAGCCAGTTCTGGACCCGGGACGATGATCCCGGATCCAAATTCAGAAGCGCCTTTTCGTCAGGGATGCAGGTTGCCACCAGCCACAGGCTCGCCGGTTTCAGCATCCCCTTGGCATCCGCGAGAAGCCGCTCGACGCGGCTCTCGGTGTCGTCGCTCATTCGAAGACTTTCCGCCCTTCGGTGTCGCCGAAGAGTTCCGGATTGGGTACGACCGCCTTGCTGGCGATCGTGGACAGCATCTGCTGCGACATTTGAAAGCCGAAGTCTTCCGAGATCGCCTTCTTCCAATGACGCGACAGGATATTGTGCGTGGCCCAGCGAGTGAAGCGGGGGCGCTTCATGATGAAACGAGCCATATCCCATGCCTTGTCGAGTATCTCCTCGCGAGGGAAGATTTCATTGATCAGACCGGTTTCTTTCGCCACCTGTGCAGGGATCGCTTTGGCACCGTAGATATAATAGGCGGCGCGCTTGGCACCCATCAGTGCCTGGATAGCCATGCCCTGACCGTCCCCCGCAGCCGTGCCGAGCCAGAAGTGCGGGTCCATGAAATCGGCGTCGGGCGTGGAAAGCGTGATGTCGCAAAGGACCGCCATTTCGGTGTGGAAGCCGGGGCCATTAACGGCTGCGATGGTCGGAATGTCCATATTATAGATAAAGCTCTCGATCAGTTTCCAGCCATCCATCGTGCGCTGGAACATGAGGTCGGGATCGAGATCGGATGCCGGAACAGGGTTGTGCCCCTTGGCATCGCCGGTCATCCACTTTTCGCCGGTGCCGGTCAGGATCAGGACATGGTTTTCCGGATCATTGCCTATTTCCTGCCATACGCGTGTCCAGACATTATGCGCAGCATGAGTATGGACATAAATCTCGTCATTGGTGTGCAGACGCACTTCGATGATACCGTCTTCGCGGCGCATCTTGAAGAATTCGGCATAGCGCTCCGAATATTCCTCAAAACTTGCTGGCGGGAGATAGCCCTTCCATTCTTTCTTTGGATCAAATGCCATTATGTTTCCTTCTCTTTTGGTTCGCTAAATTATGGAGCAGTTCAATTCTTGCCTGGCTGAACAGGCAGTATGAGACACGAGTTGTGGATACCGCCATGATGGATGCGCTGCTCGGCGACGATACCGACAGCGTCCGAACCGAGCGGATTGCCCGTGTTCATATTTCTGTCCCATGCCGGAAAGCAGCTGGAGGTGAGTTGCAGACGCAGCCGATGTCCCGGCAAAAAGGCATGGGCGACAACGCCAAGATCGATTTCCATTTCGGTTATTTCACCGGCACTGAGCCGCGACAGCTGATCCGTTCCGTTTCTCCAACGGCACCGGACAAAGCCATCGGCGATATTATAGGAATTGCCCGCTTCATCGACATCGCACAGCTTTGCCATGAAATCCGTGTCGACCGCGCTGGAAGACGCCTTGATCGCCAGGCGGACTGGTCCGGCGATTTCAAGCGGTTCGCCGCTGACCGGCTCGCTGCTATAGACCAGAACGTCCTGCCGCTTTTCGATAGGCTGTTGCTCGAAGGGACCAGGAATTGAGCCGCCCAGTTCATAGAAGCGTCCGCCGAACGACGGGACCGGATCATGCGGATCGTAGAGATAGCTGTCGCTGCCTTCCTGCCCGACCTGGTTCCAGCTTAGGGCCCCGTCGCCATTTCGACTGTTGGCCTTGCCGCCGGAGGTGAGGAACAGCTTCTGGAACTTTGTGCTTGGTGGCGGCCAGCTTTCCGCCTGTCGCCATTCATTGATCCCCATCACAAAATAGGTGGCTACCGGGAGATCGGCCTCTTCATCGCGCAGCCAGCGGGACAGGAACTTGAGTTGGGCGCCGGGAAGGCCGCCTGCTTCGGCAGATGCGTGATTGCCGAAGAATTTTTCGCCGAGATGCGGGCCAAGCCCGGTGTGCTGCCACGGCCCGATAAAGATTCGCGTGCCTTGGCGCGCTGCATCCGAACCACCCGATTCGCGCATATTGGCGAACATTTCGGCGGCATCGCCCGGTGTCATATCATACCAGCCGCTGGTGATCAGCGCAGGCACCTTGATTTTCGATGCATCGAGATCTGCCATATTATGCAGGAATTCCTCGATCTGCTCGGCAAAGGGCGGCAACCCTGCCGCCTTCAGGAAAGGCAGCGCATCTAACGGAAGATGTTTTGCGGCGGCTTGCGGATTGAGAAATGCCTGCCGCGCCGTGGCAAGGTCCTCTTGCGTAGCCTCGCCTGCGGCAATTCGCTTGGTGATGCTGTTGAGCGCCTGCCCGGCCAGCCAGCCTATCACGGTCGAGTCGAGCTGCATGGCCCCAAAAAGACCGGTGCTGGGTCCACCGGTACGTTCCGGCACAATCGCTCGGAGCGACGGCGGGCACTCCATTGCCGCCATCCACTGGGTGATGCTCGCGAAGCTTCCGCCGATCATGCCGACGCGGCCATTGCACCACGACTGCGCTGCCACCCATTCCACGGCGTCATAGCCATCCCGGCCTTCTCCGCCGGTGGAAGGTGGTTCGTTCTTGCCTTCCGAAGCAAAGCGGCCGCGCACATCCTGCGCCACATAGGCAAAGCCCTGGGATGCGGCATCGACGGGGCGGATGCTTGGGATCGTATTCTTTTCAAAGCGGGCGGAAGACTTGTCATAGGGGGTGCGGATCAAGATCGCCGGAAACTGCCCGTCGGTTGCAGGGCGATAGATGTTCGACCTCAGCGTCACCCCATCGCGAGTCTGCATCTCAACATCATAGTCAACAATGACAGAGTATCTTGGTTGGTTCATTCGGATAATCCCAAAGCGACGTGACAGCCGTACCCGATGGCTTACAAATCCGAAACTGCCAGATTCGCCAAGTGGACTTTATAGATACATTAATGTATCTTCAAGATCATTTATTGCAATCTTATAAGGCTCGTTAACGAGGGTGCCGCTTCGGCGCTGCAGCGAGAATATGTTCAAGATCCTTTAGTGCAGCAGCCGCTGTAGCGCCTGCACCTGATGCTCCGCCGGCGACGAAGATCTCGCCCATTTCCGTCGTGTCAATCCAGATCGCCTTGTTCTTGCCTCGGACAAGCGAGAGTGCTTCATCGGCGGCGTAAGTCCGCAGTTCCACGCCGCCGCTCCAGCCGATGTCCGTGCGGCTGATATGGCCGATCAGCTTTGGTACCCTCCCTTCGTGGCGCCATTCGGCGAGTTGTTTCGGCGTGACGTGCGCGATACCACTGACTGTCAGATCACCAAGCGACAGCTCCGCGCCTAGGCCGAAATTGGCAATGATGACCATCTTGCAAGCCGTGTCCCACCCGTCGACATCAAAACTGGGATCCGGCTCCGCAATGCCATCCTGTTGCGCCTGGTGCAGGGCATCCGCAAAGGACATGTCACGCTCCATCATTTCGGTAAGGAGATAATTGGTGGTTCCGTTCAAGATACCCTCGATACGCGACACCTCGCTGCCAAGGAGATTGAACTGCAGCAGATCAATGGTGGGGAGAGCAGCAGCGGTTGCTCCGCTGACTTTGAGCTGCGCGCCCGAAGTGGCGGCCAGCGTGCGCAGACCCTTTCCATCAACCACCAGTGCGCCTTTCGAGATCGCGATAATATGCCGTCCGCGAGCCAAAGCGTCGCGCATATAGCCAAGGCCAGGACCCCCATCACTGAAATCGGTCGGCCCTGCTTCGATCAGTATGTCGACAGGGGCTGCGTTCAGGAAGTCCTGACCGGTCAATCCGGCCTGTAAGGGGGGTGCACTTGCCTCCAGTCCTTCCAGATTCATAAGTCCTGCGTTTGATCCGCAAACAGCGATCAATCTGACATCGGCCTTGTAAAGCTCGCGATATCGCGCCCGCCGCGCGAGAAATAGCTTTGCAACTGCTTTCCCGACCCCACCATAACCAGCGATGGCGATATTATATCGGTGCGTGGCCGCCTGCATCGCGCTTATCCTCCCACAACCAATTTCAGGGCTGCAATACCACTTAGCAGCAGCACAAGGCCATTGAACAGGCGCTGCGAAATGATCGTCAACAGGCGGCGACCGATCAACGCTGCCACGACAACGATCGGCGATAGTATGGCGCTGTAAAGCAGGGACTCCATTGTGAAAAATGCGCCGCCGGGGGCGAAAGTCATGATCGCGAGGTAAATGGGAATTTTCGATGCATTGACCGCGAAAAAGAACCAGGCGGAGGTACCGATTACTTCGTCTTTCGGCAGCCGGAGCGCCAGGAAATAGGTGTTGAGTACCGGGCCAGCGGCATTGGCGACAAAGGTGGTGAAGCCACCCATGACCCCTGTGAAGGCGATGGTCATCGCCTGGGGTTTGGAAGGTGGTGCTTGCCGGAGCATCCGGTAGATTTGGACGATCACCAGCACCGCGATGATGACGCCCAGGCTTATCTCCAACGATCGAGCAGCAGAGCCAACGACGACAAAGAATATGGTGCCCAATAAATAGCCGACGGCAAGCGGCCCGAGAAGCGGGCGGACAATGTCAAAACGGGCATTCTGTCCATACCAGCGGACGGCGAGGATGTCTGCGACGAGCAACATGGGCAGCATCGCGCCGGCAATGCCGCGACCAACAAAGACCTCCGCTAACAAGGGAATGGCGAGCAGTCCCGTGCCCGGGAAAGCCGATTTTGACAGCCCGATCATAGCTGCCGCCCACGCGCCGATCAGGAGCGAAGACGTTGTGAACATCAGTTCGATTGTCCCGGTTGTTCGAGGCGGTCAGGCATCTTTCAACCAGAAGTCACGACCTGAACTAAACGTAAAGTCTGGATCACAGCCAATGAAGAAATCGTCAAAGGCCTGACTCTTGCCAAGCTCCCAATGTTCGGTTGCCTGACCATCGCTGTTGAAACGCCATGCACCGGCGGATTCCTCTTCAAACCGCAGACCATCTTTCTCTCCGGTAAAACCACCCCGCACAAATGCATAGACATCGTCAGCAACGATCAGGGGCGGTCGGGCAGGCCGGAAGGTTCCTCCAGACAACAGATTACGGCGCTTGCCCATGGCCATTGTGAATGCGCGATCACCGGTCGTGGCGAGACGAATGCCGCCTGTGTGGATCAGGAAATCGGGCGCCAGCAGTTGCCCGACTTTCTCTGCAATCTCGCTGAATGCCGCGTCGCGTGCATCAAGATTCGCATTGGGATCATGCAATGCGACCGACATCGCGCTGTAATAGTGGTTCAGGATCTGTGCGTTTGGATGGTCGGCTGACAACATGGTCCTGCTCCTTATTAAGAGACGCTGCGGCCAAGGACTTGATCAAGAACGTGCAATAGTGTTGCGCGGTGATCGGACACCTCAACAGAGGATCGCCAAGCGGTGACGGCATCAGGACGAACAAGAGCTGCTCCGCTGCGCCCAAAGCTGAACGGCCCCGACATCGAGGGCAGGACACGCACGGCAAGCCCGTGCGAAGATTCGCGTGCAATCTGTTCCCCTGCTTCGCGCCACTGCCGGGCATCCGGACCGCAAACCAGCACCATGTCGCGCGCAAACCAGTCAAGGGTCGAGCTTTTATGTTCGGCATCGAGCCACATATGGGGGAAACGCGCCCCGGGCGCGTCGCTGGGCCAGAATATGCGATGATCGTGAGCAGGTAAGGGCATACTATCCGCGACAAGCGCACCATTAGCATAAGGCACCCCATAGCCTTGGCCTTCGCTGTTGAGATGCTTGCTCTGCTCGATCAATGCCTCGCGGATCGCCGCCGGGCTGCTCGCCCTGTCGCGCAAAACAGCCTCAACCTGAGGCAGGCGATGCGCGTTGCCCAACGACCATTCATTATTGGATTTGGCAACCTGTAACCGCTCTTTTCCGTAAGTATCTAGTAGTGCCTCTCCAGCCAAGCCGCGCAGCGCGAAGGCTAGTTTCCATCCCAGATTGCGGACATCCTGAATACCGGAATTGAGCCCCATGCCGCCAGCGGGTGGAAAGCGGTGTGCTGCGTCACCCGCAAGGATGACACGCCCGGATCGCAGGCGCTCCGGTATCTGGGCGCACATCCGCCACACCAGACTGTTAATCGGGCGAACCTCCAGATCCGGGATTCCCCAGTGGCCGCGGACATTGCGGATCAGTTCGTCATCATCCAGAGGTTCGGCGCCGGGGGCAAGCGACGAAATCCACAACCAGCGTTCATTGTCAGGGCCGCTGGGGGCGATGCGTGCGGGTGCAATCGTCGGGTCGTTTGGGAGGACATTGAATACCACGCCAAGCGACGCCTGCGGCAGTTTGCTGGTATCGGCCCAATAATAATAATTGGCCATCTGCGCGATTTCGGGTCCGATCAGTTCGATCCCCTCGGCCTTGCGAACGCGGCTGCCCGCGCCGTCGCAGCCGATCAGGAATTTCGCCCGGACGGTGATTTCCTTGCCCGTCTGCAGGTCCTTTGCGCAGCCGGCTACGCCCTCATCATCCTGTTCATAGCGCAGAAAATCATGCGAGCGGCGCAGGTCAACATTCGGTTCATTGGCCACTGCCCTTGCCAGGGCGCGCTCGACCACGTCTTGAGCGATTGTCATCTTCGAACAGGGGGAGTGGATATTTGCCGGACTTGCCTGCGTTGTGCCGACCAGGCGCCCGGTGATAGTCTCGCACGCCCAGATGACGTCGGGCCCGACAACGCCCCCGTTCCGCACCTCCTGTTCGATGCCCCAGGTACGGAAATCCTCCATCGTCCGGGCGGTGGTTCCGCGCGACTTTGGATGATCGGTCGTCGAGGTGTTGCGCTCGACGATTACGCTGTCGACCCCGTGTCGCGACAATTCCAACCCCAGCCCAAGCCCAACCGGCCCGCCGCCGACTATCAGCACTGACGTTTCGATCATTTCAGCCCC
This sequence comes from Parasphingorhabdus sp., assembly GCA_030373505.1. Classification (GTDB taxonomy): domain Bacteria; phylum Pseudomonadota; class Alphaproteobacteria; order Sphingomonadales; family Sphingomonadaceae; genus Parasphingorhabdus. Next base: position 14,688 of record JAUCYS010000008.1, read on the forward strand.
TCTCAGTTTGAGTTAATTGCGATATAGATACATTGATGTATCTTCAAGATAATATTTACATATCGTATCTATAAAATTTGCAGAAACTAAAATGCCCTTGACCTCCATGACAATTCCGACTTTGGTTGCTGCCGAGCAGGCATCTCGGCCTTTGAACTGGCAGGGAGGACTAGAAAAATGAACACCCGCTTTCTGGAAAGCTTCGTCGCCATCGTCGAGAGCGGATCGATGGCGGAAGCCGCACGTCGGCTCAACATCTCGCCAGCTGCGCTGGCCAAGCGTGTCCAGGCGCTCGAGGCAGAAATCGGGGTGCGCCTTCTTCTCCGTTCCGGCCGGACTGCGCAGCCGACGGAAGCCGGCTTTGCGATTTGCGATACGATCCGGCAGATACTTCGTGATGCGCGCAGCCTGAAACATCTGGCTTCGGCCGATACGCTTGCCGGCCAATTGCGTATCGGGGTGATTGGAACAGCGGTCACCGGCATCCTGCCAACCATTCTTGACCACCTTGCCCGCGAATATCCGGAACTCGATCTCTACATTGTTCCCGGCACATCATCCGATCTGTATCGCCGTGTTATCGACCGCGATCTTGATGCTGCCATCGTCGTAGAACCCCCATTTGATCTCAGCAAGGAATTCGACTGGATGCTGCTTAGGGCTGAATCACTGCTGCTCATTGGCCCTCAGACGATGACCGTGACGGAGGCCAAGGCGGCGCAGATACTAAGGTCGGAACCGTTTATTCGCTATGACAGGCAACATTGGGGCGGTCGCCTTGCCGATGCCTATCTGCAACAGGCGGGAATCAGGCCGCGCGAGCGTTTTGAATTGGACGCGCTGGATGCGATCGCTGTGCTGGTCGACCGCGGTCTTGGCGTTTCCCTTGTCCCCGATTGGGCACCGCCATGGCCGGAAGGGCTGAAACTCAACAAAGTCCGTATCGAAGGAGAGGCGTTCGTGCGCCGGATCGGCTTGCTCTGGCTCCGCAACGCGCCGAGCGCGCGCCTTGTGAAAGCGTTTCGTCTTCAGGCCCGCACGGCACTGGACCTGTGACCCCGGTCAAGCCCAGGGCAGCTTGTCAAGATCCAGGTTTCCACCCGTGAGAACGATGCCGACCTTGCGGCCCTCGACCGGCAACTTTTCCTCAAGAATCGCCGCATAGGCGACTGCGGCGGAAGGCTCGACGATGATCTTCATGATTTCCCATATCTGGCGCATGGCCATGACGATCGCGTCTTCCGAGACGGTTACTATGCCATCGGTGTCGCGCTGGATTTCGCGGAAAGGCCGTTCACCGAGGGACGATCTGAGGCCATCGGCGATCGTCTGCGGATTGACGCTGGGAATGATCTCCCCCTTGGCGAACGAACGGGCTGCATCATCTGCGCCGGCAGGCTCCACACCAAATACCTTGATTGATGGTTTGATCGTCTTGGCAGCGACCGAAATGCCGCTGAGATGCCCGCCGCCGCCCACCGGACACAGAATGATATCAAGATCCTCTATCTCGTCGAGCAACTCGGTTCCCGTCGTGGCCTGTCCCGCCATTACATGAAGATCGTCATAGGCGTGGACGAGGACAGCGCCGGTTTCAGCAATGATCCGCGCCGTCTCTCCCTCTCGAGCCGCCTGGGTTGGCGAACAGAAGATGACCTTGCCGCCATAGCGCTTGACGGACTCGACCTTCGCCGCGACCGAATTGTCGGGCATGATGATATGGGATGGCACGCCGCGGAGAGTCGCCGCGCGGGCAACGGCTGCAGCATGATTGCCCGACGAATGGGTGACGACACCACGGTTCGCGTCTTCGGCCGACAGGGCAAAGATCGCGTTGGTGGCACCGCGTGCCTTGAATGCCCCGGTTTTCTGGAAATTCTCGCATTTGAAAAATAGCGATGCGCCCGCAAGACGGTTGAGCGTTTCGCTGGTCAGCACTGGCGTCTGATTCACACGACCGCTGATCCGCGTTACCGCTTCCCGGATCATGCGCCACGAAAGTCCACTGCTGCCGTTCATATCATTCCAGTCCCGGAAATGGCTGAGAGATCTTCAGCCCTTGCGAAAAGCTTCGTACCGCGCCTTGGTTTCAGCGTTCATGGGATAGAGGCCGGGAAGCGGAACGCCTTCGCCAACCTGTTCCATGATCCAGCCTTCCATTGCTTCCTGCTCAATCGCTTCGGGCACAATTTCGTCGACTAGCGCAGCGGGGATCACGACGGCTCCGTCGAGGTCGGCGACGATCATGTCGCCGGGGAATACGGCAACGCCACCGCAGCCAATTGGCTCTTCCCAGTTGACAAATGTCAGGCCGGCAACCGAAGGTGGCGCTGCAGCTCCCGCCGCCCATACCGGCAGACCGGTGCTCAAAACCCCGCTCAGATCGCGGACCACGCCATCGGTGATCATCGCCTTCACATTGCGCTTGGCCATGCGTGCGCACAAAATGTCGCCAAAGACGCCGGCATCTGACTCGCCATTGCCATCAATCACAGCGATGCAACCTTCTGGCATTGCCTCGATAGCCGCACGGGTCGAGATCGGATTACCCCAGGATGCCGGGGTAGCCATATCTTCACGTGCCGGAATAAAGCGAAAGGTAAATGCGCGCCCGACCAAGCGTTCCTGGCCCGGTCGAAGTGGGAAGGCGCTTCTGATCCAGATGTTGCGCAAACCTTTCTTGAGCAAAATAGTTGTCAGAGTTGCGGTTGTTACCTGTTCGAGCTGCGCGATGATTGATGCGTCATCCGACATGGGAGTTCTCCTTGAATTTTTATGAAAATCAGATGCTGGCGATCAGGCCACCGTCGATGCGGATGACAGATCCTGTGACATAGCTCGCCCGCTCGCTGGCAAGGAAGGTGACCATGTCGGCATATTCCTGCGGGTCGCCATAACGGCCAGCTGCGATCGCGGCGGTACTTTCTGCCGCGACGTCTTCAACCGTGCGGCCTTCGCGCTTTGCCTTTTGCTCGTCGAGGAACCGGATGCGGTCTGTGGCAACGCGGCCAGGCAGCACGATATTGGCGGTGATGCCATCACGTCCGACTTCGCGTGCGAGCGTCTTGGACCAGCCGACCAGAGCCATGCGCAAGGCGTTGGAAATACCCAGATTGGGAATGGGGGCGACGACGCCCGATGAGGTTGAGGTGATGATGCGGCCCCAATTCTTGGCCTTCATGCCCGGCAATACGCGGTCAGTAATTGCGATGACCGACAGGACCATCGCCTGAAATTGGGTTTGCCAGAGCGCCGTGTCCTGTCCCGACGCCGTGGTTGGCGGCGGGCCACCAGTGTTGTTGACGAGGATATCTACCGGACCAAATTCGCTTTCAATCTTGCCGATATGCGCGTCAATCGACCCAAGATCGGAGAGATCCCATGTCAGCGCCATTGCCTGGCCACCCGCTGCGCGGATTGCATCGGCCGATTTCGCGACAGTTTCGCCCGTACGACCGGCAACAACCACGCGCGCGCCTTCTCGTCCCAGGGCGAGGGCGATCGCCGAACCGAGACCGCCACCGCCGCCGAGAACGAGGGCGACCTTTTTATTCAGTCCAAGATCCATGCGGAATATCCTTATCACATATGTGCTTCAGCCATGACCATTGGCGAATAGACTGGAGGCAGAAAAGGGTGGTGAAGGTATGTTCTGAATTGTCTTTTTGGAGTTTGTTGGCGGCGCAGCCCGACTTCTAAGGTCGGCGCATATGCGCCACCTGATAGGAATAGGAAGCAGATGAACCGGAATGTGACTGAAGCCCGCCTTAAAGAACTTGATATCGTCCTCCCGGCCATGCCGACGCCCGTTGCCAATTATGTACCCTATAGGATTACGGGAAATCGCCTTTACCTCTCGGGGCAGGGGCCAGGGACACCTGAAGGGGTGTTTTCATTGGGTAAGGTGGGAACAGAGGTCACGGTGGAGCAGGCCATAGTTGATGCCCGGCTGTGCGGGCTGCGGTTAATCGCGGTAACGCAAGCCGCATTGGGTTCGTTGGACCGCGTAACACAAGTCGTAAAACTGCTCGGCCTTGTCAATGGCGCGCCCGAATTCGGCGAACATCCCCGTGTCATCAACGGGTGCTCTGATCTGTTCGTCGAAGTTTTTGGCGAAAAGGGACGTCATGCCCGCTCGGCCATGGGCGCAGGCAGCTTGCCCCGCAATATGACCGTGGAAATCGAGGCTATTCTGGAATTCGAATAGTTTCTTAGTCCCCAAACCATGACTGTTATCGAATAGCGCCGCCAGTCATATGGACGGATAAAAAAAGGGACGGAGCAAAGCCCCGCCCCTCTCTGGCACGATCTTTCATTAGAAATTCAGGCTAGCCGAAACTATTATGCGGCGACGTTCCCCAACATAGCCCAGGTGGCACTTGGTGCATGTTCCATCCGCACCTGCAGCGCCGAACTGCTCCGGCGTGAAGTCGATGAAATAATCCTGGTTAAAGAGGTTGCTGACGCGCGCCGAAATCTTCCAGCGATCATCCGTTTCGGACAAGGCGAAATAGGCCGATGCGAGCCAATAGCTTGGGTTTATGCTTGAAACGGGCTCGTAGCCAAGTTTCCAGCGGAACTCGTCCTTATAGGAGGCATCGAAATGCAGTTCGGCCTTGACGCTGTCCGACAACGGAGCGGTATAGGTCGCACCGATAGTGCCGGTCCATTCCGGCGCGTTCGGTGTGTCGCGTCCGGATATGTTCACACCGTTGAACAGGGCACCCTTATCCCAGTCGGAATGAAGATAGCCGATCGATCCGTTGAGGGTGAGGTTTGGCGTCGGGTTCCAGTTCAGTGATGCTTCGGCACCATAGGCTGTCGAATCGCCGATGTTGGCAATGGTTTCGACGAACGCGCCAGATTGCAGCTGCACACGAGTTTCAAACTGGCGGTCCGTATATAGTGTGTAGAAACCAGCAATCTCGTAATAAAGCGACCTTCCACCGATATTGCCCTTCGAGCCGACCTCGAATGCCCAGGTTTTTTCCGGCTTGTAGGTTCCAGGATCGTTACTGGTAAGCGCGGCTCTACCCGGCTCGTATCCGCGGCTGACCGAAGCATAAATATTGTTGCCGCCGGCTGTCTGGTAGGACAGGGCCAGCCGGGGCAGGATCACCGTATCGTTGTTCTGGAAATGCTGGTTGACCGGCGCGAGCTGGGCAACAAACAAGTCAGCGTCATAATCGACATGATAGAGACGCAGGCCGGTCGTGACTGTCAGGTCACCCAAGCGAAGGTCACTCGACGCAAAGGCGGCAAGATCGGTTTGCTCTGCTTTGAAGTCAAAGAAATCAGGCAATACTATGCCGACATCGGCGTTTACCGGGTTTGCTGACAGATTCACATTCTTCAAATTGGCTGCGTACAGGCCAAATATCCAGTCGAATGTCTCATTGCCATTGGAAGACAAGCGGACTTCCTGGGTCAAGACCTTGGTCGGTCGTGGATCATCGGTGAACAAAATGATTATGGGATTATCTGTGTAATCGACGTCGCCCAGATAATTCTTGTCCTGCTTGGTGAAGGAGGAGATCCAGTCCAGCTCTATCCCGCCGAAATCATAATTCGCACTGCCGACGAATCCATAAGTTTTGGATTTGACGAAGGGCTTGGCATTCAGGCTGGCAACATAATTTACATCATCCACAGCGTTCTGGGCACTGGCCAGAATCCCGCTGCCATCATAGGATCGATACCGCCCGGTCAGTTTGATGGTCAAATCCTCGCTGGGCGTGAAGAGAAGCTGTCCACGAACGGCGAACTCCTCCGTTTCGGAGATATCCGGGATGGTTGGACTGGTCCAGAAACCGTCATCATGATTATAATAAGCCGAAATGCGCGCCGCGACCTTGTCCTGTGAAAGCGGCGCGTTGACGGCTCCATAGATGTTGCGGTAGCCGTAGCCCCCTGCCTCTGCCATCACCTCACCGCCGAAATCGAAATTGGGCTCCTTGGGGATGTAGCGGATTGCGCCGCCGATGCTGCTGCCGCCATAGAGGGTGCCCTGCGGTCCCTTGAGAACCTCGACACGCTCCAGATCCTGAAGGCGCATCGTCTGGTCGGTGAAATTCTGGACGTCGTCGATGTAGAAGCCGACTCCCTGGGTGTTGCCGAACGCCCCGATGCCGCGCATGACGACATTGGGTGACCGGTCATTGCCGATCTCCATCACGACGCCGGGCGTCTGGCGGCTCAGCGCGGCGATATCCACGACGCCGCGGCTTTCCAGCATATCCGCGGACAGGGCAGCAATTGATTGCGGTATATCTTTCAACGCCGAGGACCGTTTTGTCGCGGTCACCACGATCTCGCCACTGTAGACGGTAGTATCGCTGGGAGGCTGGTCGCCACCCGATTGCTGCGCGACGGCGGGAGCGGCACTCAAACCCAGTGCCGTTCCACAGACAAGCATTAACTTCGCTTTCAACATTATAGTTTCCCCCTCTTGTATGGCCAAAAATCTATCCAGCCAAAAAATAAGTGAACCTTCCTGCTATAATAAAATTATTTATTATTATTTCTTAATCATTTACTTCTACTAAAGGCATAATAATTTCATCCACTATTTCGACAATAGTTTTATTGGATGTGGGTTTCATTGTGGCCATGGCATCATTGAACAATAGATCCTTGGGCAGGCGAACAATCCTTGGGGTGAGCTTTCGCCCATCCACCTCACCGCGATGCACAGCACGATGCAAAATTTCGTAGATCGAATTCTCGTCCGCCGTGGCAATAGCCGCCCTCAATTGATGCGGCGTAGTATTGGTTTCGCGGAAATATTCCGTCATCTGGGAAGCGAACATCATCGCGAAAGTCCAGCCGCGCGCGACAGTCTGTTTGAGATAGGATATCAGTTCATCCCGCACATTGCCGAGATCAGGAACATCGAGCGGATGAGATGCGAGCCTGTAGCGTATGGCGGCAAGCGCAAGATTTGAGCGAGTGGGCCAGCGGCGATTAAGGACGGGCCGACTTGTGTTAGCCCGGGTGGCGACTGCCTCGAAGGTCAGCGCGCTATATCCGCCCTCACGCAATTCCTCCCAGGCGACTTCCAGAATCGCGCGCTCCAGCACGGCCCCCCGTCTGCGCCGCGTAGTGCTGCCAATATCTGGAGAATCGGTCATTTTTACTGCTCACTCAAAACACAAGATAGCTATTCTCTCGATATAGAAGGCTTGATTACTGCCAAGTAGATCCATCGTAGTATCTTATAATGATCGCGTGAGCAATCTATCGAATATGATAGAAGAGAAAAATGCTCGATATAGACCGCCGATACAAGCCAAGGATTTTATGTCTTTCGCGAACGTTGATCGGGCGGTGGTTGTGCGGGAAATAGCTGGACCGGCCCCCAATGCGTGCGGTCAAGCCCTAAGGATTGGCAGTTTAACTGTGCAAAGCCTGCCGTTCGTCGCCATGCTCGCGCCGACCGGTCTGGACTAGGATGCTTTATTCCTCTAACCTCTTCCTTATCGGCCGCCCAAGCCCAAGCAAATTGGCACTCGACTGGCCGCAAGGCCGAAAACCATAGGAGTGCCGCGATGATCTCAGATCAATCCATGACCGCGAAGGATAACTCGCATTTGCTTGCCGAGGAGCCGCCGATGCGACGGCTGAACCTCAATCTCCTGTATCCCCTTCATGCCATTCTGCATTCTCCAACGCTGACCGAAGCTGGGCGCCGGGTAAGCCTCAGCCAGTCTGCCATGAGTCATGCGCTGCGCCGGTTGCGCGACCATTTCGGGGATGACCTGGTGGCTCATTCGGGAGGGACTCACCAGTTGACTCCGCTCGGTATGGCATTGCGCGGGGAGGTGCGGCGGGTGATGAAGGAGGTTGAGGGCACCTTCAATTACGCGCTCGATTTCAATCCCCTCACTGCCGCGCAGACGATCACCATCGCCGCACCAGAGGCGATCGAGCAGATGTTGATGGGTCCCGTCCTGCGTGGACTGTCCATCCATGCGCCCGCCCTGTCGGTCAGAATGGTTCCGATCGATGTGGAGGCACCTCAACGTTCGCTGGATCAGGGTGCCGACCTGCTGTTGCTCCCCGCAGAGTTCGCCATCGATCGGTTGGAGACGCTGCCGATCCTGACCGATCATGCATCGTGCATGGTCTGGAACGGGCACACCGAGTTCAGCGATTGCAACGATTTCAGCGAGGAACAATATCGGGCCGCGCGACATATCGTTCCGCTGGGCGAGGCGACGGCGCTCCTGGCAATCGATGACCTTGGCCAGCATATCCTGAGGGCGCGCAGAATCGGGGCGCGAACGACATCCCAGGCAACACTGCCGGCCGTCGTAATCGGCAGCGATCTGGTGGCCACGGGCAGCGCCTGGCTGTTCCAATATTATGCGTCGATCATGCCGCTGAGAGTGATCACCGCTCCTTTCCAGAAGAAGGAAACCGTGTTCGTCGCGCAATGGGAGAATCATCGCCGGTGCGACCCCATGCTGGCCTGGTTCGTCAAGCAGATCGAAGAACATGTCAGCAGCTTTCGCAACCGGCCGCGATAGCCATCGATATTGTTCATGCCGGCCATGAACAGTTAGAATTTGCCCGTAACAGAAGTGCAGCATAGTTTCCTTTCCGACAGGAAAATCTGGGCGGCCGTTCCGGCATCAAGACTCGGATATCTGTCAGCAGGAGGTCGGGCGCGGTTCTAGAATCCACTGGGGCCGCGACTACTTGGCTGTGCCGAAAGGCACATCTTTTTAGCAAAGGGTTCCGTTTTATCGAGTGTGCAGCCGTCGCTGCACATTTGTTGGCGCGCAGCCTTGGGAAGGGGATTATATGATGGGTATTACTTCAAAATCGCGGATTCTATTGGGCGCAGTGAGCGTCGGCACGGTCGTGATCGCCAGCGTAGTCGCGACTGCTCCCGCCTTCGCGCAGGAAGCGCGTAGCGTAGCTATCAATGTGCCCGCAATGCCGATGGCCAGGGCGCTTCAACAGATCGGAGAACAATCGGGGGCTCCCGTCGCCTTCGATCCAGATGCCGTAAAGGAGCTGACGTCGCGCCCTGTTAGCAGCGCGGCGTCTGCAGAGGAAGCCCTTCGGGTAGCGACCGAGGGGACAAACCTGACGGTCCTTCGTGCTCCGAATGGCGGTTTCGACGTCGTTGGCGATATCGTCGTAGTCGCGCGGCGGGACGAAGCCGAAACGAGCCTGCTCGTCCGGCAATCGTCAACATCCGATCGCAGTGGTCTGGGCCTGCGGGACCAGCCGCGCAACACACAGGTGATTACCGCCAAGGCGATCGAGGAGCAGCAGGCGCTGGACATCACCGATATTCTGCGCAACGCTGGCGGCGTTTCGGTGCAGGCTAATAATCCCAACACCGGTGCCAGCTATACGGTGCGCGGTTTCGCTGCGACCGGGCTGGTAAACGGCTTGGCCGGCGGATCGCAATATGGCGTGCAATCCGGTGCCAACCAGCCGGTCGCGAACATCGAGCGCGTCGAGGTGCTGAAAGGCCCAGATGCGCTGCTGTCCGGCTTCGGCAATCTAGGCGGCAACGTCAACGTCGTGACGAAAAAGCCAAGTGCCGAAGAACGCCTGGATCTTTCGTTCGACACAGGATCATTCGGGCTCGTGCGCGGCGTGATCGATGCCAATAACGCAATCACAGCCGACAAGAAGCTGTCGGGCCGCGTCATCGCCAGTGTGCAGACGATGGATCACAATTATGGTGGCTACAGGGGGACCGATGATTATCTCTTCGCGCCATCGCTTCGGTTCAAGGATCGGTTGACCGATATAGTGATCGGCGCCAGCCTTTCGAAATCGAACGCGGGTATCGGCGCTTACACGCTTTTCGACAACAAGACCTTCCAGCTCATCGAACGCGATCCATCCATGCCGATCTATTCGCCCGATCAGGGAATCAGCATCGGCACAGACCGCTTCTATTTCGATGCGACGCGCAAGATTATACCCGGCATTGAGTTTGTCGCGCGGGGCATGCACGATGAAACCCAGCTGACGCTGCAGGTCTACCAGGTCGGCTATAACCGGGCTGGCAATCTCACGCTGGGCGTCGGCGGGTCGCAGCAGCAGGGCAAGTCCGATGCGCTCGACAGCTTCTTCCGCTTCAAGGCGGGTCTGGGCGACGCCGTGAAGGCGACTGTCAATGTCGGCTACAATTACAGCAAGGGCTTTACCAATCAGCGTAGTGAAACGCTCTTTACGGTAGTCAACAATCCGCCGCTGGGAGCCAACACCACTCTTCCCGTCATCCCGTTCTCGCCCCTGGGGCCCGTAACCATTCGTATAGAGGGCAAGCAGGAGGGGATATATGGGCAGGCGCTGATTGAATTTTGGAAGGTCAAGCTGCTGGGTGGCTTGCGCAAGAACTGGTTCGAGACAAGCACGCAGTTCTTATTTCCTGGCGTTCCGCCCCAACCGATACAGAAGCGGAATGGTGTTTCGCCCAGCGGCGGCATTATCGTCGATGTCACCAACGATCTCTCGGTCTTCGCCAATTATGTGCGCGGCGAACAGGCGACCTTCAATCTCGATACTTCTGGAAACTTTCTGCCTAACATCATCACCACCAACAAGGAAGCGGGCGTCAAGCTCGACCTGTTTGGCAAGCGGGCGACAATCAACGTGTCCTATTTCGACATCCAGCAGGACAACACCATCGTCTTTAACCCGACCATAGGCGGGTTTGAGTCGGGACCGGGCCAGCGCGGACGTGGCATCGATCTCAACATTGTCGGTCAGGTGATGCCCGGCTGGACCGTGACCGGCTCTTACACCCGGACCAAATATGCGCTGCTGACCACGACGCCCACGCAAACGACGGTAGCGCGTCAGCCGCGCGATACCTATAGCCTCTATACGAATTATCGCACCCGGATTGCCGATGGCATCACAGGCGGCGCGTCCGTGGGTCTTTACGGCCGGTCCAGTTCCTTTGCCGACGTTCTTGGGCGGTATGCCGTTCCGGGCGCCCGGCAGATCGACGTCAACGGCTTCGTGACGGTTGCGGGCTTCGACATCAACCTGGGCATCCGCAATATCTTCGATCGGCGCAACTACAACACGACGAGCGCCTTCAGCTACGTCCCGGTTGACGAACCCCGCAGCGTGCGCTTGTCTATCAGCAAACGTATCTTCTGATAGTCTGCCACCGATATGATTCCAGCCCCAGCCAATGTAGAGGAGACCCGCCGCGAGGCGGGTCTCCGGTCAACGCAGCCCGCCCGCGAACGCTTCGCGCACGCGTGGCGACTGACGACCCGCTACTACATGTCCGAGGACTGGAAGGCCGCGTGGTTTCTGCTGATCCTGTATGCGGCGCTTTCCCTTGGTGGGGTCTATACGTTCATATTGTTGAACCAGTGGCAGCGCGACTTTTTCGACTCGATCGAACAGCGCCAGTCCGGCCTGTTCATCACGCTCATCTTCACCTTCCTGCTGATCTCGGCATTTCAGGTCGCGGTCATCGTGGTAAACAATCTGGTCAGTTGGACATTGTCGATGCGCTGGCGGAACTGGCTGACCAACTGGTACATGGACCGTTGGTTCGCCCGCGACCGGTTTTACGAAATCGAACGTCTGCGCATGATCGACAATCCCGATCAGCGTATCGCGGAAGACATCAAAAACTTCACTTTAATCACGCAAGGCAATTCCCTGGTCGGGATCGGGGTCGGCATCATCGGAAGCCTGGTCAGTGCGGTCAGCTTTGGCTATATTCTTCTGCAGACGTCGGGAGCGTTGGTGATACCAGTCGCTGGCTATCAGATCTCGCTTCCGGGCGGTGATCTCCTTTGGTTCTCGATCGCCTATGTGCTGTTCGGATCGATCGTCATCACCTGGATCGGCAGACCCTATATCCGTCGCCGGATGCGAGAGCAGCATTATGAGGCCGATTTCCGTACCAATCTCATCCACGTTCGCAGAAACGGCGAACAGATCGCTTTTTCGCGCACGCAGGACATGGAACGGCGCGGGCTGAGACAGTCCTTCTCCCATATCCGGCGGAACTGGTACCGGCTGATGTGGGCCAACATCGGTCTGAGCGCGGGAAGCAGTATCTACGAACGGGTCATGACCGTGATCCCGCTGTTCCTGACCGTGCCGCGATTTTTCGCCGGGCTGATCAGCTTCGGTCAGGTGATGGCTGCACGCGATGCCTTCACCCAGTTCAGCTCTTCCTTGTCCTATTTTGTCCAGGTCTATCCGGGACTGGCGGTGCAGATCGCCAATATCAACCGTCTCAAGGCGCTGGATGATGCGATTGACGATGAACGACCGCGCGGCATTGCGTTCCTCCCGGGGGCCGCCGACGAAGGCATCTCGATTCATGTCAAGAATCTGGAACTGCGCCGTCCCAATGGTGCGCCGCTGATCGCACTGGACGAGTGGAAGGTCTGCGACGGCCAGCGCTGGGTGATCGAAGGGCCCTCTGGGGCGGGCAAGACAACATTGTTGCGCGCCATCGCCGGGCTGTGGCCCGATGGAGCAGGATCGGTCGCGATGACGCGCCATGGCACGGCCATGCTGGTGCCACAGCGTCTTTATCTGCCAATGGGCACGCTGAAGAATGCCATCTGTTTCCCGGACCAGGCCGAGGATCATGATGATGCGACTGTCCAGGCGTTGCTGGAAAAGGTTCGGCTCGGCGCGCATGCTGACGATATGCACCAGTTGCGCATGTGGCAGGACGAATTGTCCCCCGGTGAACAGCAGCGTGTCGCACTCGCTCGTATCCTTCTTCAGCGACCGACCCTGCTCGTGCTGGACGAAGCGACCAGCGCGCTCGATGCGGACAATGCCGCGCATTTCTATGAGGCGGTGCAGGAGGCGATACCCGAAGTCACTATGGTCAGCGTCGTGCATAATGAAAAGCTGGCCGCCTATCACACGCATCGTCTGCTAATCGAGGATGGTTATGCGACGAAATCGATAATCGAGACCGAAGCATGACCGAATTACTGACCCAGAGCGAAACGAACCTGCGTGATGTTGCCACGCTGGCAGTAGATCTTGCGGCCCGTCGCGGCGCCAGCGCGCGCGCCTCGGTCCACCATGAAGGCTTTGCCAAGATAGCGGTCCGGGACGGAGAGGTCGAGACGGCGGAACGAAGCGGCGGCCAGGGGCTCACAATCACCATATTCCGGGACGGCCGACAGGGGGCGGCATCGACCGCCGGGTTCGAGCGCGCGACGATCGAACGGGTGGTGGATGAGGCGATACTGATCGCAGGGCATGTCCAGCCCGATCCGGATGCCACCATGGCTCCTGCGGACTGGCTCGCCTTCTCTGGCCCTGCACCCGAGCTCTACGCCGACAGCCCCCGTAGTCCCGATGTCCTGCTCAATGCGGCGCAGGCGATGGACCGCGCGGCGAGCGAAATTGTGCGCTCCGACAGCCAGCTGCGGGCAGGGGAGTCCGTCGCAGTGGCCACCGAAGGATTATGGGCACTGGCGACCAGCGATGGCTTCTGCCGCAGTGTCCAGCGCTCAAACGATGCACGCTGGTCCGTCATGCTGGCGCAGGATCAGGGCGGCAGCACATCGGCATTCTGCCAGTCGCAGGAACGCCGGGTCGATGCGCTGCTTTCCCCCGCCGTTCTTGCCGGCTGTGCCGCAGATCGGGCACGCCAGATGATCGGTGCGCGCACGATCGGCAGCCGGCGGTGTCCGGTCCTGTTCGACCCGCGGACAGCGGCGACGCTGGTTGGCGAACTTGCCGGCGCATTGACCGGTCATGCCCAATATCGCCGGATGAGCTTTCTCCCCGACCCGGTCGGTCGCAGTGTCGCGGCCTCACATCTCGATCTCAGCGAAGATCCTTTTGAGCCACTCGGGTTGGCCAGCGGCGGCTTCGACAGCGAAGGGATCGCGGGGTCGCAGCGTGCCATCCTTCGGCAGGGAATGGTCGAAGGGCTGTTCCTGTCTACTTTTTCCGGGCGCAAGATGGGCATGCCCTCGACGGGCAATGCCGATGGCTTCTATAATCTGCGCCTCACCAGTTCGACTGCAAGCGGCGACTGGCAAGCGATGCTGGCGATGCTAGGCACCGGTCTGGTCGTGACCGAGTTTCAGGGCGGCAAGACCGATCCAGCCAGCGGCAACTGGACCCAGGCGATCAAGGGCCTGTGGGTCGAGGACGGACAGGTGGTCCATGCCGTCACCGATGTGACACTGGCCAGCAATATGCTCGCGATGCTGACCGGCATTCGCGCAGTCGGCAGCGATGTCGAACGACAGGGGCCGATCCGTACCGGGTCTATCCTGATCGATGACATGCAGGTGGGAGGTACAGCATGAACGGCGGTGACCTTGCGATGGAAATCGCTCGCGACAGGGTGCTCGGCCCAGCCGGGCTGGACGAGGCGGCGATTGCTCGCGCTCTGGGCCAGCTGGCAGGCGGCGGTGCCGATCTGGCCGACCTGTTCTTCGAGACGACCAATCTGCGCAGCTGGCGGCTGGAGGGGGGGCGCGTCACCAATGGCAGCTTCGCCATGCGTCAGGGCGTCGGCGCGCGGGCGGCGCATGGCGGCCATGTCAGTTTCGCCCATTCGGCCGATATGCGCGAAGGCGCACTTCAGGACACGGTCGGAGCCGTCCGCGCCTTGGCGGGTCGCGGCGATACAATGCGTCATCCCCAGGGCATTGCTCTGAACCGGAATGCGGGTCGCCATGACCTCTATCCCCCCATTGACGCGGTTGCGTTGAAGGATGCGACCGCATGGATCGCCTTGCTCGAGCGGATCGATCAGCTCGCTCGCGCCCATGATCCGCGGATCGTCCGCATCGACGCCAATGTTCGCGCGCAGGACACGACCATCCTGGTCGCCGAGGCCGATGGTCTGCTGGCCGGCGATGTGCGGCCGATGACTATTCTGGCGGTCATGGTCGTCGCCGAGGCAAACGGACGCCGCGCGCGCGGCCAGGCGGGAATTGGGCGGCGTGCAGGACTGGATGGCTTCGATGCCGCCTCGGTGGAGGCGATGGTCGCGAACGCCGCGCGTATGGCCCTCCATAATCTTGACGCCATCCCGGCACCGGTCGGCGAGATGCCGGTGGTGTTGGGGCCGGGCTATCCCGGCGTTCTGTTCCACGAGGCGGTCGGCCACGGGTTGGAAGGCGATCATCATCGCAAGCATCTGTCTGCCTTTGACGGCAAGGTGGGAGAGCGCATCGCCGCGCCCGGTGTAACGGTGATAGACGATGGCGGCATCGCCGGACAGCTCGGCTCTCTGGGGATCGATGACGAAGGCACTGCGCCGGATCGCACCGTTCTGGTGGAGGACGGCGTGCTGACCGGCCTGATGCAGGATCGCCTCAACGCCGGCCTGATGAACGCGCGGTCGACCGGCAATGGTCGGCGTCAATCCTATGCCCATCTTCCGATGCCGCGTATGACCAATACCTTTCTGGCGAACGGAGAGGCCGATCCGGCCGACATCATCGCGTCTATTGATCGCGGTATCTATGCAACCGAATTCGACGGCGGACAGGTCGATATTGTTACCGGTCGCTTCAACTTCACCACGATCGAGGCCTGGCTTGTCGAAAAGGGCAAGCTCGTCGCGCCCGTAACGGGGGCGACCCTGATTGGCGTCGGCCATGAAGCTCTGCGCCACATCTCGATGGTTGGCAACGACCTCGCTTTCGACAACGGCATCGCCACTTGCGGCAAGCAGGGCCAGACGCTGAACGTCAGCGTCGGACAGCCGACCCTCCGCATTGATCGGATGATGGTCGGCGGACAGGCCAGTTGATTACCCCCGACTCCCCCATTTTCTCTAGAAGGATGATCCAACATGCGTAACGCGACTGAGCAGGATTTTGACGACATTGTGATGAAGAACAATAAGCCGGTGCTTGTCGACTTCTGGGCGCCCTGGTGCGCACCGTGCAAGGCGCTGGCCCCTACGCTGGACGAGCTCGCAGAGGAATATGCCGAGGAGATGGAGATCGTGAAGGTCGATATTGAGGCCCATCCCGCCCTGGCGGCCCGCTTTGGTGTGCGCGGCATTCCGTTGCTGATGGTCGTCCGGGATGGCGAAGAGCAGGCGCGTACCGTCGGCACGATCTCGCGCAGCAGGCTGGATGCTTTCGTTGAAGCCAATGTGGGAACAGAATGATGAACGATATCGCCTTTCTGGGGGATCCGGCAGTCAAGGCTCAGGCGCTCGCGCGTCTGCGCAGCCACATCGCCGCCGGGACATTCATGATCTTTCCGGCATGGCAAGACGGTTTGGCCAATGTCATTGGTGCGCTTGTCGAAGCCGATGACAAACAGGCCTTTGCGGAGCAATATGGTTATCCAATTGCATTGGCGACAGCATTGGAAATGATCGTCAACGCGTTCAAGACTCTCCCGGCTGCCCAGGAGTTTGTCGAAGCTCTGCTGGAGCGTACTCCTGTCGGAGCCGATCTCTCCGGGGTCGTGTCGCAGGCCCTGGTCTTCCTCCTCGAACGACCGGAAATCGTCGCGCTTGTCGCCCCGCATGCTCAAGTTGAGCAATGTCGCCAAGCTGTTCTAGGCCTGCACCAGCGCGTGATCGCTGGCGAGGAGCCTGATCGAAAGGAATGGAAGTCGATACGTCTGGCCTCCGTGGCCGCAAGTGACATGATCGTCGATGATGCCAGTGCGCATATGGCCAGCCTGATCATCGAATCGGCGGCATGGCCCGCGTCTATGCGCAGTGTATTGCATGACACGCTTGGCGCTTGTGGTCGCCTGGAGAGCCAACAGTTGATGGACGCGATCGGTTGGACGGAAGCGGATGAGAGCCGTGTTTTCAAGATCCGGGACAAGGCGGAAGGCGACGGGCGTATGGCCGAACTGGAGGGGCTGGACCGGGTGCTCGCCCTGCTCGATCACGACGACCCGGCACTGGCACGCGGATTCCGGGAGCGGCTCGACCAGTTCAAAAAGATGGGGGAAGTGTACCGAACCGTTGGGTGGAAGATCGTTGACTTCATCGAACAGGCGCCGGATCCCGCAGGAATGTGACCTGAGGACCTAGAATTTCGCTTGGTAACTTTTCATGTTCTGCCACGCGGATGATCCTATTCTAGCTCAGCAGCTTTTCGATCATTGCCTGGCTGTACCCTGCGGTGACGCCGCCATCGATCGGTAGCAGCTGGCCGGTGATATAGGCGGAACCGTCATTGGCCAGGAATTCGACGAGCTTGGCCACTTCGTCGGCTTCGCCTACCCGGCCCAACGGGCAGGCAATTTCGACGAGCGCCACTTCGGGGTTTCCCGGCTCCAGCATTTCCGACCAGATGCTGCCCGGCGCGATGGCGTTGACCCGGATTCGGCGCGCGGCAAGCTCCAGCGCGGCGCTTTTGCTGAGGGAAACCACAGCAGCCTTGGTTGCGGAATATTGCGCATATCCCGGCAAATGTATGATCGCCGCGACCGAAGCGGTGTTCACGATGGAGCCGCCATCTTTCATATGGGCGGGGCCGAGGCGAAGGCCATTGTAGACGGCGATGACATTAAGCTCGATCAGATCGCGAAAGCCCTGCGCATCCTGTTCCTCGATCCCCTCGCCGATATTTTCGCCGCCGGCGTTGTTGAACAGAAGATCAATCTTGCCGAGCTCCGCTTCTGTCCGGGCCAGCGCATTGGCGAGCGCGGATTCGTCGGTCACATCCGCGCATAGCGGCAGAATATTGGGGGTCTCGCCGGCGTTGGCCATATCGCGCCGTCCCACGGCGGCGACGCGCCAGCCGGCGCTGGCCAGCCGAAGGGCTGTGGCCCTGCCGATCCCGGAGGTGCCTCCGGTAATGAATGCGGTACGATGGGTGCTCATGCTTCGGCCTCCGTAATGGTTTCAACACTCTCTCTGGCGATCTTGCGGTCAAGCCGCCGGTCCTTCCCCGTCAGAAAGGACAGCAGTCCCTGGACCGCCAGCCAGCGAAAGGGTTCCGGCGGCAAGGGCAGAATGCGCCGGGACAGAATATCCAATATACCGCTGCCTTTACCGACCATGCGATCGGCCATGGCGGCGCCCATTGTCGAGGCCTGGGCGATGCCATGGCCATTATAGCCCATGCTGTAATGGATATTGCCTTCCCCCTTGACCGTGCCGCAGACCGGCAGGAAGTCGAGCACCAGGGCGATCCATCCGCTCCAGTAATTTTCTATGCCGACATCTGCGAGCTCGGGAAAGCGCACCCGGAACATGTTTTCGAGCCGTGCAAAGGTCTCGGGATGATCGGCCGGCGGCAATGAACTGCCATAGCCGTAGCGGACATATTTGGAGCCGCCGAGCAAACGATTGTCGGCGGTCAGCCGGAAGCTTTCGAGACTCTCATGCGCCGTATACAGGCCTTCGCGGCCGGACCAGCCAAGCCGTTCGAGCTGTGCGCCGGACAGCGGCGGCGTGCTGAACAGGGAAACCGCCAGCGGCGCCAGCTTGCTGCGGAACATGTTGAGGGATACCGGCGTGAAGGCATTTGTGGCGAGCAGCACCTGTCGCGCCCGTATCCGCCGCGCCTGCGACCTGAGGACCAAGGTCTCGCCGTGCTCGATATGATCGACCGGAGTCTGTTCATGGATCTGCACACCCGAATCGAGCGCAGCGCGGCGCAGGCCCATGACATATTTGCCCGGATGAAGATGGCCGCCACCGGTTTCATGGATGCCGAACAGAAAGGCGGACGGCAGCGAGCGAGCGCGCATTTCGGCTTCATCCAGAAAATCCGCGTGCAGACCGTGGCGAGCAGCCAGCTCGGCGGACTTGGCCAGTATCGCGCGCTGGTCGGGATGCACGCCGGCGATGATATTGCCGCTCGCCCGATAGTCGCAGGCGATATTCCGCTCGGCGATCGTCCGCTCGGCGAAGGCGACTGCGTCCTCGCCGAAGCGGATTAGATCCAGCCCCCGCTTTTCACCATATAGCTTGATGCAGCTGAAAATATCCTTGCCGATGGTCGGGGTCAGATGACCCGCGTTGCGACCGCTTGCGCCAAAGCCGCAAAATTCCTGCTCGAGAAGGACGACGTCATGGCCCAGCTCGCGCAAACGGAGTGCGGCTGACAGGCCCGTATAGCCGCCGCCTATGATCGCGATTTCGGCGTCGATATCATGATCCGGCGGCGGACAGAGATCGGAGGGCCGGTCTACCCATATGCTGACGGGAGCAAACTTGCCGCCGATGGTCACGATCAGGCCTCAAGCAGCGCGCCGAAAATCGCCTCGGCTTCTGCGGCGGACTTGCCTTCCAGCATGGCAAAAAAGTCGAAATCGAGATCGGATGTGCTGCCATCGTCGAAATGGTTGCGCAGCAGCCGATGCTCGCCTTCCGGGGCAAGAAGGACGATGAACAGTTCAGCTCCATCTTCGCTGGTCGGCGTGTGATCGCTGCCGGCTCCTTCATAGGCAACGTCGCCGGCCGCAAATTCTCCCTCGTCATAGGCCCAGCGCCCCGACAGCGTGATCGCGCAGGCTTCGGCGAAATGATAATGGCGCGGCGCCTCCGAATTGGGGCCGAATCGCACCTTGAACATCACCCTGGCCTTTTTGCGATCCACCTTGATGACCTTGATTGCCATATTGCGTGTCCCGGCGACCGCGTCGATCGGAATCCACTCCAGATCATCACGGATGATTTCGGTTACTATGGGCTTGGTGGCGACGTTCATATGGCTCTCCTTGGTGCAGGCCGCGATGACAGCCCTTGCTGGGAACCATATAGGCCCGGACGCTCAAGCCGAGACTATCCTGACATGACAATGGATGGTCTATGGATGTCAATTTTGCTGCGCACCATGACGCGTGAAAACAATACAATGTCATTTCAAAACCTCTTCAGAATCGGTCGCACGGTTAGTCAGATAGCGAGCCGAACCCGTTTCTGAGTAACGGGAAGCGAAAATAATCCATCGGGGGTGCGCATATGAAAAAGAAACTGACAGGCCTATCGGCAGCAAGCGTCTTGGCGATATTGATGGCGGGAAGCGCGGCAGCCCAGACCAGCGATCCCGGAGCCAACTCCCGGGTCGACACCGGCGCCATCGTCGTTACGGCCCAGCGGCGTGAACAGCGGCTTCAGGATGTCGGCCTGTCGGTGACGGCGTTCAGTGCGGAAACCTTGCAGAATCTGGGTGTCGATGACAGCACCGCGATCGCCGAATTTGTCCCCAATCTGGAGATTGGCGATCCGCTGGGGGCCGGCAGCCAGCCGGCGATCTTCATCCGCGGCATCGGACTGAATGATTTCAACAGCAACAACGCCGGTCCCAACGGTGTCTATGTCGACGAAGTCTATATCAGTTCGCCCAGCGCGCAGGCCTTCCAGATATTCGATCTGGACCGGGTCGAGGTGCTGCGCGGGCCGCAGGGCACGCTCTATGGGCGCAATACAACCGGCGGCGCGATCAACTTCATCACCGCGCGGCCAACGGCCAGCCCGACTGCTTCGGGCCGGTTGAGCTACGGCTCGTTCGATACGGTAACGGCGGAAGGCGCGGTCAGCGGGCCCTTGTCGGATGATGTGCGCGCCCGTGTCGCTGCGATCTACAATTATGGCGACGGCTATATCCTGAACCGGGTCACCGGCAACCGGAACAACGGGACCTCCAATTATGCCGGTCGGTTGCTGATCGACGCGGATGCCAGCGACAATTTCGCTCTGCGCTTCAATCTCCACGGCGGTTCGCTGGACACGACGGCGCCGCAATACCGGTCGCAGGGCGTGCTCGATCCAGCGACCGGCGCGCCCTGCAGTGTCAGTGCCATTCAGGCCGGCGGCTGCACCGATGCCCTCGGCTATGTCAGCCCGACAGATCTGCGCACTGGCGACTATAATCGCGAAGGGGACCTGACGGTCGACAGCTGGGGCGGCTCGCTGACTGCGGAATGGAATGTCGGCGACGTGACGCTGGTGTCCCTTTCTGCCTATGAATATCTCGACAAGCTGCAGCAGGAAGAAACCGACGCCAGTCCGAACCGTCTCCTCGAACTCGACTACGGGACAACGTCGGAAACCTTCACCCAGGAACTGCGCGCCAATGGCGAGACCGATTCGATGCGCTGGCTGGCCGGCCTTTACTATCTCTGGGAGGAGATCGACCAGAACCAGACCGCCGACCTGTTCCGCGACCTGCGCCCTCTGGTCGAATCGATCGATCCGGTCGCCTTTCCGGGCGGCTTTGATCCGGATGGAGCATCGGGCGTAGCGCCGATATTCTTCAGTCGCACGCTCAATTCGCAGCGCACCGAGTCGGTGGCGGCCTATGCCCAGGTCGAATATGATATCACCAACAGCCTGCAGGTCACGCTCGGCGGTCGCTATACCAAGGAATCGCGCGACTTCACCTCGTCCCTCACTTTCGAGGAGCCAAGCTTTGACTTCCCTGTCTTCGCTATCACCGATGGCTTGGACAATGACGATTTCTCCTGGCGCTTGGCGCTGGATTATCAGGCAACCGATGATGTTCTGCTCTATGCAAGCTATGCCACCGGCTTCAAGAGCGGCGGCTTCAACGGTGGTGTCGTTTTCGATCCGGTGGCCCTGGCGCCGATCGGGGAAGAATCGCTGGCTGCCTATGAACTGGGCTTCAAGTCGCAATTTGCCGATCGCCGGGTGACGCTGAATGCCGCCGCTTTCTATTATGACTATAGCGATCTGCAGGTGTTCACGCTGGTCAATACAGGCGGTGTCCCGACCCAGATTCTGGACAATGCCGCGGATGCAAAAATCACCGGTTTTGAAGTCGAATTTGTCGCGGAGCCGGTCGATGACCTGCGCTTCAATATCGGCCTGGGCTATCTTGACACCGAGCTGCAGAATTTCCAATCCGGCACGGGGCTCGATCTGTCCGGCAACCGCCTTGCCCTTGCCCCAAAATGGTCACTGAGCGGCATTGTGTCCTATGACTGGCATCTCGGGGCCGGGACGCTCCGTGCTCAGGGCTCGCTCAGCTATCGCAGCCATGTGTTCTTCTCGACCGAGAATGATCCGCTGATCGCGCAGGACGGCTACGGGCTGCTCGGCGCGCGGCTGCAATATGAAAGTCCGGACAAAAGCTGGCACGCCGCCGTGTTCGGCGAAAATCTGGCCGATACCGACTATCTGACCTACGCCGTCGATCTGTCCGATTTCGGTTTCAACCAGTTGATGGTTGCCCCCGGTCGCTCGTTCGGCGCGGAGGTCGGTTTCAAGTTCTGACAGCGGCCGTCGCGAGCGGGAGACTAGGCTTTGTCGGCCCGGTGCCGCTCGCGATAGGCGATCGGGGTCAGGCCGGTCGAGCGCTTGAACGCCTTGATGAAGGCGCTGGGATCGGAGAAGCCAAGGAAATAGGAGATTTCCTTGACCTCGGTTGACGTGTCTTCGAGATAGCGTCTGGCTTCCTCCTCGCGGACCTGGCTGATCAGATCGGAAAAGCTGACGCCTTGCGCGTCGAGCCGCCGCTGCAGGGTGCGTTGCTGGACGGCGAGCAGCTGGCTTATCGCAGCCAGGCTTGGCGGCTTGCCGGAGAGGCGTACCCGGACCAGCTCTTTCACCGAATCAACCAGGGTCTGCGTCTTGGGCAATTCCTCGATCAGATCCTCCAGATGCTTGCTGATCACATAATAGAGGCGATGATCCGCCGCCAGATTTTCCAGATCGCCCGCCCGGCGTTCGTAGTGGAGCGAGTTGACGTCGGCATCGAAGATCGGGCGAACGCCGAGATATTTTTCGTAAGCCGAGGTCTCGGCGACCTGCGGGTGCATGAAACTGGCATGGACCGGGGCAGCAAGACCCCCGCTCATCCGGCGGATTTGGTTCGCGGTGAAAGAGAGGCTGAATTCCGCATCCTGATCACGATGGCGGACTGCGGGATGGAGAATGGCATATTCGATACGCATGAAATCCCGGTCGCGCACCGCCTTTGCATGGGTTCCGCTCTGCCATGGCGGCAGAAACCGTTCGAGCGCGCTGAGACATTCCCAGACCGTCGGTGCATTGAGCAAAACAAAACCCAGAGCGCCCCAGTTTGCCGGATCCTGCTCGAACCCGAGCTGCAATCCTGTCGAAGCTATGCCGGTTTCTTCCGCAACCAGCTTCATGAGCTCGGTGAAGGAGGACAGCTGCATCGACGCATAGGGATCCCGGACCGAGTCCAGATCGAGACCGAGCTGTCGAAACAGCGGCTGCGGTTCAATGCCGTGACGCTGCAGAAAGGATGTCAGGTTGGCTGCGGCCGCCGCTCGCACGAACGGCGCGGGCTCATAGGGTGCGCGTGGAGGTTCCATGCAGCGGATATAACAGCATAGCGTGCGAAGTCTATCGCTTGTCATCTGAAAGCTATTGGCTCCTCGGCTGCCGATCTAGGAAAGGAACCGGAAACAGAGCGGAGATAGACGATGACCAAGGGGATTACGCGCAGGACTATATTGGCGGCATCGGCGGTTCCAGCAGCGGCAAGCCTGGCGGGCCTGTCCGCTGCTCATGCGCAATCCACATCGCGCTCCGAAGCCGGCGGCGAATCTGGCGCGATCAGGGCCGATGTCGTGATATGCGGTGGCGGCCTGTCCGGCATGACGGCCGCCTGGCGGCTCGCCCAGGCGGGCAAATGCGTCGCCGTGCTGGAAGCTTCGGACCGGCTCGGCGGACGAACCTTCACGCGGCGGGCCAGCGATGGCGCTGCGTTTGATCTCGGCGCGCAATATGTCGGGCCTAGCCAGACACGCGTTCTCAAGCTGGCGGCTGAACTCGGGATCGCGGTGTTCAAGGGCTATGGTCCGGGCGACGGCCTGCTAGACTATCAGGGAAAACGCTTCCGGCTTCCCGATGGTGCCTTTGCGCTGGACGAGGCGGATCTCGAGGAATTCGGGCGGGTCACCGCGGCGATCAATGCGCTGGCCGCACAGGTGCCGCTGGATGCACCTCAAAAGGCGCCGGAAGCCAAGGCCTGGGATGCGATGACGATGCGGACATGGATCGGGGAAAATGTCCGCGCGCCGCTGGTCGCGGCCTTTGTCGAGCTGGCCGTGACAGCGTTGCTGGGGGCCTCGCCCGACGAAATCTCCGTGCTCTTCTTTGCCTATTATGTGCGCCATGGCGATTCCTTCGAAATGCTGATCTCGACGCGCGACGGCGCGCAAGATTCGCGTTTTGTCGGCGGCGCGCAGCAGTTCAGCCAGCGTCTCGCCAAACGGCTGCCGGCCGGTTCGGTGCATCTGCAATCGCCGGTCAGCAAAATCGTTCAAACGGCGAGCGGCGTCGAGGTTTCCGCTGGTGAGATCAGCATCGCTGCCGATCAGGTGATCGTCGCCATGCCGCCCGGAGCCGCCGACCGGATCGTCTTCGATCCGCCGCTGCCGACGGCCCGGCGCGAGCTGCAGGCGCGTTCGCCGATGGGCCGCTATATGAAAATCATTGCGTCCTATGATCGTGCCTTCTGGAAAGATGCTGGTCTCAACGGCGAGGCGCTCAACCTCTCGGGCTATCTGTTCGGCGTGTTCGATGAATCCGAACCGGCAGCGGGCAGCCACGCGCTGCTCGGCTTTGCCGCAGCGGACAAGCTGATCGAGCTGCGCGCCTTGTCGCCAGCCGAGAGACGCGCACGCATCCTCGCCGAATTTGCTTCCTTCTTTGGCGAGGCCGCGCTGACCCCGACCGCCTATCTGGAATATGACTGGGATGACGATCATTGGGTCGGCGGGGGGCCGGTCATCTGTCCGCCGCCGGGTACGCTGAGCCGGGTCGGTGCAGCCCTCAGAGAGCCGGTCGGGCGCATTCACTGGGCCGGAACGGAAGCGGCACCGAAATGGACGGGCTATCTTGATGGCGCCGTGCGCGCCGGGGAAGCAGCGGCAAAAACCGTGATCGCCCGGTCCGGTTCTGCGGCCGCTCAAGCCAGCTATTCCAGAGGAGAAAAATCATGAAGCCCTTTCAACCCGTCACCCCGGCTCCGTTCCGCGAGGGAGCAGAAGCCTGGCAATTTTCGCCAGCGGTGATCGCTGGCAACCAGCTCCATATCTCGGGGCAGATCGGATTGAATCCGGAAGATATGAGCGTGCCGGACGACCTTGAGACCCAGATCCAGAATATTTTTGCCGCGTTCGACCTGATCCTTGCCGAGGCGGGTGCGACGGCTTCCGATATTTTCAGCATGACGAGCTATCATGTCGGCGATATGGACGTGCAATTGCCCGTCTTTATCGCCGCCCGCGCCGCCTTTCTGAAGACACCACCGCCCGCCTGGACCGCGGTCGGCGTATCAAAGCTAGCGATACCGGGATTGCTGATCGAGGTGTCGGCGATAGCGGCGAAAAATTGAGACGCCGCTCGCCATCTATTGGGCCGGATGCTCCTGACCATATAGCTGGTAGTCTCGCTTTGACGGAGTGACCACGATCCTCCGGGCCGGATGCGATGGGGATGTCGGCAATCCTTGGGCGATGGGGGCTTGCCTTGCCCGGAGGAAATCGTGGTTTTTGGTATGACCGGCTTCAGACGGAGCAACGAAACCGGTGCACAAACCCTGTCTATCGTTCATCGCCTGTCGGGAAGATGTCGGGAAACTAAACTTTTTGTAATGTAGAAAGCTGGAACTATCTCCACCGCTGGACGGGCGTATCGAGATTAACAATTTTTAATCCACCGATCAGCCTGCGGCAAGTTTCCGGTTCTTATCAGGGGGCTGTTTTATGAAAAAGGAAGATAGACCATGACGCTTTCCAGAAAACTGATTTTTGCTTGCGGGCTGCCGCTGGCGCTGTGTTCAACCGCCGGCACTGCTTATGCAGCAGGGAAATCTCCCCAGGACCAGCTTCAGGAAACATTGTCGGGTTATGCCGCTGGCCAACCGGTGAATTGCATCTCGCAATATGCCATCCAGTCGGTCAAGATTTTTGACAAGACGGCGCTGCTTTATGAAATGGCCGGCGACAAATATTATCTCAATATTCCTGATACGGGCGCGAAGTCATTGGATGACCAGGATGTCCTCGTCACCGAGAACTGGACGTCACAGCTCTGCAATGTGGATATTGTCAAATTGTGGGACCCCGGCAGCCGGATAGTAACGGGCTTTGTCGGGCTGGGAAAGTTCATCCCCTATACCAGGACCAGGGAATATAAGTGACCGGACTGCATCATACGCGTCAGTCTGCACCGCAAAAGAGCTACCGCTAGCGAAACAGGGTCACATCGACCCGCAATCCGGGCCCGTTGTCTTTCAGCTCCGCTGTGCCGCCATGCAATTTGGCCACGGCTTCGACAAGCGACAGGCCCAGCCCCGAACCGGTCTGGGTCCGTGCGCTGTCCAGCCGCCCAAACCGCTTCTGCGCCTCTGCCCTGCGCTCGGCGGGAATGCCTTTGCCATTATCGGCGACCGATAATATGATCTTGTCGCCCTGCCGGGCGGCGGTGAGGCGGACAACATCTGCTCCTTCGGCATATTTCAGGGCATTTTCTATCAGGTTGCCCAGGGCCTGGCTCACCAGTTCGCGGTGCAGCGCCATCGTCAAACCTGCGGGCGCGGCATATTGCAAATCGACCTCATGATCCTCCGCCAGCGGACCATAGACTTCGACGAGATCCGACAAAAGCGCGCTGATCTCGGTTTCGACAAAACGGTCCCTGCCGATTCCCGCTTCCGCTCGGCTGATCTGCAACGCCGTGGTCAGCATAGCCAGCAGGGTTTCCGCTTCCGTCGACACTTTCTGCAGCGCGGCCAGCGCCGTTTCATCCCTGGTTTCGACAATCGCGTGCTCGATAACCGATTTCAGGCGCGTGATCGGGGACCGCAAATCATGGGCAAGCCCGTCGGTCATCATCCGGAGTTCTGAAACCAGCGCCTCCAGCTGATCCAGCATTGCGTTGATGCCATCGCTCAAACGGTCAAACGGCCCGTCGGTGCCGTCGAGATATATGCGCTGCGACAGGTCGCCGCCGCGCACCGCATCGGTAACTTTTGTGACCACCTCAATCCTTCTGCTGATCAGCTTGCCGAGCAGAAAGGCGATCAGCAGGGCGATGGGCAGCGCCAGCACGAAGGCCGTCATGATCGCTGTCCGGTTGATCTCGGTAAGGCGTTGCTCGCTGGTCAGGACATGACCGGTCAGCAAGCGAGAACCATCCGGAAGTACGGTTGCCGTGAAGCCGATGGGTTCTGCTGTGTCCGAACCCTTGCGATACAGATTCTGGATCGTCCAGTTGCTATTGTGAGTCAGCCGGGTCGGCCAGCGGTCGATATTGCCGACGACGTTCTGGCCACTGGGCAGGGTCAGCAATATCACCATGTCCCGGTTGCGGCCCAGCTCCAGCCGCTTTTCAATTTCATAGACGAGACCGGCCAGGCCGCCGCTGCGATATTGCACCAAGAGATTGTCGTGCAATTCCCCGACAAAAGCCTTCTGCTCGCCGATCAGCGCTCGCTCGCTGGCTTTGTGGACGTAGAACAGGATTCCGCCCGTCGCCAGCAGCTGGGCCAGGAAAATCATCAGCACCAGGCGGCTGGTGGTGTAGCCAAAAAT
Organism: Parasphingorhabdus sp.; assembly: GCA_030373505.1. Taxonomy (GTDB): domain Bacteria; phylum Pseudomonadota; class Alphaproteobacteria; order Sphingomonadales; family Sphingomonadaceae; genus Parasphingorhabdus. The sequence goes on from JAUCYS010000008.1 coordinate 42,150, forward strand.
GCCGGAAAACCGAAAAATAGTCTATCCTCCGCCCAGCCGATACCCGGCACCGCGGATGGTGTGGAGGAGCGGCCGGTCAAATCCGTCATCCAGCTTGCGGCGCAGGCGGCTGATATGGACATCAATGACATTGGTGCCGGGGTCGAAATGATAATCCCACACCCCTTCGAGCAACATCGTGCGCGTCACCACCTGCTCCGCATGGCGCATGAGATATTCGAGCAGCCGGAATTCTCTCGGTTGAAGATCGATCAGCTTGCCAGCGCGGGTCACTCTGCGGGATAACAGGTCCAGTTTCAGATCCTCGCAGGACAGGGATGTTTCGACGCCGCTATTGCCGCCCTTGCGGATCAGCAAATTGACCCGGGCCAGCAGTTCGGCAAAGGCAAAGGGCTTCACCAGATAATCGTCCGAACCGGCGAGCAGGCCTTCGATGCGATCTTCCGGTGCCCCCAGAGCGGACAATATGATGACCGGTGTTTCGATCTTTGCCGCGCGCAAGGCACTCAGCACCGACATGCCGTCCATCAGTGGCAGCATCCGGTCCAATATGATTGCATCATAGCTGCCATCGCTCGCATGAAACAGGCCATCGCGACCGTTGTCCGCCTTGTCGACCAGAAATCCGGCCTCATCCATCGCCTTTGCGATATAGTTGGCGGTGGCCTGATCATCTTCGACCAGTAAAATTTTATGGCCCATGGTCCAGGCTCCATATTGCGCAATAACGGCGGCATAAACCCTCGCGATTCAATGAGTCACGTTAAACTTTGGTCATGTTGTCCGGTCCGACCGACCAAAATGAACATTTTTTAATCTGTCGGCAACCGTCCGGTGCCCTGCGCTCTTTCATAATCGTCATTGCGGTGCGGCAAGTGGTCGCGCCTGAACATCAAATTCAGGAAAATAATGATGAAAAAACCCCTTCTCCAAGCGGTCGCCATGGGTGCGCTGGTTGCGACGATTTCGGCTTGCTCTGCCAATGGCGGAGCCAAAGACAAGGGCGCGGATGCCGAGCTCGCGGTAGCGACCGCCGTGGACCCGGTCGCGCAGGCAACCGGCAATGCCAAAAATACCGGGGTCATCAGGACCGTCGAAGATGCCTATACCGCGATGCGCGAAATCCGGGCGGCCCGGCTTGCCATTTTTGATGGTTCGGGTCCTGCTGCGATTTCCTTTGTCAATGATGCCGCCAAGAAACTCGAAGCCGCCAAAACTGCGGGCGAGAAAGCGAAACCGCAAGTCGAAGGCGCGGGAGTGGAAGCTGGTCTGATACCATTCGACACGTCGATGGCGATTGCGGAGGACTATACAGCGACACCGCAGAAGGCGTTGAAGGTAAAGGAGGCGAACTCGCATCTTGCCAAGGGGGATCGCAAGACAGCGATCGAAAAACTGCGGCTGGCCGACATCAATGTGCTGACGACTGTGGCTCTGTTGCCTGTCGGTCCGACGATGGATCATCTGACCGATGCCGCCAATCTGCTCGAGCAGGACAAATATTATGATGCCAATATTGCCCTGAAGGCGATCGAGGATAGCGTGATGGTTCAGACTTATGACGCGAATGGTGTACCGGCGAAGACACCGGCTGAATCAGCCACGACGCCCGCCGGAAAAGCGGCAACGAAAAAGGGTTGAGACGGACATCACCCGGAGCGGATATCAGGCGGCCCGACTGCGATCCGGGGCCAGTCCTGAGAGGGTCCTATACCGACCATAGCGCGAACGAACGGACATTTCTGGCCTGGGTGCGGACGGCTCTGGCGATCGTCGGATTTGGCATATTGGTGGCCAAGCTGGACGATCAGGGAAATCTGGTCGGCGGGATCGGCTGGACCGGAATGGCGCTGCTCTTTCTCGGCCTTACGGTAATCCTGGCGGCCGCTGCCCGATTCTTTCTCACCCGCAAGCATCTGAACCTGGGCGAATTCGCGGCCGCTTCGCCGGTGATTCTTGATGTGATGCTGATCACCGCGCTGATGGCGCTGTTCGCGACGCTGATCGGTTTTGGCGCGAATATCCTCGCGCAAGGCTAGCGAGAAACCGGAAAGCCTGAATATGACGTCGAGCAGCTGGGCTGTAAAAGCTAGTGACCCCGGTCCACAATCAGGGCAGGACTGGCATCAGTCCCTGGGCGCGCATTTGCTCCTGTCGCCCGCCAAGCAGGCTGCCGCATCCGCTTCCCACCGGGCATGGCGAGCTGCATAATCGTCCTTCTGCTTCCGGACCTCTGCTTCCCATGCGCTTTTGCTCGCCCTATATTTTGCCACCGCAGCATCATGTTCCAGCCTGGCCGCTGCCGCCTGTTGCTGGTCAGCGACAATGATCCGGTTCTGCGCGCTGGCATAATTGGCGATTTCCAGGTTTATCGTGCAGGTGCGGATCAATTCCTGCTTGCTACGTTTCGCCCGATCGGCAGGGGCCATGGTCGCCCAGCGATCTGCTACCTGCGCGTTGCAGGCCGCGACAGTGGCGGCCGAGGGGCTGTCCTGAGGGCCGGGCTCGCTCACTTGAGCGGCGACGGGGGAGGCGAACGCTATTCCCGATATCATGAAAATATGAGTCACTTTGGTCATCGCATTGATCCTTTCAAATCCGGAAGGGTTATGGCCCAATATAGGCTAGCCATCGGCAAGCTCAACGGTCAGAAACGACGTGCTGCCCTGCCGGTTCACCAGCAGCAGGGCGGTATTCTGTCGGCTTTTGGACAGCGCCGAGACCAGTTCCGTGCCCGTAGCCACATTCTGGTCACCTACCCGCTCGATAATATCGCCGGTCTGGATGCCGGCGCGATCAGCAGGGCCGTCTTCGTCCACTGCGACAACGACCACGCCGTTGATATCCGCAGGCACCCCGATCCGGTCCCGCATGCTGCTGAGCGGAGCAACGGTCAGGCCCAGTCGGGGGGTGGCATTGCCGGTACCGGGACCGGATTTATGTCCGGCTTCGGTCTTGGCGGATTCCAGTTTGCCCAGCTTCACCTTGACGTCCATTTTGTTGCCCTGCCGCATGATGCCGATATCGGCGACCTGCCCGACCTTGGCGGATGAGGCTGCGAGACTGAGGTCCCGCCCTTCATGAATGGGAGTAGTGCCGAAGTGGGTAACGATGTCACCGGTCTTGAGTTTGCCGGCCGACGGACCGTTATCACTGACCGTGGTCACGATGGCCCCCTCCGCCTTTGCCAGCCCGGCCGCCGCTGCGATGGCGGGGGTGACGTCCTGGATGGCGACGCCGAGATAGGCACGGGTCACCTTGCCTTCGGCACGCAATTGCCGCACGACCTGGTTCACAGTATTGGAGGGAACGGCAAAGCCGATCCCGACCGAGCCGCCGTTGGGCGAATAGATGGCGCTGTTCACCCCGACGACATGGCCGGCGTAGTCGAGCAGGGGGCCACCGGAATTCCCCTGGTTGATCGGCGCATCGGTCTGAATATAGTCGACATAGCTGCTGGTGCCGAGCGAGCGGCCCCGCGCCGAGATGATGCCGGTGGTGACGGTTTGGCCCACGCCATAGGGATTGCCGATGGCGATGACCGAATCGCCGATGCGCAGCTTGTCTGAATCGGCGAGCGTCAGCGGCGTCACATCCGGTTTCTTGTCGACATGGATGAGCGCGAGATCGGTCTGCGGGTCGCTTCCAACCAGCTTTGCCTCGGCTATGGTCTTGTCGGAAAATTCGACGGTGAACCGCCTGCCGTGCTCAATAACATGATTGTTGGTCAGTATGTCGCCATTGTCGTTGATCAGAAAGCCCGAGCCGAGTGCCGTCGCCCTGCCACGGGGAACCTGTTCCATGCCATCGCGACCCATGAACTGGCGGAAGAAGTCGCTGAACGGATCATTGTCCCCAAAAGTGCCGCCGAAGGATACGGGCTTTGCTTCCTGCTCGACGGTGATCGAAACCACCGCCGGCTGCACCACGGCCACGACATCGGCAATACCGTTGGGATCCCGCTGATAGGCGGCAGGATCGGCATTGATCACGGGGGAGTGGGCGCTTGGCCGGGTCAGCGATGCGGCATCGGGCAAATAGGGAGACAGGCCCCAGGTTGCAGCGGCGGCGATGGCGGCCGCTCCGCCGAGACCAAGAAGATAGGTGTGACGTTTATCTCTCATAGGATATTCCTTTGCTTCATCCTGCAGCAAGGGAAGTCGGCCCGCCCAATCCCGGGTAACGGATCGCCTCGCCTCGCCAGATTCGGTCTCCAACCGGATCAGAGGCCAAACCAATGACAGGGTCATGCCACGACCCGCTTGTCAGCAAGGTGACCGGAACATAAATTTTTTTTAATCTCCGGGCGGGGCGAGGGACCGCAGGTCGGAGCGGCCCTGTCCGGCCAGGCCGACCTTCCTAACCGCTCGCAGCGATCTCCCGCTTTCCGCTGATCAGCGCCTCGCCGTGGTTAAAAATCAGCACGCCGATGATGCCAAGGCAAGAGAGACCCGGCAGGCGGGCGAAATCGCAGCTATAATCGGGTGGCGCCCCGGTAGAACAAGCCGGTTTCCCCTATCCCGCCACAGCGATCAGCCGGCAGGCCTGAACTGCGGGATGAAGACATCGTCGCGCTGCTCGAACCAGACGTCAACCGGCATGTCGATGGCCACCTTGTTCGCGTCCATGTCGACATTCGCCATCATCCGCACGCCTTCCTCCAGCCTGACCAGCGCGATGACGTAGGGAACATCGGCAGCCCATGCCTCATAGGGGGGCATGTGCATGACCGTGTAGGATTCGATCTTCCCCTTGCCCGACGACACGACGTAATCGAACGAGTCCGACCAGCACTCGGGGCACAACGGATGGACATAGCGGAACAACTCGCCGCATTTCATGCAGCGGCAGAGCCGAAGTTCACCCGCAGCCGTCCCCTCGAAAAACACGCGGTTGAGCGGGGTGATTTCCGGAACCGGCTTGCCGCTCATGGCTGGCGTCCCAGGATCAGCGTGGTGTGGTCGTACATCATTCCTCCATAGCAGTGGACAAGAACATTCTCGGCCCCCGTGATTTGTCTCGCTCCCGCCTGTCCCATCGCCTGTCTCGCGCCTTCGACCAGCACCGACATGCCCGATGAGTCGCCGGTATGGCCATAGGACAGGAGACCGCCGTAGGTGTTGACGGGAAAGCGGCCACCGGGATCGCATGCGCCACTGTTGAAAAAATCGCCGGACGTACCGGGTGCACAGAAGCCCAGATTTTCCAGCAAGATGAGCGGGGTGGCGGAAAATGCATCATAAAGCTGGGCCACGTCGATGTCCGCAGGGGTCAGATTGGCTTGCGCAAAGGCTTCGGCACCACTTTGGACGGCCCCGGTTTCATTGAGCACATCTGCGCCCGAGATCGTTCCGCACGCGTGATACTCGCCATAGCCCTTCACATAGGCTGGCTGGTCGCTCAATTGATGGCCAATGTCCGCTCTGGTGACGAGCACGACGCCGCCACCATCGGAAGGGATCGAGCAATCGAGATAGTTGAAGGGATCGGCGATCGGGCGCGAGGCGATCACGTCCTCGACGGTGATTTCGCCCTTGCCGTACATCCTGGCGTCGGGATTCAGCAGCGCCCATTTGCGCGCGGAAACCGCGACCCGGGCGATGTCTTCGCGCGTGATGTTGCGCTCGTGCATGAAGCGCCTGGCGATCAGGGCGTAAAGCCCGGGAATGAAGGGTCCGTAAGGTACTTCGAAATCCGCCTCGGCAATCGTCTTGGCCAGCATTTCGGCGCTACCTTCCGACGGCTTCAGGAATTTTCCCGAACCGATACACAAAACCGCGTTGGCGCGACCCTCGCGTACCGCGGACATCGCCCGGTTGACCATGACGCCGAACGAAGCGCCGCCCAGGCACATTGTTTCGGCGAAGCGCGGTTTGAGCGCAAATTCCGATATAAGCTTGTCGTGCACATAGGCGTCGGTCTGGCCCTGTGACTGTCCGCTGGGGCTTGTCAGCAAGCCGTCAACCATCTTGGGGCTGATGTTCCATCGGGTAATGGCGTCTTTCAGCAGGCTCCGGAAGAGATCATAGGGCCCCTGGTCCGTATAGCGCCCCGGGCGCATTTCATGAGCTGCGGCTATGGTAACTGGAATAGTCAATACACGACACCTTTCGAATCCTTCGCGTCAGACGGTACTGCTTGTTTGCACGATGTCTACCGCTGACGATGCCGCACTAGCAGCCGCCGCATGCCTAAGGCTGTACTAAATCAGGTCCATGAAGGAAGGCGGACGAAAATGGCTCCCCGCCGAGGATTGATAGGCTTCGGTCAGGTTTACAAGAGTTGCGAACGGTAGCTAGGACGATGGCTCTTCTTTTCTTTTCCGAGGTAGAATTGCGCAATGAACTTCAGGCAGCCACTCCCCGACATGACCTTCGACGATCTGCGCGTGGGCGACCGTTTCGCATTGGGCACGCACCGATATGAGCGCGAAGATATGATTGCCTTCGCCTCCCAGGCGGACCCGATGCCTTTCCATCTCAGCGATGAAGGTGCAGCCGGTCACGCCGTGTTCGAGGGCATGTCCGCGAGCGGCTGGCAAACCGTTTGCCTGATGGGGAAAATGATCAACCAGCTTTGGACCAAAACCTCTGTCAAAGGCCTGGCCGGTGCCGGAGTGGATGAAATCCGCTGGTACACTCCGGTCTATGTCGGAGATGAACTGACCTTTACGATGGAAATCGCGGCTATTCGCGCCTTTGCCTCCAAGCCGTCGCAGGGCATCATGACGATGCGTGTGGTGGCGACCAGGGAGGATGGCAGCGAGAACGCCGCCATGTCGATTCTCGGCGTATTTCAGCGCGATCCACAGGCGCCCGATCCGGGAACCCTGCCCGGCAGCAAGGGGAGCGTATGAAAACCGCCTGTCGGGCAAGGCCTCCAGCAGATCGGCAACAATATAAAACAATATAAAGGCGCCAAATATTCCGGTGTCGGGGGTTGTTCTGATCCTTTCCTAGGGCACTTAGCGTCAGGTGGGGGTTTTGCTCCTCTTGCGGAAGCGTGCAATTCCGTCCGGGGCCTGCCGTTCAACCGCTGACAGGCTTTCTTTCAATTCCAGCGCGAGCGCGTCTTCGAGAGAAAGATCGGCACCGTGCAAGACCGCTTGCCGGGCGGCCGCCAGCGCTGGCACCGAAAATTCAGCCAATTGCGTGGCGCGGTCGACCGCAACCGCGAGGGCTGTGCCATCGGCGTTCGCCACCCAATTGACCAAGCCTATCCGGGCCGCCTTTTCCGCATTAACCGGTTCGCCCGTACAGATCAGCTCAAGAGCTTTTGCCGGTCCCAGCAGCATGCGTGCCAGTTGCGTGCCGCCGTAGGAAGGTATCGCGCCCAGCCGGATTTCGGGCAATCCCAATCGTGCATCCGGAGCCGCGGTCCTGAAGGTGCACGCCATCGCAAGCTCCAGCCCGCCGCCCAGGGCCCATCCTTCGATGGCCGCGATTGTTGCTGCCGGAAAATCGCGGAGCCGCAGGACCAGCCGATGCATGCGCCGAATGCGCTCGATCTGTTCGAAGCCCTCTTCCTTGAGATCGGCCCCTGCCGAAAAATTCCCGCCACTGCCTGTAAAGATGAGAGTGGCAAGCATATCCTTTTCCTGCAGACGATCCAGCGCCAGCTCGACTTCATCGAGCAGGTCGCCATTGAGCGCATTCATCACGCGTGGTCGGTCCAATGTGATTATTGCAACGCGCCCGTCGAGAATCTCCTCGCACTGGATGAATTTGAACGGGGCCAAGGCTGTTTCCCTTCCGGTTTGGTTGATATTGTGCCCGGGCCGGTGGCACGGTAAACCTCTGATGAATCTATGCAGAAAGGGGCGGAACGCTCACAAGAAACCGTGGCGATTTCCTGTGAGGGCAAGCTTCTTTACTACCCGGTGACGGACTCGAGGATTTGCTCCAACAGGTCAACACATAGCGCATCGGTTCGCGGGAAGGAATATGGTGCCGATGCCGGCACTTCAATATCAAGCCCTCCAAACGATAGGTCGAGCGGTCGTTTTGCCCCTGCGGATGTCTCGCTCCCGGCGATATTCCTGGCGGCCTGGACTCCGAAATTCTGCTCTACGAAGCGATGCGACATTTGCATGAGAGGCGCCGGTGACTGTTTGCGTCACTTGCAAACGCGCTAGTCTGCAGTAGCAATGAGGGTAGTAATAGGTTCCGGAGCAGCCCATCTGTCCAGTATAGTCGATGTTCGTGCAATCTCGCTCCGGCGAAAAATCGCGGCACTGCGCAAGGCGATCAACACACTTACTTCACGGAGACCTATGACCAAGTCCGTTGTTACCCTCGATGACAAGTACGAGCTTACACAAGGCCGTGTCTTCCTTTCTGCCAACCAGGCCCTGACCCGCCTTCCGCTGGATCAGGCTCGGCGGGATCGTGCTGCCGGGCTGAAGACCACCGGCTTCATATCGGGCTATCGCGGTTCGCCGCTCGGGGTCTATGACGCGGCGCTCTGGGCAGCGCAAAAACATCTTGATGCGTTCGATATCCGGTTTGTGCCAGGGCTCAACGAGGAGCTGGCTGCGACATCGGTGCGGGGAAGTCAGGAACTCGAGTGGTTTGGCAAGTCTGACTATGAAGGCGTGTTCGGTCTCTGGTACGGCAAGGGCCTTGGTGTGGACCGGGCCTGTGAAGCGCTCAAGCTGGGCAATCTGGAAGGCGCTGCGGCCAAGGGCGGCGTTCTGGTCGTTGCCGGCGACGATCACGGCGGCAAATCATCCGCGAGCGCCCATCAGTCCGAACATACGTTGATGGCCGGGTTTATCCCGATCCTCTATCCCGCCACGATCGACGAGATTATCGAGTACGGGCTCTACGGCTGGGCCATGTCTCGCTTCAGCGGCGCATATATAGGGCTGAAGTGCATCACCGACACCCTTGACCTCACTTCTTCAATCATGCTGCCGGACCTGTTCCGGGAATATGAAACACCCGACTTCGCCATGCCGCCCGGTGGTCTCAATGTGCGCTATTCGCCAGCGCCACTCGAGCTGGAGAAGCTCACTGTCGAGCAGAGATTGCCGGCCGTTGCCGCTTTTGCGCGGGCAAACCGCCTGGATCGCACGGTCATTTCAGGAGACCGCTGTGAGCTGGGTCTTGTCGCTGCCGGCAAGGCTTATCTTGATCTGCGACAGGCCTTGTTCGATCTGGGACTGAACGAAGACCGTTGCGCGCAGCTCGGTATCGGCCTGTACAAGCCCGGTCTGATCTGGCCGCTTGAAGAGAGCGGCGCGCTTGATTTTACCGCACGCTATCGTGCGGTTATGACGGTCGAGGAAAAGCGTCCGGTGATCGAGGACCAGCTGGCGCGAATTCTCTATGATAACGGCAAGCGTCCCGAACTTCTCGGTAAACGGGACCGTTCCGGTGCGCCGCTGTTGCCGGAAGTCGGAGAGTTGAGCAGTGCACTGATCAGAAGCGCTCTGGTCCGGGTGCTCACCGACATGGGGCTGGCGGATGATGCCATAGTGGCGGCCAACGAGCGCTATGCCGGAATTGAGGCCCGTTCCGGCCTGCTCGGCGGGGGTGGCATACGACCACCCTTCTACTGCTCCGGTTGTCCACACAACACCAGCACGCGGGTTCCCGAAGGCAGCAATGCCATGGCGGCGGTGGGCTGTCAGGGTCTTGCGGCCTACGTGATGCCGGAACGCCGTACCATGCTGCCGGTCAACATGGGGGGCGAGGGCATGCCCTGGCTCGCCGTCGGCCCGCTCGTCGAACGCGAGCATATGTTCCAGAACATGGGCGATGGAACCTATTCGCATTCGGGTATTCTCGCGATACGCGCATCGGTGGCTGAAGGCGCGCGGGTGACGTTCAAGCTTCTCTACAATGATGCGGTGGCGATGACCGGAGGCCAGCCGGTCGAAATGCACATCGGTCCGCTTGATATGGTCAGGCAATTGCTGGCCGAAGGCGTAAAGCCGGTCGTGATCGTCTCCGACCAGATCGAGCCGTATCAAAAACAGAAGCTCCCTGCCGGCGTGACCGTGCGGGATCGCGATGATCTCGACGAGGTCCAGCGGGAATTACGCGAAACAACTGGCGTGTCGGCGATCGTCTACGAACAGACCTGCGCAACCGAGAAGCGGCGCCGTCGCAAACGCGGCGCATTCCCCGATCCGGACAAGCGCGTTTTCATCAACCAGGATGTTTGCGAAGGCTGTGGCGACTGCTCGGTACAGTCGAACTGTATTTCGATCACACCGCTGGAAACCGAATTTGGGCGTAAACGCAAGATCGACCAGTCGACCTGCAACAAGGATTTTAGCTGCCTGAAGGGATTCTGCCCGTCCTTCGTCACGGTCGAGGGCGCAAAAGTGGCAACCCGCATTGCGGGCGATTCTGCCGGACTCGAAGCCAGGCTCGAGAACCTGCCGGAGGCGGAAGTTGCCGATCTCGACGAAAATTTCGCGATGCTGGTAACCGGTATCGGCGGTACCGGAGTTCTGACGGTGGGCGCGCTGGTCGGCATGGCGGCGCATCTCGAGGGCAAGGGCTGCACAGTGTTGGACATGACGGGCATGGCGCAAAAGGGCGGAGCGGTCACCGCGCATATTCGCATTGCGACCTCCCCCGACAGGCTGAGTGCGACAAGGCTGAGCTATGGCCACACGGATGTCCTCCTGGCCTGTGATGCGATTGTCGGTTCCAGTCAGGACGTGCTCAAGACGATCGAGACCGATCGGAGCGTCGCCGTCGTAAACGCTGATGTCACGCCGACCGGTGCTTTCCAGACCGATCGCGACGCCAGCTATGACGACCGCAAGCTGATCTCTGCGATCGAAAGGGCGCTCGGCAAAGGAACACTCTTCACCTTGCACGGCAGCGGCATTTCGACATCGCTGACCGGCGACAGCATTGGCACCAATGTGTTGATGCTGGGCTATGCGGCGCAAAAAGGCTTGTTGCCGGTTTCAACCGACGCGCTCGAGGAAGCGATCCGCCTCAACGGTGCATTTGTGCAGGGGAACTTGCGGACTTTTGCGATTGGCCGGTTGGCGGCGATCGCGCCTCAGGAAGTCTACCGGATGATCGCTCCTGCCCCGGTCAAGCTGGAGGACATGTCGCTCGATGAGATACTCGACAGCCGCCGGGAGCTCCTCACGAGCTACCAGAGCGCGGACTATGCCAGCGCTTATATCGATTTCGTCGAGCACGCGCGTGATATCGTTACGACCCGGAAAGTCGAGGGTAGCGATCTGCTGGTTCGCGAAATCGCTATCACGCTGGCCAGACTGATGGCTTACAAGGACGAATATGAGGTTGCGAGGCTCCATACCGATCCCAAATTCTGGGAGCGCCTCAATTATCAGTTCGACGGCGACTTCAAGGTTAAATTCCACCTAGGATCGCCTTTGCTGCTGGCGGGCAAGGACGCACAGGGCAGGCCAAAAAAGCGGACGTTCGGGAAATGGCTGGTGCCATTCTTCAAGATATTGGCCAGAATGAAGGGGCTGCGCGGCACCGCGTTCGACCCGTTCGGATGGATGGAGGACCGGCGCATTGAGCGGGCCCTTGTTGACGATTATCGCGCGATGATGTCCGACGTCCTTGGCAAGGTGAACCAGGCCAATCTTTCCGCGGCGATCGAACTTGCCGGCGCCGCGCTGGAAGTGCGCGGATATGGTCCGGTCAAGCTCGCAGCCTATGAGGAATATAAGGTCCGCAAGGCCGAATTGCTGGTCGCATTCGAAGAGATTCAGCCGGCAGCAAACAACCAGGCAACGGCGCCGGAACTGAGCAGCTGATCTGGTCCCGGGTGCGGGACCGTACTGCTATTCGGAGGGATTGGAGCGCGGCTTCTGCTTGAGGTTGCTGGGATCCATCAGCATTCCGTGCACCAGCATGTTGTGAGCATGGGAAAGCTGATGGTGGCCGAAGGCGGATTGCATGACGGTTGAGCGCCCTGCCGCATCCTGCGCGGCGTTGACAGCCTCCTTGGCCAGCTTCAGCGCGAACAGGGGCTTGCGTGCAATTTCCTGCGCCAGTTCCAGCGTGAAAGCCTGCAGCCGGTCGCGGGCGACGACATGATTCACCATGCCGGCATCGGCTGCTTCCGCAGCCGTGATAATGTTGGAGCGAAACAGAAACTCCTTCGCCTTGCGAACGCCCAGTTCATAGGGGTGGTTGAAAAATTCGACTCCGCAGACTCCCAGTTCGACCGCAGTATCCTGAAAGGTCGCATCATCCGCCGCGACGATCAGATCGCAAGGCCAGACCAGCATCAAGCCCCCGGTGATAACCTTGCCCTGAACCTGTGCGATCGTTGGCTTTGGCAGATTGCGCCATCGTTCGGACAAGCCGAAATAGACTTCCTTTTCGTAGGCCATCTGCGCTTCCGCGCCGGCACAACCGAAGCCGCACCAGGTTCCGACCGTTTCCTCCTTGCGCACATTGTCATCGGCCTGGCCCGATCCGATCTCGCCAAGATCATGTCCTGACGAGAAGTGCGGGCCGTTGGCGGCGAGAATGATAACGTGGACGCTGTCGTCCTGGGCAGCCCGGTCGAAGGCAGCATTCAGCTGATAGAGCAAACGCGTGTTTTGCGCATTGCGTCTCTCCGGCCGGTCCAGGGTGATCCGGACCACGCGGTCAGCGGGTTTGTCATATTCTATATAGTTGCAATCGTCAGACATCATCAAAACCTCAGCAAGGCGGCCTGCGCCGGTATGGACGGAGCCATGTCCCGGCATCAGCGATGCCACTGTGCTTTTCCAAACATTTCGAGGGTTATGCAACTGTGGGCAATCTTGTTTGCACGCCAATGTGAGAGCCCGCGCGCAGACTAGGGTAAGGATGGTCCATGCTGGCAAACGCCAAGAACGATCGCCCATGCGCGAGGCGGAAGGGCCGGCCAATAATTTTTAGGAGGATTGTATGTTAGGTTTTGGGAAAATTGCAGGTCAGCTCGCCTGCAGCTGCGGATTAATGGCTCTCGCCGCAACGTCCGCTCAGGCGCAAGAGGCAACAGCAGACTCCGCGACACAGGCAGACAGCGGCGGCCAGGACGACACGATCATCGTTACCGCTCGTCGCCGCGCAGAAGATATCGCCAACGTGCCGGCGACGATCACCGCGATGGGCGCGGACGCCCTTCGGGAGCGTTCGATCAACAATCAAGCCGACCTCCAGCTTGCCGTCCCGGGCCTTATCGTGCGCGAGACGCAATCGAACAACAATTTGAACTATTCGATCCGCGGCCAGACGGTTGATGCTTTCTCCGGTTCGTCCACGGCCGTTGTACCCTATCTGAATGAAGTGCCCTTCGTCGCCGGTGGCGTCGCGTCGTTTTTCGACCTTCAGTCGGTTCAGGTGCTCAAGGGGCCGCAGGGCACGCTTTTTGGCCGAAACGCGACAGGTGGTGCGGTTCTCAGCACCACAGCGAGACCAGTCGATGTCGTCGAGGGTGCCGTCAAGCTGGGCTATGGCAATTATAATGCCGTGGATGTCGAAGGAATGGCGAACGTTCCGCTTGTTGGTGATACCGTATTGGCACGAGCGGCGTTCAAGATCACTCGCCGGGACGGATATATCGACAATGTGTACAGCGGCCCCGTTTACGGCGGCGGTGACAATAGCGAGCTGGGCAAGGTCGATCGTCAGGCTTTTCGTCTGTCGCTGTTGCTTCAGCCTTCCGATACGTTTGAAAACCTGACGATGGTGCAATATGAAAGATCGCGCGGAAACAATTCGGGCGTTCGGCTTTTCAGCTACAACAAATGCGGCGATACCGGTCCTGACGGCACGCCGCTGGCTTGCTCGGCGGACCTGCTGTTCGGGCCTCAGCTTGATGCGAATATTGGTTTTCCGGGCGCCTGGGCTGCGGTTCTGGCCGCGCATCCCGGCTACAACCCGGCGGGCATGCAGGGCGTACTTGACCGGCAAAACAACGAACTGGGTTTCTGGCAGGTCGATGCCTACGCACCTTCCTTCCACAGCGGCAAGGATCTGGCCCTTACCAACAACACGATCTTCGAACTTTCACCGTCGCTGACGTTAAAGAATACATTTGGTTATTCGAAGGCAAAGGCGATCGATTCCACCGAGCAGTCGGGGACCCCGTTCGTGGTAATTTCCAACTATGACGTCAACCGACCCGTAAACGACACGTTGCGCAGCCTTGGCAACGAGGTGACCAACAAGTCGATCTCGGACGAAGTTCAGCTCCAGGCCGATCTTTTCAACGGCGGGCTGGAATATATTCTCGGCGGCTATTTTCAGCAGATCAAGAACCACACAATTTTTCCGCAAAGCTATTTCGACCTGTCACCGGTGATCCCGGCGGCATCCACCACGTCGAACTTCAAGACCAATGACCGCACCTATGCGGTTTTCACTCACGGGACATTTGATCTGGGTGAGCTGGCGGGGCTCGACGGGCTGAAATTCAGCGCGGGTATCCGCTACGCCTGGGAAAAGATCAGCCTCGAACATCAGCCCGGTGGCACATTCTATCCGATGACCACGGACGATGCAAAATTTGACCGGGCGAGTTGGAACCTCGGACTCGAATATCAGGCCACGCCGGATGTCTTGCTCTATGCAGTGACACGCGAAAGCTGGCGTGCGGGCGGTATCAATGGCGTCGCTCCACCGGCTCTCAGCGCCACGGTGACCAACACCGACAAATTCAAGGCAGAGGTCGCCCGCGACTACGAAATCGGCATGAAATATGACGGGATCGTCGGCGCATCCCGTACGCACCTCTATCTTTCTGCCTATACAATGACGGTCAAGGATGTGCAGCGCACGCTGTTCCCGACCAACCCGGTCAACCCAGCGCTGGGCTCGATCGCGGTTACCGTCAATGTGCCTGAGGCGCGCATCCGCGGCGGCGAATTTGATTTCGGGATCAATCCGTCCGACTGGCTGAGCCTGGGCGTATCCGGCGCCTATACCGATGCGAAGTTTACCGAAAATATCGCGTCTCCGTTCGGTGTGCCGATTCGCTTTGGCCCGGTTGCCGATACACCGAAATGGACGGGATCCGCCTACGCGGCCGTCACCGTCCCGCTGTCGGGTGACCAGGGTGAGTTGAACCTGCGGGGCGACGTCTATGGACAGACCAGCTTCTACTTCTCGAACACAGCAGGCTCGATTACACCGGACACCAAGGTCTCCGGTTATGTCCTGGCCAATTTCCGGCTCGACTGGAACGAAATTGGCGGGTCACCGCTGGGTCTGGGCGCTTGGGTGCGCAATGCCTTTAACGAAAAATATATCGTGGGCGGATTGGCACAAGGCGGATCGCTGGGTCTCAACGCCGTGAACGTCGGACGTCCGCGCATGTACGGTGTGGAACTGCGTTACAGTTTCTGATCCGAGAATCAAAGCGGTCGGGAAAGGCTGAAATGCCGATCCCGACCGTCTGATAATTTTTTTAATCCGTTGCTGCGGTTATGCGATCGAGCGCTCCGCGCTCGCATATTCAGCCGGAATAATCTGTCTTCACCATGATCTGGAATGTCTCGTTCTGCAGATAGTCGGGCATGACAGCCAGAATTTCCTGCGCTTCGGGGTCCGAATAGCACGCATTCAGCGCAGTCTCGATGTCGGCAAAATTCTCCACTTTCCAGACGTGAATCATCTCGGTCAGGTCGCCGACGAAAGGTTGAAGGCCCAGGGTCAGTTCCCACCCTTGCTTCGCCATATAGGGGACGAGCTTGCCCATCATTTCACTATAGCCGACCGCGCCGCCCATCTTGAGCCTGACATTGGTCCGAATGAAATAGGTCATTTGAAATTCTCCTAGCTTACGTGATCGAGTTCCTGCGAATTGGTCATCAGGCCGCTGGTCCACGCGCCATCGACGGCGAGTTCCGCGCCGCTGATATAGGAAGCTTCGTCGCTGGCGAGGAACAGGCTGGCGGCGGCGACTTCCTCGGCCCGCCCGACCCGCTGAAACGGTATCTGAAAATCCTTGCCCATCTGCTCTGAACTCATCTTTCCGCCCGGATTGAGCATCGGAGTGTCGATGGCACCGGGATGGACCGAGTTCACGCGGATATTCTCGGCAGCCATTTCAAGTGCGATGGCCTTTGACATGCCGCGCACCGCCCATTTGCAGGAATCATAGGCGCTCATGCCATAGGTCCCGCGCAATCCGTTGACCGACGAGATGTTCACGATCGATCCGCGACCAGCTTTCTGCATGACGGGCAGGACGGTCTTCATCCCGATGTAGGGCCCGACCACATTGACCGACAGGAGCTTGTCCAGATCTTCCTTGGACGTATCGCCGATCAGGTTGAAAAAGGTGATCGCGGCATTGTTGACCAGAATATCAATCTTTCCGAAACGCTCGACGGTCCGGTCAACCACTGCCTGCCATGATGCCGCGTCGGATACATCGTGTTTCAACGCAACCGCCTCCCCGCCGATCTGTTCGACAACGGTGCCGACGAGGGATTCCTTCAGATCAGTCGCAACGACTTTGCACCCTTCTGCAGCAAACAGGCGTGCTGTTGCTTCGCCTTGACCTTGCGCAGCGCCAGTGATGATCGCCACCTTGCCCTTCAATCGTTCCATGCTCGTTTTTCTCCTGTTATCCGGGCCAAGGTCACAGACTGGTTTCTGTTGACAGCGACCGGGTTCGTTGTTGCTATGGCCAGCTTTCAATGATCTCCTCGGTCATCGGAACCACAGTGACATATGTCCGCAATGACGCGTGTCTGGCTGGTCACTGAAGCTTCCACATGAACTATGAAGCAGCAACCCGGATAGCGCATCAGTGCGTCGCCGAGCAAATGCCATGTCACCTAGCGATCCGCTGGCGCGATGCCCGCGGCCGCGCCTGTCCGGTCCGGAACGCTCGGCCGGTGCAGTCGGGGCAGGCATTCAGTTGGGGTCATGTATCGGTACATCCTCGGCATGGTTTGGCAAGGCAAGAGTCTGGCTCCTGCCTGTGCTTGGGTGATACACTCTGCCAGTGTTTATGAGCGCAATCGCTGCCGCCCGACTTGTTCAATGCGGTCACAGGGAGGAGAGAAATGGCACAGCTAGAAAAATATCCGTCAATCGCAGAATTGTTCGATCTTGGCGGGCAGACTGCGATCGTTACCGGCGCCGGACAGGGCATGGGAAGAGGTGTCGCTCTGGCTCTTGCCAATGCGGGTGCAAAACTGGTGATCGCGGGACGGACGCTGTCGAAATGCGAAGCGGTGGCCGCTGAGATTATCGAGCGCGGCGGCGAGGCCGTGGCGGTCGCATGCGATGTGACGTCGCTCGAAGACCTCGACACGACTGTCGCGAAAGCGATGGAATCTTTTGGTCGCATCGACATCCTGGTAAACAACGCCGGAGGGATTCATCCCTTCACGCCCTTTATAGACGTGACACCGGAAACATGGACCGGGACGATCGACCGCAACATGAAAGGCACCTATTTCCTGACACAAAATTGTGTGCGGGAAATGATAGCGGCAGGCCGTGGCGGGCGGATCGTTAACATAGCGTCGACAGCGGCGTTCAAGCCTGATGCCCTGCTCGCCGCCTATAACAGCGCGAAGGCGGCGACGGTGGTTCTGACCCGGTCTTTGGCGGTTGAACTCGCTCCCTATGGCATTCTGGTCAACACTGTGGCGCCCGGTCCCATTCATACGGACAACACCGCCAAAATTTATGCGAATCCGAAGATCGCGGCGATGGTGAAAGAGCGTGTGCCTGTCGGCGGTCCCGGGGAACCCGAGGATGTGGGGAACGCCGTTCTTTTTTGCGCCAGCCCGGCAGCCAGGCACATGACCGGCGGACTGATCGTGATCGATGGCGGATATATGTGGACCTGAGCCGCTTTGCCTGGGCCGGCCCGTTCCGATCGATCGGGGAAGCCGAGCCATGTTTGAATTGAGATTGAAGGAGAAATATAATGAGCGGCGTCAAAATTACTTTCGCTTTGAAACTGATCCCCGAAGCGGTCGACGCATTTTGCTCCGCGCTTCCGGAGACGGTCAAGGATACGGCGAAGCGTCCTGGATTTCGCGACCTTTGCGTTGTCCGCCATGCCACCGATCCGTCCCGGTTGATGTTTATAGAGACCTGGGATAGCGAACAATCCTATCACGACTATATCGCCTGGCGCACCGAACGCGGCGAGATGGACGGGATGTCCGCGATCCTCGCGGAACCGCCGCAACTGGACGTGTGGCCGATACTGGTCGCTGCTGCCTGATCCCGTTGTTAGGGTTTTTCCTTTGAACCGGCCGGCAGTTCTCTCGGTGCTTGCAATTATATCGCCGCATCCTGTTGTGCCTGCAATGCGCCCCGGCGTTTCGCCGCGATAATACCGGCTATCAACAGGGCCACTGCAATCAGCAGACCCGAGGAGATGGCCAGAAATGCTAGCTTGTAATCGCCGGCCTGGAGATAGACGAAGCCGACAGCGGGACTGATTGAAAAGAGGAAGGGCAGCTTGAGCGCGTAACTGATGCCCATCGCTTTACTGACGCTGGCGGCCCCGAAAAGCCGCGCCATCGCGGCGCCATGAAGGGTGGGCAGGGGGGTTGTCGCCAGGCCAAGGATCACCGCCAGGATCAGGTAAGCACCCACCGGCGCGATGGCGAACCCGGTCCAGCACAGGCATTGCAGTAAAGCCGTGACCGCCAGGGCCACCGGCGGGCCGACCTTGTCCGCCAGCCAGCCGAAGAAGGGCACTCCGGCAAGACCCGCACCCGAGTATATCGACAGCATCAGGGCGGCCTTTAACGGGTCAAGGCCGCGCGTCATGGCATAGGGAATGGCGTGCACCATGAAGGCGACGCCGGTTCCCGCGATGATCGCGATGCCCAGGGTGATAAGCCAGAAATCGGCCTTGGCTAGCATCGCGCGATTGGACGCCGGTGCATTGGCGTGGCCGGCCGGAAAGGCCTCCGCGACTTCGGTTTGTGGCAGCAGAAAACAGGCGACGAGGACCGGGGCCAATAGTCCTGCCATGACGAAATAGGTGCCGTCGCGGTTCAAGATTGGCAATATTTCGGTGATGACAAAGGGCGCCGCAAATAGCACCACAGGTAGGTTTACTATGGCAAGCATGCGGCCGGCACGGTCCGGAAAGCGCTCTGCCGCAATTGCCACGGGGGCGAGAATGGCCGCCATCGCCGTGCCGAATCCCAGCAGCGCCCACATGGCAAAGGCGAAAGCAAGGTTGGTGGTCCATCCAAGTCCCAGGAAACCGATGCTGCTGGCCAAAACGCCGATGGCCAGAGCAAGACGCGGCGTCAGGCGGCGTATGACGCCTCCCATCAACAATGCGGACAGCCCCATCGTGACGCTGAACGTGCTCATTGCGAGTGATATCGTGTCGCGGGCGATCCCGAAGGCCTGCTCGTTCGCGACCACCAGCGCTCCGAACGATCCGAAAACCAGACCCATGGTAAGATTATTTGCGAACATGCAGACGATTACGATCTGTATGCCGCCCTTAAGGCTGCCTTTTTCCATGCTCTCATCCCCGATTATATTATCTGGAGATGGTATCTCACCCTGAGAGCGGGACAAATCGGAAATGCAGGCGATCCATGCCTACTGTGGCAGCTGTATCTGTCCAGGGATGCAGCTGGCCTCGGGTCTCGGCTCAAGACGAGCAGTGGCAACAAAAGCGTGCGATATATTCAGCGGCAGCAGCACTATGTTGTCCGCTCGGCCGAATTTCAGATAGCCAACTCACATGCCACCCGGATGTATGCGCGTTGGCGCAAATTCGTCATTCCGGGCGTGCGCCATCGAAGAAAACATCGGTCAGATACAGGCTGTCCAGATATTCGTGGCTGCTCGCGATCTTGCCGTCCTCGAAATAGAGCAAAAAGTGATAGCGGTTCTCGTAAGGCTTGCCGGAAACATGGACGGCCTTCGAATGCGCGCGGACCGAAACGCGGTTTTCTTCCGCGGTGACATCATCGACGATGATCTTGAGGCCGGTTTCGGGGAACAGTTCCGGCAGCATGCCCACGAGGCCGCGGATCGCGTCCTTCCCCCGCACTTCGGGAGGGAGCATCGTTTCGCTTTCGACGATGATGGCACCATCTTCGGTAAACAGGTTGACGACGCCGTCGATATCACCTGCGGCGATACGCTCGAGATACTCTCTGGCAATCTGCTTGTTTTTCGCGATGTCGTTCATTGGATTTCCTCCATGCAAAGTTTTTGGTCGTTTCCCGTGACCGGGCACACCCGTTCAGAACAGGCAGATGCTGGTGCGACAATCTGGTTCGTCGCAGCTTGATAGGCGAGCATCGAGCGGTCGTCTTCGCCTCTCGGTGTATTTCCTCTTGTATGCACAGGTAATGGCGCTGGTTTCCACGTCTTTGGCCTGATGCCGGTATTTTTCTTGGCGCTACAAGCTGCGCCCACCGTCAACGATCATGGTTTGGCCGGTGACATAAGCTGCCAGGGGTGACACCAGATAGAGCGCGGCGGTGGCGACATCCTCAGGCTGACCCAGCCGGCCCAGCGAAATTGTGTCCACCGCGGCCTTCAGCCGGTCGGGATTCTGGGTGGTGACTGCGGTCATCTTGGTGGCGATCATCCCCGGCGCGATGCCGTTAACCCTTACGCCTTCACGCGCCCAGGCGTCGCCAAGTGTGCGGGTGAGGCCGACGACACCGGCTTTCGAGGCAGCATATGCAGGATTTCCGATCACCGATTTATACGCGCCAATCGAGCTGATGATGATGATATTGCCTTCACGCGCCTTGATCGCCGGAAAAAAACGCGTGCAGCAATGCATGACGCTGACGAGGTTGATGTCGACAACACGGCGGAATGTTTCCATCTCATATTCTTTGCGGCGATAAACAACCGCCCCCTGGGCCAGGACGAGAATGTCCAGTCCGTCCCCGAAATCGCCAGCGGAATCGATGGCGGCTGGATCGGAAACATCGACCTGTTCATAGTCCAGTCCGGTTAGGTCGGAACCTTCTTCGTCCGCATAATCAGTGGCAGCTGCACGCGTGCCCCAGACCCGCACACTGGCACCCTGCGCACGGAACATCTGTGCGATACCGTTGCCGATCCCGCTCGATCCGCCGACGACCAGGGCTTGCTTGCCGGTCAGCGACAAGGTTTCTTCAGATATGTCCATGTGTTTTGTTCCTGCCGTTGGGGCTGATATCAGATATGGTGTCGATAATGCTCGCTTGCGGATCAGTCTGCATTGGTGGGGTCTGCCCCGACCATCTCCGGTCGTTCTGCAAGGGTTGGCATACGGGTCAACTGATTGCCACCGCTGACATGGAGGTTCAATCCGCTGACGAACGACGGGCCGGCGAGCCATAGCGCGGCATCGGCATAATCCTCCGGTTCTCCGATCCGCCGCAGCGGAATTTCGTTGGCATAGGCGGCCTCCATCCCTTCCACGGTCCACAAAGCCGAGGCCATGGCGCTCCGGATCGGGCCGGGAAGGATCGAGTTTACCTTGATGCCTTGTGGGCCATATTCGGCGGCCGCGTACCGCACCAGGCTGTCGGTCGCCGCCTTGGCGCACCCATAGGCATAGACGAATTCCATCGGCTGGACGGCTGCCAGTGACGAGAACAGGATGATCGAACCCCCCGATGTCATCGCTGCCGCACTATGTCTGATGAAATGAAGGCAGCCGAAATAGTTCACTTCCATCGCCGCGCGGGCATCTTCCAGCGGGGCACCGGCAATGGTACCACCGACGGGCAGGCCCGCTGCGTTCACGGCAATGTCGAGCTGCCCATATTCATCGACGGCGCGCCCGACGAAGGCAGCAACCTGTGTCTCGTCGGCGACATCACATGCCTGGGCAAGGCCCCCGGTTTGCCGGGCCAGATCTTCCAGCGGCCCGGTACTGCGTGCGCCGACGACGAGGCGGGCGCCTTCCTCGGCAAAACGTTCGGCGATGGCCCAGCCGCTGCCTCCGGCGGCGGACGCGCCAAGCACGATCGCGGTCTTCCCTTCGAGCGCTCTCATCGGTTTTCTCCTAGACCGCTGCTCCTGCGAGATGACCTTCGCGAACAGCGGTTTGCAGGAAACGCGGTGATTCGGCGTCTCCGACCACACGCACCTCGGTGTTCCTGTCGCTGAGCGCAGTGTATAATTCCCGATTGGGCGCATTGGCGGACACGAAAACAACGGTATCGGCGGGGAGGCTGCGAACATCCGCATCATCGGTGAAATGGGTGCCACTGACCAGCACCGCGTCTTCCGTAAACTCGACCGCGCGATGGCGGATCAGATAGTCGAACGGTTTGCCGCGCATCCGCGTCAGGAATGGCTCAACCATAAGCGGACCCTGTGCAAGCGGTGCCAGCATCCGCAGACGCGTGACATAGGTGACCGAAAGTCCCTGCTCGATCAGATGCTCTGCCGCTGCCAGACCTTCATAATGGCCGACATCGTCAATAACCACGGCGGTTTTCCCCAGATTGGCCGGGGGCTGCATGAACAGGTCAAACGCGCTGATGACGTTCTTGCGCTCAAAATTGCGGATCGGTTGTCCTGGGTGCGAATGCTGGATGCCGTCCATACGCGGAAAAGAGCCAGTGGCCACGATAACGGCCTCCGCATTGCTGGCGATCACATCGTCCTCGTCGAGATAGGTGGACAGCTGAACCTCGACGCCGAGACGGTAGATTTCGCTCTCCAGCCAGGTCGCGATATCGATCATGCCGTGGCGGGTCGGCGCCTTGGCAGCCGCACGCAATGTACCGCCCAGGGCAGGACTGGCTTCGGCGAGCGTAACCTTGTGTCCGCGCAACGCTGCCACGCGCGCCGCTTCCATACCGGCGGGGCCGCCGCCCACGACCAGTACATGTTTGGCTGTGTCGGCCGGATCAAGTTTGTGATCGCCGCGATATAACTCGTGTCCGTTGCCCGGATTGACCGCGCATTCCAGATGGCCATGTTCGGTAGAAACCTGCGCCACGCATGCCTGATTGCAGCCGATGCAGGGACGCACTTCCTCGACCTTGCCAGCAAGGCTCTTTACCACAAGGTCGGGATCGGCGATCATCGCGCGGACAAGACCCACCATGTCCCCGTCACCCGCGCGGATGACCTGATCGCATTCCTCCAGAGTCCGGAAACGACCAACCACCATCGTGGGCGACTTCACCTTGCGGGTGATCGGTACGCTGGTCGGCAGTTCGTATCCTACCGGCTCATGCATGCCGCCGACCATTTTGGTATAGCTGTTATAATTGCCGACCGAGACGTTGATATAATCGGTAAGACCGCGATCCTCCAGCATCAGCGCTATCGCGAGATTCTGTTCTTCATCGACGCCCTTCACGGTCAGATCCGGCGCAAGGCGGACGCCGACAACAAAATTGCTGGATACGGCGCTGCGAACCGCTTCCATCAACTCGATGACAAAGCGGGACCGTTCCTGGATCGTTTCGCCGCCATATTCATCATCCCGCAGATTGGTGTTGGCGGAGAGGAACTGTCCCGGCAGATATCCATGGGCACAATGGACATCGACGCCGTCGAGTCCCCATGCTTCCATGCGCCGCGCTGCCAGCGCATAGGCCTCGATAATCTCGGCAATCATCGACTTGGTCATTTCGACCGGCACAATGCCAACCTCGACGCTGGGTGTAGCGCTGACACCCCATGGCGGCGAACCATCGCGCGGCATGCCGTGATGGCCGGCGTGCCAGAGCTGCTGAAAGATTTTCATGTCATGGCGGCGGCCCATGTCGCCCAGCTTGCGATAGCCGTCCTCAAGCTCTGCTTTCCAGAGGTCGATTGCCAGGGGGCTGGTAGGGTGGACGGAGCCGACCTCCACGATCGAAAGGCCAGCGCCGCCGCGCGCCCGTGCCTCGTGATAGGCGATCAGGGCATCGCTCATGCCTCCCTTTCCCAATATGGTGGCATGGGCGGGTCGAAAAATCCGGTTCTTGATCGTGATATTTCCGATCTTGAGCGGCGTATGGACATGCGTATAATTCACGGGTTATCTCTCCATCATTCTGTTTTATATTCCCCGCTTGCGGCTATTTTTGACGCAGCTTCTCAAGCGCTTCCGGCAAGTCATTGCTCGCCATCGATTCCATTTCCATTTCAAGTCCGGGCCCCAGCGCCTGGGCCGCGAGCAAGCCCGTGATCCGTGCAAAAGCGCGCTTTGTCCCGTTGACACCATTTGGGCTCATGGCGACGATCCTTCCCGCCAGTTCGCGTGCCAGGGGGAGAACATCTTCAGGATTGTCGACCAGATCGCTGACCAGGCCCCAGGCATGAGCCTGGTCGCCGGTGATAATTTCGCCGGTCAGCAGGCATCGTTTGGCCCGGTTGATGCCGATCGACTGGGACCAGCTGATGATACCGCCATCACCGGCCACGATACCCACATTGACATGCGTATCCGCTATCTTGGCGCCTTTCCAGGCGACCACGATGTCGGACAGGGTGGCGATGGTCGCACCGAGGCCGATAGCCGCCCCCTGTACGGCAGAGATGACCGGGATGGGCAGTTCCGACACGCCGTAAAATACACTCTTGGCATATTTTATCATGTCATTCCGGATCGCCTTGCTCTTGTGGGCATCGAGCATTTCGTCGAAGTCGCCGCCGGCTGAAAAGGCTCGCCCTTCAGCGCAAAGGATAAGGACGCGAACGTCCGGTACCCGGCTGGCGACCTCCTCCAGAGCCGAAACGAATTCGATGTGGGCATCCATGTCGAATCGGTTGAGGAGATCGGGCCTTGCAAATCGCAGTTCCGCGACTCCTTCGGATATCGTCAGATTCAATGTTTGGTATTTCATACTGTCGGCCAAATTCGGAGACTCCTCTAATCAGCCTGCAAGATAGCTGTAATCGCACAGACCGCATTGACTGATAGTGCACTGTTCCATGCATGGGATTGAAGCAACGCGACTTTACTAGACCGCAGCGCCCAATGACGCCACTATTCGGGCAATCATATAAGCAATGGAGGGGAAGTTATGGCTGTTCTGCAGGACAAGGTTGCGCTGGTAACCGGGGCGGCGAAAGGGATCGGTTTCAGTATCGCCAAAATCTTTGCCGCCGAAGGTGCGAAAGTCGCCCTTGCCGCGCGCACGCAGGCACAAGCCGACGCCGCTGCCGCCCGGATAGAAGGGGATGTGACAGGCGTGGCCCTGGACACAAGCGATGGCGGGCAATGGCAAGAGGTGATCGCAAGGGTCGACCGCGTCTATGGCGGGCTTAATATTCTCGTCAACTGCGCAGGCATAACGCGGGGCTCAACTCTGGCGGCGGCCGACGACGAAAATTGGGATGACCACATGGCGATCAATCTGCGCGGCCCCTTCCTTGGCTGTCGCGCGGCGCTGCCGGTAATGACTCGCGACGAAAAGCACGGGGCCATCGTCAACATTTCCTCCGCATTCGGTAGTCGCGTAACCCCGGGATTTGCGGCCTACAGCGTCAGCAAGGCAGCCCTCAATGCGATGACGCAGGTGCTCGCGCTTGAATGCGCTGCCGCTGGCAATGCCATCCGGGTCAACGCTGTCGCTCCTGGCGGGACGGAAACCGAGATGTTCGAGAAAGAGCTGCAACGCACGGGAATGGATCGCGAAAAGGCCTATGCGCTCTATAGCAAGATTCATCCGATGGGGCGCATCGGCCAGCCCGAAGAAGTGGCCCGAGCGGTCCTGTGGCTTGCCTCTGATGCATCGAGTTTCACCACCGGCACCATCATACCTGTCGACGGCGGTAGTGCGATCCGCTCATGAAAAAGGAAAACAAAAGCATGACACAGAATAGCAAAGGAAAATCGGCCATCGTATTCGGCGCTTCCGGCGGTCTGGGTGCAGGTTGTGTTCGAGCCATGGCGCAGGACTGGCCAGAGGTGGCCATCGTCTATCACCGCGGGCGCGACAAGGCCGAAGCGCTTGCCGCTGAACTGCCGGAAGGGTGCCGAGGATATCCCGTTCAATGCGATGTCACAGACGGCAAATCGGTCAGGAGCGCTATTGCAGAAGTGACCGAAAATTGCGGGCCTATCGGCGCTGCAATCTATTCCGCAGGCGTCGAAATCGATCAGCCCTATATCAGCGAGACGACCGAAGAACAGTGGCACGAAGTGTTCAACACCGAGGTTCTGGGTTTCACCCGAGTGATATCCGCCGTGCTGCCGCTGTTCCGGGAACAGGGGGGCGGTGTGATCGTCGCGGTGACCTCGATGGCGAATACGCGCGTGATCGTCGGCGACACGATTTCCGCGGCTCCAAAGGCAGCAATCGAATCGCTCTGCCGCGGTATCGGCAAAGAGGAGGGGCGTTTTGGCATCCGTGCCAATACGGTGGCGCCGGGGGCAATGAATGCTGGCCTTGGCGAGCAGTTCATGGCCGAGCGCTGGACGCCGGAATTCTGGGAGAAATTCCGCAAGTCCATCCCGCTACAACGCTTCGGCCTGGCCGAGGATATTGGCGAGGCGGCGGCCTTCTTCGCATCCGACAAGGCCAGCTATCTCACCGGCCAGACACTGATCGTGGATGGCGGCTACACGCTGTAGCCGCCATATTCTCCGGGGTTTATGTCTGATTATGGGTGAACTGGCCCAGATCGGACTTTTGCGCTTCGGCGGCCACCATATCCGCAGCGATGAACCCGAACACCATCGCCGGACCGATGGTTCCACCCGCGCCGGGATAGGCATTGCCGAATGGTGAGCCGGATGCATTGCCCGCAGCATAGAGGCCTCCGATAGGCTGGTCATTCTTGTCAAGAACGCGGGACTGGGCATCGCACTTGAGACCACCTTTCGTCCCGAGATCCCCGAGACTGACCGGGATCGCATAGAAGGGAGCCTTGCCGATCTCGCCAAGGCAGGGGTTGGGCTTGAGCGCCGGGTCGCCAAAATTGACGTCATAGGCATTGCCGCCGCGCCCGAATTCGGGGTCGACCCCGGACTTGGCATATTCGTTCATCCTGGCAACAACGGATGCAAGCTTGTCGGCGTTGATCTCGATCTTATCGGCGAGCCCAGCGATCGTTGGCGCGCGGAATATATAATGGTCCCACCAGTCCGGCGGTATCTTGCGGTCGGGCATAAGAGCCGTTGGCATGATCCCGCCAGCCGTGAACTTCTGGCGGAATGTAGCGTCGAACACCAGCCAGCATGGCGTATTGGCTCCGGTCTTGAGCTGGTCCTCCATCATCGCATTGCCGAACCGGTCATAACCGCAGGCCTCATCAACGAATCGGTCGCCATTGCGGTTGACGCACACGCTATGCGGCCGTCCCACGTCGAAAACAGCCTGGTGGATTTCTTCGAAATTGGAGGCGGTGGTCAGCGGAATCGACATTGTCGGCACCCACCATCCGGTCTCCGTGAACTCGGTTGCGGCGCCGATTTCCAGCCCCGCTTCCAGCACTTCACCCTTGTTGCCATCTTCGGGGGTGCTGCTGTTGCGGATGCTGCCGGGAATGGTGAAAAAGCGATCACGCAATTCCTGGTTCCATTCAAAACCGCCCGAACATGCGATCACGCCATGGTGCGCATGCAGCGTTTCGGTGCGCCCGAACCGCTCGGTAACCACACCGACAACCCGACCGTTTTCGAAGACCAGCTTCTTGACCGCGGTGCCCAGCCGAAATTCTCCGCCCAGCTTGATGAATTGCTCGACCAGCGGCCCGATCAATGCGCCGCCCAGACTCAGCATGCGGTCGCGGCGTGTCAGTTTTCTGGTTTTCAGATCCAGCCAGTAGCGACCGATGACCTTGGCCAATGCCCGTTTCCATCCAGGCGAACGCGTGGAGATCGTATTGGCTTCCATAAAGTCCATTGTATAGCGGTTCATCAGCTTGAAACGCGTGAATTGTTCCCGAATCAGCGGGAAAAATTCGCCAAGTCGGCTCCCGTCATACATCGGGAAGACCACGGAGCGATCGGCGCGGGCGCCGGGTGCCTCGGGAAAATAGTCCGGCCACGGCATGGGAACGGGTTCCATGCCGATTTCCTTCAAAAAGGCGATCATCTGGGGTCCGGTATCCAGAAAAATATCAACGCGCTCTTCACTGATCGGGCCGTTCGCTACGGCCTTCACATAAGTCATCGCTTCTTCCCGGTTGTCGTCGGTATCGAGGCCATGATTGGGAATCCATGTAACGCCACCTGAAGTTGCGGATGTTCCGCCGATCTTGTGCGCCTTTTCAATGACAAGCACGCTTAGCCCCTTGGCCGCAGCCCGTACGGCGGCTGTCATGCCTGCCGATCCCGATCCGGCAACAATCACGTCGTAGCTTTTTTGCATTCCTTCTCTCCCTTTGGCGGCTGTCGATACTATCTCCTGACGTCGGACACGAGAGAAAGAAAACCGTCAGTGCAAGCCATGAATGGTATCACTGCATCTGGGGTCAATTGGATTTGGGGCCATTTGATATAGAGCATCCTCGGTGCAATGATTTGCCATTAGAATGAGGATTTGATTTGTCTGCTTTTGATCTGCCGCGCCCTGCCTTCATGGACGACGAAGAACTGCGCATGTTCACCGACAGCGTGGATCGCTTTCTTGATGCGAATGCCGGTCCCGCCACGCTGACCCAATGGCGCGAGCAAGGCTATGTTGATCAGGATTTCTGGCGCAAGGCGGGGGATGCAGGCATATTGGGGGTGTCCATTCCCGAGGCCTATGGCGGTTCCGGCCTCGATTTCCGCTTCGATGCGGTGGTCATGGAGCGGCAGGGACTCAAGCATGCTCTCAATTTCGCATTCTCGCTGCACACGACCGTGGTCGCGCCCTATATTTATAATTACGCAACCGACGATCAGTGCAAGGCATGGTTGCCCGGCGCTGTGTCCGGTGAAACCCTGCTTGCCGTCGCGATGACCGAGCCGGGTGCGGGTTCGGACCTTCAGGGCATGAAAACGACAGCCATCCGCGATGGCGACCATTATGTCATCAATGGCCAGAAAACCTTCATATCCAATGGTCACGGCTGTTCGCTGGTGGTGCTGGCCGCCAAGACGGACCCCTCTGCCGGAGCCAGGGGCATTTCGCTGTTTGCGGTCGAAGTGGACAAGGTCGAGGGATTTGAGCGCGGCCGTCTGCTGCACAAGCTGGGACAGGAGGGGCGCGACACCGCGGAGCTGTTTTTTAATGATATGCGCGTTCCTGCAGAGAATCTGATCGGCGGAGTCGAAGGGAAGGGCTTCCCTATGCTGATGGAGCAGCTTCCCAAGGAACGGCTGGTAATTGCATGGCAGGCCATGGGCATGATGGAAGCTGCGCTCGAGATTACGGTTGAGCATGTCAAGCAGCGCAAGATGTTTGGCGGAACATTGTTCGACCAGCAAAACACCAAGTTCAAGCTCGCCGAATGCAAAACCCGGGCAACGGTGGCCAAGGCATTTCTTTATAATTGCACGGAACAGCTTCTGGCCAAAAAGCTGGATGCAGCGACCGCTTCCATGGCAAAACTGTTCGTCACAGAGGCCCAGGCGTTTGTCATCGATGAATGCCTGCAGCTGTTCGGGGGCTATGGCTATATGACCGAATATCCGATTGCGGAAATGTACAAGGATGCGCGCGCCTTCCGCATTTACGGCGGCGCAAGCGAAATCATGAAGTTAATCATCGCACGATCAATCTGAGATATTGCGTGCAGCAAATGCACGGGGGAAAAGACATGGCAGTAGAGTTTGAGATTCAGGATGGCGTTGCCATCATCACCATCAACCGGCCCGAGGCGCGCAATGCGATCGATCGGGAAGCCGCATTGGCCATCGAGGCAGCGGTACGCGAGGTGAACGAAACCGACGAAATCCGATGTGCCGTCATAACCGGCGCTGGCGGTAATTTCTGTGCCGGGATGGATCTCAAGGCATTTCTGCGCGGCGAAGTGGTCCGCTTGCCGGAGACGGGATTTGCCGGAGTCACCCAGGCGAAGCTGACAAAGCCCTTTATCGCCGCCATCGAAGGCTATGCGCTGGCCGGCGGCTTTGAAATCATGCTGGCCTGCGACATTGTGGTTGCCTCTGAGTCAGCCAAATTTGGTCTGACCGAAGTCAAGCGCGGGCTGGTCGCCAATGCAGGCGGGCTGGTGCGCCTGCCAAGGCAAATGCCGACGAAGATCGCTCTCGAATTCGTCCTGACGGGGGATATTTTTCCTGCATCACGGCTTGAGTCAGCGGGTCTGGTTAACCGGGTGGTGCCGGAAGGCGAGGTATTGACGGCAGCGCTTGAGATCGCACGCACAATCGCCAACAACGGGCCGATGGCGGTCGCAGTCAGCAGGCAAGTCATTCTCGAAAGTGGCGAATGGCCCGAGGCGGAAATGTTTGAGCGACAGTTCCAGATCACCGCGCCGGTATTCGCTTCGGAAGATGCCCGCGAAGGCGCTTCTGCCTTTGCCGAAAAACGGGCACCGGTGTGGAGCGGGCGGTAACCGGATGTCTGGCAAGGGCGAACTGATCCACGAACAGTTGACGACTCTCTGGTCGGTCGTGACCTATCATGCCGAGCAAGATCCCGGCCGGGTTGCGACGATGTTCGAGGGGCGCGAAACCACATATTGCGGCTTGCGCGACTGGGCATCGGCACTGGCCTCCGAGCTTGTCCGCGAAGGACTGGGAGCGGGGGACCGCATCGGTTATCTCGGCAAGAACAGCGATGCCTATTTTGCGTTGCTGCTGGCGGTCGCCCGCATCGGCGCGGTGCTAGTTCCGC
The DNA here is from genome assembly GCA_030373505.1 of Parasphingorhabdus sp. Classification (GTDB taxonomy): domain Bacteria; phylum Pseudomonadota; class Alphaproteobacteria; order Sphingomonadales; family Sphingomonadaceae; genus Parasphingorhabdus. The sequence continues at coordinate 72,778 of JAUCYS010000008.1, forward strand.
TCAACTGGAAGCTTGCTGCTGATGAACTGGCCTATATCGTTCGGGATTCGACGATGCGGCATCTGTTCGCTGACGAAGCGTTCCGCGATGTTGCGCTGTCACTCACCGATGAAAGCGGATTGACCCACTCCCAGTTGAGCGAATATCCGCCGCGAGATGGCGAAGGTTCATCGCTTCAGAATCTGCCGGCGCCGCCCCGACCGGACGATGCTGTGTTTCAGGTCTACACCTCCGGTACCACCGGTCGGCCCAAGGGTGCAATGCTGACCCATGCCAACCTCCTGGCATTGCGGGCACCGGGCTATCGCGCGGGTCTGGAATGGTTTCCGACGGCTTGTTCCACACTCGGATCGGTCCTGCCGGTCGCGCATATCGCTGGGACGGCTTATGCGTGCTTTGGCTTTTATGCAGGTTCGCGCGTCGTCATCGCTCGCGAGTTCGATCCCGGCGAGACGCTTGCATTGATCGAGAAGGAAGCGATCAATCATATTCTGTTCGCCCCTGCGGTGATGCGCATGGTGATGGAGCATGAAAATGCCCGTTCGACGGATTTCGACTCGCTGAAGTTCATTACATATGGCGCTGCCCCCATTCCGGAGGCCCTTCTGCAGGATGCGCTGGCGATGTTTGGCTGCGGCTTTGTACAAATGTACGGGATGAGCGAAGCGGCGGGCGGTGTTGTCGCATTGTCGCCGCAGGACCATATCTCGGGCGTGCCGGGTCGTTTGCGTTCGGCAGGCCGGGCTATGCCTGGCGTGGAGGTGGGAATAGTCGGAGACGACTGGACCCTGCTTCCCCCTCAGAAAACCGGGGAGATTGTCGTCCGGTCAGGTTCGGTCATGACGGGATATTGGAAAAGGCCCGATGCCAATGCCGAAGTCCTCGGTCCTGATGGCTGGTTTCGCACCGGCGATATCGGGACAATGGATGAAGACGGATATCTCTATGTGCTCGACCGTGCCAAGGACATGATCATTTCAGGCGGAGAGAATATCTATCCTGCCGAGGTTGAAAATGCCATTTTCGGGCATCCCGATGTCGCAGATGTGGCGGTCATCGGAATCCCGTCGGATGAATGGGGCGAGGAAGTCACTGCAATAGTCGTTGCGGCATCTGGTGTCGAAGTAACGCGGGAAGCGATCAGCGACTGGCTGGATGGCAAGATTGCTCGCTTCAAATTTCCGAAACATGTCCATCTGGTGGAGGAAATCCCGCGCAACGCGGGCGGGAAAATCCTTCGCAGAACCCTGCGCGAGCCATATTGGCAGAATCGTGGTCGGCGGATCAACTGATCGCAGTTGTCGTGAGCGGCCAAATTCACGGATAGCTGCTGGTTCTTGCACTTGGTTGCACTCGCACTTGTCTTGTGCTCGCGCACCCGTTGGCAAGGTCCATGCAACCGAATAGGAATCGCAGTTCGATATCCCTGATAAAAAGCAAGAGGTAGGCAAGCCATGACCGTCGCAGTCCAGTCCGAGCGTGAATGTCTGTTTGAACCGCTGACCATCCGGGGCGTTACCTTGCCGAACCGGATTGTCATGTCTCCGATGACCCGCGGTTTTTCTCCCGACGGCATTCCGACGGATCAGGTCGCGGACTATTATGAACGGCGCGCGGCTGGGCAAGCGGGTCTTATCATTACGGAAGGTGTCGCTGTCGACCATCCCGCGGCTCTGGGAGACGCCGGGCTTGGCGAAGATAATATTCCGTTGCTTGCTGGCGACGGGCCAATGGCCGGCTGGCGCAAAGTCGTCGACAAGGTCCACGCGCAGGGCGGAAAATCGTGCCGCAGCTCTGGCACCAGGGCGTGTTGCGCAAGCCCGGAACCGGCCCCTATCCCGATGTCCGCAGTGTAAGCCCCTCCGGGATCTGGGGGCCGCTCGACCGGGTGACCTCGGTTGACCCAAAGAGCATCCCGCCGGAGCCTCGCATCGGCGATCCGATGAACGAGGATGATATCGAGGAAGCGATTGAGGCATTCGTTCGATGTGCGCAGAACGCCGCAGCCGTGGGTTTTGACGGAATCGCCCTGCATGGCGGGCATGGCTATCTGATCGACAATTTCCTGTGGGAAGGGACCAATCAACGGGACGATCGCTGGGGTGGTGACCGGGGGCGTCGCTCGGAATTTGCGGCAGAAATGGTGCGACGGATTCGCAAGGCGATTGGCGATGATCTGCCGATCTTCTTTCGCTTTTCCCAATGGAAGCAGCAGGATTTTCGCGCAACTTTGGCCGATACTCCCGACGAACTGGCGGAAGTGCTCCAGCCGATCGCGGACGCGGGAGCGGATGTTTTCGATGCCAGCGTGCGCTATTACAACAAGGCCTGTTTCGAGGGCAGCCCGGAAAATCTCGCTGGCTGGGCCAAGAAAGTCACCGGGAAATATTCCATGGCGGTGGGCGGAATCGGGATCAATCAGGGCATGTATGATAGCGGCAAGGAAACCGCTGCCGTGACGGACTTCGGGCCGTTGATTTCCCGTTTCGCGAACGGCGAATTTGACCTTGTGGCTGTCGGCCGCTCGATGATCGGCGATGCGGAATGGGCGCGGAAATTCCGGGCCGGTGAGGAGCCGCGAGCCTATTCACTGGACGACAATCTGAGCTTGTCTTGAGTGGAAGGCGGAGTTGACTCGGATGCGCTTGGCCTCGCCCGCGCATCATTGAAGGCTACATACATAATATATGTTTGACGGTTGAAAGCCGTTTGTCGGCAGGAAGAGATAATTGATGCAAAATAACCCGGTAATAGTTGATATAGCCCGCTCGCCAATGGGAAGGGGAAAGCCTGGATGTGCGCTTTCGGAGGTCCATCCCGCCGATATGCTGCGCCAGGTGATTGTTGGTGTGGTCGAACGCAATAATCTCGATCCCGGTCTGGTCGACGACATTATCATGGGTTGCGTCAGTCAGGCCGGCGAGCAGGCGGTGCCGGTCGGGCGGACAGCCTGGCTGGGAGCCGGCTATCCGGTTCATGTGCCTTGCACGATGGTGGAGCGCCGTTGCGGTTCCAGCCAGCAGGCGGTTCACTTCGCCGCACAGGGCATCGCAGCGGGTTCCTATGACATCGTTCTCGCGGGCGGAATCGAGTCCATGAGCCGGGTGCCGATGGGCAGCGCGCGCATGGGCAAGGATCCCCATGGCACAGCCTATGAAGAACGCTTCCCCGGCACCGTCGGACAGGGTGTGTCGGCAGAGCTGATCGCCGCGCGCTGGGGAATCTCGCGCGAGGATATGGACGCCTATTCCGCGCGCTCGCATCAGCTTGCAGAACAGGCGCGGCAGGACGGCCGGCTGGCCAGGGAAATTATCGCCATCGAAACGCCGGGCGGCCAGGTAACCCAAGATGAGACAATCCGGGCGAGTACCACGGCCGAGGGGCTGGCTCAGCTGAAGACCTCATTCAACAATGACGAAATGGCGGAGCGTTTTCCGGAGATCAACTGGAGTGTGACGGCGGGAAACAGCTCCCAGATCACCGACGGTGCCTCTGTCGCGCTGGTCACGTCGGAGGCGGCGGCAAACCGTCTCGGCCTTACCCCGCGCGCGCGCTTCGTCGCTTTCGATGTGATCGGTGACGATCCGTTGCTGATGCTGACTGCGCCTATTCCCGCCACGCAGCGGGTGCTCAAGAAGGCCGGTCTAGACATCGGCCAGATCGATCATATTGAAGTCAACGAGGCTTTCGCGTCTGTACCGCTGGCCTGGCAGAACGACATCAAGGCAGACCCTGCTCGCCTCAATCCCCGCGGCGGTGCAATCGCTCTCGGGCATCCGCTCGGCGCATCGGGAACGCGGCTGATGGCCTCCATGCTCAACGGGCTGGAAGAAACCGGCGGACGCTATGGACTGCAAACGATGTGCGAAGCCGGAGGCCTTGCCAACGCCACCATAATAGAACGAATCTGAGGAAAGAACAGCAAGATGGAAGTTAAGAATATTGTAGCAGTGGTCACCGGTGGCGCATCTGGACTGGGGCGCGCGACGGCCGAGCGGCTGATCGCCGCCGGAGCCAAGGTGGTGCTGGCTGATCTGCCGGTCTCGGACGGCGAGGCAGTTGCCAAAGCCATGGGCAATGGCACGCGCTTCGTGGCTGCGGATGTGACTGATGTCGACCAGATGAACGAGGTATTCGATGCCGCTGAGGAACTCGGGACACTGCGCGCGGTGGTTCATTGCGCGGGCCGTGGCGGAGCGATCCGTGTGGTCGATCGGGATGGCAATCCGGGGTCGCTCGAAACCTATGAAATGGTGATACGCATAAACCTGATAGGCAGCTTCAACGTCCTGCGTCTCGGTGCGGCCCGTATGTCAAAGAACGAACCGATCGACGGCGAACGTGGCGTCGTTATCATGACCGCGTCCGTCGCCGCTTTCGAGGGGCAGATCGGGCAGATTCCCTATGCTTCTGCCAAGGCGGGTGTTGTCGGCATGACCATTGTTGCCGCGCGCGATCTTGCCAGTCATCAAATTCGCGTTTGCACCATCGCGCCAGGCGTTTTCGACACGCCGATCCTGGAACGGGTAAAGCCCGAGGTGCGCGAAAGTCTCGGCGCTGCTGTGCCGCATCCCCGGCGCCTGGGTCGCCCCGACGAATTCGCCATGATGGCGCAGCAGATCGTCGAGAACCCGATGGTCAATGGTGAAACGATCCGGCTCGATGGCGCAATCCGTATGCCCCCGAGATGACTGATGCGGCCCTTCAGAAAATGCATAAGAGGGGCTGTACGCTGGCGCTCAATCTTTACGGGCAACTAGTCTGCAAGGAGGCTTTGTGAAAGAATCCGATTCCATAGAGGCGCTGCGCCGCGAAATTCGCGAATGGCTGGCTGCCAGCCTGCCAAAAGACTGGCGCGACCGGCAAAGGGGTGACGATATCCCCGGCTTCCTGGCCATGCAGCGCGAATTTTTCGCGGAGCTGGTGGCGGCCGGATATGCAACGCCCCATTGGCCGAAGGAATGGCCCGGCGGCGGCAAATCCCTCGCTGAGCAGATCGCGATATTCGAAGAGCTGGCGCGTGCGGGTGCGCCGCGCATGAGTCTGTTTTTCGTTTCGCTCTACCATGCCGCGATGACGCTGGTAGAATGCGGGACCGATGCGCAGCGCAAAAAGCATCTGCCGGCTATTCTCAATGGCGAAGTCTGGTGTCAGGGTTTTTCGGAACCGGGCGCGGGATCGGATTTGGCCGCGTTGCGGACACGCGCGGTACGCAAGGGCGACCATTATGTCGTCTCCGGTCAGAAAATCTGGTCGACGCTCGGCCACTTCGCTGACCAGTGCCTGCTTCTGGTACGAACCGACAGCAGCGGCCCCAAGCAGGCGGGCATCACTTTCCTCCTGATGGACATGAAGTCCAAGGGGGTCGAGGTGCGGCCCATCAAGCAGATCACTGGCGACGAGGAATTCGCTGAAATTTTCCTCGATGAGGTCGAAATACCGGTCGAGAATCTCGTTGGGGTCGAGAATGAGGGATGGAAGGTTGCGCAGGTGACTTTGTCTTCCGAGCGCGGCCTTAGTCTCGTAGAACTGACCGAGCGGATGGCTCTTTCGCTGTGGCAGCTGGTCGATACCGCCAGCGCAGGCGGAGAGGGATTTTCCGCCATCGATATCGCCACACGGCGGGAAATCGTCGATATCTCGGGCCGGATCGAAGCGTTGCGGGCCATGCTGACCACATTGATGGCCAACCGCATTGCCGGCCGAGAGGCGATAGGCGATGCATCGATTTTGAAACTTGCCTATTCGCGCCTGTCGCGTGATTTTACGGCGCTGGGGCTCCGGCTTGGTGGCAAGGCTGCGCTTTGTGACACGCATTATACCCTGGGTGCGGGATATGAGACCGGAAACTGGATGTTCGATTTCATGAACAGCTATCAATATAATATCGCGGGGGGCAGCAATGAGGTCCAGCGCAACATCATCTCGGAGCGAGTGCTCAAGATGCCGCGGGAGAAGATGGCATGAGCGAACTGGACAGCGGGATCGATACCGAAGAGCTGCGTGATGCAGCAAGGCGTTTGCTTTCCGACAAGGTCGATCGCCGCGCCCCGTGGGAAGACCGCGATGGCGGACGGGCGGAAATTGAAAGCGCGATGAGCGACCTCGGCTGGTATTTGCTGACCATCCCGGAAGAGCTGGGCGGGCTGGGGCAGAATTTCGATTCCCTCGCTCCGATCTATGAAGAAGCCGGGCGAGCGCTGTTGCCGCTCTGGCCAGCCGGCACCATGGCGGCAATCGACGTGCTTGCCGCAGATGGCTCGCAGGAAGCGCTGACCGCCCTGCAGGCGATTGCGGAAGAGGGGCACCGGATCGCCACCGTCATTTTACCCGCAGACGCTTCGCTTCAGTCAGCGCGCATCTCCATGGTGCCGGGTGCGGATCTGGCTACCCACCTGCTGCTCATTCCGGAGAGCGGCGATGCTTGCCATCTGTTAGCGGCGGACGCGGCCGGCATCTCGATCGAAGTCGTGGAAACCTGGGATCGCTCGCGCAGCTTTGCAGATGTGGTGCTCAGCGATATGCCGGCGGATGCGGTGCGCATTGCATTGCCGGAATCCCTGGCTCTGGCGCGAGCGCACGGCGAACTTGCTCTGGCCTGGGACTGTGTGGGTGCGGCCGAACAATGTTTGACCGAAACCGTCGATTATATGATGGGCCGCGAGCAATTCGGCCGGTCGATCGCTTCCTTCCAGGCCTTGAAACATCGTGCTGCGGACCACAAGGTTGCGCTCGAACTCGCCCGGTCGCTGGCCGGGCATGCCAGCGCTGCATATGCGCAGAAATCCGGCGGATGGGCTGAAATTGCCACACAGGCGCGTCTGATGGCCGCCGGGGCCTTTCGCAGCATTGCCGAAGATTCGGTGCAGTTGCATGGCGGAGTGGGCTTCACCTGGGAATATGATTGCCATCTGTTCCTCAAGCGCGCGTTGGTCAACGAAATGCTCGACGGTGCTCCGGAAACGCTGAAGGACCGGATCGCCGAAGCCTTGTTGGAAAGGGCTATGTCCTCACGGAATTGAACGCACTGGAACGAAAAGGAAAAGACCCGGCGGTAGGGATACCGCCGGGTCTTTCTGTTGCATTATCCGCGCGATCGGGCTCAGATTTCGAGCGCAACCCCGCCAAAGGGCCTGGCCGTCGCCATATAGTCAAGCGCGGCCGGTGCTTGGTCAAAGGGAAAGCTGCGGTCGAACAGGGGCTTGATCTTGCCCGCGTCGGCCAGTTCGGTGAACACGGTCCATGCATCGGCCCATTCTTCGGGTGTGCATGTATAGACACCATAGCCCTGAATGCTGCCACGGAAGAGGATCAGGTCCGCCAGCGTGATCGTCGATTGCCGACCGGCGGCAAAGCCCAGTGCGATGATCTTGCTGTATCGCTTGATGCATTTGGCCGTTTCGGCGAGAATCTGCCCGCCCAGTGAGTCGATGACGATATCGACGCCTTCTCCGCCATTGAGGGCATGCACGCCTTCAACCATCGATTGTTTGGACATGTCCACGACATTTTCAAAGCCGGCGGCGCGGGCCTGTTCGGCTTTTGCCGTCGAGCTGGTCGTACCGATGACATTGGCGGCACCCAGCGCACGAGCGAGCTGGAAAGCAGCATTGCCCACCGAGCCACCAATGCCGGGCGCCAGCACCGTTTTTCCCGCGGCAAAGCCGGCCTCCATCAAGGCCCGATAGGCGGTCGGATAGGCGACCGAGGCCTGTGCCGCAGCGCCATCCGGAACGGAGTCCGGAATTTTCCAGGCATGATCTTCTTCCACCGCGCAATATTCCGCCCAGCTTCCCGGCCGCATGAAGCCATAGGGGAAGGCGCCGAACATTACCCGGTCACCAGCCTTCAGCCGGCTCGACGGGCCTGCGTCATCGACAATACCAGCGCCCTGGTTGCCGGGAATCAGGGGCAGGCTGCAAGGCGGGAAATTCGCTTCGTTCTCGTCATTGATGATCGCCACGTCGAACGGGATAACGCCCGGTGCTGTCATTTTGACGAGGATTTCCGTGCCAGAACGGACCGGCTTGTCCACTTCGACTGATTTCAGAGCCTGCGAACCAGACTGAGTTTCAATTAACCAAGCGCGCATAGTTTTTCCTTTGATATTGTGTAATTTGAAGCGTTATTTGCGACGGCGGACCTGTATTCCCGCTGCTTCTCGATCCCAGGTTAGGGGAGTCACGCCTTCATCTCTCAGCTGGTATTTGAGCACCTTTCCCGTCGGGTTCTTCGGCAGGCTGTCCCGGAACTCGACATAGCGTGGCACTGCGAAATGCGGCAGGTTATCCAAACTCCAGATACACAGTTCCTGCTCGGTAACGCGCGCATTTTCCCGCAAGACTACGGTTACCTTTATATCATCTTCGCCGGTCTGCAGGCCTACGGCATGGACGGCGATTTCGGCGATAGCATGGTGGGCGCTGAAGGCCCGTTCGACCTCGAAGCTGGAGACATTTTCTCCACGCGAGCGCATATAGTCCTTCGCCCGGTCGGCAAAATAGAGATAGCCGTCCATCATCTTGCCCAGATCGCCGGTATGCATCCACATGTTTTTCCAGACGGCTGCGGTCGCTTCCGGTCGCTTCCAATAGCCTTCAAACATGACATTCGCTTCTCGCGGGCGGAAAACGATCTGGCCAACCGTGCCATCGGCCACGGGTTGATCATTCTCGTCGAAGATCATTATTTCATATTCATCGAGCGGCCGGCCTGCGCAGGTTTCAGGCGCCTCCTGATCATAGGGAATGCCGGTCATGCGGATGGCCTCGGTTTGACCGTAAGACCAGCTTCCGACGATCTCTACGCCGAAACGCTCTTTCCAGATCCTGCGATCCTCGGGTGTGATCGGCATGCCGTAGATCATTTTGAGTTTGCCGTGATAGCGTTTGGCTGCCTCGCAATCTGGAGCCTGCGCTACCAGAGTGAAGATCGAAGCCATAAGCATGGCTGCGACGGCACCCGACTGTTCGATGTCGTCCCAAAAGCGCGTGACGGAAAAATGGCTGGCTATCGCAATGCGCGACCCGTCTTCCATTACGGACAGCAGATTGGATAGGGCCGCCGCATGGAACAGCGGAAGCGGCGTAAAAAGTGTCTGGCCCTCCTCGAGCAAAGTCAGTCGACGGTTGATTCGGCCGACCGCCGCAAGATAATTGTGCGAGATCATGCAGCCCTTTGAAGGGCCGGTGGTGCCCGAGGTATAAAGAAGGGCGGCGAGATCACCCGGCTCTACGACGACGGGCAGCGCTGAAGTATCGGAACCGCGAAACTCGTCCAGAGGATGGATAGGAATGCTGCAAATCGGCAGTGGCTCCGCCGAGCGACAGAGTATCAACTGCACGCACGGAATATTGTCCGCAATATGCGTGAAGCGCTCCAGATAATGCTCGTCGCATATGACTATCTTGGCTTCCGCGTCGGTGGTCTGATGCTTCAGAAAATCGCCGCGATAGGCGGTGTTGATCGGAACCCATATCGCACCGAGCTTGTTTGCCGCAAACCAGCATATGACCATATCGATACTTGTGTCGAACAAGGTAACGACGCATTCGCCCTTGCTTATTCCGAGCGCTTTCAGCTCCCGTGCCATCGCGTTGGAGCGCTGCTCGATGTCGCTGTAGGTTACTGCTTCCCCGTCGATCACCAGAAATTCCCGGTTGGGGTAGGCTTTTGCCGCTCTTGCCAGAAGATGTACAACCGTATCGCGGATACCGGGCTTGAAACCCGAAGTCTGTGGTAAGCTGCTCACGGTCATCCCTGTCCGAAGCCAGTGTTGACCACTTCAACCATGATCATCACGGTCTTGTCGCGTTCCAGGAATCTCAGTTCATCCTCTACCAGGATCGGATTGATTTCGGGGTCGTTGAATATCCGGGTCATTTCATCGACCGCAGCCTGGTCTGGAACATGCATTTCGGTGATGCAGTCATAGCCGATGTCATAGGGTTCGGGTTCGGTGCCCGGGGGAATTTCGCTCGGGTTGAGCAAGGCAAAGGTCGGGTAATTGCGTATATAGTCAGTGAGCAGATGGCCGATATATTTCTTGGCCAGAACGACATGGCTGCTTTCATAATGTTGACGAAATTGTTCGGGTGTCGTGCCGGCCTTGCGCTTTAGGAAATATATAATTTTGATCATTTTTGTCTCTCCTGATAATTATTATTGTTACCGCCTGTCAGTGGAGTGCGGCCAGAATAGCCGCGGTGTCGCCGTAAACGGGATGGATCAGCTTGATCTTTCCATCAATCACATGTGCGGCTTCTGCGAGCGGGAAGGTCACGGATTTGCCGGTTTTTCGGACGGTGACGGCAAAGCTTCCGTACGCGATCACCCATTCGCCGGTCGTCGCAAAAATATCCGGCTCAAAACTGAAGGCGCTAAAGGTTTCCATCACCTGCATCAGTGCAGTGCGAATCTCGTTCGGGCCTGTGAAACGCCCGCCATAGGGAAGGGAATCCGCTTCCAGCAAAACGCCATCTTCCGCAAAGAAGGACAAGAAGCCTTCCAGATCCCCCCTATTTAGCATGGCCTCATAGGATGCCTTTACGACGTCGACAGGATTGCTGCTCAAGACACATTCCTTTTCGCGGTTGATGTTAAAAAAACGAGGCTCTATCAAAGAGCAATGTGGGTGATTTTGCCAGTCTGGCGAGCACCGCTTCAATCAGAGTCAAGTTTTGCTGCGGTGGGGGCCGCGAACTCGGGTCGCGTGCTCCCACCACATTGTTGAAAAGGGCTAAATCTCTATGCCCATCGCCTTCATATATGCTTCATGGAAATGGCGGATGCGGACCTCCTGTTCGGAAGCGAGAATGGGGCGAGCGGCGCCGGGATCAGCAGCCTTCATGCCCCGGTGCACCTCTTCCATGTTTTCCATATCTTCATCCATAATAAAGCCGACCTGCCCGGTTTCGGGGAAATCGCGGCCCTGCTGATCGAAATCGATCCATACCGTTTCCGCTTTCTCCGGCCGTTTGGCACCCTTGGCGAGCGGCCGCAGCCAACGAATTTCCATAATGCATTCGTCCGGACTGTCGCCCAGCGGCGTGAAATTATACCACCAGGACAGACCTTCGCCCCACCATGGGAAATATGCCGGGAACATGAACCATTGGTGCATGTCGACGAGATAGGAGATGGACCGTCCGGTATAATCGACACCGGATTGGGTCTTGTGCACTTCTATCGTCTTTTCTGCGGCATAGGCGCGGGCTTCCGCCAGCGTCTCGCCAACGCCTTCAGGTGCGATGGGAAGGCCATATGTGTTGCAGAAAAGGTCGAGCGACACGCGAGGCGAGATATCGTTCTTGACCCAGCCATCCGGGATGAGAGCCGGTGTAATAAGCCGGCTTACCGAAGCTTTGCCATCATCCCAGCAATCGGTCTGCGTGTAGGTGGAACCAAAAATGGGCATGCCGCTGGGATGAGTGGTCAGGACATGATAGCCTTCAAGGAACGCTTCCAAACCGGATTTCCAGTTGATCTTGACCTTCTTCTTGATGTGAGCGGCCGTATAGCGATCTTCCTGCGGACAATCCTCGAAATGTTTGGGCATAACGCCCATCGCGTCCTTCAGCGGAGCCGCATCCAAATCGGGATTGATGAAAACATTGCCACCCCATGTGTCACACTGGACGGGACGCAGGCTGTAATTTTTTGGCGTTGCCTTCTCGAACTCCTCCCAGCGCGGAACCCAGGTCAGCTTGCCATTGAGGTCATAGCTCCAGGCATGAAAGGGACACTGGATCATGTCGCCGGATTCGGGCTTGTCACCGCACAGACGGCGTCCGCGATGGCGGCAGCTGTTCCAGAACGCCTTGAACTCATTCTCCCCCGACCGGACGATCATGAATGACAAGGGACCCACTTCGTAGGAGACGCGATCACCGACATTGGGAATGTCTTCTGCGCGACAGGCAACCTGCCACGTTTTCTTCCAGATCTTCTCGATCTCGTCGGGGACATATTTGGGGTCGAGATAATATTCGTAGGGAAGCGGCTGGTTCTTTGGCTGATGGGTGCCGCGTTCTGCAGCGGTCCAGGGAACCTCCTCGCCGGCCTGCTTAATATATTCGACATATTGCGGCATGTCGGAAAACTGGGTGCCGTGCACGGCGCGGACATAGCTCTTGTTGCCATATTTCGTGATGTCGGGAGTAAGTTCGTTCATGATTGCACCTTTGAATTAAAGTGATGTGACAAGCAAAGTGACTGGTTTTTAGTGCTGCGCATGTTCAGAACATGACAACGGTTCGGATACCCTCCCCACGCTCCATTGCGTCGAGTCCGGAGGAAATCTCGTCGAGCGAAATTTTGTTGGTGATCAGGCTTTCGAGATCGAACTCCCGCTCCATCAAGCGATCAACGAGCTTGGGTATTCCGGAACGGCACTTCGCGCCGCCGATGGACGACCCCTTGAGAGTTTTGCCAAAGAGCAGGTCGGTCGGGGGGATAGAGAGCATTTCACCATCTGGGGCCAGTCCCACGACCATGCACACGCCCCACGCAAAATGCGTGGCGGCGAAAGCTTGCTGGATAGTGGAAATCGCGCCGACGCATTCGAATACATAGTCGGCCCCGGCGCCGGTGATTTCAACGATATGCTGCCCCAGCTCCTTGTCGAGCGTCTTCGGGTTTACGAACTCGGTTGCCCCCATCTTGCGGGCCAGAGCTTCTTTCCCAGGATTGGTATCAACAGCGATGATCCTGCTCGCGCCGCAGATGCGCGCTCCCTGGATCACACTGAGGCCAATGCCGCCGAGGCCGATGACCGCCACCGTCGAACCGGGCTCCACTTGCGCCTCGATAATCGCCGCACCAAGGCCGGTGGTGGCGCCGCAGCCGAGATAAGCAATCTGTTCAAACGGCGCATCTTTGCGCACTTTTGCAAGGCTGATTTCGCGATAGACGCCAAAATTGGAGAAGGTACCGAGATCGTGAAAGGAATGGAGCCGCGTACCGTTATATTCCGCTCTTGTCTTGAGGTCATGGCCCGTAAACATTTCTGCACATAAATTCGTTTTGGGGGAGTGGCAGAAATCACAATCGCCGCATTCCGGGCACATATAGGGGATCACGTGATCGCCGACTTCCAGATCGGTCACGCCGGGACCAACTTCGACCACCACACCGCCAGCTTCATGGCCGGGGATCCCCGGGAAGTTAACCAGCGAGCCAACCTGGCCGGCCAGCGCGGAAAGGTCTGTATGGCAAAGGCCCGTGGCCTTGATCTCGACCAGAACTTCACCCTCGCCCGGCGCGTCGACCTTGACCTTGTCAATGATAAGCGGAGTGCCGGGTGCCATGGCGATCGCGGCACGTGATGTTACTGACATATTCTGTCCTCGTCGATTGTGCTTACAGGACCAATCGCTCGATTTCGAGATTTGGTCGCCAAGCGCCTTTCCTAATATTCAAACAGTATCACTCCATCGGGAGGGGTGGGAAGGTCGCTTTTGTCCACAGTTCGCTAGCAAATTGCCGGATAGTGCAATCGAGAGGCGTGAATTCATCTGGAGACAAAGTCGACCCTCAGGCGCGTCAGCCTCAACGTCGCAATTCGCCAGTTGCCGGCGATCTTTCGGTAAGTTTCGTGATAATGGCCGTAGCCAACGATTTCCCTGGTCGGTGAGTCGGGCAGCAACAGATGGTCGGTCATGGCCCAGATTCCGCTGGCGGTTTCGGGGCTGTCGACGGTGATTTCCGGCATATACCCCTGATGGACAGAGACAAGAGGTGTCAAACCCGCACGAATATAGTCCTTCACCGCAGCCAGGCCGCTGATCAGGTCCTTGTCGCCATCTTCTCCGGCAGGTTCTTCAGAAGTATCGAGAGCGCCGCGGTAATCGCAGATGACGTCCTGCGTGAACACGCTGTCCAGAAGATCCCATAGCTTCGTGTCCATAGCCCGGAAATACAGCCCTTTGAGCTTCCGAATTTCCTCGCTGGCAACGAGAGCTTCCATTTCATTCATCAGTGCAAATCTCGACTATATTGCACAATCGGGCCAGTGAACCAGCGGCCGGCATCGGATGCGGGAGATACGGCAACGGGTCCAGTATCCCCAAGTGCTGCCGTCCGCCTAATAACGACATGGTGGCCGGGATTTTGGGGACAGGAAGGTCACGGCAATGTGGTGCCGTTGTCATATTCCTCGACCATCAAAAGACGGGTCGCTAGGCGGTCCTGAAACTTTTCCTCATCCTCCAGAATGATCTTGTTATTCTCCGGCAGGTTGATGATGCGGCTCATCTCCTCGACGGCCGCCTCGTCCTTCAGCCATATCTCTGTAACCGCATCATAGCTGTCTTCGACCGCGTTATCCTCCGGCTGATATTCCATCAGGGAAATGGGATAGTTCCGCACATATTTGGTCCACAGGTGGCCCAGCAAGCGCTTGCCGATCTCGGCATGGCTTGTTTCATAATGGTGGATGAAATCCTCGCGGCTCATGCCGGGCTTTTTTTTGATCAGAATAACGATCTTGGGCATCGTAAGGCTCCTTGTGATCCGTCAATGAGAACATATTATGGTGCGCGCTGTGAAGCACCTATCCGCCCGGGCCGGCTGTCTTGCAGCTGAGGGCAAGCACTATCTCCAGTTGCATCATGCGCTTCGCGCCCTGTGCCCTAAATCGCCGTGCAAAAGTGGATTCCGTCAGTTGCCAATTGCGGGCGGTTGCCGGATAACGGGGCCATGACGGACCGGCTACCATCGCTGCGAGGCATCGAGACATTCGTGTGTGTTGCGGAGCTTCTAAACCTGCGCGTGGCTTCCGAGCGGCTGAACGTTTCGGTGTCCGCGATCAGCCATCGTATCCAGGCGCTGGAGGAGGAACTGGGAATCCTGTTATTTGATCGCAGTGGCGGCCGCATGCAGCTGACCACCGAAGGTTCAGATTTTCTGGAGCAGCTGCGACCCGGTCTCGCTTTCCTTCAGAAAGCAACGAGTGCCTTGCGCAAACATGCGGCGCGCCCCTTGCTGCGCATTTCTGCCCCACCGGTCATTCATGACCAGTGGCTGCTGGGCGTGCTGGAAGGGTTTCAGGAAGACAATCCCGGCGTCCGCTTCGAGCTCCTGACCAGCGGTCGCCGCCGTGCAGCCGGCTGCGATATCAGCATCGTGCCCGTCTCGCCCTCCACGATACGGAATGGCGCGGAGCCGCTGCTCGACCTCAGCATTGTGCCCATCTGCAGTCCCGAGTTTCTGGCCAGGCATCCGATTGCCAGTTACGAGGATCTTCTATCGCTGCCGCTGCTGGAAGCGCTGCCTAAATTTGGCGCCTGGAACATGTGGTTCGAGGCCGCAGGTTTCCGGGGCGATTGCCCAGCCCCGGCCGTCACCGTCGACAATCCGATACTCCTCTATCAGGCAACAACCCGTGGACTGGGAGTGGCGCTGGGCGTGCAATCGCTGATCGGTGATTATCTGCGATCCGGTCAGTTGGTCGCACCACTGGACATTATATGCAACATGCCGCCCCCGCTCGGCATCATCGTGCACGAAGGCGCCAATGTCCGGCTCGCAAAGTCGTTCGTTGCGATGATGAAGCGCAAATTTCATTGAAGCGTTCAAATTATTTCAACAGTGTGGCCAAAATCCGAAAGACGCCTGGCGCTGGCAGCCGTCTAGGGGAGGAGCAATGATGGGCTTGCGCCCTAACCCTTCTTGTGGAGCTATCGATGTCAAACCATGCTGCTGCAGCAAATCGGACCGCCGGTCCGCCGCCACCGCGAAGACCCAATTCGTTACGGCGATCCAGTTCGCTCCAGTCGATCTGGCCTGCCGGAGCGACCGGTCCGCATCATCTGGTCGGGCGGGCAAGAGATCTGTTTACCGGACAGGGGACGGACGCGCCCGAAACCTTGGGCTCGGATTGGATCGAGACGATACTCGCCCCCGACCGGCGACTGCTTACCCTGAGCGCCAGTCGCCAGTCCGATACGCTTGCAGATTTTGCCGGACTGACTCCGGGCGGAGACCTGCGACGGGCCATTGCCGACAGGATACCGGAAGAAAGGGAGGGCGGCACCTTGCTTTGTCGCCTGCTGGAAGACATGGCGGGTGCGGTCTTCATGGCCAGTTCGGCATGGTATGACTGGGACGCAGAAGGCCTTGACGGATATTTCCGGAAGGTCGGACTGAGTTCCGTCAGAGAACGTCCGGTTACCGGATTATGCCTGAGCTATGTTCCGGGTTCGGAAGCGATTACAGCAGACGGCCGGATGGACGAAAATAATGCGGATCACCCGGTTGCAATGTCGCCCGTGTCGGATACGGACCCGTTTGCGTGGCATGACCTTGTTGAAATTGATGCACCCAATCACTGGCGACTGCGCTGGACGGATCTCTGGGTCGAAGACGGGATTGTGCATGTCGACGCCTGGTTTCAGGACAGTTCCGTCATTCGCGGACGCGATGACATCAGGACCATCTTTCACGAATATGGCCTGCGAGCACGCCTTGATCCTGCGGAAATGACACTGATCGCCATTGATGTAGAGGCGCGTGTGCTGCCGTTCGGAACCTGCCAGGCGGCACCGGCCACTGCCAATATTCTGGTTGGGCGTCCAGCCTTGGAGTTCCGCGATTCGGTGGGCCAGGCTCTAGGCGGCACGCAGGGTTGTACGCATCTCAATGACATGCTTCGTGCCCTGCAGGATGTTTCGGCGATGTTTGGTATATTCAGCAATGCAACCGCTTCTCGTGCAGGCTAGGCAGTCTGCATCCTGAGGCCATAGCAGCCCGCTAATAGACCATGGGCAGATATAGAGAGACAAAGCAAATGACGAGCAGATGCTGGTGACGTTAAGCGGTGAGGCGGAATGGCGCGCCTGCTCAAGGCGCCTGAAACAACGGCCGCCTGCTTTCGGGGCGCAGCAATATCGGGCCGCGCGGATGGACATGGTTCGCGCGGCATCCGCCGCACAGAATACAGCCGATTTTCTAAGGCAGAAACTAGCAGGGGAGAACGCCTCGTGATTGACCATAATTCCTATCCGTCCCTCAACTGGGAGGATGTCAGCGAAGGCGATATCCTTCCCCCGTTCGAATATGAGTTGAGCCTCGTCCGGCTTGTCGCCTTTGTACGCGCGACCGGCTTGTACGATTATGTGCATCATGATGCCAAATATGCGCAAGCCGTGGGGGCCGAGGATGCCTTCATTTCAACCACCCAGGTCGGCGGTCTGTTCACGCGTCTGGTGACCGACTGGTCCGGCCCGGCCAGCCTGGTCCGGCGCATCACCTTTCGCATGACCGCCCAATGTCTCCGTGACGACATGCTCACGGTAAGCGGCAAGGTGGGGCGGAAATATCGCGGAGAGGACGGCAGCTATCTGGTCGATATCGTCGATCTCAATATAGCGACTCAATCCACCGCCAGCGCTGTAAATGCAACCGCGACCATCGAGATGCCGTCCGCTGACGGGCAGATGCCTGCCATATTCCGTGAGCGCTCGCCTGGCGAAGAACCCGCTGCGAACGATGATATGCCTGATTTCGCCCGGGCCATGATGGGCATAGAGCGTGACGGGAACTGGGAGCCCCGGGATCCGCTGTTGCCGAGTGATGTTCACCTTTGGTGCGAGGCGCTGGAAGACTGGAACCCGCTCTATTGGGATAGAGAATATGCCGCCGCTTCCCCGTTCGGCACGCTGATCTCCCCGCCCACAGGACTGTTTTTCGGCGCAGATTCGTCGCTCAATGTCGGCCTTGGCTACCGCAAGCCCGGTGCCGACGTTCCCGAGCCGATCAAGCGCAATCTGCATGGTATGGAATTGATGACGGCGCTGCGCGAAGAAATCATCAAGGGCGGGGTGCCTTTTCCGCCCCCAGATTGCCCGGAGGCGGTAGTGACTCAGGCCGACTATCATTTTTATACACCGCTGCGCATCGGCGAAACTTTGCGTACCAAGCAGCGGCTCGTCTCGTGCAGTCCGCTTCGCAAAACCCGGCTTGGCGAAGGCTATTTCGTTACCGGCGAGAATCTCTTGTTCAACCAGCGGGACGAGCTTGTCCGGACCGTTGCGATGAGCCTTTTCTGTTACCGGGCGGCATGAGTTTGGATCGTCCCGTGGAAACAGGCGGCCGGTAACCCCGAGAGTTGGGCGATCTGACAATTTATGCGGATGGAGGGATGCTATGGAACTGGATGTAAAGGCCGTGCAACGGCTTCTGGACAAGGAAGCGATTCGCGACGCTTCCCTGCGCTACACACGGGGCATTGACCGGCATGACGAGGAACTGATGGCTTCCGCCTATCATGCCGATGCGACAGACGATCATGGCGATTATATCGGTGATCCGGCGGGTTTTGCCGACTACGCCAACACGGTCCACGGCCAGAACTGGGTGCAGCATCAGCATTATGTGAGCAATCAGGTGATCGACCTTGATGGCGACACCGCGCATAGCGAAATGTATTTTTTTGCCGTTCTCAAACGGCCGGACGGTACATGCGATCTCGTCGGCGGTCGTTATGTTGATCGCTTCGAGCGGCGCGGGAATCTGTGGGCCATTGCCGACCGCGCTTGCCTGGTCGAATGGAATGCCGAGACAGGCCCGAAAGGCGCGGCCCTCGACCCATCTGTTTTTCTCTCGGGAAGCTGGGACAAAAGCGACATATCCTATCAGCGGCCTTTGCGGGTCGATCGGCCTCACCGTAATCTGCTGGATGGTTGAGCCTCTGCGTCAGGCAGGCGCTGCCCGTTGAAAATAATTCAACGGTGCCAAAAAACTTCGCCATTGGCGCGGAAGTGCAGCTGGTCGATATCAAATGTGGATGGAGATGGAGAATATCATGGACACGCAAGCACCCGCTACCGTTAACAAGGAAAATCTGTGGCGTCTCGAAACGCCGAAGATTGAAGGATGGACGCGTGACGTCCGTCCAGGTCCCAACAAGCATTTCATGGTCTCTGTCGACACACATTTGTCGCCGCCGGTGAAGCTGTTCCATGAGCGGATGGATAAGAAATTCCATGACTTGCTGCCGAAGATCGAAAAGCGCGACGATGGCGAGCGTTATATCATCATGCCCGGTGCGCGTCCCGAACGACTGGTCAACTTCGCCTTTGAAGGAGAGGATCTGCTTCGTTCCAAGTCCGGTGCCGATCTCCTGCAAAAAGACCTCGACGGCGCCGTCATCACCGGTCTCCAGCGGATCGCAGATCAGGAGCTGGATGGCGTTGATGCAGAAATCATCTTCCCCAACGGCGCGGCCCTGTTGATGTGGTCTATCAACAATAATGAAATGGTGGCGGCCCAGGCCGCGGTCTGGAACGACTGGGCGATGGAGGTCTGCGGACCCTTTATCGACCAGTGCAGCCCGGCCGCGGCGCTGTGCACCGCTGACATTGATCTGGCAATAGCCGAAATTGAGCGCGTCGCGAAGCTCGGTTATCGCGTGCTGACCCTGCCATGCAAACCTGTTTTCGGGCCCCATGACGTCAGCGATATCAATTATAACCTGCCGATTTTCGATCCCATGTGGGCCGCCATTCAGGATCATGATCTGACGATCACCTACCATGTTTCCACCGGCCGTGACCCCCGCGCAGCGCGCGGCAACGGCGGTGCGATCATTAACTATGTCTGCCACTCGCTTTCACCAACGATTGAGCCGATCGTCAATATGTGTGCATCGGGCGTGTTCGAGCGCTTCCCCAAATTGCGGGCCTCGACGATTGAGGCGGACGCGGGCTGGGTGCCGTGGATGCTGCAGAAGATGGATGAATCCTATCTCAAGCATCATTTCTGGGTGCGGCCAAAACTGAAAAATCTGCCGAGTGAATATTACCGCAGCAATTGTTTCGCTTCCTTTGGCGAAGACCAGGCGGCGATCGCCTTGGTTGAGCAATTCGGTCTTGAGGACAATTTCATGTGGGCCAATGACTACCCCCATCATGAAGGAAGCTGGCCGCATTCCGCAGAGGCGCTGTACCGCACGCTTGGCAACGATCTGCGCGAGGATACGCGCGCGAAGCTCGTCGGTCTGAATGCGGCAAGAGCCTTCAACATTCCGGTGCCCGAGAAATATCGCTGAACGCCAAAGCCGTTGCCTTCAATCCGGAGGCCGTCATGCTGCCATGAAACCCGTTGCAGGATCCATCAGAGCCGCATGGGTCAGACTGGTGGCGGGGCAGTGCCTCCACTAGGCTTTTGATCAATACCTGAAGGCGGACGTCGACATCGGCTTGTGGTCGCTTGACGGAAACCGCTCGGACCGAAATCGCGGCATCCAGAAAACAGAAGGGCGGCAATCTGCTTGCCGCCCTTCTTCATTGTCCGACTGTTTGAGACTTTAGAATTTGAATCCGACGCGGAGCATGACTTCACGACCACGCGATACGGATGCGTGCTGATCGGCCAGCTGGTTCGGATTGACCGACGCAGCGGGGTTATCCGTCGCGCGGGCCCAGTAATATTTGTCGGTCAGGTTGCGTCCGATCAGCGCCAATTCCCACTTGTCGTCGATTTCTGCCACGCGGACGGATGCATCGAGCAAGGTATAATGGGGTGAGCGGGAGCGGGGCTGCGAACTCGCGCTCGTGACATAGCTGTCGCTGAAGCTGATGCCACTGGCAAACTCGATCTTGGTCGAGTCGGTCAGCGGTGTTTCATATACAAAACCCGCGTTGCCGCTCCATTCAGGCGAACGGATCAACTGCGTTCCGCTCAGATTCTGCAGCACGCCGACGATATTGTCGTTGGTCGGGTTCGGCTGGCTGGCGCACTGGCCAATGCCGGTGCCGGGCGAGAGGGCCAGCTGGCCAATATAGCAGGAGGCATAATATTGGTCGTACTTGGCATCAGCATAAGCCAGGTTGCCGTAAAGCGAGAGGCCGGTGGTTGGCCGCACGGTCAGACTGAACTCGGCTCCCTTTGAGGAGACCTTGCCGGCGTTCTTCAGTTCTTGAATCGTGCCCTGCGTTGTCACCTGAACCTGCAGGTCATCGATCTTGTACGAGTATAGAGCGAGGTCTGCTGACACCATGCCGTCAAACAGGCGGCTCTTGATACCGCCTTCGAAGCCCTTGACCTTCTGTGGACGATAGCTGAAATCACCGGCCGCGTTGAACGAGCCGCCGTTGAAACCGCCAGACAGGAAGCCCTGCTTGTAGTTAGCGTAAATGTTCAGGTCACTTGTTGGACGATAGCTGATCGAGATTTCCGGCGAGAAGTTGTTGAACGTCTTCTTGTTTCCGCCGTTTGACAGAAACGGCTGGGCTCCAACCAGCTCGGTCGCGCGGTTCACCACCGAGATCAGTTCCTTTTCCTCGTGGGAGTAGCGACCGCCAGCCGCAATTTCGATTTCCGGTATCGGCTTCACCTGTACCTGGCCGAAGAACGAATAGGCCTTGCCATCCTGGTCGAGATAGTAGTTCGACACCACAAAGGGGCTTGGACGCGCCGCTCCGAAGAGCGATGGCTGTCCCGCTATCGCGCCAAATGCGGCGAGTGAAGCGCTGATCGCGCTGGTGTCCTGATATTGACCGCCGACGAGGAAATTGATGGGCCCCGAGAAGCTGCTTGCGACGCGGAGTTCCTGACTGATCTCGCGAATGTCCAGGAAATTGACCGAGCCAAGAATGGCGTCGGGCCGGCTTGTCGCGGTATAGTTCGCCCGGTTGAAGAAGCTGAGCTTGTAGAAGCCGGTTACCGAAGTGATCGTTACATCATCGGCAAGATCATAGTTGAGTTCGAGACCGGACAACCACTGTTTCGAGTGGGAGTAGAGAGAGCCATCGCCGAAGGAGGAATAAGGCAGTTTTGGGTTGCCCGCCGGATTTGACGTCGTTGCCAATGGTCCTGCCAAGGCAGTGATCTTTGCCATATCGGGACCAAGACTGGCCAGAACAATGCGATCGTCACCGGTGCAATCGACAGGACCGCCCGTGGTTGGCGTGCCTGAAGGGCAATCCACGGTCTGGATATTGCCGCTACTGCTGTTCCCTACGACATCGTTGTAGGAAAGCTTGAAGCGTGCACGGAAGGGGCCGCCATTGTCGAATTTGAGCGTTCCGCGGAAGGCAATCTCGTCGCTTTCCGGCGTACGGGATCCGCCAAAGAAGGGGTCGGTCTCAGGTACGATATTCTTTACCCAGCCCTTCATCGTCGAGCCATAGACGGCAAGGCGTGCACCCAGACCATCGGTCAGGGGGCCGGAAATATAGCCTTCGCCGCGCAACTCGTCGGCGTTAAACTCGTAACCAAGCTTGCCGCCCACTTCGAACTGGTCGGTCGGATCGGCGGTGCGGGTTGAAATGATGCCGCCCGGGCTGTTCTTCCCGAAGAACAGGGCCTGCGGCCCCTTCAATACTTCGACGCCGGCAATGTCAAAATCGCCCATCCTGCGGACCGACGATCGTGCAACCTGCACGCCATCAATGTTGAACGAAACGGCCTGGTCGCCCAGCGGGTTGGAGTCAGCCGCGGAAATGCCGCGCAGCGAGAGTGATCCGCCCTGGACCGTGCCGCCGCCTTCGCCGACCACGAGGCCGGGAATCTTCCGCGCGAGAGCGTCCGTGCCGTTGATGCCGCTGCGGGACAGGTCATCCCCCGACACCGCAGTAATAGCGACCGGCACATCGATGAGTCGTTCATCGCGCTTACGTGCGGTCACGATGATCACGCCCTCATCTGCTTCCGAAGATTCCTGCGGTGCTGCGTTTTCCTGGGCAGTCGCCTGTGAACTGCTTGCTATGGCCGCGAATGCGACCGAGCCTAGCAACAAGGTTGAAAATTGCCGCCGTCCGTATGAAGATGCCATTATTAATCCTCCCAAATTATATTTTGTCGCTCCTCGGCGACGCGGTCCGTTAAGCGAACTGCAGGTCGCACTATACAGCATCGGTTTGCTCTACATTGCAGGAGCACTTGTCGTGGGCGGTAAAATGAAGGGGGGTGGATGAGCGAAAGCGATCAACCCGTCGATGCTGGTCTTGAGCCGGGCGAAGTCGCATCAAGGAATCGCGGTTTTCGCCTTGAAGGGGGGCATCTTTTCATCCAGGGCGAGAAAAGGCGAGCAATCGGTGGCGCCGTAAAATTACGCGGCCTCGTGCGGGTTTCTGCGGTTCATTTCAAACATCAACATCGGCATAAATGATGAACTCCAGCAATGATCCGTCAGGATCGCGGAAATAGCGGCTGATGCCTTTTCCCAGCGCGCCCATTCGTTCCACGGGACCGAAAATGATGTCGACTCCACAATCGTGCAAATGCTGCTCCAGCGAATCGGGCGTATCATCCCACCGGAAACACAGGTCGCTGCCGCCCGGCTGAACCGGCAGCGTAGCGAGGAGTTCTGGTGGCGCCATGGCGGCGAGGCCGGGGCCGTGGACGCTCAGCATCACATCACCGATCCGATATTGCCGGAAATTGTCCATCGGTGCATCGATCTCGGCTCCGAACACCGTGCGGTAAAATATATCGGACCGCTCGATGTCGCTCGACCCGATCACGCAATGATCGAAACCAACCGGCAACTTCCCATTTTCACCCATGCTATATCTCCTTTGTGCGCACGGACACGGTCCTGTGTCCCGTTTATCCGGAAACCCCGCAACCCGTCGTCGGGATTTTGCGGGCGGAGCCAACCGCAGCATCAAAGACAAGATTGTGTTTAAATACTGCCGGTCCGGCGGCTCTCATCGGCGACTCTGTTTCGCCCAGCCTTCTTTCGACGGAAGCCGATCAGGCCGATCCTGCCGACCGATACGGGGTAATTGTCTCGGCGCTGCCCATGAAAAAACTGGCCATGTCGAACGCTTCGCTCATCACCATGTCCGCCGTTCCGGCCCGTTTCATCAGTTCGGCTTCGACTGCGGCACTGTCGTCACAATCCAGTTCATATATTGCGAGATATTTCCACTGATCACCCGACCGCATCCGGAACCGCTCGGCGCCGACGACCCCGGGAACCCGAAAAACGTCAGGCAGGTGAACATCGTCATACCATCTATTGAACTCGTCATCGCGTCCATCCACCGGGCTCGACAATACAAGCATCTTGAAGCGGGGCATTGATATTCTCCCTGATATTGTGCGTTACAGCGTAACCTTGCTGCCCGATCGCGCGGCCTGTTCGATCGCCTGCAACAGTCGGTGGCGAACGACCGCATCGTCGAAATCGGCGGCGCTGTGGGTGCCGTCGCGCAAATCATCGGCGAGCAGAAGATAGCTTTGCGCCACGTTCAGCGCCGGGTTGGTCAGGCCCTCCGGTGCCCAGCGATATGTTGCCGGAATCTCGAGGGGGGCGAGCTGGCGATCTTTTCCGAAGCCGCCACTCAGAGCGAGGTCAGCCATCTGGGCATGGCCGATCGGTGCCTCCAGCCGCAGGTCGCCCTTGCTGCCATTGATTTCCCAAACGAAATTTGCCCCGCGCGATGATCCTCCGCGATAGTGCACTGCCGCCACTGCGTCATTTTCCAGCTGGCCGGAAACGATGATTTGGTCCGGCGTATTCTTGTCCAGAAATTCGCCGGTCTCGACAAGCCGGACCTTGGGAATCCGGGTGGCGGTTACGGCCGTGACATCGCGAAATTCGCCGAGCGCATAGCACATCGCATCGACCGCATGGCCGAACGGAATGGTCAGCATCGTCGCGCCATTGGCACCGTCCAGCACATAGGCATTGGGCTGATTGACCCAGTCGCCCCACATGATTCCCGTTGCAAAAATATGGGAGGAGAGCAGGTCGCCAATTTCACCCGCTTGTACCATGTCCTTCACATAGCGGATCGCCGGCGCACACCGCGCCTGCAGGCCGATCGCGCCGCGGAGCTCGCTGTCGCGGATCAGGGCTGCCATCTGCTCCGCTTCTTCCAGCCCATTGCCCAGCGGCCATTCGCAATAGACATGCTTGCCCGCAGCAATCGCTGTACGCACGAGGTCGAGGTGGAAAGGGACTTTCACCGTGACGGCGACCACATCCACGTCCGGGCAGGCGGCAAGCTCTGCTGCCGAGGCAAAGGCCCGGTTTTCAGGAAGTCCGATGTCTTTCGCTGCGGCCAGCGCCGATTCCTGCCGGGTGGTGGCTACTGCTGCAATGTCGAATTCGGGCAGGCTGCGCAGCGCTGGCACATGGGCCGTCGCACCCCAGCTGCGGCCGACCTCATAGCCGATAATGCCGACCCCTATCGTTGATTTCGCCATCGCTTACATCCCTGCCAGTGCCGAGGTTCCGCCACCGTCCACTACAAATTCGGAGCCGGTGGAAAAGCTCGAATCATCGCTCGCCAGATATAGCGCCATATGGGCGATTTCCCGCGGCTGACCCAAACGGCCCAGCGGCACCATCTCCCGCAAGGTTGCGTCAAGCTGCGCGGAAGCCTTTTCGTTTGACCGCCACGGCTCGAAGATCGGCGTGTCTGTCGGCCCCGGATGAACGGAATTGCAGCGAATGGAAAGCCCCCGTCTGGCAAAATTTATCGCGATCGACTTGGTCATCAGCCGCACGGCTCCCTTGGTCGCGGAATAGCCGCAATCCGCAGCGGTTGCCAGAATGCCGGCGTTGGAAGAAATGTTGATGATCGAGCCGGAGCTGCCGCCCGGATTGCGCTGCATCAGCATGCCGCCATGTTTGCAGCCCAGCATGACGCCGGTCACGTTGACGGCAAACAGCCGGTCCCAGCGCGCAACATCAATCGTCTCCAGCGGACCCGTGCCCAGTATCCCCGCATTGTTTACCACAACGTCGAGCCGGCCCCGGTCTTTTTCGATTCGCTCGACAGCGGCCACCCACTGATCTTCCTCGCTCACGTCGAGCGGCAGGAATATCGCGCCGCAATCTTCGGCGATCGCTTCTCCACGAGCGGCATCGATATCACCCAGGTAAACCTCGGCTCCTTCTTCACGGAATAGACGGACCATGGCTTCGCCCAGGCCGGATGCACCGCCAGATATCAGGCATATCTTATTCTCTAGCCGAGCCATATCGTCTCCCATCTTTCTGCCCGCGCTGCCGCAAACGGTTTTTTTCATAGCTACAGTGACGGTTGCACCGAATGGCGGCCAGAAAATTCGGTCGATGCCCAAGACAGGGACAAGCGAGCATTCCATCTCAGTCAAATTGGCACGTCAGGTATGATGCATGATTTCGTCTCGATGAAAACCAACCTGTCTGTTGCTGCACAGCCGGGCCAGCCTATGGCCATGAATTCGATAGACAGTTACAACCCGCTACACTGAACCTTTGTTTCGCGGCGATTCTCGAACTCGCTCTCCATCCGGTAAAAGGACCACATATGACTTCACAAGAGCGTGTCTCCCCGATCAAGAGCGACGACGCCGCAAGCGCGAAAAATCCGGCTGCTATATTGGCAGACCTGCTGGTCAATCGTTTCAGCTGTCGGGCCTATCAGGATCGCCCGGTAGAGCGCGCCAAAATCGAACAAATGCTGGAGATCGCGCAGCTCACAGCATCCTGGTGCAATTCGCAGCCTTGGCAGGTGATTGTCACCGAAGGCGAAGGCACCGAGCGAATCCGCAATGCCCTTTTTGCTGCGGCGACAGAAGATACAAAGTCAAACGGCATGCCCAAAATGGATTCGGATGTTTCGTTTCCAGAGGCCTATCGCGGCATTTACAAGGAACGGCAGCGCGAAGTCGGCTGGCAACTTTATGAAAGTGTCGGTGTCGAATTTGGTGATCGTGCCGCGTCGGGCAAGCAGATGCTCGAGAATTTTCGCTTCTTCGGCGCGCCGCATATGCTTGTCGTCACATCGGAGCGCGAGCTGGGGCCTTATGGGGTCCTGGATTGCGGGCTGTATATCGGCAGCCTCCTGCTTGCGGCGCAAAGTCTGGGCATTGGCATGATCCCCCAGGCAGCGATCGCCGGCTACGGACCGCTGATACGGAAACATTTCAATATACCCGACAATCGCCTCGTCGTCCTGGGCGCCTCGTTCGGTTATCCGGATACAGACCATCCAGCAAACAGCTTCCGGTCACGGCGGGCCGGATTGGATGATGCCGTTCAGTGGGTTGAAGAATAAGCGCTATTCTTTGGTGAATGCCGGATTGCAGGGGGCTTTTCCGGAAGCCCTCAGACCGATCACGCGACCCAGTCCGCAAAGGACTCATAAAAAAGCCCGGCAACAGGAATTCTGTTGCCGGGCATCTTGCTTGCGTTTCGGGCTTCAGTAGGATTTGGGGAGACCGAGAACTTTTTCGGCAATGAAGCTCAGAACGATCTGGTTATTGACTGGCGCCACGATGTTGTTCTGTGCGGCGATATAGAAGGGCAGAATGTCCTGGCTTACATCGACGCCAGCGCCGCCAAAGCAGGTCATGGCGATTTCTGCGGCCATTTTGAAGGACTCCGACGCCAGGACCTTTACCATATTGGCCTCGACGCCAATATTCTCGCCACGGTCATGCTTTGCGGTCGCCAGATACATCATCGAGCGGGCGGATTCATTATAAGTCTTGGCGCGCGCCAATGGATGCTGGATCGACTGATAGGCGCCGATCGGGGTGTCAAACGGGGCGCGCGTTTTGGCATATTCTGCGGCGCGGTTGATGCAGTAATCGGCCTGTCCCACGTTCATCGCAGCAACCAGCAAGCGTTCCGAGTTGAGGCTGTCGAACAGAATATTCAGACCGCGCCCTTCTTCACCCACCAGTGCATCGGCGGGCAGAACGACATTGTCGAAATAGGTCGTGTAGTTCTTTTCGGGCAGATACATGCCGATGTCCATTTGCGTGGCGCTGATGCCGGGCAATTTGGTGTCGAGGATGAACAGGGAGATGCCCTTGGTCCGGTCCTCCGGATCATAAGGCTGGGTTCTTGCGACCAGCAGACAATGCGCCGATTCCACGAACGCCGTCTGATAGGTCTTGCCGCCGTTTAACAGGAAGGTCCCGTCGGGCTGCCGAATGGCGGTGGTCTTGATCTTGAACGTATTGGTACCGGCATCCGGTTCGGTGATGCCAAAGCTGAAGAATTCCTCACCGGTGGCGGTGGGCGGCAGGTAGCGGCGCTTCTGTTCTTCGCTGGCAAATTTCAGCAGTGGCCCACGCGACATGAAATTGGGGACCGCCAAGGGAAGGAGCAAGGCCTCGGTGTGCAGCAGATCCATCGCCAGCACGATGTCGGAGAGGCTCCCGCCCGAACCGCCATATTCTTCTGGCAGACCGATCGAAAGCAGACCGCTTTCGGCCCACATGTCCCAGAGTTTTTTCGGCAGTTCGTTCCGCTTCCCGCATTCGGCCACATAGGCGCGGTCGACCCTGCGAATGATGCTGTCACATATTTCTCGGATTGCTTCGGCATTCTCGCTCATTTTTCGATCCTATTTCTGTAAAGCAAGGCAGGTCCGAGATGGTCCAAGCTTGCATGGATTGTAAGTACAAATCACTGTTTGGCATCCTTCGCCGCTATATAGCGAGCGCTAGCTGCGTTGCGAGCAAGAGATTTTGCAGCTCTGGACAGCTGGCAGGGATCCGGGCAGGGAAAGTCCGTTTCCCTGCCTAGCTTAATCAAGGCCAAGCAATTTGTTGTACACGTTATGGAAATGTCGGATGTTCGATTCTTGATAGCGGGCCAGCGTCATGAAGGCCTTCTCCGGTCTCGCCGCCTTAAGGCCTTTCTGGATCTCGACAAGATTCGACATATCCTGATTGAGAATGTGGCCAACGACGCCCAGCGCCTCGCACTCGGAGGTCAGGTCATCAGGCCCCAGATCGATGGGCGGCGGCGGCGGCGGTGCGCTCTGACCCTTGGGAATGCGGGCGGTAATGCGCACTTCCATGGTTGAAAGGTCTGGATCCCTGCCAACCGGCAGGAAGCGATACCACCAAGCGAGCGCTTCACCCCACCAGGGATGATGATTGGGAAAGACAAAAGCTTTTGTCATGTCGAGGAAATAGGAATGCGGCTTGTCCGACAGGTCATATCCGCTTGCCGCCTCAAGCGCCTGACGGCGCTGAATTGCGCACCATTCACGCGCCTGCGCTACGGTGTGAATATCCTCGAAAGAGGGGACAGGCAAATCCATGGTCAGGCAAAATTGCCGTGCGCTTTCGAAGGGAGAGACTGAATCCTCAACCCACAGATCAGGGGCGACCGAAGGAGTGACGAGGCGATTGATGTGACTGTCACCGTCATCCCAATTGTCATATTGGGAGTAGGCCGATCCGAAGAAGGGCATGCCGTCCCAGTGCGTTTCCAGCACATGATAGCCTTCCATGAAGGCTTCCTGCGTCAGCTTCCAGTTGCAGCGCACCTGCTTGCGCAAATGGACGACCGTGTACCGTTCTTCCATCGGATGATCGGCAAACATCGCGGGAATCGGACCGAGTGATTTTTTGAAATCAATCGCCTCGGGGTCGGGATTGATGAAGACATTGCCGCCCCAACGACCGACCTGTACTTCTTGCAGTGCGTGATGCTCCTTTGATACCGACGGGAAATCCTCTTGGCCGGGAACCCAGGCCAGGCTGCCATCGAGATTCCAGGTCCATGCGTGGAAAGGGCATCTGAAATCATCGCGATTTTCGGCATGATCGCACAATCGGCGGCCGCGATGTGGGCAGCTGTTGTAGAAGGCCTTGATCTCGTCGGCTGCAGACCGGACGATGATGAAGGAGAGGTCGACGATGTCGTAAGTCAGCCGGTCGCCGACATTGGGAATATCTTCCTCGCGACACGCGACCTGCCACTGCTTCTTCCACAGATGCTCGACTTCCAGATCGACGAATTTCGGATCAATATATCGATCGAACGAGATCAGGCCTTCGACTTCGACCGGCTGTCCGCTCGGTTGTAATATCAGGGGAACGGGTTGATTATCTCCCGCCAATATATCTGCATAACTCGGCTTGCCGATCGAACTGGTACCAGGGGCAGGTTTGGTGACTTCGAAACCATAGGCACCCATTGACCGCAAGGGTATAATATTCATGATATCTCTCCACAAGTGATTACCCGGGGAGAAGAACAATCCTTCGGCGATTCGGATTTGACATCGATCAAACACCGCCATTTGGTGCAGTTCGGGGCAACCGGTTGGCCAGCTGGAGTCAAATCAATTTCAGAACACCATCTTGCGATTGAGAATGCGGTCCGTATCGAGTGCGTTTCGCACTCGAACCATGGTTTCTAATGCTTGCGGGGTGATATGGGATGGCAAATAGTCGCGTTTTGAAGTGCCAATTCCATGTTCCGCCGTCAGGGCACCGCCAAATTCCTTCACCGCGCCATAAACCACTGCCTCAATGTCGGCCTCCCGCGCGATGGTGTCCGGACCGACATGGACTCCTATGTGGATATTGCCGTCACCCAGATGCCCAAAGCTGATGGCCTTGAAAAAGCCGAATTGCGCATCGAGACGCTGGTATGCCGTGGCGACAAATTCTTCCGCCTGGCGGATATCGATGCTGATGTCGAAAGAGATGAACGGCCCCATCTCTTTCACCAGCAGTTCCGAACCCTCCCGGATGCGCCACAAGTCTTTAACCTGCTGGAGCGAACACGCGGTAACCGCATCGGTGAGCAGGCCATCTTCCAGTGCCTGCTCCAGAAAGCCCTGCAAAGCCTCCGCATCAGCGGCTTCATCCATGCCCATCGTTTCAACGAGAATATAATATTTCTGGTCGGTTTTCAGCGGACTGCGATGCGGATCATGTTTTGCGATCACCGCATAATAGTCTTGCCACATGACTTCGAACGCCGACAATTGCTGCATCGAACGGGCGCGTTTGAGCAGATTCAGGACGGACGGATAGTCCGGCACGCTGATAAAGGCGAGGTTCTGGGTCGTTGGAAGCGGGACCAGACGCAAGACCGCGCGTGTCACAATCCCCAATGTTCCTTCGGATCCGATAAACAGCTGCTTGAGATCATATCCGGTGTTGTTCTTCAGAAACCGGTTCATCAGGTCGACGACCGTTCCGTCCCCGAGAACCGCCTCCAGTCCAAGGATGTTGGCGCGGGTCATCCCCCAGCGCAGCACCCGATTGCCCCCCGCATTTGTAGCAATGGTCCCACCGACCGTTGCGCTGCCTTTTGAGCCGAGATCGATGGGATATAGCAGGCCATGTTCGGCCGCGGCGCTTTGTATCGCTTCTATCGTGGCACCGGCTTCCACGATCGCCGTCTGGGTGACCGGATCGATTTCGATGATCTTCGTCATTCGTTCCAGCGATATCACAAGGTCGTCGGGGCCAGCGCTGGCGCCTCCTGCGACCCCGGTCCGTCCGCCATGCGTGACAATTGGTTGGCCGGCGTCATGGCAGAGGGAGAGAATCTGCGACAGTTCCTCGCTGCTGGCCGGGCGAATGATGGCCGGGGAGCCGAGCGGAACGTGACGGAACGGATCGCAGCTGCGGGCTGAAACGTCCTCACCGGTCAGTATTCCGCGCGGCCCAACTATGACCATGATCCGATCGAGCAGCGGGGACGAGTCTAGCGACATGCCGTTCATCGGGAAGTCGCGGACGGCTGCCGGTTCACCTGAATCAGTTCGATAGCATAGCCATCCGGATCCTGGACAAAGGCAAGCTGCGGCGCCCCTTCCAGCATCGACTTGGGAGCGGAGCCCTGACGACCGCCAAATTGGGTGAGGCGCGACCACATGGCCGGTACGTCGGGAACGCCGATCGCGATATGGCCATAGCCGGACCCGTGCGAATAGTCGGCCTCTTGATCCCAGTTATAAGTCAGCTCCAGAGCGGCTGGCCCGTCCCGATAACCGGCGTAGGAAAGGAACAGGATCGAAAAGCGCCCCTGCTCGAAATCATAACGGTCGAGCAATTGCATGCCAAGACCGTCGCAATAGAAGCGCAACGACGCATCGATATCACGCACGCGAAACATGCTGTGCAAAATGCGAGGCGTCTGCGTGTCTTCACCCCAGACCCACAATGGATCGACATCGCTCTCTTGAGACAAATGAAATTCCTTTCCCGTTCAAGTGGAATGAATCGTCTGTCTCACAGCCGCTTTGTCCATCGCTGCCAATATTTTTGCCGGGTGATGCTTTTTAGGCCGCCTCGGGAATCATTTCCCTGTGGTCATGGTCCTGATTCCCGCTGAGAGTCATGGCTTTATCCATTTTCTGGAAATGCTTGGCCCGATATTCACGCGGTGGCATGCCGTAATTTGCCTTGAACATTCGGCTGAAATGAGCCGCGCTTTTGAAACCGGACATATAGGCGATCTCGTGAATGGGATAATCCCTTGTCTTCGGCGAGATGAGCCAGTCCCTGGCTTTCGGCAGCCGGTTGCTCCAGACCAGTTCGGAAAAGGACGTATTCACGGCCTTCAGGAGGAAGCACAAATAGCGCGGCGAAATACCGCAAGAGATGGCCACCTTGTCATAGCTGAGCTCCGGATCGGAAAGATTCTTCAGGATGAAGCTCTCGATATCGCTAAGCCGGCGATCGACCAATGTCTGGCGTTTGGGCATGTTGATATCACTGTTGCGCAAAAGCTTGGCAACGGCTTCCAGCAGTGCATGGGACAGGTTCTCCGCAATGTCGTTGCCCAGCGTGGATCCATGTTTCACGATAACGTCGAACAACTCGCGAACCATCTCTCCATCGATCGATTCGAGCGGGAATGGATCCGAAAAGCGATCTGCTTCCTGCAGATGGCTGCTGAAAATATCTGGCGGTATCAATATTTGATAAGAAAAATGGTTGGCTTCCGGAGAGCTTTTCAGGGATGCCGTGAAGGGAACATTGGAATCCAGCAATCCTGCCTGTCCGGCCAGAATTTCGGTGGTCCCGCTCCCTCTCACTATTTTTACGGAGCCGCTGTTGACGATCCACAGCACACGCAAGCCTACGTGATTTTTGCGGACATGATGAGGCCGTCGCCGGAAGGTCACCTCATCTCGCGTGGTGATTCTGGTAATGGAAAGGGGAGAACTGAGCGCCTTTTCCATCTCGACGTCCCGGAAGTCGCCGGAGGCACTCTCCAGGTCGCCGTCATAGAATTCTCGTCGCACGATCGCGGAATAGGCATTGTAGGCAGCCATAGTCGGCGCCGAACGCATCGATGTACCCGAAAAGATCTTTTCCATTTCAGTCCTCCTATCCATTGATACCATTATTATTATGATTGCATCGCAGAGCGATCCGGAAAGGGGCGTTTCGCCCTTCCCTCGGAACAGACATCCATCATCTGCAATCAACTATGGTTGTTTCGTGAATGATTATTCACCATCATGAATTTAGAGTCAAGAGCGGATAATCAAACGGGATATCACCGTGACAAAAAAGACCGCATTACCAACCGATAACAGCAGCGAACGGGGCATCGCGACGAGACGGCCGGCTATTGACCGTGTCTGAAATCACTATTGACCAGCAGCCGTTACACCATGGCTGCTTTCTCAATGTCCGTCCATGATTAGCTAACTCATGAATCTGTAAATTTTAGGAAGAATAGTGTGAAGTGTTTCGAAATTGCAGCAAATCCATCGATCGCTTCTCTGGGCTCCGTCGAACGGGATCAGGTCGAGCCGTCCGGCGATGATCTGCTGGTTCGCATCGAAGCCAGTTCTCTCAATTTCCATGACTATCTGGTCGTAACGGGCGCGATCAAGGTCGCGCCTGGCCGGGTGCCACTTTCGGATGGTGTTGGCATTGTCGAAGAATGCGGCCCAGACTCGACCCGTTTCAGGCCGGGAGACAGGGTCATGGGTACCTTTTTTGCCGACTGGCCCGACGGACCGCCAACCGCTGCCGGAACGGGAAGGATGCTGGGAGACCATGTCGACGGGTTCGCATCGCGCTATGTCACGATGTCAGAGAAACGCTTCACGCGCGCGCCAGCGGGACTCAGCCCTGCCGAGGCCGCTACCCTGCCTTGTGCAGGCCTGACTGCCTGGCGGGCGACCGTGATTGAAGGCAATATCAAGCCTGGCGACACCGTTCTGGTCCAGGGGACCGGCGGCGTGTCGGTTTTTGCGGCGCAGTTTGCCCGGATGGCCGGGGCCAGGGTGATCGCCACATCCTCTTCGGCCGAGAAGGGGGAGAGGATGAAGGCGCTAGGGGTCGAGGAAGTCGTCAACTACAGGGAAAATCCTGAATGGGGCGATACAGTGAAGCAGCTCAGCGACGGCGGCGTGGATCATCTGGTCGAGGTCGCCGGAGGAGATCTTGCACAGTCTCTCCAGGCGCTGCGGGTTGACGGCAGCCTGTGCCTTGTCGGCGCGTTGACCAGGCAACCCATCGCGTTCCCGGCGCCGTATATGATATACGGCAATCTTCATGTCTCCGGAATTACCGTGGGAAGCCGGCAGCAGCAGCTTGATATGGTCAAGGCCGTTGAAACCGGCGGATTGCGTCCGGTGATCGATTCCGTTCACTCTTTCCATGATTTGCCAGAGGCTTTTGGAGCGCTGAAGCAACAAAGGCACTTTGGCAAAATTGCCATAGAATACGACTAATCTAAGATTATTCTGGAACGAAAACGCACGGTTGGCTAGTCGGGCGAGGGGGGTGGCGAACGTAAATGGATAGACGAGGCAAGCGAAAATGAAATCAGGGGCAGAAGCAAACGGCGAAAAAAAGGCAGAATCTACCTTTAGATTATATGCCCAATCCGGGGTCAGAGCATATATTGTTTCGAGCCAGGTTTTTGGACCCGGTCATGGGCGATAAGCAAGCGACTGCCGCCGTCAAAAAGCCGAGCACAGTCGTACAAACCATCCTCATCTTGCGCCTTCTTGCCACCATGCGCAGGCCAATGGGTGTGAACGCGATTGCGCGCGAATTGGGCATCGCGCCAAGTTCCTGTTTCAAAATCCTCAAGCAACTGCATGAAGAGAGCTTTGCGGAATTTGACCCTGACACGAAATGCTACACGCTTGGCGGCGGCGCTGCGCTCCTCGCGTCCCGCGCCCTCGATCCCCAGAATATATTCTCCCAGCTTCACTCGGAGCTGGAAAGATTTGCCGTGGCTTACGATGTTTCCATCGGGTTCTGGCGGCGCGTGGCGGACAACCGGATCATCCTGATGGGATTTATCGAAACGCAGAGCCTCATGCGCATCCACATGTCGATCGGCCAAAGAGTCCCGATGCTGGTGGGTGCCGTGGGTCGCGCCTTTGCAGCCGAGCTGGGTCTGACGAACGAGCAAATCGAAAGCGAATTCGCAAAACTGCGCTGGCAGCGGCCTCCCAGCATGGCCGATTTCCAGGAGGATATCGAACTTTGCCGCCGTCGCGGCTATGCGGTGGATCGCAACAATTTCGACGCCGGCGTGACGACCGTTGCGGTTGCTCTTTCCGACGCGCAGGACCATTTGCGCTATGGAATCTCTGCGATCCGGTTCAGCGCGAATGAATCGGAACCGGATACGCACGAAATTGGTGCGGCTCTGGTCGAGCTGAAGCAAAATCTGGTCCGCCGCTGGCAACAGCAGAGATAATCTTCGCTATTTTACCGGCACCGACCGCACAATGCAGTGCCCGTCCGCTCAACTCAGGTCCATTCCGACAGAATATCTTCGGCCAACCACTGTTTATCCGATGGCGCCCACTGGACTGTAGCCGGAGTGCCTGAAAAGCGCGGTGCGGGGGCTACCTGCCGAACGCCGCCCACGTCGACAAACACCTCGCGAGCAACCTGATGCGGGTGGCTTGGCACCTCTTCCAAGGCAAGAACAGGGGCAAAGCAGACATCGGTGCCTTCCATGATCTCGCACCATTCGTCGCGCGTTCTGGTGCGAAAAATCTCGCGCAGCGTTTCGCGCATCTCCGGCCATTTGCTGCGATCCATCTGCTGATGGGACAGCTTTTCCGCCGCGCCGGTCTTTTCGAGAAGCAAGGCGTAAAATTGTGGCTCGATCGATCCGATCGCAACGAACTTGCCATCGGCACATTCATAATTTCCATAGAAATGCGCGCCGCCATCAAGCAAATTCGCTTCGCGCTGATCTTTCCAGTCGCCGCTTCCGCGCATATCGTGAAAGAGCGTGCCGAGATAGGTTGCGCAATCGGTCATCGCGACATCGACCACCTGGCCCTTGCCGGTCGTTCGGGCGTGAATCAGCGCCGAAAGCATGCCGGCGATCAGGAACATCGAGCCGCCGCCATAGTCGGCGCCGAGATTGAGCGGCGGCACCGGTCTCTCTTCTGGCCCGATCGCGTGGAGCAGGCCGGTGAGAGCGAAATAGTTGATGTCGTGGCCTGCGGCCTGCGCCAGTGGCCCATATTGCCCCCATCCTGTCATCCGCCCGTAAACAAGCGCGGGATTGCGGGCCAGCATCACATCGGGACCCAGTCCCAGCCGCTCCATGACGCCCGGCCGGTTGCCTTCGAATATAATGTCGGCTTTCTCTATAAGACTCAGGCAGGTCTCGACCGCTTCTGGCGTTTTCAGGTTCAGGCCGATGCGTTTGCGCCCTCTGGCATCGCTTCTTGTCGCTCGCGGTGCCGGCGCGCCGTCGCGGGCGATTTCAACAACCTCCGCGCCGAGGTCGGATAGCACCATGCCGGCGAAGGGCCCGGGCCCAAGTCCTGCAAATTCGATTACTTTAACGCCAGCCAGTGGTCCGCTTGCCATATATTTGTCCTTCATCGCTTTCTCCGCGTCGGGACGGCAGCGACATATGTTCGCCATCACCCGCCCCTCTGCGTGCCCGTCGGCATCCTGATGGGAATGCTATATAGGGGATGAACGGCAAACATCCGTTTCCGCCACTTGCAAGCGCGCTGGTCCTCAGCGGTAATGAAACGGCTCCGGATCTTTCCTCGCTGTCCTGCGGAGAAGGCCGAGCCGTGCACCTCCCCCTTTGTCTGCTCTTAACTTCCCCTTGTGCTCCAACTGCAATCCGCGCCTGCCGCCTTGTCATCCCCTCTGCATCGGGACCATGGCCGTTTCAGGAGCGAAGAATGACCCGAACCAATGCAGATATTTCCGACCTGCCTCTCGATCTGGATGCGATAGCGATCTGGCTTCGGGAACATGGTGCCATGGGCGATCATCAGATGGAGAACCCCCGGCTGCTGGCCGGTGGCAGCCAGAATATCGTCCTCCGTTTCGGCTGGGGAGGGCGGGATTGCGTGCTGCGTCATCCGCCGGCAAAGCCCCGTCCCAACAGCAACAAGCTGCTGACAAGGGAAATACGCGTTCTGTCAGCGCTGGAGGGTTCTGCAGTGCCGCATCCGCACCTGCTTGCGACATCCACCGATCTGTCGGTGACGGGAACAGTCTTTTACGTAATGGAAGCCGTCGACGGTTTTAATCCGACTGTCGAGAGTCCGGTCGCAGTCAGGCAGGAACCTGCGCTGAGAAACCGGATGGGGCTGGAACTGATGGATGCACTCGCGGCCTTGTCGCGCATTGATCCGGTTGCGGCTGGCCTTTCCGACTTCGGCAAGCTGGATGGATTTCTGGAGCGTCAGGTCGCGCGCTGGGCTAGCGAGCTCGACAGCTACGGCCGGTTTGAAGGCTGGGACGGGCCGGCGGCGCTTGGCGATGTCGGGAGCGTCGGCAAATGGCTGACGGACCATTGTCCGAACGCCATGCAGCCGGGGATCATCCACGGTGACTATCACATCGGCAACGGCATCTTCGGGGAAGACGGGCAGCTGCGCGCAGTGGTCGATTGGGAAATGTCGACTCTGGGCGATCCGCTGGTCGATCTTGGCCGAATCCTGATCAGTTGGCCCGACGGCAAATCGGTCAGACCCCATACAATGCGGGTGGACCCGCTCGAGGGCTATCCGTCACGCAGTGAAATGGTCGCACGCTATGCCGAACGGTCCGGCCGTCGCCTTGATGATTTGCCCTGGTTTGAAGTTCTCGCTTGTTACAAGCTGGGTCTGATCCTGGAAGGCAGTCATGCGCGGGCGCAGGCGGGTCTCGCCGACATGGCAACGGGGCAGCGCCTGCATGCTTCCGCCATAGCATTGCTCGATGAAGCGAGAAAGATCATCGCGGATGTCTGACAGCCGCCCTTTATCAGGAGTTTTTATCAGTGAATTTTGACATATCCGAACGCCAGGCCCAATGGCTCGAACGCGTGAAAAGCTTTATGGCCGAACATGTCTATCCTGCGGTGCCCGCTTATTATGCCGAGCTGGAACAAAATCGCTGGAAGCAGCCGGAAGTCCTACAGGGGCTCAAGAAAAAGGCGAAAGCGGAAGGGCTCTGGAATCTCTTCATGTGCCCGTCAGACCATGACGAGGGGGATTTCCGGGGGGCAGGGCTGACCAACCTGGAATATGCCCCGCTTGCAGAAGAGATGGGCCGGATTTTCTGGGTATCCGAAGTGTTCAATTGCAGCGCGCCGGATACCGGCAACATGGACCTGCTGCATCTTTTTGGCACAAGAGAGCAGAAGGAAGACTGGCTGCGCCCGCTGATGGCGGGTGAAATCCGGTCCGCTTATGCAATGACGGAGCCGGATGTGGCTTCCTCCGATGCCACGAATATGCAGACCGAGATCCGCCGCGATGGCGATGAATATGTCATCAATGGGCGCAAATGGTGGATATCGGGTGTGCTTGATCCCCGCTGCAAGATCATGATCGTCATGGGGCGCAGCAATCCTGACGCGCCCCGGCACCAGACGGCCTCTCAAATCCTCGTGCCGATGGACACTCCTGGCATGACGATCGGCCGCAACATGACCAACTTCGGATATGACGATGCTCCTCATGGTCACTGCGATGTAACCTTCGACAATGTGCGCGTCCCGGCCAGCAACATGATTCTGGGGGAAGGGCGCGGGTTCGAGATTTCACAGGGTCGTCTGGGCCCCGGACGCATCCACCATTGCATGCGCATCATCGGCATGGCCGAGGTGGCGCTGGAAAAAATGGTCCGTCGCCTGATGAGCCGCAGTGCTTTCGGCAAGCGCATCATCGAACATAGCGTGTGGGAACAGCGCATTGCCAATGCCCGGATCGATATCGAAGCGTCGCGACTGCTTACCCTCAAGGCCGCGGATATGATGGACAAGGTGGGCAACAAGGTCGCGCGTCTGGAAATATCGATGATCAAGGTGATGGCGCCGCGCACGGCGCTTGCGATCATCGACGATGCGATACAGGCCTTCGGGGCCGGCGGACTGGACAGCGACGCGGGAACGGCTGCCCTGTTCGCGCGGGTTCGGGCGCTGCGTATTGCGGACGGACCGGATGAAGTGCACGCCCGCACGATCGCGCGTCTGGAACAAAAGAAATATGCCGACTGACCCCTCCGGGGCAATGATGTGATCCGCAAGCTGCCGCGTATCGCGGCAAATCCGAGGGGAATCTGTGACCAATCGAAACCATGGAGACAAGACCGAAGCCGGGAAGGCGGAAAAGAAAGTGTCCGATATCCGGTTTCCCCCCGATCCCGGCTATGGATCGGGTGTCTACAGGCGTCGCATCCGTCTGACACGCAAAGAGCAGTTCGTGCTGGCGGAGATGGAAGACGATCCGCACGCCATGAAGTGCAAAATCGCGCATGATGGCGATACCGTCACGGCGGTAGAGGCGGATTTTCGTCATTATCCGTTGACGACATGCCCCGGTGCCATTGCCCCGCTTCGCGAACTCGTCGGCCTGCCCGTGAATATCTCGACAGCCGATTTTTTCGCCGGCGGCAGAGCGCGAGCAAATTGCACCCATATGCTGGATCTCGCATGGCTGGCCTTGCGTCATGTCGGGCGCGATCAGGTGGAACTGCATTACGCGATCGACATTCCGGATGAGCAGGGCGGCATAATCCATGCAGTCTTGCTGCGGGACGGTCAGCCCCGTCTTGAGTGGCGACTGAGTAAGGGTGTTGTCACCACACCCGGCCCGTTTGAGGGGCGCAATCCGCTGAACGGGTTCAACAGATGGGCGATCGGCGCCTTGCAGGAAGACGATCTGGAGGCGGCCCTTGTTCTGCAAAAAGGCCTGTTTGTTTCGGGTGCGCGCCGGTTCGACCAGGGTCCCGGTCCCCTGGATCAAGCCGAGCAGACAGGATTGGCCGGAATCTGCTTCGGTTATGGCGCCGAACGCATCGCAACCGCACGGCGGTGTGAAAAGGGTCGGCGCGATTTTACCGCCCATCCGGAACGGCTGCTGAAGTTCCTCTGACCCTCCCGGTCTTTTGACTCACAACCTTGTCCGTCGTGCTGCGGCACAGCAGCTGGTCGCTCGCATCCCCGCGCAGAACTGCCGTTAACGGGCGGTCATCTCTGTAAATTTCTGCCCCGCCAGTCTCCTGCTGTATGTCCCGGATCCCTCTTTCTCTGATGCCCTTCAAGCGTCTTCTCGAGCCTTCCAGCATCTCTCAAAAAGATATTCACACACGTGATAGTGAGTATTGACAGGGCGACATATCGTGGCGTACATGCTGCCCCAGTTGGTGACAAAGAGCACTGGCTTGGAGGAGAGGTTCAAATGAAAGCAATATTATTCGCGTCTGCGTCAGCAATGGCCTTGCTCGCGCAACCCGTATCGGCTCAGGTCCAGTCGACCGAAACAGCTGCCGACAGCACTGCAAAGAAGCAACAGCGCGGGGACAGGGAAATCGTGGTCACCGCCACCCGGCGCACCGTGCGGCTGCAGGATGTTCCGCTCAGTGTCACGGCTTTCAACCAGGAGGAGCTGGATGATCTCGGCATCGTTGGGTTCGAGGGAATAGCCCAGAATACGCCGGGCATCGTCGTCAACCGACCGACGCAGAATTTCAACAATTTCACTGCCCGCGGCATCAACACCAATGGCTATAGCGCCGGGCTGCAGAGCGCGGTCGCCATCTATGTCGACGAGCTGCCGATTTCGGCCAACGGCAACTCGACCATTCTCGATCCCAATCTCTATGATGTCGAGCGGGTCGAGTTTTTGC
This sequence comes from Parasphingorhabdus sp., assembly GCA_030373505.1. Taxonomy (GTDB): domain Bacteria; phylum Pseudomonadota; class Alphaproteobacteria; order Sphingomonadales; family Sphingomonadaceae; genus Parasphingorhabdus. Next base: position 113,569 of record JAUCYS010000008.1, read on the forward strand.
GCGGTCCCCAGGGCACATTGTTCGGGTCGAATTCCCTGGCCGGCGCCATGCGCATCATTACGAAAAGTCCCGACCTCGATGAATTCGAGGCCTCGGCCAGCGTCGACCTTGGCCTGACCGGTTCCAATACGGTGCGCCAGCGCTACAATGCGATGATCAATATCCCGTTGATGACCGACGAGGCCGGCCTGCGTGTGACCGGCTATTATCGCAACGAGGACGGATGGGTCGACAATATCGGAACCGGCGTAAAGGATTCCAACAGTCTCGAGGCCTATGGCGGCCGGGCGACCCTGATGCTGCAGCCAAGCGACCGGATGCAGGTCAAGCTGCTGGTGTCCTACGAGAACAGCCAGCCCGCCGATTCCGGGCTGACCAATCCGAATCTCGGCAAGTTCGTGCGCCGCTCGGACCGGCCAGACCTGTTCCAGGGTGAGCTGACCAACTATAATGCCACGATCAATTACGAATTCGATTTTGCCGAACTGATCAGTTCGACGACCATGTCCAATTATGATGCATCCTTTTATGTTGATCTCGCAGGGACCTATGATCAGGCCTTTCCCTTCGCGCTGGATGCCTATGGCTATGACGACCTGTTTGTCCAGGAATCGCGCCTGGTCTCGCGGGGCAAGGGGCCGTTCGAATGGGTCGCCGGCTTTTTCTATTATGACAAACGCCGGACGGTCGATTTCGCCTATCGGTCAACGGAGGAATATCTGGCCGCCAATGGCCTGACCGGCCTTCCGGACGAATATTACCAGCGTTTCAATTCCTATACCGACCAGACCGAGATCGCCGGCTTCGGCGAACTGACCTACCGGTTCAGCGACAGCTTCTGGATCACCGGCGGCCTGCGTTATGGCAATACAAAAGTGCAGAGCTTCACTCGCGCTGGCGGTTATTCCAGCAACTATCTGACGGCGGCCTATTGCCGGGAACTCTTTCCCGCCTGCGGCTTCTTTTTCCCGCCGCTTACCATAACGCCCAATGCCTATGCCGAGGGACTGAAGGTTTCGGATGATCGTCTGTCCTGGAAGGCCAGTGCATCGTGGAAACCGAATAGCGATCTGACCACCTATGTCACCGTCTCGACCGGTTTCCGGACGCCGGTGGTCAATGCCCGTGCCGGCCTGGCCCCGCCGGCGGCGGCTCCGAATGACATTGTCATCCCGGACGGTGCGAAATCGGACGGTGTGACCAACTATGAAGTCGGCCTGAAAGGCAGCTGGCTGGGCGGTGACCTGACCGCCAATCTTGCGGCTTATTATATCGACTGGAAGGACATCCAGGTACAGGCGAACCGGGTCTCCGACTCGATCCAGTTTGCCACCAATATCGGCGGCGCCGAAAGCTATGGGCTCGAATTCGAGTTTCTGGCCCGGCCGTTTGCCGGTCTTAGCCTGGCGGTCAACGGATCGTTCAACCGGGCGAAGGTCACCGACCTGTCACCGGTCGAAGCCGCGATTTCGGGTGCGGTACCGGGCGTCCGTCTGGCCTCGCCGCATTTTCAGGGATCGGGCACCTTGCGCTATGACTTTGCTGTTGGCGATGGCAAGACTGCCTTTGCGGCGCTGAACGCGTCGCATGTCGGATCATTTCCGAACCAGTTCCCCAATGTCCCGGGGGATCCCGATACGGTCAGCCCGACCTATGACTTCACCGAGGCGTGGACCAATGTGAATCTGTTTGCCGGGGTCAAGCTGGGGGCGCTCGACCTGACCGCCTATGTCGAGAATATCTTTGACGATTCCTCGATCACCTATATCCATCCGGAAGCCTTTCTCGATGGACGCTATGCCCGGCTCCGGCCGCGCACGGTGGGTCTTCGCGCCAATTATCGCTTCTGAACGGATAACGGAAAAATGGACTTTAGGATGATCTGCCGTCTGCTGCCGCTTGCTCTTGTCGCAACCGCCTTCCTGCCAGCGCCTTCTGCCGCCGCGACCGGCCCCGTGGTCGAGGCGCCGGCCGGCAAGGTCGAAGGAAAGGCAAGCAGGGGGATGCATATTTTCAAGGGCATCCCCTATGCGGCGCCCCCGACCGGAAAGCTGCGCTGGGCACCACCCCAGCCGCTTTCCGCCTGGCAGGACGTCCACGATGCCACGAAATTCGGCCCTGCATGCATGCAGCCGAAACCGCGCGGCCCCAGCATCTACGCCTGGGACCTGCCGGCGATGAGCGAGGATTGCCTGTCGCTCAATATCTGGGCACCGGAAGATGCAAGCAATGCGCCGGTGTTCCTCTGGATCCACGGCGGCTCGCTGACCACCGGCTCCGGCGGCGACCCGCTCTATGATGGCAGCGCGCTTGCCGAGCGAGGCATGGTTGTCGTTTCGATCAACTACCGGCTTGGCGCGCTCGGCTATTTCGCGCATCCGGCGCTCAGCGCCGAATCGGCCGACGGGGTGTCGGGCAATTACGGGCTGCTCGACCAGATTGCGGCGCTCGCCTGGGTGAAGCGCAATATCGGCGCTTTCGGCGGTGACGCCGGCAATGTGACGATCGCCGGGGAGTCCGCGGGGGCGCTGAGCGTCATGTATCTGATGGCAGCACCGGACGCACGCGGGCTGTTCCACAAGGCCGTCGCCCAGAGCGCCTATATGGTGTCCGCGCCGGCGCTGCGTGAAAAGCGGAACGGCATGGTGCCGGCGGAGGAGCAGGGCGTCGACCTCGCGGCAAAGATCGGTGCATCCGATCTTGCCGCGCTTCGCGCGCTGCCGGCGGAAGAGATTGTGAACAAGGCGCCGGCGACCGGCTATTTCCCTTTCCCTGTCATCGACGGCAAAACTGTGCCCCGGCAACTGGTCGAGACCTTCGACCGCAATGAACAGGCGCCGGTGCCGATACTCGCGGGCTTCAACGCCGGCGAAATCCGCTCCCTGCGCTTTCTGCTGCCCAAGGCTCCCGCCGATGCGGAGGCCTATGAAGCGGCCATCCGGGCCAGCTACGGCGAATTTGCCGATGCTTTTCTGGCTCGCTATCCGGCAAAGGATATCGATGAAAGCATGCTCGCCGCTACCCGCGATGCGATGTACGGCTGGACGTCCGAGCGACTGGTGTCGAACCAGGCGGCGCTGGGCCAACCCGCCTATCTCTATCTTTTTGATCATGGCTATCCGGCGACCCAGCAATGGAAATTGCATGCATTCCATGCTGCCGAACTGCCTTTCCTATTTGACACGGCCAGCAAGACCCCGCCGCTTTGGCCAAAGATTCCGGACAAGCTGGCCGAGCGCAAGCTGATCGACGCGATGGGCGATTATTGGGCCAGTTTCGCCAGGAGCGGGCAACCCCGGGCCAAGGGTCAGCCCGACTGGCTGTCTTATTCAGAGGACAGGGCCTTCATGCATTTTGCCGACAAGCCGCATATGCGCCACAATCTGTTCCCCGGCACAGCGGCACTGCACGAAGCGGTCGTGTGCCGCCGTCTGGCGGCGGGCGATATGCCGTGGAACTGGAATGTCGGAATCATTTCGCCGCCGCTCCCCCCCAAAGCAGAGGGCTGCCAATGATCGACGGCGCGATGCAGGATTATGCACTGACGCTCGACAAGTTCCTCTCCCACGCTGCAAAATGGCACCCCCTCGCGGAGGTGGTGTCGGCAGCGGCGGACGGAACGGTCGAACGGATTGGCTATGCTGAACTCCATGATCGGGCGCGCTCGGTTTCTGCCGCTCTGCACCGGCTGGGCGTGCGCCAGGGCGACCGCGTGGCGACGCTGGCCTGGAACAGCCGGGGGCATTTCGAAAGCTGGTACGGTATCATCGGCATGGGGGCGGTGTGCCACACGCTCAATCCGCGCCTGACGGCCAAGAATCTCGGCTCGATGCTCGCCCAGTCCGAAGCACGGGTCCTGCTGGTCAGCCCGGATCTGCTGCCGCTGGCGCAGGCCGCTTCGATCGAAGGCAGCGCGATAGAGCATATCCTGCTGCTCGACGATCACGGAGCAGCGATTGAGGCAAGCGAGGGTCTCGTCAATATCGGTTCGCTGGAAACAGCGATGGCCGCTGAAACGGCGGATATCCAATGGGGGCAGTTCGACGAACATATGCCATCCGGTCTCTGCTTTACCTCGGGCACGACGGGAGCGCCCAAGGGCGTTACCTATACGCATCGCGGATGCTATCTGCACACGATGCGGCAACTCAGTGCCGATGTCATGGGTGTACGGTCGCATGATGCGGTCCTTACGGTGGTACCCATGTTTCATGCCAATGCCTGGGGCCTGCCGTTTACGGTACCGGCGGTTGGCGGCAAGCTTGTCCTGCCGGGCCGCAACAGTGACGGAGCGCATCTGGCTTCGCTGATCCGGTCCGAATCTGTGACTCTGGGGGTCGGCGTTCCGACGGTCTGGCTGGGTCTGGTGGAGCATCTCGAGAAAGAAGGCGGCGATCTGCCCTCGCTCGAACGGATTCTGGTCGGCGGGGCATCGATGCCGCCAGCCCTGATGGAGCGGATCGAGCAACGGCTTGGCGCCGAGGTGCAGACAAGCTGGGGAATGACCGAATTGTCGCCGCTTGGCACGGCCGCCATCCCCGGTGACCCCGAACGGGCGCCCGGTGTTTCCGGGAGGCCGGCGATCGGGATCGATCTTCTGCTTACGAACAAGGAAGGCCTGCCACTGGACGAGCAACGCGGACCGGAGGGGCATTTGCGGGTCCGCGGGCCCAGCGTCGTTGGGCGCTATTTTGGTGATCCCGCTCCGGCTACCGATGCCGACGGCTGGTTCGATACCGGCGATCTGGCCCGGATCGATCCGTCCGGCAATATCAGGATTACCGGTCGCGCCAAAGATCTGATCAAGTCGGGGGGCGAGTGGATCAATCCTGCCGAGATGGAATCGCTGGTCGGCGCGCTGCCGCAGGTGTCGCTTGCTGCGGTTATAGGCCGGACCGATCCCAAATGGGGCGAACGGCCGATCCTGCTGGTCGAAACCTGCGACGAAGAGATTGACGACGAGGCTCTGCTGGCACCCTTGCGCGAAGGTGTCGCCTCCTGGTGGATTCCGGACGCAATCATCCGGCTCGACCGGATGCCCCTGGCTGCCACCGGCAAGATCGACAAAATACAATTGCGAGCCGATTACGGATAAGTGTAGGACATCCGGGGTTGAGGCCGGTCACCGGCATGTGCAGAAGGAAATGAGTTTGGCGTCGAAAGCAAAAACTGCAGTCAAGAAATCGTCGAAGGCGGAGCAGCGCGCCGAGATGATGGAGCAGATTCTGGATGTCGCCGAACTGCTTTTTTCCAAGCACGGCTTTTATGGCGTGACCCTGAAGGACGTGGCCAAACAGGTCGGTGTCCATCACACGCTGCTCAACTATTATTTCGACGACAAGCAGACGCTGTTCGATGCAGTATTCGCTCGGCGCGCAGTGGTGACCATCGAAAAGCGGATGAAGGCGCTCGATGACTATGACAAGGCGGCTGGCGACAGCCCGACGGTAGAGGGCGCACTGCATGCCTTTCTCGACACCGATCTCGATCTCTATATCGAGGGCGGGGAAGGCTGGAAAAATTACGGTGCATTCGGTGCCCAGGCATCGAACAGTCCGGATGGCGCGGAATATATGGACAAATATTTTGATCCGGTCGTGCTGCGCCTGATCGAAATCTTGAAAAAGGCGCTGCCGGACTCAGCCGAGGAAGATATTTTCTGGGGCTATCATTTTGTGACCGGCGCACTGATGCTGACTCTCGCGCGGACGGGCCGCATTGACAAATTGTCGGACGGTCTGTGTCATTCGGAGGATTATTCGGCGGTTAAACAGCGGATGGCGCGGTTCATGGCGGCCGGGTTCAAGGAAATTTGCGAGCAGCGGAAGCACGACAAAGGCTGAGGCAGCAAGCAGAACGGGCCATTGGCGCTGCACAGACATAATATTCACTCACGAGTGAGTTACTATAAGAGGAGAGGAGCGGTTCATGATCTATATTCGGAAATATCTGCTCCTTTCGCACAAGGCGAGACCAACTGAGGCAGCGCTTGGCGACGACGGCGGTCAGAACGGGATCAGACAGGGATAATTCCGAGAGCGAGCGGAAGGCAGATGCCTGCCGTCGCTATCGGGGCACAAAGGGAGAAGGACATTGGCTACCAAGACGGACGCTTTGCCGGATGGCGCGGGCAAAAAACAGAATGAGAAGCTGGTTATCACCGCGTCCTCCTTGGGAACGGTATTTGAATGGTATGATTTCTATCTCTATGGCCTGCTCGCCAGCGTCATTTCGGCGAAATTCTTTTCCGGCGTCAACGAAACCACGGGCTTCATTCTGGCGCTGATGGCTTTTGCCGCCGGCTTTGCGGTGCGACCGTTCGGCGCCCTGGTCTTTGGCCGGGTCGGCGATATCGTGGGGCGCAAGAAGACCTTTCTTGTCACCATGGCGATCATGGGCCTGTCGACCTTTGCGGTCGGCCTGCTCCCTTCTTATGAAAGCATCGGCATCGCCGCACCGATCATCCTGATGGCGCTGCGGCTGTTGCAGGGTCTGGCGATCGGCGGCGAATATGGCGGCGCGGCAGTCTATATCGCGGAACATTCGCCGAAGGGGAAGCGCGGCTTCTACACCGGATTCATCCAGACCACGGCGATGATGGGGCTGATCCTGGCGTCGATGTTTGTCGTCGGCTTGCGCACGACTCTCGAGGCGGACGACTTTCTCGCCTGGGGCTGGCGTCTGCCCTTCCTTTTCTCGATCGTGCTGCTGCTGGTGGCCCTGTGGATTCGCCTGCAGCTCAACGAAAGCCCGGTGTTCCAGCGGATGAAGTCGCACGGCCAGACGTCCAAAGCGCCGCTGACCGAGGCCTTCGGCCAGTGGAAAAATCTCAAAATTGTCCTGATCGCGCTGTTCGGTGCGGTTGCGGGGCAGGCGGTGATCGGTTTTTCCGGCCACCTCTATCCGCTGTTCTTCCTGGAAAAAATTGCCAAGGTCGACGGCGCCACCGCCAATTTTCTGGTGGCGACGGCGCTGACCATAACCATCCCGCTCTATGTCTTCTGGGGCTGGCTCAGCGACAAGATCGGCCGCAAGCCGATCATGATGTCCGCTTGTGTGATCGCCGTCTTTGCCTATTTCCCGCTCTACAACGCGCTGGTCGGTGCGGCGAACCCGGAAATGGCGGCGGCGATAGAACGCTCGCCCGTCACGGTTGTGGCCCATGGCAGCGAATGTTCGTTCCAGTTCGATCCGATCGGCAGCAACAGCTTTGATGAAACCAGCTGCGATATCGTCAAATCCTATCTGGCGAAAAGCGGAGTCAATTATAACAATGTCGAAGCCCCGGAAGGGACCATTGCCTCGGTGCAAATCGGCGACCGCACGATCGTTGCGCCCAATCCCGCCGGTCTCACGGACGAGGCGACGGTTGCGACCATCGCCGCCTTCGGGGTCAGTGTGGAAAGGGAACTGGAAGCGGCCGGCTATCCGACCAGCGCCGACCCGGAACAGATCAACCGGTTCCGGGTGCTGCTGATCCTCTGCGCTCTGGGTACGCTGGGCACCATGGTCTACGGCCCGCTTGCGGCGCTGCTGGTCGAGCTGTTTCCCGCGCGAATCCGCTACAGCTCGCTGTCGCTGCCCTATCATATCGGCAACGGCTGGATCGGCGGCTTCATGCCGACCGTCGCCTTCGCGATGGTCGCGGCAACCGGCAATATCTATCAGGGGTTGTGGTACGCCATCATCATCGCCGGGATCACTGCCGTGGTCGGAATATTGTTCCTGCCGGAAACCTACAAGCGCGATATCGAGGCGGACTAGCCCGCCGATGTACAGAGGCACTAGCCGGGAAGGCCGTCCCTTGTCACCGCTTGACGGCGGCGCAGGGAGCGGTCTTCCGGTCTCCAGATATCGTCCATCATCTCCTTCTAAGCCCTGCCATTCTGCCACCGCATGGCCTGTGTTATCGTTCTGAGCGCATGTGTTTCTGATGGCGTGACGTGCCCAATTACCAAATCCTGATTTGACATTTGCCTAATTAGGCTCTTTATGTCCTCATAAGGCTATAGTTCTATGGCCGCTCGCAATGACGTATGAGTCGCCGCGAGATGGACAAGGCCATGGGCACAGGGAGTTGAGATATGCGTTTTTTTTATAAACTCATGATAATATTGGCGATGGCGGGCTTTGTCCCTTTGTCTGCCCAAGCCCCGGTCAACCCCGACAGCGGCGGCGCTTCCAATTCCCAGCCCGGCAAGTCTTCTGCACCCCTGCCGGAAACAGTCGCTCTCGACACCGCCGATGTGACGGCATGGCTGGACGGCTTTATGCCTTATGCCCTGGAGCGCGGCCAGATTGCCGGTGGTGCGGTGGTCGTGGTGCACAACGGGCAGCCCATCGTTGAAAAAGGTTATGGCTATGCCGACTTCGCCACCAAAAAGCCGGTCGATGGCAAAACCACGATGTTCCGCCCCGGTTCGATTTCCAAATTGTTCACCTGGACTGCCGTGATGCAGCAGGTCGAAGCCGGAAAACTCGACCTCGACAAGGATGTGAATGCCTATCTCGACTTCAAGATTCCTCCTTATGACGGCAAGCCGATTACGTTGCGCAACATCATGACCCACAGCGCCGGATTCGAGGAATCGATTCGCCATCTGATCAGCAATGATCCGAAAGCGGTCATGGAGCTCGGCAAATATTCCAGGGAGGCCCTGCCGGAACGGGTCTTCGCGCCGGGTACCACGCCCGCCTATTCCAATTATGCGACCGCGCTCGCCGGCCATATTGTCGAACGGGTCAGCGGCATGTCCTTCGACGATTATGTCGAAAAGCGCATATTTGCGCCGCTTGGCATGGCGCATTCGACCTTCCGGCAACCGCTGCCGGCGAAGTTCAAGCCGTTCATGTCGAGCGGCTACAAAAGCTTGGCTGAGCCCGCGCAGCCTTTCGAGATCGTCGTCCCCGCGCCCGCCGGCAGCCTGTCGGCGAGCAGCGCCGATATGGGCAAATTCATGATGGCACATCTTGCCGATGGCGGCAAACTGCTCTCGCCGGAGACGGCCCGCATGATGCACAATTATCAGGCACCCAAGCTCGGTCCGCTCAATTCCATGGCCCTCGGTTTTTACGAGCAATGGATCAACGGCCGGCGCGCCATTTCCCACGGCGGCGACACTGGCCTGTTCCACAGCGATTTGTGGCTGTTTCCGAAAGAGAATATCGGGGTGTACATCACGATGAACAGCGGCGGGAAAGAGGGTGCTTCGCACGCTGTCCGAACCGCGCTGATCCAGAAATTCGCCAATCGCTATCTTCCGGACAACAGGCAATTTACGCCGATCGACGAAGACACGGCACGCAAGCATGCCGAGATGATGGCTGGCACCTATGTGATGAGCCGCGGTTCATTCACCAATTTCGTGAGCCTGTTCGGTCTGCTCAGCACGACCAAGGTGCTGGTGGGTCCGGATGGCAAGCTCATGATTCCCTCGCTAGACGGCATGAGCGCAGGTATCCGGGAATGGGTCGAGGTCGAGCCCTTTGTATGGCGTGACACGACGACCGGGGAACGGCTTGCGGCCGAAGTGAAGGATGGCCGGGTGGTTCGCTTCAGCATCGACACGTTCTCGCCCTTCACGGTGCTCGAACCGGCACCTGCGGCAACCAATGCGGCGTGGCTGGTCCCGGCGCTGCTGGCGGCGCTCGCGATCGCTCTGGTCGCAGCCCTGGCCTGGCCGATCCGGGCTCTGGTGCGGCGAAGCTACAAGGCGGAATTTGCGCTGACCGACCGGTCGCTTCTCGCCTATCGCCTGTCTCGGGTCTGTGCCTGGCTGGTGCTTGCGGCCGTCGCCGGCTGGGTCGGGCTCGTCGCTGCCTTTTCTGCCGACATCGGCAGCGTCGGCGGGCCGCTTGACTGGCTGCTCCACCTGCTCAGGATTATAACGCCGCTTGCTTCGATCGGGCTGCTGGCCACTTCCATATGGCATCTGGTGCTGTCGGTTCAGAACGGGCGCCGCTGGACGATGAAACTGGGTGCGGTCCTGATGATCTTCGCAGGGCTGGTGCTGACCTGGGTCACGTTCCAGTTCCATCTATACGGCTTCAATATGGTCTATTGAGGAAGGGTCAGAAGTACGGAGGCCTGGAGTTCCTGGTGCGTGCCCGTCCCGCGATCAAAGCGGAGGGCGCGCGCGAGGACCTGCAGCAGATCCCCTTCCGTCGGCCCACCCGCAGGTGGCGCAGGCCGACTAAGCAGATGTTGTCGAGACTGTATTTCAGCCAGCAGGGTGACACACCACCCTGGACTATGTCTCTCTAGATATCGTCGATCATCTCGGCCAGCGTCGCCAGGCATTCGCGGGCCAGCAGGGTGCATCGCTCCGGCGACCAGCCCTGTTCGGCATCGGGCAGATCGCGATTGTCCTTGAACGGCATCTCCAGCGTCATCGCAACCGCGCCAAAGCGTTCGGCGAGCTGGTTGGTCGACATCGACAGATTGGCCTTGCCATCGGCAGCGGTGGGATAGCCGAGCTTGGTCTGGAAATCCGGCGTCCGTTCAGCGAGCCGGTTGCGGAAGCCGTGATAGGTCTCGAGCTGCGCGTCGGTAATCGAGGGAATGCCCTCGAAGCCGGCGATAAAGACCGCCGGAATCGCTTCATCGCCATGCACATCCATTGCGAAATCGACTCCGCTCGCGTCCATCGCATCGCGGACACACAGCACTTCGGGCGATTTTTCGGCGCTCGGCTCGTGCCATTCGCGGTTGAGATTGGTGCCAGCGAAATTGGTTCGCAGATGCCCTCTGCACGAACCATCCGGGTTCATATTGGGCACGATATGGAGGCGGCATTTCTGCAGCAGCCGCCGCGCATGCGGGTCCGAGGGATCGGTCAGCATGTCCAGTGCGCCTTCCATCCACCATTCGGCCATGCTTTCGCCGGGATGCTGGCGGGCGTAGAGCCAGACCTGCTTGTCGCCTGAGCCCAGTTCCACGCAGTCGATCGGCTGGCCTTCCAGGCTGTGGCCAAGCGTCCGTACCGAAACCCCTTCGAAACCGGCGGCTTCGGCGATCAGATCATGATGCCGTTCGATGCTGTAGGGGGCGAAATAGGCGAACCAGATGATATTGCTGCTGGCGGTGTAGCGGATCGTCAGGGTGCCGCTGTCTTCGTCATAGCTGCTCGGCGCGCGGCCCCAATAGGCGCGGTCCTCGCTGACGCAGGCGTCATAATCGGGCCAGCCCTGCGGATAGGCCGATTCCTTGAGGCCGCCAATATTCAGTTCCAATTCGTCGCCAATTTCGCAGGCGACCCGGAAATGGAACCACTGGAAAAATTCGCTGTCCTTGTCCTTGCGGATCGACAGTTGGGCGGTGGTGCCCTCAATGGCATGAACTTCGATATTGCCGCTATCGAAAGCGCTGGTGATTTTTATGGTCATGGGACGGTGATAGTGGTTCCGGACACTCCGGGGAAGTCCTTGAATAAGGCTTCTGCCAATTTTGACGCCGCGAGGCCCGGCTGCGATGCGGGCGAGCCCTGTTTGGCCTCGATCGACGCGCGGCCTTCCCAGATCACATTGCCATTGGCGCGATGGGCGATCCGCACCGATAGCTCCGTGGCGATCCTGTCCTTCGGCGTCCCGCTCAGGTCGATCCCGATGCCCAGGCCAACGCCGGACCCGTAGCTGCCGGTGCTGCCGCCGACTCCGACCGATACGGGAGACCGTGTTCCGCCAGCGGTCAACACCGCCCGGTCGATCGTGTAGCGCACGACATATTCGCTATTGTCCGGATTGTCGCGCGCTTCGGTAAAGCCCACGCGCTGCAGTTCGCGCAGCAGTGCGGCGGAATAGGTCATATATTCGATACTGCTGCTGTCGTCCTGGTCCGGGAAATTGGGCTGGATGTGAACGGATCCCGGTATGATCGGGGCGACCTCGGCGTTGTGGAACCGGGTGACGTCTACCGGCGGCGTCATCGCCGCGCATCCGGTCAGCAGCAATGCTGCCAATGCCCCTGTCGCAATTGATGGAAAAGCGGCCATGATACTAACTCCTCTACACACCCCCGAGATATCCTAGCGCATAATCGCGGACACTGCGGCAAAAAAATTGCATCCGCAGGCGGGCGCGGTTAATCGATTGAAGATTGCGGCGGGCTAGATAGCCGATACTGAGAACTGACGAGGATATGCAACCCATGGCAAAACCGTTCACGATTCTGGTTACTGGCGGCGGCGGCTATATCGGCAGCCACGCCGTGCTTGCGCTGCGCGATGCGGGTTGGCCGGTCGCGGTGATCGACAATCTGACCACCGGCTTCCGCTGGGCCGTGCCGGAGGATGTCGCTTTCTACGAAGGCGATATCGAGGATTCTGCCCTGCTCGCGCAAATCATCGCGGACGAGAATATCGGCGCGATCATGCATTTTGCGGGGTCGATCATCGTCCCTGAATCGGTTGCCGATCCGCTCAAATATTATCACAACAACAGCGCCAAAAGCCGCATCCTGATCGAATCGGCAGTGAAGGGCGGGGTCCAGCATTTCATTTTCTCGTCGACCGCTGCCACCTATGGCATTCCCGAGGAAAGTCCGGTCAGCGAAAGCACGCCGCAACGGCCGATCAACCCCTATGGCATGTCCAAGCTGATGACCGAGCATATGCTGCACGACGTTTCGGCGGCCCACGATCTGAATTTCTGCGCCTTGCGCTATTTCAACGTCGCCGGAGCCGATCCCCAGGCACGGACCGGGCAATCGACCGCTGGCGCCACTCATCTGATCAAGGTTGCGGTCGAGGCGGCGCTGGGCAAACGCGACAGCGTGGCGGTGTTCGGGACGGATTATGACACCCCCGACGGCACTGGTGTGCGCGACTATATCCATGTCTCGGATCTCGCCGCCGCCCATGTGCTGGCGCTCGAGGCGCTGATCGCCGACCCGACTCGCAACCATCTGCTCAATTGCGGCTATGGCCGCGGCTTTTCGGTGCTCGAGGTGCTCGATGCCGTAGACCGGGTCACCAATATGAAAATTTCGCGGAAAATGGAAGGCCGGCGCGCCGGTGACCCCGATTCGCTGATTTCCGACAATCGCGCGATCATGGCGCGCTTTCCGTGGCAGCCGAAACATGCCGATCTCGACGAAATAGTCGCCCATGCGCTGGCCTGGGAGCGAAAACTGGTCGAAATTCGCGGAGAATAGCGCTGGTCGCTTGACTTTGGCCGCCAGCGACCTTAATTGCCCTGCTTCAACGCAGCATTGGCTGCTCTCAAGAAATTCAGATAATCAAGGCGTGGTACCAAAATGAAAGTCCGCAACTCTTTGAAGTCGCTTAAAAACCGTCACCGGGATTGCCGCGTTATCCGTCGTCGTGGTCGCACCTATGTGATCAACAAGACGAATCGCCGGTTCAAGGCACGCCAGGGCTGATTGCCTGCCGGTGGCAGGTGAATCTGCCATTTCCACAATTGATACCGTCATCTTCGATATTGGCAATGTCCTCTATCGCTGGGATTTGCGCTGTCTGTTTGAAAAGCTGATCGACGATCCGCAGGAACTGGACTGGTTCCTGAATCACGTCGTCACGCCCGAATGGCATTTTCAGCATGACGCCGGGCGGCCCTTTGCCGCCATGGTGGCAGAGCGCAGCCGTGAATTTCCGCAATATGCAGAGCATATCCTGGCCTATTCGAAGCGGTTTTCCGAAACCATACCGGGGCCGGTCGAGGGCGCATTGGAAATTGTACAGGCGCTGGCGAATCGCAATGTCCCGCTGTTCGCGATCAGCAATTTCGGCGCCGAATCCTGGGCGCAGTTCCGGCCAGCGGCACCGATCTTCGACATATTTGCCGATATCGTCATCTCCGGCGAAGAAAAGATGATCAAACCGGACCCGGCGATCTTTCATCTGGCGCTTGACCGTTTCGACCGGCAGCCCGGACAATGCCTGTTCATTGATGACCGGCAGGACAATATTGCGGCTGCCGAGGGGATCGGCCTCGCTGGCCATCATTTCAGGGAAGCGGCCTTGCTCGAAAGCGAGCTGAAGGCCCTGCGGCTGCTCTAGCTGCGCTTGAGTTCATCTCCGCTCAGCCGGACGACATGGAGCAGGTTGGTCGAGCCCGGAGTTCCGAACGGTACGCCGGCACAGACGATCAGCCGCGACCCTGCCTCGCCCAGCTTGTGGCGCAGCGCCATGCGCTTGGCCTTGGCAATCATTTCCTCGAAATCCGAAACATCGCGGGTGACAACCGCATAGGCGCCCCATAGCAGTCCGACGCGCCGGGCGGTGTGACGGTTGGGGGTCAGCACCAGCAGTGGCACCGATGGCCGCTCCCGCGCCATCCGCCGAGCGGTCGAACCGGAGGACGTATAGCAGACAATGGCCGAGGTCGCGATTGTGCGTGCGATATTGAAACTGGCCGCCGCCAGCGCATCCGCGGTGGTCTCGTCCGGGACGGTTTCGGTAAAATGTACCCGGGCGGCATAGGACGGATCATTTTCCACCTGCGCGGCGATCCGGTCCATCATCGTTGCTGCCTCGATCGGCCAGTCGCCGACCGCCGATTCGGCGGACAGCATGATCGCATCGGCGCCGTCATAGATGGCGGTGGCGACATCGGACACTTCGGCGCGGGTCGGTGTGGGCGACTTGATCATCGATTCCAGCATCTGCGTGGCAACAACCACCGGCCGTCCCAGCTTGCGCGCGGCGGCCACGATTTTCTTCTGCAGCGGCGGCACCTGTTCGGGCAGCAGTTCGACGCCCAAATCGCCGCGCGCCACCATCACTGCGTCGGACAGTTCCAATATCTCGTCCAGCCGGTCGATCGCCGCGGGCTTCTCAATCTTGGCGAGCAGCGCCGCCTTGCCGCCGATCAGCCGCCGCGCCTCGGCCACATCTTCGGGACGCTGCACAAAGCTGAGCGCGATCCAGTCGACATCCTGCTCGAGTGCAAAGACCAGGTCCTTGCGGTCCTTCTCGGTCAGCGAGCTGACCGGCAGCACCACTTCCGGAACATTGACGCCCTTGCGGTCTGAAATCTCGCCGCCCACGATCACCTTGGTCTCGACGCTTGTGCCATCGGCCTTGGTGACCTCAAGGCGGATTTTCCCGTCGTCGAGCAACAGGGTATGCCCCGGCCGCAGCGTGCTCAAAATTTCCTTGTGAGGCAGGCTGACGCGCGTCGCGTCGCCCTTTTCCTTTCGCATGTCGAGCGTGAAGCGCGCGCCCTCTTTCAGCATCACCGGCCGTTCCGCGAAGGTTCCGATGCGCAGCTTTGGCCCCTGCAGGTCGGCAAGAATGGTAATCGGCCGACCGACCTTCTTTTCCAGCGCCCGGATCGACGTCACATTGGCCGCATGGGCCTTATGTTCGCCGTGGCTCATGTTCATCCGGAAGGCATCGACCCCGGCACGATAGAGTTTCTCGATCATTTCCGGGCTGCCGCTGGACGGACCCAGCGTGGCCAGAACCTTGACCTTGCGGTTGCGAGAGAAGATCGGCGATGCCATTTTACAATTCCTTTGTGGCGCTTTGCCCGCGCCGTCCCTATTCCTGTTTCATGACAGGTTAAAAACAAAAAACAACGGAAACGAACATGACCAAGCAAATATCCGACGCCGCCGCCGCCGCTGCCTTTCGCCGTCTCGTCACTCATTTGCAGCACCGCCATGATGCGGAAAATATAGATCTGATGGGGCTTGCCGGCTTCTGCCGCAACTGCCTCGCCGACTGGGTGATGGAGGCGACCAATGACGCTGGCGGCGAGATGACCAAGGAGGAGGCCCGCGAGGCGATCCATGGCATGCCGGTGAATGAATGGAAGCAAAAATATCAGACCGAGACCACCCCCGAACGGCTCAAAAAGATGAAGGAAAGCGTGGCAAAAAACGCCGACGCCTCTTAAAGACCGACTTCGAATCCGAACACCATAATTCAAGGGAATAAAAGCATGAGCGAAGGCAATGTCGCCGCAGACCAGCTGCGTCTGTTTATCGAGCGTATCGAACGGCTGGAAGAAGAGAAAAAGGGCATGGCGGACGATATTCGCGATGTCTATTCCGAAGCCAAATCGCAGGGCTATGACGCCAAGATCATGCGCCAGATCGTCCGTCTGCGGAAGATGGAAGCCCATGACCGTCAGGAAATGGAAGCGATTCTCGACACTTATAAAGCGGCGCTCGGCCTGGCCTGATGATCGGGGTTCGGTCCGCGACGGTCGCCGACGCGGCCCGTTGCGCCGAAATCTACGCACCCTTCGTGACCGACAGCTGGGTCAGCTTCGAGCTGGATGCTCCTGATTCTGAGCAAATGGCCGGTCGTATTGCCGGTATTCTGCAATCGCACGACTGGCTGGTCGCGGAAAGAGAGGGAGCGGTGCTCGGTTACGCCTATGGCTCCGAGCATCGCACGCGGGCGGCCTATCAAACCAGTTGCGACGTCGCGGTCTATGTCGATCCCGCATATAAGCGTCAGGGTATTGGCCGCCTGCTGTATGAGGCGCTGTTGCCGCGGCTGAAGGACAGAAACATCCACGCCGCTTTCGCGGGCATAGCCTTGCCCAACCAGGCGAGCATCGCTCTGCATCGGGCGATGGGCTTTGATCCGGTCGGCACCTACCGGGAAGTCGGCTGGAAAATGGGCGGCTGGCGCGACGTAACCTGGCTTCAGCGGTTGCTCTGACGAGCGCGCGGGATTAGCATCCGCTTTGCATCAGACAGGAACAGGACAAGCGATATGATCGTCACCACCACACCGGCTATCGAAGGCCATGCGATCCGCGATTATCGCGGGATCGTGATCGGCGAGGTCATTGTCGGCGCAAATCTGTTTCGGGATTTGTTTGCCAGCATTACCGATATTGTCGGCGGCCGTTCGGGCAAATATGAAAATGTACTGAAACGGGCGCGGGATGAAGCTTTGGCCGAAATGGAGGCGGAGGCTGCGAAGGTTGGTGCCAATGCAGTGGTCGGCGTCGATCTGGACTATGAGGTCGTCGGCGAAAAAGGTTCGATGCTGATGGTGTCCGCATCGGGCACTGCTGTCCTCATCGATTAAATCCCCTCCGGGCGCATCAGCAGCATATAGATCAGGCCGCTTATCGCGATCAGATTATAGGCCATGTGCATGGCGATATTGGCCCACCAGCCATAGCGGATCCGGGCATAGCCCCAGATCAGTCCGCCGACCAGTTGCGGCAGGACAAAGGGCAGGACAGCCGCCTGATTGTCGCCGGCATAGTTGAACACATGGACGAATCCGAAGAGCAGCGCCTGGCCCCAGAAGACCAGGGGGAAGATCCGGATATACCAGCCGGCCACAGGCGATTTCCAGAAGCAGACCAGGCCGATGATAACCGCAAGGGATATCACGGCGATCAGCGCGATGGTGGGGATCGTTGCGACTAGGCCAAGTTGCTTCAGAAAAAAGGAACCACCAAGCCACGCGATCAGGCCGGAGAAAAGGATCAGCCAGCGGGCGGTGCCGACGATCCAGAGCCGGAACATAAATTCTTCGGCGATCGGGCCGACCAGCACCACGATCAGCAGGATCTGCCAGGGCGGAAGACTGAATAATGCCGACATGTCGCTCGACATTTTGACGCCCAACAGCGTCATGACCGGAAAAAGGACAGCGATGATCGCCGCGACAATCAGGCAGTTCAGCAGGAAAAGCCATGCGACCCCTGCTGCCCGTCGCTCTTGTCCGGCCGCAGGGAGAGCTGGTGCAGGCGCGCGGACAAAAAGGATCAGATCACGGGTGGTGGACCGCAATTGACCGATCGACCATCCAATGGTTGAGTTGGGCTCAAACATGCGCCAAAGAGCCTCGATAAGAGTATAAACAGGTAACGGACGAATCCTATGGCAGGCCACAGTAAATTTAACAATATCAAGCACCGCAAGGGCGCGCAGGACAAGAAGCGCGCGGCGCAATTTTCCAAGCTTTCGCGCGAGATCACCGTCGCGGCCAAGTCGGGGATGCCGGATCCGGATTTCAATCCGCGCCTGCGGCTTGCGGTCAACAGCGCCAAGGCGGTCTCGATGCCCAAGGACAATATCCAGCGCGCGATCGACAAGGCATCGGCGAATGAAGGCGATGATTTCACCGAGGTCCGCTACGAGGGCTTCGGTCCCGGCGGCGTGTCGCTGATCATCGAGACTTTGACCGACAATAATAACCGTACTTTTACCAATGTTCGCACAATTATGTCACGAAATGGCGGTAATCTGGGCGAAAGTGGGTCGGTTTCGCACGGTTTTGACCGGGTCGGCTATATCCACTATCCGGCCAGCGCAGGCGACGAGGAAACCGTCCTGGAAGCCGCGATGGAAGCAGGCGCCGAGGATATTTCCTCCGACGAGGACGGCCATGAAATCTGGACCGCCATGGAAGATCTCCACGAAGTGTCCGGAGCGCTCGAAAAGACGCTCGGCGAGGCGGAGAGCGTGAAACTCGCCTGGCGCCCCTCGGTCCAGGTGGAAGTCGACCAGGAGCAGGCGGAAACGCTGCTCAACCTGATCGACCTGCTGGAAGAGGATGACGATGTCCAGACCGTCTGGGGCAATTATGACGTGTCCGACGAGATCATGGAAAAACTGAACGCCGGCTGATGTGGGAATTTGCCGCCAAGGCCGCTCTCGCAGGAGTGATCGTGGCCGTGGTGGCAGGCATCGCCCAGCGTCAGCCCAGTTTCGGGGCGCTGGTCGCGTCTCTGCCGCTGATCTCCATATTGGGCATGATTTTCCTGTGGCATGCGCGGCCTGACGCGGAAAATATGGCCCTGCATGCCGAGGCGACCTTCTGGTATGTCCTTCCATCTCTTCCAATGTTCCTGCTGATTCCGCTGCTGCTGCGGCAGGGAATCGGCTTCTGGCTGTCGCTGGCGGCCGGGTGTGCCCTGACGATCAGCCTTTATCTGATCATGGCCTTTGTCGGTCGCCGGCTGGGCCTGCCGATCTGATGGGGACGATCTGAGATGATCATTCTCGGCCTCGATCCGGGCCTCGGCACCACTGGCTGGGGCGTGATCGTCGCGGATGGCAATCGCCTGTCCCATATTGCCAATGGCCAGATCAGGACCGATCCGAAAATGGCGCTGGCCAGCCGCCTGCTCCAGATCGACCTCGAACTGACCGACCTGTTGCTGGAATATAAGCCGGATGGCGCGGCGGTCGAGGAAGTGTTCGTCAACAGCAACCCGCAGAGCACGCTGAAACTGGGGCAGGCGCGCGGCGTGGTGCTACTCGGCGCGTCGCGGACGGGAATCGAGATCGGTGAATATTCGGCGCGGACAGTGAAGAAATCCGTGGTCGGCGTCGGCAAGGCCGACAAGGACCAGATTCAGGCAATGATCAGGATTCTGCTGCCGGGCGTCAAGCTGGCCGGCCCGGATGCCGCCGATGCGCTGGCGGTGGCGATCACCCATGCGCATCATAGGAAGCGCTAAACGATCCAATCGCCGTTCGTCCTGAGCCTGTCGAAGGACCATGGAGCGCGCGAATCCGTACTTCGACAAGCTCAGCACGAACGGAACTGGACTTGTGCCGCCCTTGCATTAATACGAAGATATGATCGCAAAACTCACCGGAACCATCGACGAAATCGGCATCGACAATATCGTGCTCGATGTGCAGGGCGTCGGCTATCTGGTCTTCTGCTCGTCCCGCACGATCGGCGCGATTGGCGGCAAGGGCGATGGCGCGACCATCTATACCGAGATGCAGGTCAGCGAGACCGACATGCGGCTGATGGGCTTTGCCAGCGGATCGGAACGCGACTGGTTCCGGCTGCTGATCTCGGTGCAGGGGGTTGGGGGCAAGGTCGCCCTGGCGATCCTGTCAGCGCTGGAACCCGGCGAAATTTCGCGCGCCGTGGCGACGGGGGACAAGGCGATGGTGACGCGGGCCAATGGCGTCGGTCCCAAGCTGGCGCTCCGGATTGTCAACGAGCTGAAGGACAAGGTCGGCGGGATTGCGGTGGATCCGGTGACGGGTGCCGGCGGCGTGGTGCACGCGCCTTCGACCAACAGCGCCGATGCGGTCAGCGCGTTGCAGAATCTGGGGTTCAAACCGGCGGACGCCAGTGCCGCGGTGGCGGCGGCGGATGCCGAGGCCGGCGATGGCGCGACCTTGGATGCGCTTGTGCGGCTGGCGCTGAAGAAGGCGGCGCGGTGATGGATTTCCGTTCTCGTCATCCTGAACTCGTTTCAGGATCCCCGGAGGCATCCGTGCTACTTGCCAAATCCCGCGAGATGCTGAAACGAGTTCAGCATGACGAATGAGCTAGGCCGCGAACGTATGGTTTCCGGGGAACGCAAGGTCGAGGATATCGACGCTGCCCTGCGGCCCAAAACCCTCGACGAATTTATCGGGCAGGAAGCGGCACGCGGCAATTTGCGGGTGTTTATCGAGGCGGCCAAGGGGCGCAGCGAGGCGCTGGATCATGTGCTGTTCTTTGGCCCGCCGGGGCTCGGCAAGACCACGCTGGCGCAGATCATAGCGCGCGAGCTTGGGGTCGGATTTCGGGCTACATCGGGACCAGTCATTGCCAAATCCGGTGATCTGGCGGCGCTGCTGACCAATCTGGAAGAAGGCGATGTCCTGTTTATTGACGAGATTCACCGGCTCAATCCGGTAGTGGAGGAAATCCTCTATCCGGCGATGGAAGACCGCGCGCTCGACCTGATCATCGGCGAGGGGCCGTCCGCGCGCAGCGTCCGTATCGATCTGCCGGCCTTCACGCTGATCGGCGCGACTACGCGGCAGGGGCTGCTGACGACGCCACTGCGCGACCGGTTCGGGATTCCGGTGCGGCTCAATTTCTATACGACCGAGGAGCTGGAAAAGGTGGTCCACCGGGCCGCACGGCTGCTCGATCTCGATATCGCGCCCGATGGCGCCACCGAAGTGGCGCGCCGGGCGAGAGGGACGCCGCGGATTGCCGGGCGTCTGCTGCGGCGGGTGCGGGATTTCGCCAATGTCGCGGGGACGAGACTTGTTGACCGGGAAATCGCCGATGCATCGCTTACCCGGCTAGAGGTGGACAGCATCGGCCTCGACGCGATGGACCGGCGTTATCTGCATATGATTGCGGACGTTTACAAAGGCGGCCCGGTTGGCGTCGAGACGTTGTCGGCGGGCCTTTCGGAACCGCGTGACACCGTGGAAGAGGTGATCGAGCCCTATCTGATCCAGCTTGGCCTGATCGCCCGGACCGCTCGCGGCCGAACGCTCAATGACCGCGGGTGGAAGCATCTCGGACTGAATCCGCCTGCGGGAAAAGAGGTGGACGGGGAACTGTTCGATTGACGCCAGAGCTCCGCATCAAGTGCGGAGCACAGCTATTGTCCGATCTGTTCCGCCGATGCCCAGCAGGCGTGGGTGCCGCTGGAAATCCGGTGTGGCAATATGATCCTGCAGACCGGGCCTGCCGACAGGTTTTTCGCACCAAGAATGATGCATTCCGATCGGTCCTGCGCCATATCGGTGACAAAGCTGATCAGATAGCCATCATCCTCTGACTCGGGATTGGCGCGGGGGATGAAGGGCGCTTCGGAGCCGAAGCGCTGCTCGCCGAACGAGACATGTTCCGTCTCGCCGGTCTCCAGATCATGTTTGGTCAGGCCGTTGAACAGGAACCAGCCCGGCTCGCCGGTTACGCTATAGACATAGCGATAGGGCCGGCCGGTATATTTCGGGTTGAACATGCCGAATTCGACCGGATAATCGTCGAACAGGGTCTCTTCTTTTGTCTCGCCGGTCTTCCGGTTGAAGCGCCAGCGGTGCAGTTCGGGCCTGAAGCTGTGCAGATCGAGGCTCGCACCCATGCTTTCATAGCCGGGCGGGAAATCGGTCAGCGGCCGCGGTACCGGGTCATTCTGGAAATAGCCGTCGAGCACGACTTCGTCACCATCTTCGAACGCATTGGCCCAGTGCAGCACGTAGGTAGGCTTCGCCTCGAACCACTGGATATCCTCCGGTTGCCCCATCCGCGGCAGGATGCCGAAACGGGCCGGCATGTCGGGATGGTAAGCCGGAATCCGCAGCTTGCGCTCGAACAGTTCCTCTTTCCAGAACAGCGGGCAGTCGTTGAAAATGGCGAAATTTTCGGTGAAGGCCATGTCGTGCGGCAGGCGGGGACCGGGCAGGTCGATCGCGACCAGATGCTTCAGCCGGTTGTCGGGACCGACCACACCATATTGCAGATGGGGTGTCTCGATCGCATAGTTGAAGAACAACAGTTCGCCGGTCGCCTCGTCAACCTTGCAATGGGCCGAAATGCCATGATCCGGCACCCATTCGGCCGGACCGAGCGTCGCCAGCGTTTCCGGATCAAGCCGGTAGCCTTCGCCGCACAGGTAGAAAGTCGACAGGATCGCCCCGGCATGGACCACGACATCGGTCGAGCTGCTGTCCTTGACGCTGCCATGGGCGGTCATGCCGGGCCGCCGCGCATCATGCGGATTGCCCATCAGCCCGGGCCAGAGCGGGCCGCCTTCCTGCTGCTCGGCCTCGAATCCTTCGGTCCGGACAAAGCGGTTGCGATAGGTCGCCTTGCCGCCCTTGATCCGGATCGTATGGATCATTCCGTCGCCGTCAAAGGGATGATAGCGGCCCAGACTGTCATGGACCGGATTTTCGGTGTTGCGGACATAGAGGCCGTCGATATCGTCCGGGATATTGCCGATAATCTCGAGATCATCGGTGTCCAGCTCTTCAAATACCGGCGTCCAGGCGCCATTGCGATAGGGATGGTCATTCGGCCCCAGCGTTGCCTTCACTTGGTTGACCGGCGTACCCATCAGTCTCGGAGCAGTTCGTTGATACCGGTTTTCGACCGGGTCTGCGCATCGACCGTCTTGACGATTACGGCGCAATAGAGCGACGGGCCTGGCATGCCATCGACCTTCACCTTGGGGGGCAATGTTCCGGGCACCACGACAGAATAGGGCGGCACTTCGCCGATCCAGATCTTGCCGGTGATCCGGTCAACAATCTTGGTTGAGGCGCCAAGATAGACGCCCATCGACAGCACCGCGCCCTCGCCGACGCGCACGCCTTCGGCGACCTCGGCCCGCGCCCCGATAAAGGCCCCGTCCTCGATGATCACCGGGCCAGCCTGCAACGGCTCGAGGACACCACCGATACCGGCGCCGCCCGAGATATGCACATTCTTGCCGATCTGCGCGCAGCTGCCGACCGTGGCCCAGCCATCGACCATCGTGCCTTCATCGACAAACGCGCCGATGTTGACGAAGCTCGGCATCAGCACGACGCCCTTGCCAATAAAGGCGCCTTGACGGACGATCGATCCGGGAACGGACCGGAACCCGGCTTCGCGAAAGCGGTTTTCCCCCCAGCCCGCGAATTTGCTCGGGACCTTGTCCCAGTGGTTGGCGCCGCCGGGTCCTTCGATCAGATGATTGTCGTTGAGCCGGAAGGAGAGCAGTACCGCTTTCTTGAGCCACTGGTTGACGACCCACTGGCCATCCTTTTTTTCCGCGACCCGCGCTGTCCCGTTGTCGAGCATGGCCAGGGCCTGGTTGACAGCGTCGCGTTCGGCTCCCTGGGTCGTGAGACCCAAGGATTCACGTTTGTCCCAGGCGGTGTCGATTATGGTCTGCAATGCTGCGGTCATGCCGGTTCTTCTTCCTTCGCGCTGTGGAGGCCGGTAACCCAGCTTTCCAGATCGGTGATTTCATGGTCAATATAGGCGGGATCATGTTCGCGGCCAGCCCATTCTGCACCGGTGTTGATCCACACAGTGGTCATGCCCAGTGCTTTGGCCGGTTGCAAATTTCGGGCGGTATCTTCGACAAATAACGCGCGGGTCGGATCAATGCCGGTCGCAGCGATCATGCTCGCGTAGGCGCCGGACTGTGGCTTGGGCACCAAATCAGCGTCGAGAATGTCATGCATCTGGTGGAACAGTCCGTCCAGCCCGCGTAATTCCAGGACTCGTTGGGCATAAGGCCGGTCGGCGTTGGTGAACACCAGCTTCTCTCCCGGCAGCGCTTCGATCGCTGCTCGCACGAGCGGAGCGGGTGACAGTCGGTCCATATCGATATCATGGACAAAATCGAGGAAATCGGCTGGGTCCGTGCCATGATGGTGCATCAGGCCGGCCAGTGTGGTGCCATGATCGTGGAAAAAGCGCTTCTGAATTTTCCGCGCTTCCACCAGATCGCAGTCAAGCGCCTTGGCGATATATTCGCCCATCTTGATATCGATCAGTGCGAACAGGTCGCACTCGGCCGGATAGAGCACATTGTCGAGATCGAAGATCCAGTGATCGATATGGGAGAATTGTGGTGGCATGGCGCAATCGCCTAATGTCCGTTTCGGGCAATCACAAGCAGCAATATGAATCAGGCCCGCGCGCCCGCATCCTCGACACTTGCACTATTGTGGCGCAAGGCCTTGAGAACCGTGTCGACAATGCCGTCCGCATCGAGACCGGCTTCGGCATATTGCAGCTCCGGCTTGTCGTGCTCCTGGAATATATCCGGCAAGCGCATGGTGCGAATCTTCAGCCCAGCATCGGTCAGGCCATTGTCGGAGGCATAGGTCAGCACATGCGCGCCAAGACCGCCGACGGCAGCTTCCTCGACCGTGACGGCCACTTCATGGGTGGTGAGCAATTTGCGTATCAATTCCTGATCAAGCGGTTTGGCAAAGCGAAGATCGGCGACCGTGGTGCTGAGTCCCTTGGCTTCCAGCCGTTCGGCCGCCTTTTTCGCTTCTTCGAGCCTCGCACCCAGCGACAGGATCGCAACCTTGGTGCCCTGTTTTATGACCCGGCCCTTGCCGATTTCGAGCTGCTCGAGTTTTTCGGGGATCGGGACGCCAGTGCCATTGCCGCGCGGATAGCGAAAGGCAATCGGCCCACTGTCATGCAATGCCGCAGTGTAGGTCATATGCGCCAGCTCGGCCTCGTCTGCCGCGGCCATCACGACCATATTGGGCAAGGTTGCCAGATAGGTGACATCAAAGGACCCGGCATGGGTGCTCCCATCCGCGCCGACCAGCCCGGCGCGATCGATCGCGAACCGGACCGGGAGGTTCTGGATCGCAACGTCATGCACCACCTGATCATAGGCGCGCTGCAGGAAGGTCGAATAGATGGCGCAGAAGGGTCGCATACCCTGCGCAGCCAGTCCGGCCGCGAACGTCACGCCATGCTGCTCGGCAATGCCAACATCAAAGGCCTTGTCGGGATGAGCCTTGGCAAATTTGTCGACGCCAGTGCCCGATGGCATGGCTGCGGTAATCGCGCATATCCGCGGGTCGCTGTCGGCCAGTTTGGCCAGCGTTTCGCCAAAAACATTCTGATAGGCTGGCGGTCCGCCGCCTGGCCCCTTTTCCTGCTTGCCGGAGACGACGTCAAATTTGGCGACCCCGTGATATTTGTCGGCCGCTTCTTCGGCGAATTTATAGCCCTTGCCTTTTTCGGTGACGACATGGATCAGACAGGGGCCTTCGGCTGCGTCCCGTACATTCTCGAGCACCGGAATCAGATGGTCCAGATTGTGGCCGTCGATCGGCCCGACATAATAGAAGCCGAGTTCCTCGAACAGTGTCCCGCCCATCGTCATGCCACGGGCATATTCGTCGGTTTTCCGGGCCGCATCATAAAGCGCCTTGGGCAGCTTGCTGGCAATCCGGCGGGCCAGCTGGCGGACGCCGAGAAATTCGCGCGAAGATACGATCCGGGCGAGATAGGCCGACAGTCCGCCCACCGGCGGAGCGATCGACATGTCGTTGTCGTTCAGGATGACGACCAGCCTGTTGCCAGCGGCTGCGGCGTTGTTCATCGCCTCATAAGCCATGCCCGCGCTCATCGCACCGTCGCCGATCACCGCTATGCCGCGACCAGGCTTGTCGTTCAGCTTGTTAGCAATCGCGAAACCGAGCGCGGCGCTAATGGACGTGGAACTGTGGGCTGCGCCGAAAGGATCATATTCGCTCTCCGACCGCTTCGTGAAACCCGACAGGCCGCCACCCTGACGCAGGGTCCGTATCCGGTCCCGGCGCCCGGTGATGATCTTGTGCGGATAGCATTGATGGCCGACGTCCCAGATAAGACGGTCTTCCGGTGTGTTGAAAACATAATGAATGGCGGTCGTTAATTCGACCACGCCCAGACCCGCGCCCAAATGGCCACCGGTTGTCGACACGGTGTCGATCACTTCGGTGCGCAGCTCATCGGCAAACTGGCGAAGCTGCGCTGGCTTCAACTTGCGCAAATCGGATGGAAAGGAGACGTCATCCAGCAATGGGGTATTCGAAACCGGCATATTCACTCCCTGTTTGATGCCATCTTTAACGGCATCGCACCGCTCTGTCGAACGTTCAGCAGGACGCCCGCTAACATAGGTTGCCAGGAAAGGAAGATCAGTTGCATTTCTGGCAAATGCCGCGAACCTCTATCACGGGGCGGATGGATTTGAATCCCTCGGCTTTTGCGACTTGGCGGACCTGCTGCGACAAGGAATCGTCATCCACATGGGTGGCTTCTCCGCACGTGTCGCAGACCAGAAAAATACAATCATGCTCGCAGCCTGGATGGCTGTTAGCCAAATAGGCATTGGCGCTTTCCACCCGCATTGCGAGATTGTTCGCTACGAACAGGTCAAGAATCCGGTACACGCTATTCGGTGCAACGCGTTTGCTGCGGGCGGCGGACACCAGTTCGGCGATGTCATATGCCGAAGCAGGGCGAGAGAAGCCGGCCAGTGCTTCAAAGATCGCGGCCCGTGTATCGGTCCACTTTTCACCGGATTTTTCGAGATTCGCGCGGGCTGCATCCGCCAAAGAATCGCCATGATGCTCAAGATGATCGTGTTTTCCCATCCCGATAATTTAGGGACGTTTGACCAGAAGGGCAATGGGGCGCTAATTAATGGGTGGCGCGGTAGTTCAGATCGTGGGCCAGAGCGAGCAATCCGACGCCCAGCATCGTGTAAAAAATTTCCTGTCCGCCATGGCCACCATCATGGCCAAGCGTAATCGCCCCCATCATAATGCCTAATCCCAGGCTGCCGATAGCCACCGGCATCATATAGCCGTGATCCATCACACCGCGTCCAAGGGTGAACAGGCCGAGGGCGATCGCAATGCCTAATCCAATTTCATGGATCAGCGGATCGAGCAGCATGCCCCCTGCGGAAGACAGGATTGCGACAAAAGCAATAGTCGAAACACAATGCACAAGACACAGGCCCGACACCATGACGGCCATACGGTCCCAAAGGCCGTCCCTGACCAACACGCCCTCTTTGTCCCACAGTTTCGCTGTCGTGAACACGACTCACCATCTCACTTCTTTTATGAGCGACCGATATAGAAACAAGTGTGTTAAGATACAACATAACATTTTGTCCAGTTTCATATCTTCGGCCGCGTTTCTGGTTGTCAGCGCAGAATTTTCATACCACATAGCGGCGCATGACCGAACCGATCGCCATGAATCCGCCGGCTGGCACGGCAACACCCCGTCCGATAGCGATATCCAACTGGCTTTATTCCGTGGCCTTTCTGGTTTTCATCATGGTCGTCGTCGGCGGTATCACCCGTTTGACCGAGTCGGGCCTCTCGATCACTGAATGGAAGCCGATCACCGGTGCCCTGCCACCATTGAGTGAAGCGGACTGGTTGTCGGAATTTCAAAAATATCAGCAGATCCCTGAATATCAGGAAATCAGCGGGCCTGCCGGAATGACCCTCGCCGATTTCAAGTTCATCTATTTCTGGGAATGGGTTCACCGGCTGCTCGGACGTTTGATCGGGGTGGCCTTTGCTCTGCCGCTGCTCTGGTTTGCGGCCAAGCGTGCGATCCCTTCCGGCTATGGTGTGCGACTGGTCGCACTGCTGGCTCTGGGCGGTCTGCAGGGCACGATCGGCTGGTGGATGGTCAGTTCGGGTCTCAGTGAACGTACCGATGTCAGCCATTTTCGGCTGGCCGTGCATTTGCTCACGGCACTGTTCATTCTTGGAGGTCTGGTCTGGACAGCCCTCGACCTCCGCCAACTGGCACGCGGCAAAGATCGGCCGGCGCGTCTGACCGGGCTGGGTCTGGCAGTGCTGGCGGTACTGCTCGTTCAGCTGCTGTTCGGTGCCTATACCGCTGGCCTGAACGCCGGCTATGTCTCCAACAGCTGGCCGCTGATGAACGACTATTTCGTTCCTGGCGGGATCAATTGGACCGCCGGTATCTGGTCCGCGCTGAACAATGACCCCTATCTGATCCACTTCATCCATCGGTGGTGGGCCTGGGTCGTGGTCGGTATTCTGCTGATCCTTGCGCGCAAGGTTCGACCTATTGACCGCCGATGCTCCATTGCGATCCATATTGCCTTTGGCAGCCAGATATTGCTAGGCATCGCCACGGTAATGACCGGCGTCGACATTCATCTTGCAGTGCTCCACCAGGCGGTTGGTGCACTGGTGGTGGCTGCGACTGTCTGGGGCGTGCATATACTTGGCCGATCGGCGCAATGAAGGGCAGACTGAGCTGAACCCGAGCGCAGTACAGGCTCGTAAAAATTATTCGCTGCAACAGCGGTAAAAGCGCGGTCGGTACTATTATACCTGTTTGCAAAGCCCCGCTTTCGCTTGACTTACGGCCATAACAGCGCCAATAGCGCCCCAGTTTGCCGGACTCCTGCGAATCAGGATCGTTCGGCATTTGTTATTTTTGAATCCCATTCTCCAAGAAGGAGCCACCCCATGAAGGGTATCACCAAACAGACCCAGTCGGCCAAGCCTGCTGAAGTCGAAAAGAAATGGCATATCATTGATGCCGAAGATCTGGTCGTTGGCCGGGCAGCCTCGATCATTGCCAACATCCTGCGTGGCAAGCACAAGCCTAGCTACACCCCGCATGTAGATTGCGGTGATCATGTCATCGTGATCAATGCCGAGAAGGTGAAGTTCACCGGCAATAAGACCAAACAGAAAACCTATTACAAGCACTCCGGCCATCCCGGCGGCATCAGCGGCACGACCGCCGAGAAGGTTCTCGAGGGACGTTTCCCCGAGCGGGTCATGGAAAAAGCTGTCGAGCGGATGATCCCCAAGGGCCCGCTTGGCTTTGCCCAGATGCGTGCTTTGCATGTTTTCGCTGGCACCGAGCATCCTTATGCCGGCCAGAACCCGGTGGCGCTCGACGTCGCTTCGATGAACCGTAAGAATAAGGTGGGTGCATAATGTCTGACGTAAAAACCGATCTCGCTGATCTGAAAGATATCGCTGGCGCGGCTGTGGCCGATGCACCGGCTGCTGCTGAAGGCGATGCGGCTCCTGCGGCCGTTGAACCCCCCGTATCTACCATGCCGCTGCGCGAGCAGGAGCTGGACAAGTTTGGCCGGGCCTATGCGACCGGTCGCCGGAAAGATGCCGTCGCTCGCGTCTGGCTGAAGCCGGGCAAGGGCAAGATCACGGTCAATGGCCGCGATCAGGAAACTTATTTTGCCCGTCCGACCCTGCGTCTGGTGCTCAATCAGGTTTTCGCAATCACCGAGCGCGAAGGCCAGTATGATGTCGACGTTACCGTCAAGGGCGGCGGTCTCTCGGGACAGGCCGGTGCGGTCAAGCACGGCATTTCGCAAGCTCTGACCAAATTCGAACCTGCCTTGCGTTCGACCGTGAAGGCAGCAGGTTTCCTTACCCGCGACAGCCGCAAGGTCGAGCGGAAGAAATATGGTAAGGCAAAAGCGCGTAAGAGCTTCCAGTTCTCCAAGCGTTAAGCGGACCACAAGAGATATCGAAAAAGGCGGCCTGCGGGTCGCCTTTTTTATTTGGATAGAGATTATATTATTGAGGAATCAGCTACGGGGCGCTGTGGCTCCCTGATCGCGGCGCGGCTGGAGATGAACAGGATGACCGTCGTCAATATTGCCGAGATCAGCATCACCCAAGCCGCTCCGATCGTTCCGAATGTGGGCAGGAACACGGCTAGCAGAAGGCCAAGCGCAATCAATCCGAGGACCCTGGCCACAAGCGCATTGCGGGCGCGACCAGCCGCCTGAAGCAGCGGCTCAAGACCCAGGCCGGCGAGGCTGATGATGGTTGCTGCGCCCAGCAGCAGCAGCAGCGGATAGGCCGCGAGATATTCTGGACCGGAAATAAGCGCGATGATATTTTGGCCCAGCGCCAGGAGGCCGACGAACAGGATGCCGCCGCTGATTGCCGAAACCTTCAGGGATCGCCAGAACAGCGCCCGCGATTCCCGCGATTTACCAATTGCGAACAATCGCGAAAGCTCGGCAAATAGCGGACGGGCAAACACCTCCGCTAACCGGTTGAGACTGTTGGCCACCTGGTCCGCCAGTCGGAACAGCCCGGCTGCGGCAGGACCAACAAAGAACCCGACAATCACGACCACCAGTCGCTCGCGGATCACGCTGACCAGATAGGCGAGATTGGTGAACAACAGAAAGGCCATGAATTCCTGCCGACTGGGCGGCGGCACTTCGATAGCGTCAGATTCGCGCAGCGGGTGAACCCAGTCCTGTCGTTGCCACACCATCCACCACATCACCACGAAACTGACAAATTCGGACAGGCCCCACACGATCAAAAACCCTGTCATCGACGGCACTGTCACGAAAAGGACGAGAGCGCCGACGAACCGGACAATCGGGATGATCGCATCACCGAAGGCATTGCCACCAAAGCGGTCCTGGGCACGTAATATTCCGGTCGGCGTAGAACGAACCGACAGGAAGACGATGACGCCATAACCCATGATTGCCTGCTCCACCGGTTTGCTCCAGCCGAATTCTGCGGCGCCATAGGGAAGCATCAGCCACAAGGCTAAACAGGCGGCCAGTCCGCCGATGAATTCGATCCAGAAATTTTGTGCGGATAATTTTCGAAAGGCCTGCTGCTGGCCAGCGAGCAGATAGGGTACGCCAAATTGCACAACCGCTTGCCAGGTCTGGAGCTTCAGGATGGCTGTCAGCACCTGAATTGCACCGACAATGACCATGAATTCGCCGAAGCCGGCGACACCCAATGAGCGGGTCAGGATGGCGAGATAGAAAATGCTGAGAATCGCACCGACGCCCTTGGCGGAGAACAGCCAACTGCTGTTGCGAAACACACGGACGAGAGAATCCTCGCTGCTGGACCATCTGGATAGAATGTTTCGCGGCACAGGTTTCAACTTTTCGAATATGGGTTCCGGCGATTGAGCCTGTCCTTATCCTAATATCCAGATATTTCCATATTTCTGTTGCCGCGAGTGTCTTGAAAAATTCACATCCACCCGTCACAAATATCGCATGAGCACTCAATTTGATTTGATTCTGCTTGCAGCGCAACGCGCAGGTACAACCAATCCGCTCGCAGAAGCCCATGGCGTCAGCCATAAATGTCTGGTCCCGATCGTCGGCGAACCGCTGATCGCCAGGACATTGGCGTCAGTAACCTCGCACTCTGGATGCAGAGCCGTATATATTTTGATCGAACCCGACGGGGAGGCAGCGGTGCGGGAGGTTGCGGAACGTTTCGCAAGTGAAGACAGGCCGGTACATTTCATCGCATCAGACAGCAATATCGCCGGCAGCGTGCTACTCGGTTGTGAGCAGGGCGACGCGCCCTTCGTGATCACGACCGCTGATAATGTGCTCATCAAACAGGACAGTATCGATGGCGTGATGAATACGATGGCTGCAGGTGCTGACGCCGTCGCTGCTCTGGCTAATAAGGACGATGTTCGCAGCGTTCACCTGGCGGCCCAGCGCTTCTTCTACGAGTTCCGGGACAATGGTTATGCCAATTGCAACCTGTATGGAATTGCAGATCGGCAAGCTTTGAATGCGGTGGAAATATTTCGTGAAGGCGGGCAGTTCATGAACCATCCCAGGCGCCTTGTGAACGCCTTTGGGCTGTTCAATATCCTGTTGATGCGCTTCGGCTGGGTCAGCATTGACGATGCCTTCCGACGCATGTCGAAACGTTTTGGAATCGACATCCGAAGGGCGCCCATAAGCGATGGGACTCAGGCTATAGATGTCGACAACGACCGCACTTACCGGATTGTTGAGGCGATCCTTGAAAACCGGGTTCAAGACCTGAAAATATGATTGATTCCGCAAGCATCTGTAAATTATATTCCCATCTAGACCCAAGAATAACAGCATGATCTCACAAACACTCGATATCAGGCCGCTTTCGATCCCTGATGAAGTCAAGGCGCGACTGAAATTCCTATATCTCGCAAAACACGCCCACTGGGGCGGCGGCATGCATCCCGAAGATGGCAATCATGCCATCTACCATCATGAGGTCCGAACCAGTCTGGAGAGTCTGGGGATCAATCTGACGGTTGCCGACAATTATGAAATTCTGTTCAGCCATCCGGGAGTGGACTTTGTTTTTCCGTTGCTCAACCGCGGCGGCTTTGTGAACAGCGAGATCCT
This sequence comes from Parasphingorhabdus sp., assembly GCA_030373505.1. GTDB lineage: Bacteria > Pseudomonadota > Alphaproteobacteria > Sphingomonadales > Sphingomonadaceae > Parasphingorhabdus. The sequence continues at coordinate 145,948 of JAUCYS010000008.1, forward strand.
GATACCGCTTCTCTGCAATATGCACCATATTGCCTATGTCGGAGCCATGCCCTTCATGCGAGGTTTGGGCGATGACAAGTCGGCTTCCAAGCTTGTGGCGACACATGCCGGTGTTCCGACCGCGCCCTGGTTTTGCTATCGCCGGGGTGCACCAGTGAATGAGTCGGACTGTCCAGCCGCAGAGCGCTGGGTGATCAAGCCCAATGCGAGTTCGGCAAGTTGGGCCATCTCGGATGCTTTCGACTGGTTGGGAGTCGCTAACGCTGTGGCTGGGATTCATGAGCAGGGACATGACGCCATAGTCGAGCCTTATCTCGATGGTTATGATGTGCAGGCCGCATTTATCAGCTCAGGAGGGCCAAAGGCCCTGCCAATGCTGATCTATGAGCGAGAAGACACACAGAAATTGTGGACCTATTATGAGAAGCGGGATCTGGTGCCGAATACGGAAAAAGCGACCTTGAAGCGATTTGACGACCCGGAACTGGCTCCGAAAATGCAGGCCATGGCCGAAAAAATTGCCCGCGAATTTGAACCGTTAGATTATGGCCGGATTGAATTCCGGCTGAACAGGGCAACCGGCGAGATCAATTTTATCGAGATTAATTTGAACTGCAACCTGTGGTCCGAGAAGGTAGTGGCAAAATCAGCGGCGGCAGCGGGGTTCAGTCATGCCCAGTTGCTCGAAACGATCCTCGCGGAAGGATTGAAGCGGAACGGCCTGATCGCTTAGCAATCCGAGCAAAGCAAATTTGAGGTGGATTGTCGGGCGTTGGCTGCTAGCAAGACACTATGAAACAAGACAATCGCATCGCCGAGATCACCAATTTCGTCACCCACCTTGAATGTTCCAAAACGGGCGGGCTCTTGCCCGCGGGTACCATCCAGAACCTGTCACCCGCTGGTGCGCCGATATTGGTGCGCTATGATCTGGCGGCGGTGGCCGAAACGCTGACCAAGGAAAAACTGGCTGAGCGGCCTGCCGACCTCTGGCGTTATCGAGAGTTGTTGCCGGTTGCCAGCGCCTCCAACATTGTCTCGCTGGGTGAGGACATGACGCCGCTGATTACGCTCGACAATTCCCTGGGGTCGCATGTGATCGTCAAGGATGAAGGGCGTTTGCCGACGGGTTCGTTTAAGGCGCGCGGGCTGGTTATGGCGGTATCGATGGCGAAGGAACTGGGCCTGACCCGGCTCGCCATGCCGACCAATGGCAACGCAGGCGCGGCCATGGCTGCCTATGCCCGGCGCGCCGGGATGGAAGCGTTTGTTTTCTGTCCGGATGATACACCGGAAGTGAACGTCCGGGAAATTGCCTTACAAGGCGGGAAAGTGTGGCGCGTCAACGGGCTGATCAACGATTGCGGAAAGATTGTCGCGGAGGGCGAGGCGGAAATGGGTTGGTTCAACCTGTCGACGCTGAAAGAGCCTTACCGGATCGAGGGCAAGAAGACGATGGGCCTGGAACTGGCGGAACAGTTGGGATGGGAAATGCCCGATGTGATTTTCTATCCAACCGGTGGTGGTACCGGTCTGATCGGCATGTGGAAGGCGTTTGACGAACTGCAGGAGATCGGCTTCATCGACTCTAAACGGCCGCGGATGGTCGCGGTACAGGCGACGGGATGTGCCCCGATTGTCGATGCCTGGGAAAAGGGCCTGGACCATGCGCCCTTGTGGGAAAATGCTTCTACTGTGGCAGCGGGCATTCGGGTACCGGTGGCCATTGGCGACTTTCTGATCCTGCAGGCGGTGCGCGATTCGGGCGGCTTTGCGATTGCGGTTGAGGATGATGCGATCATCGCGGCGCAGCAGAGGATTGGGCAGGAAGACGGTCTGCTCCTCTGTCCTGAAGGCGCAGCCACCGCAGCGGCCTATCTGCAGGCGCTGGAAGAGGGATTGATCGACAAGTCCGACCGGGCGGTTTTGTTCAACTGCGGCAACGGGCTGAAATATCCCATGCCTGCTGCTGATGCCGCGCTGGATCGCCATCAGCCAATCGACTGGACCACCATTGCCAGTGCCTGAGCGATTGACGAGGGTTATTTGATGAAGTGGCTTGTCTTCATTGCGGCCCTGCTGCTGGCGACGGGCGGGTTTGCCTGGTGGTTTTTCCTGCAGCCGGGGCCCAAGCAACTGGACATAGTCAATAATGTCTTTCCGGGAGACAGCAAGGCCAGGTTGCTGGTCCAGGACCAGATTTACGATAAGAAACTGGGCCTGGGGCTCAATATCTGGACACCGCAAAACGCTGGCACCGATCCGCTTCCGGTGGTTGTTTTCATCTACGGCGGCGGTTGGCGCGACGGGAGCAAGGACCAATATGCCTTTGCAGGCCGGGCGCTGGCCAGTCGCGGCTATATCGTCGTGCTGCCGGACTATCGTCTCTTTCCGGACACACGCTTTCCCGGCTTCCTCGAAGACAGTGCCAAGGCCTTGGCCTGGGTGGATGATAATATCGGCCAATATGGTGGGGATACACAGCGTATCTTCCTGTCGGGCCAGTCTGCCGGTGCCTATAACGCAATGATGGTGGCGCTTGACGCGCAGTGGCTGGGTCGCGAGGGCAAGTCGCCCGACCTGATCCGCGGCGTCGCCGCGCTGGCCGGACCCTATGATTTCTATCCGTTTGATTCAGAAACCACCAAGCAGAGCTTTGGCGACTATCCGGACCCGGGAATGACCCAGCCGGTCAATTTTGTCCGCCCGGATGCACCGCCCCTGTGGCTTTCCAGCGGCAGTGATGACACTCAGGTAAGGCCCCGCAACAGCAAGATATTGCGCGACAGGATACGCGAAGCGGGCGGGAAAGCGGAATATGTCGAATATCCCGGTGTCGATCATCTGGAGATCATGATGGCAGTCGCCAAGCCGTTTCGGTACAAGGCACCGGTGCTCGACGATATGGTTGCCTTTTTCGACCGTCACCACTGATTGCGGCGATTGAAAGCCACACAGTCATTTTTGCAGCGCAAAACGGTTGAGATAGAGGCACTTCTTGGTTATGCCGATCCGCAGAACAAGGGAATCCGACAGACATGGCCACTTTTACCCTCCCCAAGAATAGCAAGATCCGCAAAACGGGTGAGTTGCACCAAGCGCTGACCGGCGGGAAAAAGCGGCCGTTCAAAGTTTACCGCTATGACCCGGATGCCGGCGAGAATCCGCGGTATGATACATTTGAAATCGACACGGATGAATGCGGACCTATGGTGCTTGACGCGCTGATCAAGATGAAGTCGGAACAGGATGCGACGCTGACCTTCCGCCGCTCCTGCCGCGAGGGCATTTGCGGATCCTGCGCGATGAACATCAACGGCAAAAACGGCCTGGCCTGTACCACCGCGATCGAAGATTGCGGCAACAAGGTTACCATTACGCCGCTGCCGCATATGGAAGTGATCAAGGATCTGGTTCCGGATTTCACCCATTTTTACGCTCAATATGCCTCGATTCAGCCATGGCTGAAAACAGTCACGCCGACACCATCGGGCAAGGAACGACTGCAATCGCCGGAAGACCGCAACAAGCTGGATGGCCTGTATGAGTGCATCCTGTGCGCCTGCTGTCAGACCAGCTGCCCGAGCTACTGGTGGAACAGCGACAAGTTTCTCGGCCCCGCAATCCTGTTGCAGGCCTATCGCTGGCTCGCCGACAGCCGCGACGAAATGACCGGTGAACGGCTCGATGAGCTGGAAGATCCGTTCCGGCTTTATCGCTGCCACACGATCATGAACTGCGCCAATGCCTGTCCCAAGGGCCTGTCCCCGGCCAAGGCGATCGCCGAGATCAAGAAGATGACCGCATCCCGCGAAATCTGACGACCGGCGAGCATTGATGGCCGAACCCGAGCGCAATTTTGTCATAAGCGATCCTGACCCGGCCAACCCCGGCTGGAACAGCTGGGTGCTGAATGATCCCGATTGTTACAACAGCTTCCTTGGCCGGATGATTGTCCGGCGAGGCGGCGACGGGGTGAGTGAGAATATCGCCCGGGTCCGCATGTTCCCCGAGCGCAAACACCGCAACCTTGGAAATGCGGTGCATGGCGGCACGATGATGGGGTTTATCGACTGTTCGCTGTTCGCGGCCATGCGGGTGCTGGAACTGGGGCCGTCTGGCTATGCGGTGACGATGGAATTGCAGACTCATTTTATCGGTGGCGCCAGGCTGGGCGAACCGCTCGAAGCGCGGGTGGAAATTGCCCGAGAAACCGGACGCTTCCTGTTCATGCGCGGGCTGGTCGTGCAGGGTGACACGGGTGAGGACAATATGGCCTCTTTCACCGCGATCGTGAAAAAGGCCCCGAACCAGAAAACCGATCTGCAATGAGTCAATTTTATCAGCGCTATCAGGCTCTGATCGCGCAAGGGGAGCTCCGGCCCGATCCCGATCAGGAAGCCTGCGCGCAAAGCCTCGCCCGTCTGCAGAAAGAGCTGGAGGCGGTTCCGCCGCGCGGGAGCCTTTTGTGGCGCACATTCGGCAAAAAGCCCGCCCCTCCCAAAGGGGTATATATGTGGGGCGGGGTCGGACGCGGCAAGTCGATGCTGATGGACCTGTTTTACAATAATCTGGCCGTCGAGCGGAAGAAACGCGCTCATTTCCACGAATTCATGCTCGATGTGCACGCCCGGATCCGCGAGGAGCGCAAGAAGGAACTGGGTGACCCGATCCTGCCGGTAGCGACTGCTCTCGCAAGCGAGGCTCGTTTTCTCGCCTTTGACGAGATGGTCGTGAATAACAGCGCCGACGCGATGATCATGTCGCGGCTGTTCACTGCCCTGGTCGAGGCGGGGGTTGCAATTGTCACGACTTCCAACCGTCCGCCCGACGATCTTTACAAGGATGGTCTGAACCGCGAGCATTTCCTGCCATTTATCGAGTTGCTGAAAACACGGCTGGAAGTGGTTTCGCTGAATGGCCCCACCGATTATCGGCGTGAGCGACTTGGGGACGCCGATCTTTGGCATGTACCCAATGGTGAGGCTGCCACGGAAGCCTTGCGGGAGACGTTCTTCCGGCTGACGGATTATTCGCCTGATGATGCTGCGAATGTACCGAGCGAGGAACTGATCGTACCGGGCGGACGCAGCCTGCATGTGCCGAAATCGCTGAAGGGCGTTGCCGTCTTCTCTTTCAAGCGGCTTTGCGCCGAGGCGCGGGGTGCGCAGGATTATCTCAGCATCGCCCGGCATTTCCACACGGTGATACTTGTAGGCATCCCGCGCCTGTCGAAGGACAACCGCAACGAGGCGGCGCGTTTTGTCACTCTGATCGATGCCCTGTACGAATATAAGGTGAAGTTGCTGGCGAGTGCGGAGGCCGAGCCGGACTCGCTATATCCGGAAGGCGATGGATCGTTTGAGTTCGAACGAACGGCGTCTCGCCTGATCGAGATGCAGTCCGACGAATATCTGGCACTGGGCCATGGCGAGGGAGGTCTGCTCCGCCCCTGATGCTGAGGTCTCGCAGTTTCATGCCATCTCCTGGCGCTCCGGCGTCCGCTAGATCAAGCTCAGACTGTCCAGATCCAGCGCCATCCGGGCAGGGCGCTCCGCCATCGCCGCGAACATCCGGTCGCCGCGTTCGGTCTGCTCGACATGCAGCGAAGCATTGATCGCCATGATGAAACCGGAAAAGGCGTGGCGACGATAGTCCTCCCAGAAAGATTCGAAGTTCGGCGCCGTTGTCCGGGCGTCGAGATAGTCTGCGACCAGCCGCTCTTCGTGTTGCTGCCGGTCAGCGGGATCGGCGAAGCTGGTGCCGATCATATAGGCCACGTCATTGGCCGGGTTGCCGAGCGAACAGGTCTGCCAATCGACCAGCGCTGCGATCCGTCCGTCGGCGTGGAAGAGAATATTGTCGAGGCGCATGTCGCCGTGGGTAACGGTCTGCGCAGGCGGTTCGTGCGCGATATAGCGGGGGAGCCGGGCGATCAGCTCCTGCCCGAGATCCAATATGTCTGATGACAGCAGATCGCTGAATCGTTCGCGGAAGGCGGCATAGCCGGCAGGCAGGCTGTTCTGCAGGAAATCACTGTTGCCCGCGCCATGGTGCAGCCATCGATAGGGTTCGAAGCCGTGGGATGGCCGGGCATTGTGCAGTGCCGCTGCGGCTGCCAGCGTGCTTTCCACCTGGAGCAGAGAGGCCCCAGCCAGCTGATCACCTTGTGCGGCAGGGGTCATGTCCTCGAGAAGGAGGACAAATTCCTGCTCATTTTCGGTAATATCGGCATGATAGCATTTCGGGCAGCTGACATCGAAGCCCGCTGCCATATCGCGGTACCAGCCGACCTCCATATCGTAGAGATGGAAGATCGCCGCCGCGCCCCGGCTGACCGGATCGGCGCTCGGGCATTTGGCGATGAAGCTGTCCGGGCCTTCCCGACCCGCCCAGTCGCAGGTGAAGCGGTAGCTGTCGCAGACCTGGCCGGTGCCGACGGGTTCGTGACCGATCGAGCGCAGCGATCCAGGGGGGGCATCGAAAACTGCTTCAAGAAACGGCTTCTCGAATTCCTCCGGGCTGATCGGGAAATCGCGGCTCACGGGGCAGGATCCATCAGCCCGGTCAGGCCGCTGGTCGCGTGCGGGCCGATGAACAGCTGCTCGACGACCCCGATGCCATGATGCTCCTCGCCATCCACGGTCAGCACGGCATCGCTGAGCGCCTGGATATGGATGGTGGTCATGTCGATTGCCGGGTTGGGATCGAGCGCTATCACGTCATAGCTGGTTTCCAGCTTGCCATGATCCATGCCGTGGCCCCACTGCGGGTGAAGATAGCCGAGGCCGGACATGTAGAAGGTGCGCGCCGCGTCGCCGGTGCGGGGGGTGATGCGGAGCTTGCCGTTGCCCGTGTCGAGCGCGACCTGCCTGATCCGCCGGGAGCCGGAATGATAGCTGAGGTCGATGGTTTCGGGCTCGAATTCCTTTGCCTCGCCGGAGATCGCATCGACGACGCCGCGGCGGTTCCAGGGCAGGCCGTCGCCGTCATCATTGCTGTGGAAGAAACAGGCGTGCCGGTCGAAATTGAGCGGGGTCCAGAGCCACCAGAATTTCGGGAAGGTGCCGGCTGGCGGTGGCTGCGACTCTGCTGCGCCGATCGGCCTTATGCCCCAGCTGCGATCGCGGGTGCCTTGGCATCCCGCGATATCGATGGCCTGCCCGTCGACCGTGATCGTGCCGGACCAGTCGCCATTTTGCGTCAGTCTGGTATAGTCCATCATCAGCCGGGGACCGTCGCGGCGAGTGAAACGGGGTTCCTCGATCGGATGATGCCGAGCGGTGAAGCGGATGGCGGCGGTGACCGGACTGTCGTTGCCGGTGACGGTAAGAGCAAGCTTTTCAAGAGGTTCGATGATGGTGATGGTGATCGGTCCGACGGTCAGGTCGAGCCGCTCGCTGTCCATTCTTTTCGAGGCGCGCAGATTGTGCTGCTTGCCGCCGATCGAAACGCAGAAGGCGGCGTCCATGATATCGAGCTGGGGGTAGATGCCGAGGGCGGCGGCGAAGAAGATTTTGCCGTCGGCGCTGTAGCCGTTGAAGAAATAGCGGTCGTAGAAATTGCGGTTGCCGCCGGACAAAGCCATCGGTTCCGGCGTCTGGTGCAGCGGATATTCGTCGCCTTTTGTCAGCATGTTGCATCCTCTTTTTTCTGGCATCATGGCAAGGGGGCGGGGGTTTGGGAAGTCAAAAACTGGAAGAACTGGAAGCATGTTCTGGTGACTGCCGCTATCCGGAACCGGCCTTGCGGTTTCTGGCAGTTTCTTCCCGTACATTGTTCTGAAACAGGTTCAGGATGACGAAAGGCTGGTTAAGTATAATGAAAGGGACAGTCCACTATTGCTACTGCGAACCAATTGCAAAGATAGCGGCCAAAATGCTGCTTTATCCGGTTGAAATTGTCATTTTAGGGGCCTAATCCGGCCCATAATATCCTTTTCGACTCTATTTCAGGAGAATTTCTTACATGGCCCGTAACAAGATTGCGCTGATCGGCGCAGGCATGATCGGCGGCACGCTCGCTCACCTCGCAGCTTCCAAGGAAATGGGCGATGTTGTCCTGTTTGATATTGCCGAGGGCATGCCGGCGGGCAAGGCGCTCGATCTGAGCCAGGCCGCTCCGGTTGACGGGTTCGACTCCAATCTCAAGGGCACCAGCGACTATGCCGATATTGCCGGCGCCGATGTGATCATCGTGACCGCAGGCGTCCCGCGCAAGCCCGGCATGAGCCGCGACGATCTGCTTGGCATCAATCTGAAGGTCATGAAGGCCGTTGGCGAGGGCATCAAGACGCACGCGCCGGACGCCTTTGTCATCTGCATCACCAACCCGCTCGATGCGATGGTCTGGGCCCTGCGCGAATTTTCCGGATTGCCGCACAACAAGGTTGTAGGCATGGCCGGCGTGCTCGACAGCGCCCGCTTCCGGCATTTCCTCGCCGAGGAATTCAACGTGTCGGTCGAAGATGTCACCGCTTTCGTTCTCGGTGGCCATGGTGATACGATGGTGCCGGTTCCGGCTTATTCGACAGTCGCCGGTATCCCGATCCCCGATCTGATCAAGATGGGCTGGACCACGCAGGACAAGATCGATGCGATCGTCAAGCGGACCCGTGGTGGCGGCGGCGAAATCGTCCAGCTGCTCGGCAATGGCTCGGCTTATTATGCGCCGGCGACGAGCGCGATCATGATGGCGGAAAGCTATCTCAAGGACAAGCGCCGGGTGCTGCCGGCAGCCGCTCATCTCACCGGCCAATATGGCGTTGACGATCTGTATGTCGGCGTGCCGTGCATCATCGGCAAGGACGGCGTCGAGAAGATCATCGAGATCGAACTGAGCGAGGAAGCCCAGGGCAATTTCAATGTGTCGGTCGATGCGGTCAAGGAATTGCTGGAAGCTTGCAAGGCGCTGGACAGTTCACTGGCATAAGCAACATTGTCCGGTGCATGCCGGGATTTCATGCGATAATGCAGCGCGCCGGGAATAGAGCTTCCCGCTTTCGCTGGAATAACGAGGAAATAGAATGAGCATTTTAATCGACAAGAACACCAAGGTCATCACCCAGGGCATGACCGGCAACACCGGCACGTTCCACACGGAGCAGGCTTTGGCTTATGGCACGCAGATGGTTGCGGGCGTTACGCCGGGCAAGGGTGGCACGACCCATATTGGTCTGCCCAACTACAACACCGTGGCGGAAGCCAAGGAAGCCACCGGCGCGACTGCCTCGGTGGTGTATGTTCCACCGCCATTTGCAGCGGATTCGATCCTCGAAGCGATTGACGCCGAAATCGAGCTGATTGTTGCGATCACCGAGGGCGTTCCGGTGCTCGACATGGTGCGCGTCAAGCGCGCCCTGCAGGGTTCCAAGTCGCGGCTGATCGGCCCCAACTGCCCGGGTGTATTGACTCCCGACGAATGCAAGATCGGCATCATGCCCGGCAGCATTTTCAAAAAGGGTTCGGTCGGCGTGGTCTCGCGCTCCGGCACGCTGACCTATGAAGCGGTGCACCAGACCACGGCCGTCGGCCTTGGCCAGACCACCGCAGTCGGCATCGGCGGCGATCCGGTCAACGGCACCAATTTCATCGACGTGCTCGAGCTGTTCCTGGCCGATGACGAAACCAAGTCGATCATCATGATCGGCGAAATCGGCGGCAGCGCGGAAGAAGAAGCGGCGCAGTTCATTGCTGACGAAGCGAAGAAGGGCCGTTCGAAGCCGATGGTTGGCTTTATCGCCGGTCTGACGGCGCCTCCGGGACGCCGCATGGGCCATGCCGGCGCGATCGTTTCCGGCGGCCAGGGCGGCGCGGAAGACAAGATCGCGGCGATGGAAGCCGCCGGTATCCGGGTTTCGCCTTCGCCCAGCGAGCTGGGGACCACGCTGGATGCGATGCTGAAGGAGATGGTTTGAGTTTTGTCGAGAAGTAATTGTGTCCCCGCGAAGGCGGGGACCCATCTCGAGAGAGCCCCTGTAGACGCATCGAGAGAGCCCCTGTAGACGCAATGGTTGGAGATGGGCCCCTGCCTTCGCAGGGGCACTGAAACGGAGGAAAACATGAAACCCGGCTTTGTCTATTTCATGGCAAACCGGAAACATGGAGCGATTTACACCGGATCCACCAGCAACCTGGTCAATCGTACCTATCAGCATCGAAACGGGCTGATCGACGGGTTTACCAAAGAACAGGGTTGCAAGCTGCTGGTATGGTTTGAAGCGTATGACGATCTCGACGAAGCGCGATTGAAGGAACTGCGGATCAAGAAGTGGAAACGGAACTGGAAGATCAGGCGGATAGAAGAGGATAACCCAGACTGGCGGGATTTGTGGTTTGAGATTGTGAAGTGAATTTGCCGCTTTTGTGTGGTGCCCCTGCGAAGGCAGGGGGCCATCGTGGAAACGGCAGGCAAACGGATTGGTCGCGTTTTCGCTCTGTCGAGGCCGATAGCAACAAACGGCGGTTGTGATCGGACGAGAGATTTGGAGATGGGCCCCTGCCTTCGCAGGGGCACCGCGCGGCACAAAGGCACAGTGGAGTGCAAGTTATTATGGGTTTTGAACAGCAGGAATTTATTGGCGCGGAGCCGGAGCAGGGACCGAGCTGGCAGCGCAAGCACTGGCCGGTTGACGAAGCCGATGAGCTGAACAGCGCGCTCGATCCGACAAAGATGGGGATCGAGATCAAGGCGGCGGCGGAGAAGGCCGGCGGCACCATGTCCGAGGACCAGGTCGCCAAGGCGGCGGAAAAGTCGATCCGGGCGATGATGCTGATCCGCACCTACCGGGTGCGCGGCCATCTGGGTGCCAATCTCGATCCGCTCGGTATTTCCAAGCTGGAGGAGCCGGCAGATCTGACTCCCGAATTTCACGGCTTTACCGCCGAAGAGATGGACAAGCCGGTCTATCTCGGCGGCGTGCTCGGTTTCGAGACGGCGTCGATCCGCGAGATCGAGGCGGTGCTGCGGGCCAATTATTGCGGCTCTGTGGGCCTGGAATATATGCATATTTCCGACACCGAGGAACGGCGCTTTCTGCAGGACCGGATGGAGGGCAAGGATGCCGCGATCCAGTTTACCGCGCAAGGCAAGAAGGCGATCCTCAACAAGGTGATCGAGGGCGAGGAATATGAAAATTTCCTCGGCAAGAAATATGTCGGCACCAAGCGCTTCGGTCTGGATGGCGGCGAATCGATGCTGCCTGCGCTGGAAAATATCATCAAATATGGCGGCCAGGCCGGGGTCCGCGACATTGTCTACGGCATGGCGCACCGCGGCCGGCTGAACATTCTCGCCAATGTGATGGCCAAGCCCTACAAGGTGATCTTCCACGAATTTCATGGCGGATCGGCCAACCCGGAAGATGTCGGCGGATCCGGCGATGTCAAATATCATCTCGGCACCTCCTCCGACCGCGAATTTGACGGCATCAATGTCCATATGAGTCTGGTGCCCAACCCGTCGCATCTGGAAGCGGTCGACCCGGTGGTACTCGGCAAGGTCCGCGCCCAACAGGTGGCGCGCGACGATCTCGAAAAGCATGACCAGGTGTTGCCGGTGCTGATCCACGGCGATGCCGCCTTTGCCGGTCAGGGCATTGTCTGGGAATGCCTCGGCTTCTCCGGCATCCGCGGCTATAATACCGGCGGCTGCATCCATTTCGTGATCAACAACCAGATCGGTTTCACGACCAGCCCGCAATTTGCGCGCTCCTCGCCCTATCCGTCGGATGTCGCCAAGGGCGTGCAGGCCCCGATTTTTCACGTCAACGGCGATGATCCGGAAGCGGTGACCTTTGCCTGCAAGATCGCGATCGAGTTCCGCCAGCGCTTTGGCCGGGATATCGTGATCGACATGTGGTGCTATCGCCGCTTCGGTCACAATGAAGGCGACGAGCCGAGCTTCACCCAGCCGCTGATGTATGCTGCGATCAAGAAACATCCCAAGGTCAGCAAGCTCTATGAAGCGCGGCTGGTCGAGGAAGGGGTGATCGATGCGCACTGGGCCGATGCGACCCGGAAGGCCTTTGCCGATCATCTCGAAACCGAATTCCAGGCAGCGGCGGACTACAAGGCCGACAAGGTCGACTGGTTTGGCGGTCGCTGGCAGGGGCTGCATATTCCGGCCGATCCCGAGAGCGCGCGGCGCAATGTCGAAACCGCGATCGATCCGAAACTGTTCGACAGTCTCGGCCGGACGCTGACCACCGTTCCCGAGGACCTCAATATCCACAAGACTCTGGGGCGGGTTCTGGAAGCCAAGGCGCAGATGTTCAAGAGCGGCGAGAATTTCGACTGGGCGACCGGCGAGGCGCTGGCTTATGGATCGCTGGTTTCGGAAGGCTATAATGTCCGCCTGTCCGGACAGGACAGCGGGCGCGGGACCTTTTCCCAGCGGCACGCGGTCTGGGTCGACCAGAAGACGGAAGAAAAATATGTGCCGCTGAGCACCGTTCGTCATGGTCGCTTCGAGGTACTGGACAGCCCGCTCTCCGAATATGGCGTGCTCGGGTTCGAATATGGCTATGCCGGCGCCGATCCGAAGACGCTTGTGCTCTGGGAAGCGCAATTCGGCGATTTCGCCAATGGCGCTCAGATCATGATCGACCAGTTCATCGCATCCGGCGAGGCCAAGTGGCTGCGCGCCAACGGGCTGGTGATGCTGCTGCCGCACGGCTATGAAGGCCAAGGGCCGGAGCATAGTTCGGCGCGGCTGGAGCGTTTTCTGCAGCTGTGCGCGCAGGACAATATCCAGGTCGCCAATATCACCACGCCGGCCAATTATTTCCACGTGCTGCGCCGGCAGATGCTGCGGTCGTTCCGCAAGCCGCTGATCATCATGACGCCGAAATCGCTGCTGCGGCACAAGATGGCGGTGTCGAAGGCGGAGGATTTCCAGGGTGACCAGCATTTCATGCGAATCCTGTCCGACACCAATCCGCCCGCCGACAAGGATGTGAAGCGGCTGGTGCTCTGCTCGGGCAAGGTCGCCTATGACCTGATCGAGGCGCGCGATGCGGCCGGCGACAAGAATACTGCGATCATCCGGATCGAGCAGCTCTATCCGTTCCCGGGCGAGCCGCTGGTGGTCCGTCTCAAGCGGATGACCAATCTCGAGACGCTGGTCTGGGCGCAGGAAGAACCAAAGAACAACGGCAGCTGGCATTTTGTCAGACCCTATCTCGAGGAATGTCTGGCGCAGGCGGACGTCGGGCCGGGCGAGCCGGTCTATGCCGGACGCGCGGCTTCGGCTTCGCCGGCAACGGGTCTGGCGTCGCGGCACAAGCAGCAGCAGGAACAGCTGATCGCAGAGGCACTGGGGCATAAGACGAGTTGAGGGACAAGGCGTTGTGCTCCGCACTTGATGCGGAGCCCGGCGGGACGGAAAGTGACATACGAACCAGGTTCCGCATCAAGTGCGGAACACGGAAGTTGATAGGATAGAAAATGGCAACAGAAGTAACAGTCCCGGTACTGGGCGAATCGATTACCGAAGCGACTCTGGGCGAATGGCTCAAGCAGCCGGGCGACGCGGTCGCCGCCGATGAACCCATTGCCAGTCTGGAAACCGACAAGGTCGCCCTCGAAGTGCCGGCGCCGGAAGCCGGCGTGATGGGCGAGCACAAGGTTGCGGTCGGCGACACGGTCGAGGTTGGCGCAGTGATCGCGACGATCGAGGCCGGCAGCGGCTCTGCGGCGAAGTCCGCCCCGGCGCCGGCCCAGGCCAAGGATGAGCCGAAGGCCGAAGCGAAGCCGGAGAGCAAGACGGACGAGCCCGATGCGTCGATCACGCTGTCGCCTTCGGTACGCCGGCTGGTGCTGGAACATGGCGTCGACCCGAGCCAGATCAGCGGCACCGGCAAGGACGGCCGGCTGACCAAGGCGGATGTCGAGGATTATGTGAAATCCGGTGCGCAAAAGGCCCCGGCTGCCGAGCAGGCCACGGCCAGCGGTGCGTCACCGGCGCCGGCTGCAGCGTCCGGCAACCGCAACGAGGAACGCGTGCGGATGACCCGGCTGCGGCAGACCGTCGCCCGCCGCCTGAAGGAGGCGCAGGACACGGCGGCGTTGCTGACGACGTTCAACGATGTCGACATGAGCGCGGTGATCGAGACGCGCGGCAAGTATAAGGACCTGTTCGCCAAGAAGCACGGCGTGAAGCTCGGCTTCATGGGCTTTTTCGTCAAGGCGGCCTGCATGGCGCTGAAGGACGTGCCTTCGGTCAATGCGCAGATCGACGGCGAGGAAATCGTCTATCATGACTATGCCGATATTTCGGTCGCGGTGAGCGCGCCCAACGGGCTGGTCGTGCCGGTGATCCGCAACGCCGAGGCGATGAGCTTTGCCGATGTCGAGAATACGATCGGTGATTTCGGTAAGCGCGCCAAGGACGGCACGCTGACCATGGCCGACATGCAGGGCGGCACCTTTACCATTTCCAACGGCGGCGTGTTCGGTTCGCTGATGTCGACGCCGATCATCAACCCGCCGCAGTCGGCGGTGCTCGGCCTGCACCGGATCGAGGACCGCGCGGTGGTCGTCGACGGCGAGGTGGTCGTGCGGCCGATGATGTATATGGCGCTGAGCTATGACCATCGGCTGATCGACGGGCGGGAAGCGGTGACCTTCCTGGTGCGGATCAAGGAAGCGATCGAGGATCCGGCGCGGCTTTTGATCGATTTGTAATATTGTGCTCCGGGCGAAGACCCGGAGTCCTGGATATCTAGCGTTCTGACGCCAAGGCTCCGGCTCGGGGCCGGAGCACAAAAGAGGTAGAATATGACCGACAATTTTGACTATGATCTTCTGGTAATCGGCTCCGGCCCCGGCGGATATGTCGCCGCAATCCGGGCGGCGCAGCTCGGGCTGAAGACCGCCTGCATCGAGAGCCGCGAGACGCTGGGCGGCACCTGCCTCAATGTCGGCTGCATCCCGTCCAAGGCGATGCTGCACGCGTCGGAACTCTATCACGAGGCCCATTCGGGGGCGCTGGAGAAATTCGGCGTCAAGCTGAGCGGAGCCAAGCTGGACCTGAAGCAGATGCATGCCGAGAAATTGAAGGCAGTGAAGGAACTGACCGGCGGTATCTCGATGCTGTTCAAGAAGAACAAGGTCGAGTGGATCCAGGGGCGCGGGTCGTTTGAGGATGCGCACACGGTCAAGGTTGGCGACAAGAGCTATACGGCGAAGAATATTCTGATCGCGACCGGGTCTTCGGTGACGCCGCTGCCGGGCGTAGAGATCGACAATGACAAGCATGTCGTGGTCGATTCGACCGGCGCGCTGGAACTGCCGAAGGTGCCGGGCCATCTGGTGGTGATCGGCGGCGGCGTGATCGGGCTGGAACTGGGTTCGGTCTGGCTGCGGCTCGGCGCCAAGGTGACAGTGGTCGAATATCTCGACCAGATCCTGCCGGGCATGGACGGCGATATCCGCAAGGATGCCAACCGCCTGTTCAAGAAACAGGGCTTTGACATCAGGACCGGGACCAAGGTCACCGGCTGCAGCGTCAAGGGCAAGAAGGCGACGCTGACCATGGAGCCGGCCAAGGGCGGCGACAGCGAGACGCTGGAAGCCGATGTCGTGCTGGTTGCGATTGGCCGGCGGCCCAATGTCGACGGGCTGGCGCTGGAGAATAGCGGCGTCGAAACCAACGAGCGCGGGCAGATCGAGGTCGGCCATGACTTCCAGACCGAGGTCGAGGGCGTCTATGCGATCGGCGATGTGACGCCGGGTCCGATGCTGGCGCACAAGGCCGAGGACGAGGGCATTGCCGCGGCGGAATTTATCGCCGGGCAGCAGGGCATCATCAACCACGACCTGATTCCGGGCGTGGTCTATACCTATCCCGAGATTGCCAGCATCGGCAAGACCGAGGAACAGGTCAAGGACAGCGGCACCGAGTATAAGGTCGGCAAGTTCCTGTTCGCCGCCAACAGCCGCGCCAAGACCAACCGCGACACCGACGGCTATGTGAAGATCATCGCCGATGCCAAGACCGACCGGGTGCTGGGCGCGCATATCATCTCGTCGCTGGCCGGCACGATGATCGCGCAGGTCACCCAGGCGATGGAATTCGGCGCGACCTCGGAAGATATTGCTTACACCTGCCACGCTCACCCGACTCATTCGGAAGCGATCAAGGAAGCGGCGATGGCGGTGCAGGGCAAGCCGATCCATATGTAGGGCGTGTCCCCGCGCAGGCGGGGATCCATCTCCCGGACTCGTTTCGAAGAGCAATGGATATTTATTACGGGACCTGACGTCGATAACGAACTAGAATTCTGATCGGAACGATTGGGAGATCGAACCCGGCCTTCGCCGGGGAACAGTCGGAGCACGCCGTATGAAGCACCATAGACTGATGCGCTGGCATGTCTGGCTGGGCTGGCTGATCGGGGTGCCGATCATTATCTGGACGGCGAGCGGGCTGCTGATGGTGGCGCAGCCGATCGAGACCGTGCGCGGCAATCATCTGCGCAGCGAGGCCCCGGCGCTGGATGCAATCGATGCGGTTGCGCCCAGGCTGGAGGGGCGACAGGCGAAAAGCCTGACCCTGCAGCAGAATAATGCCGGTCCCTTCTGGGTGATTGCCTATGCCGATGGCGGCAAGCGGCGGGCCGATGCGCTGACCGGGGCCCTGCTGCCACCGGTCTCGGGCGCCGAAGCCAATGCTTTGGCCCGTGCGGCCCGGTCCGACAAGGCGGCGATCCGGTCGGTCACCTTGTTCACCGCAGACGATGCGCCGACGGACCAGCGCAGTCGCCGGCCTTCGTGGCAGGTCGTGTTCGACGATGATGCGCGTTTCTATATCGATGCCGACACCGGCGAGCTGCTGTCCGTGCGCACCCGATTCTGGCGCGCGTTCGATTTCATGTGGGGCCTGCATATCATGGACCTGCAGGATCGCGAGGACACCAGCCATCCCGTCCTTATCCTATTTGCCGCCCTGTCTCTCGCCGGTTCCATCCTGGGCTTTGTCATGCTGTTCACCCGGTATCGGCGCAAGCGGCGAGCCGCGCGTTGAACGCGGCGATTCTCTATAACGCGCTTGGCTGGCTCGACCTGTTCGGCATCGCGGTGTTCGCCATTTCCGGCGCGCTGGTCGCCGCGCGCAACCGCCAGACGCTGGTGACCTTTGCCTTTTTTGCGCTGGTCACCGGAGTCGGCGGCGGTACCGTGCGCGACCTTTTGATCGGGGCCCCGGTCTTCTGGGTACAGGATACGCGGGTGCCACTGCTCTGCCTGAGCATCGCCCTGCTCGTCTGGATCACTCCGGCCAAAATCTGGCGTCCGGCGGCGGTCGACTGGTTCGACGCGATCGGTCTGGCGGCCTATTCGGTGTTCGGGGCAGCCAAGGCGCTGCAGCTCGGCATCGATCCGCTGCCGGCCGCGATCATGGGCGTGATCACCGCCAGCGTCGGCGGGGTGATCCGCGACCTGATTTCGGGGGAACCCTCGATCATTGTCCGGCCGGAACTCTATGTCACAGCGGGCGCGCTGGCCGCCTTTGCCTTCGTGCTGCTGGCGCAAACCGGAATACCCGGGATCATCGCCGCCCTGATTGCCTTTGTCGCCGGTTTCACCCTGCGCGCGCTGGCGATCATCAAGGGCCTGTCGCTGCCCGCCTATCGCGGAGCGGAAGAGAAGGAATAGGCCAGCAGCCGGTCGATCCAGCTGGCGGACGCGCTGCTGTTCCGGCGGGTAGCGGGGCCGCATTCCAGGCAGAGAGCCTGCACATCTTCGCGCGCCATCAGACCCTGCGCCGTGGTCAGGGCCTGGCCGACAATTGCCTTTTGCCGTTGTGCCGCCCAGCCGACGATGCCGGTCACCGCATGATTTTCCTGCCGTATGAAGGGGATGCCGCCAAAGGGAATCCAGGAAAAGCGCGATTGCGGGTCGAGATATTGCGGGTGATAGTCGCCTTCCGCCAGGCCGGCGCGCCGGGCGGCTTCGGCCAGCGCATCCTCGATGCCGCCGAAGCCGTCGACCAGACCGAGTTGCCGTGCGGTGCCGCCATCCCAGACGCGGCCCTGGCCGATGGTATCGACCTCTGCCGGTGTCTTGCCGCGCGCTGCAGCGACCAGTTTGACGAAGTCGCCATAGCTGTTTTCGACACCTGACTGAAGGATGACGTTCAGATCCTCGCTGAAGCCGCCGACGAAATTCGGTTCGCCGGACAGCGGAGTGGTCTGCACGCCGTCGGCAGTGACGCCCCATTTTGCCAGGGCCTTTTCAAAGCTGGGCAGAACCGCGAAGACGCCTATCGATCCGGTGATCGTGTCCGGCTCGGCGAAAATATGGTCACCGGCGGTGGCGACCCAATAGCCGCCGCTGGCCGCGACATCGCCCATCGATACCACGATCGGCAGCTTCTTTTTCCTGGCCTCGAGCAGGGCGAGACGGATTTCCTCGCTGGCAAAGGCCGACCCGCCAGGGGAATCGATGCGTACGACCAGCGCCTTGATCTCGTCTTCGTCCAGCGCCTTGTAAATCTGTTCGGCAATGCGTCCGCTGGCGGCCATGCCGGGGCCGGTCTTGCCATCAACGATTTCACCGGCGACGGTGATCACCCCGATGGGGGAACCATCACTGTCCACGGGACTGGCCGCGACAAAATCATCATAGTCGATGCTTTTGAAACTGTCCGGGGAGGGAGTTTCATCAGTGCCGACCTGTTCGGCAACAAAGCGGTCGAAGGCGGTCTTGTCGCCGAGCTTGTCAACCAGCTTCTGCTGCATGGCGACCTTTGCCAGATCGCCGCCGGCGGTCTTGGCAAAAGTGGCGGGATCGTCGGCGAAGGGCCTGATAACCGCTTGCGGTCTCGCCTTTGTAACTTCGCCGAGCCAGCTGTCCCACAGGACGCCGTACAGGGCCTGGGATGCTTCCCGCGCGGCGGGCGACTGGTCGGAGCGCATATAGGGTTCGACCGCGCTTTTATAGGTGCCGACGCGGTAAATATTGGCGGTCACGCCCAGCCGGTCCATCAGGCCCTTGTAATAGAGCCGGTTGCCGCCGGGGCCGGCAAAGATGATCCCGC
>JAUCYS010000009.1 GCA_030373505.1 Parasphingorhabdus sp.
ATTATGTCTACCAGCGCGGCGTTGCTGCCGGCAAGCGGGTGCAGGCGATGGGCGGTGCCAAGAATCACGGTATCGTGATGCCGGATGCCGATATGGACCAGGTGGTCAACGATCTCTCCGGCGCCGCTTTCGGTTCGGCCGGCGAGCGCTGCATGGCGCTGCCGGTTGTCGTCCCGGTTGGCGAAGATACGGCAGAGCGGCTGCGCGACAAGATGATCCCGGCGATGCAGGCGCTGCGCGTCGGCGTTTCGACCGATGCAGAAGCGCATTATGGCCCGGTCGTCAATCCGGCACACAAGCAGCGGGTGGAAAACTGGATCCAGACCGGCGTCGACGAAGGCGCGGAACTGGTCGTCGATGGCCGCGGTTTCTCGCTGCAGGGCCATGAAGAGGGCTGTTTCATCGGCCCCTCGCTGTTCGACCATGTCACCACCGATATGGAAAGCTACAAGGAAGAGATTTTCGGCCCCGTGCTGCAGATCGTCCGGGCCAAGAATTTCGAGGAAGCGCTGAAACTGCCGAGCCAGCATCAATATGGCAATGGCGTCGCCATCTTCACCCGCAACGGCCACGCCGCGCGCGAATTTGCCAACCGGGTGCAGGTCGGCATGGTCGGCATCAACGTGCCGATCCCGGTGCCGGTCGCCTATCACAGCTTTGGCGGCTGGAAGCGCTCGGCCTTTGGCGACACCAACCAGCACGGCATGGAAGGCGTGAAATTCTGGACCAAGATCAAGACCATCACCCAGCGCTGGCCAGATGGCACCGCCGATGGTGACAACAAGGATGCCTTCGTTATTCCGACGATGGGCTAAGGGAGAAATTTGCAGATGCGCAACGCAATCCGGATGAGTCCGCTTCTCGCTTTGTCGGCCTGTGCTACAGGTGGTGCCGACAATATGGCTCCACCGCCGCCGCCGTCGGAGATGGCATGCGATGCATCCGGGCTCGAAGATCATGTCGGTCACCAGGCTTCGGCCAGTTCCGGTGCCACTCTGCTCAAGCTGTCGGGCGCCCGGACGCTGCGCTGGGTCCCGCCACGCACGGCTGTCACGATGGACTATCGCAGCGATCGGCTTACCGTCAGCTATGACGACGATATGGTGATCACGCGCATAAGCTGCGGATGAACCTCCGCAGCTTCGCCTTTTTCCGTACTGGACAAAGAGACGAGGCCGGCAGCAACGCGATGGCCCGGACCATATCGGGGGGCACAAAGCTGATGGAGGCACAGCGTTGCTAGCGCTGTCTCCGCGGCTGCTTTTGCCAGCGGTCTTGCTGGCAATCTTGCTGGTCGCCCTGTGGCGGCCGGACACCGTCAGCGAAGCGGCCGCAGAGCCGCCTGCACCGACCCCATCTGACAAGCGCATCGCCTTCAGCTTCGACGACGCCCCGCGCGGAAAGGGTGCCTTTCTGGAGCCGGACGAGCGCCCCCGACTGCTGATCGAGGCGCTGGAGACGGGAGGGATCAAGCAGGCCGTCTTCTTCGTCAATCCGGGCCGGATTACCGCCTATGACAATGATGCCGCCGATATCGCGACCTATGCCGCAGCGGGCCATCTGCTGGCCAATCATACCGCCCATCATCTCAAGCTTTCTGCCGTAACAGCAGACAAGTTTCTCGCCGATATCGACGCCGCAGAGGTCTGGCTGAAAGACCAGCCCAATCATCGCCCCTGGTTCCGTTTCCCCTTTCTCGACGAGGGTCGCAAGAACAAGGTCAAGCGCGATACGGTGCGGACCGGTCTGAAAAAGCGCGGTCTGATGAATGCCTATGTCACGGTTGATGCCTCGGACTGGTATATGGAAGATCAGGCGATTGCGGCAGCGGAGGCAGGACAGATCATGGACTGGAACGCGCTTCGCGATCTTTATGTGGAATCCTATGTGCAATCTGCTGACTTCTCCGACGATCTGGCGCGGCGCACGCTGGGCCGGGCACCGGTGCAGATGATCCTGCTGCACGAGACCGATCTGGCCGCGATGTTTGTCGATGATCTGGCCGCCGCACTCAAGGCCGATGGCTGGACGATCGTCACCGCCGACGAGGCCTATCGCGATCCCATTGCCTATATGGAGCCCGACGTCGATTTTGCCGACGGCACGCGCACCCAGATGCTGGCGGCGGAACGTCATATCGGCAAGCGCTGGTATCAGCGCAACGATCAAAAAGTAGCAAAAAAGCTATTTGCCGAGCGGGTGCTGCACGACTAGACCGCAACCGATGAAAGCAGTCCCTATGGTCCTCGGCCTGGCATTCGCGCCAGATAGCTTTGCTTTGTCGCCCGCACTGGCGCAGGTAACCGTGTATGACCATGTTCTTGACCCCGCAAAGATTGCAAAAAATGGTCTGTTGGGGCTAATGCGGAGCGTCGAATCAGCCTCCGGCCAAACAGCGAAGAACCAGAAACAGTTATGACCCAATTTTCCCTGACCGAAGACCAGCTCGCCATTCAGGAAATGGCGCAGAAATTCACCGCCGATGCGATCACCCCGTTCGCCGCCGAATGGGATGAAAAGCATATTTTCCCGCGCGACACGATCAAGCAGGCAGCGGAACTGGGCTTCGGAGGGATTTACGTGTCCGAGGAATCGGGCGGCATCGGTCTCGGACGGCTCGAATCGGCGATCATCATGGAAGCCATGGCTTATGGCTGCCCCTCGACCAGCGCTTTCATTTCGATCCACAATATGGCGTCCTGGATGATCGACACATTCGGTTCCCAGACGGTCAAAGACAAATATCTCCCCGATCTGGTGCCGATGGAGAAAATCTCCAGCTATTGCCTGACCGAAGCCGGCGCGGGATCGGATGCGGCCTCGCTGAAGACCAGGGCGGTGCGCGATGGCGATGACTATATCGTCAACGGCTCCAAGCAGTTCATTTCCGGCGGCGGTGCCAACGAAATTTACGTCACCATGACCCGCACCTCCGACGACGGTGCCAAGGGCGTGACCTGCCTGGTGATCGAGAAGGATATGGAAGGCGTCAGCTTTGGCGCCAACGAGAAAAAGCTCGGCTGGCACTCGCAGCCCACAGCCCAGGTCAATTTCGACAATGTCCGCGTGCCTGCCGAGAACCGCGTGGGGGACGAAGGCGAGGGCTTTCGCATCGCCATGGCCGGCCTCGACGGCGGCCGTCTGAACATCGGCGCCTGTTCGCTCGGCGGCGCGCAGCGCTGTCTTGATGAAGCGGTCGCTTACACCAAGGAGCGCAAGCAGTTCGGCAAGGCGATCAGCGATTTCCAGAATACCCAGTTCATGCTCGCCGATATGGCGACCGATCTGGAAGCCTCGCGAGCCTTGCTCTATCTTGCGGCAGCCAAGGTTACCGAAGGCGCACCGGACAAAACCAAGTTCGCCGCCATGGCCAAGCGACTGGCGACCGATAATGGCAGCAAGATCGTCAATGACGCGCTGCAACTTTTTGGCGGCTATGGCTATTTGCAGGATTATCCGATCGAGCGCTTCTGGCGCGACCTCCGGGTGCACAGCATTCTGGAAGGCACCAATCAGGTCATGCGAATGATCGTATCGCGGGAACTGCTCCGCCAATAGGGACATTATGACAGAAGATCTTATCATCAGAAAGACCGGACGCGTTGGCCATATCAGCCTGAACCGTCCCAAGGTTATCCATTCGCTCAATCTCGACATGTGTCTCGGGATGATCGATGCACTGCTCGCCTGGCGCGACGACGACGAGGTCGAGGCGGTGATCATCGACCATAGCGAAGGCAGGGGATTTTGCGCCGGCGGCGATATCGCGATGCTGCGCGAATCCGGCATGACCGACGGCAAGCAGGGGCGCGAATTTTTCTACAAGGAATATCAGCTCAACCATTTGCTGTTTGAATATCCCAAGCCCGTCGTTGCCTTCATGAACGGCATCACCATGGGCGGCGGTGTCGGCATTTCACAGCCGGCGAAATATCGCGTAGCGACCGAACATACCCGCTTTGCCATGCCCGAGACCGGGATCGGCCTGTTCCCGGATGTCGGCGGCGGCTGGTATCTGTCCCGGCTCGAAGGGCGGCTGGGCCAGTTTCTTGCCCTGACCGGCGCGCGGCTCGACGGTGCCGAGTGCAAGGATGTCGGCATCGCCACCCATTATCTCGAATCGGACGTTCTGGAAGAAGCCAAGCAGCGGATTTCGGAAAAGCCCGACCGGATCGAAGGCATATTGGGCCAGCTGTCCGGCAACATACCCGAAGCGCGGATCGCGAAAAATCTCGACAAGATCGACAAATTTTTTGCCTCGGATCGCTTCGAGGACATATTGGCGGCGCTGGAAGCCGATGACGGCGACTGGGCCGCCAAGGAACGCGATACGCTCGGTACCAAGAGCCCGCAAACCTGCAAGGTCGCGCTGCGCCAACTAAAGGAAGGCGCGGCGATGGAGAGCTTCGCCGACGAAATGCGCAACGAGTACCGGATCGGCTATCATGTGCTGGTAATGCACGATTTCCTCGAGGGCGTGCGCGCGCTGATCGTCGACAAGGACAATGATCCGAAATGGAATCCGCCGACGCCGGAGGAAGTCACCACCGAATGGATCGACAATATTTTCGCGCCGTTGCCGGCTGATGAAGAATGGAAACCGCTATGACTTATGAAACCATCCTGACCGAAACAAAGGGTACGGTCACCCTGATCACGCTCAACCGGCCACAGGCGCTCAACGCCCTGAACAGCCAGGTACTGGACGAACTGATCGACGCCTTCGCCGCGTTCCAGAGTGACGACACGCAGCATTGCGCCGTTCTGACCGGTTCCGGTGACAAGGCCTTTGCCGCCGGTGCCGATATCAAGGAAATGTACGACAAGTCCGCGGCCGATTTCTATCTCGAGGATTTCTTCGCCAAATGGACCAGCCATATCGTCAAGGCGACCCGCAAGCCGTGGATTGCCGCGGTCAACGGCTTCTCTCTGGGTGGCGGCTGTGAACTGGCAATGATGGCGGATTATATCATCGCCAGCGACAAGGCGAAATTCGGTCAGCCGGAAATCAAGCTGGGCGTCGCCCCCGGCATGGGCGGATCGCAGCGACTGACCCGTGCGATCGGCAAGGCCAAGGCAATGGAAATGTGCCTGACCGGCCGGATGATGGATGCCGAGGAAGCCGAACGCTCCGGACTGGTCGCCCGCGTGGTACCGCATGAGGATCTGCTCGACGAGGCGATGAAATCCGCCGCGCTGGTCGCCTCGATGCCGCCGATGGCCGCTCAGGTGAACAAGGAAATGGTCAATGCGGCCTTCGAGAATAATCTCGAGCAGGGCCTGGTGCACGAACGCCGGCTGTTCCAGATTCTGACCGCCACGGAAGACAAGAAGGAAGGCATGGCTGCCTTTATCGAGAAGCGTGAAGGCCAATGGAAGGGGCGCTAGAAGCGGCTCTTTCTGTTCTGGAGGGCCGGGTGGCCCCGTATCGCTGACAATCACTGGAGACTGGAATGAAAATCGGATTTATCGGCCTTGGCAATATGGGCGGCGGCATGGCTGCCAATCTCGCGAAAGCAGGACATGAGGTCCACGCCTTTGATCTGTCCGGCGAAGCGCTGGCGCGGGCAGGCGAGGCGGGATGTCATCCGGTCAGCGATGCTGCCGAAGCGGTGAAAAATATGGAAGCTGTGGTGACCATGCTCCCCGCCGGCACCCATGTCCGCAAGGTCTATGAATATGAAATCGTGATCAACGCCAGTCCCGGTACCCTGGTGATCGATTGCTCGACCATCGACGTCGACAGCGCCCGCGATGTTGCGACCATGGCTGATGCCAAGGGACTTGTGCCGGTGGATGCTCCGGTATCCGGCGGCATTGCAGCGGCCAATGGCGGCACCCTGACCTTCATGGTCGGCGGCAGCGACGAGGGCTTCAAGCGGGCCGAACCGATCCTGTCCGACATGGGCAAGGCGGTGATCCACGCTGGCGGCAATGGCGCGGGCCAGGCGGCAAAAATCTGCAACAACATGCTGCTCGGCGCCTCGATGATCGCGACCTGTGAGACATTCAAGATGGCCGAAAAACTCGGCCTTGACCTGCAGACCTTCTATGACATCAGCTCCAAGGCCTCGGGCCAGAACTGGTCGATGACCAGCTATTGCCCGGTCCCAGGTGTCGGTCCGCAAAGCCCGGCAGACAATGGCTATGAAGGCGGTTTTGCCGCAGCGCTGATGCTCAAGGATCTGCGTCTGGCGATGGAAGCGGCAGCGAGCGCCGGAGCGGATGTGCCGATGGGAGCGGAAGCCGCAAAGCTCTACGAGCAATTCGCTGAAGCGCAGGGGCAGGGCGGCAAGGATTTCTCCGGAATCATCGCCATGCTGGACAAGGGCTGATCTTACATGCCGCCGCTGTGGATGGTGGTCTGCGGTCTGTCCGGGACTGTTGCGGTCGTTGCAGAGATCGGCAACCGGCGGCGCAGTAACCGGCGTGACATTGATGATGTCGGCTTCATGCCCTGGTCAACGATCACCGCTCTGGCCCTGCTGACCTTCGGCATATCCATTGCCTTCGGTCTGGGAATAATTTCGACCGGATAGATCGTGACTAGAGGCAGGCTTCCAGCAACGGCTGGTCAAAGCCATATTGCCGGGCTTTTTCCAGCGTATAGGGGCGCAAGCCCGACGATACATATTCGCCGATGATCTTGCCGTCCGCATCCTCGTCGAGATACTGATATTTGAACAGTTCCTGGGTGACGATCACATCGCCCTCCATGCCGATCACCTCGGTGATATTGGTGGTGCGGCGCGAACCGTCGCGCAGACGCTTCACCTGTACGATCAGGTCGACCGATTCCGCGATCTGGCGCGAAATCGCCTCTTTCGGAATCTTGATGTCGCCCATCAGGATCATATTTTCCATACGGCCAAGACATTCGCGCGGGCTGTTGGCGTGGAGCGTACACATGGAGCCGTCATGGCCGGTGTTCATGGCGGCGAGAAGGTCGAAACATTCCGCGCCACGAATTTCGCCGAGGATGATCCGGTCCGGACGCATACGCAGGGCATTCTTGACCAGATCGCCGATGGTGATCGCGCCTTCGCCTTCCAGGTTGGGCGGGCGCGTTTCAAGCGGCAGCCAGTGCGGCTGCTGCAGACGAAGCTCGGCGGCATCCTCGATGGTTAGCACGCGTTCGCCGGGATCGATCATCTTTGACATGGCGTTGAGCATGGTCGTCTTACCCGAACCGGTACCGCCCGAGATGACCACGTTGAACCGGCAGGCCCCGGCGATCTTGAGCACGGTGCACATTTCATCGGACATCGAGCCGAAGCCCTTCATGATATCGAGGGTAATGGGTTTTTCTGAAAATTTACGGATCGAGATCGCGGTGCCCTTGAGGCTCAGCGGCGGCACGATCACGTTGACACGCGAACCGTCTTTCAGACGGGCGTCGGCAAGCGGCGTGGTCTGGTCGA
This sequence comes from Parasphingorhabdus sp., assembly GCA_030373505.1. Lineage (GTDB taxonomy): Bacteria > Pseudomonadota > Alphaproteobacteria > Sphingomonadales > Sphingomonadaceae > Parasphingorhabdus. The sequence continues at coordinate 7,422 of JAUCYS010000009.1, forward strand.
CGCGGCGGCCGACCTGGTTGACGATCCGCTGCGCAATCTGGAAGAGATGTTCCTCGTCGCGGAACTGGATCGGGGCGATTTCAAGCTTGCCCTTGATTTCGATATAGGTCTGTTCCGGACCGTTGACCATGATATCCGAGATGTCCGGGTTCTGCAGCAGCTCTTCCAGCGGTCCGAAGCCGAGCAGTTCGTCGACCAGTACCTTTTCCAGCGCAAATTGTTCGCGCCGGTTGAGCGTCAGCTTGAGCTCGGTCAGCACTTCCATGATGATCGGCCGGAATTCCTCGGTCAGTTCTTCCTTGTTCAGCGTCGCGGCCGCTTCCGGATCGACGCGCTCGAGCAGGCGAGGGAGAACCTGTTCCTTGATCTTGTGGACAGACGCGCCAAAGCCCTCATCCTTGTCACCGACTTCCGCCAGCGGTTGCGAGCGCTCGGAAAGCCGTGCCATTGCCTCGCTTTGCAGTGGGGCAGGTGCAGCCGGAGCCTCCGCGCCGGGCAGAGGAATGGATTCGAGCGGAGGAAACTGGTTGCCTCCCTGAGTGTTTTTGCGATTTTCAGAATCGGCAATTTTCTTGCCGCCTCCGGTCATTGGCTTTGCGACGCCAAAGGACGGTTTGCCACTACCCAGTCCATTTTTCTTGCCAAATGCGCTCATGCTATTCTGTCCGATATGTCTATAGTCATACGATCGACGTCCTTTTCGCTGAAAATGGTTAATAAACTGGTAAATCTGCGGGATGCTGTGGGCGGCAGAGGCGATGCACTTTTGTGACTTGTGCGGTGTGAAACAGTCGCTAAGCGAGGCTGATGGACAGAGAGAGAAATTTTGGCCGTTGATCGTTCCGCTGACCGCGCCGCCGCAGGGGGGATTACGCTGGCTCTGGTGGCATTTGCCGGATTTCCCCTTGGTGACGCCGTGATCAAGTCGATGGCCGGAGACTGGCCTGCACCCGCAGTTGCGGCACTGCGCTTTTCGATCGGTGCCATCGCTCTCGCCGTCATCCTTTTCATCCGCGAGGGCCGTCGCGGTTTTCAGGTCAATCGCCCCTGGCTCCATATGGCGCGCGGATTTGCGTTATTCGTGGGCACGATAAGCTTTTTCTCCGCCATCTATATCATGCCGCTGGCCGATGCCGTGGCCATTTCCTTCATCAACCCGATCCTTACTGCCCTGTTTTCCGGCTGGTTCCTGAAAGAGAATATGCCGCCTCGGACCTGGGTCGCGACCATTATCGCCTTTGGCGGGGTGCTGATCATGCTCCGCCCGAACGTCGCTGCCTTCGGCTGGGTCGCCATCTTGCCGCTGATTTCGGCCTTTGCCATGTCCTCCATGCTGATTCTCAACCGCATGGTCTCGACCCAGCGGTCGATCTTCGCGGCGCAATTCTATATCGCCTTCTGGGCTGCCATCTTTCTGGTCATAGCGAGTCTCGTCGGTAACTGGCTGGTCCCCGTCATGGCGATTCCCGGTGCGCCGGATTGGGACGTGGTCCTGCGTTGCGTGCTGGTTGCCTTGACCGCGACCGGCTGCCATTTTCTGCTGTTCATGGCAACGATGCGCACCACGGCCGCTGCCATCGCCCCGATCGTCTATATCCAGTTGCTGATTGCGACGGCGATCAGCGTCTTTATCTTCGGCGATCCGATAGACGAAATGGCGATGGTTGGCGGATTGCTGATTATTTTCAGTGGCCTGCTGCTCTGGCGCAGTGCCCGGAGAGCGAATACGGTGCTGGAAGCCTAGGATATCGGGCAAAGCTGATTGAGAATCCTGAGATGCTCATCAACGCTGTTTTCGATCGAGTAGATCGCCGCACAGGCCCTGAGCCGGTCGACGGGTTGGGGGGAGGCCATGGCTTCGCCGATAGCCCTTGAGAGCGCTGCAGGGTCCCGGACGGGCACTGTCTTGACATCAATCTGTCGCAACAACTCGGTCAGACCTTCCGAACAATCGGTTGCGACAACGGCGCAGCCTGTCGCCATGGCCTCGATCGGAACGGCTGGAAAACCCTCCCAGTAGGAGGACAGGACCAGAATATCCGATCGTTCCAGATAGGAGGTCACATCAGCCACAAAGCCCTTGAATTCGATCCGCTCGGCGATTCCGAGAATTTCTGCCCGGCGTTTGGTGTCTTCGAGCAGCGGCCCATCGCCCAGGATCGTCATCGCCCAGGGACGTTCCACAATGAGCGCCAGTGCTGACAGCAGCGTCATATAATCTTTTTGGGCCGCTATCCGTCCCACACAGAGCAGGCGGGGAGGGCGTTCGCTGTCGCGGGCCGATCGCCTTTCTCCCGCCACCAGCATGTCCGGATGAACGTAGGGATTGGGCACGGCGTGGAATTTGTCCGCTGCGTCCGGGTAGATTTTCGCATAGCGACCGGCATCCGCCGCACTCAGGGTCAGCGACATGTCGCCCCATGCTGCTGTCACCCCGAAGCGCCATGTCCGGTAGCGTCTTGCCCAGCGTCCGGAGCCGGGGCGCAACACCGGGTTGGTAATTTTCTGGATGATCCTGGTTGAACCATTTCCCGCCAGTTTCCGGGCGATGGCGAGCGACAGGTTTGACTGGTTGCCGGCAGAAAAAACCGCTCGGGGCCGGTGATCGCGGATCATCCGGGCGACTGCGGGAATCTGGAGGAACAGGCGAATCCCCCTCGGGCCCAGGCTCGGGGTCGGCACCATCCGGACCTTTACCTCGGGTGCAATCAGATCAGCGACCGCACCAGTGGCCTTCGTCAACCATAACTCCGTGGGCAAACCGCGTCTCGCCATGCCGTTGGCAAGCAGGATGGCGACGCGATCCAGCCCGCCATTGCCGGGTTGGTAAAGGAAATGGACGACCGGCGAAGGGCGGGTCATCGACTGGCCCGTGAACGCAGGGCCACGAAATCAGTTGTCTGCTTTTGTTTGCGGATGAGAACCGGTCCTGCAGGCTTGCGATGGTCAAGAGCACTCATTGTCCGCTATGACCCTCGCTAGCTCGGCAGAAACAGGGGCAAGGTCATATAAGCCGCAAGGAGGCCGGTCTAGCTGACCGCGTCAGCCAGAACCGTCAGGCCTGTCTCGTCGACCTGGGCAAAGCCGCCCTGTACGGAAATCGTCTCCGGCGTAGCGCCTTCGCTGGCATAGATAAGCAAATCGGCATCGCGGACCGTTGACATCACGCTGGCGTGGTTGGCCAGGACGCCAAAATCGCCGTCGGTGCCGGGCACCACCACCATGAAAACATCTTCCGACCGGACGAGCTTTTCAGGGGTTACGAGTTCGAAATGTAAATTCGCCATTTTCATTCTCCACCCCTCCTTTTCAAAGGAGGGGTAAGGGGTGGTTTATGAGCAGATGGTTCCATGCCAAGCTGCGAATTTGCGGATGGGGACAGGCCCCATCCCGAACCCTCTCCCGAAGGAGAGGGGATTGACGATCAGGCCGCTTCAGCCGCCATTTTCTTGCCTTTTTCGACTGCTTCTTCGATGCCGCCGACCATGTAGAAGGCATTTTCGGGAAGATGGTCATATTCGCCTTCGACAACCGCCTTGAACGATTTGATCGTGTCTTCCAGATCGACGAACTTGCCCGGAATACCGGTGAAGACTTCGGCAACGTGGAACGGCTGCGACAGGAATTTCTGGATCTTCCGCGCCCGCTGCACGACCAGCTTATCTTCTTCCGAAAGCTCGTCCATGCCGAGAATGGCGATGATGTCCTGCAGCGACTTGTATTTCTGCAGCGTTTCCTGGACCGCACGCGCCGTATCATAATGTTCCTGGCCGACAACACGGGGTTCAAGAACACGCGAGGTGGAGTCGAGCGGATCCACAGCGGGGTAAATGCCCAGTTCCGAAATCGCACGGTTCAGAACGGTCGTGGCATCAAGGTGAGCAAAGGAGGTTGCCGGTGCAGGGTCGGTCAAGTCATCGGCAGGAACATAAATGGCCTGAACCGAGGTGATCGAACCCTTGTTGGTCGAGGTAATCCGTTCCTGCAGCGCACCCATGTCGGTCGACAGGGTAGGCTGATAGCCCACAGCCGAAGGAATACGGCCAAGAAGCGCGGACACTTCCGAACCGGCCTGTGTGAAGCGGAAGATATTGTCGATGAAGAACAACACGTCCTGGCCTTCGACGTCGCGGAAATATTCCGCCTGGGTCAGACCGGACAGAGCGACACGAGCACGCGCCCCTGGAGGTTCGTTCATCTGGCCGAAGACCAGCGCCACTTTTGAACCTTCCGACTTCGGATTGCCGTCGGCATCCTTGGCGATAACGCCAGCGTCGAGGAATTCGTGGTAGAGATCGTTACCTTCGCGCGTACGCTCACCAACACCGGCGAAGACGGACGTGCCGCCATGGCCCTTGGCGATGTTGTTGATCAGTTCCTGGATCAGCACGGTCTTGCCCACGCCGGCGCCGCCGAACAGGCCGATCTTGCCGCCCTTTGCATAAGGTGCGAGCAGGTCGACAACCTTGATGCCGGTGACCAGAATTTCATTCTCGGTCGACTGGTCGACAAAAGCAGGAGCTTCCGCGTGAATAGGAGCAGTGGTCTTGTTGCCGATCGGGCCGCGTTCGTCGATTGGCTCGCCGATCACGTTCATGATCCGGCCAAGCGTTTCCGGACCCACAGGCATCATGATCTGCGCGCCGGTATCGGTCACTTCCTGACCGCGGGTCAGGCCTTCGGTCGCGTCCATGGCGATCGTGCGAACCGTATTTTCGCCGAGATGCTGTGCAACCTCGAGCACCAGCCGGTTGCCGTTATTGTCGGTTTCCAGGGCCGAGAGAATTGCCGGGATCTCGCTATCAAAGGTGACGTCGACGACGGCGCCGATGACCTGTGAAATGCGGCCTACATTTTTGGTTTTTGCCATTTTTCCGTTTCCTTGCGTACGTGCTTTAGAGCGCTTCAGCGCCAGCGATAATTTCAATCAATTCGGTGGTAATCGCGGCCTGACGGCTGCGGTTGTAGACGATGGTGAGACTGTCGATCAGTTCGCCGGCGTTGCGGGTCGCATTGTCCATGGCGGTCATCGACGCACCCTGTTCCGATGCGTTGTTTTCCAGCAGGGCACGGAAAATCTGGGTGGTCAGATTGCGCGGCAGCAGTTCGGCGAGAATTTCGCCTTCATCCGGCTCGTAATCACCCGGGCCTTCCGACTCAGCAACCGCCCCATCGTGCACCGCGATCGGGACGATCTGCTGCATTGTGGGCTCCTGCACCAGTGCGGATCTGAACTTGCCGTAGAACAGGTGAGCGACATCATATTTGCCCTCATCAATCAGATCGGTCAGATCGGCCGCGATGGCCTTGGCTTCGTCATATCCCGGTGCCTTGACATTCGACGTATCGAAATGCTTCAGGATCTGGCCGGGATACAAGCGCTTGATGATCGGGATGCCCTTGCGGCCAACCATGTAGAACAGCACATTATGGCCTTCTGCGATCAGCTTGTCGGCCTCGATGCGAGCTTTCTTGACGATATTGGCGTTGAAGGCACCGCACAGGCCGCGATCCGATGTTGCGACGACGAGCAGATGGGTTTCCAGCTTGCCGGTGCCGGCCAGCAGTTTCGACGAATTTCCGTCGATCGAAACTTTGCAGGCCAGGCTGGTCATCACCTTTTCCATTTCGCTCGCATAAGGACGAGCGGCTTCGGCAGCCATCTGCGCACGGCGCAGCTTGGCCGCCGCGACCATCTTCTTGGCTTTGGTGATCTTCTGGGTCGACTTAACCGACGCGATCCGATCTTTCAGTTCTTTAAGACTGGCCATGTTTTCCTGTCTTGCTCCGTTCTGCCGTTAGTGCTGAGCCTGTCGAACCATGTCTCTGGTCGACAAGCGCCCTTCGACTGGCTCAGGGCTAACGGTGTTTATCCAAATGCCTTATACAAACGTCTTTCCGAATGCCGTCAGTGCCGCTTCCAGGGCAGCCTTGGTGTCATCTGCCAGGTCACCGCTTTCACGGATCGTTTTCAGAATGTCGGCATGTTCTGCGCGCATATGAGCCAGCATGGCTTCTTCGTAGCGCACAACATCACTTGCCGCGACCTTGTCGAGATGCCCGTTGGTACCGGCATAGATCGAAGCGGTCTGTTCTTCGAACGGCAGCGGCGAAAATTGCGGCTGCTTCAGCAGCTGGGTGAGGCGTTCGCCACGGGCCAGCAGCTTCTGCGTCGACGCGTCGAGATCGGAACCGAACTGCGCAAAGGCCGCCATTTCGCGATATTGCGCGAGATCTAGCTTGATCGAGCCGGAAACCTTTTTCATCGCCTTGGTCTGCGCTGCGGAACCCACACGGGATACCGACAGACCGACGTTAATCGCAGGCCGGATGCCCTGGTTGAACAGGTCGGTTTCGAGGAAGATCTGGCCGTCGGTGATCGAGATCACGTTGGTCGGAATGTACGCCGAAACGTCGCCGGCCTGGGTTTCGATGATCGGCAGTGCGGTCAGCGAGCCGGAGCCATTGGCTTCGTTCATCTTCGCAGCTCGTTCGAGCAGGCGACTGTGGAGATAGAAAACGTCACCAGGATAGGCTTCACGTCCTGGAGGACGACGCAGCAACAGCGACATCTGGCGATAGGCCACGGCCTGCTTGGACAGATCGTCATAAACGATACAGGCGTGCATGCCGTTGTCGCGGAAATATTCGCCCATCGTCACACCGGTATAAGGTGCAAGATACTGGAGAGGCGCAGGCTCGGAAGCGGTTGCAGCAACCACGATCGAATATTCCATCGCGCCATTTTCTTCGAGGCTCTTGACGATCTGGGCAACGGTCGAACGCTTCTGGCCGACGGCGACATAGATGCAATAGAGCTTCTTGCTTTCGTCATCACCGGCGTTGACCGTCTTCTGGTTGATGAACGTGTCGATCGCGACAGCGGTCTTGCCGGTTTGACGGTCACCAATGATCAGCTCGCGCTGGCCGCGGCCAACAGGAACCAGGGCGTCGAGCGCCTTGAGGCCGGTCTGCACGGGTTCGTGCACCGATTTGCGCGGGATGATGCCCGGTGCCTTGACTTCCACCCGGCTGCGCTGCGTGGTCTTGATCGGGCCCTTGCCGTCAATCGGATTGCCGAGGCCGTCAACAACGCGGCCAAGCAATTCCTTGCCGATCGGAACGTCCACGATCGTGCCGGTCCGCTTGACGACGTCGCCTTCCTTGATTTCGGCGTCCGAGCCAAAGATCACGACACCGACATTGTCGGCTTCAAGGTTCAGAGCCATGCCCTGAATGCCATTCGAGAATTCGACCATTTCGCCGGCTTGGACCTGGTCGAGGCCGTGGATACGGGCGATACCGTCACCGACGGCAAGCACGGTTCCGACTTCGGAAACCTGGGCTTCATTGCCAAAATTGGCGATCTGGTCCTTGATGACCTTAGAAATTTCTGCGGCGCGAATATCCATGTGTATCTTCCTTTAGCCCTTCATGGCCTGCGATAGGGTGTTCAAACGGGTTTTAATCGAGCTGTCGATCATCTGGCTGCCGATTTTTACGACCAGCCCGCCCAGGATGGACGAATCGACTGCGGTGGAAACGCTGACATCGCTTCCCACACGTTTCTTGAGCTGAGCCTTGAGCGCATCAATCTGCTTGTCATCCAGCGGATGGGCTGAAGTGACTTCGGCGGTGATTTCGCCGCGATGGCCAGACGCCAAAGTCGAGTAAGCGCGAATGACGGCCGGAATCTGGTCCAGCCGGCGATTGGCGGCCAGCACTCCGAGCATATTGGTCGACAACGGGTCGAGACCAAGAGCCCGGGCAGTCGCCGCAATGCCCTTGCCGGCATCCTCGCGCGACAGCACAGGGCTGGTGGTCAGCGCGCTGAGGTCATCCGATTCGGCCAAGGCCGCGCTCAATGTTTCGAGGCTGGCTTGCACCGCATCGATACTGTTATTCTCTTTTGCAAGAGCGAACAAAGCCGTGGCGTAACGCCCCGCTAAACTCGCTCTGATGCCGCTGGAATGATCCACGCGTTTGCTACTCCCTGACCGTAGTTCTGGTCTGAAAACCGTTTATGAAATGGTCCGCTTAATGGCCGGAAATCCAGTGCTTCCGCCCACGGATGCGCGGCGTCTAGCAACCATTTTGCTGCGATGCAAGACGGCTGTGGGAATCATTTTCGGGAAACGGCAAAAGACCGGTTTTTGGTGCTTTCCGATCAGCTGCCCGGTAAAATTGCTTTGATCGCAAGATACGGGAAGCGCTTCTGGGCGGATGCGTCCAGATCGACTAGAGATTATTTGCGAATCCGGAGGCTGACAATGGTCGATGACAAAATGGCATGGCGGGCAGTGACCAACCGGGACCGTTCCTTCGATGGCCGGTTTGTCACGGGCGTGATGACCACCGGTATCTATTGCCGCCCGTCCTGCGCCGCCCGCCACCCCAGGCGCGAAAATGTACGCTTCTTTGCCACGGCAAAGCAGGCGGAAGCCGCCGGTCTGCGTGCCTGCCTGCGCTGCCGCCCGAATGATGTGGCGCGTGACGAGGCGGCGGTCCAGGCGGTGATTGATGCCATCCGCACCGCCGAAAACGCCCCCGGGCTTGATGAACTGGCCGGTCTGACCGGCTATTCGCCCGCGCATCTTCAGCGTATTTTCAAGCGCGAAACCGGTCTTTCGCCGGCGGCCTATGCGCGGGCGCTGCGCGCCGAACGGGTCAAGGATGCGCTGGCAGGCGGTGCGTCGGTAACCGAGGCAATTTATGATGCCGGCTATGGATCGGCATCGCGCTTTTACGAGGAACGGAAGATGGGCATGAAACCGAGCGTGTGGAAAAATGGCGGGCAGGGAGTAACAGTGCACTGGGCCACTGTCGAAACAACGCTCGGCCGGATGATGGTCGCCGCGACCGACAAGGGTGTGTGCTGCCTCTCCTTCAACGAAGGCGAAAAGCAACTGCGCGAACGCTTTCCGAAAGCGGATATCCGCGAGGGCAGTGATGATTTTCAGAAGCTGCTGGATGATGTGGTCGCGCAGGTGGAAGCACCGGGCCGCCCGCACAATATCCCGCTCGATGTCCAGGGCACCGCCTTCCAGGAAGCGGTCTGGCAGGAATTGCGCAAGATTCCCGAAGGCGAGACCCGCAGCTATGCCGATATCGCCGCCGCCATTGGCAAACCGAAAGCCGTCCGTGCGGTCGGCAGCGCCAATGGCGCCAATCATGTCGCCGTTCTGATTCCCTGTCACCGGGTGGTGCGCAGCGACGGGACGATGGGCGGCTATGCCTATGGACTGGAGATAAAGGAAAAACTGCTGGAGAAGGAAGCGGAATGACCGACAAGATAAAGCGCTTTGGTGATCTTCATGTGCCCGGAGATCCCCTGATCCTGGTCAATATCTGGGACGCGGGCAGCGCCAGGGCCGTTGCCCGGGCTGGCGCAAAAGCCCTGGCGACAGGAAGCTACGGCGTCGCCGGCGCGCAGGGCATTGCCGATGGAGAGGCCTTGCCGCTGGACGCAGCCATCGCCAATCTTGACCATATCGTTGCCGCAACCGACCTGCCGGTGAGCATTGATATGGAGGCCGGCTATGGTGCCAATGCAGCGGAGGTGCGTCGATCGGTCCAGCGGGCGCGCGATGCAGGCGCATGCGGGATCAATATGGAGGATCGGATGCCGGGCGAAGACCGGCTGCTGGCACCGGAGGTTTTTGCCGAACGTGTGGCCGCCGCTGCATCAACCGGATTGTGGGTCAACGCCCGCTGCGATGTGTTTCGGGGGCAATCCACCGAGGTCGCGGGCATGGCTTTGGTCGACCGGGTTCTGGAGCGGGCCGCTCTCTATGCGGATGCCGGGGCAGGCAGCCTGTTCATCCCGTTTCTCAGCGACGCCCGTTGCATCGCCGCGCTTTGCGACAAATCCCCCTTGCCGGTCAATATCCTGCGCTCGCCCGATGGTCCCGGCCATGCCGAGCTCGCCCATATGGGCGTCGCCAGGATCAGCCACGGACACCAGCCCTGGGCGGCCGCGATGAAATGGCTGGAAGGACAGGCGGCAAAAATATTTGCCGGCGCGGAGCCGGATTATTGAGCCAGCGTCTTGCATTCATAGACCAGGCTCTCGTTCGCCTGGCCCGGCAGTTCTGCCCGGATCGCCTTGACCATTTCCTCGATGTCGGTCAGCGCCTGGGGATCGGTGGTGCAGGCCTTGTTGCCATATTGAGCGCGGATCGCCCGCGCTCTGGTCATCGCGTCGAGCCCCATCAGATAGCGTTCTTCGGTAAATTCTGCGTTGTCCGGCCGGAAGCTGCTGATCGTCACCGTCTGTTCCTGATTGGGGACAAATATCCGGGACCATTTGGCACCGTCACGGGCATATTGCGTGCGGCCGTTCACGCAGCCGCCATCGGTCCAGTCGAGCGTCAGTTCGTCCTGTTGCGACACCGTGATCCGGCTGCGCTGGGGGTTGATCGTGCATTGATATTTGCCGGCTGAGGCGAGGCGTTTCTGTGCCGACCCCAAGCTGTCCTTCTTGTCGGTCATCGCCGCTGCGACGCGGTCATCAATCTCGCTGAAGTCGGGGCGGGAGAGGAAGAGGATGACCGCGCCCAGCAGCAGAACCGCTGCGCCAGCGGCCGCACCGATCCCCGGATTGCGCTTGCCCTGAACAACCAGGACAGCCGCGCCGCCAGCCGCCAGCAGCGACAGAGCCAGCAGCAGCGCAGCCAGGGCGATCCGGTTTTCCCGCTCGGCGATGATATCCTGCGATATCCTGGTTCGCAATTTGCTCTCGGCCCGTTCGCGCTTGTCGGCCTCGGCGGCTTTCGCTGCGGCGACCTGAGCACGCGCAGCGGCTTCGCGCAGCCGTTCCTGCTGGCTGATCTCCGCCGCCGAACGACAGGGCGTGGCAGTCACACCGACGCTGACCCCGGCCTTGCGCAGAAAGCCCAATATCTCCCGGGCGGAGACGGCAAAGCCGAATTCGGCATCATTGCCGTCGCTGATCGAACCAAAGCTGTTCGCGCCCAGCACCCGGCCACAATTGTCGATCAATGGTCCGCCGCTGTTGCCCGACGCAATCGGCGCAGTGTGCAGCAGCGTGTCAAATTGCTTGGTCGTGCGTCCGCCGGACACGGTGCCGGTGGTCTTCACCGGCGACATCGGAGTGATCAGGTCATCGAGATCAAGGCCCTGGGCCCGGTCGACGGAACCGGGATAGCCGATCGCCACCACATCCGCGCCATCGTCCACCGCACCTCCGAAAATCGTCATCGGCGGCAACCGACCGTCGTCGAGAACCTGGATCAGCGCAAGATCATTGTTCGGCGAATAGGCGATTATTTTGCCGCCATAGCTGATCCCGCCCTGCGAGGGGATGATGCCGATGACGACCGAGGGTTCCTGACGCGCGATCTCGACCACATGGGCGTTGGTCACAACCTTGTCCGGCGCGACCATGAAGCCGCTGCCATGGCCGACAAAGGCGACCTTGTCCCCGTCCTTGGCAGCCAGCACGACCCGCACGACCGAGCGGCTTGCGGCGCTGATGTCGGCGGGATCGGCCTGGGCTGGGCCCGTCAGAAGAGCGGTCGTGACCAGAAGAAATAGCGCGAGAATGCGGTTCATGGAGCGGCTTTCAATTTTTGTGCTCCGCACTTGATGCGGAGCCATGTGCAGCACCAGCGCTACCCAACCGAAAGCTCCGCATCAAGCACAGAGAATATTGCGGTCAAACAAAACTATAGGGATCGACGTCGACGCCGACCCGCACCGCGCGCGGCCATTCCAGCTGTTCCAGCCAGTCGCGCATGATATTCTGCAGGTCGACCGACCGCAGCGCATGGACCAGCAGCCGGTGCCGGTGCCGGCCGCGCAGCATCGCCAGCGGCGCAGGGGCGGGGCCATAGACCGAGAATCCGTCGAGCTTCGGTGCGGTCTGGCCAATCAGCCGCGCCGTCTCCATCGCCTCGCTATTGTCTTCCGACGACACGATGATTGCTGCCCAGCGCGCGAAGGGCGGAGCCAGGGCCTGTCGCCGCGCCTCGATCTCGGCGGCATAGAAACCCTCCCGGTCATTGCGGATCAGCGCCTGGATCACGGGTGCATCGGGCATGCGGGTCTGGACATAGACCCGGCCCGGCTTTTCCGCGCGCCCGGCGCGGCCCGCCACCTGGGCGATCTGCTGAAAGCTGCGCTCGGCCGCGCGCAGATCGCCGCCCTCCAGCCCGATATCCGCATCGACCACGCCGACCAGAGTCAGATTGGGAAAATGATAGCCCTTGGTGACCAGCTGTGTGCCCACCACAATATCGATCGCTCCGGCCTCCATCTGGTGGACAAAATCGGCCGCCTTCTGCGGCGACCAGATCGTGTCGGAGGTGACAATCGCCGTCCGCGCCTGGGGAAACAGCATCTTGACCTCGTCGCAGATCCGCTCGACCCCGGGGCCACAGGCAACCAGACTGTCCTCGTCGCCGCATTCCGGGCATTTCTCGGGGATCGGCATGATATGGCCGCAATGGTGGCAGGCAAGCCGCCGGGTCAGCCGGTGCTCGACCATCCATGCGGTGCAATTGGGGCAGTCGATCCGGTGGCCGCAGGTCCGGCACAGGGTCAGTGGCGCAAAGCCCCGCCGGTTGAGAAAGAGCAGCGACTGCTCGCCGCGCTCGAGATTTTCTTCCAGCGCGTTGACCAGCGTCGGCGCCAGCCAGTTGCCGCGCGGCGGGACATCCTGCGTCAGGTCCAGCGCCTCGATATCCGGCATCGTCGCGCCACCAAAGCGCGCCGGCAGTTCGAGCAGCTCATAATTGCCCTGCTCGACCTGGTGCTGGCTCTCGATCGCGGGGGTGGCGGAGGCCAGGATCACCGGAATCTGCTCGTACAGCCCGCGCATCACCGCGACATCGCGGGCGTGATAGCGCACGCCGTCTTCCTGCTTGAAGCTGGTCTCGTGCGCCTCGTCGACGATGATCAGGCCGAGATTGGCATAAGGCAGGAACAGCGCGGAGCGCGCACCGACGATCACCTTCGCCGTGCCTTCCGCCAGCGCCCGCCAGTTCTTCTTGCGCTCGGACTGTTTCATGCCGCTGTGCCAGGCCAGCGGCTCGGCCCCGAACCGTATTTTGAACCGGTCGAGAAACGGCTCGGTCAGCGCGATTTCGGGCAGCAGCACCAGCACCTGCTTGTCCTGCCGCAGCGCTTCGGCGACCGCCTCGAAATAGACCTCGGTCTTGCCCGAACCGGTCACGCCGTCGAGCAGAAAGGGCTTGAACCGCGACGCCCGCACCGCCTCGATCAGCACGTCGCTGACCCGTTGCTGGTCCTCGCTCAGGTCGACAGCGCCGAAATCGGGCAGGGGGGATGCACCGGCAGCAAAGGGGGAAACCTCTTCCCGGTCGAACACGCCCAGTTTTTCCAGTCCCCGGATCACCGCGATGGATACACCCGCCTTGTACGCCAGTTCGCTGATCGTGCCCTGGCTGTCGCCCAGCTTCTCCAGCGCCTGCTTGCGCTGCGGGGTCATCCGGTCGGGCAGCTGCCCGTTCCAGCGATATTCGCTGACCGGACGATTGTCGGCAAAGGCCGCGCCGCTCGAAAGAACCATCCGCAGCACCGATGCCGGCGAGGCAAAATAATAGGTCGCCGTCCACTCGATCAGCCGGCGCAGCGGTGCCCGCAGCGGCGGCACGTCGCGCACCTCCAGCAGCGGCCGCAATTTCTTCGGATCGATTTCCTCGACCGGAAAACGGTCGGCTTCCCAGACGACGCCCGGAATTTTGCGCGGACCAAGCGGCGCCATCACGACCGACCCCGGCTCGACCCGCATGCCGTCGGGAACCCGGTAATCCAGCGGACCCAGTGCGGCGTTAAGCAGGAGTACACGAACGCGATTCATATTCATGCTATAGGCAGCTTATCGCCGTTCGTCATTCTTGCTGTGGCGAAAACAGGAGAGACATAATGATCTATCATCGCAGAGCGGTTCTGGGCCTCGGTGCGGCCGCCGGAATGCTGGCGCTGCCCGGCTGTTCGACCCTGCCGGGCCTGAGCCTGACCGAAGCGATCAGACGGCTGCTGACCATATCGTCCCAGAACGCCTTCGCCGAACTGCTCAGCCCCAACGGTTTCTTCGACAGCCAGGTGGCGCGCATCACGGTGCCGGATTCGCTGGGCGGATCGCGGGTGACCAGCGTCGCCACCGCTCTGCTGCGCTCGAAGCCGGTTCAGGATCGCCTGCTGCGACAGGTCAACCGCGCGGCGGAGGAAGGCGCCGAGCTGGCGGCCCCCGTGGTCGCCGAAACCATCCGCAATATGAGCATCGCCGACGCTGCCGCGATCCTCAATGGCGGCCCGCGCGCGGCCACTGCCCTGCTGCAGGGGCAGCTCGGCAATATGCTGGTCGAGCGGATGCTGCCCGGCGTCGGCAGGGGCCTGAGACTGTTCGACAATGAAATCATCAGTCTCGTACTCTCGCAAGCCACCAATATCGACTTCGCCAGCCTCAGCCGGGATGTGACGGCCAAGGTCAATGACGCGATCTACCGGGCCATCGGTGCGCAGGAAGAGTCCATCCGCGCCAATCCGCGCGCCACCAACGATCCTGTGCTGATCGCCGTTCTCGGGGCCGGCAGAGCCTTTTGAGCCACTGGCTCGGCAGGGCTGCTGACACTGCGACGGCAATAAGTTGACGAAGCGCTGGCCATGCTGGCCCTAATGGCGATAGAAAGCGTCAACCTTTCAGAAAACTGGATTCGCACCTTATGAAATTCTTTGTAGACACCGCCGATACCGCAGAAATTGCTGACCTCGCCGCGACCGGAATGGTTGACGGCGTCACCACCAACCCGTCGCTGATCAAGAAATCGGGTCGCGATATCATGGAAGTGACAAAGGAAATCTGCGGCCTGACCGACGGCCCTGTCTCTGCCGAAGTCGTCGCGCTCGATCATGAAACCATGATGAAAGAGGCGGAAGTGCTGCGCAAGATCGCCGACAATGTCTGCATCAAGGTGCCGCTGACGATCGACGGGCTGAAAACTTGCAAGGCGCTGACAGGCGAAGGCACGATGGTCAATGTGACGCTCTGCTTCTCGGCCAATCAGGCACTGCTCGCGGCCAAGGCCGGCGCCAGCTTCATTTCCCCCTTTGTCGGACGCCATGATGACAATGGCCTCGACGGCATGACGCTGATCGAGGATATAAGGCTGATTTACGACAATTATGCCTTCGACACCGAAATCCTGGTCGCCTCGATCCGCCACCCGGTCCATGTGCTCGAATCAGCCCGCATCGGTGCCGACGTCGCGACCATGCCGCCCGCCGTCATCCGCAATCTGTTCAAACATGTCCTGACCGACAAGGGGATCGAGGGCTTTTTGAAAGACTGGGCTGACACCGGCCAGAATATCGGCTGAGCGGACCTGTCGAACGGAAAGCTCAACCTGAACCAGTTCCGTTAGTGGCGCGCTTGTCGAACCACGCCTATCGGTTGGGAAGCGTCCTTCGACAGGCTCAGGACTAACGGCGGACTGGCACCATATATTGCATAGGTCCTTGGGTCAGGATGCCGATGAGCCCTGTCAAAACCCCTTCGGTGCCGGATCGATCACGGCAAAGCTGCCGTTGCGAATCTCCTGGACCTCAAGCGCCCGTTCCGAGACGCCATTGGCCTTGAACCGGAAAACGCCGTCCAGTCCGATAAAGCCGCCCTTGTCGGTCAGCTGGTTGATCGGGAAGGGCGAGCCCACTTTCCAGTTGCGGGCGACCTTCACAGTCAGCAGCACCGAATCATAGCCAAGGCTCGACAGCCGGAACGGCGCCGTGCCATAGCGGGCGCGGTAGCGGTCGGCATATTGCTTGTACAGGCTGTCGGAAACGCTGGCGAACCAGGCACCGCGCATCGACGGCGCCCCGGCCAGATTGCTGCTCGTGTTCCACAGGTCCGTGCCCAGTATCTTCGCCGTCTCGGTCGCATTCTTGCGGATATAGGGGGCAGCCTTGATTGCCATGTCGCCATTGTCGGCCAGCAATACCGCTTCAAATTCGCCATTCTGGGACAGTTTCTTGGTCGCTGCCTCGATCGACTGGGAATCGCGGTTGAATGTCTGGATCGACACCACTGTGCCGCCGACATCCTTGACATGCCGCAGCAGCGTCGAGGACGCGCGCTGGCCGTAGACCCCGTTGGGCACCAGGCCGGCAAAGCGGGTCATGCCCTTGGACCGGGCATAGTCCACCACCCGTTCGATCGATTGCGAGGGGATATGGCCCAGGATGTAGACATTGTTTCCGGCCACGCCGCTGTCGTTGGAAAAGCTCAGGATCGGTACGCCGGCCGGACGAGCGACATTGGCGGTCGCGACAACATTGTCGCTGAGCAGCGGGCCGATGATCAGCTTGTTGCCGTCGCGAATGGCGTTCTGGGCGGCAATGGCCGCGCCCTTGGCCGTGTCATAGCTGGTCATGCGGATATTGTCCGCCTTGGTATCAAGCAGCGCCATGGTCGTCGCATTGGCCAGCGACTGGCCGATCCCGGCATTTTTTCCGGACAGCGGCACCAGCAGGGCGATGCGATGATGCTTCTGGTCGTCGGGCAGACCGGCGGTAACCGGTGGCGGCGCGGGTGTCTCGGTCCGCGGCGGCTCTGCGCCCCGCGGGATAACCGTGGAGCAGCCGGCAAGGAAGACAAAGGCTGTCAGGCCCGCTCCCTTCAAAATGCTGCGCCGTCCGCTTTGATCTTGTCCTAGATGTATCTTGTCTGCCATGACCGTCCTATGTCCACTCCTGCCCAATCCGGTCTCTATATCGTTGCCACCCCGATCGGCAACCTCGGAGATTTGTCGCGCCGCGCCGAAGCAACCCTTGCCGCCGCCGATATCATCTTGGTCGAGGACACAAGAGTTACCGGCAAGCTACTGAATCACATCGGTAAAAAGTCAAGGATGATGGTGTATAACGACCACAAGTCGGCGGCCGATCGGGAATTCATTTTGGACGCCGTTCGATGTAAAATTGTCGCACTGGTCAGCGATGCCGGGACGCCTTTGATCTCCGATCCCGGCTACAAGCTGGTCCGCGACGCACAGGCAGCGGGCCTCTATGTCACGACGATTCCCGGCCCCAGCGCGGCCATCGCCGCGCTGACCCTGTCCGGTCTGCCCAGCGACCGCTTTCTGTTCGAGGGTTTCCTGCCAAGCAAGACCAAGGCGCGCAGCGAAGCGCTTGGCGCGTTGAAGACGCTCAACGCCAGCCTGATCTTCTATGAAAACGGCTCGCGACTGGGCGCCATGCTGGCCGACGCGCTGGCGATGCTCGGCGACCGCAGGGCCGCCGTCGTGCGCGAAATCACCAAGAGATTCGAGGAAAGCGTAACCGGCTCACTCAGCGAACTGACCGAGCGTTATGGCGCCGAAAAACCCAAGGGCGAGATTGTCGTGATCATCGGCCCCCCGGGCGCGCCGGAAGCGGCCAGCGAGCAGGATATCGAGGCCGCCCTGCGCGAGGCGCTGGTCCGGCTGCCCGCCTCCAAGGCCGCAGGCGAAGTGGCGCGCACCTACAACACCGACCGCAAGGCGCTGTACGAGCTGGCCAACCGCTGGAAGGCGGAAAAATGAACCGGTGCCAACCCCATTCCGTTCGTCCTGAGCCCGTCGAAGGACATCTGGCAAGACGCGGTGCTTCGACAAGCTCAGCACGAACGGCATTTGAAAAATGAACGCTCGCGACCCTCTCCCCGTTCGTCCTGAGCCTGTCGAAGGACTGGATCGCGCGCAGACCCATGCTTTGCCAAGCTCGGCACGAACGGTTTCCCCAAAATGACCCGCCGGGAAGCGGAAGCGCGGGGCCGACAGGCCGAAAAAACCGCCGCCCGCTTCCTGCGCCTCAAGGGCTGGCGCATCCTCGCCGAACGGGTGCGCACGCCGCGCGGCGAGGTCGATCTGGTCGCCAAGCGCGGCGGCCTGGTCGCCTTTGTCGAGGTCAAGGCGCGGACCAGGCTGGAGGACCTTGAGCAGGCGATTGATCTCAACCGTCTCCGGCGCGTCGCCGATGCCGCGGAAATCCTCTATCCCCAATATTGCCCGAACGGCGAGGATATGCAGATCGACGTGATACTGGTCGCACCGAGGCGCCTGCCTGTTCATCTTTCGAATGTCTGGCACGGGTTTTGACGCGCCCCGGAATGCACAGCGTTCCAAAGCATCAACCACCGGACAGGCGGGGGTCTTCCAGATGTGCCGTTAGCCCTGAGCTTGTCGAAGGGCGCCTCTCGACGAGAAGCGTGGTTCGACAAGCTCACCACTTAACGGCAAGAAACCTACTCTCCCGTTCGTCTCGAGCGTAGTCGAGAGACGGGACGCGCCAACCCAATGTCTCTCAACCACGCCCACCACCAACAGCCAGCCGCTCGAACTTTCCCTTTCACCCGCTAAAGCAAAACGGCCTTCGACAAGCTCAGGACGAACGGTTATGGATTGGGAAACGCAGCGCCATGTGCTCCGCACTTGATGCGGAGCCGGGTGGGGCTTGGCAACTCTGTAACCTCCAGAGCTCCGCATCAAGTGCGGAGCACAGTGTGAATGAAAGCAAATAAATGACCCTGAAAATCGCCGTACAAATGGACCCGATGGAAAGCGTGAATATCGCCGGTGACAGCAGCTTCGCGCTGATGCTCTCCGCCCAGAAACGCGGTCACCAGATTTTCCATTATGACGTGAAGGGCCTGACCCTGCACGCCAATGGCCGCCTGACCACACCGGCGCATCCGGTGACGGTGCAGCCGGTCAAGGGCGACCATTTCACCTTCGGCGATCCGGTGAAGCTCGATCTCGGCAGCGATGTCGATGTCGTGCTGATGCGGCAGGACCCGCCGTTCCACGTCGGCTATATCACCGCGACCCATCTGCTCGAGCGGATCGAGGGCGAGACTCTGGTGGTCAATAACCCCGTCTCGGTTCGCAACGCTCCGGAAAAAGTCTATGTGCTCGATTATGCGCAGTTCATGCCGCCGACCCTGATCACCCGCGACCTCGACGAGGTCCGCGCCTTCCAGAAGGAACATGGCGGTATCGTCGTCAAGCCGCTGCACGGCAATGGCGGCAAGGCGATCTTCCTGGTGCCGGAAGACGGCAGCAATCTCAGCGCGCTATTCGAAGTATTCAACCAGACCTGGCCGGAACCGCATATGGTCCAGCCCTTCCTCCCCGAAGTGCATCAGGGCGACAAGCGCATCGTGCTGATCGATGGTGAGGTCGCCGGTGCGATCAACCGCAAGCCGGGCGAGGGGGAGTTCCGCTCCAATCTCGCGCAGGGCGGTTATGCCGAAGCGGCGGAGCTGACCGACCGCGAAAAGGAAATCTGCGCGGCCATGGGGCCGGATCTCAAACGGCTCGGCCTGATCTTCGTCGGTATCGATGTGATCGGCGGCAAATGGCTGACCGAGATCAATGTGACCTCGCCGACCGGCATTGTCGCGATCGACAAGTTCAACGGCACCGATACGCCGGGCATGATCTGGGACGCGATCGAGCGGCGGCTTGCCGCAAAATAATCGCGCGCCGGAGCCCGCACATTGAACAGCTGGATCACCGACCTGATCGCGCAGGGTGGCTATTGGGCCATCGCCCTGCTGATGGCGCTGGAAAATATCTTCCCGCCGATCCCGTCGGAGCTGATCATGGGGCTGGGCGGCGTCGGCGTGGGCGAGGGGAGCTTCCACCCGGTCGCCCTGGTGCTGGTCGGTACAGTCGGTTCGGTGATCGGCAATTATGTCTGGTTCATGGTCGGCCGCCACTGGGACGAGGATGATCTGCGAGCCTTTGTCCGCAAACATGGCCGCTGGCTGACGCTCGATGTCGCCACCGTCAACCGGATCGACCGGATTTTCGACAATCATGGCGAATGGGTGGTCTTCTTCGCTCGCTTCATTCCCAATATCCGCACCCTGATCTCGGTCCCTGCCGGCCTGTTCGGCATGTCCCACAAACGCTTCATCCTCGCCACCGGCGCCGGCGCCACCGTCTGGAACAGCGCCCTGGTCTATGCCGGCTACCAGCTGCAGCAGAATGTCGAGAATATCGGCGATTATCTCGGGCCGGTATCGCTGGGTGTGATCGGGTTGATCGTTGTGGTCTATGTTTGGCGGATTATTTTCTGGCGGCCGAAGGGGGATTGAGAGCCGCCGACCGCAGAAAGGTCTGGCCTATGCGGGCTTTCCGACCATCAATATATCGACCGGTGACCAGCCCATCATCTCACTGGCACGGCTACCGATGGTTGCCATGGCAAAGCCGCTGCGCCCGTGCGTTCCGAGTACCAGCAGATCATAATCACCCGTGTCGAGCATGGCGAATATCGACTGGTGCAGATTGCCTTCGACAAGGCGGGGAGTCACACGCTCCGCTTCATTTTCCGGCAAGTTCAGGCCGGTCATGAAATCCTGCAATTCCTGATCGGCATCGGACCGCATTTCTGCCGCCACCGTGTCGGATTTGAGCCATGCTTCATAAGCAACATGATAGTTGTGCACGAGATCGATCGTTGCGTCGGGAAAGAACTCCAGCGCCGTTTCAAGGGCACGGGCCGAAAAATCGGAAAAGTCGGTAGCTACCAATATTCGGCGATAGTTAGTCTGCGGTCGTTCTTTGACAATCAGGACCGGGGCGGCGGCATGGTGGACGATATGGTCGACCGCAGTGCCTAGGAAAAAATCGGAAATATTGTTGTGACGGGCAGCCCCCACAATGATCAGGTCGCTACCCAATTGTGACGCCGTTTCGGCAATGACCTCGGGCGGCTCTCCATAATTTATGGCCAGACGGCAGCCTTCTGCATCCGCTCCGTAACTGCGCGTCAGAAGGGCCTCGACCTTGTCGATGTCGACTTCGGTCTTGGGACTGCTGACAAACAGCAAGGTACGATCCGCACCCCAGAGGTCGGCGAGCAATTTGGCCCGCGCGAAAGGCCGGTCAGCTCTCGATGTCAGATCGGTGGCAACTAGAATCTGTTTCGACACTTGGACAATATCTCCTTTGCGTTTCCGTATTGGCACCGACCCTCCACAATCGCTTGGCGGCTCGTACGTGATCGGCAAGGATAGCTCCTTTTCCGCTGAGCGATATCAGGGCCTGTACGTAGCTCCGCTCCTCGCGGTGACGGCCAATAATCGTTTCCCTGCGAAGGCAGGGATCCATCTCCTGCTATCTGAGCTTGGCCCGATCGGGAGATGGGCCCCTGCCTGCGCAGGGGCACCCCGATGCCTCTAACCCGCCCGAGGATGCGCATTCTGATAAACATCCAGCAAATGCGCCGCATCCACCGCCGTATAGACCTGCGTCGAACTCAGGCTCGCATGCCCCAATAATTCTTGCAGACTCCGCAAATCGGCGCCGCCCGCCAGCAGATGCGTGGCAAAGCTGTGGCGCAGGGCATGGGGCGTGGTGGTGTCGGCAATGCCAAGCTTGGTCCGCGCCTGCTGCACCACGCGCCGGATCAGATTGGGTGACAGCGGCCCGCCGCGCTTGCCGCGGAAGATCGGTTCGCCCGGATCCATCACATGCGGGCACAGATCGATATAATGATCGATCGCCGCGCGCACCTCGGGCAGCAGCGGCACGATCCGCACCTTGCTGCGCTTGCCGGTCACCCGCAGCGTGTCGGACAGGGGCAGGGCGTCGCCGGTCAGATCCAGCGCCTCGCTGATCCGCAGCCCGGAACCATAGAGCAGCAGCAGCACCGCCCAGTCGCGCGCGCCGATCCAGTCCTCGCTGGCACTGTCCTGCGCATCGCCCGCCAGCGCCAATATATCCTCCGGCGAGGCCGGCCGCGGCACGCCCCGCTTGATCTTCGGCCCCTTGATCTTCGGTATCTGCGCCTCGTCGCCTCCGACAAATTTCAGAAAGGCCCGGAGCGCCGACAATTCCCGCGCCGCGCTGTTGTTGGTCAGCCCGTCGCCACGGCGATAGGCCAGATAGGAGCGGATATCCGCCTGTTTCAGCGCCCTGATCTCATCCGCGCCGACACCGCCGCCGATATGATCCATCAGAAAGGCGCAGAAGCGCTCGGCCGTAATGACATAGGCCCGCACCGTATGCACCGACCGCCGCCGGTCATCGCGCAGATAGGCGGCAAAGGCGTTGATGATGGTTTGACTGCTATCGGCCATAAACCCCGTTCGTGCTGAGCCTGTCGAAGCATGGCGTCTATCCACCCTTCGACAGGCTCAGGGTGAACGGATATGGTCTAGCAGGTCCGAAATCAAAGTCCAATCGGTGCTTGTGCTCCACACCTGATGCGGAGCTCTGGCCGCAATCACTGTCCTCCGCCGCCACAACTCCGCATCAGGTGCGGAGCACATCCGCGATGATCTTCGGCAGCAGCGCATCCAGCAAGGGCATGCCCTTCGCCTGAACCATCAGCCGCCCATCGCGCCGCTCGACAAAACCCATATCGGCCAGTTTCTCCACCTCGCCGCCATCCACAATCTCTGCCGCCGCGAGTCCCGTTTTAGCCTCCAGCACTTCCAGATCGACGCCCTCGGCCAGCCTCAGCCCCATCATCAGCGCTTCCATCGCCCGCGTCTGCGGCGATAGCGGCTGCTCGAGCTTCAGTCCGCTCCCGTTGCGCTCAACCGCAGACAGAAAATTCTCCGGCTTCTTGTGCCGCTCAGTCGCCTGCGCCAGCCGCCGCCCGTGCGCGCCCGGGCCGATGCCGACATAATCCTGATAGCGCCAGTAGGTCAGATTATGACGGCTTTCCTGCCCCGGCTTCGCATGGTTGCTGATCTCATAGGCGGGCAGGCCGGCCGCCGTCATGACGCCCCGGGTCAGCTCGAACAGATCGGCGCAATGGTCATCGTCCGCCGGCACCAGCACGCCGGTGCGCACCAAAGTCTGGAACCGCGTCCCCGGTTCGATGGTCAGTTGATAGAGCGACAGATGCCCGGTGCCAAAGGCCAGCGCGCGGTCCAGCTCCGCCTGCCAGTCATCCAGCGTCTGTCCCGGCCGGGCATAGATCAGGTCAAAGCTGACTCGCCCGAACGCCCGCTGCGCGATATCCAGCGCCGCCAGCCCCTCGGCCACATCATGCGCGCGCCCGAGAAAGCCGAGCGTCTCGTCATCCAGCGCCTGCAGGCCCAGCGACACCCGATTCACCCCGGCGTCGGCCAGATCATGAAAATTGGCCGCCTCGACCGAAGACGGATTGGCCTCCAGCGTGATCTCGATTTGCTCTGCAAAACCCCAGTGTCGCTCCGCCGCCGCGATCAGCGCCTCGACCAGCGCCGGCGGCATCAGCGAGGGCGTGCCGCCGCCGAAGAAGATGCTCGACAATTTCCGGCCCGGCACCAGCGCGGCCTCGTGCGCCATGTCGGCGAGCAGCGCATCCTGCCAGGCCGCAACATCCACCTGTTCCCGGACATGGCTGTTGAAATCGCAATAGGGACATTTGGAGACACAGAACGGCCAGTGGATATAGAGCGCCAGCGGCCCCATATCACTTCCGTTCATCTTTTCCCTGGTAGAGACCGCTTCATGCATATTGTCCGCGCCCTTAGCGCCATCCTTCTGATCACGCCAGCCATTGCGGCTTGCTCCCCGGCGCCCTCGCACGGCCAGTCGCCGACCACGGTCGTCGAGCCCCGCCCCAGCATGGCGCCGAAGCCCCGCAGCGACAGCCGCCTGCAGAGCGCGATGATGCGCGCCCATGATCAGGTCCGGGCAGGGGTCGGCGCACCGAAACTGGTCTGGAACGCAGAGCTGGCCAAGGATGCCGCCGTCTATGCCGCAACCCTGGCCCGCACCGGAAAATTCGCCCACGACCCGCAGACCGGCCGCAGCCCCCGGCAGGGTGAAAATCTCTGGATGGGCACCCGCGATGCCTATGGCTATGGCGAGATGGTCGGTGCCTGGGTTGACGAGAAGCGCTATTTCCAGCCCGGACTGGTCCCTGACAACAGCAATACCGGCACCTGGGGCGATGTCGCCCATTATGTCCAGATGATCTGGCCAACCAGCCAGCGGATCGGCTGCGCCCTGGCCAGCAACGCCCGCAACGATTTCCTGGTCTGCCGCTACAGCCCCGCCGGCAATATCGTCGGAAGGGACCCGCTCAAGGGTTAATTCCTGTGCTCCGCACTTGATGCGGAGCCCTATCGGCTGTCACGCTCATGCCTCTAGAGTTCCGCATCAAGTGCGGAGCACGTTCCGTTCGTGCTGAGTTTGCCGAAGCATTTTGCTCGTCGATACACCGCAAGTCCGATAGAGGTCCCTCGACAGGCTCAGGACGAACGGGGTGGGGGCCGTAAGCGTTCATTTTTCAAATGCCGTTCGTGCTGAGCTTGTCGAAGCACCTTGACCGTCGACATACTGCAAGCCGGCTGATGTCGTTCACCTTCGGTGGCCTGCGGCTCAACAGGCTCAGAATGAACGGTCGCCCCTAAAAACAGCCCGCAACCAGCTTCCGGAACGCATCCGCCCGATGGCTCATCGCCTGCTTCCGATCGGGGTCCAGCTCGGCAAAGCTCTGCTCCATGCCGACGGGCTGAAACACCGGATCATAGCCGAAGCCCAGTGTCCCGCGCGGCGGCCAGACCAGCTGGCCCTGTACCCTTCCTTCGAACACCTCCGAATAGCCATCCGGCCAGGCCAGCGCCAGCGTACAGACAAAATAGGCGCTGCGGTCGACATCCGGACCCTGTTCTGCCAGCAGCCCCTCGACCTTGCCCATCGCCATATACCAGTCGCGACCCGGCTCGCCCTCGAACCACTGCCGCTCGGCCCAGTCGGCGGTATAGACCCCGGGCTTGCCGTCGAGCGCCGCCACGCACAGCCCGCTGTCATCCGCCAGCGCCACGCAATTCGCGCCCTCGGCGCTTGCCCGTGCCTTGAGCAGCGCATTTTCGGCAAAGGTCGTCCCGGTCTCTTCCGGCTCCGGCAATCCCAGATCGCCCGCCGACACCGGCTCGATGCCATAAGGCTCCAGCAACGCCCGGATTTCCCGCACCTTGCCCTGGTTATGGCTGGCGATGATCAGGCGTCCGGGGGCGAGTTTGCGGTGGGTGGTCATAGCTGTTCCATTTCCGTTCGTGCTGAGCCTGTCGAAGCACCTCTCGACGAAAAGTGCCCTTCGACAGGCTCAGGGCGAACGGTTACTCTTGTCGTTAAATCCTAACCAACAGCCTTGTCCTGCGCCTCGAAAATCCGGCCGCAACCAATCTTCGCCAGCCGCATCAGCCGCATCAGCCTTTCTTCGTCAAAGGTCTGGCCCTCGGCTGTAGCCTGCGCCTCGGCGATATTGCCGTCGCCGGTCAGCACGAAATTGGCATCGGCGCCGGCATTGCTGTCCTCGTCATAGTCGAGATCGAGCACCGGCGTGCCGTCAAAAATACCGCAGCTGATCGCCGCGATCTTCTGTTCGATCGGGTCTTCCTTGAGCACCTTCTGGTCGAGCAGCCCGTTGACCGCCAGTCGCAGCGCCACCCAGGCGCCGCTGATCGAGGCCGTCCGCGTGCCGCCATCGGCCTGGATCACATCGCAATCGAGCGTGATCTGCCGCTCGCCGAGCTTCTTCAGATCGACGACAGAGCGTAAAGATCGCCCGATGAGCCGCTGAATTTCCTGCGTCCGCCCCGACTGCTTGCCGCGTGCCGCTTCCCGGCTGCCACGGGTGTGGGTGGCGCGGGGCAGCATCGAATATTCGCCGGTGACCCATCCGGTACCCTTGCCGCGCATCCATGGCGGCAGGCTCGTCTCGATGCTGGCAGTGCACAGCACCCGCGTATCGCCAAAGCTGATCAGACAGCTTCCCTCGGCATGTTTGGTAAATCCGGTTTCGATGGAAATGGCGCGCATTTCGTCCGGCGCACGGCCCGATGGTCGCATGTGTGATTCTCCTGTGGCTTTGAAGGGAGCTGCTTAGAGAAAGACGCAAGGGCTTGCCACCCTATTCCTTTCCCAAAAAATCGCCGTCATTGCGAGGAGCGCAGCGACGCGGCAATCCAGAGCACCTGCGCGCGAAACTCCGGATTGCTTCGCTCCGCTCGCAATCACGTCTTTAGCCGGGCAAGCAAGATGCAGTACGCACGATGTCCGTGCTCCGCACCTGATGCGGAGCTGTGGCGGCGAAGAAAGCTGTTCGCCGGACCAGCTCCGCATCCAGCACCACCGCTCCAACTGCGCGCTGGAAACCCGTTGCGTTTCATCCTATCTATAACCCATGCCCAACACACCGATCACCGAAATGAACGACCGCACCCGCGCCATTTTCCGGGTGGTGGTCGAATCCTATCTGGAAAGCGGCGCGCCGGTCGGTTCGCGCACCATCTCCAAGGCCCCGGGACTCGAACTCTCGCCGGCCTCGATCCGCAATGTCATGCAGGATCTCGAGGAACTCGGCCTGCTCGCCGCGCCCCATACCAGCGCCGGCCGGATGCCGACCGAACTCGGCCTGCGTTTGTTTGTCGACGGCATGATGCAGGCCGCCGAGCCGTCGCAGCAGGAGCGCGAGGCGATCGAGAGCCAGATCACCGAACAGGGCCCGGTCGAGGATGCGCTGCGCGCCACCACCTCGATCCTGTCAGGTCTTTCCTCCTGTGCTGGCCTCGTACTGGTGCCAAAGCGCGAACCCCTGCTGAAGCAATTCAATTTCGTCAAATTGTCCGAAGGGCAGGGGCTGGCAATCCTCGTTGGCCAGGACGGCGGCATCGAAAACCGTGTGCTCGACCTGCCGCCCGGTGTCTCGGATTCGGCGCTGGTCGAGGCGGGCAATTATCTCACCGCCCGCTATGGCGGCAAGAGTCTGTCACAGGCGCTGGCGCAGCTCGACCGCGAGATCAGCGCCGGCGAGCTGGCGATCGACAAGGCGTCGGAAGAGCTGGTCAAGGCCGGTATGGTGACCTGGAGCCGCGACCCCGCGGACCGGCCGGTGCTGATCGTGCGCGGCCAGGCCAATCTGCTGCAGGACAACAGCGCGCTTGCCGATCTCGACCGTGTCCGGCGGCTGCTCGACGAGCTCGAGGGCAAGCAGGAAATCGCTCGCCTGCTCGACAATGCCCGCGATGCCGAGGCAGCCAAAATATTTATCGGCGCGGAAAATAAATTATTCTCGCTTTCCGGCTCATCTGTGATAGCGGCGCCCTACAAGGACGGCGACGGACAGGTGGTCGGCGTGGTCGGCGTGATTGGCCCGACAAGGTTGAATTACGCGCGCATCGTACCCATGGTAGACTTCACCGCGCAAACCCTGTCGCGATTGTTGACCAAATGACAGATATTAGAGTGATTTAGAACATGAGTGATCAGAAGCAGAAACCCGATAATAATGATGCCGACAAGGCTGCCGCAGCCGAGCTGGAAGGTGTGCCGGACTCGATGAAGGATAGCGGTGCCGAGACCGACAAGAGTGCCGACCCGCAGCCGGAAAATGCCGACAACCGCATCGAGGCGCTGGAAGACGCGATCGCCGAAGCGCAGCAGGCGGTGCTCTACGCCCAGGCCGAAACGCAGAATGTCCGCCGCCGTCTCGAAAAGGACGCGCAGGACGCCCGCGCCTATGCCGCGACCGGCTTTGCCCGCGACATGCTTTCGGTGATGGACAATATGCAGCGCGCTCTCGAGGCCATCCCCGCCGAGGTCAAGGACGAGGAAAAATGGAAGGGCCTGATCAACGGCATCGAGGCCACCGGCCGCGAGCTGCAGTCGGTGTTCGAGAAAAACGGTATCAAGCGCGTCGCCGCGGTTGGCCTGCCGCTTGACCCCAACCAGCATCAGGCAATGGTCGAAATCCCCACCGAAGAGCATGAACCCGGCACGATTGTGCAGGAAATGCAGGCCGGCTATGTGATCAAGGACCGGCTGCTGCGCCCGGCCTTGGTTGGAGTGGCGAAGAAGCCGGAGTAGTTTCCGGGGTTGAATAGACTAATTCTGCACCGCGTTTCACTGGCTGGCTAGCCAGCCTTTCCTCTACCGGAGGGAGAAGGCAACCAGACTAGGCAATTCATTGCCTGGTCTGAGGGGGGTGAGGTGTTAAGAAGGGCGATGAAGAAGCGCCTGGTTCCGGTCGTCAGAAAACTCCGCCTTATCCGCTCACCGAGCGCGACTGGTTGGCTTCGCTCGCAAGTCTTGCCTGCCTCTCCTCCCCGGGCAGGGAGAAGATCAAGTAAATCCGAATCTGGCCGGATTCGCTAGAAAATAGAATTCCCCATGCCGCCATCGACCACCAGGCTCTGCCCGGTCGCATAGCCGGCCATCTCGCTGCAGAACATCGCGACAAACATCCCCATATCCTCGGCATCGCCAAAGCGGCCGACCGGGATCCGCACCTGCTTGACGAATTTGGCGACCTCCTCGTCATAGCTGGTGCCATTGGCTTCGGCCTGGCTGTCGAACATGCCGCGGATGCCCGGCGTATGGTGCATGCCGGGCAGGATATTGTTGATCGTCACGCCATGGCGGGCAACCTGCTTGGCCACGGCCACCGTGTAATTGACCAGCGCCGCGCGCGGCGGTCCCGACAGCACCCGCATCGCCGCGGGATATTTGGCGGCACCGGTCGCGATATTGACGATCCGGCCCCATTTGCGCTCGACCATGCCGTCGATCACCGCCTTGATAAATTCCACCGGGCTGAGCAGGGTCAGCGACAGCGCTTCCTCCCATTCCGCCCTGCCGACGGTCCGGAAATCACCGGAAAAGGGGGGCGGCGAGCAGGTCGCCACCAGAATGTCGGGGTCGGGGCAGATCGAGAGAATGGTCTCGCGGCCCTCGTCGCTGCTGTGGTCGGCGACAATCGGCGTGATACTGGCCCCGGTTTCGCGCACCAGTTCCTCGCAGACCGCCATCAGCCGTTCCTCGCCTCGGGCGGTGATGAACAATTCCGTCTTTTCCCGCGCCAGTGCCAGCGCCGCGCCGCGGCCCAGTCCCGCGCTGCCGCCGTTGACCAGCGCCTTCCTGCCGCTAATTCCCAGATCCATAATATGTTCCTCTCACCATCCTGACTAGCGCTGCCGCGCCTCGCTGCCGACTAGCCAATGTGAGGAAAGGATGAGCTCGCGCCTGATCCCGAAAAATAGGATTTGAAAATCAGGAGCTTGATCATTTTTGCGCAATTCACTCTTGCCTGTTTCTTTAAAAGATATATCTTAAACATAGTTTAGATATAGAAAGACTCACCTGTCATGATGCATGGAAGAAAATTTGGACCCGGTGGACCCAGGGGCGGTCGGGGCCGTGGCTGGAACCCGGAAGTTGGGCAAAAATTTGCCAGAGCCTTTGCCGAGGCGGCCTTTGAAGGGGCGGTCGGCAAGCGGCGCGGCCGGATGTTCCGGCGCGGCGAATTGCGGCTGGTGCTGCTCCACCTGATCGCCGAGGAACCGCGCCACGGCTATGACCTGATCCGCCAGATCGAGGAGATGACCGGCGGCCATTATGCGCCCAGCCCGGGGATTGTCTATCCGACGCTGACGCTGATGGCGGAGATGGATCTGATCGACGAAACGGTCGACCAGGAGGGCAAGAAAATCTATGCGATCACCGAGGCCGGCAAGGCCCGGCTCGCCGAGGAACAGCCGCATATCGACGAGATACTCGCTCGGCTCGACGGCGTCTCGAAAATGGGCGAAGCCAGCGACGGCGCCTCGATCCGCCGCGCGATGCACAACCTGAAAAGCGCGGTCCGCATCCGCCTTGCCAGCGAGGAAAAGGGGTCGGACAAGATACTGGATGTCGCCGCGATCATCGACGAGGCGGCGAGCAAGATCGAGCGGCTGAAATAGGCGCGTGGGGGCAAAGTTTAAGAGCTGAGACTATCGAAATACCGCCTGCCTCCTGACGCCCTTCGACAGGCTCAGGGCGAACGGTGATTGGCCGAGGCCTTGTGCAGTACAGCGCGACTTCCCAAATTCCGTTCGTGCTGAGCTTGTCGAAGCACGGCTGGCACAAGGGAACCATCCGGAAAAGTGCGCTCCTTAGCCGTCTCCCAACAACAGCACCATCTGCACATTGCACCGCGCATAGGGCGTCGGCCATAGCTCGCTCGCGCCCAGATGCCGGAACCCGCTGCGCTCGTACAGCCGGACCGCCGCCGTCAGACCGGCATTGGTCTCCAGCCAGATCGCGTCGGCGCCCATTTCGCGCGCCTGCGCGATCAGCGCATCCATCACCGCCTGGCCAATACCCCGTCCGCGCAGATCCTTGCGGGCCGCCATTTTGACAATCTCCAGCCAGTTGCGGCCATCGCCCGGATCGTGATGCGGCGGCAGAATAGCGCCGGTGCCGACGACCAGTCGATCGGTTTCGGCGATGACAATCCGCCCGCCTTTTCCCAATATGGATGCTTCCAATTCTTCCAGTTGCTCCCGGTCGCTGTCCTCCATGACAAAATATTCCTCGATCCAGTCGCGGTTGAGATCAATGAAGGCTTGCCGGTCGGCAGTCTGGTAGAGGCGGGTCGAGACGGTCATCAGAACATCGTGAACAATATCACCGCCATGATCGTGCCGACAACCGGAATCACCACGGTCAGCGCACCGACCGCGCCATAGGCGTCCTTGTGCGTCTCGCCGCAGACCGCGCGGATCGTGGTCACCACATAGCCGTTGTGCGGCAGGCTATCGAGCGCGCCGGAGGAAATGGCGACCACCCGGTGCAGCTCGTCCGGCTGCGCGCCCGCATCCATATAATGCGGCGCGATCAGGGGCAGGGCGATCGACTGGCCGCCGCTGGCCGAGCCGGTCAGACCGGCGATCACGGTCACCGCAACCGCCGCCCCGATCAGCGGGCTGCCCGGGATATTCTGCACCATCACCAGCGCTTCCTGAAAGGCCGGCGACAGTTTCGCGACCGAACCAAATCCGACCACCGCGCAGGTGTTGGTGATCGCCACCACCGCGCTGGTCGCGCCGCGCGAAAAGGCCTCGGGCATGGATTGCAGTTGCTGGTAACCGACCATCAGCGCGACCGCCGCGCCCGTGCCCAGCGCGGCGACCAGCGCCCACTGGTCGAGCGATTCGCCGGGCAATATCGCCGACAGCGGCCCCATATCCTGCGGATATTGAAAGACCAGAAAGACCGCCAGCACCGCGACCAGCGGCAGGATGCAGAGCAGCGGCGCCGGCAGGTTGCTGTAATCGCTATTATGGTCGTCGCTCTCCCGGCCGACAAAATGCTCGCCCTTGGCGACCGCCCGCTTGACCATATGATTGAGCCAAAAATGTCCGGTCACCGCCATGAACAGCGCGATCACGAGACTGACCTGCCAGCCGGCATAGGCGGTGGTGCCGAGAAATTGCATCGGAATCAGATTCTGGATCTCCGGGCTGCCGGCGCTGGTCATGGTGAAGGTCACCGATCCGAAGGCAAGTGCAGCGGGAATGAACCGCCGCGGCAGATCCGCCTCGCGGAACAGATGCACCGCCAGCGAATAGACGCTGAACGAGACGATGAACACGCTGACCCCGCCATAGGTCAGCACCGCGCAGGCCGCGACCACCGCCAGCACCGCATGTTTGATCCCGATCTTCTCGACGATCCAGTGGGCGACGCTCGCCGCCGCGCCGCTCGCACCCATGATCTCGCCGAAAATCGCGCCGAGCAGAAACATGAAGAACCAGCTTTTGAAAAAGCCGACAAAGCCGTCCATATAGGCCGTGGCAAAATCCGGCGCGCCCGCTGCGGCCAGCGGTGGCAGCCAGGCAATGCCGCTGGTCAGCGCCACCACGGCCGCCGCCACCGGCCCGGCGATCAGGATATTGACCCCGCGCACCGTCATCCAGATGAGCAAGCCCAGTCCGCCGATAAGTCCGATTGCCGATAGCATCTCTGTCCCCGCTCCCCGTTAGCGCCGAGCCCGCCGGGCCGAAGCCGGGCAAAGCTCGGCGCCGCTTTTCGATAGGCTCAGCCCTAACCGGCCGCCATCCCTTATTCAAATAGTCTGTGCCCGATTTTCATCGCGGTGCTTTTTCAGATATTTCATAAAGGGGGTGCCGCCGGTGCCGACTTCCGTGTCATTGCCCCTGCCGTTGCCTGCCTGCTTGTTGATATAGCTGGCCGCATATTCCAGATGCCGGGTGCGGAACCGTGCGACCTGTTCGACGCTGGCATTGAACGCATCCCGCAGCGCCGCGTCGCCGCTGGCCACCGCAAATTCGCGCAATTTGCTCCGCTCGCGCAGGTCCTCGATGAAGCGCCGATGCTGGACCGGACGGTAAGCGTGCAACTCGTCGAGATAGGTGCGCAGCGGATCATTTTCGTGCCGCACCTGAAACAGCGCGTCCATGCTCGGCACGATCGAGCTTTGCGATCCGGTCTGGCCGCGAAAGGCCTGACCCTTGCCGCCATATTTCTCCACGCCCTCGTAGATCAGGCCGTCGGGCAGCGCCGGATTATTGGCCCAGCCATGAATATAGGGCCGCACCCGCTGAAAATAGATATAGGGGTCGCAGCGCTCGGGCATCCGGTCGAAGATCGCGTTCACTGCATCCCAGTGACCATGCATTTCCTCCAGCCGCGCCGTTGCGGCTGCGATATCTTCCGCCTCGGCTGCCGCAACCAGATCGCAGGCCAAGTCCAGAATCGGCCCCGCCGCGGCCTCGATCGCGACATGGATCAGCACGAACCAGTTCTCATCCACTCCGCCATAGAAATTCTGCACCATATAGACATTGTCGAGACCGATCGGGCTGTCCGGGTCGAGTCGCGCCCAATTGTCCAAGACATAGCCGCTGTATGGGAGGAGAGGCGCCTGATCGAGACGGTCGGCCAGCGCCACCATCGGCCGCGCGAGATTGGCGGGCAGGGTGGCCGGTGCTTCGCTCTCGCCCCAGACATAGGCCTGGACCAGAAAGCTGTAGCGGACCATCGCCACGCGCACCTGCTCGTCCGGCGCACTGGCCGCCCAGTCTGCCAGATCAAGCGTTGGCAAACGGTGCAGCCAGTGGCGGACCCGTCCGGTCGTCATCAGCCCCGACAGATTGTCTGCTGCTTCCAATATCGGCGAAAATATATCGGGAAGGTCAATCTCCGCCATCTCGAAATGCGAAAGAAATCCGCGGGAAGCGGACATATCATAATCTGACAATTTCATAGGATCACCATTGTCGCAAGCGCGGGTTGGGCCGCTTGCTCAATGGCCGGATGGTATCAAATGAAATCAGATCGGGCAAACTCATTTTCCGCTCGGTTCGCCGCCCTCTGGCCACTGGCCGGCGTGAACATTTCTTTTTGTCAGGAACGATTGCCGGATCAATGTGTTATACGGGTTCACGGGGCTTATCTTGAGGAGAATCACGATGAATATATTGGGAAAAAAACTGGCGCTGGCCGGAACCGCCTGCATATCGGCGCTTAGCCTGTCTGCCTGTGCGGAAAATTATGCGGCGGAAGGTGCCGGAGCGGGCGCCGCTGCTGGTGCAGCCATCGGCGCACTGACCGGCGGTAATGTCGTCGAAGGCGCTGCCATCGGCGCCGCAGCCGGTGCTGCTGCGGGCTATTTCGTCGACAAGGACGACGGCTGCGACGGATATGATCGCCGCGGACGGCTTGATGACGATTGCTATGGCATGCGCGGTTATCCCGACGATCCAAGATAATTTGCTGATCCTTTAGGCACGGCGCTCGGTTTTACTGGCCTAGCGCCGTGCCTTGGGCTAACGGGCGCCGATGACCGGAGCGCCCCATAGCCTGCGAGAGCAACATCCCTGGCGGCACGAATTGCGCGTCACGATCGCTCTCGCCTGGCCATTGATATTGTCCAACCTGACGATGGCGCTGATCGGTGCCACCGATGTGCTGATGCTCGGATGGCTCGGCGCGCGCGAGCTCGCCGCTGCGACGCTGGGTTTCAATCTCGCCATGAGCGCGGCCATTTTCTGCATGGGCTTGATTACCGCTTCCGCGCCGATGATGGCGACCGAGATCGGCCGGATGGGCAACAGCGTTCGCGATGTACGACGCACCTTCCGGCAGGCGATGTGGGCAGCGACTGCGGTCATTCTGCCCTTCTGGGTCATATTGTGGAATACCGAAACGATCCTGCTGACCTTTGGCCAGCAGCCCGATCTCGCGGCCATGGCGGGCACCTATATCAGCGCCTATATGTGGTCGATCCTGCCGTTTCTGTTCTTCATCATCCTGCGCAACTTCATTTCGGCGCTGGAGCAGCCGGTCACCGCTCTGGTGATCAGCATCATCGGCGTTCTGGCCAACGGCCTGTTCAACTATGCGCTGATCTTTGGAAAATTTGGCGTGCCCGCGTTCGGCGTCATCGGTGCCGGTATCGGCAGCGTCATGACCAATGTCCTGATGTTTGGCGGAATGGCGCTGGTGGTGATCTATCACAAGCGTTTCCGCCGCTATCATCTGTTCGGGCGCTTCTGGCGCAGCGACTGGCAGCGGTTCCGGATGATGTGGAAGCTCGGTCTGCCGATTGCCATCACCATGGGGCTGGAAGGGTCGGTCTTCGGCCTTGCTGCCTTGCTGATGGGCCTGATCAGCGCCGAATCTGTCGCGGCCCATGCCATTGCGTTGCAGCTGGCCGCGCTGACCTTCATGGTGCCGATGGGGCTGGGACAGGCAGCGACGGTGCGGGTCGGCATTCAATATGGCCGGAAAAACCATGCCGGTATCATGCGCGCGGGATGGGTCAGTTTCATTCTCGGCACGTCTTTCATGGCGGCGATGGCGCTGGTCTTTGTCCTCGCTCCCGATTTTCTGATCTCGATATTCATTGATGCCAGCGCGCCCGGCAATGAAAAAGTGGCGGCTCTGGCGGTCAGCTTTCTGGCCATCGCCGCGATCTTCCAGATCGTGGACGGGGCCCAGGTGGTGGGTGCCGGCATGTTGCGCGGTCTCCACGACACGACCGTGCCGATGCTGTTCGCCTTGATGGGCTACTGGTTTATCGGCATCGGCATGGGCGCCGGTCTCGCATTCTGGCAGGACTGGCAGGGCATCGGAATCTGGACGGGTCTGGCGAGCGGGCTGACCGTGGTTGCCGTGCTGATGCTGGGGCGCTGGATGCGGCGCGAAAAACTGGGGCTGCTCCCTTAAATTCACGGGGGCCGCAGCTGAGGGCCGCTGGCCGCGATGACCTTCAGTCGATAGACTTCATAAATTGGTCAGGTGATTTCATTTCGATTAGATCAATAATTGGGTCTTGTTTATCAGGGGCGTCAAGGAGAACGCCATGCAAAATTATCTGGAAACGCTGAAACTGAAGCACCGGAAATTGAATCGTCTGATCGACAATTGCAAGGCGGCCGGGCGGCAGCAGGAAATGCAGCAGATGAAACGACTCCGGCTGCGCATCAAGGACAAGATGGCGGCGCTCCAGCGACGATCGAATAGCGCCTGTAGCTGATCCCGCGACAGGGCAGGATAAGGGTACTGTCCACATAAGGAACTTTGCGTATGTCGGCGCTTTTGGCGGCCCGCTAATGGCTCCGGTCAGTAGCTGGTAACCGACCAGTTCGCTAACGCACAGGGACAGAACCTTATGAAAAATACGTTGAAATTGGCCGTTGCGGCGGCTGCGCTGGCAATGAGCGGAGCCGCTTCCGCTGGCTCCACCGATGGCAAGCTCCAGGTCAAGGTGCTGGGGACGCTCGTAGCTCCCGATGGCAAGATTACGTCGGTCGAACTGGACAATATCGGACTGCCCGCCGGTACCCAGACGGAGGCCGACGACAAGTTCGTGCCGACCATCGCCGCGGAATATTTCTTCACTCCGAATATTTCTCTGGAGACCATCTGCTGCGTCACTCAGCATGACGTGACCGGCACGGGACCTCTGGCCGGCGCCGGGCTCGTCGCCGATGCCAATATCATTCCCGCGACCCTGACCGCGAAATATCATGTCGTCACCGGATCGGGGTTCAAACCCTATATCGGGGCAGGGCCGACCTATTTCATCTTCATCGATGAAAAGCCCGGCGCAACAGCGAAGGCGCTTGGTGCCACCCGGCAGAAAATGAACGACAAGGTCGGATTTGCCCTGCAGGCAGGCTTTGACGTGCCGGTAAATGACAAGGGGCTTGGCCTGACGGTCGATGCCAAACGCTATTTCGTCAACACCACGGCCCGCTGGTATGCCGGGCAGACCGAAGTCTTGCGCACGCGGCACCGGCTCGATCCCTGGGTGATCAGCGCTGGTCTCGCCTATCGCTTTTAAGCGGCGATAATTAAAGAGCGGATGATCGGGAGGTACTGCTTCCCGATCATCCGCCTGTCTGCCTTGGGCGCGATCTAGAAGGGCAGCAGCCCATGATAGTCGGCAAGCCCATAGCCATTTTTCAAACGGGCGCCGCTTTTCAGCAGGAAATAATGGCTGACAATCTCGGCCTGCTGTTCAATCCCATATTGTCCAAAAGCCTTCCCGGCTTTCAGCTCATAGTCATAGCGGGAGAAGGGGTGGCGCGCGAGCGGCAGAAACACGCCTTGCTGATGCTGCCAGACATGCACCATTTCATGGATGAACAGCGCCTGGATGTTGCGCGATGATCCGCAGAAATCGTCGCAGAACAGATTGCCCTTGGGATGAAACCAGAGATTGCCGTCGGGCGCCATGGTGACGCGCGGGTTCTGGAACGGCCACCATTTGCGGTTGAATATGCTGACCTGATCATAATCGATCGCCTGGCCGAAAACCGATCGGCACAGCGAAATTTCATCAGGGGTCAGCGCGCGGTCAGTCAATCTAGTGGTCGATCATTCGGCCGCTGGTGCAGCCTCGCCGGGATTTTTTATCACCGCATCAATCTCGATCCGGTCATCGTTGGAAAAGATCAGGGTCATTTTCAGCAGACCGCGTTTCCTTGATCCTGCGCCGACACCCCATATCATCAGATGCTTGCCACCGGGCTCCAGCTTCACCGTTTCTCCTGCCGGGACCGGTATCTCCTTCAGCTTGGCCATGCTGGCCATGCCGCCGCTCTCGGTCGTCTCGTGCATCTCCATGCGCAGCACATCGTCTGACGTGACGCCGACCAGCGCGACATCGACCGGCCCGCCGTGCAGATTCATATAGCCGGCGGAAGGATGATCATCGACGGGAGACAGGTTGACCACTGCCTTGTCCGCATGAAGGAAGTCACCCTGGCCGCAGGATGCCAGCGAGAAGGAGAGGGATGCGATAAGCAACATGGCGATCTTGTGCATTGGTATACCTCGTTAAGCCGGTTCAAATCGGGTCTGATATGGTTGTTTTGCGTTGATTTTTCAAATGTAGAGGGACTCACGTCTTGTGCCAAGAAAAATGCCTCCTATATCGCTTGTCGAAGCCGTAACGGTGCCGATTGAACAGGGCCGGGCGGCAATTTTGCTAATGTTAGAAAATTGATTGAGGGATTTATGGGTAAAGTTATCGGAATTGACCTGGGCACCACCAACAGCTGTGTTGCCGTTATGGATGGCGGCAAGCCAAAGGTAATTGAAAATTCGGAAGGCGCACGGACCACTCCGTCTGTCGTCGCATTCACCAAGGATGGCGAACGTCTGATCGGTCAGCCGGCCAAGCGCCAGGCTGTGACCAATCCGGAAAGCACGATCTTTGCGGTGAAACGTCTGATCGGTCGCCGGTTCGATGATCCGATGACGAAAAAGGATATGGAACTGGTTCCCTATCAGATCGTCAAGGGATCCAACGGCGACGCCTGGGTAAAAGCCGGCGGCGAAGACTACAGCCCGTCCCAGATTTCCGCCTATACCTTGCAGAAGATGAAAGAGACGGCGGAAGCCTATCTCGGCGAAACCGTGACCCAGGCCGTGATCACCACGCCTGCCTATTTTAATGACGCCCAGCGTCAGGCCACCAAGGATGCCGGCAAGATCGCGGGTCTCGAAGTCTTGCGGATCATCAACGAGCCAACCGCTGCGGCGCTGGCCTATGGTCTCGACAAGGCCGAAGGCAAGACCATTGCCGTCTATGACCTTGGCGGCGGTACGTTCGATATTTCGATCCTCGAAATCGGCGACGGTGTTTTCGAAGTCAAATCGACCAACGGCGACACCTTCCTCGGCGGCGAAGATTTTGATGCCAAGCTGGTCGAATTTCTCGCGGCCGACTTCAAGAAGGCCGAGAGCATCGACCTGACCAAGGACAAGCTCGCGCTGCAGCGTCTCAAGGAAGCCGCTGAAAAGGCAAAGATCGAGTTGTCCAGCGCGCAGACGACCGAAATCAACCTGCCGTTCATCACCGCAGACCAGAACGGACCGAAGCATCTGGTCAAGACGATCAGCCGCTCCGATCTGGAAAAGCTGGTTGGCGATCTCGTCAAGCGGACCCTCGATCCGTGCAAAAAGGCATTGAAGGACGCCGGCGTCGAAGCCAAGGACATCGACGATGTCGTGATGGTTGGCGGTATGACCCGCATGCCGCTGGTACGCGAAACCGTGCAGAAATTCTTCGGCAAGGAACCGCATGTCGGCGTGAACCCGGATGAAGTGGTCGCCATGGGCGCCGCCATCCAGGCAGGCGTTTTGCAGGGCGACGTCAAGGACGTGCTGCTGCTCGACGTCACGCCATTGTCGCTGGGTATCGAAACGCTCGGCGGCGTGTTCACGCGCATGATCGACCGCAACACCACGATCCCGACGAAAAAGTCGCAGGTCTATTCGACTGCTGATGACAATCAGCAGGCGGTGACGATCCGCGTGTTCCAGGGCGAGCGTGAAATGGCGGCGGACAACAAGATGCTCGGCCAGTTTGACCTGGTCGGCATTCCGCCAGCCCCGCGCGGCGTGCCGCAGATCGACGTGACCTTTGATATTGATGCCAACGGCATCGTCAACGTGTCGGCGAAGGACAAGGGCACCGGCAAGGAACAGCAGATCAAGATCCAGGCCTCCGGTGGTCTCAGCGATGCCGATATCGACCAGATGGTGCAGGATGCGGAGAAATTCGCGGAAGAAGACAAGAAGCGGCGGGCCGAGGCGGAAGCCAAGAATAATGCCGAAAGTCTTGTCCACACCACCGAGAAGCAGCTGGAAGAGCATGGCGACAAGATTGACGCCGATCTGAAAGGCCAGATCGAGGCCGCGGTCAAGGAAACCAAGGAAGCCATCGAAAGTGGCGATCCGGAAGCGATGAAGACCAAGTCCGAAGCGCTCGCTCAGGTTTCCATGCAAATGGGTCAGAAGATCTATGAAGCGGAACAGGCGGCTGGCGGCGACGCCGGTGATGCGGCGGCAGCGGACGCAGCGGCCAAGGCTGCTGACGATGATGTCGTCGATGCCGAATTCTCCGAAGTCGATGACTCGGATGATGACAAGAAAGATGACGCCAAGGCGGCTGAATAACATTAGGAACATCGCTCGCGCGCGGGTCAGGGCTGCCGGTTTTAAACCCGGCGGCTCCGGCCCGCGGCGGGACGATGGTTTTTTCGCTTTGGGGGAAGCATGAGTATGGCATCCGAAACCGATTATTATGAACAACTGAACGTCTCGCGCGATTGTGATGGCGCGACGCTGAAATCATCCTATCGCAAGCTGGCGATGCAGTGGCACCCGGACAAGAATCCCGGCGATGCGGCTGCCGAGGCCCGCTTCAAGTCGATCAGCGAAGCC
This sequence comes from Parasphingorhabdus sp., assembly GCA_030373505.1. Lineage (GTDB taxonomy): Bacteria > Pseudomonadota > Alphaproteobacteria > Sphingomonadales > Sphingomonadaceae > Parasphingorhabdus. The sequence continues at coordinate 46,919 of JAUCYS010000009.1, forward strand.
TATGATGTTCTGAAAGACCCGCAGAAACGAGCCGCCTATGACCGCTACGGTCACGCCGCTTTCACCAATGGCGGCGGCAACAATGCCGGCGGCGGCGGCTTCGGCGGCGCGGCTTTCAACGATATTGGCGATATTTTCGAAACCATATTTGGCGGCGGTGCCGGTGGTGGCTTCGGCGGCCAGCAGCAGCATCGCGGCCCCGCGCGCGGCGCCGACTTGCGCTATGACATGGAAATCACGCTGGAAGATGCCTATCACGGCAAGCATACCGAAATCGAAATCGATGTCTCCGTCGCCTGCGACGAATGCGACGGCTCCGGCGCCGAGCCCGGAACCGGCGTCCAGCGCTGCCCGACCTGCCACGGCCACGGCAAGGTAAGAGCCCAGCAGGGCTTTTTCGTTGTCGAACGCACCTGCGCCAGCTGTCAGGGACGCGGCGAAGTAATCGAAAGCCCGTGCCATGTCTGCTATGGCGAAGGCCGGGTCGACAAGCCGCAGACGCTGCAGGTCGATATCCCGGCGGGCGTCGATACCGGCACCCGCATCCGGCTGTCCGGCAAGGGCGAGGCGGGCGCACGCGGCGCGCCTCCCGGCGATCTCTATATTTTCATCCACCTGATCCGGCACGATATTTTCGAACGCGAGGGCACCACCCTGTTCACCCGCGCTCCGATCAGCTTCACGCTGGCCGCACTCGGCGGCGAAATCACCATTCCCGGACTCGACGGCGAGAAACATGCGATCCGCATCCCCGCCGGCATCCAGAGCGGCAAGCAGATCCACCAGCGCGGCGCCGGCATGCCGGTCCTGCGCGGACGCGGCAACGGCGACATGGTGGTCCAGATCGAGGTCGAGACTCCGACCCGGCTGACCAAGCAGCAGCGGCAGATATTGCGTGAATTTCAGGAAACCGAAACCGGTGCCGAAACGCCCAATTCAACCGGCTTCTTCGGCAAGCTGAAAGACGCCTGGGAAGACCTGACCGAATAATCGGCCGGTCGGACCTAGGCCGAAAAGGCGGTCGCGGCTTCCACCGTATTCATGAAGTCCCGGAACAGCAGCCATTTTTCGTCTGCCACCGTGATTACATGGACAAAATCGGACTCGATCTGCCTGCCGGTGGAGCGGGCGGTCAGACGTAAATGCCCGGTAACCACGACCTGGTCCCCCTCGCAGATAAATTCTTCCGGATCGAACTGGTGGATGTCGACCGAGGACAGGACCGTCTCGAAAAAGCGGCGTGCCTGCTCGAGGCCATCATAGTTGCCCGCATAGGGAATGACCTCCGGCCCGTAAAATTCGATCCGTACATCGGGATGCAGCCATTGTACGATGGTATCGACATCATGCGCGCCAAAGGCGGCAAAGACATTCTTGGTCACATCAATCGGAGCGATCATTGAGATTCTCCCTTTCCATTATTGTTGGTGGGCATCACAAATTGAACCGCAGGTCGACGCCATAGGTGCGCGGCGCGCCCAGCGGCCCGACAAATTCCGCGCCATAGACGGTCCCGGTCAGGATCTGGTTGGTGAAATAGGTCTCGCCGGTCAGATTGTCGCCGAACAGCCGCACGCTCCACCGGTCGTCGGCGCTGGTAAAGCCAAGGCTGGCGCGGAGCAGGCCATAGCTCTCCTGTGACGCCGCATCGATATTGAACACGGTGAAATAGATCTTGCTCTGCCAGTGATATTCCGCGCGCGCCGTGACCCGGCCTGCATCCCCCACCGGCTGCTCCACCTGTCCGGCCAGGCTGAACTTCCAGCGCGGCGCACGCGGCAGCCGCAATCCGTCGAGGTCGCGCAGCAGCGATCCGGGCGGCTGGGTCAACGGGGCAGGGCGCAGCGGTTCGGTCAGCTGTCCCTCGGTAAATTGCGCATCCACATAGGTCAGCGCGCCTTCCAGCTTGAAATAGTCCGTTGGCCGCGCCACCGTTTCGACCTCGAAACCGCGCACCCGTGCCTTGCCGACATTGCGGATGATCGGTTGGTTGCCGACGCTGTCCTGCGCCTGGAGGTTGGTATAATCATACCAGAAGGCCGAGGCATTGAGCAGCAGCGCCCGGTCGAGCAGCTCGCTTTTCACTCCGATTTCATAGGACCAGATTTTCTCCGGCTCGAACGGATCGCGCTGGCTGCTGCCGATATTATAGCCGCCGCTCTTGAAGCCGCGCTGCACCGAGGCATAGAGCAGCACATCGTCGACCGGCTTGAAATCAATCCCCAGCTTGGGAGTGAAGGCGCGGAAGGTCGTCGGCCCGTTGACCGGCGCGATGATGAAACCGAACGGGTCCGGCTGAGCCGCCGCCCGATCCTCGCTGATCGCATTCGGGAAAAAGATCGTGTTTGGCGCGATCCGCATGTCGGGCAGCATCACCAGATCGAAATTCTGCCGCCCGTCGCGCCGCTCTTCGCTGTAGCGCCCGCCCAGCCGCACCGTGAACTGGTCCGATACATCCCACTGCGTGTCGAGATAGGCAGCCCAGGCCCGGGTGTCCTGTTCGCCGCTGAGATGCAGTTCGCAACATTGGTCGCTTTCGGGAAAGACCACCGGAAAGGGCGGCAGCACGCCCGCTACCTGCAGGTCCAGGAAGCCCTGGATCAGGATAGGTTCCCAGAAATTGCCGAAAATATCATTGTCGATGATATTGCGCTCTTCGAAATAATAGGCACCCGCGATCCAGGAAAAGGGCTTGTCCGCGGGCGAGCTGAGCTGCACCTCACCGCTCCATTGCCAGTGATCCTCCTCCCGGCCGACGATGTTGACGAAGGCATCGGACAGATCAAATTCATTCTGTGACACCGGGTTGGTGTCCCGGTAGCTGCCGATGACTTTCAGATTATAGTCAGCGATATCCCAGTCCAGCGTTGCGCCAAGGCCCCAGTTCTCGACCTTGTTGAAATAGGGCACATCGGCATAAAGGACTCGGGAAGCGGGCGCGGACACGCGACCGCTATTTTTCATGCCGAAATAGGGAAGCGTCTGCGATCCCTCCCGCGTGCCATACCAGCCCGGGATTTCGTCGGCATAACCGGCGCTCGCATAGAAATAGGCATTGGCCTTGTCATCGGCGCGATAATAATCGCCACTCAGCGTGATCATCGCATCGGGCGACAGATCTGCCTCGACCGTCAGCCTGACGGAATAATCTTCCTTGTCTTCGACTTTCTCGGTGCTGTTGTCTGGGCGGATCACGGTCGCATATCCGTCGCGATCCTCCCACTGGAACGCCAGTCGTGCCCGGATGGAGTCGTTCAGTGGCCCGCTCAGCGCGCCGGCAACGCGAAAGCGATCATAATTGCCGACCGTCAGCTGCAGATTGCCAGCCAGATGATCGGTCGGACGACTGGTCACGATATTGACCGCGCCACCGGTGGCATTGCGGCCATAGAGCGTGCCTTGCGGTCCGCGCAGCACTTCGATCCGGTCGATATCGAAAAACAAGGGGCCGATCGCCGCCGGACGGCTGATATAGACGCCATCAACATAGGTGGCGGTCGAACTGTCCGTACCCGCGATGATCGTCGGCGTGCCGATACCCCGGATAAAAATCGATGTGTCGCCCTGATAGGTGGCAATCTGTACGCCGGGTGCAATCGCGCCGACTTGTTCGATCGCGGTAATCGATCGGCTGGCTAGCTCCTCCCCGCCGAACGCGGTTATCGCCATCGCCGCATCCTGGATGGATTCCTCGCGGCGATTGGCCGTCACAATGATCACGTCGCCACTATTGTCCTGCGCTGCATCGCTTGCATTTTCCTGGGCGTGTAGCGGGGCCGATGTCGCGATGATGGCGGCCAGGCTTGCCGTTGCCAGCAGGGCCCTGCTGTCTGTCTTGAAATTCATTTCATCCTCCCTCGTTCGGTGATTTGCTCACCGTTATTTTTGAAAATTCTGGTCCGCTATTCCTGCGCGCGAAAAATCACCGGGTTGCGGGCCAGGCCGTGATTGAGCAGACTGACATCCTGCCAGACCGCTTCGCCGGTTCGTTCAATCCCGCTGTATCGCTCGCGGAGCATGCGCGCTGTGGATTCCGCTTCCAGCTGTGCCAGCGGCGCCCCGAGGCAGCGGTGGATGCCATAGCCAAAGCTCATGTGCCGGCTGGCATTCGGGCGATGCAGTTGAAATGCATAGGGATCGGGAAAGGCCTCCGGATCATAATTGGCGGCCCCGAAGAAGCATGCCACCCAGTCGCCGCGCCTTATATCGGCATCACCGATGGTGATGTCCCGGGTCGCCACGCGGAACAGTCGCTGCGGCGGACCATGAAAGCGCAGGGTTTCCTTGTAGATCGCGTCAAACAGCGCCGGATCGTCGACAAATTTCTGCCAGATATCTGGAAAATCGGCGAATACGGCGATCAGATTGCCAAGATAGAAGGATGTCGTCTCCGCTCCGGCCACCGTGGCGGTCATGCAGAAACGGACGATTTCCTCAAAGGACAGGCGGTCTCCGTCCACCTCGGTGCGGATGAAGGCATCGAGCAGAGGGCCCGGCACTTGCTCGCCCCTATCGATCCGGTCCATCTGCTCCCGGACATGGCGCTCGAAAAAGGCCATGGCCTCCCTATTGTGGGACTGCCTTTCCTCGGCCGTGATATCGGCGGACAGCATGAAGGCGGTCGCCCAGTTGCGGACGTCGCGATCCATATCCGCAGGCATGCCGAACAAAAAGGCCATCACCCGGCTCGGCAGCATGGCGCAATAATCGGCCATCACGTCGACCGGCCTGTCCGGCACGAAGAAATCGTCCATGCAGGCGGCGACCAGCGCGTCCACAGCGGGTGTCAGCGCCTTGATCGAAGACGGCTGGAAGACCTTCGCGGCAATCTTGCGCAGCCGCGTATGTTCCGGCCGGTCGTGATTGACCAGCATCAGCGTGGGCGCCGACGATTCCTCCTGCAGGCTGTCGCGCGACGAGAAGCTTTCGTGATCCCACGCGACCGCCGCCACATCATCGAAATTGAGTACCACCCAGGACGGCTTTGGCTCATCCACGCCTGGCATCGTGCCAGGGGGATAGTCGCGATAGCCGAACAGCGGCGACTGGTCGCGTAGCAGGTCATAATAGGGATAGGGGTTCCGGATCACTTCCGGACGATTCAACTGGTCAACACTGAACGTGGGTTTCATTTATCCTCAATCCCTGTTTATTATGTCGTATAGACATTATGTCGCTGCGACATAATAAGGATTGGAAAATAAAAATGTCAACCGATCTGCATTCCTGACCAACGATTGTTGATCAAGTTATTGATTAAAATGTATTTAATTGCTTTTGTGAAGGGCGCTTATGGACTTGGCCCCGTGCGGCAGATGGACATATTCTGGTGGCAGGATCGAAAAATTGCAGAGCGCAGGAATAGACTTTCGTCTGATATTCGTCCATCCACCTTGTTGAGTCGGGGGTCAGTGACACCGGGTCTGGTGAGGGAGCATGGCGTGAAGCAGCAGTCTGATTTCGGTATCGATTATCCCATAAAAAGGGAAACAGCTCCGCAGAATTTTCTCAAGCTGTTCTACCCCTTTCATTATTCGGTCGGCATGGCTGTTGAAAAGCAGCTCAGCGGATCCGATCTGACCCGGCATCAGACGGTGATCCTGTGGATCATCCACTCCAAGGGCGAGGGCGGGCACACCATCCACCGCAAGACCATCGAGCGGCTGATCGGCGAATGGTACGAACTGGGCAGCCCGGCCATCTCCAAGGTGCTGCGCGCCATGGCCGACAAGGATCTCAATCTCATCTCGATCCGGGAAAGCAAGGCTTCCGCTCGCGAAAAAATCATCCGGCTGACCAAAAAGGGCCAGTCGACCGTGAACGAGATGATGAAACGGACCGAGGCGTTCATCAAGCTGATCTCCGACGAGCTGACCGACGAGGAGATTGCCAATGGCATGGAATTCATGAGCCGCGTCGGCGCCATCGTCGAAGGCGGTTTCAGCGGTCAAAAAGGATAGATGGCGCCATCTTGTCTGACGCGATCGAACGAAGTGCGCGCGGCGACGGGACAAGAAAAACATGTCCTACAGCCCGCCATTCATGATAGGGTCGCGATATGAATGATATGTCGCTCCGCTTGAATTCTGTCTGCCTTACCAGTGGGTTGGGAACATTTCTGAGCAGCGGTGCGGAGGCAGGGATTGTTTTCCTTAACCCTGTAAAGATTGTAAAGTTCATCAGCAAAAGCCCGACTTTCCTGAACGGAACGGATCCGCGCTGCGGGCGATTTTCCTGATGCTGCCATCGCTGATCATATTGGACGATTTCATCGCCGATCCGCTGGCCGCGCGCAATGCCGCGCTGGCGCTCGATTATGATCCCGGCAACAAGCATGGCAATTATCCCGGCCATATCTCGACCAAAGCCCTCGAAATTCAGGGCCTGAACGAGCGTATCGCCGGCATTATCAACGCCCCGGTCAAGGCGGCACCGAATACCAGCCATCTGCATTGCCGGGTCACCCTGAAAGGGGCCAAGGGACGCAGCGGCGTGCATATCGATCCGGCTTTCTATTCCGGCATCCTCTATCTCTCGCTGCCCGAACATTGCAAAGGCGGAACCGAGTTTTTCCGCCACAAGCGCACCGGTCTGGAGCGCGTGCCGACCGATATGCTGTCGATCCAGCAGGCTGGCTATAATGATATCAACGCGCTGATCGAGGATGTGATCAACAAGGACACCAACCATCCGGCGAAATGGACGAAGGTGATGACCGTGCCGATGCGCTTCAACCGGCTGATCCTGTTCAGCCCCTGGATGTTCCACAACAGCGGCGAAGCCTTTGGCAAAACGGCTCAGGATGGCCGGCTGGTCAATCTGATGTTTTTTGCGAGGGGATAGCGGCGGTCCGGTTTCAATGATATGCCATGATCCAATTTAGGAGACGATCCAGATGCCCAGTCCGATATCCAGAACATTTGCTGCCCTGCTGCTGGCCGCCTCGCCCTTGGCGCTTTCCGCTTGCAGCGAAAGCAATGCCCAGGAAAGCGACCGCTTCGCCGAGGTAGAGATCAAGGCTGAACCGCTGGCGGACGGGGTCGCTGTCCTGTTTGGCGCGGGTGGCAATATCGGCCTTTCCTATGGTCCGGACGGAACCGTCCTGATCGACGATCAGTTCGCACCGCTGACCGACAAGATCCAGGGTGCGGTCAAGGATCTCGGCGCCGATCCGGTCAAATATCTGATCAACACCCACTGGCATGGCGATCATACCGGCGGGAATGAAAATCTTGGCCAGACGGGCGTATTGATCATGGCCCAGGACCATGTCCGCGACCGGCTGATCAAGGGCAATGAATCGACGCCGCCGGCTCCTCCCGCAGCCTTGCCGGTGGTCACCTATCATGACGGCATCAAGCTGCATCTGAATGGCGACGAAATCCGCGTCCAGCATATGAAACATGCCCATACCGACGGCGACAGCATCGTTTTCTGGCAGAAAGCCAATGTCGTGCACATGGGCGACCTGTTTTTCAACAAGGTGACCTTGCCTTTCATCGACCTGAGCAGCGGCGGCAATGCGCGCGGCATGCTGGCGGCGGCGGACAAGGTGCTGGCCATGGTGGACGACGACACCCGGATCATTCCCGGCCATGGGCCGATGGCGAACAAGGCCGATCTGATCGCCTATCGCGACATGCTGAAGAGCGTTATCGGCGCGGTCGAGAAAGCGCAGGGCGAGGGCAAGTCACTGGCGCAGATACAGGCGATGAAACCGGCGGCACAGTGGGACGTCAATCCCGATGCCTTCATCAAGGGCGATGCCTTTGTCGAGGCGGTCTACAAGAGCCTGCAGAAGCCGGACCACGCCGAGGATCATGCGCACTAGCTAGAGCGTGGCGGCCTCGATCTCCTCGCGCAACGAGGCGATCAGCGGCGCTATCCGGGTCAGCCGCGGCTCCTCCTCATCGACGATCTTGCGGAAGATGATTTTCTTGAAACCCAGGATCGTTTCGTCGCCGGGCCGCTTCGACAGGGGCAGGGTGGAGAACAGAATGTCGATCATCCGCTCCGCGCCGTGCAGCCGACCCCAGAGATAGTCATTCTCACGGTAGCTGCGGCTGAAAAAGGCTCCGAAGTTGTTGAATTCAATGCCTTTTAAGGTCGCTGCCACACCGCCCTTGCGGATCGTGCGGGCGTCCTCCGGAGAGATGCGGTCGACCTTGATCGGATCGAACTCGTCCAGCCCCTCGCCCTGCAGCAGCGGCAGAGTGGCGATGTCGTAAAAGGGAAAGCCGAGAAAGGCGAGCAGCATCGACCGCTTCTCCGCCTTCGGGATCACCGCCAGCGCCGCGGCCAGCTTGGCATCGACAATCGCGTCGGCCGCCGTCAGGTCGCGGGTCCGGGCGAGCGCATCCAGCACCGCCCCAGGCTGCGTGTCCGCCATTTCGGCAAGGGCAGCGAAATCATCCCCGAGATAGTCGATCGTCTCGCGCTCGATATAGAGCGACAGGCAATCATAGACGACGTCATGCATGCCTTCCATCGCCTCATAGTCGGCAGGATCGGCGCGGTCGAGATCCTCCGCCAGCTGCCGCGCGAGGAAGCGCAGGCGGCGCACCCGGAAGCCCAGATCATGCTGGCGAAAAAACTCTGCGGCCTGCTTGGTCGGCCCGCCGCTCTTAAGACTGATATTGTCGAGACCGAGCCGTCGTATCTCGACCCACAGCGCATCGCGCAGTCCAGGATGATTGTGCGCGTTGGGGTCGGCCTTGGCCCGCCGCACGGTATTCGCAATATCCTCGACCACCGTCGCCAGCCGGAGATGCCCGTAGGCGCTGTACGAAAAGCCGGAGAGCTTCGCTGCCTTGTCGCGCGACTTGCGCCGCCAGGCAGCGACCCGCACCGCCGTCGGCCGGTCGAGAAAGAAGGTCCGCCCGAACAGGCTTTCGACATGCTGCTCGACCTCGCCACGCAGATTTTCGGTGATCAGCCGCATCTGGGTGATCCGGTTCGACCGCCCGGCGATCGCATTGAGACTGTCGCGGATCGGCTGTTCCCGCGGAATATTCGAAATTGCCCCAAAAATCGTCGAGAAAAAGCCGGGCAGCGCTTCGTCTTCGGCTTCCTGAGCGGCCTGCAGACGCTGCATCGCCCGGTCGCTCTTCGCCACGTCAAGATCGGGGCGCGGGTCGATATAGACAAAACGCCGGTCTACCTGCCGCTTGGCCGGCCGGTTTTTCAGCGCCTCGATAGCCTGGGCAAAGGGCGCATTGGCAAGCACCGACCCATCGATCAGCACCGTGTCCTCGGCCGTCCCGGCGTGAAACTGGCTGGGCAGCACACGCTTCAGAAAAGCATTCCGCCCCTCCCAGACATAGTCGCGGTCGGCGAGCAGTTCGTCCAGTTCCCGCACCGTGAAGGGCGGAAAGGCGCCGGGAAAGCTGGCGGTGGCGCGACCGGCAAAGGTCAATGAAGCCGGATCGGCAATCGCGTCGCCCCTTTTGCCGCGCGTCGAGAAACCGATGGTGATCCGATGCTCCATCTCGAAAGCTTCCGGCGGACTGTGCAGTTGCAGCTTCTCCGGATGGCCGACAAAATCGGTCACCGTCACAAACAGGTCGAGCGGCTGGCCCGGCGGCAGCAGACGGGGCCCGCGCTCGGTCGCCCGGACGGCGGCCAGCGCATCCCAGATCAGGCCGCTGAACACCTTGCCGCCGAAGGGCGGCGCAAACCAGCGGGCGCGGACAAAGCGCGACAGCTTCATCTTGACCTCTTCGCGGGCTTCCTTTGACACCGTCTGTTCGACCGCACCGCCCTTGCGGCCCAGCGCCATCCAGGCAATCGGTTCGGCCCAGAATTTGGAAAAGCGCGACAGCGGCCGTGCATCGGGATCGAGCAGCTTGTCGACATCGGCGGTGTCGAGCCACAGGTCGGTCAGCGGATCGAGCGACTGGCCAGAAAGAATGGCCTGCGCCAGAAATATCCCGTTGATCCCGCCGGCACTGGCCCCGGCAATGATATCCGGCAGCACGCGCAGTCGGGTCCCGGTTTCCCGCTCGAGCCATTGCAATATATCATAATAGATGCCCCGGCTGCACTGGTCGACCCGCAGCCCGTCATGAAAATCCCGGCTCGCCTGTGCTACCTTCCAGATTTCCTTGGTAATGCCATGCATATAGATGGCGAGACTGACACCGCCATAGCAGATCAAGGCCAGTCTGAGTTCTTTCTGCCGCATATCCTTTTACCTACAGGATGGCAGGCCGGGTGCAAGCGGGAATGCGCCGCCAGGCACCGTGCCCCGACCTCAGGCCACCACCCCGGCAACCAGGGCGGGCTGTCTGGAAGACACCATTGCTTTCAAAAGCGGCTTTCCTACACCAGCGCTGCTCTGCTAAAAGACGCAAATGATCCGGTCGCAGCGCCTTCAATACAATCCTGAATTGACCCCAGCAGGCCCAAACTCGAGCCGGAAGCTTTTTCTCTCTTAGGGGGTGTGACCCGTGTGACCCTGTTTAAATTTCTGGCGTTCCTTTTTTGTTCTGCTAAATAAATTCCATGGCCAAACCGAAAAGAAAATATGTCTGTCAGAATTGCGGCTCGATCGCGCATCGCTGGGAAGGGCAGTGCGCCGACTGTGGCGAGTGGAACACTCTCGTCGAAGAAGCCGGCGAGACCGTCTTTGCGTCCAAGCATAATCTGCAGAGCGGCGGCCGCGAAGTGCGGCTGGTCGGGCTCGACAGCGAGATTGCACTGCCCGAGCGTAAAAAGACCGGTCTTGCCGAATTTGACCGCGCCGTCGGCGGGGGACTGGTGGCGGGTTCCGCGACCTTGATGGGCGGCGATCCGGGAATCGGCAAATCCACCCTGCTCCTGCAGGTGTCGGCGCGGCTGGCAGAGGCGGGCTTGTCGGTGGCCTATATCTCAGGCGAGGAAGCGGCCGACCAGGTCCGCCTGCGGGCGCGACGGCTGGGATTGGGCAAGGCTCCCGTGAAACTGGCCTCGGCGACCTCGGTTCGCGATATTTTGACCACTCTGGGCCGCGATGCGCCGGATTTTGTCGTGATCGATTCGATCCAGACCATGCACAGCGATCTGATCGAAGGCGCGCCGGGTACGGTCAGCCAGGTGCGTGCCTCGGCGCAGGAGATCATCAAATTCGCCAAGGAACATGGCACGATGGTGATGCTCGTCGGTCATGTCACCAAGGACGGCAATATCGCCGGGCCGCGCGTGCTCGAACATATGGTCGACACGGTGATGAGCTTCGAGGGCGAACGCAGCCATCAATATCGCATCCTCCGGTCGATCAAGAACCGGTTCGGCGGGACGGATGAAATTGGCGTTTTTGCGATGGAAGAATCGGGTCTGACAGAAGTGTCCAATCCTTCTGCCCTGTTCCTCACCGACCGCAGCGAAGAAGTTACCGGGGCGACGGTATTTCCGGCACTCGAAGGAACAAGGCCGGTGCTGGTCGAGATTCAGGCGCTGACGGTGCGACTGGCGAGTGGAGCGACTCCACGCCGTTCGGTGGTTGGCTGGGACAGTTCCCGCTTGGCGATGATCCTCGCTGTGCTGGAAGCACGCTGTGGCCTCAGCTTCTCCGGCGCGGAAGTCTATCTCAATGTTGCCGGGGGCTATCGGCTCACCGATCCCGCTGCCGATCTGGCCGTGGCGGCTGCGCTGATTTCAGCCCATGCCGAACGTCCGATGCCCAGCGACGCCGTAATCTTTGGCGAAATCGCGCTGTCTGGAGAGATACGCCCGGTCGCGCGCACGCCGCTGCGCTTGAAGGAAGCATCCAAGCTTGGTTTCAGCAGCGCGCTGCTGCCCGCATCCGGCGAAAAGACGGGGGGCAGCATGAAACAACTGCAATTCGCCAAACTCGCCAATCTCGTTGACCATATGCTCGACCGTGACTAGCTAGACGCGATGACCGGTCTTGATATTTTTGTGCTGATTTTAATGGGCGGGGCTGCGGTCCTCGGCTTTCTGCGCGGGTTTGTCCAGGAAGCGCTGGCGCTGATGGCCTGGATCCTGGTCGTTCTTGCCGTAAGGGCGCTGCATACGCCGATCACGGATCGACTGATCGACCCGGTCGGCAGCGATAGCGGCGCTTCGGTGCTGGCCTTCGCCTCGATCGTCATCGTTACCTACGCGCTGGGCCGATGGATCGCTCGATCAATCGGCGCGCGCTCGCGCAAATCCGTCCTCGGTCCGGTCGACCGCGTGCTCGGCTTTGGCTTTGGCATGGTCAAGGGCCTGATCGGGGCAACCCTGCTCTATTTGCTGGTGGTTCTGGTTTACGACACCATCTACGGGGCGAAAGAACCCCGGCCGGAATGGCTCGCTGTATCCCGTACCTACCCGCTTCTCAACGCAAGCGGCAAGGCCATGGTGGATTTTGTCCAGGAGCAGCGGCAGGCGACCGATGATGAATCGGGGTCCGCCCAGTGAGCGCTGCCCTCTATACGCGCGAGATCCTGCGTCTCGCGGTGTCGATCCCGCATCAGCAACGGCTGGACAATCCGGATGGTAGCGCAGAACTGCGCTCCCGGACGTGCGGCAGCAAAGTTGCGGCAGATGTGACCCTGACCGATACCGGTGTGCTGAAAGATTTGGGTCTGGAAATAAACGCCTGTGCGGTGGGGCAGGCCTCGGCGGCGATATTGGCCGGACAGGCTGTCGGAAAATCGGTCGCCGCCATAGAAAGCACCAGGTCCCGTCTTGCGGCATTTCTGGATGGCACGGCCGAAACGCCCGGAGACTGGCCGGATATGGACAAGTTGATAGCAGCCCGCAACCACACGGGCCGCCATGCGGCGATATTGCTTCCCTATGACACGGTGATCGCGGCCTTTGCAGACGCCGCCCGGCAAGAGGCGGTCTGAACGATGGAAGAAGGCACCCATATGGCCGACCTGCTGCTGGGCGGTTTTGTCATGCTCGGCGCGGCCCTCGTGATGGTGCTGGTGTTCCGGCGGTTCGGCATCGGTGCAGTGCTTGGCTATCTGATTGCCGGCGTGCTGATCGGTCCGCAGGGTTTCCAGTTGATCAGCAATGCCGGCACCATCCTCGAGTTTTCCGAGATAGGTATCATCCTGCTGCTGTTCATCGTCGGGCTGGAACTTGCGCCGGCCCGGCTGATGCGTTTGCGCCAGGCGATCTTCGGCCTTGGATTGAGTCAGGTTGTGCTCTGCGGCATCGCGCTATTCTTGCTGATCATGGCGACAACCAATTTCACGCTCGCCGCTTCGATCGCCATTGGCCTGCCACTGGCGCTGTCCTCCACGGCCCAGGTCCTGCCTATGCTGCAATCGTCCGGCCGGCTCAACACGCCGACCGGCGAAAAAGCCTTCTCCATCCTGTTGTTTCAGGATCTGTCGATCATCCCGCTGCTGACCATCATCGCAGCGCTGTCGCGAGCGCCTGAAGATATTGGTGGTGACCCTGGCTGGCTGACCGCCGTATATGCCGTCCTTGCCATCGGCGGCCTTATCGCCGTCGGCCGATATCTCCTGCAGCCGCTGCTCAAGGTTATCGGCAGAATCGCCGAGCGGGAACTGTTCATTGTCGCCGGTCTGGTAGCGATTCTGGGCGGAGCGACCCTGATGGAATTTATCGGGCTTTCTCCGGCTCTGGGTGCTTTCATCGCCGGGGTCATGCTGGCCAACTCGCCCTACCGCCACGAGCTTGAAGCCGACATCGACCCGTTCCGATCATTGCTGCTCGGCTTCTTCTTCCTCGCGGTCGGCATGATGCTGGACCTGAATGTAATTGTTGAAAATCCCGGTTTCGTGCTGGGCGCAGCGGTCGCACTGGTCACCGTAAAGATCGCGATTATATTCGGGCTGGGCAAGCTGTTCGGCATGGAAACCTATCCGGCTCTGGCAATGGGCATGTTGCTCAGCCAGGGCGGGGAATTTGGTTTTGTGCTGTTTGCCGAGGCCGAGAAGGCGCTGCTGATCGAACCGGAAGCAAGCAGTCTGTTCAGCGCCATCATCACCCTGTCGATGGCAAGCACTCCCTTCCTGATGTTGCTTGCAGGCCGGTTCAGCAACCGCCCGCCCAAATCATCTGCCAAACTCGACGATCCGGGCAAGGCCGACCGGGCATCAGTCATCGTTGTCGGGCAGGGCCGATTTGGTCAGACCGTGGCGCAAGTGCTGATGGCTGCAAAAATCCCGCTGACGCTGATCGATATCAATCCCGAGCAGATTGATATTCACCAGCAATTCGGCGCCAAAGTATTCTACGGGGACGGCACAAGGGTGGACCTGTTGCGCCGCGCCGGCGCGCATGAAGCGGACGCGATTGTCTTCTGCATGGACGATCCGGACTTCGGGCCGGAACAGGCCCGCGCAATCGTTCAGTCCTTCCCTGAAACCAAGATGTTCGTAAGGGTATATGACCGCCGTCAGTTGATCGCGCTCAAGGGACTGGGAATTGTCGGGATGAAACGTGAAATGTTTGAATCGGCAATCCATCTCGCTCGCCAGACGATGTTCGCGATCGATCTGGACAGCAGGCTGATCGAAGAGGTGGACGAAGAATTCCGGCAGCGCGATTGCGATCGTCTGGAAGCGCAAATGAAGTCCGGGGGCGACATGCTGGCCGGTGCGGAGCTGAGGTTCGAAAATAATTCCGGCAGCCAATCCTGAGCTTCGATTTGCCTACTATGGCTAGGCCGACTCATCGAGAAATGCCGCGACATCGGCCAGATCGACATCCTTGGCCAGGAACGACTGTCCTATCCCGTTCGCCAGCAAGAAGGGCAGGGTTCCGCCGCTCATTTTCTTGTCGTGCATCATATGGTCAACCAGTCGCGCTCCCGACGCCTGCACCGAGGCGCTTGCGAGGCTATGGGGCAGGCCGACCGCTTTGAGATGGGCTGCTACCCGCTCCGCATCCGCCGCATCGCAATGCCCGCGGCGAACCGAATAGCGAAAGGCAAGAGCCATGCCGGCGGCGACCGCTTCCCCGTGGACAAGCCGGTCCGAAAAGCCGGTCTCTGCCTCCAGCGCGTGCCCGAACGTATGACCGAGATTGAGCAACGCGCGGCGACCGCTGAGCTCCTTCTCATCTTCGCCGACAATCAGGGCCTTGGCGCGCACGCTGTGGACAATCGCTTCGCTGAGCGCATCCGGCTCACGGTTGAGAAGCTGCTCGCTATTGGCTTCGCACCATTCAAAGAAACGGGCGTCGTTGATCAGGCCGTATTTGACGACTTCGGCATAGCCAGCCCGCAGTTCCCTGTCGGGGAGGCTGTTGAGCACGAGAGGGTCGATCAGCACGAAGCGGGGCTGGTTGAAACTGCCGATCAGATTCTTGCCCACCGAACTGTTGATCGCCGTCTTGCCGCCGACGCTGCTGTCCACCTGGGCAAGCAGGCTGGTCGGAATCTGCACGAAGTTGCAGCCGCGCTTGACGATGGCTGCGGCAAATCCGGTGAGATCACCGATCACGCCGCCGCCCAGCGCCACCAGCGTATCCGATCGCTCGGCACCTTCCGCGAGCAGCCAGTCAGTCACTCTTTCCAGCTGGCGCCAGCTCTTGCTGGCTTCGCCCGCAGGCAGGCTTTTGACGACAAGGTCGATCGCGCTTCCGGCAAAGGCGTGCTGCAATCGCGGCAGCAGATGCGCTCCGACATGGTCATCGGTCAGCACGAAAAGCCGCTTGTTGGCCGCAAATCCCTGTAAATGCTGGGCCGCCATCTCAAGCGCGCCCGGTTCAACCAATATGGGATAGCTCTGTTCGCCTAATTCTACTCTAATCTGGGTCACGCTGCAATGCCTCGATAATATGTTCAACGGTCGTTTCATGCGGCGAATCATTGCCCATCACATGAATATGTGCGGTGGCGTATACGGGATTCCTGACGACCGCCAATTCGGCCAGAATCTTGGCCGGATCGCCGGATTTCAGCAAGGGTCTTGTGTCTCTCCTGGCAACCCGTTTCACCAGCGTGGGCAAATCCGCGTCCAGCCAGATGGCGACGGCCTTTTCAAGAATGAGCGCGCGGGTTTCGTCGTTCATGAACGCGCCACCGCCCGTCGCGATGATCTGGCGTTTGCCATCCAAAAGCCGCGTAATCACTCGCCGTTCGCCATCCCGGAAATAGGCTTCGCCGAACCGGTCAAAAATTTCTTCAACCGTCAGGCCGGCCGCTCGCTCGATTTCTTCGTCGGCATCGACAAAATCCAGGTTCAAGCGTTTCGCCAGCCGTCGACCAACCGTCGTTTTCCCGACGCCCATCAACCCGACCAGCACGATGGACTGGTTCGGCACGAAATCTGGCGTTTCACCGGAATTTCCGCTTGAATTGTCGAAAGAGGCTTTAATGTTTTTGTCCATTGGGGCAAAGGCTATACATCGGTTGGCCAAGGGTGCAAATTCCAATGCTGACTATGCTGTTTTTTTAACCGTTCACAAAGATTGAGTATATTGATGCCGCGCCAATTGGTTTTTCTGATTTTGTTTGTCGCCATTCTGATCGGCGGAGCTCTGTTTCTGGCTTCGATGGATGTCGAACAGCCTCTGCAGCCGGTTGAAAAGCCCGTTATTGGTGACGACCTGCAATAAAATGCATGTGCGGATAAAGCATATATCTTTGGCTGCCATAAGCCTTGGGGCGCTGGTGGCGGCAATACCGGTCTTGGGGCAGGATTCTCCCGAATCTCTCTTGCCGCCGGGCTTTGGTGAACCGGCACCGGCTCCAGCGCCAAGGCCTGCTCCTGCAGTCACTCCAACCCCTGCTCCCGGCCCCGTTCCCTCCCGTCCCGTCGCACCGCAGGCGAGTGATCCATCAAGCGTGGCTGATACGGAGCAGGACATCGCGGAGACCAAGCGCGATTTGCCGGCATTGTCACTGGACGACAATGGAGACGTCGATCTCGAAACGCTGGATGACGTGTTCCAGGCTGAATATACGCTGACAGAAGGAGAACGGCGGTCCACCGATGAAATCGGTGTCTTGACGCCGCAATATAAGGGCCTTCCGAATGATGCATTTGGCGAGGAAGGCGGGCTCTATCTCACCAGTCTGATAAAAAATTTGAACGGGCCGATTCTCTCTCGTTGGGGATCGATATTGCTCCGACGTACTTTGCTCAGCAAAGTTACCAGCCCCGAAAATGTGAATCCGGCGGATTGGACTGCTGAGCGCGCCTGGCGCTTGCTGCGCATGGGAGAGGCTGATGCTGCCCGCGCTCTGGTTTTAAAGGTCGATGGCGGAAATTACACGCCGCGCCTCTATGAAGTGGCGATGCAGGCCCATCTGGCAACAGCCGATCCGGCGGGTATATGTCCTCTCGTCGACGCTGGCGCACGGGTCAGTGATGCACCCACCTGGGTGATGTTTCGGCCCATTTGCGCCTCTTTTACCGGCGAGCAGAGCAGGGCAACCCGACTGCTTCAGCAAGCAAGGCGCAACAGGGCAGCCACCGGTATCGACTATTTGCTCGCGGAAAAAACCATTGGGGCCGGGTTCGAAGGACGCAGGGCTGTGTCTATCCTTTGGGATGACGTTGAGTTTTTCAATAACTGGCGCTTTGGTCTGGGTCTGGCGACCGGCGTCGAACCGCCCGACCGTCTCTATGAACAGGCCGGACGTCATGTGCAGGGCTGGCGCGCCCGGGCACCCATGTTACCCATCGCCTCGCGCATGAAAGCGGCGGATACCGCCGCAGCAATCGGGGTGTTTTCAAGCCAGGCAATGGTTGATCTATATTCGACCGCCTATGACGATCCCGACACCAGCGATGATCAGAAGGCCCGGGCTTCGGTTTTGCGGCAGGCCTATACCAATGATACGGCTGAGAGGCGGATTTCCGCCATGCGCGATTTATGGACTCGATCTGACGCGGACCTGACCCGATATTCTTCCCGGATATTGACAGCCCGTGCCGCTGCCAAGATTCCTCCTGCCGCAGCGCTTCGCGATCAGAGCTATGATCTCATTGCGTCAATGCTGACGGCTGGTCTTGATCGCAGCGCCATTCGCTGGACCAATATCGTCGAAGAAGGCAGCGATGGCTGGGCCTTGCTGTCGGTGGCTTCTCCAACCAGAAAAAGCCCCGTTTCCTATGGTGCGCTCGACGATTTCGGTGATGCTGATACCAGCGAGGATAAATTGCGCAGCAAATTTCTTCTGGCGGCCATTGCCGGCCTCGGACGAGCGGACCAAAAGGCGGTCGCCGATTTTGCGGATGATTTGAGCGTGGACCTGAGCCGGACCACCAGATGGTCGAAGGCGATCGAGGCTGCTTCTAGACGCGGTGAGAAGGGAACGGTTGCTGTGCTTGCCGCTGTTGGCATGCAGGGGCGCAGCTGGAAATCGATGTCGCCTCTGCATCTTTATCATATCACGCAAAGTTTGAAACGCGTCGGTCTGGAGCCGGAAGCCCGGATGATCGCAGCGGAAGCGCTGACAAGAGCATAGCCTTTGCATTGCTGACTTCGGCGTCTATTCGTCTACCATATGAACGATGATGCCAATCTGATTGAACGCTTTCTGGAAATGCTCGCGGCGGAAGCAGGGGCTTCCCGGCATACTTTGGCAGCTTATCGAACGGATTTGGAGCAGGCTTCGGCAATCGCCCGCGGACGCCTGGCGCAAGCGGATCGCGAGATGATCGGAACCTTGCCTTCCCATTGGCGAAGTCTGCAGAACAGCACTGTCGCCCGCAAGTCTTCCAGCTTGAGGCGCTTCTTCGGCTTCCTGGTAGAAGAAGGTTTTAGAGAGAATGATCCATCCGATGCTCTGCCAAGACCCGGTTTGGTGCGGTCTTTGCCCAAGACCCTGTCTCATGCAGAAATCACTCGTTTGTTCGAGCTGATCGCCGAAGGACTGCGTGTGGATCCTGTAAAGCCTTCGGTAGTGAGGCTTTCTGCCATTCTGGAACTGCTTTACGGATCCGGGCTCAGGGCCAGCGAACTGGTCGGCTTGCTCCGATCATCCATCATGGGCGAGGAGTCTTATCTGATCATAAAGGGAAAGGGCGGAAAGGAACGCTTGGTCCCTATTTCGCAACAGGCCCGAATTGCAGTGCGCCGGTGGGCAGAATTTGTTGAACCTAAGGAAAAGTGGCTCTTTCCTTCGAGAACGGGCCATATCAGCAGGATAAGGCTCTTTCAGATCATCCGGGAACATGCCGCCCGGGCAGGGATTAATCCGGCAAAAATCAGTCCCCATGTGTTGCGGCACGCCTTTGCCACTCACCTGCTGGAGGGTGGCGCCGATTTACGCGCCCTGCAAACATTGCTCGGGCATAGCGATATCAGCACCACTCAAATCTATACGCATATCGACAGCGCCCGCTTGGTAGAACTCGTCAATAATCGTCATCCGTTAAGCCAACGAAATCTCGCGCGTTGACGTTTCGCCTGTCCGGTTCTAACTCTTTTTCATGACATCCTATCTTGATTTTGAAAAACCGATCGCGGCTCTCGAATCCCGTATTCTGGAGCTGCAAAACACGGCCAATGAAGGTTCGCTCGATATCGAAGCTGAAATCGAGAAGTTGCAAGCCAAATCGGCCAAAATGCTGGCTGATACTTACGCTAAATTGACGCCGTGGCAAAAGACCCAAGTCGCTCGCCATCCGGAACGACCGCACTTCAAGGATTTTATAGCAGGCCTGTTTGACGAGTTCATACCATTGGGCGGCGATCGGAACTTTGGAGACGATCAGGCCATTCTGGGCGGGTTCGCCAGACTCGGCGAACGTCGTTTACTCGTAATTGGCCATGAAAAAGGTGATGATACCGAAAGTCGCTTGCGGCATAATTTCGGGATGGGAAAACCGGAAGGATATCGTAAGGCCATTCGCCTTATGGATATGGCCGACCGCTTTTCGCTTCCGGTATTGACCTTGGTGGATACATCGGGAGCTTTTCCCGGTGTGTCGGCAGAAGAGCGAGGGCAGGCCGAGGCAATCGCCCGCTCGACCGAAAAATGTCTGTCGCTCGGTGTCCCGATGGTGGCGATCATTGTCGGGGAAGGCGGCTCGGGTGGTGCCGTGGCGCTAGCCGCTGCGGAACGGGTGTTGATGTTCGAACATGCTGTCTATTCGGTGATTTCTCCCGAGGGCTGTGCGTCCATCTTGTGGCGCACGGGTGACAAGGCCGACGTTGCTGCGGACGCAATGCAGATCACTGCTCAGAATCTGAAAAACCTCGGCGTCATCGACCGGATTATCGAGGAACCCGTGGGCGGTGCTCATCGCGACCAGGCCTTGGCGATCGCATCGCTGAGTAAGGTTATTGAGGAAGAATTTTCCCAGCTCGAAAATTATGATCGGGAAGCGCTGAGACGAATGCGCCGCGAAAAATTCCTTCAGATGGGTGCGCTTTGATCCCAGGATTGACCTATTGCGTTACGGAACCTTTTGAAAATGCGGCCTGTGTTTGCAACCATTTGTGAAATGGGCGGTTCTTTTAGTCTCCGACAACAGGGAACTTGATATGAAATATTTTCCAAAAAAGCTGACGAGTGTCGCGAGCGTAATCGCTTTGGTAGCGTGCACTGGCAGCGGGGCCGACGCTGGGGCCGTGGATTCAGCTGGAAGCAGGGCTGGCGAGGCTCGGTCGATATCCGCAGCGGAAAAACGGCAGGGCTCGGAAGCCCACCCTCAGTTGCTGGAAGAATTTGGCGGGGCCTACACCGGTCCCCAAGTTCCCTATGTCGTGGGTGTCGGGCAAAATATTGCCGTGCAATCCGGTCTCGGCAACGCAAGAAGTGATTTTACCGTAACGCTGCTGAACAGCCCTGTGAACAATGCTTTCGCGATTCCGGGTGGATATGTCTATCTCACCCGGCAGTTGATGGCGCTGATGAACGATGAAGCCGAAATGGCCGGAGTTTTGGGCCATGAAGTCGGCCATGTTGCTGCCCGGCATAGTGAGAAACGGCAAAAGGCAGCGACGCGCAACAGTATTTTGGGCATTCTCGGACAGATCGGATCTCAGGTGCTGCTGGGCGATTCCGCGATTGGACGGATCGGGCAGGAAATTTTCGGTACCGGCAGCCAGTTGCTGACCCTGAAATATTCGCGCAAACAGGAATATGAAGCGGATGATCTCGGAATCCGCTATCTTGCTTCCGCCGGATACGATCCCCAGGCGCTTTCCACAATGCTATATTCGCTGGCTGCGCAATCCGCAATCGATGCGCGCGTCGCAGGGCGTGACGCCCGTAGCGCGCCCGAATGGTCAAGCACCCATCCGGATCCTGCTCGCAGAGTGTCGCGCGCCGCGACAATCGCGAGTAAATTGACCAATTCTGGCGGTATTCGCAATCGTGATCAGTTTCTGCAAAATCTGGATGGAATCCTGTATGGCGATGATCCCAAGCAAGGGGTGATAGAAGGGAATAGCTTCTTGCATCCGGATTTGAGGCTGAAGTTCAGTGTTCCCAACGGTTTTTCGATGCAAAATAGTGCACGCGCCGTGACGATCACCGGTTCCGGTGGGCAGGGGCAATTTACCACCGGCGCCTATAACGGCAATATGGCAACCTATATTGATGCGGCCTTCAGTCGCTTGGCCGGCGAAGGCAAGACTATTCCTCGTGGGACGATAGAAAGAACAACGGTCAATGGTCTGCCGGCATCTTATGCAATGGCGAGGGTCGAGAGCAATAATGGTCCGGTGGATGTGACCGTTTTTGCCTATGAAGTTTCCAAGAGCAGCGCCTATCATTTCGCCACAATAGCACCTGCCGGACGGGCGGGCGTATTCACGCCCATGTATCAGAGCTTGGTCAGGCTTTCATCGAATGAAGCGGCTGCGATCAAACCCCGCAAGGTGGATGTGGTGACGGTGAAGAGAGGCGATACCATTGCAAGTCTCTCTTCGCGAATGGCTTACAGGGATTATCAGCAGGACCGGTTTCTGGTTCTGAACCGTTTAAGAGCGACCGACGACCTGCAGGTGGGCCAGAAAGTTAAGATCATTACTTATTGATTGTTTTAGATAAAAAAAGGACGGCAGCCGGAGGGCTGCCGTCCTGAAAAATGTGTCTTGATCCGACGTTATTTTTCCATCGAATTGTTGACTTCGTTGAAGGTGTTGCCGAGGGTGTTGCCCAGCTGACCCATTGCAACGATTGCTGCAACAGCGATCAGAGCGGCAATCAGGCCATATTCGATAGCCGTTGCGCCTTCTTCATTCTTGAACATTTTACGTACGAATTTCATGTCTGGTCTCCTAGATTTGACAAACTTCACTTACCCAATTGGACCTAAAATACGTCCAACGCTCAACAGCCTAGAGTAGAAACCTTACCAAAAATTAAATGCGAAAGCGGTATTCATGAGACCTCTGTTACCTGATTGGCAACATCATCCCACATGTTGACGGTTCCATCGGCCACGCCGCTAATCGCAACAATTGCTGCGAGCGCGACCAGAGCCAGGATCAAACCATATTCAACAGCCGTCGCACCGTTGTTGGAAAGATATAATTTTTTCAAAAGATCAACCATGTCTCTCTCAACGCGGATAAAGTTCTGCTAAGTCGTGAACAACATCCGTTTCACAGAAAGTGATTAAAAAAATCCTTATATCGAACAAAATTATGGAAAAAAATCCGACATATCTGTTTGTCGCTGCCGCTGCACTGGTGGATGGAAATGGCAGAATTCTGGTGCAAAAGCGACCGGAGGGCAAGCCGATGGCAGGCCTGTGGGAGTTCCCAGGGGGCAAGGTAGAAACCGGCGAGACTCCGGAAGCGGCGCTGGTCCGAGAGTTAAACGAAGAATTGAGGATAGATGTTGCAGAGTCGAGCTTGGAGCCCGTCACTTTTGCCAGTGAGGCGGTGGAAGACCAGCATTTGATTCTCCTCCTATATATATGCCGTCAATGGTGCGGCCGGCTCGAGAGCGCTGATTTGCTGGATTTACAGTGGTTGCCCGTGGATGCGCTTCACGCCATTCCCATGCCGCCGGCAGATGGCCCCTTGGTTCATGCGCTTTCTATCCGGCTCGCCAATCCTTTCTAATTATCGGATCGGCGGCTATCTCCCGAAAGTGTAGTGCTAAGCGAAACTTGACCGCTTCCCCGGCGTGCGGGTTTGGGTTGATCCGGATGCGGGGCCCAGGCGCAAAGATATAAAAGCGTGACGCTTTCTGCGAATTTCGCGTCGGGACCGGAATGATCGCGAAATAACGAATGGATGTCGTTATACACTTCTCTCCGAAGGGAAGTGAGTTTTCCGGACATGATATTGCTTCCCCCCAAATCCCTGATGTCGGCGATCAAACGCTCGAGACTGGAATAGTTCAGTCGCAACAGATCGCTGTCGGCAACCGGTAAGGTGAGTCCCGCTCTTGCCATCAGATCGCCGGCTGTGCGGACATCGATCTGGGGATGAATATGAGCCGAAACGCGGTCGTCTTCCGCCTTCATGATGACCGATTTCAGCGACGAAAAGCTCTCTGCACCGACAAGCGCGGCGAGCATCAATCCGTCCGGGATCAACAGCCGCCGGATAAGGACAAGGGCCCCTGGCAAATCGTTGATCGTGTCGAGAGATCCGACATTTATGATCAGATCAAAGCTGTGGTCGACAAAGGGCAATCGGTCATCATCGCAAATCACCCCGCCGAGCGTCTGCGCCAGGCGAGCGCTGGAATCAGCGAATATGACTTTCATGCCGCGCGCCTGAAGCTCGGTTCCAATATGGGCTGCAGGCAGACCAATAACCAGGGCCCTCTGGAATGTGCGCTTGACGACGTCCAGGCGTTCCAGAATTTCCTCAACCATGAGCTGTGAGAAAAAATCCGCACCTTTACAACGCCCATAGGCGCGATCGCGGACTATGCGTCTTCGTCGACGATCAAAAACTTCAGGAACATTGACTGTATCGGTCATAGGGCCTTGCGGCTTTAGGAGCGCTGGACAAAAAGATCAAATGCCGTTGCCAGTCTTGCTGCAATCATTGGTCGACTACGCCTTGCCGCCACGATGCCCTGTCTGTGGCACAACCGTGGAAGAAGACAATCGTTTCTGCCTGTCGTGCTGGCAACAATTGGACTTTCTTGCCAAGCCATGGTGCGCTGCCTGCGGTTTGCCTTTCGCTTTCGACCAATCCGACGACAGCCGATGTGCCAAATGCCTTGTCGAGCCGCCGATTCACGACGGGGTTCGAGCCGTGGTGCGTTACGATGACCGCAGTTCGCTGATTGCAATGCGTTTGAAATATGGCACTCGGCTGGGACTGGCCAGATTGATCGCTAGTCATTTGCAGAAATTTGCCGCCGAATGCTCCGACAACGGGATCATTGTTCCGGTGCCGCTCCATCCAACGCGCCTGTGGCACCGCGGTTTTAACCAGTCGGTCCTGATCGGCAGGGAACTTTCGCTGATCTCCGGCATCCCGATGGACTATGGAGCTATTGCTCGCTGCAAAATCACGCCTCCCCTGAGAGGGATGAGCGGTATCCAGCGACAGCGAACGGTCAGCTCAGCATTTATGGCATCTCCCGATGCGCAAGAGAGGATCGCCGGCAAGTCCGTGATTCTGGTCGACGATGTCTATACCAGCGGAGCGACCAGCAATGCGTGCGCCCGGCTGCTCAAAAAGGCGGGGGCAGAACAAGTGCTCGTTTTCTGCTGGGCCCGGGTTATAAGCGAATTTGAAAACGGATAGTTTTCTGAACGTATAGCGATTGCTTGAATTTGTTTCGCTGACGGGCCATTTACAAGCTGATGGTAGAAAGTGCGAAATATGTCGAAAGTTGAAATATATACAAAATTCACCTGTGGTTTCTGCTTCCGCGCAAAAACCTTGCTCGAAAAAAAGAATGTCAGTTTCGAAGAGACCGATATCAGCATGGACGGTAGCAAGCGCGAGGAAATGATCCAGCGTTCCGGTGGCAGAATGACGGTTCCGCAGATATTTATCGATGACCGGCATATCGGAGGCTCGGATGATCTTGCCGCTTTGGAGCAATCCGGTGAACTCGATGCCCTTCTCGCAGGCTGACCCGTTTTGAGGATCGCACTGGCCCAGATGTGCAGCGGCATTGATCCGGACGAAAATGCCGGACAATTGCGTTCGCTCATAGCCCAAGCGCGCGCTGGTGGTGCCACGATGATTTATACACCGGAAATGAGCGGCTTGCTTGACCGAAATCGATCCCGCGCGGCCGGCGTGATCCAGACCGAACAGGACGACAGTGTCCTGGCTGCGGTTTGCTCTGAAGCCAAAGATCAGCAAATATGGGTGCAGCTTGGCTCCTTGGCCATAAAGACTTCAAGCGATCCGGAATCAAAATGGGTCAATCGATCCTACCTGATAAATCCTTCCGGACAAATTGCCGCG
Organism: Parasphingorhabdus sp.; assembly: GCA_030373505.1. Lineage (GTDB taxonomy): Bacteria > Pseudomonadota > Alphaproteobacteria > Sphingomonadales > Sphingomonadaceae > Parasphingorhabdus. The sequence goes on from JAUCYS010000009.1 coordinate 72,188, forward strand.
CGCTATGACAAGATTCATCTCTTCGATGTCGATCTGGGACCGGAGGAATCGCAGCGAGAATCTGCTGCCTATGCAAGAGGACAGCGAGCTGTTGTCGCTTCGCTTCCCGAAGCAACGCTCGGCCTGTCCATCTGCTATGACCTTCGTTTTTCGGCGCTCTACCAAGCTCTAACCAATGCAGGGGCCGACATCCTCTCGATTCCTGCGGCGTTCACGGTTCCCACCGGCAAAGCGCACTGGGAAATTCTGTTGCGGGCACGGGCCATCGAAGCAGGGGCGTTCGTGGTGGCGGCGGCGCAATATGGCCGGCACGCCGACGGTCGCGCCACCTATGGCCACTCGATGGTGATCGATCCCTGGGGCGAGATTCTGCTCGACATGGGGGAGGGGACTGGTCTCGGTTTCTGTGATCTGGATCTGGATAAAATTCGGGACGTGCGTTCGCGGATTCCGGCTGTGGCCAATCGCCAGAGTTTCGAAATGCCGGCCAGGTCATCATGATCATCTTCGACCTCATATGTTTGGACGCCAACCATCGGTTTGAAGGCTGGTTCGGCTCTTCGCAAGACTATGCGGACCAGCATGACCGTGGATTGCTGGACTGTCCAGTGTGCGGCAGCAAGAATATAACCAAGGCCGCCATGGCACCAAATCTGGGCAGAAAAGGCAACCAGGCGCCCGTTTCAACGAAGCCGACTGAGGCGGGTAACGGGCCGCATGCTGAACCGGTTACCAGCAAAGTGCCGGTCCCAGCCGAATATAAGGAGCTGATCGGCAAATTGGCGAAGGCCCAGGCCAAAATGCTCGCCAATTCCGAATGGGTCGGCGATAGATTTGCCGCGCGTGCCCGGGACATTCATTATGGTGATGCGGATGAAAAGCCCATTCATGGGACTGCATCACAGGAAGAAGTCGCCGATCTGGCAGAAGAGGGCATTGCAGCGCTTCCCCTGCCTCTTCCCGTCCTGCCGCCCGAATCCAAAAATTGAGTGTGGCATGCGCTGACCGATGCGGCTAAACAGCGGTTCGCAGTGCGCCCGTAGCTCAGTCGGATAGAGCATCAGATTCCTAATCTGGGGGCCACAGGTTCGAATCCTGTCGGGCGCACCATTCTGCGGTTTTGCAGTTTCCCATGTGCCGCAACAGGGCGATTTGCCCCTCCCGATGGGCGCGGGGGCGCCCGTTGCCGCCCATATTCCGGCGTTTTCGTTTGCGGCTGCAATGCGAATGAGGCGATGGCCTCGGTGGCCATGCGCCGAGCCCGGAGAGACGGCCGGTATCAAGCGGTTGCTAACGATTGAACTGAAAAGCGAGTCATTGACTTATCTGAATGGGTCTGTACCGTCCCAATCAGGATAAAAGATTCTGGGAATCGGAAAAAATCGATGAAAATTGTCGTTCGTTTGCTCGCCGGCCTGCTTCTCACGGTGCTTTTGCCGCTAACTGCGCAGGCTGCCGATGATCCCTTTGTCGGCGCATGGCAGCTGGATATGGCGAGATCGACTATCGCCGATAATCCGGGCGTCAAGAGCAAGCAGTTCGTGTTTGCACCCAGTGCCGATGGGGTGCTGATTACCGAAACGCTGGAATTGTTGGCGGAAGACGGAAAGAAGCGCGTCTCTCAAATTCCCTATTCCTATGGCCAGGTCACGCCGCAGGCCGGTCCGGGTATCGACGGGTTGCTGGTGGTGAAGGCTGACAGTCACACCGCTTATTGGACTGCCATAGGGGGTGGCAAGATCTTGTCGCAGATGCAGGTTGTCGTCTCGAGCGATCGTACGCAGATGACGTTCCGCTATCTGTGGGCCGCAGGAGATCCCACGGGCAGCCGGTTCAATGATCGGTACGTATATGTACCCGTGACAGAGGGTTGACGCGGCGATGGTTGGTGGCGCTTGAGTTGGCAGATCATGGTGCTACCCGGCCGTTTCACGCCAGTGCCACAATGCTGGCCAAGATAAGACGCACCAGATCGGCCTGACCGCGGGTGCCGGTCTTGGCATAAATGCGCTTGGAGTAGAGCCGGGCGGTTTCATGGGTCAGGCCGAGCAATGCCGCTGCTTCCCTTATAGAGACGCCGCGGCTGATATGCAGGGCAAGACGGGCTTCCTGAATAGTAAGGCCAAAGAGATTTGCCAGGTGCTGGCTGCGCTCGGTGCTGCTGGAACGCTCGCCGTGGACAAAGGCGACGGCGAGGGGCTGAAGGGCTCCCGGCAGATCCGCTGGCGGAGTGGTCAGCAGCATATCTAGCCAGGGCTCGTCGGACAGATGTACCGTCCGGACGACGCTTTCCCCCGCCTGTCGCATTTGCAGGAACTTGCGCAATGTGCCTTGCGCATCGGCATTTTCGGCGATCAGTCTGCCGTCGGGTGATTTGCGCAGGGACTGCGCCTCCTGTACCAGTGCCTCGGCCTGTTCGCTCAAATCAATGATCCGGCCGGATGCGTCGAGCATGAACCATCCGAAATTCAGTCGCATTATTGCATCGGCGGAAATTCCTGCCTTCAGTCTTTGTCGTTCCAGTTCGGCATGGGTCCCTGCGGCAATCGCCAGATGATTGGCCAGAGAGCCGAGCAACGCCCCGTCGCTTGCTGAAAAATCGCTTTTCTTGCGACCGAGAGAAATCCATATCTGGCCGCCATTGGGTTCTGCCACCCGCATATTGCGGGCAAAGCGGATATCGGCATTCTCCATGAATAGCGATTTGAAGCGGATGTGTCGCGGATCATTTAAATCGAGAAAATCGTCGAGAGAATAGACACGGTTGAGCCGCATGGCCTTGTGAGGGAGGGCGTCTGCGCTTCCGAAATCCTGCAGGTAAATTTCGTTTGCCCTGCCAGTTCCGGATTTGGTCGCAGGTATTTGAACGGAATGCAGCCAGTCGTGGTCGCCCTGGAAAAAAAGTCGGGCATAATCTGCACCGGTTCTGCGCCGTAACTGTTCGAGAAAATCCTCCCACGGCGGCGCACCCAGCGTGCCCCGATGCAGTGCGGCAATGAGGTCATGTTCACCCAGAATGGAAGTCATTTTTCATCCTTATCCCATTTGGGAACTACATGCGAGCGGAAAGCGAGCGATAGGGGGACTGAAATAATCAGGAATGGATGACCCAGTGACTCGTATCTTAACGCATTTAGAGCGTCTCGAAGCCGAAGCGATCCACATCATGCGGGAGGTGCTGGCCGACGCGCAAAAGCCGGTGATGATGTACAGTGTCGGCAAGGACAGCGCCGTATTGCTGCATCTCGCAAAAAAAGCATTTTATCCGTCCGCTCCGCCTTTCCCGTTGCTGCATGTCGATACGACCTGGAAATTCAGGGACATGTATGCGTTGCGGGAAAAAGCGGCCCAGGATGCGGGGATGGAATTGATCGTCCATCAAAATGCAGAAGCGAAAGAGCGCGGGATCAATCCTTTCGATCATGGTCCCCTCCATACCGATATGTGGAAGACCGAGGGCTTGAAACAGGCGCTCGACTTGCATGGCTTTGACGTCGCCTTTGGCGGGGCACGGCGGGACGAAGAAAAGAGCCGCGCAAAAGAGCGTATATTCTCCTTCCGCACGGCGAGCCATGGATGGGATCCGAAAAATCAGCGGCCTGAACTGTGGAATCTGTACAATGCCAAAAAGGCAAAGGGAGAGAGCATCAGGGTCTTTCCGATCAGCAACTGGACCGAACTCGATATCTGGCAATATATCATGGCGGAGAATATCGAGATTGTGCCGCTCTACTTCGCGGCGCCCCGCCCAACCTATATTCATGAAGGCGGGCTGTTCATGGCGGATGATCTCGACCGGTTGGAAAAGACCATGGGCTACAAGCCCGAGATAACGACCCGATCCGTCCGTTTCCGCACATTGGGCTGTTTTCCCCTGACAGGCGCCGTCGAAAGCACGGCGTCGACGCTTTCGGAAGTCGTGCAGGAGATGCTTCTGACCACCACCAGCGAACGACAGGGCCGGATCATCGACAAGGATGAAGGCGGTGCGGGCATGGAGAAGAAGAAGCAGGAGGGCTATTTCTGATGACCGAACAGACCGGACCGGGATCAAGCTACAAGACAGATGTGCTCATTTCAGAGGATATCGAGACATATCTTGAGCAACATCAGAACAAGGAACTGCTTCGCTTCATCACCTGCGGCAGCGTGGATGATGGCAAGAGCACATTGATTGGCCGGCTGCTCTACGACAGCAAGATGATCTTCGAGGATCAACTGGCTGCGCTGGAAGCCGACAGCAAAAAGTCCGGTACCCAGGGGCAGGAGATCGATTTTGCCTTGCTGGTAGATGGTCTCGCTGCCGAGCGCGAGCAAGGCATCACCATCGATGTGGCTTATCGTTTCTTTGCGACCGAAAAGCGCAAGTTCATCGTCGCCGATACGCCCGGTCATGAACAATATACGCGCAATATGGTCACCGGCGCTTCGACCGCCGACGCGGCGATTATTCTGGTGGACGCTCGCAAGGGTGTTCTGGTGCAGACGAGGCGTCATTCCTATCTGGCGCACCTGCTTGGTATCAGAAATGTGATCCTGGCGGTGAACAAGATGGACCTGGTGGATTTCAGCCAGGAAATCTTCGACGAAATCGTCGAGGACTATCGTCAGTTTTCCAGTGAAATCGGCATAGACAGCTTCACTGCGATCCCGATTTCCGGTTTCAGGGGCGACAATATTACCGAGGCACCCTCAGCAAACACGCCATGGTATAGCGGTCCGGCTCTGATTGCCCATCTCGAGAATATCCCGATTGCAGCGACAGCAGCGCAGGAAAAGCCGTTCCGCATGCCGGTACAATGGGTCAACCGGCCCAATCTCGATTTTCGCGGCTTTTCTGGCCTCATTTCCAGTGGTTCGATCAAGCCCGGGGATCCGGTTCGCGTCGTGCCTTCCGGCAAAAATAGCCGTGTCAAAAGCATCGTAACGCTGGACGGTACGCTCGACGAAGCCGTGGCGGGTCAGTCGGTTACGGTCACTCTCGAGGATGAAGTCGATTGCTCGCGCGGCGACGTTATCGCGGCAGCGGGTGATCCGCCCGAAGTGTCGGACCAGTTTGAATCCACCATTGTCTGGATGAGTGACGAGGCGCTGAAGCCCGGGCGGGGCTACTGGCTCAAGCTGGCCACGCAAACGGTGAGCGCCTCGGTGTACGAGCCGAAATATGAGATCAATGTCAATACAATGGAGCATCTGGCGGCCAAGACCCTTGAGCTCAATGCAATCGGGGTCGCGGAAGTGCACACCGACAAGCCGATCGTGTTCGAACCCTATGCCGATAGTCCCGAGCTTGGCGGATTCATTCTCATCGACAAGATCACCAATGCAACGGTTGCGGCGGGCATGTTGCACTTCAGCCTGCGAAGGGCCGCCAACGTCCATTGGCAGCCAACGATCATTACGAGAGAAGAGCACGCCTTGCTGAAAAACCAGACGCCCCGCGTTCTCTGGTTCACCGGGCTGTCGGGTTCGGGAAAATCGACGATCGCCAACGAGGTGGAGAAAAGCCTTAATCTGATGAACCGCCATACATTTCTGCTGGACGGCGATAATGTGCGGCATGGGCTCAACAAGGATCTCGGCTTTACCGAAGCCGACCGCATCGAGAATATCCGCAGAGTCGGCGAGGTGGCCAAGTTGATGACCGATGCCGGACTGATCGTGCTCACTGCATTTATCAGCCCTTTCCGGGCGGAGCGCCAGATGGTTCGTAAAATGCTGCCGGAAGCCGAATTTATCGAGATTTTCGTGGATACACCGCTGGAAGTTGCTGAAGCGCGTGATGTGAAAGGTTTGTACAAGAAGGCCCGCAGCGGCAAACTGAAGAACTTCACCGGCATCGACAGCCCCTATGAGCCTCCGGAAAATCCGGAAATCCGGGTCAATACGGTAGAGATGACTCCAGCAGAAGCCGCCGAATATATTGTCCGTCAAATCATGCCTTTGAAATGAGTAATATTATGACAGATGCTGATCTCGCTGCTGATCTCGCAAAAGCTGCGGGACGGATCCTGCTGGAAGTGCGCGACAGCGGATTGTTAGATGGCGCGGCGCTTGGCAAGGCCGGAGACCTCACTGCAAACCAGTTTCTGGTTCGTGCGTTGCGCCATCACCGGCCCGAAGACGGCCTGCTTTCCGAAGAGAGCAAGGACACCGAAGAGCGTTTGCATAAATCGCGTGTCTGGATCATTGATCCCGTCGATGGCACGCGGGAATATGGCGAAGAACGTTCGGATTGGGCGGTGCATGTCGCTTTGGCAGTTGACGGTGTGGCCACTCTTGGGGCTGTTGCTCTCCCTGGTCTGGGTGGCGGCCTGGTGCTCCGCTCAGATAGGATCGGCGATATCCCTCATCATGATGGCCCGCCGCGTCTGGTCATAAGTCGCACCCGGCCCGCAGCGGAAGCGTTGTCCGTTGCAGGGCAACTGGGCGGCGCATTGCTGCCGATGGGATCAGCGGGCGCGAAGGCAATGGCCGTCGTTCGGGGTGAGGCAGAAATATATCTTCATTCCGGCGGTCAATATGAATGGGACAGCTGTGCGCCCGTAGCGGTGGCCGCAGCTTATGGCCTGCATTGCTCCCGTATCGACGGCTCACCGCTCATTTACAATCAGAAGGAAACCTATATGCCGGACCTTCTGATCTGCAAAAAGGAATGGAAAAAACCCGTTCTTGATGCGCTGGGCATCTGAACGGGCCCTAACCTCTATCGATCTGTTGCCATGACCAATCTTTCGCCCAATTGCTTTTGCGTGGAGTGGAGACGGTTGAGCCGGAGGTGCCTTTCGATCAATGTGAGCGCGCAAGCTGAGCCATCACTTCCAGTCTTGAAAGAGGACATACCTAGGCTTCCGTTAACCATTTTTTGCTGATTTTCCTAGGGTTTCAAGTGCTTTTAACCGGTCCGATCTGGTTGCACTCGATGACGGGACGGTTTAAGAAGAGTGGTATTTGAGGGGCCAGCCTTGAAACATATCGACTCAGAATCATCACCGATTGCGAAGCTGACTGCAAAGCAGCGGGACTGCCTCGACCTGGCGGTTCTCGGAAAATCGCCCAGGGAAATCGCGCGCATTCTGGATATCTCCAGAAGTGCCGTCGACCAGCGCCTTCTCGGCGCTCGCCGACTGCTGGGTGCCTCGACCAGAGAGGAAGCCGTCCTGATATACGCGAAGGCATCAGGGCGTGGTGATTTGGGACTGGGTGATTCAGCAGATGATGACCCTGATATCACAACGCGCCCAAAAGACCGCCGGTCAGAGCTTTCCAGTCCGTCTGATTTCGAGGAAGTCCCGATCGCCTATGATGCCGAGGGGTCCCAAATCCGCAAGGATTTTGGCGGCGATTGGGGGAGGGCGCAGAGAATCGCTATCATAGTCATATTGGCTGTCGGGATTTTGGCCATCGTGCTGATCGGTTTGTCGGTTTCACAGTCTCTGTCCCGACTGTTCGCGGGCTAGGGCAGGCACTGATCGTTCGAGGCAGCGGGAGCAAGTCCGATTGCACGCGCCGGTTTCTAATAATGTTCTCAAAATCCGTGTTTGCGACGCCCGTCCGGAGCAGGGCTTGCGTTGCGAAGACCGGTAATGCATGTCAGATTGCCGGTACGAGCAATTTTAAGTAAAGGAATGGATGATGGCGACAGCGTTTCAAGCCGATGAACCCGCACTGGGCGTGGGCGCGGGTTTTGCAATTCCTGATCCGCTTGGCATCGAGAGCCTGCAAGGCACGGTGTCTGACGCTGAATGGCAAATCCGCTGCGAGCTGGCGGCGACCTATCGGCTCTGTGCCATGCACGCCTGGACCGATCTGGTATTCACCCATATTTCTGCCCGCTTGCCTGACGAGGACGGGGAAGAACGGTTTCTGATCAATCCCTATGGCCTGCTGTTTGACGAGATGACCGCATCCGCGCTGGTGAAGATCGATCTCGATGGCAATATCAAGCAGGATACGCCCTATTTCATCAATCCGGCCGGCTTCACCATTCACAGCGCCGTGCACAGCGCCCGGGAAGATGCGGGATGCGTCATCCATGTCCACACGCCTTATGGTATCGCGGTGTCTGTCCAGAAGGCAGGGCTGAGGCGCTACACGCAATTTTCCATGCAAATCCATGATGATCTCGCCTATCATGACTATGAAGGCATTGCGCTTGATCTGGACGAGCGGGAACGGCTGATCCGCGACCTCGGTGACAAGAGCCTGTTGATGCTGCGCAATCATGGGACGTTAACGATCGGTAAGAATTGTGCCATCGCCTTTCTGCGCATGTATCTGCTTGAGAATGCTTGCAAGACGCAGATATTGGCGCAATCGGTCGGCGGTGAAGAGCATCTTCATGAGGAAAAGGCAGAAATGGGCCATCGTGTCCATCAACAGTCCTCTCCCGTATTTCAGCAGGGGCTTGGCGATAATCTGGTCTGGCCGGGCCTGATGCGCAAGCTGCAGCGCACCAACCCGGGATTTGATCGCTAGAGACCGAGGGGCTGCGCTCCGAACGGACAGCGTTCCCGATATTCCTGCCCTTGGGCAGTCTTGTTTGTGGCTGGTGAAGGGCTTGGGGGCCGTCGCACATGGTCAGCGGCTTTTCGCGCTCGTCATGCTCGAGGGCAGGGCCAGATGATGCCGGGAGCGATATGATCGCGCCGTGATATCAAAAAAAAGGGGCGTCTGCCGCTATCGCTCTGGATGCTGGCAGACGCCCCTTTTTCGGCTATCTGGCTGAGAAGCTCAAACCGCCTTTTTTCATGCATTTTTCAATGCGAAATAAGCGGAGCTTATTCGGTAACGGCTTCTTCTTCGGTTGTTTCAGCAGCCGTTTCGTCGGTGGTCACCGCATCTTCAGTGGCTTCGGCTGCGTCTGCAGCTGCATCGGTTGCCGTGTCGGCGGCATCAGCGGCTACGTCAGCGGCGTCCATTGCTTCATCGGCGGCTTCATCAGCAACAGCTGCTGAATCGTCGGCGCTTTCTGCACATGCCGAAAGAGCAGGAATGGCAAGAGCAAGGCTGCCAGCTACAGCAAGCATTTTGCGAAAGTTTGTTTCCGTCTTCATTAAAATATCCCCTTTGGATGAACTAGACTTTCACCTTTATCTGGAAAGATACGGGCATGGCAAGTCTATTTCGTAAATATTGCATTAATCTGGCGGTTCGCGGCGCAATTATCCAATCCCCGTCGGCATGATCTGGTCATTTGCTTTCTTTGGCAGATTTTGGCCAAAGCTAGCGCTCCACCCCGCGAATCTTGCCCCACTGTCTGGCCATCGTATAGCCCAGATATCCGGTCCCGAAGAGCGCATAGAGCGGTTCGGGGATGCCGGCTAGATAGGCATTCATGCCGGATGCGATATCGCGAGCGGCCTCCGGACGGAAAGCCGCGATCAGCCCCATCGGAATCGACCAGAGCAGGAGGAGATACATGACATAGAGGAAGCTGGGGCGCGCCCGGCTGGTCCACGGATCGGCGGATTGCGCTTCGGCCAATATCGCTGACATTTGTACGCGCACCTCTTCCAGTTCCTGGCTGCCTTCCAGTTTCAGAAGTTCCAGCTTGGCACGATCCCTTGCTTCCTTGTCCGGAATGATTTTGTCTATGATATGGGAAACAGGGCCAATAAGTGTCGATAGAATGGACATTTCATAAGTCCCCTTCAGGTCTGTCGAAATTCAAAGTTCGTGAAAGTTAGGGCCAAGGAGCGGTTTTCCGAGAAGAGGGGCAGTTCAGACATAGTCTGAAGAGTGCCGCCGTTCTTGACAAACTTTACAATGTCAAAAGCAACTTCGCTCCGGGCGTTTTTCATGCGATCCGCTTGTCCAGCCAGCCGAACAGAAAGGCTTCATTGGCGGAACGTTTTTCGGCAAGTTCTATATAGCGGGCGCCCTGAAGCGCCTCGACGGCCTTCAACAGCACCTCTTCGCCTTTGGCACCGCGTCGGCGAAGAAATGCATCCAGCGCCGCCAGAGTCCTTGGACCGATCTTGCGATCCACCGCTATATCATCATAGTCCCGGCCATTGCGGTTCAGCGCGTTGAGCGCACGCTGCAGGAACAGGGTGGCGGTCCCGCTTCCCATGTTGACGGCGGTGTCGAACAGGTCGGCGGCAAGCGAGGGGGCAAGCTGTGCTACCCGGTCAAATCCCGGCCGCATCCAATAATTGCGCCTGTAGATGGCTGCCGCTTGCTCGCGCGGGAAATCGCGCATTTCGCCCTCATACCCATGGCTTCGTGCGACCGCTTCGGTGATCCCCCATCGCGTGGGACCGCCCCGGTCAGCGGGATGATCGGTAAAGCCGCCTTCCAGAATGATGATCTTGTCGATCAGATCGTCGACATCGGGAATATTGTGCATGGGGGAATCGCCTTTCCTTGTTGAGCGGATAATTATAACCTATTTGGTTAGGTGTAGGAAAGAGGCTACGGCCAGACGTTTCAGACTACGCAATATTGCGTATCGCGCGGTCCCGTACACTGGTCCAGAACACGGCCATGACTTGGAAAACCATTCGCCTTGAACTGGCCCGAACCGCTGATTATCCCGATGGCTCGTCAGCCCATGCCTATGTCTTTCGCGTTCCGCTGAATGACGAAGGCTTCATTGAACCCGACGCGCTGAAACAGGCCGAAAAACGACCCGTTGTCCGGCGCTTCTGGCCCGGGGAAGCCGATCAGAGCGGCGTGGTCATTGCCACGCCAAAGGGATGGGCGTTTTCCTACAAGGTTGGCGATGAGGATGACGAAACCATTTTCCGCCTGAAGGATCATCCGCTGAAAGTCGGAGAATATCTGACGATCACGGAAGCAGATGGCAGCGATCTGCCCTTTCGAGTCATCAGCTGTCACGAATAGCCGTAATAGCCGTAATAGCTGGCCACACAGGAGAGACCATGCCCATCAAAACGAAACTGGCCGGATATCTGTCCCTCACGCTACTGGCGCTGACGCTGGCGGGCAGCCCTGCCGCAGCGGAATGCGTGAAAGGGGCCGCGCCTTTGTTTGACCCGTTTGCACCCTATAAGGACCCGGGATCGATCATTCACAAGGAAAGCGGCTTTGTATTTCCGGCTTCTGTTGGCGGCTTTCAACGCGAATGTGAAATGACGACCGATTTTTCCGGCAACAATTTCGAGATCGGATATGTGCGGGATGTGGACGGTCACGAGATTGAAGTCAAAATCACCATGGTCCATCTGGAGCAGCTGAATGCGCAGGATCATTATCTGATCGTAAAGCCGGACATATTGTCCCAATATTCGAACCCGACGGTTGTTTCCGAAGGGGATTATCTGGTTCCGGGCCGGCCCGATATTATTGCCTATCAGGGGATTTTTGACGGGGACAGGGATGGTGTGCCCTGGCATTTCAGCGTGACCGCTCTCGACTATGGATATTGGGATGCGCGTTTGACTGCTTCCTATCCACAGGAAATCGATGCTGCCGCACAGGCGGCGATTATGGAATTGATCCAGGCATTCCAGTGGCAAACCCCTAGTGCCGAAAATTTTGAGGAACAGGGATCATGACACGGATTGCGGTGATTGACGCGCATCCCGACCCCAGTCCCAGCCGTTTTGGCCATGCTCTCGTTGACGCCTATGTCAATGCGGCATCAGCGGCAGGCCATGAGGTTCGGGAAGTCCGCCTGGCGGGTCACCATATCCCGATTCTGGAAAGCCGCAAGCAATGGCTCGAGGAAGACGTCCCCGCCACCGTCCGTCCGGGACAGGATGCGATAAAATGGGCGGAGCATATCGTCTTCTATTATCCGTTGTGGATGGGGGACATGCCCGCCTTGCTCAAGGCATTTGTCGAGCAGGCTTTCCGCCCCAATTTCGCTCTCGATTATGGCGAGGAGGGGAAGCGGCACATGCCGAAGAAACTGCTGGGCGGGCGCTCGGCACGGCTCATTGTCACCATGGGCATGCCAGCGCTTTTTTATCGCGCCTATTTTGCTGCCCACAGCGTTCGCAGTTTCGAACGCAACATCCTCAAACTGACCGGCATTGCTCCGGTCAGCACATCGCTGATCGGCAATGTGGACAGCAGCGAAGGCCATCGCAAACGCTGGCTCAAAAAGATCGCCGCGCACGGGGCCGCTGGGGACTGAAGCGCCCGGTTTCGGAACCCTATCCGTATTAACCCTTATACAGACAGTGATTGCCAGCCGCTATCCTTTCCCCAACCTTCTTTTGAAGAACCGATGTCGAACAGGGAGACAGTTTATGAAATCCGTGCTGCTATATATTGCCGATGATACCGGCCTTGAGGCCCGCCTCCAGGCGGCGCTGGATCTGACACGGTCGCTGAATGGCCATCTCCATTGTCTGCGCACCAATCCCTACGATCCGCAAATGGCTTTTGACGGTGTCACGGGCATGTCGGTGATGTACGATCTCACCAAATTGTCGAACGAACTGAACGAAAAGCTGCGCGCCAAGATCGAGCAGCGGCTGGCCGGGGAAGATGTTTCCTGGGACTATAGGGAAGAAAATGCCATGCCTGCGCGCGGACTGTCCCGGCAATCGGCGCTGGTCGACGTCATGGTTTTGAGCTCCGCCAGTGGCGACAAGGATAATGCGCTGCCGCTGGGGCTTTTGGGTGATGTTTTGTTCAATGCGACGGCGCCGGTGGTCGTGCAGCCTGATGCGGTGAAGAAATTTGACGCCTGCGGCCCTGCGCTGGTCGCCTGGAACGGCAGTTTCGAGGCCGGCAACGCCTTGCGGGCAGCCGTGCCGTTGCTGAAAATGGCCAGCGATGTGCATATTCTGACGGTGGAAGAAGACAAGGATCACGATCTGCCGCAACTCGCCGCTTCGGAATATCTTGCCTATCATGGCATCAAATCGGTCATCCACAGCCTGCCCGCGGACGATGGTCCGGTTGAGAGGGTGCTTGTCGGGCAAGCGGACCAGCTGAACGCCGCATATCTCGTTATGGGTGCCTATGGCCACAGCAGAGCAAGAGAATTTCTGTTCGGCGGTGTCACCCGTAACCTGTTCAAGGACTGTTCGATTCCATTGGTTGTATCCCACTGAATGAGCGTGGATCGTCACAGGCAGAAATCATATTTTCTTGTGGCAATCTCTGCATTTTGTGTAGGGTCGCGGCGTTCGCACGGAGCGATCGTTCAGCCAAAGGATAGACATCGCCAGTGCGTGAAACCAAGGCCTATGACACGAATTTGCAACCCCGTCTGGAATCCGTGCTGTCCCGGCTGCCGAAATGCGTGATGATTGTCGACCGCCATCTCCGGCACATTAGCTGCGATACTGCCGGCCTGAACATTCTGGGCCTGTCCAGCATCGCAGAATTGCCGGCGGGTGCTCCCGAGAGCTGTATTGCGCCAGATCACCGCAGCATTTTTCGCGAAGCCTTGGAGCGTGCCTTTAATGCACGCTCAGGCCAGCGGCTGATTCCGATTGAGGTGCAAATCGAGCGACCGGATGGCCGTCCCATGTTGGCAGAATGTTATATGGACGCGCTGGCCAATCCCGGCGGTAAAATTGAAAGCGTGCTGATCAGTTTTCAGGACGTCCGGGCGCTCAACAATGCCGAAAGCAAAATGGGCCAGGCGAATTCGATTTTGAAATCCATTCTGAAGACCGTGCCCGATGCCATGGTGGTGATTGACGAAGCCGGGCTGGTGAGCTCTTTCAGCGCCACAGCCGAGGAAATGTTTGGCTATAGCCAGGAAGAGATCATCGGTCAGAATGTCAAAATCCTGATGCCAAACCCCTACAGGGATGCCCATGACGGCTATATTCAGCGCTATATGCAGACCGGTGAGCAGCGGATTATCGGTATCGGGAGAACCGTCGTTGGCTGCAAGAAGGACGGCACGACCTTTCCGATCCAGCTTGAAGTCGGCGAAGCCAAGATCGGTGACCATCGATATTTTACCGGATTCATCGTCGATCTGACCGAGAAGAAGCGGACGGAAGCCGAACTGCAGTCGCTGCAGGCGGATCTGGCCCATGCCTCGCGCCTGAGCGCGGTCGGTACGCTGGCATCCTCGCTGGCGCATGAAATCAACCAGCCGCTGACCGCCATCGCCAATTATCTGTCCGCTGCCCGAGATATGATGGAGGGCGATCTGTCCGAAAACCGGGAATTCTTGCGCGAGGCGCTGGAGGAAAGCGTGGCCGAGAGCCTGCGGGCAGGGACCATCGTCCGGCGACTGCGGGAATTTGTGTCGCGCGGCGAGATCAACCGGCAGGTGCTGTCGCTTGCCCAGCTGGTGCAGGATGCGACGGTTCTGGGCACGATCGGAGTGCAGGAAAAAGGCGTCCAGTTCTCGATCGATATCGCGCCGGATACCAATCATGTATTTGTCGATCGGGTCCAGATTCAGCAGGTGATGGTCAATCTGATGCGCAACGCCATCGAGTCGATGGCGGAAAGCCCGGAAAAAAAACTGCATATCGGTGTGCGGACAGTCGATGATGATATGGTTGAAATAGCGGTTTCGGACACGGGCAGCGGCATAGATCAGGAGCTGGGGGACAGGATTTTCGACCCGTTTGCCAGCACCAAGGGAGATGGTATGGGGCTCGGCCTCTCGATATGCCGTACGATTATCGAATCGCACGGGGGCTCAATCCGTGCGGAACCCAATCCGGGAGGAGGCACCATATTCCGGGTCACCCTGGAAAAGGCAACGCAGGAGCAAGATGATGAGCAGTGAGCGGCTGGTCTATGTGGTTGACGATGATGATTCCGTCCGGCGGTCGGCAACCTTCATGCTGCGCCACGCGGGCTTCAAGGTGCACCCGGTGGAATCCGGGGTGGCCTTTCTAAAACTGGCAAAAGGCGCGGAACGGGGCTGCGTGCTACTCGACGTGCGGATGCCAGACATGGACGGCCTGCAGGTGCAGCAGCAGATGATCAGCGACGGTATCGACATGCCGGTGGTGATCCTGACCGGGCACGGCGATGTCGAGATAGCGGTGCAGGCGATGCGAGCCGGCGCGATCAATTTCCTCGAAAAGCCCTATGAGAAAGAAGCGCTGATCGGCGCGATGGAAGAGGCGTTTGTGCGTCTGGAAAATAGCGAGCTGAAGGAAATGGCTGCCTCCGAGGCGAAGGTGCGGCTGGCCTGTTTGACCGGACGGGAACAGGATGTTCTCGAGGGCCTGATGGCGGGATATCCCAACAAGACCATCGCCTATGATCTCGGCATTTCGCCGCGTACCGTCGAAATCTACCGGGCCAATATGATGGAAAAACTGCGCGTGCGCAGTCTGGCGGAAGCGCTGCGGATCGGATTTGCCGCCGAAGACCTTCAAGAACAGGACAGCGGCGACTAGGGGCGCGGGTCTGCTATCGGTTTCTGACCGGCTTCTTGCGGTTCAGGCAGGCATGACAGGGCTTGGCGCAATGATCGTCGCGCTGGTCGCCATTGTTGCTATCGACCGGAATGGTCACGCTGCGCACCGCCCCATCGGCTGAACAGACGGGGATCTGCATCCCCGATGAGCTGGCCGAGAGCGGCATCGAGGCGAGCGGCAGCGCGACCATCGCTATGATCCACTGGCTGCGCCGCGAATGCCGGATTGCGATGATCATGGTTGCTCGTCTTCCTCGTTGATCAATATGCGCCGGGCGGCACCGTCGAGATCTTCGAACTGGTCGTTGCGGATCGCCCAGAAAAAGACCGCCAGACCACAAAGGCCCATCAGCAGCGCGACCGGGATCAGGATTGCCAGCCCGCTCATCGCGCGGACCCGTTGAGGCGCAGGGCGTTGCCGACGACAATCAGCGAGGACAGCGACATGGCGATGGCAGCGATCAGCGGGGTGACCATGCCGGTGAGCGCGAGCGGGACGGCGCAGATATTATAGCCAATGGCGAGAGCGAAATTCTGGTGGACGATCTGCATCGTGCGGCGCGCCACCCTGATCGACAGCGCGACCGGCATCAGCGAGGCGCTGGTAAAGACCGCATCGGCGGCTTGCTGCCCGACATCGCTGGCGGTGCCCGGCGCGATCGAGACATGGGCGGCGGCAAGGGCAGGGCCGTCGTTCAGCCCGTCACCGACCATCAACACCTTGCGACCGCTGGCGGCCAGGCGAGCGATCGCCTCCACCTTGTCCTGCGGCGAGGCACCGGCCTGGGCGGTAAGGCCAAGCGCGCGGGAAACGGCGGAGACCGAGCGGATATTGTCGCCGGAGATGATCGAGGCCGACAATCCGAGCGTCTGCAACCGGGCGATGGCCGCGACCGCGTCCGGCCGGATTTCGTCCTTGAGCTGGAGCAGGACGGTCTCGGTACCGATGGTCAGCTGGCTGGACAGATGATCCTCCGATTTTTCCGGTTTGCCGAGTTTGACCGTCACGCCGCCCCAGGTCGCCGTCATGCCCTCGCCGGGCACTTCCTCGATCTGATCCAGCACCGCCGGTTCGATATCGAGCGCGAGCAGTGCGGTGCGGATGCCCTTGCTTACCGGATGGCGGCTCGCCTGCGCCAGCGCCAGGGCAACCTGCTTCTGCGTCAGGCTCAGCACGTCGATATTGACCGGGACCGGGTGGCCCAGGGTAAGCGTGCCGGTCTTGTCAAACAGCACATGGTCGGCCTCGGCCAGCCGCTCCAGCGCGCTGCCGTCCTTGACCATCACACCCTTGCGCAGCAAGGCGCCCGAGGCGACGACCTGCGCTGCCGGAACCGCCAGCCCCAGCGCGCAGGGACAGGTGATGATCAATACCGCAACCGCAATCAGCAGCGACTGGTGCCAGCCTGCTCCTGCCAGCATCCAGAAGACAAAGGCGAGCAGGGCGAGGCTGTGGACCGCGGGCGCATAATAGCGGGCTGCCCGGTCTGCGACGCGGACATAGAAGGAGCGGCGCTGGCCGGCCTCGTCCATCAGCCGGGCGATGTCGGAGATGGTGGTGTCCTCGCCGGCGGCGGTGATCCGCACGGTGACCGGCGAGGAGAGATTGAGCGTTCCGGCGAGCACCCGGTCGCCCGTGCCCTTCGGCTGCGGCTCGCTCTCTCCGGTCAGCAGCGAGCAGTCGAAATGGCTGGTGCCGGACTGGATGATGCCATCGGCGGCCAGGCTTTCTCCCGCTGCCACCAGCATCCGCATGTCCGGAAGCAGGTCGGCCGACGCGACCCAGCGGGTCTTGCCATCTTCTGCCAGAATCATCGCGCCGGGGGCGGCCTGTTTGAGCAGGGCACCGATCCCCTCGCGCGCCCGGACCCGCATCATGCCGTCAAGGACCCGTCCCGCGAGCAGGAAGAACAGCAGCATCACCGCGCCGTCAAAATAGGCATGGGCCCCGCCGGTCGCGGTTTCATAAATGCTCAGGCCGGTTGCCAGCAATATGCCGATCGAAATGGGCACATCCATATTGGTCCGGCCATAGCGCAGCGCCATCGCCGCAGACGCGAAAAACGGGCGCCCGGCATAGGCAATCACCGGGATCGCGATCAGTGCGGAGAGCCAGTGGAACAGATCGCGGGTGACGCCGGTCGCACCGGACCAGACGCTGACCGACAGCAGCATGATGTTCATCATTCCGAAGCCGGCAACGGCAAGCGCGCGGATTAATCTGGCGGTGCTGCCCTTTTCCTCGGCGAGCGGATTGTCCGCAAGAATCTGCGCTTCAAAGCCGAGCGCCTCGATCTTGCGCCGCAGCTGATCGTCATCCAGCTCGGGCAAATGCGTCACGGCGACCTGTTTGGTCGAGAAATTGACCCGCGAGGAGATAATGCCGGGTTCTGCGTTGAGGCCATTTTCAATTTTCGAGATACAGCCGGCGCAGCGGATCGCCGGGACGGCAAAGCGGGACACCAGCGATTGCGCCGAAGCGCCGGGGAGGGGAGTGACAGCGTTCACTGGATATCCTGAACCACACGCAGCGACTTGTCAGCTTGCGAGATGACCAGTTTCAGTTTCCAGCGACCGTCCGGTATTGCCTGGACGCTTCTATATTCCCCCGGTTGCCGCTCTGCAAAAGTGATATCAAACGGCTCGGTCCGGCCAACGGGATGCTCGGCCACCGCGACCAGATGCGCGCCCCGCAAGGCATTGCCGCCGGCATCGGTAATATGGACCATGGCCCGGTCGTCCGAACGCAGGACAGGAGACACGGCCCAGCCATGGGCACGCTGATCGCGGGTTTGTTTCAGCCACTCGTTATATTTCTGGCTCGCGACATAGCTGTTGTCGACGACCGTGCCGCCGAACGTGGACAGAGCAAAACGGGCCATGACCATGTTGACGCCCACGACCACGGCGAAAAAGGCAACGATGATCATGGTGGCATGATAACCGGTGAACCGACGTACGGATTTCTGCTTGCTCATTCGCCTGTCTCCGGTCGTTCGAAAAATACTTCGTCAATATCCTTGGCTTCCGGATCATCGGCGGCGGTGACGGTCAGGGCAAAATCTTCCCGTTCCGGTCCAGTGCCGGGAGCAGCAACATAGACGCGCAGTCTGGCCACGCTGTCGGCGGGCACGTCCGTGGTCAGGCTCTGGCCCGCGCCTTCCCGGCTTCCTGCATTGGACCACATCACGCCGCCTTTGAGCGTCGTCATGCCGATAATCATCTTCCGCGGCCGGTTCTCCATATTGCGGAGATTGACGGTGTAACTGTTGCGGACATGGCCGTCGGCGAGCTGGACATAGACCGGGTTGCGGTCATGATTGGCGCTGATGTCGATACGGGTACGGTTGCCGAGGGCGAACAGCATCGCCAGACCAATCGCGCCCCAGATCGATGTATAGAGAATCGTGCGGGGGCGGAACAGGGCCTTGCGGATCGGGCTGTGCGGTTTGCCGGCTTTTTCCAGCTCGGAATCTTCCAGAGTGGCATAGTCGATCAGGCCCCGCGGACGCCCGACCTGCGCCATCACCCGGTCGCAGGCGTCGATGCACAATGCACAGGTGATGCAGCCGATCTGCGGTCCTTCGCGAATGTCGATGCCTGTCGGACAGACCGCGACGCACTGGTTGCAATCGACACAGTCGCCAAAGCTGCCTGGATGGGCTTCCGCCTTTTTCAGGCTGCCACGCGGTTCGCCGCGCCAGTCCTTGTAGGTCACGGTCAGCGAATTTTCGTCCATCATCGCGGTCTGGATACGGGGCCATGGGCACATGTAGATGCACACCTGCTCGCGCATGAAACCGCCGAAGATGAAGGTTGTCGCGGTCAAGATGGCGACCGAGGCATAGGCAACGGGAGCGGCCTGACCGGTCCAGAAATCGACCACCAGGGTAGGGGCATCGGCAAAATACATGATCCAGGCGCCGCCGGTCCAGAAGGCGATGACCAGATAGATGCTCCATTTGAACAGTCGTCGGGCGGTTTTCTGCGCTGTCCATGGTGCCTTGTCGAGACGCATGCGGGCATTGCGGTCGCCATCGACGAAGCGGTCGACGTGCTGGAAGACATCGGTCCAGACCGTCTGCGGGCAGGTATAGCCGCACCATGCGCGCCCTACGGCAGAGGTGACGAGAAACAGGCCGATTCCCGCCATGACCAGCAGGCCGGCGACATAATAAAATTCATGCGGCCATATCTCGATCCCGAACATGTAGAAGCGGCGATGGGCAAGATCGACCAGCACAGCCTGATCGGGCGCATAGGGACCGCGGTCCCAGCGAATCCAGGGCGTTATGTAATAGACGGCGAGAGTCAGGGCCATGATCACCCATTTCAGCCGCCGGAATTTGCCGTCTATGCGCTGCGGGTGAACCGCCTTTCTCTTTTCGTAGAGATGGCCTTGCGTATCCGGGAATTTCTCAGGACTGTTCATCGCCGACACCATTGTTACTAGCGGGAGTCCCGACCTGTTCGAGGGTGTCGTCTTTTACATCTTCGAGCGCCGGCAAGGTTTCTCCGCCACCGAGCGAATGGACATAGGCGGCCAGCATGCGGATGGTCGCGGGATCCAGCCGCTGGCCCCAGCGGGGCATCACACCATAGCGGGCATTTGTGATCGTGTCGGTGAGGGTTGCCCGGTCCAGTCCATAGAGGCTGATGGCGTCGGTCAGGTTCGGCGCGCCCAGTGTGCGGCTGCCCTTGGCATCAGAGCCATGGCAGACCGCGCAATTGGCTTCGAACAGGGCCGCGCCGCGGCGAGCGGCAGCGCTCTGTTTTTCCCGGCCGGACAACAGCCTGACGTAGGAAACAAGGTCCTGAATCTGGTTCGGCTGCAATATGCCGTCCCTGCCGAAAGCCGGCATTTGCGAGAAGCGGGTCTTTTCATGGTCGGGATTGCGGATGCCGTGGGTGATCGTATATTCGATCGTTTCCAGATCGCCGCCCCAGAGCCAGTCATCATCGTTGAGATTGGGATAGCCCTTGGAACCGGCTGCGCCCGCGCCGTGGCACTGAACACAGTGGACCTTGAAGGCGGAGCGTCCGCCTTCAATCGCCTGCTGCAGCAGTTCCGGACTGCCGTTCAGCTTGCGAATGTCCGTGGACACCAGCGCCTGCCGGATCGGTTCCAGTTCCCTCTCCCGCGCTGCCACCTGCATGTCATATTCTCCCCGGCTGCTCCAGCCGAACACGCCTTCGGTGGCCGAATTGAGCAGGGGGATGGCGGGATAGACGATGACATAGCCGATCGCCCAGATGATCGTGGCGTAAAAGGTCCACACCCACCAGCGCGGCATCGGTGTATCCAGTTCCTCGATGCCGTCCCATTCATGGCCGACGGTTTCGGTTCCGGTGGGTTGGTCAACGCGTTTCTTCTCAGACATCATTCTTGTCCTCGTCAAAAATTCTGTGTGCGGCTTCATGATGGCTGCGTCCGGCACCGGGACGGAACGTCCATCCGATCAGGGTCAGGAAAACGCCGGTCATGAAGACCAAGCCCCAGCTGTCCGCGAAATGGCGCAGCGTTTCGTAGTTCATCGGGGCTGCTCCTGTGCTTCGCCTGCCTCGAAATCGACCAATGTGCCAATCATCTGCAGATAGGCGATCAGCGCGTCCATCTCGGAAAGCTTGTCGGGATTGCCGTCGTAATCGCGAATCTGCACCTTGGGATAACGCTGCTCGAACTCTGCCGAACTGGCTGTCGGGTCGACCTGAGTGAGCAGGTCTTCATCGGCCTTTGCAATTGCTTCCTCGCTGTAGGGAACGCCGACGCGCTTCAGTGCCCGCAGATGGCCGGACATATCCCCCGGATTGAGATCCTTTTCGGCAAGAAAGGCATAAGGCGGCATGATCGATTCCGGTACGACTGCGCGCGGGTCGGTCAGATGCTGGACGTGCCATTCATCCGAATAGCGGCCGCCCACGCGAGCGAGATCCGGTCCGGTACGCTTGGAGCCCCATTGAAACGGGTGATCATACATGGATTCCGCGGCCAGCGAATAATGGCCGTAACGTTCCACCTCGTCACGAAATGGCCGGATCATCTGGCTGTGGCAGGTGTAGCACCCTTCGCGGACGTAGATATTGCGTCCCGCCAGTTCCAAGGGCGTGTAAGGCCGGACGCCGTCGACCTTCTCGATCGTGTTGTCGATCCAGAACAGCGGTGCAATCTCGACAATTCCGCCGATCGTCACCGTGACCAGAGCGAGTACCGCGAGCAGGGTGACGTTGCGCTCGATCTTCTTATGTTTTTGCGTGAATGTGGTCATGATACTCTCTCCCTCACTCTGCCGGAACCGCGATCAGCGGCTTGTCAGCGGCCTCGTCATGAGGTGTTTCGGTCATTGTTTTTTCGTCCCGGACATGGTCGGCCAGCGTCATCCAAACATTGTAGACCATGACAATCGCGCCGGAGAGATAGAGCAGGCCTCCGGTTGCGCGGATCAGATACATCGGGAACATCGCCGAGACGACTTCGCTGAAGGCATAGACCAGATAGCCGTCGTCGCCATATTCGCGCCACATCAGCCCCTGCATGATTCCGGCGACCCACATCGAGGCGGCGTAGAGAACGATGCCGATGGTGGCGAGCCAGAAGTGCCAGTTCACCATGCGGAGGCTGTACAGTCTCTGGCGACCCCAGAGACGCGGTACCATGTAATAGAGCGCCGCAAAGGTGATCATGCCGTTCCAGCCGAGCGCGCCGCTGTGGACGTGGCCGATGGTCCAGTCGGTGTAATGCGACAGGCTGTTCACTGCCTTGATCGACATCATCGGACCTTCGAAGGTGCTCATGCCGTAGAAGGCAAGGGCGAGCACCATCATCCGGATGATCGGGTCGGTGCGGATCTTGTCCCAGGCGCCGTTCAGCGTCATCAGACCGTTGATCATGCCGCCCCAGCTTGGCATCCACAGCATGATCGAGAAGACCATGCCCAGCGTCTGCGCCCAGTCGGGCAGAGCGGTATAGTGCAGGTGGTGCGGACCGGCCCAGATATAGAGGAAGATCAGCGACCAGAAGTGGATGATCGACAGGCGATAGCTGTAGACCGGGCGTTCGGCCTGTTTCGGCACGAAATAATACATCATGCCGAGGAAACCGGCGGTCAGGAAAAATCCGACCGCATTATGCCCGTACCACCACTGGGTCAGCGCATCCTGTACTCCGGCAAAGGCGCTGTAGCTTTTTGCGCCGAGCAGGCTGACCGGCATTGCCAGTCCGTTGACCAGATGCAGCATCGCTACGGTCAGGATGAAGCTGAGGAAGAACCAGTTGGCGACATAGATATGCGGTTCCGACCGCCGGACGATCGTGCCGATGAACACCGCGGCATAGCTGACCCAGACAATCGTCAGCCAGATATCGACATACCATTCGGGCTCGGCATATTCCTTGGACTGGGTGACGCCGAGCAGATAGCCGGTGGCGGCCAGCACGATGAACAGCTGATATCCCCAGAAAACAAAACGGGCGAGGCCGGGGAAGGCCAACCTCGCCCTGCAAGTGCGCTGGACGATGTAGAAACTCGTCGCGATCAGCGCATTGCCTCCGAAAGCGAAAATGACAGCGGATGTGTGGAGCGGACGCAGCCGGCCAAAGGTCGTATATTCCAGCCCGAGATTGAGCGCCGGAAAAGCGAGCTGCAGGGCGATATAGAGGCCGACCGCAAAGCCCGCCATGCCCCAGAAAAGCGTCGCGATCACGCCCCAGCGGATCGGATCGTCATCATATTTTCCGGGATCGGCGGGTGCCTTCAATATGCCGCGGCCGATGGCCGCATAGTCGGCCTTGCTGATCGTCACCCACAGTGCGATCAGACAGGCCGTCATGATGATACCCATGTGCACGGCAAAGCCGCCGTCGGCGGCCATGACCATCGCAATAAATGCCAGAAATACGAGCAGCAGCCAGCCGCCGGTCTTCACCAGTAAATTGTCCATAACGTCCTTCCCCGTTGTGTGGGGTTGGCGCTACCAGCCGGACGGGCGGAGCCATATACGGGTTAATACGTAGCGGGACTATTGGACCTGGAAAGGCGCCTAATCGACCGCGATTTCGGCCCATACCGGAAGATGGTCGGAGGCCTTGCGAGCGGAGGGACTGTCGTGGACTCCAGCGGCCAGCGAGCGGATCGCATGAGAGTGCATGATCCGGTCGAGCGTGGCGATGGGGCTGCGCGAATGGAAGCTGCGACCGCAGTCGACCATCTGGAAGGCGCGGGAAAAATCCTTCAGGCAGCCGCTGGCGGCGCTCCATTCGTTGAGGTCGCCCATCAGCACTACCGGCACGTCATTTTCCTGCTGCTGGGCCAGCTTGACGATCGCTGCCGCCTGCCGCCGGCGCCAGAGGCCGGACAGGTCAAGGTGCATGCCGAACACCGCGAGCTGCTTGCCGGCAATCTCGAACCGCCCCATGATCGCGCCGCGCGGCTCGAGGCAGGGAATATGCATGATATCATGGGCCAGCACGCTTGCCGACTTGCGGACCAGCAGGGCATTGCCGTGCCAGCCCATCGAGTCGGTCTGCACGTCGAGCGGAATCGCCTGATAATCGCTGTGCATTTCGAGCAGTTTCTCGGGAATAGCAGCGGCCCTTGCGCCAAAGCGGCGATCCGCCTCCTGCAGCGCGATGATATCGGCGTCGATCTCGTTGAGCACGTCGATGATCCGGCCGGGATTGCGCCGCCGGTCGGTGCCGATGCCCTTGTGAATATTGTAACTGGCGACCTTCAACATCAGGCTATATCTGTCCGATCAGAAGGGACTGATGGTATAGCCCTGCTGCTGCAGCAGGGCATGGGCGGTCATCGCGGAGAGGGCCATTTTTACGCCCGGCAGCAGGTCGGCATTGGTGATGCCCTGAGCGGCGGCGCTCTGGCCGCAGAGGTAGAAATCCACGCCATGCTCCTGTAACTGCGCGATCGCGGCAGCGCTGGCGTTGGTTCGGCCGTCCTTGTGGGCGGCGAAAAATTCCGGGCTGGTCAGGTCGAAGGCGGCGGCGCCATGAACGACGATGGCGAGATGGATATTCTTCTCCGGCACGCCGGCGGCGACATGCATGTTGATGAAGCGGGCAGCGCTTTCGATGGTACGATTGATCTTGTCGGGTTCGGCTGCCGTTGCCACATCAAAGGCAATGTTGAACTGCGCGTCTTGCGCAACGGGCACGTCCGTCTGGACGGGAGCGGTTGCTCCGAAATCCTGAAAAACCGGGCCGGTTTTGAAATTTTCCATCTGCGCCGACGCCGGTTGTGCGAGGGCGATCAGGGGAAGCCATAGAAGAAGGCCGAATTTTCGCATTTTCAGTTCCAGTTTCTCTTTAGGGGCAGGCGGCGGCAGCGGCTCTTCAGTAACCAAGCGCCTGGCCGTCCTTGCGCATTTCGGTGGCGCCGGTGTAGACGCCGGTCTCGGGATCACGGACAATCGCCTGATAACCGCCGAACATCGCGCCATTGCCGACGACTTCGACCTTGTGGCCCATCGCCTTGAGACGCTCGACCGTTTCGGCCGGAATCCCCGGTTCGACATTGAGTATACCCAGAAGATCGGCTCCGGTTCCCGCCAGATCGTCGGTCGGCTGGCGGCCGCCGTCGTGGTTCAGCCGCGCGGCGTCGCCGGCTTCCTGCAGGTTCATGCCATAATCGACCAGATTGATCATTACCTGGACATGGCCTTGCGGCTGCATGCCGCCGCCCATCAGGCCGAAGGACATATAGGGCTTGCCGTCCTTCTTCATGAAGGCAGGAATGATCGTCTGGAAGGGGCGCTTGCCGGGGGCATAGGCATTGGGATGGCTGGCATCGAGCGAATAGAGCTCGCCGCGATCCTGGAACATGAAGCCGAGACCATCGGCGACCAGGCCGCTGCCCATGCCGCGATAGTTGGACTGTATCAGCGAGACCATCATCCCGTCCTTGTCGGCGACCGTGAGATAGGTGGTGTCGCCTTCGCCTTCCAGCTTGGGTTCGCCCGGCCCGAACGCCGGAGTCGCTTTCGCCGGATCGATCAGGGCAAAGCGCTCCTTCCCGTAAGCATCCGACAACAGCCAGTCGAGCGGGGCAGGGGAGGCGTCGGGGTCGGCGTAGAAGCGCGCGACATCCTCGAACGCCAGCCGTTTGGCTTCGGTGATATAGTGCAGCACCTCGGCACTGCCGCGCGGCCATTGCGTGAGATCGACATTTTTCAGGATATTCGCCATCTGCAGCGCCGCGAAACCCTGCGAGTTCGGTGGCAGTTCGCACAGTTCATAGCCCTTGCGATAGTCGACGCAGCCCGGCTCCACCCATTTGCTGTCATGCGCAGCGAAATCCTCGTAGCGCAGATTACCCCCGATCCGCTTGAAATAGGCGTCGATCGTCTTCGCGATCTCGCCCTTGTAGAAGGCATCGCGCCCGCCCTCGGCAATCTTGCTCAAGGTATTGGCGAGGTCGGGATTCTTGAATATCTCGCCAGCCTTGGGCGCGCCATTTTTGAAATAGGTGGCCCGCGCATTGTCGAATTCGCCGATCATATCCAGACTTTGCTCAAAGCGGTTCAGGTTGCTCTGCAGATAATAGCCGATCACCGGCGCCACCGGATGGCCTTCCTTCGCATAAGCGATGGTCGGGGCGAGGATATCCGACATGCTCAGCTTGCCGAACCGGTCGTGCATTTCATACCAGGCGTCGACCGTGCCGGGAACGGTCACCGGCATCGGGCCGAAGGGCGGGATGGTCTTGCTGCCCTTGAGCTGCTGGATGAACTGTTTGTAGCTGGTGCCCATCGGGCTTTTTCCGGAGCCGTTCAGGCCATAGAGTTTCTGCGTCTTCGGGTCCCAGATGATCGCGAACAGATCGCCGCCGATGCCGTTGCCGGTCGGCTCCATCAGGCCAAGCGCGGCATTGGCGGCGATCGCGGCATCGACCGCCGTGCCGCCTTTTTTCAATATGTCGATAGCGACCTGACTGGCCAGCGGGTGAGCGGTCGCCGCCATGCCATGCTGGGCATGAACCGGGCTGCGCGACCAGGCTTCGCCAACCGGTCGCCGGCCGCCGCCGATGTCCAGCACCGGTTTTTGCGTGGTGGCTTGTTCCTGCGCATGGGCAGGCGCGAGGGTCAGTGCAGTCAAGGCTATGGTCGAGAGGAATAAGGTGCGCATATTATGATCCGTCCTGCAGCGATAAACGCCTCGCTTTTGCGAAGCTGCGAAAACAGGCACTCTAGACACTCTGCCTCCCGCATCAAGTGGGAACGGTCCCGGTATCTCAGTCGCTTTGATGTTACCGGAGGGTCAAGACCGTCTGGCGCACCAACGCTTGCGCCTTGATCCCGCTAAGCGGAAGGCGTGCCCGAAATGTTCGGGGAGACCGTCATTGCTGAATAGGGGCATCGGAATTGTCGGGTTCATTTGACAGCGTCCGGGCCTTTGGCAGCGTTCGGCCGGGAATGCGATAGAGGATCACTGGCTGGTGCCGGTAGCGTAATTTTTGCCATATGCTTGCCGGGATGAAACGGTTCGCCCCAGTTTTTTCCGTCAATGACACGATCATTTCGGGCGATGGTTCAGCCGTCTCCACCACCTTCCACTCGGGCTTCGGCATCAATAATGACTGCATGTCGGCATCCATGAAGCGATTGCTGCTCCCGACCTTTTCCGGATTATAAAAAAACAATGCGCCAGCAGGCGGTATCTTGCCGAGGACCGCAGCTTGCCTGTTTTCCCATTTCAAAAGCATGTCCGCTCGGTAGCGCGTCATAGGATCTGTATAAATCACTTCAGGATTCCGTGCGGCGATTTGGGCGAGCTGCCGTTCCCCGAAGACGGGCTGTCTGTTCTCCACAAAAACGCCCAACAGATTTGTCGACAGCATGATCAGCAGCACCGCTATCGCCGTTCGTCCTCGTCCGAGAGTGATCCAAAGCCTGTGTAGGCCGAAACCCGCAACGATCGCTATGGCCACGGCTGTGATCAGAAAATAACGCGGATTGAGCGGCAGCAATGTGACAGCGGCACCGACGCAGACGAACCAGCTTGTCCCGAATAGCATAATGATCCGTGCAAAACGGCGCAAAACAGTGTCAGGGCCGGAGAAGCAAAACCATAATGCCAGCGGCAAACCAATCCAGAAAAGCAGCATGAATTCCTGATTGAACAGCAGCACCAGAAGCGGGTCGATGGCGGGGTGAAT
Source organism: Parasphingorhabdus sp. (assembly GCA_030373505.1). GTDB lineage: Bacteria > Pseudomonadota > Alphaproteobacteria > Sphingomonadales > Sphingomonadaceae > Parasphingorhabdus. Next base: position 99,677 of record JAUCYS010000009.1, read on the forward strand.
AATCAGATTGCCGGCCAGATCGACGCTCCGGTCAATCGTGGCGTCATGATGCATCGAAATATTGAACCGAAACAACGGGTCGCCCGTCATGATCCAGAGATATGCAATTTCAACCGCCCATATCATCAAAAATCCGGCTGCGATCGTCAGATAGCGCACGCGACTGAACTTGTAGCCGCGCAGGAAGAGAATGGCATAGAATACAGCGATGAAAATGGCTGTCTCGCGCGTGAGGAAAGCGAGGCCGGCCGCCATTCCGGAGAACAACAGGTCGCGCATCTGGCCTTCGCCACGCGCATAGCGCCAGTAAAATATCACCGATGCGAACAGAAAAAACGCTTCGACCATGTCGATGCTGGCTATCGTCGCCTGGACGACGACGAGCGGCAAGGTGACGATCAACAGCAAGCTCAGGTTTGCCGGGAAGACACCGGAAATATGAACGATGGATCGCCAGATGCAGAACAGCAGCGCCACCAGGGCCAGATAGCTGGGCAGAACCATGGCATATTCGTTGTGACCAAAAGTCAGGAACGAAAGTGCCATGGGAATGGTGATCGGATAGCGGATGGTCCCATGACCGCCAACAAAGGGAAATTGCTCGATCCAGCCATAAGCGCCGATCGCGTAGGTAACATCATCCGACCCCAGAAACCCGACCCAGGCCCAGGCTGTAAGAGCGAGAAACAGGATGGCGAGAAAAATGCTGCCGGACCGCCGCTCCAGGATATGTTGCAAGCTATTTTGCATCTTGTACGTCCCTGCTGAAAACCAGATTGCGGCTCAATATGAAGGCCAGGAAAATGGTGATGATGTCAGACAAGAGTCTGCCGATGACTGCTTCGATATTCATCGATATGACGAACAGATAAACCAGGCCCGATGAAATGATCAGATTGAGCAAAAGCACCGCGCCATAGGACAGGAATTGCGTGAGACCCGATTGGCGCTTTTGCCACGAAAAAGTGAAATGCCGATGCAGGAAAAATCCCAAGAGCGCGCCGGCGATTTTTCCGGCGATATTGGCAGCAAACAGCCAGTGGGCGTTGATCAGCAACAGGCCGGTGAACACGCCGAAATCAAATGCAAAAACCAGACCGCCGACGATCAGATATCGTATGGCTTGCGCGGACATATTATTTCCCGTGCGCAAGATACGTGAAAAATGCCTGGGCATCACTGATGAATAACGCGATTTGCGGCTTCGTTGCTGGCTGTACCCGCTATGCCGGCATCCAGATGATCGTTTCTTCGCCGGCGGGGTTCATGCAAGACGGTTTTCGGTTCGTTGCCCATGTCAAAGCCCAGAAAGGCCAGCACCAGCTGAAAACCCAATATGATCGGCAGGGTCGCGATCATCACGGTACCCGTCGTCGCGGTATCCCCCATGCTCATCGAAAGATACCAGTTATAGGTGCCGAACAATACGCCAAAGAGCAGGAACAATATGCCTATTGCCAGCTGCGCGGAAGCGAGGCTGAAATCGCGCATGAAATAGTTATAAAGCACCCGCTTTGTCGTCTCCCGGATGTTGGAGGTGAAAAACTGTCCGACAACGTCGCGTATCTTGAGGTTGCTCTCTTCCTCCTCATATTTGGCTTCCATCGGAACATCGCTGACTACCGCCCGGATATTGCCAAGATTGATGAGCATGTCGGACTCGAAAAAATATCGCTCGGAGATATTGCGAAGTTCGAGCCGCGACAGGGCTGTCCGGTGAATGGCGGTAAAACCGTTGGTCGGATCAAAAATGCTCCAATAGCCGCTCGAAATTTTCGTCATGAACGACAAGGCAGCATTGCCGAGCAACCGCATGCGCGGCATGTCCCGTACATAGTAGATCGAATAAAAGCGGTTCCCTTTCGTATAATCGGCTCGGCCGGTTACGATCGGATGGATCAGGTCGGCAATAAGCGAAGGATCCATCTGACCATCGCCGTCGACCTTGACCACAATATCCGCGCCATCATCCAGTGCCGCCTGATATCCTGTCATCACCGCACCACCCACGCCCTTATTCTCTTTGTGGATTGATACTTTGACCCTCGGGTCACGACTTTCCTGCAATACAAGATTACCGCTTTGGTCGGGGCATTTGTCATCAATAACGTAAATCGCTGAAATTTCGGGGCCAATAGCCGCCAGAACCGACAGGATCTGGTTGCGCACCCGAAAACACGGAATGACTACCGCAATTTTCGGCTTTATCGTCGCACGTTCCATGTTCATGTAGCACCGCCGGAAAAAGGTCTGGCTAGCGAAGAAAGATTAAATTCTGTTAAACCAATTTGCTATGATGCAGGTCGCCGGGCTGTTTTGACAGGAGGCGGATATCGATACCGAAGCGGCCTCGCACAAAGAACATGGACCGGCCGGAATCCACATCGCGACGAAACGAACCACAGTAGCGCTTGACTTGGCGGCAAAAACACCTATGTTGCATCGCAGCAAGGGCGGCAATCTGATTTGACCGTCTGGCGAGAGTTCTGCGTGAGAGATGACATGATCATCTCGAACCTATCGCCTTCATTGCTTCTTTCTTTCCGGCAGCCTGATCACGCGGGTCGTCTTAACCGACGGCGAACGCGCGCGCGACTTATCCTCGTGCTGCGCCCACTGGCTGCTTATTTTAAGGTATTATTTTTGACTAAATTTTCTGATTTCGCTCTTGCGGAAGCAATCCAAAAACGCGTGGCCGAAGGCGGCTACACCACCCCTTCGCCAATCCAGCAGCAGGCGATCCCGCCAGCGCTCGAAGGCAAGGACATTCTCGGCATCGCCCAGACCGGTACCGGCAAGACCGCCGCGTTCTCGCTGCCCTCGATCCATCATCTGCTGAATAACAAGAAACGCGCCGGCCGCTTTGAATGCCGGATGCTGGTGCTCGCACCGACCCGCGAACTGGCCCGGCAGATCGCCGACAGCATGACCGGCTATTCCAAGGGCCTCGGCCTGTTCGTCACCTCCGCCTTCGGCGGCGTGCCGATCAACCGGCAGAAGCGCATCCTCGAACGCGGTGTTGACGTGCTGGTGGCAACGCCGGGCCGTCTGCTCGACCTGATCGACCAGCGCTATCTGACGCTGTCCAAGGTCGAAATCCTGGTGCTCGACGAAGCCGACCAGATGCTCGATCTCGGCTTCATCGTGCCGCTGAAGAAAATCGTGCCGATGCTGCCGAAGCAGCGGCAGAGCCTGTTCTTCTCGGCGACCATGCCGAAGACGATCTCGCAGCTGGCCGACCAGTTCCTGACTAATCCGGTCCAGGTATCGGTCGCCCCGCAGTCGACGACCGCGGAGCGGGTCGACCAGAAGGTCACCTATATCAACCAGGACGACAAGCAGCGTCTGCTGAAGGATTTCATCAACAATGAAAATCCGGATCACATGCTGGTGTTCACCCAGACGAAGCATGGCGCCGACAAGGTCGTGAAAAACCTGATGGCGGTCGGTATCCATTCCGCCGCGATCCACGGCAACAAGAGCCAGCCGCAGCGCGAACGCGCACTCGGCGACTTCAAGTCGGGCAAGATCAACATTCTGGTAGCCACCGATATCGCGGCGCGCGGCATCGATGTCGACGGCATCACCCATGTCATCAACTTCGACATGCCCAATGTGTCTGAACAATATGTCCACCGCATCGGCCGGACGGCACGGGCAGGGGCGAGCGGTATTTCCTACTCGCTGGTTGCGCCCGACGAGCGCCAGTTCCTGCGCGATGTGGTCAAGCTCACCGGCGTGAAACCCGATGTCGTGCCATTGCCCGAAGGCTATGATGAACCGCCCCGCGAGGAAGTCGCTCCGCGTATCTACGGCCAGAAGCCGAAGAAATATGGTGCAACGCCTACCCGCAGCGGCCCGCCCAAGAACAAGCATAGCGCCCGCAAGGGTCGTCCTGGCGGCGGCGGTTCCGGACGCGGTGGCCCGGGTTCGAGTGCCGGTGCCAAGAGCGACGGGCCGAAGCATTGGAACAATGGCGCGAAATCGTTCAAACGCCGTCAGGCGCGCAACGCCGACGCCTAGGCTATTCCGAGATCAGCGCCTTGCTTTCGGCAAGCGCGCTGATTTCGCTCTCGTCCATATCGAGCCAATCCCGAAGCGCGGCGACATTATGTTCGCCGCGCTTTGCGGTTTTGCTGTCGCCATCAATCCCGCTCTTCGATTTTGAAAAGCGGTAGGGCGACTGGATGGTGCGCCTCGCATGGCCCGCTTCATCTTTTACATCCACTACGACCCCGAGCGCCCGCACGCTGGGCTGCTCATAAATCTCTGCACCGAACGGCTGCACTTCGCCCCAGGCCAGATTGAGCCGGTCGAGAGTTGCCGTCAGCGCGTCGAAACTGTCGTGGTCCAGCATATGCCGCTCCATGGCCTCGCGCCGCATCCGCACTTTGGTCGCGATATCGGCTCCATCCGGAGTCGGATCGGCCAAACCGTCTTGCGTGGAGAACATCACCCACATCCATTTCATGTCGCCGGCGATCAGGATTCGTCGCCCTTCCGGCGCGTCCCAGACGCTGTTTTCCTCGGGCTTCGGCCAGTTGTCGTCCAGCACCCAATGCGCGTAATCATCGACCGAGTGCAGCACACTGGTCATGGCCATATCGATATACTGGCCTTCGCCGCTCTGGTCGCGGACGCGCAGCGCCGCCAGGATCGCGATGATCCCGTGGAGCGAGCTGTAGCTGTCGGCGACCGACATCTGGATATCCACGGGTTTCGCATTGGCCATTTCTGCCTGCCGCGCGATCAGACCGGATTGGGCGTGCAGCACCGGGGCATAAGCCGCCTTCTTGCGATCGGGCCCGGTCTGGCCGTAACCGGAGATCGAAAGCATGATCAGCCCCGGATTGACCTTGACCAGATCGTCCCAGCCGATGCCGAATTTGGCCATGACGCCGGGGCGGAAATTTTCGGTGACGATATCGGCTGTGGCCGCCAGTTTCAGGATCAGTTCGCGGGCGCCGGGGGCTTTCAGGTCCACGCAGATATTGCGCTTGCCGATATTCTGCTGAAGATAATAGCCGCTGAGCCTGTCACCCTGACTGCCAAGCCTGCGGGTCACATCGCCCTCGGGTGGTTCAACCTTGAGGACCTCGGCACCCAGATCGGACAGCATCCGCGTGGCATAGGGCCCGGCGACAACGCGCGTAAAGTCGAGGACCTTCAGTCCCGCTAACGGAAATGCTCCCATGATTGCCTGACGCTAGAGTTTCATCTGCTGCTTCATCGTCTTTTCCGTAACCTTGCCATAAGGCGGAAGGAAACCAGCAATTTTGGCAATGTTAATTTTCGGCTGACGATAAACCGCCTTGGCGTGGCTGAATTCCTTGAAACCGTCATGCCCGGTATAGGCGCCCATGCCGGAGGGACCAACGCCGCCAAAGGGCAGGTCATGCTGGGCGATATGGAAGATCACGTCGTTGACGGTCACGCCGCCGGATATCGTCTTGTCCAATATCTTGCGCTTGTCGCTTTCGGTATCGCCAAAATAATAGAGGCCGAGCGGCCGGTCATGATCGTTCACATAGTCGATCACTTCGTCCAGATTGCGATAGGTCTTGATCGGCAGGATCGGGCCGAAAATCTCTTCCTGCATCACCCGCATGTCGTCATTGACGTCCTGGAGGACGGTCAGCGGCATCTTGTTGCTGTTGGTGTTGGAAAAATCCTCGTCGCCCGGATTGACCACGGTCTGTTTTGCGCCTTTTGCCAAGGCATCGTCGATCAGTCCCTGCAGACGCTCCTTGTGGCGGCCGTTGATCACGGAGGTATAGTCGTCATTGGCGATCAGGGACGGATATTGCTCGGCAACATTCGACTTGATGCCCTCGACGACCGCCGCTTCCTTGTCCTGCGGGACCATCAGATAGTCTGGTGCCAGGCAGATCTGGCCGGCGTTCATCATCTTGCCCATGGCGATGCGCTGGGTCGCTTTCTGGACATCGGCATCCGGTCCGACAATGGTCGGCGACTTGCCGCCCAGTTCGAGCGTGACCGGAGTCAGATTCTGGGCGGCTGCCGCCATAACATGTTTTGCGATGCCGCCGCCGCCGGTGAAAATCAGATGATCCCAGGGGATTTCCGAGAAGGACTTGCCGGTCTCCGGACCGCCCGTGATGACCGTCATTTCTTCCGGTGCGAAATATTCGGCGACCAGCTTCTTTACCAGCGCTCCGGTTTCGGGACAGAATTCGGAAAATTTGATCATCACCCGGTTGCCGGCACCAAAGGCACCGATCGCTGGGTCGAAGGTGAGATTGATCGGAAAATTCCACGGCGCGATCACGCCGACCACGCCCTTGGGCTGATATTCAACCTGGCCGCTGGCCCCGAGCAGGCCTAGGGGAAAGTCCATCTTGCGCTTTTCCGGGCGCATCCATTTCTTGAGGCGCTTCTTGTGATCCTTGGCATGGCCAACCACCGACATCAGATCGGTCATCACCGTCTGGACACTGCTGCGGTGGCCGAAATCATTCGAGACCGCCCGGCACAGGTCGTCCTGATGATCGATGATCATTTGCGCGGTGCGGTTGATCCGGTCCATGCGGACGTTATAGCTGACCGGCAATTCGGCATGAAAGGCGTCGCGCTGCGCCTGAAAGAGTTTCATGATCTCGTCTTTGCTGACTTCGCCAGCAGCCGCTTCCAATGCTTCCATAATCGCTCTCCCGAAAGTGGGGCTTTGCCAGCCCGTCACATCAACATTTCAATTGACCACTTAAACCGGTTTTCGGGCAATTTGTCGAGGGGGAACCGGCTATCCGGCTAATGACTCGATCGCCTGCGCTGTAGCCACCAGCTGCCGGGCCTGCTTGAGATGCAGCAACTCGGTCATTTTGCCATCGACCACGATAACGCCCTTGCCGGCATTCACCGGGTCAGCAAAGGCCGCGATAATGGCTTCGGCGGCGGCAATTTCATCGGCGCTGGGCGCGAAAACACGGTTGGCCGTCTCGATCTGCGCGGGGTGGATCAGTGTTTTTCCGTCAAAACCGGACTTCTTCGCTTCGCTGCATTCGGCCTCCAGGCCGGCCGGATCATTGAAATCATTATAGACGCTGTCGAGGATATTGAGGCCATAGGCGCGCGCCGCGATCACCGCCTGCGTCATCACCGGTCCAAAGATAGCGCGATCCTGCTCCGCGCGCATTTCCTTCGCCAGATCGTTGAACCCCATGACAAAGGTTGTCAGCCGCTTCCGGGTTCCCAGAGCGGCAATTTCGGCGAGCTTCAATATCGCCTCGGGCATTTCGATCATGGCCCAGAGCTGACTATCGAGACTAGCTTCCAGGTCTTCCATCAAATCGGTGATCTGGATGATATCATTCGCGTTCCGTATTTTGGGCACCAGTATGGCATCAGCACCGGCAAGGCAGGCCTGCTTGAGGTCCTGCGCAAACCAGGGGGTCTCCATCGCATTGATGCGAACCACCAGTTCACGACCGCCATAGTCGCCGGATCGCAGCGCGGCGCAGGCATTTTTGCGCGCTTCGTCCTTTGCATCCGGTGCAACGGCGTCTTCCAGATCGAAGATGATCGTGTCAGCGGGCAGGGTCTTTGCCTTTTCCAGCGCGCGCTGGTTGGACGCGGGCATGTACAGGCAGGAGCGGCGGGGGCGGTATTTTGTGTCAGTCATGGCTTCGGCTGTAACATCTGGATAGCCACACGGGAAGCGGGTTAGCCGACCGATTTATACTTCCTGTTAACCATAACCAGTTTATGTCCAGCCAGTGATTTTATTGGAAACAAAGGATAAAGCGGTGATGCCGAAAAGTTCGAGCGATGGGAAATGGGCAACTGCGGACGATGAACAGCCGGCATCCGTTATTCTAGATTATTTTGGCCGCTACTGGATTTACGGGTTTGCGTTAATTCCCTTGCTTCGGGTACTGACGCTCACCAGCTGGAATGGCGAATTTACGACTTGGCAGATGAGTTGGCGACTTTTTTGGCTTCCTTCACTCTATTTGGAGTTTGGGGTCATTGGCGTCGCGCTGATGCATCGTATGAAACCAAGCGCAATGCTACGAGCGTTGCCCGTGTGGATCGTGATCCTGTTGGCGATATGGATGACGGCGATGATCGTTGCGACCAGCTTGTCACAATATCGTGAAGCGGCGACTACTTCCCTAGTCATTTGGACGGTTCACCTGTTGTTTGCTGGCGGCGCATTTCATCTGTTAAAATATTATCGCTCTAGCCTGAATGATCTGGCTCCCTCGTTGGTACTCACATTCTTGGTCAGCGCTGCATCAGCAGGCGTCGTAATTACCGGCTTTGTATTGGCAAAGGGGATAGAGTCCGACTTTGACTGGAGCGGTGACCTTCCGGGCTATGGTCATATTAGACATACCGGGTATATTTTTGCGCCAGCAGTGGCGGCTGGCTTCGCAAGCATGGCAATATGGCCCGCATATAGACCCAAAGTGATTTGGATGGCATCGACCATCTGTATTTGTGCCATGCTGTGGCTGGGGTCGCGCGGACCGGTATTTGCCTTATTGGCAGCGATAATACCGTCGGCTTTGTTGTTTCCCCATTTTCGGTCGGTCAGATGGATAAGGACAACGCTCTCTGCATCTGTTGTTGGAGCACTATTTTCGCTGATCATCCCTATGCCAAACGTTGGCTGGTTTGGCGCGGTAAAGCGAATTTGGGTTGGGGGTGCGGATATGTCTGAGTTGTCCTCCAATCGCGTTGATATATGGCGAGAAACGATTAGCTTGATTCTCAACCGACCGTACGCAGGTTATGGCGGCCTGCAATTCCAGCATATCGTCGAATCTTCACAGGGACTTTTAAAACACCCCCACAATAGTGTGCTGCAGTTTATTTTGGATTGGGGGATCCTGGGAGGCATCGCGATGGTGTTGCTATTTAGCGCCATCCTTTTGGGGCTAGTGATATCGCGCGCGCGCCAGTGTGATCTCTCGCCCCTCGCATTTATGGTGGGCTGTACGATGCTCGTTTTTTCGCTGATCGATGGTATCTTATTCTACAGCTTCACAATCGCAACGAGTTTGCTCTTTCTATTAATGCCTTATGCCGCAGTGCAGAAACAACCGTCGGTCTAGGCAGCTCATAGATATGGTATCCGACTTCGTATTTTTTAATCAGCTCGCCAGCCTCATTTCACTCACCGCCTGCCGGTTGTCCGGCTGGTCCGGCCAGATGCCGCGCGTGTCATAGACCACCTTGCCGGCCCGCTCGTCGAGCGGAATCGATTTGAACATGTCATGGTCGGTCAGCGTGATCATGATCGGGCAGGTCTCCAGCGCCTGGTCGATGTCGATCAGCTCCGCACCGGTGCCTTCAAAAGCGGCCGGCAACTCGCTGGCATAGGGCTCGACGATCTTGACGCGTCCGCCATAGCGACGGGCCAGCTTGGCAGCGATCTTGAGGGCAGGGCTCTCTCGGAAATCGTCGATATTGGCCTTGAACGCCAGACCGAAGCAGGCGATCGAAACGCCAGGCAGCTCATCGATCAGCAGCGAGGCCTGTTCCAGCACATGGCCGGTCTTGCCGTCGTTCACTTCGCGGGCAATCCGGATCAGCGGAGACTGTTCGGGCGCGCTGTGGATGATGAACCAGGGATCGACCGCGATACAATGACCGCCAACACCAGGACCTGGTTGTAGGATATTGACGCGCGGATGACGGTTCGCGAGGCGGATCACCTCCCAGACGTCCAGCTCCATATGATCGGCGATAATCGACAGTTCGTTGGCGAAGGCGATATTGACGTCGCGGTAGCTGTTCTCGACCAGTTTGGTCATTTCCGCGGCGCGTGCCGATGTGGTCACCAGTTCGCCGCGGACAAAGCGGCGGTAGAAGCCGAGTGCCTTGCGCGCGCAGCGGGGCGTGATGCCGCCGATGCTGCGGTCATTCTGGATCAGTTCCTCGAGAATCTTGCCGGGAAGAACCCGCTCCGGGCAATAGGCGATGGCAATGTCGGGAATATCGCTTGCCAATCCGGGGATTTTGAGATCCGGGCGCAGTTTTGCGATCAGATCGCGCATTTTTTCGGTCGTGCCGACCGGACAGGTCGATTCCAGGATGACGGTGTCCCCGGCTTTCAGGGCAGCGGCGATAGTGGTGGCCGCTTCCATGACATAGCTGGTGTCAGGAATATGATCGTCACCGAAGGGGGTCGGGACGGCAATGACAAAAACATCGGACGGCTCCACCAGCAGCGAGGCACGCAATGTCCCGCGAGAAACAACGCCTTGCACCAGCCCGTCCAGGTCCACTTCCTCGATATGGATATTGCCCGAATTGATGGTCTTGACGACCTGTTCGTTGATGTCGATGCCGAGAACCGCACATCCCGAACGTGCAATAACGGCCGCCGTCGGCAGGCCGATATATCCCAGTCCCATAACGCAGACGCTTGGCTTTTCTTCCGATAACATGTGTGAAGTCACTCCGCAGGGCGCCGGTGTGGCGCGATTCATATCCCGGAAAACTAGCCGATCAGTGTAAATATTTAGGTAACGGTCTGCTGGCGGCAGAATTCAGGAGGCAAGGCTTTGTTCGATGATATCCGCTATTTGTCGGCTTGCCGTTCCGTCGCCGAACGGATTGTGGGCGCGGGCCATGGCAAGATAATGGTCCTCCTCGTCCAGCAACCTGATAGCTTCAGACAGAAGCACATCTTTGTCCGTGCCGACAAGCTTCGCGGTTCCCGCTGCCACGCCCTCTGGCCGCTCTGTCGTGTCGCGCATCACGAGGACCGGCTTGCCAAGCGCTGGGGCCTCCTCCTGCACACCGCCGCTGTCGGTCATCATGAAGTGACAATGTTTCAGAAGACTGACAAAATTGGGATAGTCGAGCGGCTCGATCATTGCCACATTGTCCAGATCGCCCAATGCATCATGCATGATCGTCCTGACTTTGGGGTTGAGGTGGACAGGGAAAATAAGGGCAACGTCGTCCCGCATCGCCAGGATGCGCAGAGCGCTGGCAATATTGGTCAGTCCGTCACCGAGATTTTCCCGCCGGTGGCTCGTTACCCCGATGATCTTGCGGCCGCTGAACTTTTTGTAAAGAGGGGAGAGAATGTTAGCCAAGTCTGATTGGTCTGGTTTATTCGCTGTGATCAAAAGGGCGTCGATTACGGTGTTGCCGGTGACATAGATTTGTTCTGCCGGGATATTTTCCTTCCGGAGTGCATCTGCTGAGGCTTCGGTCGGGGCGAAATGCTGGTCAGCAATCGTACCGATGATCTTCCGGTTCACTTCCTCCGGCCACGGATGGTAGATATTGTAGCTCCGCAGGCCCGCTTCGACATGACTGACCGGGATTTGCCGATAATAGGCGGACAGTGCCCCGCACATGGCGGTCGCGGTATCGCCTTGGACGATAACCCGCTGCGGCATTGTTTTGTCCAATATTTTCCCGATGCCTGACAAGAGCCGGGCTGTAAGGTCATCGAGGCTTTGATTGGCCTTCATCAGGTCGAGATCGTAATCGGGCCGTATGTCGGCAATCTGCAGAACCTGATCGAGCATTTGTCGGTGCTGGGCGGTTACACAGGTCAATGTTTCGAAATTCTTGCGCGACGACAAGGCCTGAACGACCGGGAAAAGCTTGATCGCCTCCGGTCTGGTGCCGAATATCGTCAATATTTTTGGTTTTCCAGTCATCTTCATGGTCATTTCGACTGCCTAGTTCATTTTGGCTAAAATTTTGATAATCAAGTCTTTTGAAAAAGGCGTTGACCCTTTCATGCGGCTGGCTCAATCGCATGTTCATGATGTGGTTTGAAATCAAGAACTGGCTGGAACTGTCAACAGGGCTGGATCGCGACTCCCTGCATATTTATGCCGGTGTTGGCGTGCAACTGACGGTTGCGCTTTGTATCCGGCGCTCCCTCGCCAGCAGCATTCCATGGTTATTTGTCGCATTGGCTGCATGCGGCAATGAATATTACGACTATATGTTCGTATCCGATGCGGCATATGCAAGTGGTATATATGCTGATGAGGCCGTTCGAGATATCTGGAACACACTGTTGTTGCCGACGTTATTCTTGTTGATCGCCAGGCGGTGGCCAAATTGGCTTACGAGAAAGCCGGCCGCTTTGGACAAGGCTGAGACGCTTGAAGGGGCCGGGTTGCCACTCTAATCTCCGGTCTCAAGCTTCTGCACTATTTTTTTGACATTCTGCGACTGGCCACGGGGCAAAATCATGATTTTGTTTTCATGAGAGACGATGATTAAATTTTCGACGCCATATGTGGCAATTTCAAATTCCTGACTGTGGATCAGGTTTTCGGTTGAATTCATCGTCGAGGCTTTGCCAAATATGGCATTGGATTGGCCATCCTTGTCGCTGATATCGAACACCGAATCCCAACTACCGACGTCCGACCAGCCGGGGCTGACGGGAGTGACAGCAACCTTCTCTGCCCTTTCCATTATTGCATAGTCTATTGAATCGGACGGCGAGGAAGCGAAACTGTCCGCCTCTGGAAAGCACAGCTCATTGTCCATCCGCCTGGCGTCCATGGCTGCTTTGCATGCATCGAGCATTTCGGGCGAATTTTTTTCCATCGCCGCCAAATAGCTGTCCGCTCGAAAGAGAAAAATACCGGCGTTCCAGTGATATCCGCCTGCTGCCAGCATTTTTTCAGCATTGGACTCAGTCGGTTTCTCCACGAATTGCTTTGCTGACAGGCTTGCGGTGCTGCCATCTATCGCATCGCCCTGCTGAATATAACCATATCCTGTTGCAGGCCCGGTGGGTTCAATCCCGAATGTCACCAGCCATCCGGATTCTGCTACCGGAATCGACGCCAGTACGGCGTCGTGAAATGCCGGGATGTTTTTGATAATATGATCGCTGGGCATTACCAGCAGCAGGTCGGTCGGGTTTTCCGCTGCCAGCGCCGCTAATGCGATTGCTGGGGCGGTATTTCTCGCGCAAGGCTCCAGAATGATCCCGCCTGCTTCCGCGCCGACTTGCTGCATCTGACCCCGCATCAGATCGACATGCCGGGACGAGCCCACGATCAGCGGCTTTCTAAACAGACTTTTGTCTGCGCAGCGCTGGATCGTGAGCTGGAACATGCTGAGCGGTCCAAGCAGATTTAGAAATTGCTTGGGCCTTGTCGGCGTGGAGAGCGGCCATAACCGCGTTCCGGAACCCCCGGAGAGAATCACGGGCGTAATCGGTGTGGTCTGTGTCATGGTCAGAATCTCATTTTAGCTGCAAGCGATCAGCGACTTGCCGTTTTGTGAAAGATCAATGTCGGTAAATCGCGGGCAAATCCCGCATTCTCCGGCCTTTATCAGTTTTCCGCGGACGGTGACCGATCCTTCCAGGGGAATGACCTGCCATTCCTTGCTGGCAGTATTGGAAATGGGCTCGGCATCTGCCCCGACTATCTGAAACAGCGAAAATGGTGTACCTACGAAGAGGCTGGCCGACGCGTCATTCGGCACCTCGCGAAAATATTTCATATCATAACTGGTCAGCTTGGCCACCGCCATCGCTTCCTCAAGGTGGAGTTCGCGCGGGCGTCCATAGTCATAAATCCGATAGGTAATGTCCACATTCTGCTGCACTTCCAGCAGCGAGATATCGGGTCCGATGGCGTGGATCGTTCCTGCCGGCACAAAGAAAAAATCACCGGCCTTGACTGGCTTCCAATCGATCAGGTCCTCGATTTCTCCCAATAGTGCAGCAGTTTTCAGCTTTGTAGCGCTCACTTTCTTGTTCAGCCCAAGGCCCAATACGGAATGAGGCTCTGCGTCGAGAATGAACCAACATTCTTCCTTGCCATGAGAAAAGCCAATTCGTCTGGCCTGCCGATCATTCGGATGGACTTGAACGGAGAGCTTTTCACTGGTGAAAAGATATTTTGTCATCAGCTGCGGGATAACGCCATCCGGGGCTTCAAACCAGATTTCACCAATCCTTTTTCCGCTTTCACCTTTGAATATGCCCGGAAGCACGTCCTGGCCCCACGGTTTTTCTACAAGTTTTTTCTTCAGTTTCATTGCTTGCTGCCACTACACCCTAATTTCGACCGACGCTGGTATATTTCAAATTGCTTTGCGCAACTTCCGACGGATTGTAAATATTCCGCAGGTCGACGAGCACATCGCCTTTCATGACATTGGCCAGCTTTTTCAAGTCCAGCGCACGGAAGGCATCCCATTCGGTAACAATGACCACCGCATCCGCATCTTTTGCAGCATTGTAGCTGCTATCGGCCATTTTTACTTCCGGCATAATCTGCTTTGCCAGTTCCATCCCTTCGGGATCATAGGCGGTCACTTCCGCGCCTGCGTCGGTCAATGTTTGCGCAATGGCGATTGAGGGCGCGTCTCTCATATCGTCGGTATTTGGCTTGAAGGTCAGGCCGAGTAACGCCACCTTTTTGCCACGGGCTTCGCCATTAAGGGCGTGAATGACCTTTCGCCCCATGGCGCGCTTGCGCTGGTCATTCACCTGAACCACCGCCTCGACAATGCGGACGGGACTGTCATTGTCCTGCGCGGTTTTCATCAGCGCGAGAGTGTCCTTTGGAAAACAGCTGCCGCCATATCCGGGCCCGGCATGGAGAAATTTGGATCCGATCCGGTTATCCAGGCCAATACCCCGGGAGACTTCCTGCACGTCGGCACCGACTTTCTCGCACAAGTCGGCAATTTCATTAATGAATGTGATTTTTGTCGCGAGAAAGGCGTTGGCGGCATATTTGGTCAATTCTGCCGTGCGCCGGCCGGTGAACAAGATAGGCGATTCATTGAGAAACAGAGGCCGGTAAATTTCGCTCATCACGTCCTTCGCCCAGTCGTCTTCCGTGCCAATCACGATGCGGTCAGGACGTTTGAAATCCGTTATTGCAGCGCCTTCGCGCAGAAATTCGGGATTCGAGACGACGGAGAAGCGATCCCTGGGCTGCTTCTTCGCGATAATATGCTCGACCTCATCGCCTGTTCCCACTGGAACGGTGGACTTGGTGATGATGACGGTGGGCTTGACGATGGCATCAGCGATTTCCTCGCTGGCCGCATAAACATAGCTCAGGTCGGCATGGCCGTCGCCTCTTCGCGAGGGCGTTCCCACTGCGATAAAAATGGCATCACAATTCTTGATCGATGCCGCCAAATCGGTGGAAAAGGACAGGCGTTCTGCATCCACATTTCTCTTCACCAGATCGGCAAGTCCCGGTTCGTATATCGGCATGATATTATTGTTAAGATCCGCGATTTTCTTCTCGTCTTTGTCGATGCAAATCACATCATGGCCAAAATCAGCGAAGCAGGCGCCAGAAACGAGACCGACATAGCCCGAACCTATCATTGCAAGTTTCATTCAATTCCCTCGAACATAAGATATCTTAACATGCTGAATTTTTGCGGCTTGTGGCCGGTTGGCTGTGACAGGTCAAGTTTGCGTCAATCGGATCGGAGGCGAGTCGCCTCGCCGCTGAAATATTGTATAGCTTGTTCGCAATAAGAGGTCAGATGTTTAACAGCCCAAATGGCACGATTTTGTTGTCGGCATCATGTCCAATGTCCGCTTGCCCGAGATAGGGGATATTGGCGCGATCGCACCATCGCCTGGCAATGTCCTCCGCACTTTCACCGAAGGGGCGGTCATTTTCGGGGATATCGCCGATACGGCCCAATTTTATGCCGGCGAGGCCATGCGCCTCAAGATTGCCGGAGAGATGGAACATGGCGCGATCAAAGGCGTAAAGATATTCGGATGTCTCTTCTATCAAGACGATATGGTCTCGAAGATTTGGCATCAGCTTCGTGCCAGTCATCATGGCCAGTGTCATCAGATTGAATGCGGCGTATTTTTTTCCTGCCGTCAGGCCTGGTTCCAGAACATCCTGTTGCCTGTGTACGATCCAGTCCAGAGCGCGGCAGACCGCCTGTTCGCCGCCCTGCCTGGCGATATCGGACGGCATCGGCCCATGGGCAACTTCGCCAATGGCTTCGCGATACAGGGCACCGAGCAGGTTGCCAGCGTCGCTATAACCCAGATATATTTTCTTTTTCGAGCCGTCGCCCAGCTGGCCGATAGCTGCTTCCGCGATTCGGGCGGCACCATAGCCGCCACGCGCAAACCATATGGCGTCGATGCTGGGATCGTTGGCCAGAGCCACAAAACTGTCGGTGCGCTGTTTATCATTGCCGGCAAAATGTCCCTCGGCAAGAAAACATTGCTCGTCGAAAATCAGTTCGGCCTGTGGATGCGTTCTGGCGGCGAGCGCAAGGACGCGGTCAGCCGCTTCCCGCGAAAACGGGGTCGACGGCGCGCAAATGCCGATACGGACGGATAGGGAGATGGAATTTGTTCCTTGCGCCATTGCCAAACAGATAGAGAAGCAATAGCGCGAAAAAATGAGTGAAGACAAATCCTATTATTTCTGCGGGATCGGTGGTTCGGGCATGCTGCCTCTGGCGATGATCGTCAAGGCAACGGGAGCCCGGGTTTCAGGCTCGGACCGAGCACTGGACCAGGGGCGACTGGCGGACAAATTCCAATGGCTGCAGGATCGCGGAATCGATCTGTTTCAACAGGATGGCAGCGGTCTGGTTGACGGAAACCAGATATTGATTGCCTCTGCGGCCATCGAAGACTCTGTACCGGATGTCGCTCAGGCACTAGCGCTGGGGTGCAGGCGAATGACCCGTGCGGAACTGTTGGCAGAGCATTTCAATAGCGCACAGCGCAGCATCGCTGTTGGCGGAACCAGCGGCAAATCCACAGTGACCGGTATGATCGGCTGGATTCTGACGGAAGCTGGCTGCGATCCCACGATCATGAACGGGGCGGTGATGAAAAATTTTGCCGATGCGGATGCCCCGTTTGCCAGTTCCCGGGTGGGTGCTGGCGGGATGATCGTGAGTGAAGTTGACGAAAGCGATGGCTCCATCGCTCTGTTCAAGCCTGAAATCGCGGTACTCAACAATGTCAGTCTGGATCACAAGAGCCTTGCCGAACTGAGAATATTGTTCGGCAATTTTATTGCGAAATCGAACCACGCCATCTGGAATCATGACGATGCGGAATCGATCGCGCTGGTTGGTTCTCTCGATCTTTCGGATGCCAGCAGTTTTGGATTTTCGGAAGGTTCCGACTATCGGGCTGTGCAAGTCGAGGAACAGGCCCTGGGGGCCAGTTTCACTCTGCGCAGGGGCGATGCAGACTTTCCGGTTTCGCTGCAAGTACCAGGCAGGCACAATATCGCCAATGCTCTGGCGGCTATAGCGGCGAGCTGTGCCATCGGCGTGCCGATCGACTCGGCGATATCGGCGATTCGATCGTTTCGCGGTCTGGCCCGTCGTTTTGATATTGTCGGAACCGCGAATGATGTCACGGTGATAGATGATTTTGGTCATAATCCGGACAAAATCGCCGCCACGCTGCGTACTCTCAAAACATTCCCGGGGCGGGTGATTGCCTTCTTTCAGCCGCACGGGTTCGGACCGATCAAGAAAATGGGCGTGGAGCTTGCCGCGGTTTTCTCCGAAAACCTGTCCGATGATGATCGTGTCATCCTGTGCGATCCCGTCTATTTCGGCGGGACAGTGGACCGGTCTCACGGTAGCGAATCGATTGTCGATGCGATAATCGCCGCAGGAGGCAAGGCAGAACATATTGCAGCCAGACAGGAATGCGGCGACAGAATGGTAGAGCTAGCAAAGCCTGGGGATCGGATCGTCGTCATGGGCGCGCGGGATGACACGCTGCACGGCTTTGCCTTGGCAATTCTGACGGCGATCAGCCTGAGATAGTTCGATTTACGGGCGGCCCGGAGACATGGTGCCAGAATGTCAGGCCCGATATTCCTGTACGGAAAAGGATTCGGGGAAGGGGAGTTATCGTTGAATAGCGAGACGGGGTGTTTCGCCATTGCAACACTTGCTGCCGAACTGTTGAACAAGTTCTCCTTAGGCTTTCCAGAATCAACATGATGTTGTAATATTAAAATTGTGGCGATTCTCTGGACCGCTATTTCGCAAAATCCATTTTAGCGCCCGTTTATTACCCCCTGTGAGGGTAAAATTATGACAGGATTTTGTTAACTATTATTTCGAAACTGTTAACACCGCGGCCGCACGTCGCTATCTCCTAATTAAAAATCCTTTAAAAACAGATGTCTAAGGGCGTGGCACCGTAACAGCGGGTTACATTAGCCGTATCTAACTGCCTGTTGCCGACAAGTTCGGGCAGAAAAGATGGGCAAGTGGGACAATTCGGCATTTGCCTGTGGTAACCCAATTTAAGCACCACAGTTGTCCCTGCATTGGTACGATATTCTGGTCGATATCGTACCAACTGTTCCCGGTGGAGCGGATGGATATACCGTCCGCTCCACCTCCGGACAGAGGCCCTAGAGTCTGGCGCTTGCGACTTAGTTGTGGGATGCGTTATGCAGTCAATTGGTTTGGCATCGTGGAACAGGAAAGCCGATTATTTTCGGTCTATTATCTGTTCCTGCATCGTGCCCTTACCCATCCTGATTATCATGATCATCGGCATATCGCCTGCACTAAAGTCAGAAGCCTTCGCGACCGGCACGGCAGGGCAGGCGCCACAGGGTCGCGCCACCGCCGTAGCAAGCGCGCAGATCGTCAAGCCATTTCCGATGGATTCGGGATCGCAGGCTGGAAATGACGCACACAGTTCAGCGATTACGGGTTTGCGCCGCACCACCATACGTAGCTGTGCATCCATTCTTGGAAAGGACAGCAATCAGCTTGCCAGAGCCTCCTGCGAACTCCGCCTGATCGAAATGCAATGAATGGCGTTTCAAGGAATATAAGAGGATTCAATCGGAATGAACCATCCCATGAACGAGTCCCGACAGGAGAATATGATGTCGGCATCATATTTGAAATATAAGACGTTGGTGGCTTCCGAAACCCGGTGCGTCGATCTGCTGCCGTCCCGACCGGCCGTTATGTTCGGTCTGATTGGGGCGCTGCTCATTGCGGTTCCTCTGCCGGCGTTTGCGGAATCGGGGTCGAGCGACAACATCTCCATCGCCCTTTCCAGCAGTGTGGTCGGCAATCCGATAGGGCAGGATGGTGTGTCCAACACCGCCGCAGGCGCGATCGTCGATTTCTCTGTTGTTGTCAAAGGGCCAACCGAACGCGGTGCGCCGGCCACATCTTTCGGGATCAGCGACAAGGTGCCCGAACATCTTTCGCTTTTTGTGGGCGACTTGCAAGGGAGTGGCAGTGGGCCAGCTGCATTCACCGACCATGACAGCGGTTTGCAATTCAGTTTTGAGGGACTTTCCAACGCCAATGATTCGGTCGAATTCTCCAGCGATGGAGGTGCAACATTCGACTATATTCCCGTCCCGGATGCAGACGGGTTCGATGCGAATGTGACGCATGTCAGATTCCTGCCGCGCGGTGCTCTTCTTGCGACGACCGGCCCGAAGGAGCGGTTTTCCTTACGTTACAGAATGAAGGTCAAATAAGATGATGAATATGATCGGATCTGGTGTTTCACCCGCTATGGCGATGGACGATGTTAACAGCGAGGAAGACCGCCGAAAGCAAGACCGGCATATCGCGATGCTCCGGCTCGCCAAGATCAAGACCGAATCCGGCGAAGGTTGGGGTTTTATCAAGAATCTCTCGGCCACCGGAATGATGGTGGAAGTGCATCCCAATTTTGAATTGGGAGACAGTGTTTCTGCACTTTTGACCGAAGATCAGGAACTGACGGGGACGGTACGCTGGCGGAAAAAGGCGTTGGCCGGCGTCGAGTTCTTCTCACCCATCGATATCGCCAAGGTGCTTGCGAAACCTTGTGATTCCAAGCACGGTCGGGTTTCCCGCCTTCCCCGTATCGAGATGAAGCATCCGATCAACCTCTATCTGGGATCGCGATTAATTCATGCGGACATTCGTGACATTTCGCCCGCAGGCATTTGCGTGGCGACCGATGTCACATTCGAGATCGGCAAAAAGTTGCGCCTTTCTGTCCCGGATTTGCTGGACATCCACGGTACCGTGCGGTGGCAATCTGCAGATCGGGTGGGAATCGCGTTTTCCGAAAGGCTTCCGCTGGATGACCTGATGGTATGGCTGTCCACCTTCTACCGTTCGGCGAGAATGGACTCCAATGAACTGGCGGTTCTTAACGAAGCTTCTGGGGCCGATGATCTGGCGGTAAATTCCCGTCCTTTGCAGGTTATCGGACATGACGACCTCGGGAAGGAAATATTGATCGATACGATGAATACAGCGACCGAGGCTTTGACCCAGTTTAAAGCCACCTCGAAATTTTTCTACCGGGTGAGCATCAGGAATGCCGACGATGTGGAGCTGTCGATAGGCGCTATTGTCCTGGCCGCATTTGATGAGGAACGGGCAGCGGCCGGGAAAGAGATTCTCTGACCGGTTTGTCGCTCGGTCTGGTTCGAACGAGCAACAGCATTGGAAATTGCCGCGAACAGGGGGACTTTTGTCCTTTGCTGACTCGTCGAAAATGAAAACTGATATTTCGCCTGCACCGCCAGCTAAATTTCTTGCGCGCCGGCCTTTTTGGGCAAGGGCTCAATCCAAGTTTGCTGCATGACGGCCGCGTCTGCTGCATCCGGGCGCGCGGTTACACTACCAACCTGACGGGCCGGACTTTCTGCATAATCTGCAACTTGCCTGCATTCGGAGCAGAATCCACATTTTACCCAGAATTTGCCGGTTGAATCATTTGCTATTCCGCGAATATGTTACGATATGTTACAAGTTGCTCGGGCGCGAGTGAACTGGGAGGCTGACGTCAACCAAAGACGTTCCAGATAAGGACAGTAGCCAACAGATGGATGATGCCGACGCCCTGCAACTGTGTCTGGAACGCGACCGGCTGTTGAGTGACCCCGAATTTGCGCGTTCTCCCATCATGTGCAAATTGCTGCGATTCCTGGTGGATTATAAATTGTCCGGCAACAGCGTCCCGTTGAAAAGCTATATTATCGCTACAGATGCGCTTGGTCGGAATGAAAATTTTGACCCAAAGACAGACAGTTATCCGCGAGTCCAGATGGTCCGATTGCGTCGGATGCTTGACAATTTCTACTTGCGCAACGGTGGCGAAAATCGACTGGTCATCGCTCCCAACCAATATGCAATCGCATTGGAACCCAATCGACCAAGCACGGTCGACACCAATGACCTGATGGGCGAATCCGACGATTCTGAGGTCCGAGAATCAGCTGAGTTTCCACCTATGGATGCGATGGGAGAGGGGAGGGTGCTCGATCATCGACGGGACGCGCGCCGACCACTTGCCCGGGTTCTAGTGGGGATAATCCTGGCCATGCTGACAGGTGCTGCCGCCTATCTGCTCTGGCTTGATCGAGACGCTGGCCAAGATGGCAGGGAAATTGCCTATCCCGGAGTCGTGCTCGATTTGCCGACGGCTGCTGTCGGTACGCGGGAAGATGAGCTTTCCGAATCGATCGGCAATCATCTGGTTGGCCGGTTGAAGGGTTTTGGGGGGATAAGGGTCTTTGATATCCAGGCCGGTCCGCCCGAAAGATCCGGCTATCTCATCAAGGTGCGCTTCCTGAATCCGAAGGCCGATAAGGTGGAGTTGCGCCTGCTGACTCGCGATAGCGGCGAGATTTTATGGTCGACAGAAATCGACACGTCGAATGCAGCGACCTGGAAGCTGGAACTGGACAGGGCCATTGTCTCTCTGGTGGGCAATTATGGGGAAATTGCCCAGTCAGAACTGTCGAAGGTGGGAAATGACTTTTCCGCCGGCTACCCCTGTCTGCTGCAATTTGATCTATATATCCGCTATCGCGAACAGGAGAAATTGAAACCGCTGCGCAAATGTTTGAGACAGTCGGTAAAACGCTTTCCGAATGATGCCCATCTTTTGAGTGTCGCGGCTTTTGCACGAAATATGGCAGAACAATCCGAGCCCGACATAAGGGGCAAGGGGCTCGGGATGGTTCTGGCGCGAAAAGCCGAGGTGATTGATCACGATAGTGCAGCGGCCAATTTTGCTATTGCGCAGTCCGCTTTCTTTGCGGGTGATTGTGCCACCGGCGTGGCCTGGGGTAAAAAAGCACTTGCGCTGAATCCTCTAAATTCCCGGATATCAGGATATCTCGGACTTTATATGATCGCCTGCGATTTGCCAGAAGGCGAGAGCTATGCAGTTCGCGCTCTCGAATTCGATCCCAACGTCGACTTGACGATCGCCGGCGCGGTCGCGTTCCAGATGCTCAAACGCGGCGATGCTGTCTCGGCCCGGGACCTCTCCGCCAGATATATGGCCTCGTCGCTCAGGGACGAGCCGGCGTTGGAGCTGACCTATATTCTGTCATCCGCGATGCTAAAAGATCTGACAGAGGCCCGGCGAGCTTGGAAAATTCTCGCCGAGCGTTATGGCCTGTCGGAATCGGCTCCGCCTCGTGAAGTGCTGAGTCGATGGATCTCCAGTCCGGTATTGCTCAACGAAGTGATGCAGTTGGCAGATCAGACGGGCTTGTTCCATCAATTTCCCGACAATTCCAAAGTCAAGCCGAGCCGCTGAAGGATCCGCTGAGCTCTGTCCCTGCCTTTTTCGTCCCGAAAGCAATCGCCTTTCATATGTAAATCGAAGTAACACGTCATTGTTAACGTAATAAATTAAGCGCTATTATGCTGTTAATTTACTAGTATATTTTTACTACATTGGCTTATAGGACATCGCATTCCAGGGGGGATGCAGGGACGCGTTGGTCATTATGCTATTGGATTATTTGTTTTATTTTCTAATTTTTACATTAGCGAGCGCTGCTGGATATTTGGCCTTTCGACTAAGGAAGCTGCAATCCGAATTGCGGGACGTGAGGCTTGAGCTGGATCGCTGCCAGTTGACGCTCGAGATTTCTGAGGATGTTGGCCGGTTCGGATCCTGGCATCTGGATGCAAAAACCAATGCCGTAAAATGGTCAGACTATATTTTCGACATGCACGAGCGTCGCCATTCGCTCGGCCACCCTCCGATAGAAGCTGCTGTTCATTATTATCATCCGGATGATCGCGAGATGGTAAAGACGGTGGTGGCGCGGGCGCTGAAAGACGGCGACGACTTTGAATTCCGGGCGCGGGTCCTGACAGAAAATAGCCGTGAACTTCCCGTGCTGGCCCGAGGTACCTGCCAGATTGGAGGAGATGGTGACGTTCTCGGAATCTTCGGCTGTTTTGTCGATCTGAGCACACCCGAGGATCGAAAATTCGGATGACCTGAGAAAATCGGCGACTGTCAGGCAACTATCTCCATGGTTGTGGGTTGATAAGATTCGTTTGCTGCCACTGTTTATCACAGGTAGCATGTTGGAGACCGCAACCTATTGGGGGAAACTTGAAAATTCTGACGGAAGCAGAAAAGCTTCAATATTGTTTGGAGCGTGACCGGCTGCTCTGCAGTACGGAATTTGCGCGCTCTCCGACGATGAGCAAGCTTCTCCGCTTTCTGGTGGATCACAAATTGTCTGACGACGGCAAGCCCCTGACCGCTTATACCGTTGCGGTTGATGGTCTTGGCCGCGACGATAGTTTTGATACGCAAATCGACAGCTATCCGCGAGTCCAGGTCGGTCGTCTGCGGCGTATGCTTGATCATTTTTATTTGCGAGAAAAGAGCGAAGACCGGCTTTTCATACCCTATCAGCATTATGAAATCATTCTCGGCAAGAATGATTCGGCAGACGATCATGCAGCGGCTCCGGTTGTTTCCATTTTGCCCGAGGGCCAATCCAGCGCAGCGCCGGGCGAGACTGGCAAACCGGCCAACGAATATTCAAGGGGTGCGAAGTCCATCGCACGGGGCTATCTGCTGGCGGCCGTTGGGGCCCTGACGCTGCTTGCCATAGCCGCCCTTTTCTATCTGCCGGACAGCGACGGCGAGTCCGCAGCTACAGTTACTTATCCTTCTGTCATCGTGAAAACCGCTGAAGGCATGACCAGTGCTTCATCCCGATCCAGAATGGAAATGACGCAAAGCTATCTTATAGGAGCGCTGGAAAAATTCGATCAGCTGCGGGTTTTTGATGAAGACGCGGCTCCGACAGGTCAGTCACAATATCTGCTTGAGACCTCGGTAATGGACGATCCAGCTGACCGGATCAATCTGCGCCTTGTCGCTGCGGACAGCAGGGAAGTCATCTGGTCGGGTCAAGCCGAGATGACGGCGCGGGAAGCGGACCTAGACAAAGCCGTCGTGGAGATCGCTGGCTCTTATGGCGAAATTGCGCAGCATGAATTGTCCAGATATCGCGGCGACTTCATGCCCGGCTATCCGTGCCTGCTGCAGTTTCACCAATATATGCGGCATCGCGATACCCAGAATCTGGAGCCGGTTTTGGCCTGTATGGACCGATCTGCCCGCAAGTTTCCGAATGATGTCTATTTGATGAGTATGCTGGCGATCGCCAAAAATCTCGGAGAAACACAAAACGCTGAAAAAACAACGGTCGTTCCGGGCAAAGAGTTTGCCTTGCGGGCCGCAAAACTGGACGGGACCAGCGCGTCAGCGGTATTCGCAGTGGCACAAAGCGCATTTTTTGAAGGCGATTGCCGCCGAGGCGTTTCATGGGGTGAACGGGCTGTCAGCCTTAATCCGTTGAATTCCCGGATCATGGGCTATCTGGGCATATATATGCTGGCCTGCAAGATTCCGGAAGGAGAGGCCTATGTCACCCGGGCCCTGGATATGGATGCCAATGTGGATGTCGATGTCGCAGCCACTGTCGCTCTGCAAAAACTGCGACGCGGAGATGTAAAGGCCGCGCAGGAATTATCGTCAAAATATATGGATTTTGTACCCGGCACGGCAGTGGGACTGGAAATAAGCTATATATTGGCATCGGCGGGTCTCGACGAAAAAGAGGAAGCGCGGAGAGCCTGGCGGGTATTGGCAGAGCGATCAGGTTTCGAGGAAAACGCCGCGCCCCGAAAAGTGCTGACCAAATTCATATCCAACCCGGCGCTTGTGAGCGAGTTGGAGACGGACTTTGACAAGGCTGATCTATACTAGAATTTGGCGACGGATTGTTCGTTGCGATCCAGGGCAACGGCTTCCGGTGCATAGGTATTATTGCTTAGGGAAGACCACTGATTCAGCGGGGAAAATGCAATCCCTATCTTTCGACGCGTGGGGCATATGATTCGCAACTCAAGCTGAGGAAATAGTGATGAGCAAGAAAAAAGCCAATGTTCCTGTTGAAGCAAAATCGCCCAGACGGTCGTTCAGTCCTGTGATTGCCGGCGATGTTCTGGCCCCGTTTTCGCGATTGCGCGACGAGTTTGACCGGATGTTCGACGACACTCCGGGCAATGCATTCGGATCCCGGTGGATGCAGAAATTCCACGAGAACGCATCGCCTGTTGTGGAACTACGCGACAAGAAAGATGAATATGAACTGGTGGCCGAAGTCCCCGGCATGAGCAGCGAAGATATCGAGATAAAACTGTCTGACGGCATGTTGCGGATAGCCGGTGAAAAATCGGAAAGCCATGACGAAGAGGGAGAAAGCTTCATGTTCTCCGAACGGCATTACGGCAGTTTTGAACGGGCCATAAAATTGCCGAATGGCATCGATCACGAAAAGATCAACGCCGAAACGAAAGACGGGCTGTTGACCATCCATATTCCAAAAAGCGCAGAAGCTCGTCAAAAAGAAAGAAAAATTCCAATCAACACCGGCTGATAAAACTTGCCGGATAGCGGGTCACATGGCGCTGTTCCTCGCCCCATCCCCCTGCACGGGAAATGCCATGTGGTCCGCTACCCTTTTTTGCCTCTAGGGTCCGAAATGCAGGGCTGTAGAGCTGATCGGGCGACTAACAGAGCCTTTCTATCACACTTTATCTAAGGCCCGTTTCAGCGCGGCCAGCATCTTTTCCCGATCCTGGCTGGACGATTGTCTGGACAGTTTTTCCTCTATTTCCTGACGCAACATGGCGAGACCGGAAATCCAGTCGCGGGAAGCCGTCAGCTCGCTGGCGTCCGGCCGACCTGCAGTAAACAGCGACGCCGGTTTGCCCGGGTGCAAGGCCCATGTCTCCTCCAGGGCGGGTATGATCGCTGCAGGAAGGTCCGCGATGCCGGCGAATTTTTCGGCCAGCCCGGAAAGCGCCTTCTCTTCGCCATGGACGAGAAAGATCGACCCCCTGACCGGAGCGCGATCCCTGATCCATTCCGTCAGCCCGCTGCGGTCGGCGTGATTCGAGTAACCTTCAAGGCTGTCGACCTCCGCCTTCACGACCACATCAACACCGGAAATGCGGACTCGCTTTGCGCCGTCCCGGAGTACCGATCCCAAAGTTCCAGCAACCTGATAGCCGGACAATAAGAGCCGGGATTGGCGGTTGGGCAGATTATGGATCAGATGATGCCTGATCCGGCCGCCCTCGCACATGCCGGATCCCGCAATGATCACTATCCCGGTCATCCGGTTCAGTTTTTTGGATTCTGCGGTATTCTGGATGAAGCGGATATTGGTCCGCTTCAGCATGTCGGTGCCGCTATCGCGATAGCGCATCACGGCCATGGTGACCTTCTGCGCCAGCGGGGAATCCAGAAACACGTTCACCGGCGCCAGACGTTTGGACGCAAACAGCGCATCGAAATCTTCGAGTATGGCCTGCGTGCGTTCCACGGCAAAGGCGGGGATCAGCACATTGCCTCCTGCCGCCATAACATCCTCGACATGGCGTGCCAGGGCCTCGCGGCGCTCGCTGACCAGAACCAGATCGCGATCCCGGTCCCCATAAGTGGATTCGCAAATGATATGGTCATAGCCGCCGAGGTCGGAGGCGGTACAGTTGATTGCCCGACCGGGCCCGACATCGCCGGAAAACAGCAGCCGCTGGCCAGCGATATTGACTTCGACCGATGCCGATCCGACGATATGCCTGGCATCCCAGAAGCGAAAGGAGACGCCGTTACCCAGAACAACTTCCTCGCAATAGTCCACCGTCTGGAGATGTTTGTGCAGCTTCTGGATATCCTTGCTGTCATATAGCGGCGTGAACGGCCGCAATCCTGCCCGATCCGCGCGTCGATTCCGGCGTTCGACATCTGCCGCCTGCAGCTTGGCGGCATCCTGCAAAAGCGGTTTGATAATGTCGGCGCTTGGCACGGTGCAATAGGTCGTGGCCCTGCACCCCCGCGCATAGAGATAGGGCAGCCTGCCGCTGTGATCGAGATGGGCATGGCTGAGGAGCACAGCGTCAATCGTTTTCGGATCAAAGGGCAGGTCTTCATGGTTGAGCGCCTCGAGCGAACGGGTGCCCTGAAACAGACCGCAGTCGATCAAGATTGTTTTGCCGGCTCCCGTTATCTCGAAGCAGGAACCGGTAACCGTTCCTGCTGCGCCATGAAATTTTAAGGTTGCACCACTCATCCCAGTCTTCCTCAAGGAAAGTCCGCTCCCACGATCAACGCGACACCAGCAGTGGAACCGGGCACTCCCGGAACAGACTTCTCGTGACGCCGCCAAACAAAAACTCGCGGGCGCGGCTATGGCCGTAGGCCCCCATTACCAGATAGCCTGCTTGCAGCGCATCGACGGTCGACAGCAGGACAGCTTGGACGGATGACTTGTCTGCGGCAAGATCGTGGATATTCGACTTTATTCCATATCTCGACAGATATTCGGATGCTTCCAGAGGCGGCAGGTCATGCGCCTTGTCTTCTTCGACGACAACGATATGCACC
This sequence comes from Parasphingorhabdus sp., assembly GCA_030373505.1. Lineage (GTDB taxonomy): Bacteria > Pseudomonadota > Alphaproteobacteria > Sphingomonadales > Sphingomonadaceae > Parasphingorhabdus. The sequence goes on from JAUCYS010000009.1 coordinate 127,389, forward strand.
TCGCTGGCCAGTTTGAGCAGGGGCACGGCCGCACGAAGCGCATTGCCCGCCTCGAAACTTCCGTTCCAGGCCACGACGACCGGACCGGCAGCCTCGAATTTCCTGACACCGTCCGGCTGGACGAGAACCGGAACCTTCGTATTGAAAATGACGTCTCCCAAAAGTCCCAGGACCTGACCGCTATTTTTTGCGCCGCTGCCGGAACTGAGCACGATGATATCGGCCAGCGCGGAGTTTCGGGAAAGGCCTCTGGCCGGGTCTGCATTGGCCTGGCGATAATCCCACGGAACGTCTTCGCCCGCCAGCCGCTTTTCCATTTCCGTTTTCAACTGCGCATCGGCTTCCGCCGCATATTTGCTGATGTCGTAAAAAACCGACATGCCGGAGACACCGTCAAAGGCCATTTGCGGTGGATAGGTATGGGAATGAAGGCAATGCAAATGACCTTCCAGCGCGCGCGTGAGGTCCAGTGCTGCCTGATAGCGGGCATCAAGTCCGGAATCATCATTCACAAAAAGAAGTACGGATTTCATTCTGTCGGTTCCATTTGGCCACTCCTGATCCGGACACATATTTCGGGACACGAATGATCGTCGCAATCCCTTGTCCGCATTGTTATCCATGCAGATGCCGGAAACCGGATCGGCGAGCCATCCGTAGTGTTACCTATGCCCCGTGAAATTCCTCCCCGAGATAGAGATGGCGAACGATCTTGTCGTCCAGCATCGCTTCCGGCGTACCGCTGAAAATGATCCGGCCTTCGTGCAGGACGTAGACCCGGTCGAGCAGGCCGATCATTTCCCGAACATTCTGATCGGTCATCAATATGCCGACATCATGGCTTTCAAGATTGGCAATCATGGTCTTGATATCCCGTACCGACAGCGGATCTATTCCGGCAAAAGGCTCGTCAAACAGCATGATGGTCGGGTTGGCCGCCATCGCGCGGGCAATTTCGCAGCGCCGTCTTTCGCCCCCGGAAAGGGCACGCGCGGGTACATGGCGGACATATTCAATATGGAATTCGTCCAGAAGATCATCCAGCTTCTTGGCGCGCAAATCCGGATCGGGCTCGAACAGCTCGAGCACGGTCAGGATATTCTGCTCCACCGTCAGCCCGCGGAATATGGAGGATTCCTGCGGCAAATATCCGAGTCCGCGGAGAGCCCTTCGGTCAAGCGAGAGGTCGGTGATGTCGGTGCCATCCAGAAAGATCTGGCCGGAATTGAGCCGCAACAATCCCAGGATGGAATAGAAGGTTACCGTTTTGCCGGCACCGTCCCGGCCCAGCAGACCGACGATTTCCGATCGGTCTACATGGATCGAAACCTCGTCCAGAACCACTTTTCTGCCGAATTTCTTGCTAATCGATTCCACCGATAGCCCGAGGCTGTCCATCGTAGCGTTTCCCACCTGATGGGTTGGTGTCGGAAAGATGCCATGTGTCAATGGTCGGGTTGCCCTGATGGGAAAAGCGGCAAAATATAGGGCTGGGAGCAGCAACAATATCAGGGAGTTTACGTATATTTCCGTCGTTGTGCCACGACCGGCAGCCCCGGAAGAGAAGTCCTACAAGCCGTTGGCAAGCTCGTCCCGAAATTTGGGATGCGCGAGACCGATCAGCGCATCGGCCCGCTGGTACAGCGACTTTCCTTTGAGATCGGCCCAGCCATATTCGGTCATCACGATATGCGTGTCATTGCGCGGGGTCGTAACCGGTCCATCGAGGCGAGGGACTATGCGCGAGACCGTGCCGTTGCACGCCGTCGACTGGCAGGCAATGATCGACTTTCCGCCTTTCGACGCATTGGCGCCACGGACAAAATCCAGCTGCCCGCCCGAGCCGCTATATTGACGTCCCAAAAGATGTTCGGAATTGCACGCGCCGCCAAGATCGATCTGCAGAGTGGCATTGACCGAAACGACATTTTTGTTCTTCGCGATATGACGCGGATCGTTGACGATATCGACCGGTCCGCTGTGCATCGCGGGATTGTCGTCGAGAAAATCATACAGCGCCCGGTCTCCGAGAGCGAAGGTGAAGACACTGCGGCCCCGATAAGTGGTCTTCTCCTGATTGGTCACCGCACCGCACTGGATCAGGCCGGCGAGGGCAGGGCTCATCAGTTCGGTATGGATGCCCAGATTCCGGCGGTCTTTCAACAAGGCGCAGACCGCTCCGGGGAGCGCGCCGATGCCCATTTGCAGACAGGCCTCGTCGTCAATCATGGCGGCGATCGTCGCTGCGACCTTGGCTTCTTCCGGAGAGGTATCCGGAGCATGGACTTCGGCGAGAGCCGCGTCATTTTCGACGATCGCATCGATTTCCGAGATATGCAGCAGCGAGGCCCCGAATACGCGCGGCATGTTCGGGTTCACCTCGACGACCAGCCGTTTGGCGCTGCGGGCCGCAGCTGTGGAATAGTCGTTGCTGGTGCCGAAAGTGAACCAGCCATGCTTGTCCATTGGCGACACGGTTGTGACAAAAAGGTCGAGCGGGACCTGTTCCGCGAACAGGCGGGGGGAGTCGCTAAAGGCGACCGGGACAAATTCGATCGGACTCCTTTGCCCCGCTGGCAGCGCCTTGAGCAATTTCCGCTCGATCGCGCTCAGAAACATGCAGCGCGGACGAATGCGGCCCAGCAGGTCAGGCCGAAGCACTGTCTGGCCGGCATGATCCATCGAATGAAAATACCAGAGCTTGAGATCTTCGGCCGTGCCCTTTTCCGCCATGTCTGCAAACGCCCCGAGCAGGGCTGGCGGCTCTGCCGCTGCCATGCCCATCGCAATATGCGCTCCTGACTTCACTCCCTGCATCGCCTCCGCCGCGGTCATCCGGCGGGCGCGATAGTCTTCGATATAGGTCATTTGCGGCCCCTGTGCGTGTGTTCCGCTTTGCGGCTGGACTGTTTATATCAAGGCAAATTCGGCAAGTCCGATGTCGGGTCGATTGAACGTCTAGACCCGGTCGGCATAAAGGAGGCGGCCCGGCCCCAGTCGATCCAATATGGTTTCGAGATCCTTTTCGGAAAAGGCGAAACAGCCCTGGCTTCGGCCCAGTTTGCCGTGAGTGCTGATCATCTCCGGCTCCGCATACCAGGCCCCGTGAATCACGATCGCTCGTGCTTCGGCCATGTCATTGCTCGGGTCGAGACCGATCAGTCGCCGGGAGGTGCCATGCTTGCCGATATAGGTTTCGCTGGTCATATAACTGCCGCCGGAAGTGGCCTCTGACCCCGGTATATTGGAGAATTTCTGCAGCCATCCGGTATGCCCGAGGTCTGATCCCTTGCCATGGGCGACGAGGAAGGACTGGCTGGTCCCGCTGGCCAGGTCAACGATATGAAATCGTTCCTTGGCGGAATGCAGGGAATAGTCCGCAATCCCGATCCTGTCGCTGTGCAGCAGTGCGGACTGATGGGTTGCCATCGCCGCCTTCGCGCGGTCGATCAATGTGGATAGCTCCGTCGCAGGCGCAGCCTTTGGGCGAGCCGGCACCCGTTTCAGTCCCCCGCTCGCTGCCTGCGATCGGGATCCAATTCCATAGGCGGCACCGGTAACGGTCAGCAAACCGGCGGTCAGAAAATGTCTTCGCTTCATCATGTGACGTTAGCAGTTGTTGTATGTATGCGGGATTAAGTATTAATACTGATTGTCCGGCTTGCCAATAGCCGGGAGAGGGGTGGAATGAGAATATTATTAGCGCTTTTGGGCGGATTTCTGCTGTCGACGTCCGCTTTTGCCCAGACACCGGATCAGACGGAGAATTACCTTATCTGGACCCAGCCGCAATTGGCGCAGTTGCAGCAACTGGTGGATGCGCGAACAGCCGAGGGGCTGGGAAGTTGCACCATCACCGATTTCAGCCAGCCCAATTCGGCTACAGATCCGCACCGCCGCTCGCGCCTGGCGACCGCCGCTGCTAATCAGTTGATGATGGCCTATCTGGAAGGCTGTTCTTCCGCCGCTGCCCGTGCGAAATGGCGGATCAGCAGCGATGACCGCCGTATCGACACTCAGCGGCTGCTGATGAAAGCATTGGTGCGGGATGATCTTGTCGCCTATTTTGACGCGCTGCGGCCCCGCAATCCGAATTACCGGGCGCTGCGCGCAGCTTATGCAGCGGAAAGCGATGACCAGAAACGCGCAACCCTGGCGACCAATCTGGACCGGTGGCGCTGGATGCCGCTGGTGATGGGGGACAAATATCTGCTGGTGAACGCGGCCAGTTTCGAGGTGACGCTCTGGGAAAACAACAAGAAGATCCGCACCTGGCCGAATATCGTCGGCAAGACAAAGTCGCCGACACCGGTATTTGACGCCAGCGTGAGCGGAGTGATCCTGAATCCCTGGTGGGAGATTCCGACATCGATTGTTGCGGAAAGCATCGGGGCGCTGGTCCGCAATCATCCGGCGACGGCGCGGCGCAAGGGCTATGTTGTTCAGGATGGCCGCTATCGCCAGCGACCCGGCCCTGGCAATGCTCTCGGTCAGATGAAGCTGGTCATGCCCAACCCCTACAGCATCTATCTGCACGACACGCCGAACAAGAATCTGTTCTCCGAACCGGTGCGCACCTTCAGCCATGGCTGTATCCGGGTTAGCGGCGCGATTGACCTGGCTAAAACGCTGCTGGAAGGGTCGGCCACGCCGGCGCAGGTCGATGCCATATTGGCCAGCCGCGAGACCACGAAACTGTCCCTGCTCAAGCCAATTCCGGTCTATGTCGCCTATTTCACCGCCGAGGGAACGGACGACGGGGGGATCACCTATTTTCCCGATGTCTATGACCGGGATCCTCTGCATCTGGCGCAAAATGCAGTTGAAACCGGCTGTCCGGCATAGACTAGGCTGATGACCCGTCTTGTCGGCACCGGATGGCCGTAATATGAAATTTGGCAAGGGTGGCACGCGCCCGTTTTCCGACGAATAACGGCATTGTTTTGCTCTTCATTCGACCGGCATGACCGGAACCTGCTTTAGCCAGTCAATCACCGCTTTAATCCGTCCGACACTTCGCAAATCCCGATGAACGACGATCCAGAAGCTGCGCCGAATTGCGATCTCCTCCGGCAGAATATGAATGAAGCATGGGTCATGCTGCGTCATAAAATAGGGAAGAATGGCAAGGCCCAGCCCTTCGGCACACATCGAACGCTGCATATTGATACTCGTACTGCAGGTTTGTGGTACCAGGGCAGGATCAATTTCCGAAAGATAACGGAGTTCATCGGCATAAATGAAATCGGGAATATAGCCGATGAGAGGAAATTTGTGCAGATCCTCCGGTTTTTCCGGCTTGCCCAGCGCGCTGACAAAGCTCTTGGCAGCATAGAGGCCAAGACCATAATCGCTCAGCTTTTGTGCAATCAGCGGACCACGGCTTGGTCGGGCGAGCATGATCGCGATATCGGCTTCCCGCTTCGACGGGCTCAGAAAGCCGTTGGTCGTCACGATTTCAAGCAAAATTTCCGGGTGTAACTCGGAAAATTCCCTGAGCTTCGGACTCAGTACCCAACTGGCGAATCCCTCCGAAAGGCTCAACCTGACGGTCCCTGAAAAGCGGCTCTGCTCGCCCGTCAGAATGTCATTGGCACTTGTTATCGCCCGTTCCGCATCTTCCGCATGGCGCAGCAATTCCTCGCCTCGCGCCGTTAACAGATGGCCGCTGGCCGCAATTTCGAACAGGCTGGAACCGAGACTTTCTTCCAGACGCACGATCCGCCGACCGACGGTCGTGCCATCGACACCCAGTTTCTGCCCGGCCGCGCTCAGCGTCTTCTGTCGAGCCACGGCCAGAAAATAGCGCAAATCATCCCAGTTCATATTTTATCCTGCATAAATGCATGCTCATAGTGCAAAAATATCTGTTACTCTGCAAAATAATATATGCCAAGAAGGCCGGATAAAAGCAATCAGGAGTCTCTAGAATGCGCACAGTAACCCATGTTCTGGCTTCCGGCGGAACCGCTGCAGCGGCCCGCCAGAGCGATATTTTCGATCCCAATAATGGCGGTGTCCAGGGGAAGGTGGATCTGGGTGATGCAGCGGTGCTGGAGACGGCGGTACAGGCGGCGCTGGCTGCGCAGCCGGAATGGGCCGCGACCAATCCGCAGCGCCGGGCGCGGGTGATGTTCCAGTTCAAGCAGCTGGTCGAGGCGCATATGGACGAGCTCGCCGAACTGCTCAGCCGCGAACATGGCAAGGTGATCGCCGATTCCAGGGGCGATGTGCAGCGCGGGCTGGACGTGATCGAATTCTGCTGCGGCATCCCGCATGTGCTGAAGGGCGAATATACCCAGGGCGCAGGCCCCGGCATTGATGTCTATTCGATGCGCCAGCCGATCGGCATCGGCGCCGGCATCACCCCGTTCAACTTCCCCGCGATGATCCCGATGTGGATGTTCGGCCCGGCGATCGCGACCGGCAATGCCTTCATCCTCAAGCCCTCGGAGCGCGATCCCTCGGTGCCGGTGCGGCTGGTCGAGCTGATGCACGAAGCAGGTCTTCCGGCCGGCATCCTGCAATGCGTGCACGGCGACAAGGAAATGGTCGATGCGATTCTCGATCATCCGGAAATCGGCGGCGTCAGCTTTGTCGGTTCCTCCGATATCGCCCATTATGTCTACCAGCGCGGCGTTGCTGCCGGCAAGCGGGTGCAGGCGATGGGCGGCGCCAAGAACCACGGTATCGTGATGCCGGATGCCGATATGGACCAGGTGGTCAATGATCTCTCCGGCGCGGCTTTCGGCTCGGCCGGCGAGCGCTGCATGGCGCTGCCGGTTGTCGTTCCCGTTGGCGAGGATACGGCAGAGCGGCTGCGCGAGAAGATGATCCCGGCGATGCAGGCGCTGCGCGTCGGTGTTTCGACCGATGCGGAGGCGCATTATGGCCCGGTCGTCAATCCGGCGCACAAGCAGCGGGTGGAAAACTGGATCCAGACCGGCGTCGACGAAGGCGCGGAACTGGTCGTCGATGGCCGCGGTTTCTCGCTGCAGGGCCATGAAGAGGGCTGTTTCATCGGCCCCTCGCTGTTCGACCATGTCACCACCGATATGGAAAGCTACAAGGAAGAGATTTTCGGCCCCGTGCTGCAGATCGTCCGGGCCAAGAATTTCGAGGAAGCGCTGAAACTGCCGAGCCAGCATCAATATGGCAATGGCGTCGCCATCTTCACCCGCAACGGCCACGCCGCGCGCGAATTTGCCAACCGGGTGCAGGTCGGCATGGTCGGCATCAACGTGCCGATCCCGGTGCCGGTCGCCTATCACAGCTTTGGCGGCTGGAAGCGCTCGGCCTTTGGCGACACCAACCAGCACGGCATGGAAGGCGTGAAATTCTGGACCAAGATCAAGACCATCACCCAGCGCTGGCCAGACGGCACCGCCGATGGCGACAACAAGGATGCCTTTGTCATCCCGACGATGGGCTAGACCAGGCCCACGCTCCGGTTCCGCCGGAGTTGGAAATCAGGACAGTCGGTCCGGAATGCTGGATTTACCTGCGTTTCGGACCGAAGCAAAAGGCGTGGATATTCGCTCGATTCTGATGGCTCGGTGGCCTTTATATATCCGGACAATCGGGCAACATTGGCCCCTGATTGGTCAAGCAGAAATACTTATTCCCGAAAATGGAAAAGCCTGCTGGTTGTCATGAAGCCGACGCAAATTTGAAGCAGATACTGCCTTTCACTCCTGGGTCTTGTCAAAACGACAGAGGCTTGGAGCAACTCAGTATTTCGGAGAAGTGAGTTCGAAAAAAACGATATCGCGCAAGCGATTGACTATCGTATTTCACGCTAGGCTCTGTCTCCAGGTGTGACCGTTGCAGCTGAAATCAAGGCAGGCAAAAAGCGGGGCATACAATATTTGCTATCGCCGATTTCTGCACGACTTGATGAAGCGGGGAGGGAGAGGTGAAAAAATATCCCGTGGTTAGCCGAGCAGGCGCAGATTCAGCGGATTCATTGACCACTTCTCTAAGCTGGATGAGATACTCACCTTTATGTTGTCCACTTTATTATCTCTTGGTCCTCACCATCTCTTTGGTAACATTCATCATCACTGGTAATTCGATGACTCTCACCGGAGTTGTTTTTGTTGCGCTGATGGCGCTGCGATGGAAATGTTTCGTGTTTTGGGGGCAGCGAGCGGCATTGATTTCCAGTCGACGTGTTTTCGTCAGAGGGGCTACTCCCGCTTTCGGGTTGCCCATATCAAAAGTGATTATGAAAAACTTGGTTCAGCCACCGCTGTGGAATTACATTTCTGCCTACCGTTTCACATTCCTGAACGGCAAGCCCGCGTCAAAGCTATTCCTCGCGGATAACTTCAGTTTTTTCTCCCTGTCTTGGAGGAACCAATATTATCTCAAGGCTGTCTTGAAGGGATAACGCCAATTTTCGCTGGCAAAGTTTTAAATACCAACGCACCGGTGCTGCGTTGGTACCCCTAGCGCATTTTCCACATCACACACATTTCATAACCTATTGAAACAATGGTGAGCGAAGCTGGGCTCGAACCAGCGACCTACTGATTAAAATGAGGCTATCTGGGGTGGATAGACCTTAAAATTGTACAGCTTTTCTGGAAGAATTTATTGCGCTGGGTCACGAGGTGGTACCATTCCCATTATATGGTTCACAATAAAGTCTGAAATTGGACCGGAAGCGGTTCTTCCGTATTGGACAGGTCCGCTCGTAGCAGAAGCGGAAGTCAGTGTATCTGGACCCCAGGCACTTCCGTAAGTTCAAGTGCGTCCTCGATATCGACGCGGATTTGCGTGCCCAATATCCTTGGCTCCCAAGGTCATTCCGGTGATTGATAACGTTTATTTAATCAAGGTGTAGCAAACAGGGACTTAAATTTTTCACGAGGGCGCAATGGCAAGAATTCTAATAGCGGACGATGACGTCATTATTGTAGAGATGCTGCGCTTTCGGCTTGAAGCGGCTGCGCATGAGGTGGCGGTCGCCTTGGACGGGATGGCGGCATTGGAAAACGCCGGGGCAGATCGTCCAGACCTGATCGTGCTTGATTCAATGATGCCGGTAATATCCGGCCCGGAAGTTCTTGCGCGCTTGAAGGCCGATCCGGACCTCAAAGATATTCCCGTTGTCATGCTTACGGCGCGCAAGGGCGAAAGCGATGTTGTCGCGGCCCTGAAATCGGGTGTCGACGAATATCTGACAAAGCCATTCATTCCGCAAGAACTGTTGGTGAGGATCGAAAACTTGCTCGCACGAGCCTCTTGATTTCCCGGCTCACCATCGGCGTTTTATTGATCGCACCCACCGCATTCCCCTTACAGGCACAAACGATTGAGGAACAGAAAGCCACCGCCCAGAATGCCTTGCGGGACGGTGCGATTGACGACGCCCTTTTCATTCTGGGCGATCTGCTGCGCGAGAACCCGGAGGACGCCGATCTTCTGCGACGGCTTGCCGCCGTCCAGGCGGCGAACGGTGACTTTGCAGCAGCGCAACGGACAATAGACAAAGCGCATGCGCTTGCGCCGGGGGATCACGATATCGAGCTTGCCCGGGGCAATATTCTCTTGTGGCAGGGCAAGGTTGCGGAAGCGGAAACGCAAGGCCGGATCATCGCCTCTGCCGCACCTGATTATCCGGGGCTGAATGCTTTTCGAACCGCTATCGCGCGGCGTCGGGCGCAGAGCAGGGTCCGGGTTTCTAGCGCCAGTGCGGCGCAATCGGTTTCGCGGGCCACATTTCGGCGTGGAGACCAGCAGAACTGGCTGACATCAGAAGCGGCTCTCGGCGTTTCGCTTGGTCCGGTGACGAGCGCGACTGTTGAGGTCAACCGGGAAGAAAGGCTGGCAACCGACACGCGGCTGTCGCTGCGTCTGGACAGGCGGATAGCGGGGGGCAATGTATATATAGCCGCAAGCGCAACCCCGGAGTCCGATTTTCGTGAGCGCTGGAGCATTTCGACTGGCATTGAAAAACGAATTTCAGCCAGCACCGACTTACTGCTCGACGCTCGCTATGCCTCCTATCGCGGAAGTGATGTCGGGGTTGTGCAGGCGGGCGTGCGTCAATTGCTCGGCGGCGATTTCATCGGGACGGTGCGGACGATCAATCTCTTCGGGGGAGGCGACGACTACCGGATCGGCGGGACCGTGCGGCTTGATTACGCACCACCGGGCAAGACGGGCTATTTTGTCAGCGTCGCAAGCTATCCCGATGTCGAAGCGGATGGCACCCGGCAATTGCGCGGTATTGCCACGGGCATCATTGCTCCGGTCGGCGAGCGTTTAACGGTGCGCGCAACCGCGGAATACGAAGAACGCCGCGACAGCTACTCGCGCAAGGCCGCGATAATCGGTATCAGCTGGAGGTTCGGCGAAGCGCAATGATCGCGGTCCATATCTTCTGGATTTCTGCCGCTATGGCGAGTGGAATGGCAGCGCTTTTCGGAGTGCTGCTGTTTCGCCGCTGGCGTGAGGAAGCAAAGGCACGAAAAGCAGGGGACGTTCTTGCAGCCATCACCCGCAGCTACTTGAGACGCGTTGCCGGGCAGCTTGATAACGAAGCCTCTCCCGCCTGGACGGTTGACCAAAGACTTGCGGTCGTCAGCCATATTCGACTTTTGTTGCGCGGTGGCGAGCGTGACCGGCTGATGCAGATGGCCGAACTCGATGGACTGTTGCGGGCCACCTTGCGCAAATCACGCAGCTGGCGCGCAGCCCGCAGAGTCGATACTATACGCCAGCTCCAGCAATTTGGCAGCGAGGCCTGTATTGCCCGGCTTCGGGAGATTTTCACGTCAGATCGTGTCGGTGCCGTTCGGCTGGAGGCTGCCTTCGCCCTTGCCTCGATCAAGGCGCTGCCGCCGCCGCGCGAGACCATCCGTATCCTTGGGATGTTCCAGCGCAAGTCCACCCGGCTCGACAGCGCGCTGCTTCGCTCTTCAGCCCCCCACTATGTGGACCAGTTGAACCTGCTGCTTGCCGATCCTTTGCCCCATGCGAAACGGGCGCTGATCATCGATGCACTGGGCTGGTCGGAAGACCCCTCTGTTTTGCCGACCCTCGAACGCGCCAGCCGTACCGACAATCCCGAACTGAGGAGTGCAGCCCTGCGCGCTGCAGCAAAACTCGGCCATCCATCTGCCGCGGAATGGGTAATCGACCTGCTTTCAGATCCGGTTGCGTTCGTCCGCATCCAGGCCGTCAACAGCTGCGCTGCGCTCGGTCTGCGCGACGCGATACCTGACCTACACCGGTTGATGGAAGACCAGGATATTTGGGTCAGGTTGCGCTCTGAACAGGCGCTTGATGTGCTCGAGTATGAATGGCCCAGTGATGGTTTGAAAGGTCTTGTTGCATGAATGTTTCCGATCTCCAAACCGTCGCCACAAATCTCGTTCTATATCTGGCTCTTGCATGCTTCCTGGTGGTTGCGGCCCGAAATGCAATCAGCGTTTTTCAGCTTATCGTGGCAGCATGGGTGTTTGCGACGCGGATCCGGCCGGGCAAAAATTCGGTCGAACTGTGGCAGCGTTACGGAGACCTCGCGCTCCCGGTGTCGGTGATCGCGCCGGCTTTCAACGAGGAACTGTCGATCGTCAACAGTGTCAAGGCGCTGCTCGCACTCGAATATCCGCATCACGAGGTGATCGTTGTCAACGACGGATCGAAGGATGACACACTGGGTACCCTGATACGGGATTTCGATATGGAGGCGTGCAACCGAACCCAGATCGCGACACTCCAGAAGACGGCGATCCTCGGTACGTGGCGGTCCCGGCGCTATCCCAATCTGCTGGTGATCGACAAGGAGAACGGACGCAAAGCGGATGCCGCCAACGCCGGGATCGGTTTCGCGCGGACGCCGCTGGTGTGTGTAATTGATGCGGATTCGATTATTGAATCCGATGGCCTGTTGCGCGCCGCCGAACCCTTCATGCACGACAATGGTCAGCTGATGGCGGTCGGCGGTACCATCAGGATAGCCAACGACTGCGAGATCGAAGGCGGATCCATACGCAAAATCGGCGTGGCCAAGGCCTTGGTTCCGCGCTTTCAGATTGTCGAATATCTGCGGGCGTTTCTCTCCTGCCGGGTGGCCAATGCCCACACCAACACGTTAATGCTTATCTCCGGCGCCTTTGGCATGTTCCGGCGCGACGTGTTGATCGAAATTGGCGGCTACCGGCATGACACGGTCGGCGAGGATCTTGAGCTGGTGGTGCGAATCCACCGGTACATGCGCGAACAGCGACGCAAATATGCGATAAAATTCGTGCCAGACGTCGTCTGCTGGACGGAAGCCCCCGCCAATCTGGCAGGACTCAAGGGGCAAAGGGCCCGCTGGCAGCAAGGAGCACTCGAGACGCTTCAGCGGCACCGGAAAATGATCTTCAATCCGCGCTATGGCCGGATCGGGATGATCGGCATGCCGCAACTGATTCTAGAAGATGTGATTGGCCCACCCTCAGAAATCATCGGCTATTTTGTCGTGCCTGCAGCAATTTTGCTGGGGGTTCTTGACCCGATGATGGCGCTTGCGTTTCTCGGACTCACGGTGCTGTTCGGCACGGGGCTCAGTCTGGGCAGTCTGGCACTCGAAGAGGTCCAGCTCAGGCGGACACCCAATGCGCGAGACCTTTCCCGTATCGGCGAGGCAGCCCTGTTCGAGAATTTCGGGTTTCGCCAGGTCAACCTTCTCTATCGCCTGCGCGGGATCCGAAGTTTTTTCCGCAGCGACACTAGATGGGAAGGGGTTCCGCGTGCCGGGTTCGGCAAGCCCGACCTTTAACTGCAGGGCGTGGCTAGCCACGGCTGGGAGACCAGTCCCGGACGCGAGAATTCTGTAAAAAGTTACAAGGCATCGACAGCGATCAAAGCCCAGTCCACCAACCGTGAACAGGTCATGTCTTATGAACTGCTGAGATTGCTACCACCCCTTGGGCGCGGCCTCACGCCGCCAGCATCTTCCTGATCTCCCTCAACATAGCAGGAACATCGCCTGCGGCGCTTGTCGGCAGGCGATCCTCCATCTCGCTACTGGCTTCACCGAGCTTCGCTTCGCCGAAGAAGGCTGCAATGCCGGCGATCTGGTGGAGCTGGGAGACAAGGCCGCTCAGGGCCTGCTCGTCAAACTTCGTTTGACGCAGTATCTCGTCTATTGCCGACAGCACATTCTGCTTTTGGTCGACGTACATCCGAATGATTTCCGGGTTGGTTTCCTGCTCGATCTCCGGGACGGCCGATTTTGGTGCAACCCTACCCCATGTTGCGAGAGCTGCCTCCAGGTCACGCATGCGCAGTGGTTTGGCCAGATGCGCTTGCATTCCGGCTGCACGGCAGGTGGCAATATCTTCGGGATAGGCATTGGCGGTCAGTGCGACGATCGGCAGGGATTCAGAATCATGCCCGCCAGCGCGCAATCGCCGGGTTGCCTCCAGTCCGTCTAGCGTCGGCATTTGCATATCCATCAGCACCAGCCCGTAGGGCTTGCCGAGTTTGCGTTGCTTCTCGACCATCGCGATCGCCCGCGCGCCATCCTCCGCGAGATCAGCACTGAAACCGGCCTTTTTCAGCATGGACAACGTCAACCGCTGGTTGATCGGATTGTCTTCTGCCACCAATACACGAACTTCCGTGATACATTTCTGTAACTTTGCTTCGCCGACGGGGGCGTCGACCGTGTCGGGCGTGTCAGTTATTTCGAGTGGCAGAATCAGCGTGAAATTGGATCCCTTCCCGGGCTCGCTGGTCGCCGACAATGTGCCACCGAGCAACTCTGCCAATTGAGCGCTGATCGGCAGGCCCAGACCGGTTCCTCCATAGCGCCGTGCGGTGGAATCATCGGCCTGCGTGAATTTCTCGAAGACCGAGGCGATCCGGTCCGGAGCGATGCCGATCCCCGTATCGCGGACATTGACACGAAATTCAGATCCGGCTTCTGCCAGATCAGCTGTCACCTCCACCTCCACCGTACCCTGCTCGGTGAACTTGAGTGCGTTGCCGATCAGATTGAGAATGATTTGACGCAGCCGCATCGGGTCAGTTTGCACGAATTTGGGTACATTTTCTGCTACAGTCAGCACAAGCGACAAACCTTTCTGCTTTGCAACCGGCTCCATCAGCCTGAGGCATCCCCCCAATTTGTGACGCAGATCGGTTGGTTCGTTGGCAGCCGTCATCTGCCCGGCCTCGATTTTTGCCAGATCAAGCACGTCATTGAGCAAGCGCAGCATGGCGCGGCCGGAATCGGCTATCATTTCAAGCTGTTCGCGTTGCTCGCCCTTGACATCCCCCAAGAGCGCCAGTTCAGTAAACCCGATTACACCGTTCATCGGTGTGCGGATCTCATGACTCATATTGGCGAGAAATGCGGACTTGGCCTCGACGGCAGCTTCCGCGGCGCCCTTGGCGGTTTTCAGATCCTCTTCAAGAAGTTTTGTCTGATTCACATTACGCAGCGAAGCGATAATCTCGCTCGGTTCTCCGGTCACCGGATCACGAACAAGGCCGCAACTCGCTTCAAGCCAGTTGAAAACCCCGGCCTCGACCAGACTTTTCGAGCGGAAGGCAAGCCGCGCCTGCTCCTGATCTCCGCGCGCCATGCTGGCGAACACTTCTTTTACCGCTTCGTCATCGTCCTCGTGGAATCCGGCAATGAACTGTTTTCCCACAAGGACCGAATGCTCAACCCCGAATACGCTCTTCGCCGAAGGAGAAGCATATTTGCAGATTCCATCCAGATTGAGTCGCAAGACTGCATCGGTGGCGTTTTCAGCCAGCAGGGAAAGTTGGGCTTCGCGCTTGACGAGTTCGCCTTGCGCACGTCTGCGCTCGGTAATGTCCGTTGCGACCCCGATATATCCGGCTACTTCGCCATCCTGGTCGATCTCGGGTCCGGAAGTGGCATGCGCCCAGACGACCACGCCGTCTGGCCGTAGCCAGCGAAACTCCTCGTCGAACGACTGGCCGCTTGTCACCGCTTCAACCCACAATGGCCGGATGCGCCCCGCATCGTCTGGATGCAGCGCCCGTGACCAACCTGATCCTTCCCATTCCCCGTCCGCCAGACCGGTCAACTGTTTCCACTTGTTGTTGACATAAGTGCACTCCCCCTGTGCATCCGTCCGGAAAATGCCCGCTGGTGCCATGTTGGAGAGGACCTGGAAGCGTCTTTCGCTCTCGATCAGCCGTTCGGTCGCCTTCCGTTGCTCGGTGATGTCGTTGAGCACGCCCACAAAGCCGACGATTTCTCCATCATTGTTGAATTCGACCGCGTTGACTGCTTCGCACCAGAAATCTTCTCCGTCGCGATCGATAAAGCGAATGACACGTCGCCGGACATCGCCCGGCTTGTTGAAGCCCGAGAAAGCGGGGTCGTTTTCATATTCCTCGCCGGAAGCAAGTACCGCCTTCCACCCATCGCCCAGCATGGCCTCGGCATCAATCCTGAAGCGACTGAGCCATGCTGAATTGACATAGGTTATACTGCCCGTTTCGTCGGCTTGGAAAATTCCTACCGGCGATGCTTCGGCCAGACGCCGGAAACGGGCCTCGCTCTCGGCCAGAGCGTGGTCGCGCATGGCTCTTTCGCTAACGTCGCTGAAATTGCCGATGGCACCGCAAAACAGACCATCTTCATCCAACACCGGTTCAATACCGATCGATATATGGCGAAGGACATTGCCAGGCGTCTCCAGGCGAAGGAGAACCTTGCCATCAGGTTGCTGACCCGCTTCGAGGGTTGCCTTGAGAGCAGCGAGCTGGGGCAGGTCGTCGACATGCACGTTCGCAAAAGCAGCCTCGCCAACGGCCTGGGTAATCGCTTCGCCGGTCAGGGCCGACCACTGACGATTCAGATATTTCCAGCGCCAATTGCCATCGATCTTGAATATCACTTCGCTGACACCGTCCATGATTGACGCAATGAAGTCGCGGCTTTCTTCCAGTTCTTTGCTGACCGCCTTGCGATTTTCCAGCACGACTGCGACCGGGAGACCAACCGAAAGGCATGCTGCAAGGAACACCTGAAGCGCGATTATTTCCTCGCGGATTCCGCCTCTTACCAGCGAAATAGGTCCATATCCCAAAAACGTCGCAACCGATGCCGCTACTGCCAGGACGGCAACGGTTATCGCTGTCCCGAGCATTCCGGTGCGGAAAGCCGCGAAAACGACCGCTGGTATCGCCAGAAAAAGGAAAGGATAGGTTTTCTGTCCGAAAATCACGACGATGGTCGCCAACAGCACCAGGCCCACGGTTCCCGTTCTGGTCCACAGCGTGCGGTCAGGTTTCACGTTCTTTTGCATAAAGTCCCGTACCGTCAAAACCATCGAGGTGAAGATCGGTATCGCAATGCCATGGCCGGCAAACCAGTGACTCCAGTTGGCCGTAAATTCACCCTGGTTTGCGTAGAGCAGAACGCATGCCGCCAGGACTCCTACAGCCGCCGGGACGGCTGCGCCGATGACGGCAATCCGTCCGAGTTGTTCAAGCCCTTCAAAAAATTGATTGGCAGGCAGGAATTTCTCGAGGAGAACCAGTGCGACCAGGATTTCGACACTATTGGTGAACGCCAGACCAAGCGCAATGGGCAAGGCGTCCGTAATCGCCAGATTTGCGATCATGTTAGCAGCAAGACACAAGGTCAAGAGCAGCAATTTGCAGAGGGCGGAGCGATGAAGGAGGATACCGATCAGAACAGCATTGCCGAACCAGAACGCCGCAATCCGGCCGCTGTCGATCGTCAGCTCGACGCTGAAAAAGGCTATGATCCCGAATATCACGGGAACAAAGGTCATTTCAGCCAATCTATAAAATTTGCTGGTTGAGTGGGCTGAACCGGTTGAGGGATTGGCTGTTTTGTGCATGAGGGCGGCATAGTAAAGAAATCTTAAATTCCGGTGCATGAAGGACCAAAGCCAGCCGCTGCCTGCGCACGAAAGTTCTACGTTGCAGGGGGCCATCTATATCTTGCCTCTATTCCAGGGACGATATCTGACTTGAAACCTTCGGATCAAACATTCTCGGAAACAGCGCAAAATATGATGGCCGCTTGGCTCAATCGCGCCAGCGATCAATGATCGGGCTTGCCATCATCTGTATGCCAGTGACCTATAAATTAATGATATTACATATCTAACTATATGAAATATTGGGAATGTTGTCCAAAAGCGCTTGATGGCTTTGTGAGATACTGTAATGGACCAAGTCATGAATCAACGCAGCGGCATAAAGGGAAAAACGTCAGGGCTCTTTCGCCTGATGGCGGTTTTACTCGTTCTGATTATGTCGAGCATGACGGTCGCCGAAGCGGCTGAATGCGCCAGCGAAACGCAAGCTGTCGAACTGATATCCATTTCTGATACCGGCCACTCGGACGAAGCGCCTTCGCAAGAAGATGCCGGCAAACATGGAATCTGTCCACATGGTCATTGCCATAGCGGCAGCGTTGCCGCAGCGCGGCTGCTGGGCGTTGATGGCTTGGTTGATCGGGCTAGTTCCGGTTTCAGCAGCAACGCCGATCAATTTGCGCTTTCTGCGCATTCCTCACGTTTAAAACGACCACCTCGCGTCTGAACTAATTCTGACTTGCGCCTAACTTATGGCGTTACTTCAATTAGTTAAGCGAGGACCTCTCAGAGATGTTGAAGAAAATGGCGCACCTGCGCCTCTGTGCGGCAATGCTATTTGTCGCTTGCTCTGCCACTCCCGTTCTGGCGGAGGGGCAAAGCGTGAGTTTAAACGAGGCCCTGGCGCGTGCTGGCGCTGAATCGCCTTCGGTGCAAGTTTCCCAGGCAGAAATTGATGTCGCGCGCGGGAACCAGAAGCAAGCAAGCCTCGGACTGAATCCTGAGGTCTCCTTCGAAGTTGAAAACGTCGCGGGAAGCGGCGTTTTTAAAGGTTTGCGTTCAACCGAATATACGGTTTCCGTGGGGCACCGTTTGGAGCTCGGCGGCAAACGCGGTGCCAGAACAGGTGCGGCGCGCGCGCAGACAAGCCTCGCCGAAATAGAAGCCGCAATTTCTCGGGCCGAACTGGCCAGTGCCGTGCGATTGGCATATACAGAAGCCGTCGCTGCGCGGAGCCGCCTCGACTTTGCAACACGCGTCGTTGATCGTAATAAGCAACTGTCTAAGATTGCCCAGATCCTTGTTGAAACTGGTCGCGACCCGCCCTTGAGAGCCTTGCGCGCCGAGGCTGCACTTGGGGAAGCGAAAGCAGCGCTGGAAGCCGCAAGGGCGGAGGAATATTCCGCCAGATTATTGCTCGCATCGCTTTGGGGTTCGCAAACCCCGCCTGAGGAAGTTGAGCCGGTTTGGCTGGGCCGTGGTGATGTAAAATTGGAAGCTGACCTCTCCCAATCGCTGCGGATCAAGGCCGCCAAAGCGCACCGGGACGCTGCCAGTGCCATTGTGACGCGAGAACGTGCCAATGCGGTTCCGGATTTAACGTTCAGCGGCGGCGTCAGGCGTTTTGAAGAAAGCGGGGATACCGCGTTTATCGTGGGCGCTTCGATTGCCATACCGTTTGGCAATCGCAACCAGGGCAGCATTCAAGCTGCAGAAGCGGGTGTTAGAGCGGCCGAAGCACGTCGATCGCTGCGTTTGGCAGAGATCAACCGCGAATATGATATTGCCAGGAATCAACTGCAAGCAACGCAAAGCCGGGTGGAAACTCTTGAAAGCCAGACTCTTCCCCAGGCTGAAGAGGCGTCAAGACTGGCTCAACTGGGCTATCAATACGGAAAATTTACCCTTCTGGATGTCCTCGACGCAGCGGCGGCAAGGGACACGGCCGAACTCAGCCTGCTCGACGCCAAGGTGGCACGAGCGAAGGCAGCGATAACGCTGCTGAGATTGGCGGCCAAATAGATGAGAATACGGAAAACAGATCACGGCGTAATCGCATGATAACAGATGGCGTCTGTCTCATGCTGGCCGTTCTGGCTGGCCTGTTCCTCGTGACATCAATGCCGATCGCTGGGCCGGGCTTCATGCTGACGCAACCCGTATCGCGCCTGCCAGAGCCTCTTCAGATAGCGCGAATATGGCCCACGGTCGGTCACCAAATTTGAACAAGGATCGATAAAATGAACGACAGGAAATGGATCATGGTCGCTGGCCTGGCCACCGCGCTTGCGGTTGTGCTGGCAGTAATTTTCAGTGGCTCATCCGGCGGCAGTGCTGAAAATCAGGGTGCTGCCAACACCGCAGAAGGACATCATTCGGAAAAAGAGGGCCTTGTCGAAATGACAAAAGAGCAGCTGCGCACCTCCGAAATCGGAATATTCGACGTCACTGCAGGTTCACTGGATGCCGAGATCATCGCGCAGGGCAGCGTCGCTTCCTCTCCGCAAGGGCAAGCCATATTGAGTGCCGGCGCTGAAGGCAGGATCACCAGCATTAAAAAGAGGTTGGGAGACCCGGTTCGGCGTGGCGAGACCGTGGCCACCATCGAAAGCCGCGAGGCCGCCGCAATCAGTTCCGAGCTTATATCGGCAGAGTCGCGTGCCGCGCTTGCCCGCTCGCAGCTGAACCGCGAGCAGCGCCTTTACGACGAAAAAATCACCGCCCGCGCAGATCTTGAAACGGCGAGAGCAGAAAATCAGCAGGCAGCGGCAGAAGCAAGGCGAGCGACCCAGGCGGCAGCGGCGTCCGGTGTCAGTGGACGATTCATTGCTGTGCGCTCTCCGATTGGCGGCCGGATAACGTCCAGTCCGGCAATTCTCGGTTCCTATGTCAATCCCCAGGATGAACTGTTTCGGATTGCCAATCCCAACCTTATTCAAATTGAGGCGGCCGTTCCCGCGCAAGATGCGCGCAACATCGCAACCGGTGCCGCGGCCACGGTCGAAACGTCCGAGGGGGAAATATCCGCCAGGGTGTTGGCAGTCACACCAGCGGCCGATCCGGAAAACAGAGCGGCCATCGTAGTGCTCGCTCCGGCTTCAGGCACCGCCCTTGTCCCCGGTGAATATTTGCGGGTACGCATACGTCAGCAGACAGCGAGCAATCAGCCGGCGGCTTTGATTGTTCCCGCAGAAGCGGTGCAATCCGTCGAGGGACGCAGCGTCGTCTTCGTAAAGACAATATCTGGTTTTCTTGCGCGGACCGTCACGACCGGAGCAAAGAGCGGCGGTAGAATAGAGATCGTCGGCGGTCTCGAGGCCGGTGAGCAAATCGCCGGCAAAAACGCCTTTCTTCTAAAATCTGAACTTGGCCGCGGCGAAGCAGAACATTGATTAAACCATTCTCATTGGAGCAACGGCTATGATTGCACGTCTCGTCGAAATATCCGTTCGTAATCGGTATCTTACCGTATGTTTTCTTGCCACCGTCGCGGCCTTCGGAATCTATAATCTGGTGAATCTGCCGATTGATGCTGTCCCTGACATCACCAATAATCAGGTCCAGATCAACACCGTCGATCCTTCATTGTCACCGCTCGATATTGAGCGGCTGGTGACTTATCCGGTTGAAACATCGCTCGCGGGTATTCCGGGACTGCAGACGACCCGTTCCATCTCCCGCAACGGCTTTTCGCAGGTTACGGCAATATTCGACGATAGCGCCGACGTCTACTTTGCCCGTCAACAGGTCGCCGAAAGACTGACGACTGTTCGCAACAGCCTGCCGGCCACGGCCGAGCCGGCAATGGGACCGGTGTCGACAGGGCTGGGCGAGGTTTTGATGTGGACGGTCAGCTACGAGCCGTTTGAAAAAGGAAAGGTTGCGTCCGGCCCTGGTTGGCAATCTGATGGTTCATATCTGACACCCGAAGGTGAACGCTTGAACGATGAAGTCTCGAAGGCGGCGTATCTGCGCACGCTTCAGGACTGGGTCATCGGACCGCAGTTGCGCAACGTCCAGGGTGTCGCCGGTGTCGACTCGATCGGCGGTTATGCCAAACAGTTTGTTGTCACCCCTTCTGCAGCGCGCCTTTCTTCCTACGGAATCGGATTTGACGATCTTTCCAAGGCCCTGGGAAGAATCAACCTTTCCGTCGGCGCAAATTTTGTTGAACGCGGTGGAGAGGCTTTCCTGGTGCGGGCAGACGCACGGTTGAAATCGCTGGAAGACATTGAAAACTCTATAATCGCGAGGCGCGAAGGTATTCCGGTTCGCGTACGGGACGTGGCATGGGTCAGCAATGGCGGCGATTTGCGAACGGGCGCGGCAACCGAGAATGGCGAAGAGGTCGTCGTCGGAACCGCGTTGATGTTGCTTGGCGAAAACAGCCGTGCGGTGGCCGCTGCAACCGGTGAACGGCTTGCGGAAATCGCAAAGACCATGCCCCGCAGCATAAAATTGGAAGTCGTTCTGGACCGTTCGAAACTGGTGAATGCGACCATCAGCACGGTGGAAAAAAACCTGACCGAAGGCGCTTTGCTGGTTATCGTTGCGCTGTTTCTGCTGCTGGGCAATTTCAGAGCAGCGCTGATTACAGCGCTGGTCATTCCCGTTTCCTTTGTGATGATGGCAATCGGGATGAACCGATTTGGCGTTTCGGGAAATCTCATGAGCCTGGGCGCTCTTGATTTCGGCTTGATCGTTGATGGCAGCGTTATCATCGTAGAAAATTTTCTGCGCCGGATGGCAGGCCGGCAACATGAGGAAGGACGACTTCTGTCTCTTGGCGAGCGACTGGAAGAAGTAATTGCATCGACAAGAGAAATGATCAGGCCTTCGTTATTTGGCCAGGCGATCATTTTGCTGGTTTTCGTGCCTTTACTGACTTTTCAGGGTGTTGAAGGAAAGACCTTCTCGCCGATGGCCATCACCGTAATGCTTGCGCTCATATCGGCGTTTATTCTCTCACTGACCTTGGTCCCGGCATTATTAGCACTGCTGATAAGCGGCCGTGTTTCTGAAAAAGAGGTTCGGATGGTGAGCTGGAGCAAAAGCAAATACGAACCGGCATTACGAAAAGCACTGAAATGGCCCGGACGGGCAACCTTGGCAGGGCTCGCCGTATTTGGACTGTCTATCGGCATATTCGGCTTTCTCGGTAGCGAGTTCATGCCGCAGCTGGACGAACAGGATCTGTCCCTTCAATCGATCCGAATACCGTCCACGTCGCTGGATCAGTCCGTTTCAATGCAAAAACAGATCGAGCGGGAGATTTCCAAATTTCCACAAGTCCGCTTCATGTATTCAAAAACCGGAACAGCTGAAGTGGCCAGCGATCCCATGCCGGTCAATATTTCCGATGCATTTATCATTTTGCGTCCGAAAGATGAATGGCCCGACCCGTCGCTTTCAAAGACAGAGCTGGTGGAACAGATGGAAGCGAGATTAGCCAATCTCATTGGCCAGAACTACGAGTTCAGTCAGCCTATTGAGATGCGCTTCAATGAGTTGATAGCCGGTGTGCGAGGTGATGTTGCCGTCAAGGTATTCGGCGACGATCTGGAACAGCTTACTGCTACGGCTAATCAGCTTGCAGCTGCATTTTCGGGCATCGAAGGCTCTGCGGATGTCCGCGTCGAGCAAACCGAGGGTTTTCCGACATTAGACGTGCAATTCGATAATTCGGCAATTGCAGCCCATGGTCTCACCGTTGACGAAGTGGCCGCAACCGTCAGCGCTGCATTGGGCGGCGCGGAAAGCGGGCTGGTATTTCAGGGTGACCGCAGGTTTGATATTGTTGTGAGGCTACCTAGCGAAGTGCGAAATGATATCGACGCTATCGGAGCGCTACCAGTTATTTTGCCAGACAATGGTTTCGGGAAAAGGTCGTCGGTTCCACTCCGATCCTTGGCTACCCTGAAAGAAACCGAAGGCCTCAATCAGATAAGCCGGGAAAACGGACAGCGGCGCGTTGTTGTGCAGCTCAATGTTCGAGGCCGCGATGTTGGCTCCTTTGTGAACGAAGCGAAGTCCCAAATTGAGCGCGATGTTACTTTACCATCAGGAGTCATCCTCGAATGGGGCGGGCAATTTGAAAGCCTGCAGGCCGCTCAGGCAAGAATCAATCTTGTTGTTCCTGTCATAGCGCTGTTGATCTTTGGTTTGCTGGTCATGGCTCTCGGTAACTTACGTATGGCTGCCGCAGTATTTGTCACAGTCCCTCTGGGAATTGCAGGCGGGATATTCTCGCTAGCAGTAACGGGTCTGCCATTCTCTATCTCGGTTGCTGTGGGCTTTATTGTTCTGGCCGGCGTGGCGGTGCTCAATGGACTTGTGATGATGACCGCCATTCAGGGGCGTCTTGAATCTGGCGTGGAATTGGTTGAGGCCATCTACTCTGGCGCAGTCGAACGCTACAGGTCCATTCTGATGACAGCCATCGTGCCTTCGTTAGGCTTCGTTCCGATGGCAATCGCGACTGGCACAGGCGCTGAGGTGCAAAAGCCGTTGGCGATCGTGGTTATCGGCGGTTTGATCACCGCAACGATATTGACGCTTTTCGTGTTGCCCGCCGTGACGCGGTTGATGCTTGAGCGCGAATTTCCCGATTTGAGGCCGCATATCAAGCGATTCACGCCCTCTTTGGACAAGTTTCCAATCCTGCAACGTTTCCGTCCAAAGCCAGAATGAGAAGGAGTGCATAATGCAAAAGCCGCAACAAATATCGCTCATGCGGATTTATACCGATGAAGCCGCAATGCATGGGGACGAGACGGTTGTTACCACCATTATTGCTCGGGCCAGGTCTTATGGTCTTCGCGGAGGCACCGTCCTGAAAGGAATATTAGGGTTCTCTTCGTCTTCCATTGTTCATGAACATCACGCGTTCGGAATTGGCGATAACCCGCCGGTGGTGATCGAAATAATCGATGCCCGGGCACGACTGGAAGATTTCTATACTCAGCTAGACGATTTGCGAGGGATCGGGCTTGTCAGCTTGGAAAAGGTTGATGTTCTCACACGAGCGGCAGAACAGAAATGACCGATGTGAACAGCAAGCACCTGGAAAATTCAGATCACTCACACGGAGGGCTAATCGACAGGTTGCTTGGTGGCCGTGCAGAAATAGTTTTTGCAGGCCTTTGCGGTGCAGCCCTTCTTGCCGGATGGCTGGGACCCAAAATCAATCTCCTGCCTGCGAGTATCGGCTTCTGGTTTTTGGTGGCGGCCTATTTTTTTGGTGGCTACTTCACGATCCTGGAAGCATTTGAAAAGATCAGACGTCGAAAATTTGAAATAGACTTTCTTATGATCGTTGCCGCCGGCGGGGCGGCGTGGCTCGGGGCATGGGCAGAGGGAGCCTTTCTATTATTCCTGTTCAGCATCGGCCATGCACTTGAAAATTATGCGATGGCCCGCGCGCGCAATGCCATATCCGCACTGTCTGACCTTGCTCCCGAGGAGGCGGTGGTCCGCAGGGATGGAGAGGAATTGCGATTGCCCGTGGCCGAGTTGGTAATCGGCGATATTGTAATCATCCGCTCCAACGAGCGACTTCCAGCAGACGGTTTTGTTGTCAAAGGGGCGAGCAGCGTCAACCAGGCACCCATAACCGGTGAGAGCCTCCCGGTCGATAAGCGTCCGGTCGACAACGCTGTAGCGGCGGCCAAAGCGGCCGATAAAGTCAAATCCGAACATAGGGTTTTCGCCGGATCCATCAACGGAAGCGGTAGTCTCGAAGTGCGAGTCACCCGATTGGCGTCGGAAACCACTTTGGCACGGGTTGTCGAAATGGTGAACGATGCGGAGACGCGTCAATCGCCAACGCAGAGCTTCACCAATAAATTTGAACGAATTTTTGTGCCGGTTGTCATTCTGCTTGCAATCGCAACTGGGTTTTCCTGGTTGGTGATAGACGAGCCAGTCTCCGACAGCATTTACAGGGCGATGGCAGTCCTCGTTGCTGCCAGCCCCTGTGCGCTGGCTATTGCCACACCCAGCGCTGTTTTAAGCGGGATTGCCCGTGCAGCGCGCGGCGGTGTTTTGATAAAGGGCGGCGCGCCTCTCGAGATGCTGGGTAAGCTTGATTCGATCGCTTTTGATAAAACCGGGACCCTTACGATTGGCGAACCGGAGTTGGTCGAGACGGTGCCCTTCGGAGAAATTGGAGCAGACGAACTCATCGCAATTTCTGCCGCGGTCGAAGTGCATAGTGATCACCCTCTGGCGCAAGCTATTGTGCGTGCTGCAGCAAAACGCCTCGGAACATCGGATCTGATCGCTACAGATTTTCAGAGCATAACGGGTAAAGGTGTTTCTGCCAAAATCAATGGCGAAAACGTCTTTATAGGGAAAGCGGGGCTTTTTCTCAAAGATGATCAGGATGCGCTTCCTGAAGATGTCGCTCAAAAAGTTACCGAAATGTCTTCACGCGGTCGCAGCACCATGATTGTCAGGCGTGGCAGCGCATTTCTTGGTGTTCTTGGCCTTAGGGACACGCCCCGCGCTTCAGCGTCCGAAGTTATAAACAAGCTCCGCTCGATCGGCATCACGCGGATGATGATGATTTCGGGCGACAATCAGAAAGTCGCGGATGCGATAGCCCTGGAAGTGGGCCTCGACGAAGCCTTCGGTGATTTGATGCCGGATGACAAGGTCGAGAAAATTGCTCAACTGAGCGATCAGGGTGGAGTGGCGATGGTTGGTGATGGCGTGAACGATGCTCCAGCTATGGCCAATGCAAGCGTCGGAATAGCCATGGGAGCCGCGGGTTCCGATGTCGCGCTTGAAACGGCAGATATTGCCCTAATGGCAGATGATCTGGCAACATTGCCTTTTGCCGTTGGTCTCAGCAGATCAACAAGTAGCATTATCCGTCAAAATCTCTGGATCAGTCTCGGCGTGGTCGCCGTATTGATACCGGCAACCCTATTCGGCTTAGGGATCGGCCCCGCTGTCGTGATGCATGAAGGCTCGACGCTTGTGGTGGTAGTCAACGCACTTCGGCTTCTTGGTTATAACGATATAAATCAGGCTGGATGAGTAGCGCCCATGTTCAGTCTTAGCGAAAATTCAGCCATCTCCCGCCAGGGGTCAAAATGCGAATAGCTCGAATTTTGGTTCCCCGAGCCATCGCGGCTCAAAGAATTGCGTTTTTGATCGGCGGCGTTTCGATTCTAGCTATGCTCTTTTTCTGGCTCTGGTCGGAAGTCGCGGCAGGTCATTTAGCGAAAATAGACAACAGCATTTTGCTCGCGTTTCGCTCTTCGTCAAACCCTAACATATTGTCTGGTCCTGACTGGCTTCCAGATATTCTTCGAGCTATTACAATTTTGGGAGACTCCAAATTGCTGATCGTTCTTGTCATTTTGGTTGCTGCATATCTGGTTGTAAGAAGAACCTACTATTTTGCCTTGGCGCTATTGGCGCCGACTGTCGGTGGAATGGTGATCGTGTCGCTTTTAAAAGACCATTTTAGCAGATCGCGTCCCGAGGTTGTTGAGCACCTTACAACCCAATATTCCATGAGTTTCCCCAGTGGGCATGCGGCCAATTCCGCAATTGTATATCTAACGATGGCCATGCTGTTTACCCAGATCCGACCCGAACGGCATGCAGGGATTTACTTGGTGTCAGCGGCTTTGCTGTTGACTGCAACTATCGGAATTTCGCGAGTGGCTTTAGGTGTACATTGGCCAAGTGATGTTGTTGCGGGGTGGATGTTTGGATTGAGTTGGGGATATTTTTGGGTGCTGCTTACAACAAGCTTTAGGAAAAAATGATATCCTAAAGCAAATTATGTGGTTGGTTGGAAGGAATAAATATTATGCAGTCCGTGCTATGGTACATTGATGATTAAGGGCCAGATCCGTCAGCCCAAGCGGCGCTTGATGTAACCCGCGCAATCGAGGGCCATTTGAGTTGCCTCCATGTTTCATCACTCGGTTCATTTAATATGCTCGATGCTTATGGGGGCGTGGCGGCCAAGCACCGTTTCATTGTTGAGGCTCAAAAGCACGGAGAAAAGATCCGCATGCAGACAAAAGAGCGGTTAGACAAAGAGAATGTAAGATGGGATTTCAATCATATTGAAGGGGATCCAGTTACGGCTATAATACGTGAGAGTTCTTTGCGGGACTTAGCGATTCTGGGTCGGCCGCAAGGAAATTCTGATAAAAACCGACCAACAGCATTTTTTGGAGAGCTACTAAGTCACGTCCGGACGCCAATATTGTTTCAACCTTATGATTTGATTGGAATAAACCTTGCGCATCCGGCTATCATCTGTTGGAATGGGAGTATCGAAGCTGCCAATGCATTACGCTCATCGCTTCCCTTGATCAAAATTGCGAGTGAGGTCCATATCGTATCAATTGATGAAGATAAGCCAACCGAACTTCCGCGAGATGCGGCTTGCAAATATCTCGCTAATCATGGTGTGGATTCGCACTTGCAACTATTGTCATCGCGGAATTCTCATCCTTCGGATATTCTCATATCTACGGCACAAAATCTGCAGGCCGGTGTTATGGTCGCCGGGGCTTTCGGGCGGAGCCGAACCCATGAATA
>JAUCYS010000010.1 GCA_030373505.1 Parasphingorhabdus sp.
AGCCTTCAACCCTTCAATGCCATAACCCGCAAGGCGGCCTACAGCTCTCGCTTACCAAGCTTCAGGGCATTGTCACCTGGTTCGACAATTTTTCCGTCCTGCTTCGCCGCGACGGTCAGTCGCAGCTGGTCTACAAACATGCCATTTCAACGATCATGCCGTCAGAGGCGCTCGATACCGAGCCCTTTACCGATATGATGGCGAAGGCGAAGGCAAGGGCAGGGGTGCTTCAGGAGGTATTTCTTACCGCCGTTCGCGACAGCAACGATCCGGTGACCATGTTTCTGGTCAACGGCGTGATGTTGCAGGGCGAGGTCGCTGCCTATGACCTGTTTTGCATATTGCTGGAACGCGAAGGGCTGTCACAGCTCGTATACAAACATGCGATATCGACCGTGCAGCCGGGCGGACCGCTCAATCTGGCCGATTATAACAATGCCGACGATGGTGCGCATTGATCCCATTTGAGAAGGAAAGTCTCGACAGCAAAAGCGGTCGGGCGCTGATCGCTCATCCGGATATGGTGTCCCTGAGCCAGGCTGCGCTCGAGCATCGCTTGGCCGAAGCGGCCGGTCTCGCTCGTGCCATTGGTCTGGTCGCAACCGATACGGTTTATTTCTCGGTTCGCAAACCCAAACCGGCCACGCTGTTCGGATCGGGCCAGGTCGACCAGATCGGCAAGATGATGGCGGAACAGTCCGCAACCATATTGATTGTCGATGGCAGTCTGAGTGCGATCCAGCAGCGCAATCTGGAAGAGAAGCTGGACGTCAAGGTTATCGACAGAACCGGCCTGATTCTGGAGATATTCGGTGCCAGGGCCGCCACCGCAGAGGGGCGTCTTCAGGTTGAACTCGCTCATCTTGACTATCAGGCAGGTCGTCTGGTGCGCAGCTGGACCCACCTGGAGCGGCAGCGCGGCGGCTTCGGTTTTCTTGGTGGTCCGGGCGAAACCCAGATCGAATCCGATCGCCGGATGATCCGCGACCGGATGGCGAAATTGCGCAAGGATCTGGCCCACTTGCGCAAGACCCGCGCGCTGCACCGCGACCGGCGCCAGCGCGCGCCCTGGCCGGTGATCGCGCTGGTTGGCTATACCAATGCTGGAAAATCGACCCTGTTCAACCGGCTGACCGGTGCCGATGTCTTTGCCGAGGACTTGCTGTTTGCCACGCTGGACCCGACGATGCGCGAATTTTCCCTGCCCGGCTACGACAAGGCGATCCTGTCGGATACGGTGGGCTTTGTGTCCGATCTGCCGACGCAACTGGTCGCGGCCTTCCGCGCCACGCTGGAAGAGGTGACCGCCGCCGACATCATCGTCCATGTTCGCGACATTTCGCACGAGGCGACCGACGCCCAGGCGCGTGACGTCCGTCAGATTTTGGCCGATCTTGGCGTCTCCGAGGAAGCAGGAGAGGGGCCTCCCGTGATCGAGGCCTGGAACAAGATCGACAAGATTGATCCCGACGACCCGGAATATGCGCGGATCATGCCGCCGCTGCCGGAAAATGTTTGCGCTATCTCGGCCGAAACCGGTGCGGGCGTCGATATATTGGTCAATCTGATCGCGAAAACCTTGTCTGAAGGCTATAAGTGCGAAAAGATCACCATTGCGGCGTCCGACGGCAAGCGAATGGCCTGGCTGCATGAAAATGGCCGGGTGCTGAGCAGCGAGCAACAGGCGGATGAACTCGTGCTCGAGGTGGAAATGTCACCGCGAAACTGGGGCCGCTACGACGCGCTGGACTAAGCGCTCAGCCGGTCGCCAGGCTGGTTTTCGCCTTCTGCCATTCTGCTTCCAGTTCCTGGATCGACATTTCCTGCATATCTTTATCAAGACTGGCTTCCACTAGATTGAATCTCTTGGTAAATTTCGCCGTCGCGTCGGCGAGCGCGCGTTCCGCATCGACCTTGTAATGCCGGGCCAGATTGACTGCGGAAAAGAGCAGGTCGCCGATTTCCTCGTGGACCTGCTCGTCGCTGCTCGCCGCCTCGACTTCGTCCAGCTCCTCAAGCAGCTTTTCCTTGACCGGTGCCTTGTCCGGCCAGTCAAACCCCACACGGGACGCCCGCTTCTGAATCTTCTGCGCGCGCAGCAGGGCGGGCAGGGCCAGTGCCACACCGTCGAGCGCGCTCGACTGGCCGGACTGCTCGCGTTCGCCGGCCTTGATTTGTTCCCATCCGGGGCTTTCGTCTGCTTCGCCAAAAATATGCGGATGCCGCCGGGTCATTTTGTCGCAGATCGCCGTGACCACGTCCTGAAAGTCGAACTTGCCGTGATCGGCCGCAATCTGGCTGTGAAACACGACCTGCAGCAGGAGATCGCCAAGTTCGTCGCGAAGTGACACCATATCGTCACGTTCTATGGCATCGGCAACTTCATAGGCTTCCTCGATCGTATAGGGCGCAATGGTTTTGAAGGTCTGCACCTTGTCCCATTCGCATCCGGTGTCCGGATCGCGCAAAAGCCGCATGATTTCTAGCAGGGGATCGATCAATGGGCCATCCGTTCCGGTCTGTCGATAAGGTTGATAATATATATTATGTTAAATCAAAGCTCATCCCGGAGGGGCTCCGGTCGGCGGTTCCAACACCATTTCCGTACCCTCCACGCGCCAACTTCGCAAACTTGACAAAAAATTCATCCCGATCACATTGGAATCGCCAAATTCCTCCGCCACAACAACCGGCAGATCCTTTGCCAGCATCGGTCCGATCTGCAACGACTGAATGGTTCCGCGCTGCGCCTGGACGGATCCGTTAGCGGTGCTCAGGATAACCGGAAACGGACTGTCACTGATATTGATGCCGGCTTGCTGCGCGGTCGCCAAAGTCATTGCCGTAGTGGTCGCGCCACTGTCGATCAGAAACCGGACCGGCTCTGCGTTAACCTTTGCATCGACCCAGAAATGACCGTCCGCTGATTGCCGGATCCGCAACGTATCCCCGACCACCGCCTGTTCGTTTGATCCGGTCATTTCGCCGGTGACCCGGCTCCAGACCGCCAATATTTCACGCTGATAGGAAAATCCGACGATGAACAGGGCAAAGATCGCCACCCACGCCAATATGTTACGGATAATCTCGCCCAGTCCAATGCGACGCGAAAACAGAGCGCCGGCAACCAGCACCAGCGCACCGATCGCGAACACAAGATTGATATTCTGGTCCTCTGTCACCGTTCAGACCTCTCTCACATAGCCATCATAGGCGGGCCGGACATGATCCGGCAATATGCTGACAAGAAGGGCATAGTCCATCGACTTGTCCATATGCGTCAACAGACTGAGCCCCGCCTTGACGTCCTCAACAAGCGCCAAAGTCATATCGAGATGCGCATGAGTGGGATGCGGCTCGTCGCGCAAGGCGTCGACCACAAACAGGTCGCAGTTGTGGTATAAAGCCCGCATTTCCGGGGTCACCTCGCCAAAATCGGTGGCGTAAACGATGGATTTTCCTTGGTGCTCGAAGCGCAGTCCGGCCGACGTTATGCCGCCATGGGGCTGATCAACATGGCTGACAGCAATATCTCCGATTTCAACGCCCTGCTCTTCCAGCGCCCTTCCCTCGCAAAGAGAAGGATAATATTTATGCCCTTTGAAAATATAGGAAAAACGTTGCTGCAGACTGTGGAGCGCGAAAGGGCGGGCATAGGCAGGAATGGGCTTGCGCGTTCGCTGGAAAACCGGCCGCAGATCATCGATGCCGTGGCAATGATCGGCATGGTCATGCGTCCAGATCACTGCGTCGATATGATCAATGCCATTGTCGAGAAACTGGTTGCGCAAATCCGGCGACGTATCGACCAATATTCGGGTGGTGGGGCTTTCCACCAGGATCGAGACGCGGCTTCTGCGGTTTTTCGGTTCCTTCGGATCGCAATCGCCCCAGTCATTGCCGATGCGCGGCACGCCGGTCGAGGTCCCGCATCCCAATATCGTCAGCTTCAAAGCCACATTCAGGGCCGCGCCTTGGAAAAGAGCTGGTAGAAATTGCTAGCCGTGGTCTCACAAAGCTGTTCATATTCCTCGCCGCGCAATTCGGCCAGATAGCGGGCGGTATCCGCAACAAAGGCCGGTTCTCCGGTCTTTCCGCGATGCGGAACCGGGGCAAGGAAAGGCGCGTCGGTTTCGACCAGCAGCCGGTCCGGCGGCAGTTTCCCGGCTGTTTCCTTCAGGTCTTTTGCATTTTTGAAGGTTACGATACCGGAGATCGAAATATAAAGGCCAAGTGCCAGCGCTTTCTGGGCAAAATCCTCACTTGCGGTAAAGCAATGGATCACGCCGCTATAGGCGCCCTGCTCCATTTCCTCGGCCATGATTGCGGCGGTGTCGTCCTCGGCATCACGCGTATGGACGATGATCGGCAAGCCGGTTTCGCGTGCGGCATGAATATGGGTGCGAAAGCTCTGCTTCTGCCGCTCCCGGTCGCTGTGATCATAATAATAATCCAGTCCCGTTTCGCCGATCGCAACAACCCGCGGATGGGCGGCCTCCTTGACCAGCTTGTCGAGATCGACATCGGGATGCGCGTCGGCTTCGTGCGGATGGATACCGATGCTGGCCCAGACATCCTGTTCTCGTTCGGCCGTCGCGATAATATCCCGCCATTCGCTTTCACGGGTCGAGATATTGAGCATCGCGGTGACACCGCTTTCCCGGGCGCGATCGAGTACAGCGCCCTGCTCCTCGACCAGACCCTTGTAGTTCAGATGGCAATGGCTATCGACCAGCATTCAGGGATTTACCTCGTCTTTCAGCAGTTCAAGACGGGGAAATATCCCGACCGGCTGCGGCAATTCAAGACCGGGCTCAATCGCGGTCCCCAGATGTTCAAACTCCCGCGCATTCGCCGGCTGAGCCAGCAGGTCCAGCATCTTGTCGCAGCTTTGCGGCATCACCCAGCGCAGCATGATCGCCAATTGCCGGATCGCTTCCGCCGTATGGTAGAGCACGCTATCCGCTCTGGCAGGATCGGTTTTGCGCAACGCCCAGGGCGCCTGATCCGCAAAATAGGTGTTGGTTGCGCTCAGCTGCTCGCGAATGGTGTCGAGCGCCTGGTCAATCTTGAACAGACCGCCAGTCATCGCCTCTGTCACGGCTGCAAAACAGTGATCGAGCTGGCGGAGCAGCTCGGCCTCGGCGTCTGTGGCGGTACCGGGCTGCGGTACAAGTCCGTCGCAATTCTTGGCGATCATCGACAGGCTGCGCTGGGCGAGATTGCCGAAATTATTGGCGAGATCAGCGTTGGTCTTGGTGACAATGGCATCGGCCGAATAGGTTCCATCCTTGCCGAAAACCACATCGGCGAGCAGGAAATAGCGCAGTTGATCGACGCCGAAACGCTCAGCCAGCGCCATAGGGTCGACCACATTGCCCACCGATTTCGACATTTTTTCGCCCCGGTTCAGCAGAAAACCGTGGCCGAACACCTGTTTCGGGAGCGCCAGTCCGGCGCTCATCAGAAAGGCCGGCCAATAGACCGCATGAAAGCGCACGATATCCTTGCCGATCAGATGAAGGTCAGCCGGCCAATATTTTGCGAACATGCCTTCGGTATCGGGATAGCCGACACCGGTCATATAGGTCGTCAGCGCATCGACCCAGACATACATGACATGGCCCGGCGAGCCCGGAACCGGAACGCCCCAGTCAAAGCTGGTGCGCGATATGCTCAGATCTCTCAGCCCGCCCTCGACAAAGCGCATGACTTCATTGCGCCGGCTTTCGGGCTGGATGAATTCGGGATGCTCCTCGAATAATTTCAGCAACCTGTCCTGATATTCGGACAGTTTGAAGAACCATGTCTCTTCCGCAGTCCATTCGACAGGGGTGCCCTGCGGAGAGAGCTTTACGCCCCCCTCGCCTGTTTCCAGCTCGTCTTCCGCATAAAAAGCCTCATCGCGCACCGAATACCAGCCTTCATAGCGGTCCAGATAGAGATCGCCATTGGCCTCCATTGCTTTCCACAGAGCCTTGCTGGCATCATGATGCGCCGGTTCGCTGGTCCGGCGAAAACCGTCATACCCGATGTTGAGTTTGTCGCACATCTCTATGAAATAAGAGGACATTTCATCGGCGAGCTTGATCGTTTCGACGCCGGCTGCACGCGCCGTCTGAACCATTTTCAGGCCATGTTCGTCGGTGCCGGTAATCAGCCGGACATCGCGTCCGCTCAGTCGGTAAAAACGGGCGATGGCATCGGCTGCGATCGCCTCATAAGCATGGCCGATGTGCGGACGACCGTTGGGATAGCTTATCGCGGTGGTAATATAAAAGGGTTCAGACATGCCCTCTCTCTTGATGCATTGACGGCGCTTGTAAACAGCCAAAATCTCTATTTTTGTCGCGGCGAGGGTGCAAGATCGCCCATCAGGCTTCCCAGCCGGAATATTACCGCCTGATTATCAAGCGCTTTTGGCACTGCCGCAGAGGCGAGGTCACTGGCTTCCCGCCATTTTTCGATCGCTTGGAGCGATTGTCCCGTTGCACCATATTTTATCTGCTCGGCAATCAGGCTGGGAGCCCTTTCCAGAAAGGCCCTGTATCTCGGAGTCGCTGCCTTGAGGGAGAGCTTGCGGGATAATTCGCTCTTCAAGTGATTGTCCCGATCGCCGGTCTTGATGATTTCCCGGGCCAGCCCTTCCAGTTCCGCAAGCCCGACTTCGACATATTGCAGGGCGCGACCGGGCGAACCTTCCCCCGCCAGAACCAGTGCATCAAGATCGGCCTCGCTCAATTTGGGCGAGGCATTTTTCAATATGGCCCGCATGTCATGATCGTTCAGCGGTTCAAAGCGCAGCATCTGGCAGCGCGACCGGATTGTCGGCAGCAACCGGTCGGGCATATGGCTGATCAGAAAGAAAATGGTATTTTTCGGCGGCTCTTCCAAATTTTTCAATATCGCGTTGGCCCCCGCGCGCTCCAGATCATCGGCCGCATCGATAACCACGACCCGATATTCGGAAATAGAGGCCTGATTCTGAAACAGCGGTTGCAAAGCTCGTATCTGGTCAACCTTGATATTCCGTGCAAGGTCATGCTCATCAAGCGAATCCAGGCCATTGTCCCGCGCCTTCTTTTCCTCCTTGTCCCCTTTCGGTCCACGGCGCAGCAACCGGAAATCCGGATGGGACCCTGCGGCAAGCAGATGGCCGGCTTCGTCATCCTGGGTAGCGGAAAAACGGGTTGGGCGGTTGCGGGAATTGAGCAGGAAATGCGCGGCCTGCTGGGCAAAGCCGGCCTTGCCCAGTCCCTTGTCGCCTGCCAAAATCCAGGCATGATGAAGCATATCCCTGGCGAGCGACTGGCGAAATATCTGCTCTGCTTTTTCGTGGCCTAAATATGACGTCATGACATCAAGTCGCCAAGATTCTGCACCAGCGTTGCGGTGATGGATTCGACACTCTGCGCGGCGTCGATCATGCGGATACGTTCGGGCTCGTCGGCCGCAAGCTGACGGAAATTGGCCATGACGGCCCGATGATACGCACTGTCCCGGCCGCCGATCCGATCGCTGCCGCCGCGATCGCGCGCCGCAGCTCTTTTCGAGGCGACCGCCTTCGGCAGATCGAGGATGAAGGTCCGGTCCGGCATCAGCCGATCGCTCCCGACCCGGTGCAGTTCCATGATTTCTTCATCGCTCAGTGCACCGTTCACGCTCTGATAGGCGCGGCTGCTGTCGATGAAACGATCACAGACAACCCATTCTCCGCGCGCCAGAGCCGGGCGAATGAGCTTGGCGGAATGTTCGGCCCGGGCAGCGGCAAACAGCAGCGCTTCGGTACGGATGTCCCATTTGTCCTCGCCGCCGGTCAGCAGCATTTCACGGATTATCTCGGCACCAGAAGTGCCGCCCGGCTCGCGCGTCAGCTGCACCACATAGCCTTTTTGCTCGAGCATTTTCGCCAGAGCGACGGCCTGAGTTGACTTGCCGGTCCCTTCGCCGCCCTCCAGGCTGATAAAGCGGCCCGGGGTCACGCCAGCCCGAGCAGAGACTTCAATCCGGCCCAGACTCTGTCAAAGAAACCAGCTTCTCCGACATCCTCGCCCGCGACCAGAGGCACTGACTGTTTGCCGGCATCGACCGTCGTGACGACCAGTGTCGCGATCGGCTGTCCTTTGGCGATCGGAGCCTTGATCGGTCCTTGATAGGTCACTTTCATCGAGACATTGCCGTCGGAGGCTTTTGGAATCGTGACAAAAAGATCCTTCGGTGCAACAAGCGAAACGGAGGAATGGTCACCCAGCTGAACTTCTGCCGTCTGGACCTTCGTGCCTTTGTCAAAGAGCTTTTTGGGCTCCCATGCATTGAAGCCCCAGTTCATAAATTTGACCGATTCCTCGATCCGGCCACCATAGCTGTCCAGACCAGCGAGAACCGAGACCAGTCGCCTCCCCTTCTGTTCCGCAGAACCGGTAAAGCCATAGCCCGCTTCTTCGGTATGTCCGGTCTTCAACCCATCAGCGCCCGCCACCTTGCCCATCAGGGGGTTCCGGTTTGACTGGGTGATACCGTTCCACTCAAACGCGTCCTGACCATAGAACGCATCATAGAGTTTCGGGAAATTATTCACCGTGGCCGATCCGAGCGTCGCCAAATCTCTCGCTGTAACCACGGTCACGCCTTCATCAGGCCAGCCATTGCTGTTCCCGAACCGGCTGTTCGACATGCCCAGTTCCTTTGCCCGTTTGTTCATCAGCCCGACAAAAGCCGGTTCGGTGCCGGCAATGCCTTCGGCCAGGACAACGCAGGCGTCATTCCCGGACAGAGTGACGATGCCATGCAGCAATTCGCGCACGCTGACCTGATCGCCCACGCCGAGGAACATCGTCGATCCCTGGTTGTTCCATTTTTTCCAGGTCTCTTCATTCACACGAAACTTGTCGTCCAGCTTGAGCTTGCCCTTTTGGATCAGGTCAAAGGCGACATAGACGGTCATCATCTTGGCCATGGAGGCCGGCGGAATTTTCTTGTCCGCATTTTTTTCGAACAGCACGGCTCCGGAAGACAGGTCCGTCATATAGGCTATCGGCGCATCAGTTTCAAAGCGGGGGGCAGCGACCACTACGGACGATAGGGCGATAAACGGCAGTGACGCCAGTAGATATTTTTTCATGTAGGCCAAGATTCCCGATAAATGATTAGCGACTCAAGATCATTGATCCGCACGCAAAACACGTGCTCCGCTATAACCCCGCTGCTGCGCCTGTGCCAGCCCTGCTTGCGCTTCTTGTTCGCTGGCGAATGGCCCGTAACGCACCCGCCAGATGGATCGGCTACCGTCCGGTATCACCCGGGCCCCGATTTTTTTGGCCAGCGTATCGGCGCGGGACTTGCTGCTGAAAGCGGCCACCTGAACCACATAGGATCCGGCCAGTCCGCCGACATAATTGTCGCCGACACTATTTTCTGCGGCAACCGGTCGTCCCGGACCTTCGACGATGAAGCGGCCATCGCGTGTGCCGGATGTTTTTGCCGGTGCAGGAGGATTGGTCGAAACAGCGGGTGATGAAGCATGGCTGGATTTCGCAGCCTGTTTGACCGGCTCCGCCGGACGAGGAAGCTTGGCCAGATTTTTCCGCAATATCGTCAGCAGGGAATCCGGTGTCGCGATACGTTCGGTCGCAGGAGCCCCCATGCGCAGAACGGCGCGCTCCTGCTCATTCGGATTGACCTTGCGAACCCTGACGCCGGAGACGCCATTGCGGTCAATGCCCAACTGTCTTGCCGCCCCGAGCGACAGGTCGATCAGGCGGTCGGTGGCAAATGGTCCCCGATCATTGACTCGCACCAGTATCGTGCGCCCGGTGTCGAGCGCCGTCACTTCGATATAGGACGGTAGCGGCAGCGTCTTGTGCGCGGCCGAGATTCCTTGCGGATTGAAGGCTTCGCCATTGGCGGTCACATTTCCCGCCAGTTCTTCACCATACCAGCTGGCATAGCCGACTTCATCGTAGCTCTGGACGTCTTCGGGCGTATAGGTAATGCCGCCCACCTGGTAAGGATCGCCAATTTTCTGTGGATAGTCGGAAACCGCTGCCGCCCCGCCTGGCTTGCCGACACCTCCCGGAGGCGGAGTTCCGCCCGCAACCTGACCAAAATCGCGCGAACCGGCGCAGCCGGAAATCGCCACGATGGCCGCTGACAATATGCCAAGTTTAACTGCGTATTTCATCCGCCAATAACCCCACTGCTAGCCCGTAAAAATTCGAACAGTTATAATCCAGAATGACGCGATAATTGCCAGTCAACAGATAAGCGCGGTTGCCCGCCCCATCGGGTTCCAGCAAGGTCGCCATCGTCCCGTCCTCAAGATTCTTCCCGGTTGCCGGAACGACACCCAGAGCCCGCCATTCTTTCATGCTCTTCCACTGGCTGTGACGGCCAAAGACACGCGGACAGCGGGTGGGAACAATCTTGCTTTCGACTGCAGCGCGATCAAGCGAGGAAGGCACGTTGACGGCAATGCCCCAGGGTTCTCCCCGGCGCCATCCGGAATGGACAAAATAATTAGCGATCGAAGCGACCGCATCATATTCGCTGCCCCATATATCCGCATAACCATCGCCGCTGCCGTCTTTCGCCAGACGCAGATAGACCGAAGGCAGAAATTGCGGCTTGCCCATCGCCCCTGCCCAGCTGCCCTTGAGAACCGATTGCGGCACTCCATTGTCGATCAGCTTCAATACTGCCAGCAATTCGGGTTCAAACAGGGCGCGGCGCCGGCCTTCATAGGCCAGGGTCGCCAAGGACCGGGGAATATCGAAATCACCGGTATAGGAACCGTAATTGGTTTCCTTGCCATAGATCGCCATAATGATCGGGCCGGGAACGCCGGTTTCGCGCTCGACGTCGATCAGCTTTGCGATCAGCCGCCGATAGGCCGCCTTGCCCTGTTCGATCCGGGCTGGCGTGATATGCCGCTGCTGATAAGGCGCAAAGGGCGGAATGGCGCTGTTGGGGCTGCCTCCCGGCTGCGACTGATCGAGCGAAACGACCCGCGGATTATAGGTCAGGCCGGGCAGAACCTGATCCAGAGTCTGCGCGCGCACCCCTTGCCGCAAGGCTTTCTCCCGCACCTCCTGAAGATAGGATTCAAAACTGGAATTGGCCTGGGCCCTGGCGTCTCGGATCGGCACTTCTGCGCTGATGCTGACAAGTGCAAGAGCGCTACAGGCGATGGTGGTCATGATACGCATGATTACTTCCCTTTCGTCACGGCTTTGTCGCACAAAGCGAGTCGAAGGGGAATCCCTAAATAACCCGCGCGAGCAACCGCTGGACCCGAAAGACCTGACAGCTGGCAGATTTGCCGCACGATTTCATCCATTTGCAAAATGTTTTGCGCTTTCAAAACGGGGACGCTAGGACGCGTTCGACCCGGCTTTTTGAGCTATGCGGACAGGTGGCAGAGTGGTCGAATGCAGCGGTCTTGAAAACCGCCGAGGGTGCAAGCTCTCCGTGGGTTCGAATCCCACCCTGTCCGCCACTATTGCACGACATTTTTCATTTCCTCCTCCCCTGTTTGCAGCTTGCCCCCTCTCCATCATTTAACCCTCGGGACGGATGCTGCCATTAATAGCAGTATGGTCAGTGGACCGGCGCGCTATTTGATAGGGCGGGCAAGGGAAGCGATCGATATGACCATATCCGGGAGTTACGACTATATCATCGTGGGTGCGGGATCGGCGGGATGCGTTCTGGCCAATCGATTGTCAGCGGATCCGGCCAACAGCGTGTTGTTGCTGGAGGCGGGTGCCGATGACAATTATTGGTCGATCGCGGTTCCCGGAGCTTATGCCTATACGCTAGATAATCCGGGCCTGCTCTGGCCCTATCAGACGCAGCCAATAGAAAACAGCGGTGGTCGCAGCTTTGCCTATCCGCGCGGCAAGGTCATCGGTGGCAGCGGCGCCCTCAACGGCTTGCTCTATGTCCGCGGCCAGGCCCAGGATTATGATGACTGGGCAGCCGCCGGCAATGCCGGGTGGAGCTGGTCGGAGGTGCTGCCCTATTTTATGCGCTCCGAAAACCACGCCCGCGGTCCGGATCAGTGGCACGGCACCACGGGTCCCCTGCATGTTGCCCATCTTGCGGATATGAAAGAGAAAAACCCGCTAAGCGAAGCGTTTTTGGAGGCCGGACAACAAGCCGGCATGCCGCTTGCAGAAGATGTCAATCGCGGTGATCAGGATGGCATTTCCTATTTCCAGATTAATACCAGGGACGGAACCCGATGCAATACGGCCCGTTCTTTCCTGAAGCAAGCGAGAGGGCGTTCCAATCTGACCATCGAAACCAGTGCACCGGTCCGCAAAGTTCTGCTGGACGGCAAGCGGGCGAGCGGCGTGAAATATGAGCAGTATGGGCAATTGAAGGAAATATCGGCCAACAGCGCTGTTGTCCTGTCGGCAGGCGCGATTGCCAGCCCGCAATTGCTGGAACTCTCGGGCATCGGCAATCCGGCCATATTGAAAGAACATGGCGTCGAGCCGCTGCACATTTTGCCAGGCGTGGGCGAAAATCTGCAGGAACATTATATGGTACCCTTTGTGTGCCGCGCCAGCGAGCTGGTATCGATGAACGAGCAGACAAGAGGCTTCCAGCTGTTCCAGCAACTGGTGAGATATGCGGTGCGGCGAAAAGGAATTCTGTCGAACAGCGGATTCCACGTTCAGGGCTATTTCAAGTCCCGCGAAGAGGTGGAGCGGAATGATATGCAGATACATTTCTTTCCGTTTTCCGGGGAAACCGACCCGGAAAAGGCGCGGAAAAACAAGCTGCAGGATCAGCCGGGATTTACCTTCCTGTTTACACAGATGCGTCCGGAAAGCCGGGGCTATAGCCATATACTAAGCGGCAATGCCGACGTGATCCCGGCCATCAATCCCGCGTTCCTGACGGCCGAAGAAGACCGCAGGGTCTACCTCGACGCCGTTAAATTCGGCCGCAAAATTTTGTCACAGCCCGCCATTTCTTCCCTGACGGCGGCAGAAATTGTCCCCGGACCAGAGATTAGCAGCGACGACGAAATAATGGATTTTGTGAAAAATGCCGGAAATTCCATGTATCATGGATGCGGCACCTGCAAGATGGGCACCGACGACATGGCGGTGGTCGACAGTCAATTGAAAGTGCGCGGTATAGAGAAACTCTATGTGGCCGATGCCTCGATCATGCCGCGCATTCCATCGGGCAACACCAACGCTCCGACGATCATGATCGCCGAAAAGGCGTCTGAAATGATTCTCGCCCGCGACGGGATTGCCATGGCCGCATCCTGAGCAATCTGATAGGCTGGCTATTCTATGCCGAAGCGCCCTGCCCATCCCCTGATCTTTACCGACCTCGACGGAACCTTGCTCGATCACGAAAGCTATTCGGCCAAACCTGCCGATCTGTTGATAGAGCAGATCATCGGTCAGTCGATCGGCTCCGTCATTCCGATTACGAGCAAGACCCGGGCCGAATTGCAATGGCTGCAAGAATCGATCCCGCTCAGGGCAATGATGAGCGTAACCGAGAACGGTTCCGTCATCCTTATCCCGCAAGGCTCTGCCTTTGCAGGTTTTACGGGACCGCAACATGTCCTCTCCGGACTCGGATATGGAGAGATTCTGGAACGGATCGACGGCCTGCCCCCGGCGTTGCGACAGCAGATTAGAGGATTTGCGGATATGTCCGCAGCAGAGGTTTCACAAGCCACGGGCCTGAAATTGCAGCAGGCGCTGCTTGCCAAGCAGCGAGACGCGTCGGAACCGTTTCTCTGGTCAGGGTCGGATGAGGCGATGCAGGAACTCAGCGCGATCATGGCTGAAGCAAATATCCGAATTCAGCGGGGTGGTCGCTTCTATCATTTTACCGGCGATGCCAACAAGGCACAGGCGATGGCGCGGATAAAGGCCTCCTTTGCCGATCAACAGGAAGCCGATTGTGAGTTCATATCCATCGCCCTCGGCGACGGGCCCAATGATCTGGAAATGATCGAGTCTGCCGACAGAGGTGTGATCATGCCCAATCCCGGCGGAGTCAGCATAAACTCGAGCAAATCTCATGTCCGGAGGGCTCCCGCTCCCGGTCCGCAGGGCTGGGTCCTTGCGGTTCAGGAACTTTTTTCGGAATTCGGTATTATCCTGGCGGAAAGCTGATTAGGCAGGTGGCTCGGAAACTGCGGGGATTATATGGCTGATTTTCATCAAAATGGTATCATATCAACACTTCACAATCTGACCGACCCCAGCACGGAATCGCTGGAAGCGCATTTGATGCTCTACCGTGCCGCCAATCCGATGGCCCTTGTACTTCCCTGTCTGTTTTCGGAGCTCGAGGGGCCGGCACTGGAAAATATCGTCGATGAATTGTGTGATGTGCCTTATCTTGATGACATCATCATTGGTCTGGACCGGGCCGACAAAGAGCAGTTCAGATATGCCAAGGACTATTTTTCCCGACTGCCGCAACGACATCATATCCTTTGGAACAGCGGCCCCCGGCTCACCGCGCTGGACGAGGAACTGAAGCAACGCGGCCTGTCCCCGGCACAACCCGGCAAGGGACGCAATGTCTGGTTCTGCTTCGGCTATTTTCTGTCGGCCACGGACGCACAGGTGGTGGGGCTGCACGATTGCGATATCCTCACCTATGATCGGGGACTGCTCGCGCGCCTGATGTATCCGGTGGCCAATCCGGCTTTTCCCTATGTATTTTCCAAAGGATATTACGCGCGGACCACCGAGGAGAAATTCAACGGGCGGGTGGTCAGGCTGTTGATCGGGCCCTTGCTGGCAGCGCTCAAGAAAGTCTGCGAACCGAACGACTATGTCGTATATCTGAACAGCTTTCGCTACGCGCTTGCCGGGGAATTTGCGATGGGGCGACAGGTGGTCAAGAACCTGCGCATTCCATCCGACTGGGGCCTGGAAATCGGCGTGCTGTCCGAGGTCTGGCGCAACCATTCAACCCAGGCCATATGCCAGGTTGAGATCGCCGATAATTATGACCACAAGCATCAGTCGGTTTCGTATGACAATCCGGACGCCGGCCTGTCGAAGATGAGCATCGACATAACCAAATCCATTTTCCGCAAGCTTGCGACAGACGGCCAGATTTTCTCGCACGGCACGTTCCGGACACTCAAGGCGACTTATTTCCGGATCGCTCTGGACCGGATAGAAGCCTATTATAATGATGCGGTCATGAACGGCCTGACCCTCGACCGGCACGAGGAAGAAACCACGGTCGAGCTGTTTGCCCAGAATATCATGACCGCCGGCGAAGTGTTTCTGGAATCGCCCAACGAGACGCCTTTCATGGCCAACTGGACCCGGATCAACAGCGCCATTCCCGACTTCATGGACCGGTTCAAGGAAGCGGTCCGGCTCGACAATGAAGACTAGACAGGGCCTGGCGGCATGTTGCAGAACCACACGGTCTGGTAAGGCGACAGAAAGAAATCGCTTTCAATATCGGTGACCAGGTGGCTCGAGATCAGATCCCACCAGGTATAGCCGGCGATCAGGTTTATATCGGCCAGGGAGAAGGTCTTCCCCTGCTTGGTAACATTGGTGATGGCAAATATGCTTTGCTTTCGGTCCCGGCTCTGTCGCCAGACACCAAATAAGCCTTCGGGCAGAGCCAGTGTGAACTGGACCGCATTGGGATGGAACGCCTGCTGCTGTTTGCGCATCTCGATCAGCTTCTGGAAGCGGCTAAAAACCTCAGCTTCAACCGTAGTGGGGTCTGCCAGTTTCTCGCTTATTCTGTCATAATCCAGTTGTCGCCGGTTGATCGAGCGGTTGTGACCGGTCAGATTGACCTCCTCATAGCCGTTGGCCGTCGCCAACAGGCTGTGAATATAGATGGCAGGAATGCCTTCCAGCGCCAGCATGATCGCCATCGCTGCCATGAACCGGTCGACCTGATATTCGTCGGGTCCGTCCAGCGTGCCCTGCATCGCCTCAAAATAGGAAATATTCATCTCATATGGCTTTTCGATGCCGCCCGGGCCGCGCCGCATCGAGACCCTTCCGCCAAAAGTCTGGATGGCGGCGAGCATCTGGTCGACTTCGCCCTGCGGCAAGGCGCCTTCCGTCGGCCGCAGCCCGATCCCGTCATGGCTGGCAGTGAAATTGAGATAGGTGCATCCGGCCAGGGCCGGCGGATTGCTCCGCGTCAGCCGCTTCAGATAAAGCGCATTGCCGGTCAGCAGCGCGTGCGTCAGCAGCGGCGGCAGGGAGAAATTATAGATGACATGCGCTTCATTCTGGTTGCCGAAATAGGTCAGATTTTCATGGTTGGGAATATTGGTTTCGGTGATGATGATCAGCGTTTCGACATGATGATCAAA
This sequence comes from Parasphingorhabdus sp., assembly GCA_030373505.1. Lineage (GTDB taxonomy): Bacteria > Pseudomonadota > Alphaproteobacteria > Sphingomonadales > Sphingomonadaceae > Parasphingorhabdus. Next base: position 16,352 of record JAUCYS010000010.1, read on the forward strand.
CAGGGTGCGCAGCAGCCTTATGATTTCGTGGGTCTCATCGAGATTGATCGACGGCGTACCGATTCTTTTCCAGAGAAAGGCGATCGCATCAAGCCTGAATATCCGCACGCCATGGTCGATATAGGCAGCGATGATCTTGACAAATTCGATCAGGACTTCGGGATTGCCGAAATCGAAGTCCAGCTGGTCCGTACTGAATGTGCTCCAGACATAACGGTCACCGGATGCTGTGCGAAACGGAGTGAGCAGAGGATGCGAACGCGGGCGGACCACCTGTCCGAGGTCGGTCGCCGGATCGGCGGTGAAATAATAGTCCTTGCCTGGCGCTTCATCGGACAGAAATTGCTGAAACCATTTGGATTTGCTGGACCCGTGGTTGATCACGAGGTCCGCCATCAGACGATAGTCCTCGGCAATAGCTTCGATATCCGGCCATTCGCCGAGATTTTCGTCAACCTCAAGATAGTCAATAACCCCGAAGCCATCATCGCAACTATAGGGAAAAAAGGGCAATATATGAACCGCACCAATGGTCTGCCCAATATGCGTCTTCAAAAAGCGGTGCAGCGTTCGCAGGGGGCGTTCTTTCTCCGAGCGCACCGATCCACCATAGGTGATCAGGACAATATCACTTTCGTCCCACAAATGCTTGTCAGCGATTTTTCGCCGCTTGATCATTTGGCTTGTATCGGGCCAGAACAGATTGACGATGCGCTCTGCCAGCATTTCACAATCATGATCGGGATAGACCACGCGCAGATGCGCTGTAAGACGTTGCAACAGATGGGTGACGGTAGCGCGATCATTCATGATATGGACTGTCGCTCCAAAAAGCAGCTTGACCCCGATGGGATAATCGGGGCTTTATTGTGCAGTGCATAAAACAGCAAATCCCGATTCAATAAAAGCTTTTTTAAAAGACCTTTATGTCCATGCGCTTGCACCGGCTCTGCCCATAAATGCGATGCGTGATCTTATATGGCCACAGGTCCCGGGGCGGACCTATATTCTGTCGGCTGGCAAAGCAGCAAGCCAGATGGTGGCAGCGATTCAGGATCGGTTGCCGACCGATGCAGAAGGACTCGTCGTAACTCGCAGGGGCTATGTCCATCCCGGATTTGCAGCCAACAATATGCGGATCGTCGAGGCCGCTCATCCGGTTCCTGACCTGCTCGGCGCCGAAGCGGCGCAAACGGCACTGGCGGCGGCCGACATTCTTGGTGAAGATGACCTTCTGCTGGTTCTGATGTCTGGCGGTGCCAGCGCGCTGCTGCCCGCTCCTGCTGCCGGCATGACGCTGGCCGAAAAACAGGTGGTCACCCTGGCTTTGCTGCGAAGCGGCGCGCCGATCAGCGAGATGAATATTGTCCGCAAGCATCTTTCGGCTATCAAGGGTGGTCGACTTGCTGCCCGAGCCTGGCCGGCAACGACCCATATGATTGCCATTTCCGACATTCCCGGAGACGACATCGCGATGATCGGGTCGGGCCCCACCGTCCCCGACCACTCGACCTGCGCAGATGCTCTCTCTGTTATAGAAAAATACGGGATCACCCTGCCCTCTGCAATCCGCGCCCAACTGGAGGCTGGCACATTGGAAACGCCAAAATCTGGGGACCCGGCAATGCAGCGAACAAGCGCTGAGATTTGCGCCAAACCAGCCGACATGTGCGCTGCAGCGGAAGAAGCCGCCAGCCGCCTGGGATATGAAGTGATCATGCTCGGCGATGCGCTGGAGGGAGATGCTCTGGAACTCGGCAAAGAGCATGCGCTGCGGGCCAAGGCGCTCAAAGCCGGAGGACGAAAGATTGCCCTTGTCTCTGGCGGAGAAGCCACGGTCGCGGTCCATAATCCCGAGGGTCGCGGTGGCAGGTGTACCGCCTATCTTCTCTCCTGCGCCCTGACCCTGGCAGGAGAGCCCGATATCTGTGGATTGGCCGCGGACAGCGACGGGATTGACGGCTCGGAAGACAATGCCGGCGCTTTTCTGTGGCCGGGCGTTCTGGATGCGATGGGCGGCGCCGATCAGGCCCGCGCAATGCTCGATCATGATAATAGCTATCTGGCCTTTCAGAAGGCCGATGGTCTTTTGATGACCGGCCCCTCCGGCACCAATGTCAATGACCTGAGAATATTGCTTGTCGGCTGATATGCAATAAACAAGCAGATATCACGCTGACAATCGGGCTTCTTCCAATCCGCTGATCAGCCAGTCTCTCTCGAAAATGGCGGTGGCGACCGGTTTAGAAATATACCAGCCCTGGCCGATATCGCAGCCATATTGGGTGAGCAGTTCAAAACATGCCTGGTCCTCGATGCCTTCCGCTACAATCTTCAAGCCAAGGTCATGCGCCATGCGGATGGTGGATTTTACCATCACCCTGTTGGCATTGTCGCTCGTCATTGTTCTGACAAAACTTTGATCCAGCTTGATTTCGCTGACTGGCAGACGTTGCAAATAGCTGAGGGTCGACTGGCCTGTACCATAGTCATCGATCGACACTCTGATCCCGGAATCCTGAATGAGTTCCAGAGCAATGATGGACTGTTCGGGATCTGTGAGGGTCGCAGTTTCCGTAACTTCGAACACGATCTGCCGATTGTCGACACGGGCTTCGTCGACCATGGCAATCGCTGCCCGAACAAAATCGCTGTCACCGAGGAGTTTTGCCGAAATATTGACGGAGCAGCTCAGCCCCGGCCGACGCTGGTTCCATCGTGACAAGTCATTGAGCGTCTGCTGCAGCACCTGGAAGGTCAGCCCGTCAATCCGTCCCGCTTTCTCCAGCAGGGGAATGAATATTTCCGGACTGATCATCCCGCGTTCGGGGTGATTCCAGCGGACCAGCGCCTCTGCGCCGTTCAGCCGGTTTTGCGAAATATCCCATTTCGGCTGGTAGACAACCCCGAGACGCTGATCTTCGATCGCCTGGTCCAGTTCAACCAGCAGATCATGCTTTTGTCCGATTGCCTGGTCAAACTGGTCATCGTGCCAGGCCCATTTCGAGCCGGAGGCGAGCGCCTGTTCTGAGGCAATTTTGGATTCGTCCAGCGAAGCATTGCTGATCCCGTAGGTGGCATCGATTTTGATTTTCGTGCCGCCCGCCATCACCGGAGCTTGCAGAAGCGCTATTGCGGTGGCGAAATGACCGGGAATATCATCAATGTATTCGCGCTTCACAATCCAAGCCACCATGTCAAAATCGACGTGATAGAGCCGATCATCCCGTGCGAGAAATTTCAGCCGGCTCGCAAGATTCTCGAAGAGATTGCGACGGCTGTTTTTGTTTGTCAGCACCAGCAGTTCGCGAAAATCTGCCAGCCGGGCGGTCGCGATATGGTGCAGCCCCTTGGTCGCGATATCTCTCAACAAGGCGGCTTCGTTTGGCAGCCCGCTCCTTTCGTCGACATATTGACTGGTTTCGAGAGCTGTCGTCGTGCTCAGGAATTTTTGCGCCACAATGAAGACGAAAAGGAAACACAGCGCCGGCACATTGGAAAAGGTGAACAGGCGGAAATATTCTGTGGTCAGCAGCAGCACCAACAGCGCAAAAGCCGTGGCAAATGCGATCGCAATCAGGCCACGAGACGATATTTTTCTAGAAATTATGCAGACAAAAAGCAGCGCAGCGGCGATCAAGAAGGTCCAGTATTTCCCGAGATCCTGCAAATTCGTTCCCTGGATCAGGGTTTCACTCGCCAATGCCTGGATGACAACTCCCGGGATAACGCCAAAGCGGCTTACAGAATAGCGATCGCCCAATTCTATGGCCGTGGCGCCAATCAGCACTTTCTTGCCCATCAATGTGGTCGAGAGATTGTCGAAACGCATCAAGTCAATGAAACTCAGTCGCGGAATGGAGGCGGGGTCTATCGATTGATCAATCGCGAAGCTTTCATCGATATGTCCCGGCGTTTCCGCAATCATGCTGGCCAGGGAGGGACGCGCCGTAGCGGCTGTGGTTGTGCCATAATAATAGCGGTTCAACTGACCGCGACTATCGGGCGATACATTTACAGAGGCAAGAAATGCATTTTCCCGGAGCATGGGAATCGGCAAATTTTCCACGAATTCGGAACGTCCGGTTGCACCCTGTTGACGGAATGTCGGCAGAATGATCGTAGCTTCGGATTTTCTTATCGCATCCGCGAATGTCCGATCATTCTCTTCTGCAGAGCGAGATGAAAAATCGATATCAAATGCGATCTGCGTTGCACCGGCCTGATTCAGCTTTTCCAGCGCTTTCGCGTAATAATCTCGTGGCCATGGCCAGCGGTCTAGCATTTGCAGAGACCGCGCATCAATTTCCACAATTACAATCTCGCCGGAGGCCGGTTTCTCGAGGATGTCCGCCCGGATATTGCTCAGTCTCTGCTCTAGATCATGGCCGAGGTCGGTTGAAACCAATATCAGGCCAGCCATCAGCGCCAATATCCACGGCAAGAAAGTCAGCCGATCCGCTGTCGCCCGGATAAGGGAAAAAAAGACCTTCAACTAGCACTCCGCTTTCCACCAAGCGATCTTCTTAGTCGAGACCTGTCTATTTTGCGTTAATAGGTTGGTTCGCAGAGCTTGCAGCAAGTCCGCACCGCTCAAAAGCGGGGCTGGTCTCGCTAATTTTTGCCGTTTCCACCGCCATTGCCGTTTCCGCCGCCATTGCCGTTTCCACCGCCATTGCCGTTTCCGCCGCCATTGCCGTTTCCGCCGCCATTGCCGTTTCCGCCGCCATTGCCGTTTCCACCGCCGTTGCCGTTGCCGCCGCCATTGCCGTTTCCGCCGCCATTGCCGTTTCCACCGCCATTGCCGTTTCCACCGCCATTGCCGTTTCCACCGCCATTGCCGTTTCCGCCGCCGTTGCCGTTTCCACCGCCGTCGCCGTTTCCACCGCCATTGCCGTTTCCGCCGCCGTTGCCGTTTCCACCGCCATTGCCGTTTCCGCCGCCATTGCCGTTTCCGCCGCCGTTGCCGTTTCCACCGCCATCGCCGTTTCCACCGCCATTGCCGTTTCCACCTGCATTGCCATTGCCCTGGCCAACGCTCCCGTCGTTGCCGCGGAACGGATTACCGCTGCCATTGCCCACGGCACCTGGATTGCTGTTGTTCAAACCATTGCTGGTACCCAATCCCGTTGCCATGGGTCGTGCGGAAGCCAGTTTGACCGACACGTTCGAAGATATTTCGTTGCCAACGAGCCCGCCCGTCAGGTTGCTGAGGGAAACAGGCGCCTCCAGAACAGGCGCAGTAATCGTTCCTTCAAAAGCGCTGTCGGCAATTTCGAGTAGCGTCGCTTCATCCATGGGTTCCGGTGTGTCACTGCTTCCGGCCGGGGCGTTGGGCGAGTCAATCGTGCGCGATTCCGCCCCAGCTATGGTTAAACGGAATTGCTGGTCGCGATTGACCATGCCGATCATGCCCGGCGACAATAATTGCGTTGCTCCGCCATCGAGCGTGGAAACCTGCACGGCGCCTTCCGTCACCTGGACTGCGGTTCCGGAATCCGAAACGGTCACACTGAATGTGGTTCCCTTGACAACAGCAGCCAGATAGGGCGTCTTGACTCCAAAATGCGGTGTTGCCTTCTTGTCGATGCGGAACAGGACGTTCCCAATTTCTTCAAAAAACTGAATAACACCCCCGCTTTGAGCGGGTGCACTTATCCTGAGACGGCTGTTCGGTGAAACGACGACATATTCCTTGCCGCGGACCAAGACGGCTCGGCTTTTATATCCCGTCGTGATGATATCGCCGGCAGTCAGATTCCCGCCACTGATAGCGATCTTGGACACGCCGGAACGCAATATGTTAACGGTGCCAGCGCTCTCGGAGAGAGTCCATTGCGGAGTTTCTGCCTGCGCCGACCCCGCCGTCACGAGAGCTATAATCGCGAGAAATTTTTTCATTTCCTGGTCATCACTTTTCTGGGTTCTAAGAACAAATATGAGATTTGCACTGGTTCACGTTCTACCATTTATAGCATCAAAAATTCGGCAAACAGTTTAAAAACGACGTAAATATTTTGTAAAGGACCGGCCGCTAAGGAATTTCTAAGGATTTCCCGCTAACTGATCACGATAGTCTATATTGTGTTGTTTGTGGGAGTTGTTCATGCGGCAAGAAATAAAAATTCTGATGTGGAGCCTATTAATGGGCTCTTCTTCTTCCGCTTGGGCGCAGCAATCCGGAAACCCCTTTGAAAGCGTGAGCAATGCCGGGGAATGGACCGTCGGTGTACCGCCCGGAGAAGAAACGGTCGCTACCGGTGTCACCGCGGAACAGCCGGTGAGGAACCCCGATGCCGAAATCAGCACAATCACGATAGGGGCAGTCAGTGTGAATTCCGGTCCGCATATCCCGGCGGAGGTCCTCGCCAGCAGCTATGAAGAATTTATCGGGCAAGAAGCCAGTGAAGATCTGCTCAGGGATTTGGCGAGCGCGGTTTCGAGCGCCGCGCGAAACGAAGGATATATTTTCGCCAGTGCACAGATTCCCCCTCAATCGGTAAAAATCGGCGTTGTCGAGGTGTTGCTGGATGCCGGTGCCATTGATGAAGTTCGCATCATCGGGTCACGGAACAAAAAACTGCGCGCGATATTGGAAAGAATGAAAGGCCCCGCGGCGCTCTCGCCTGTCGTCGAACGGCAGCTTCTGCTTGCCGGGGACTTGCCGGGAATCACCTTGCTCAAATCCAACTATGTCCGCGAAAATGACAGGGGTGTGTTGATCGTGACCGTTCGCGAAGACAAGGCGAAGGGACATATCGCATTCGACAATTTTGGGCCGGAGACGCTTGGTCCGGTCCGTGCGAGGCTTGACCTTGATCTGGCCGGATTATTGAACGACAGTGATGTGCTGACCACCAACGTCATCAGTTCTATTCTGCAGCCCGAAGAACTGACCTATATCTATGCACGCTATGCCATGACGCTGGGCGACGGTGGAACCGTAGTCGGTCTGGCCGGTGCCGCTGGCCGCACCCACTCTGGCGGCAACCTGAGCGGTTTCGGTTTTCGGGGACACAATCGTTACGCCTCTGTCTTCGCCAGCCATGCACTGAAACGCAGCAGCGATCTCAATCTTTGGCTCAACGCTGAACTTGCCTATCTGGACGTGGAACAATCCCAGAATGGAACGCTGTTTCAGGACGACCAGATCGCTACAGCCGCGCTTAATTTTGCAGGGAATTATAATATTGGCATTGGCAGAATTTATGGTGGTGTAGGCGTCACCCGGGGCCTTGGGATATTGGGAGCAAGCAGACTCGGCGATTCCTTGAATTCCCGAAGCGATGCCGGAGGCGAATTTACCAAGGCAAATTTCTGGATCAACTCTATCCTGAATATGGGGGATGGCTTTGGCATGCGTCTGGCTGGCAATGCGCAGATTGCCTCACGGCCGCTGCTCGCTGCCAATGAAATTGCCATAGGTGGCCCCTATTTCGGCAAAGGCTATGATTTCAGCGAACGCTTCGGCGATGAAGGTGTTCTCGGCTTGGCCGAGTTGCGCAAGGAATTTAATGACGTCAATCAGTGGCTGAACTGGTTTCAGCTCTATGCATTTGTCGATGGCGGCTATGTCTCCAACATCGGAACTGGCTTTGGGGACGGTTCGCTGATGTCCGCCGGGGGCGGTTTGCGGTCCCAGTTCGGGCGATTCGATTTTGGCGTGGAAGCAGCTGCACCCGTTGGAAATGATCGATTCGAGAGCGGGGATCGCTCTCCCAAGATCAATGTCCAGCTAGGAATGCGCTTCTAGCCTTCAGCCTTCCAGCCGTTTCGGTATCAGAAAACAGCGATCTCCGGCAGGACAGCGTTCGCCTCCGAATCGCTTAGTTTTCCTTTACCGGTCGCGTGTTGGAGTTGACATATCCCGCATAGCCATCGGTGAACGAAAATAATACGCCATCCGCTTCTTCGGTGGCAAATTTCGTCGCTTCGCTCGCCGAACTGCCAAACTCCATTTCGTCCTTCTGTATTGCGGTAATCATGGCCTTCCGCTCGTCGGCGCAAGCCGTCGGGGCAGCTTTTTTGAACGCGCCGGCTCCGATTTTTTCATCCAGTTGCGACGTCGTAAATTCGACCAGACAGTTGGAATAAGCGACCCGGGCCGTATCCGCGTCTGCAATGGAAGCGGCTGATACGGTGCTGAACAAAGCAATACTCAGAAATGCAATCATCACGATAATTCCTCAATGAACATCGCATTATAGCATGACTGGGATTCCGGAACGAAGCAGTTTCAGCAATTATATGGTGAAAAAATATTCCTGTTATTCAGTTATATAGCAACCTTCCAAAGATTGATTTGCAATCTGCCGGGTGCACGCCTCGCAGCCACCAGCGATTCGCTGCGACTCATGCCGAAACAATATTGGGGCTTGCATCCGGATCGATTTTGAGAGAATGGCGCATCAGATATCGGGTTTCTCTTAATTGAGAATTCAAAGGGAAACCGGTGAGAAAGGGGCTTGCGCCCTGTTCAAATCCGGTACTGCCCCCGCAACTGTAAGCGGCTAGCCGATATGCCAAATGCCACTGGATCCCCGGATCTGGGAAGGCGGCATATCAGCTGCGATCCGCAAGTCAGGAGACCTGCCCTATATCGTCGTTCTTCAGCCGGACGGGGTGTGTCGGGTGAACGGGGGAATCCCCTGCGTAACGGCAATCGATGTCGTTAACAAAGGGAATCCTGATGCCTAAATACCGTCAATTTACCGCTCAGTTGCTGAGCTGCGCTGCGCTATTCTATTGTCCTTCGGCTTATGCCGAGGAGGATGCGAATGCAGACAGCCTTATCGTGGTAACCGGAACGCGTTCCGGCGATGCCATCTCGCCCGATATTGATGCGGGTTCTCTGACGGTCATCGACAGCAACCAGATCGTTAGCCGTCAGGTCCGTCAGGTTTCTGATATATTACGGGATGTGCCCGGGATCGCAGTGAGCACGACTGCCGGACAAACCCAGTTGCGCCTGCGCGGCGCAGAAGCCAATCACACCCTGTTCCTGATCGACGGCATCGAGGTTTCCGATCCGTTTTTCGGAGAGTTTGACGTCGGCACTCTGATCGCGGACAATATGGCTCAAATCGAAATATTGCGCGGTGAGCAAAGTGCGCTTTACGGATCGGATGCGATCGGTGGTGTCGTGCACTATCGCACCCTCACCGGTGCGGACGAGCCCGGTCTTTCCGCTCGCATAGAGGGAGGATCTTTCAATACGGTCAACGCAGCTGCCCGGCTGGGCGGAACGTCGGGGGCCTTCGACTATGCGTTTACCTCTTCCATGACCAGCACGGACGGTCAGCCCAATGCGCGCGGTGGCACCCGTGATCTTGGCAACGACAGCGCGGCTCTGGCATTTGTCGGCAATCTGCAGGCAACAGATAATCTCCGCTTTGGCGTGGTCACTCGCTATTCGAAGAACAAGGGCGATTTTAACGGCAGCGAAAGCGACCCCACGAGCCCCCTGTTTGGCCAGATTATCGATAGTCCGGGCAGACGATTTGAAAATATTGGCGTCTATGGTCTGGTGAAGGCAGAACTTGACCTGATGGACGGGCGTTGGTCTCACCGGGCATCCGCGCAGTTTGCGGACAGCAAAAGGCGGAGCTATTCTGCAACTGCGCAAACCGGCGGAAGCGTGGGCAAGCGGCTCAAGGGCAGCTATGAAACCACACTCAAATTTATCGGCGACGCGATGGAGCACCGGCTGACATTTGCTGCCGACCTGGAGCGCGAAACCTATCGCAATACCGATCAGTCCGCTTTTACCGGAGAGAGAAGCAACGAAAACCTCGGCATTGTCGGGCTTTATGAGCTGGAAGTTGGTGGCCGTGCGTCGTTCAGTGCCGCCGTCAGATATGATGACAACGACCGTTTTGCCAATGTCACTACCTATCGCGTGCAAGGTGCCTATCTGCTGCCATCGGGAACGAAGCTCCAGGCTGCCTATGGCACTGGCGTCAAGAACCCGGGATTTTTTGAGCTGTACGGCTATTTTGACGGACAGTTTATCGGCAATCCGGACCTGACACCGGAAAAATCCGAAGGATGGGAAGTCGGGATAACCCAGCAGTTTCTCGGCGGCGACGGACAGATCGGGCTGACCTATTTCCAGACTCATCTGGAAGATGAAATATTCACGACCTATCCTCCTCCGACATTTACCGCGACGCCTGCCAATCGGGCGACGCTGTCCAAACGCAATGGCGTTGAAAGCTGGCTCGAGATCAATCTTGACGAGAGCTGGCGGATCAATGGCAGCTACACCTATTTGCGGGCGCGTGAAAATGGCGTGCAGGAAGTCCGTCGGCCAAAACATATCGGCAGCATGGCGATCGACTGGCACCTGCCGGACAACCAAGCGGGGCTGACCCTGGTCGCCCGTTATAATGGATCGCAACAAGATGTCGCCTATACCGACCCAAGCTTCATTCCGCTCAATGTCCGGCTGGAAGATTACCTGCTGGTCAACTTGAACGGACGCGTCGAGATCAGTCCGAATCTTGAGCTGTTCGGGCGCGTGGAAAATATTCTGGGTGAGCGGTATGAACAAGTGTTCAGCTTTGTTTCAGCTGGAAGAGCGGTTTACGCTGGTGTTCGTGGCCATTTTTGAAATTTCTAAACAGAGGAAAAAAGCTTATGAATACGCAATCTTTTTCCGGAAAAGCGGAAGATATCTGGGCCGCTACGATGGCAGCCGCGTCGGTCCTGGGAAGCTGGATATTCGCCTGCATCACTCCATTTTCCGCTATTGGGGTTCTGCTCGCCGCCACATTGCCCGGTCGCAAGGCGGTGGCCTGGATGGGAGGAGTCTGGCTTTCCAACCAGCTGGTCGGCTATTTGATCCTGGATTATCCGCGCACAACGAACAGCTTTCTTCATGGCGGCAGCTTGCTGTTTGCCAGCATGGCAGGTCTGTTTGTCGCTATGGAAATATTGAAATGGCGCAAAAGCGACAATCTGGCCAGTCTCGCGCTGGCCTTCGGTGCGGCGTTCGTGGCCTATGAGTCCCTGCTATATGTGGCAGCCCTCTTCCTCGGCGGAACAGACACGTTCGCGCCCGAGATCGTCTGGTTGCTCGCCAAGAATGACTTTTTCTGGTTCGCCGGACTGCTGGCGGTGCGCGTTGCCCTGACTCGCGTCCTGCCCCAGTTCTACGCCCCGAACCTGTCGGTTCGCTCCGCATGAGCAGCGACCTTCGTGTCGTCTCCCTATTGCCCAGCGCCACGGAAATTGCCGTGGCGCTGGGACTGGAACCCAATCTGGTCGGCCGGTCGCATGAATGTGACTTCCCGAATTTTGTTCGCGATCTTCCGGTGTGCACATCCACCAAATTGGAAAAGGGTCTGCAGTCGGATGAAATCGACAAGCGGGTACAGGAAATCGTCCGTCAGGGGCTTTCGGTCTACGAGGTCGATACACCCCTGCTCCAGTCCCTGGCGCCGGACGTCATCCTGACCCAGTCGCAATGTGCGGTGTGCGCTGTCACGCCCGATGATCTGGAGGAAGCGTTGGCGACCTGGATAGGAAAGAAACCGCAGCTGATATCGCTGGCACCCGACAATCTGGACGATGTGTGGGGCGACTTTCGCAAGGTCGGCGATGCAGTCGACCGGCCCGAGAAAGCCGAACAGGCGATCGAGCGGCTGCAGAAGAGCCTCGACGGCATGACGGCGGGCGATGTCCCGCGCCCGACCGTCGCTGCGATCGAGTGGATGGAGCCGCTGATGGTCGCCGGCAACTGGGTTCCCGAACTGATCGAGATCGCCGGGGGCCAGTCGCTCTTCGCAACCGCCGGTCAGCATTCTCCGTGGCTGGAGTGGGATGCCCTTCTCGCCTCCGATCCCGACAAGATCATCTTCATGCCGTGCGGCTATCAGATCGGGCAGACACTCGCCGAAATGCCGACCATGGTCCAGCATCCGCTCTGGGCCAGGCTGTCGGCGGTCCGGAACGGCGAAGTCTTCCTGGCCGACGGCCATCATTTCTTCAATCGTCCCGGCCCGAGACTGGTCGAATCCGCAAAAATCATCGCGGATACATTATATGCCGATCCCGCCAACAATGGCGATCTGTCCAAGGGCTGGATCCGCTGGACCGGGGAATGAAGACGCCGCTGCGCCGTCCGCTATCATAAGCGGATCTTGTACGCCGATAGCCTTTCATACCAGGGCTGGCATTCATCCGCGATCCGCTGCGCCGCCGCATCGAGCTGCGGCGCAGCGCTCTCGGTCCCGCCAAAGCCCGTCGTTTCCAGCACCCGCCCGTACCAGTGCGTCGCCCAGATACCGTCGCTATCCCGCGGGCCAGCCTGCCACGACAACATGCCGTCATCCCAAGGGATATCCAGCGCCGAGCACAGCACCTTGAGATGCGCTTCCGGATCGCGCACTATGTCGGCGCTATCCAGCACGATCGGCGGCTTGCCGGTCATTTGCGCCGCCTGATCGACATAGCCGAGCTGCCGAGCATAGCCGAGGTCTTCGGCGTTTACCTCGACCCGCTTAGCGGCATAGCTAACAACAACCCGCACCGGATCGCGGATCAGGAAAGCATGGCGGTGCTCCGGGAAGTCAGCGATGGTGACATCCGCCACCATATGGTGCGGCATATGTTTCTGATACCATAGCGGCTTGCCGTCCGGCACCGGCCCGCGCATTTCCTGCGCCACTGATTGCCAGTCGCAATCCATCGACGCAATGACTTCATCCGCCATCGGCTGGCGCTGTCCCGTCTGCTTCAGAAAGGCCCCGTAAAAGGGCTCGTCGCTCACCGCACAGTCGCTGCGCCCGCCAAAGCTGCGCATCATTGCGGTCGAGATATTGCGCGGGCCGGACCACATGGCAATACGGATGGGGTCGGTCATGTGTGATCCTTTGTCATTGCGAGGAGCGTAGCGACGCGGCAATCCAGGGCGGCTAGCGAGGCTCTGGATTGCTTCGCTGCGCTCGCAATGACGGGTTCAGGCAACATCACGCTCGATCAATTCCTTGTACAGCCCCTGCAGCCGTTCCACCATTGGCCCCCTGCCCTCAGTCAATATCCGGCCGTCCACTTCGGTCGCTGGCACCACGCCGGCAAAGGTGCCGGTGACAAAGGCCTCGTCCGCGCCATAGACATCGGTCAGCGAGAAATTCTTCTCGAACACCGGAATGTCATTTTCCCGGCAAATCCGGATGACATTCGCCTGGGTGATCCCGCCGAGGCAATAGTCGCCGCTCGAGGTCCAGACCTCGCCCTTGCGGACGATGAAGAAATGGGTGGAGTTGCAGGTTGCGACAAAGCCCTGCGGGTCGAGCATCAGCGCCTCGTCCGCCCCGGCCTGGGTCGCCTGGATGCAGGCGGTGATACAGTTGAGCTTGCTGTGCGAATTGAGCTTCTGGTCCTGCACCGCCGGATCGCCGCGCCGGACATGAACGGTGAACAGGCGGATACCATTTTCTACCGTACTCGGCAGCGCTTCCTTATATTCCGGAATGATCACGATCGTCGCCGGAGAAATCACCACGCGCGGGTCCTGATAGGGCGTTGAGCGGATGCCGCGCGTTACCATCAGCCGGATATGGACGCCTTCCTGGTCCCCCATGGCGTTGCCGCGGATCGTCTCGTACAACCGGTCCACCAGTTCCTCGCGAGAGATACCAATATCCATCGCGATCGCCTTTGACCCTTCAAACAGACGGTCGAGATGGGCCTCGAGAAAGGCGATCTGCCCGCTATGCACGCGCAGCCCTTCCCAGACGCCGTCGCCGAGCATGAAGCCGCTGTCGAAAACCGACACCACCGCCTCGGCCCGTGGCGTCATGACGCCATTGACATTGATCAATATGGTCTCGTTGCGGGGATCGGCGGTAAAGTCATGCGTGCCCTTAGCCATGGATTCTAACCTTATGATTTATTGGAAAAACATGAAACGAACTTGACAATCTTTACAGGGTTTAAAGTCAAGAAATCTGAAGCTGCAGCAACGACCCTGTTTTGCGATTTTGTAGAGCAGAGCATATTGCGGTTCATGATGTCAGGCTAGCGCAAACAGGGTGGTGTAGGAAAGCCTTAGTTACTCTTTCGTGTGTGTGTTCCCCGCCGCAGGGCGGGGTCCAGAATTGTCTGCGCGATCGTCTGGGCCCGCCCTTCGGCGGGGAACAGAATCCTTCTGCAGGTTTCTTATCGTGTTCCCTCTCCCGTGAGGGAGAGGGTTGCGCAGGTTTGGCTGCTTGCTGCCTAGTTGTAGCTGGGTGAGGGTGTACTGCGCCTTAGAGGACAGAACACCCTCACCCAACTGCGCCTAGCTTCGCTTCCTCAGCAAATCCTTCTCCCTCACGGGAGAAGGAGTCACATATGCAAAACCCGTCCATAGGCATCCAGCACGCTTTCGTGCATCATCTCGCTCAGCGTCGGATGCGGGAAGACGGTGTTCATCAGCTCCGCCTCGGTCGTCTCCAGCGTCTTGCCGATGGTATAGCCCTGAATCAGCTCGGTCACTTCTGCACCGATCATATGCGCGCCAAGCAGTTCGCCCGTCTTGGCGTCAAACACCGTCTTGATAAAGCCCTCGGTCTCGCCCAGCGCAATCGCCTTGCCATTGCCGATAAAGGGGAATTTGCCAACTTTGACGTCATGACCCGCTTCCTTGGCCTTGGCTTCGGTCAGGCCGACGCTGGCAATCTGCGGATGGCAATAGGTGCAGCCCGGGATATTGTTGACATCCATGGCATGCGGATGGCCGCCAGCGATGGTTTCTGCCGCAATGACGCCTTCATGGCTCGCCTTGTGCGCCAGCCAGGGACCGGCGGTGCAATCCCCGATCGCGTAAATCCCTTCGATATTGGTCCGGCAATATTCGTCGGTCTTGATATGGTAGCGCTCGTCCGGTTCCACCCCAAGTTCGTCGAGACCGATGGTCTCGATATTGGGCTGGATGCCGACAGCGACGATGACATGGCTGAAGTCATGACTTTCCTTCTTGCCCTTCTTGTCCTCGATCTCCGCCTTGACGCCCTTGTCACCGACCTCGATACTCTTGACGCCGGCGCCCGTCATGATCGTCATGCCCTGCTTTTTCAGAGACTTCTCCAGGAAAGCTGAGATCTCTTCATCTTCCACCGGTACGACCCGGTCGAGCATTTCCACCACGGTGACGTCAACCCCGATATCATTGTAGAAGCTGGCGAACTCGATGCCGATGGCGCCGGAGCCGATGACCAGCAACTTGCTCGGCAGTTCCGGTGGCGTCATGGCATGGCGATAGGTCCAGATGCGCTTGCCGTCGGCCTTGGCAAAGGGCAGATCGCGCGCGCGGGCGCCGGTGGCGATGATGATATTCTTCGCGGCCAGTTCCTGTTCGCCCTTCTCCGTTTTCACGGTCATCTTGCCGGGCGCGGTGATCTTGCCGTCGCCCATCACGACATCAATCTTGTTCTTTTTCATCAGGCCGGTCACGCCCTGGTTGAGCTGCTTGGCAACGCCGCGCGAGCGCTTGACGATCGCATCGAGATCGGCGCTGATCTTCTCCGCCACCAGACCATAGTCGCTGGCATGTTTCATATTGTGAAACACCTCGGCCGAACGCAGCATCGCCTTGGTCGGAATACAGCCCCAGTTGAGGCAGATGCCGCCCAGATTCTCGCGTTCGACAATCGCGGTCTTGAGCCCGAGCTGCGAGGCGCGGATCGCCGCGACATAGCCACCGGGGCCGCTGCCAAGAACAATGAGGTCGTAAGTGTCTGCCATGTTATTCCTTCTCGAGAATTCTCTAGTCCAGTGCCGGGACCTGCACCGACGTACCGTCGCCGTCCACCGCCACAAATATGTAGGTACCCGAAGCCGCCTTCATCATCTCGTCCTGATGCCGATCGCGGCGATAGGCCTCGACCTGAACAGTCATCGAGCTGCGGCCGATCTTGATAAATTCGGCATAGACGGACAGTTCGTCGCCAATACCAACGGGGTGGCCGAACCGCAGATCATTGGCGCCGACCACAACCGACTGGTGCCTGCTGTGCTTGGCCGCCAGCGCGCCGCCGGCCTGAGCCATCTGGCCCATCAGCCAGCCACCAAAGGCGACGCCATAGGGATTGCCCTCGGTCGGCATGACGATAGTACGGATCGCTGGCACCTTTTCGGATATGTCGGTCAAGCCAGCATTCCCAGTGGATTTTCAACGGTTTCCTTGAAGGCCTTCATAAAGGCTGCGCCGGTCGCACCATCGATGGCGCGGTGGTCAAAGCTGCCGGTGGCCGTCATGATGGTGGCGATCTGGACGCTGTCATCGATCACGACCGGTTTCTTGATCCCGGCGCTGATCGCCAGGATCATGCCCTGCGGCGGATTGATCACTGCGTCGAAGCTGGTCACGCCGAACATGCCCATATTCGACAGGCTGGCGGTGCCGCCCTGATATTCGTGCATCTTGAGCTTGCCGGCCTTCGCCCGCTCGGCAAGATCCTTCATCTCGGTGGCAATGGCACTCAAAGATTTGGAATCGGCGCTGGTGATAATCGGCGTGATCAGGCCGCCGGGAATGCTGACCGCGACCGCGATATCGGCGCGCTGGTAACGGATCAGATTGTCCTCGGTGTAGCTGACATTGCTGTCCGGTGCCTGCATCAGCGCGACCGCCTGCGCCTTGATCAGCAGATCATTGACCGAGAGCTTGATACCGCGCGATTCCAGCGAAGCATTGAGTTCGCCGCGGAGTTTCAGCAGCTTGTCGATATTGACATCGATGCTCACCCGGTAATGCGGGATCGTCTGCTTGGCCTCGGTCAGGCGGCGGGCAATGGTCTTGCGCATGCCAGACAGTTTCTCGGCGCTGTGCGGAATATCGAAATCGCTCGAAGTGGAGCTTTGCTTGGCCGGGGCTTCGACAGACTCAGCACGAACGGATTTTTCGCCGGCCCCTTCGCCCTCAGCTTGTCGAACGGTACCACCTTCCGCTGCATCGATATCGGCCTTGATGATCCGGCCATTCGGACCGGAACCCTCGACAGCCGCCAGATCGACGCCTTTCTGTTCGGCCAGCCGGCGTGCCAGCGGACTGACCTTCAGACGGTCGTCGCCCGAACTAGACGAGCTTTTCGCTGACGGAGACGGGGATGCAGGCTTGGCTTCCTCTTTGTCTGCCGTTTCCTCGTCTGTTTTCTGATCAGGTTTTTCCGTCTTCGCAGCAGGCTTTTCAGCCTGTTTTTCCTTGGCTTCAGCAGGCGCTTCGATATCGCCTGCATCTTCGCCTTCTTCGGCAATGATCGCGATCACGGCGCCGACTTTCACATTCTCCGTGCCTTCGGGAACGACGATCTTGGCGATCACGCCTTCGTCAATCGCCTCGAATTCCATCGTCGCCTTGTCGGTCTCGATCTCGGCCAGCAGATCGCCGGAGGACACGCTGTCGCCTTCCTTTACCAGCCATTTGGCCAGCGTTCCTTCTTCCATGGTGGGGGAGAGCGCAGGCATTTGCAGATTGATGGGCATGGCCGGTTTTCCTGTATTGGTCCTGTTTTCGCCCCAAGCTGTCCAACATTGAGCCTATGGCGTCAAGGGCGCTCGCTTGCCTTGCGGGCATTTTTATCGCAACAGGTATTTCTGACAGGAGGAGGAGCGTTCATGCGTACATATCTGGTGGTGATCGACGAGACCGACGAGGCCAGTCTGGCGCTGCGCTTTGCCTCGCGCCGGGCGATGAAGACGAACAGCGCGCTGCACATTCTGGCGCTGGTCGAGGCCGAGGATTTCGTCGCCTGGGGCGGCGTGCAGGCGACTCTGGAGGAGGAAGCCAAGAACCGGGCCGAGGCCCTCGTCTCCGGCGCCGCCGGAAGCCTGTTCGAGGAAACCGGCATCCGCCCCTCGATCACCGTCAAGCAGGGCAAGGGTCCGAAGGTCGTGCGCGCGATGATGGACGAGGTCGACGGCCTGGCGGCGCTGGTTCTCGGTGCAGCGGCCACTGGCGCACCCGGGCCGCTGGTCAGCCATTTTGCCGCCACCGAGGCGGGCTCCCTGCCCTGCCCGGTGATGGTGGTGCCGGGTTCGCTGAGCAAGGAAGAGATCGACCGGCTAAGCTGATGCGTGCGCGGCCAGTGCGCCACGCGCCGGATAGCCCGACTCGATCGCATGGTCGATACCCTGCAGCAGCTGGTCGAGCGAGGGACGGGTGAACGGCATGCTCTGGATGCTGGCAAAATAGAGCGTCTGGTCGGGCTTGACCAGCAGCAGCGCCGGTTCGGAAAACACCCGGGGCTCGTCGCTGCCGGGACGCCCGGACGAAATATAGAGGCCGAGGTCGCGGGCGAGACTTTCGCTGAGCCCATAGCCGATCATCAGATCCTCCAGGCGCCATTCCTCGGCCGCCTGTTGCGCCCGCTGCTTGCTGTCCATGCTGATCGCGACCACCGTGATGCCGCGCTTGGCAAAATCGCGCAGACGGTTCTGCAGATCGCGCAGTTGCATCTTGCAGATCGGGCAATGCAGGCCGCGGTAAAAGAGCAGCAGGGTAAAATTGTCGCCGAGCCGCTGGCTCAGCTGAAACTTGCCGCCGTCCGTCATCGGAACGGTAAAATCGGGGACGGCTCTGGCAGGGAGAAGGCGGGACATTGGGGGGAGGATTCCTTTGCGATTGAATCTGCCCCTATTCAAGCCGAGTAGCGGTCCCGATACAATGAAATTTTACTTGCGCCGCTTCTTGCCCATATGGCCGCGGACATTGGCCGGCTTTCCCGGCTTGCCCTTGCGGTGCGGCTTGCCCTTGCCCGGGCGACGCGGGGCCGGGCGGCCCGGCATATGGTTGGCACCCTCGGCCAGTTCGAACAGCAGGCTGCCGGTGGCGGCATTGGCCTCGACCAGGCGCAGCTCGATCTTCTGTCCGATATTATAGGTGGTGCCGCTGTCCATGCCGGTCAGCTGCTGTTTCGACTCGTCATAGTCGAACCGTTCCGAGCCAAGCGTGCGGACCGGAACCAGTCCATCGCCGCCCAGTTCCTCGACGGTGGCGAAGAAGCCGAAATTCTGGACGCCGGTGATCCGGCATTTGACGACCTCGCCAACCCGGTTCGCCAGATGCGCCGAGATATAGCGGTCGATGGTTTCCCATTCCGCCTTCATCGCCCGGCGTTCGAGCTTCGAGATTTTTTCCGAGATCAGCTCAAGCCGCGCGGCCTCTTCCTTGCCCAGGCCCGAATAGGCGGGGATAGCTTCATTGTCCGGCACCGGCTGTTCCAGCTTGCAGGCGCTGACCAGCGCGCGGTGGACGATCAGGTCGGCATAGCGGCGGATCGGGCTGGTGAAATGGGCGTAGCTGCCGAGCGACAGGCCGAAATGGCCCATGTTGGTGTGGCCATAATAGGCCTGGGTCTGGCTGCGCAATATCTGTTCCATGACCAGCGGCAGCAGCAGTTCGTCGTCGACCTGCTCGATCAGATTGTTGAACACCGCCGGCTTGATCACCTGGCCCATGGCAAAGCTCATGTCGAAGGTCTTGAGATAGTCCTTGAGCGCGATCAGCTTCTCGCGCGACGGGGTTTCGTGGACACGATAGATGACCGGCGATTTTTTCGATTCCAGCATCTTCGCCGCCGCGACATTGGCGACGATCATATAATCCTCGACCACGCGGTGGGCGTCGAGCCGCTCGCGGATCGCGATCTCGACAATCTTGCCCTGATCGTCCAGCACCACGCGTTTTTCCGGCAGATCGAGATTGAGCGGCTCGCGCTCGTCGCGCGCCTTGGCGAGCAGCTTCCAGCAGGCCCAGAGCGGCTCGAGCGCCTTGCTTTTCAGCGGATGGTCGAGCTTGCCGTCCATCGCCGCCTGCGCGTCCTCATAGGCAATATTGCCGGCCAGCCTGACAATCGCGCGGGTAAAGCGGGAGGCGATCACCTGCCCCTTGGCATTGATCGTGACATGGCAGACCAGCGACGCCCGGTCGACGCCCTGCTTCAGCGAGCAGACATCGGTCGACAAAGCTTCCGGCAGCATCGGCACGACGCGGTCGGGGAAATAGACGCTGTTGCCGCGCTTGTAGGCTTCCCGGTCGAGCTTGCTGCCCGAGCGGACATAATAAGAAACATCGGCGATGGCGATCAGCGCCCTGAAGCCGCCCTTGTTGTCCGGACTGTCATCCGGCTCTGCCCAGATCGCATCATCGTGGTCGCGGGCATCGGCGGGATCGATGGCGACAATCGGCAGATGGCGAAGATCCTCGCGCTTATCCTCCGATACCGGCAATTTGGTTGCCTGTTCGGCTTCCTCGATCACGGCATCGGGAAAATGCAGGGGGATTTCGAACTTGTGGATCGCGATCAGGCTGAACGACTTGGGCGCAAACGGATCGCCGAGGATTTCCTTGACCCGCGCCTTGACCTCGGAACCGCGCTTGACCGGTTCGGCCAGCACCAGATTGCCCGGCTCCGCCTCGCCCAGATCGAGGATCGCGGTGCTGCGGCGGATCTTGCGGTCGACGGGCTTCAACCAGTAGCGGTCGCGCTCGTCCTTTTCGACAATGCCCATCAGCATCTCGGCGCTCTGGGCCAGCTTTTTCATCAGGAAGGCGACATGGCCCCGCCCGCGCTCTTCGGTCCGGGCCAGAATCCGGTCGCCGATTGCCAGCGCGGCACGCCGGCCCTTTTCCTTGATCCGCAGTTTTGGCGCGGGGGCGCTCTCGGCTTCCCATTTTTCCGGAATGCCGATCGCCTCGTTGCCATCGATTTCGACGATTTTGAGAACCGTAACTTTTGGAATGCCGCCCATTTTATGAAAAGCCCGCCCCGGAGTGCTGTCGATAAGGCCTTCATCGGCCATATCCTTGAGCAGAGCCTTTAGCGCAATTTTGTCCGAACCCCGCAAACCAAATGCCTTGGCAATTTCGCGCTTGCCGACTTCCTTGTCGGATCGCTCGATAAGATCAAGAATCTGCTTGCGCGTCGGAACCTGTTTCGGTTTGTGGGTTTTCTTCGGACCGGCCATCAATAAGCTTTGCCGATGATGATCCGTTCATCAGCCGGTTTGCCGCTGAAGATGCAATTGCCATCAACGGCGTCGGCATCCACCGGTACATTGCGGAAGGTGAGCTTCAGCTTCTTGAGCCGCTCTTCGATCGCTTCCAGCTCGTCACCGCTCGCCTTGCACCATTGCACTTCCAGCCAGCCCGGATATTTCTTGTTTTCCTTGTAGAAGCGCTCGACATCCGACCAATGTTCGATGCCGCGGGTGATATTGCTGTCCAGTCGCTCTTTGGCTTCGCCATGCAGCGCCGCCTGGATTTCCTCCAGCAGCGCCGGAATCTCCGGCAGGAATTCATCCTTGGCGAGAAACTTCGTGTCCAGCTTGCCGCTGTCCTGATAGAGCGCGTCGCGGCGGATCATCGCGACCTTGCCCTCGGCCATGTCGCGCGGTCCGATTTCGAGAATGACCGGCGCGCCTTTCTTGACCCAGGACCAGCGCTTGGTCTGGGTCTTGGCACCGCTGATATCGAGCTTGACCCGAACGGCCTCGTCAAAGGCTCTCAGCCCGGCAATTTCCTTTGCCAGCGCCTTGCAATAATCGAGCACTTCCTCATCTTCCGGCTTGTCGCGCAGCATCGGCACGATCACCACCTGATAGGGCGCGATCAGCGGCGGCACGCGCATGCCGTCATCGTCGCCGTGAGTCATGATGACCCCGCCAATCATGCGGGTCGAGGTTCCCCAGCTGGTGGTATAGGCGAACTGGAATTCGCCTTCCTTGTCTTGGAAGCGGATATTCTGAGCCTTGCTGAAGGTCTGGCCAAGGAAATGGCTGGTACCAGCCTGAAGCGCCTTGCCGTCCTGCATCATCGCCTCGATCGAATAGGTCGCGTCGGCACCGGGGAAACGTTCATTCTCCGGCTTCTCTCCGGCAACGACCGGCATCGCCAGCACATTTTCGGAAAATTCCCGGTACATCTCGAGGATGTTCAGCGTCTCTTCCATCGCCTCGGCCTTCGACGCATGCGCCGTATGGCCTTCCTGCCAGAGAAATTCGCTGGTCCGCAGAAACATCCGGGTGCGCATTTCCCAGCGCACGACATTGGCCCACTGGTTGATCATCACCGGCAGATCGCGCCAGCTCTGCACCCAGCGGGCAAAGGCGGTACCGATCACGGTTTCCGAGGTCGGGCGGACCACCAGCGGCTCTTCCAGCTTCGCCTCGGGATCGACGATCAGTCCGCCGTCCTCGCCTTTCGTCAGCCGGTGATGCGTGACCACCGCCATTTCCTTGGCAAAGCCGTCTACATGCTCGGCTTCCTTGGCAAAATAGCTGAGCGGAATGAACAGCGGGAAATAGCAATTTTCATGGCCGGTGGCCTTGATCCGCTGGTCCATCAGATATTGCACCCGTTCCCAGATGCCATAGCCCCAGGGGCGCATGATCATGCAGCCGCGCACGCCGGATTCCTCGGCAAGGTCGGCTTCGCTAATGACTTGTTGGTACCATCCCGCAAAATCATCTTCACGGGTGATGGACAGAGCATTTTTCTTCACTTGGTTTTCCTGCGGATTATAGGTTCCGGTATTCAGCTGTCGAGTTTGTCGATCTTCGACTGGATATCGGCGAGTTGCTGCTTCAGCGCCCTGATCTCCGCATCTTTGTCCGACACGTCCCCCTGCGCCTTGTCTTCATCTTCGGTGCCGCCATTGTGGCCAAGGCTCAGTGCCTTTTCAAACACGCCTGCCAGCGGACTGGCCTTCAGCGCATTTTCAAGCGCTTCCTGAAACTGTTTCTGGTTCTTGACCGCCATCTGGCCGAGCGGGTTCTTGTTGAGCGCGCCTTCGACAGCTTCCTGAAACTGTTTCTGGTTTTTGCGGAAATTGTCCATCGAGGCTTCAAGATAGGATGGCATCAAAGACTGCATGCTGTTGCCATACATCGAGATCAGTTGGCGGAGGAACTTGACCGGCAGCATCTGCTTGCCGCTGCTTTCCTCGTCGACAATGATCTGGGTCAGTACATTGTGCGTGATGTCTTCACCGGTCTTGGCATCGACAACGATAAAATCCTGGTCATGCCGGGTCATGTCAGCAAGAAAGTCGAGCGTGATATAGCTCGATGTCTGGGTGTTATAGAGTCGGCGATTGGCGTATTTCTTGATTACGATCGGATCGCCTGGGTTGTTGGTCTTGGACTTGGCCATATCAGCTCCCGGTGAGTCAGAGATTCTGTTGTTGCTCTGTCAGTCCCACCATAAATATTTTATGTTGCGATTGCACTAAACCTATTTGTGCATCGCCGCAACTTCTCTTGTTGTGCAGTGTTTTTGCGCAGCAATTTTTGATTGTGCATCCGCGTTGTACTTCCACGGTGAACTATTCCCGTGGAGCTTGCTAGCTCCACTCCCTGGACAGGCGATTGCCAAGACCGGTAATCAGTTCATATTGCGACAATCCGGACTGGGCGGACGCAGTCGGCAGATCGTAGACGCAATCCACCCAGTCGCCTTCGCTAAGGCCCGGCGCGTGACTGAGATCGATCGCGACCATGTCCATCGACACTCGTCCAAGAACCGGCAGCTTCGCATCGCCATGCCGAAATATTCCGCGACCGGAAAAGCCGCGCAAATAGCCGTCGGCATAACCGATCGCCAGGATCGCTATCGGATGCGGGCAACAAGCAATATATTGCGCATTATAGCCGACCTTGTCACCGACTTCGAGCGTACGGACCTGGATGATTTCCGCTTGCAATGCGGCGACCTGGCGGACCACCTTTTCCAATTCGGGCCGCTGAACGCCCCCGTATAGGGACAAGCCAGGCCGGGTAACATCAAAATGATAGTCCTCGCCCAGTGCGATCCCGGCGCTGTTGGCCAGGCTTGTCCGGCAGGCAGGCAGGATTTCCAGCGCGGCCTTGTAGCAGGCCAGCTGGTCCCTGTTCTGCGGTCCGTCCTCATCGGCGGAGGCAAGATGGCTCATGCCGATATCGATAGTCAGTCCGGTCAGGATATCCGGTTGCAGATCGGCGACATTGATGCCGAGACGATTCATGCCGCTGTTGATCATGAGATCACAGGGCCTTGCGGTCGGCAGCCAGCGCTGCACCTGTTCCAGACTGTTGAGCACGGGCTTTGCCGGCGACCGCGATGCAAAAGGCATGTCGGCTTTCTGAACCCCGTTGAGCACCGACACCGCGGCCTTGCCCGCAGTCAGATCCTCGATCTCGCGCGCCTCCTGCCAATTGGCAACGAAAAAATCCTCGCAGCCGGCTGCCAGCAGACAGGAAACAACATCGCGCACGCCAAGACCATAGCCATTGGCCTTTACCGCAGCGCCAGCTTTCGCCTTCCCGGACAATCGGTCGAGCGCCGACCAGTTTGCGACCAGCGCAGCACGGTCGAGCTTCACTCTGGCGGTTGCCGGAATCGGGATATCGGGATCACTCATGAATCGAGCGTTAGGGCTTTTGTCGGCCTTCGTCGAGCGCCGCTTCCGGGTCATTGGGTATGCCCCACCAGCCTACAAGCAGTGCAATGAACACGAATATCCACGTGTACCAGAGACCGGCATAGACATCGCCCGACCGCGCCACGATATAGCCGGCGATCAGCGGCAGGAACCCGCCGAAATAGCCCGCACCGATATGATAGGGTATCGACATCGAACTGTAGCGGATCTTCGCGGGGAACATTTCCGCCAGCAGCGCTGCAACAGAACCATAGTTCATTGCGCTCAGCGCCCCGAGGACCATCAACACACCGACTATGCCCGCCAGCGCCAGCGTCGAAGGCTGGCGATCGGCAAAATCATAGCCATGGGCCATGAGGCTGGATTCAAGGGCCCGCTTGCGATCGGCGGAGCTTGCCGACAGCGTTTTAGCGACAGGCAGCTCGGTGCCACCGACGGTCACCCGCAGCTCTTCTGCCTCGACCACATCATAGGGAACGCCGCTGGCGGTCAGCGCTTCGAGTATCTTTCCGCAATCACTGGGCGTGCTGCCGACAAGATCGGCAAAGGGATCGGTGCTGCACTGCTGGCCTGCGACCTGCACCGGTGCGCTTTTCGCGCTGTCCCACAGGCCGGGATTGGCGAGATGGCCCAGCGCCCAGAAGCAGGGAAAAAGCAGCACAAGGATCAGGATATTGCCGATGATGATCGGTTTCTTGCGCCCCACCCTGTCCGACCATTTACCGACAAACAGATAGAAGGACATGGCGACCAGGCCGGCGATGAATACCAGTATCTCCACGGTCAGCTCGTCCACCCGCATCGGCCCGCGCAGAAAGGACAGGCCGGAGAAAAAGGCCGTATACCAGATGGTGGTAAGACCTCCGGTTATGCCGAACAGCGCCACAAATATGCGCTTCTTGTTGCCGGGATAGGTAAAGCTTTCGGTGAAGGGATTGCCCGACATCTTGCCCGCTTCCTTCATCGCCCGGAACACCGGGCTTTCCGACAGCTTGAGCCGCATCCACAGCGAAATTGCCAGCAGGACGATCGACAGCAGGAAGGGCACCCGCCAGCCCCATGCGGCAAATTCCTCCGGCGGAATCAGGAAGCGGCAGCTCAGCACAACGGCGATGCTGAGCACGAACCCGCCAGCGACGCTCGCCTGGATGAAACTTGTATAGAAGCCGCGTTTTTCCCTTGGCGCATGTTCAGCGACATAGATGGCGGCCCCGCCATATTCGCCGCCGAGCGCGAGGCCCTGAATGATCCGCAGCAGGATCACGATCACCGGTGCCGCAATCCCGATGCTGGCGGCTCCCGGAATCAGGCCGACGCCGGCAGTGGCAATGCCCATCAGGGTCACCGTCACCAGAAACGTATACTTGCGACCGAGCTTGTCACCGAGATAGCCGAAGAGAATGGCGCCAAGCGGGCGAAAGCCGAAGCCGATGGCAAATCCGGCCCATACCAGCAGCAATTGCAGCGTCTCGTTTTCGGAAGGAAAAAAGGCCGCGCCGATCAGCGATGCCAGCGTGCCGTAGATGAAGAAATCATACCATTCGAAAATAGTGCCTGCGGACGAGGCGGCGATGACCAGACGAATCTCTTTCTGCGTCGGTTCCCGCTGCCCCGCCATTGCGACTTCACTGGCCATCCATTGCCCTCCCCCAGGCGATTTTATTCCAGTTCGAGTATCACGGCATCGACGGCAAGGCTATCGCCTTGTGCAGCTTCCAGCGATTTCACCACGCCATTTTTTTCGGCGCGCAGGATATTTTCCATCTTCATCGCCTCGACGACGGCCAGCGGCTGGCCCTCGACAACCGCTTCGCCGACCTCGACATGCAGGGCGACCAGCAGACCCGGCATCGGGCACAGCAGATATTTGGACAGGTCGGGCGGGATCTTCTCGATCATATGCACCGCATGCTGCGCCACATGGGCCGGCAGGATGCGGGCCTTGTGGGTCGCGCCATGGCTGTTGAGCGCGAAGCCATCGGCGGTCTTGGCGATTTTCACGGACAGTGGCTTGTCGTCCACCGTAGCGAGGATCAGGCTGTCACCCGGCGTATATTCGGTCGACAGATTGACATCCTGACCGTCAACCGTGATTTCTTCCTCGGAGATCGACACGTCCATGATCGTATCGCCGATCTTGACCTGCCATTCCGATGGCGGGTCGAGTCTTTTGCCGAGCTGGTTGTCGACCCGGCGGGCGCGGTCGGCGTGGGCGGTGGCGGCAAAGGCACCGATGGCAGCGAGATTGCGCAGCAACTCGTCGGACGCGGGCGCGCCCTGGAAGCCGTCGGGATATTCCTCGGCGATGAAATTGGTGGTGATATTGCCTTCGCGGAACCTCTCGTGCTGCATCAGCGCCGAGAGGAAATCGATATTATGGCCGGGGCCCTTGATCTCGAACCGGTTGAGCGCGTCGATCTGGCGGTCGATCGCCTCGATCCGGGTCTCGCCATAGGTGATCAGCTTGGCAATCATCGGGTCGTAGAAGATCGAGACCTCGCCGCCTTCTGCAACACCGTCGTCGACGCGGATGCCTTCTTCCGCTTCCGGCGGCCGATATTTGACCAGGCGACCGGTGGACGGCAGGAAGCCGCGATAGGGGTCTTCGGCATAAACGCGGTTTTCGACCGCCCAGCCGGTCAGCTTGACCTCATCCTGCGTCAGTGGCAGCTTCTCGCCATAAGCGACGCGGATCATCTGTTCGACCAGATCGAGGCCGGTGATATATTCGGTGACCGGATGCTCGACCTGCAGGCGGGTGTTCATTTCGAGAAAATAGAAGCTCTTGTCGGCGCCGACGATCAGCTCGACCGTGCCGGCGCTGTAATAGCCCACGGCCTGCGACAGAGCGACGGCCTGCTCGCCCATTTTCTTCCGCATCTCGGGATCGACAAAGGGCGATGGCGCTTCCTCGACCACCTTCTGGTGGCGGCGCTGGATCGAACATTCGCGTTCGCCGAGATAGATGACATTGCCATGCTTGTCGCCCAGCACCTGGATCTCGATATGGCGCGGCTGCTCGATGAATTTCTCTATAAACACGCGGTCATCGCCAAAGCTGGCCAGGCCTTCGCGCTTGGTCGCTTCAAAGCCCTCGCGGACATCCTGTTCGTTCCAGGCGAGCCGCATGCCCTTGCCGCCGCCGCCGGCGCTGGCCTTCATCATCACCGGATAGCCGATCTCGGACGCGATGCGCACCGCATGTTCGGTATCGTCAATCTCGCCGATATGACCGGGAACCACGCTGACGCCGGCCTTTTCCGCGAGTTTCTTGGATTCGATCTTGTCGCCCATCGCCGCGATCGCGTTGATCGGCGGCCCGATAAACGCGATATCATTGTCCGCCAGTTCCTGCGCAAAGCTGGTCCGCTCGGACAGGAAGCCATAGCCCGGATGCACGGCTTCCGCGCCGGTTTCCTTGCAGGCGGCGATGATCTTGTCCGCGATCAGATAGGATTCTGCTGCCGGCGACGGCCCGATATGCACAGCCTCGTCCGCCATCTTCACATGCGGCGAGCGCGCATCGGCGTCGGAATAGACGGCGACCGTCTTGATCCCCATTTTCTGGGCGGTGCGAATGACCCGGCAGGCGATTTCGCCGCGGTTGGCGATCAGGATTTTCTTGAACATTTAGGCTGTTTTCTTTCGGATTATCAAAAAGGTAAGGACTATCCATATTGTTGAAGTTGTCACCACAACAATTTCAAAAACGGGCATCCCGGTGATCAATGGTAATTCATAGGCTGCACCAGCGAGCAGCCAAAGCGGTCCACAAAATAATAGCCACGCAAACGTGAACCATGAAAGTGCGATCCACTTTTCCGCTTTCACTCGGCTACCTCCATTACATCATCCCGCTGCTCGGCCGCCATCGGCACCAGCCCCAGCTTGGCAAACATCGCCTCATCCGCATCATCGCCGGCATTGCCGGTGGTCAGCAACTTATCGCCGGTAAAGATGCTGTTGGCACCTGCCAGGAAGCACAGGGCCTGCGTGCTTTCCGACATGCTTTCGCGACCGGCGGACAGGCGCACCATCGAGGCGGGCATGGTGATCCGCGCGACCGCAATCGTGCGGACAAATTCAATATCGTCGATCTTCGCCAGCGGCGTATCGGCCAGCATATCGCCGAGCACCGTGCCCTTGACCGGCACCAGCGCATTTACGGGCACGCTTTCCGGATGCCGCGGCAGGGTCGCCAGCGCATGCACGAAACCGACCCGGTCGGCGCGCGTCTCGCCCATCCCGACAATGCCGCCCGAGCAGACATTGATGCCGCTGTTGCGCACATTTTCCAGCGTCTCCAGCCGGTCTTCAAAGGTGCGCGTGGTGATCACCTTCTCATAATGTTCCGGCGAGGTATCGATATTGTGATTATAATAATCCAGCCCCGCCTCGGCGAGCATCCGCGACTGTTTCTCGGTCAGCATGCCCAGCGTCATGCAGGTTTCCATGCCCATCTGCCGCACGCCCTTCACCATCTCGATGATCGCCGGCATGTCGCGGTCCTTGGGATTGCGCCAGGCCGCGCCCATGCAGAAGCGCGAGCTGCCCCGGTCCTTCGCCTGTGCCGCCGTCTGCAGCACGGTGCGGACATCGATCAGCTTCTCCGCCTTCAGGCCCGATTTCGCGCCCGCCGACTGGTTGCAATAGCCGCAATCCTCCGGGCAGCCGCCGGTCTTGATCGACAGCAGGGTCGACAGCTGCACCTGCCCCGGCGTGTGATGCTCGCGGTGAACGGAAGCCGCCCGGAACACCAGTTCGTCGAACGGCAGGTCAAACAAAGCCGCGATTTCCTCGCGGGTCCAATCATTGCGGACATTTCTCTCTCCGTTCGTGTCGAGCGTAGTCGAGACACGCTGGTCCAAACGCTTCTCGACTTCGCTCGAAGCGAACGGTTCTTTTATTCCACTCTCACTCATTCCGCAGCTTCCTCTTCGGGGGGCATATTGTGCCCCAGCAATCTCAAAATATCGGCCGCACATTCCACAATATTGCTGCCCGGTCCATAGATTCCGACCACACCGCTGTTGCGCAGGAATTCATAGTCCTTGGCCGGGATCACGCCGCCGGCAAAAACCTTGATGTCGCTGCGACCGGCCTCTTTCAGAAGATTGATCAGTTCGGGAATCAGCGTCTTGTGACCCGCCGCCAGGCTGGAGGCACCGACCGCGTCCACATCTTCCGACAGGGCGAGCTCGGCGGTTTCCTTCGGCGTCTGGAACAAAGGCCCCGAAATGACGTCAAAACCCATATCGGTAAAGGCGCTGGACACGACATTGGCACCGCGATCATGACCGTCCTGGCCCATTTTGGCGACCAGGATCTTGGGCTTGCGGCCCAGCCGCTGCGACACCGAATCGACGCCCTCGATCACCATTGCATAGCGCGCATCGCCTTCATAAGCCGCGCCATAAATGCCCTTGACCGGTGTCGGACGGGTTTCATAGCGGCCGAAGACCGCTTCCATCGCATCCGAAATCTCGCCGAGCGACGCCCGCTTGCGCGCCGCATCGACCGCCAATGCCAGCACATTGCCGTTGGTCCTTGCACCCTCGGTCAGTGCTTTCAGCGCTTCCTGACAGGCACCCTCGTCGCGCTCGGCGCGCATCTTCTCGAGCCGGGCGATCTGCCCCTGACGTACCTTGGCATTGTCGATATCCAGCGTTTCCATCGGATCTTCCGCTTCGCGGCGATATTTGTTGACGCCGACGATCACGGCATCGCCGCGGTCCACGGCTGCCTGTCGTCCCGCTGCCGCTTCCTCGATCATCGCCTTGGGCCACCCATCGGCGACCGCTTTCGCCATGCCACCCTCGGCATCGACCTTTTCGATAATCTCCCAGGCCTTCTCGACCAGCTCGTCGGTCAGCGCCTCGATATAATAGCTGCCGCCGAGCGGATCGACGACCTTGGTGATGCCCGCCTCTTCCTGCAGCACGATCTGCGTGTTGCGGGCGATGCGAGCGGAAAAGTCGGTCGGCAGGGCAATCGCCTCGTCGAGCGCATTGGTGTGCAGCGACTGGGTGCCGCCGAGCGTCGCGGCCATCGCCTCGATCGTGGTCCGGATCACATTATTATAGGGGTCCTGCTCGGTCAGCGACACGCCGGACGTCTGGCAATGGGTCCGCAGCATTTTCGAGCGCTCGGATTGCGCGCCCAGCCCGTCCATCACCCGGTACCACAGCGTGCGCGCGGCGCGCAGCTTGGCGATTTCCATGAAGAAATTCATGCCGATGCCGAAGAAGAAACTCAGCCGCCCGGCAAAGGCATCGATATCCAGACCCGTCGCCATCGCCTGCTTGGCATATTCCCGGCCGTCGGCGATCGTGAAAGCCAGTTCCTGAACCGCTGTCGCTCCGGCTTCGTGCATATGATAGCCGCTGATCGAGATGCTGTTGAACTTCGGCATATGTTCAGACGTATAGGCGATAATATCCGAGATAATCCGCATGCTTGGCGCCGGCGGATAGATATAGGTGTTGCGGACCATGAACTCCTTCAGAATATCATTCTGGATAGTCCCGGAAAGCTTGTCCTGCGAAACCCCCTGCTCTTCCGCCGCGACAATATAGAAGGCGAGGCACGGAATAACCGCGCCGTTCATCGTCATCGACACCGACATCTCGTCGAGCGGAATCTGGTCGAACAGGATCTTCATGTCCTCGATACTATCGATCGCCACCCCGGCCTTGCCGACATCGCCGACTACGCGCGGATGGTCGCTGTCATAGCCGCGGTGAGTGGCCAGATCGAAAGCCACCGACAGCCCCTTCTGGCCCGCCGCCAGATTGCGGCGATAGAAAGCGTTGGATTCCTCGGCGGTCGAAAAGCCGGCATATTGGCGGATCGTCCAGGGCCTGCCGGCATACATGCTCGCCTTGACCCCGCGGGTGAACGGAGCAAAGCCGGGCAAGCCCGGATCGCCGGCGTCATCGGCCGTATAGAGCGGCTTGACGGCAATGCCTTCCGGCGTCTGCCATGTCAGGTCGCGCCCCTTGACCTCCTTGTCAGCCAGTTCCTGCCAGTCCTTGAGTGTCGGTTTGTCAGTCATATCTGCCCTGTATATCAATATTCTACTATATTAGCCGTTAGCGACGAGCCTGTCGAACCATCCCGCCCGGACGAGTGGTACTGTCAGCATGGCTGAAGTTGCCCGGCCCGGCGCAAACGGTTGTCATTCACCCTTGAACTCGGGTTTCCGCTTTTGCAGGAAGGAAATGGCCCCTTCCCGTGCATCCTTGCTGTCGCCGGCGATCCGCTGGCCTTCGGATTCCCGAAACAGCGCCGAAGCATAGTCACTTTCCAGCGCCGCTGCCAGATTCTGCCGCATCACGCCCAGAGCCACGGTAGGGCCGTCTGCCAGGCGTCTTGCCAGCGTGCCGGTTTCGTCCATCAACGCATCATCCTCGACGCATTTGTAGATCATGCCCCAGTCCGCGGCCTTTTCACCCGAAATCTTCTCGCCGAGCAACATCATTTCTGTCGCCCGCGCCTTGCCGACCAGACGGGCCAGCATCCACGATGCGCCGCCATCGGGCACCAAGCCGATATTGACAAAGGCCTGCAAAAAATAGGCGGATTTTCCGGCGATCGCAAAGTCGCTGGCGAGCGCAATTGAACAGCCGACGCCCGCTGCGGGGCCATTTACGGCCGTAATCGTCGGAATATTCATTTTCGCCAGCTTCAGCATCAGCGGATTATAATGCTGGTTGAGCGCGGCATAACTGCCCTGCCCGCCGGACAGGGCGCTGTCATTCTTCGCCTGAAGATCGGCGCCGGCACAAAAGGCACGGCCTTCCCCGGTAATCACCAGCGCGCGCGCGTCTTCCAGCTTGTCCAGCGCGATATAGATATCATCCGCCATGCCAAGCGAACAGGCGTTGAGCCGCTCCGGCTTGTTGAGCGTGATCGTGGCGATCTGGTCGGCGATGGCGAGCTTGATATTATCGAATTCCATATGCGGTCCTTTTGCTTCCCTCTCCCGTGAGGGAGAGGGTTGTGAAAACTTGGCAGCTTGCTGCCTAGTTGTAGCTGGGTGAGGGTGTACTACACATCAGAGTAAGAACGCCCTCATCCAACTTCGGCTAGCTTCCTTCGTCAGCAAGCCTTCGTATCCTTCTCCCTCACGGGAGAAGGTTTGTTCCATTCAATGCCCCTTGGGCGTTTCCATGATCTCGGTTAGCATCCCGCCCATATCCTTGGGATGCACAAAAAAGATAAGCGTGCCATGCGCACCGATGCGCGGTTCGCCGAGTACCCGTTTGCCCATCGCTTCAAACTCCGCCTTCGCCGCATGAATGTCGGGTACTTCAAAACAGACATGATGCTGGCCGCCGAGCGGGTTCTTGGTCAGAAAGCCGTAAATGGGACTGTCCTCGCCGAGCGGCTCGATCAGTTCAATCTGGGTGCCGTTGGTCGGTCCTTCTGCCGGTGTGTCAACGAAGCAGACCTTCACGCCCTGCGCCGGCAAGTCAAAGGGTTCGCAAATCGAGGTCGCACCCATGACATCGCGCCAGTGGGCGATGCTGTCGGTGATGGAAGGCGTCACAACGCCGATATGATTGAGTCTTCCGAGTTTCATTTCATTCCTCCGTTACCGTCATTGCGAGGAGCGATAGCGACGCGGCGGTCCAGAGCGGCAAGCGACACCCTGAATTGCTGCGCTGCGCTCGCAATAACGATATTGTCTTTTCCCGAATTCAAAACCATTGCTTCAATGCTTTTCCCCGTGCGGCATGAACTTGTGCACCAGCGGTGCGATCAGCGAACCGACCGCCACACCGAGCAGGCCGGACAGGATCGCGAAGCTGATGCCGGTGGCGAATGACGCGGCCGATGCCGGGAACAGGCCGACCAGCGGATGCGAGATCCAGTCGATCAGATGCTCGGGGCCGTGCCATCCGATGGCCGCAATATTATGCACCAGCAGACCACCGCCGACCCAGGCCATGGCGAGCGTGCCGATGATCGAGATGGCGGACAGTAGTTTCGGCATCAGCTTGATCAGGCCGCGACCAAAGGAAGCGATGAAGCCTTCATTTTCCCGCGCCAGATGCAGGCCGATATCGTCCATCTTCACGATCAGCGCGACCGCGCCGTAAACCCCGATGGTAATGACGACCGCGATCAGCGCGAGGATGATCCCCTGCTGCCACCAGACCTGGTCGGTCACTTCGGACAGCGCAATCGCCATGATCTCGGCTGACAGGATCAGATCGGTGCGGATTGCACTGGCCACCATCTCCTCCTCGCGGCCGGGGCCTTCGTCGAGCACCGGCTTTTCGTGCTTGGTGGTCTCGTCGACATGGACCATTTCCAGCACTTTTTCCGCCGCTTCGTAACAGAGAAACAGGCCGCCGCAGATCAGGATGATCGGGATAAGAAACGGCGCAAATTGTCCCAGCACAACCGCAGCAGGCAACAGAAAAAGCAGCTTGTTGCGGAACGATCCCTTGGTGATCTTCCAGATCATCGGCAGTTCGCGCGCTGGCGAAAAGCCGGTCATATATTGCGGCGTCACCGCAGCATCGTCGATCACCACGCCGGCGGACTTGGTGCCAGCGCGGGCCGCGGCGACACCGATATCGTCCACCGATGCGGCAGCGACTTTCGCAATGGCTGCAACATCGTCGAGAAGGGCTACTAGGCCTGTTGGCATGGAAACCCTCCGTCATTGCGAGGAGCGAACGCGACGAAGCAAGCCAGAGCGGCAAGCGAAGCTCTCGATTGCTTCGCTGCGCTCGTAATGTCGCGATCCTCCCTCGTCATTGCGAGGAGCCGAAGGCGACGCGGCAATCCAGAGCGGCAAGCGACGCCCAGGATTGCTTCGCTGCGCTCGCAATGACAATTGCCGTCAACCATACGCGATATCTCCGTAGAGGTCCTGCCATTGCGGATTAAAAGACTCGATCAACGCCAGTTTCTTCTTCCTCGATCCGGCCTTGATTTGCTTCTCTCGCACAATCGCGGCTTCCATATTGTCGTGCATTTCAAACCAGACCAGCATCTTGCACCGATAGCGTCTGGTAAATCCATCCGCGACACCCTCGCGATGCTGCCAGGCCCGCTGCGGGAGATTGGATGTCACTCCGGTGTAGAGAGTCCCATTCCGCTTGCTGGCCATGATATAAACAGCAGGCTGTTTCACCGTTCATTGCCCCACCTCGTCATTGCGAGGAGCGGAGCGACGAAGCAATCCAGAGCGTCGCTCGCGGCCCTGGATTGCTTCGCTGCGCTCGCAATGACCGGTGACAGTCTTCATCTGCAAATTATCACAACGGAATATTGTCATGCTTCTTCCACGGATTCTCCAGCTGCTTGTTGCGCAGCTTCCGCAGCCCAAGCGCCACCCGGCGCCGAGTCGAATGCGGCATGATCACTTCGTCGATAAAACCCTTTTGCGCCGCGATAAACGGGTTGGCAAAGCGGGCTTCATATTGGGCGGTACGCTCGGCAATTTCTTCCGCCGTCCTGCCACGGAAGATGATCTCGACCGCGCCCTTGGCCCCCATCACCGCGATTTCGGCGGTCGGCCAGGCATAGTTGAGATCGCCGCGCAAATGCTTCGACGCCATCACGTCATAGGCACCGCCATAGGCCTTGCGGGTGATGATGGTGATTTTCGGCACGGTCGCCTCGGCATAGGCAAAGAGCAGCTTCGCGCCATGCTTGATGATGCCATTATGCTCCTGTGAAGTACCGGGCAGGAAGCCGGGTACGTCGACCAGAGTGATGATCGGAATATTGAACGCATCGCAATAGCGGACAAAACGCGCTGCCTTCTTAGACGCGTTGATATCCAGGCAGCCGGCGAGAACCATCGGCTGGTTGGCGACAACGCCGACGGTGGCGCCTTCCATCCGGCCGAAGCCGCAGATGATATTGCCGGCATGGGCCGGCTGGACCTCGAAGAAATCGCCCTCGTCGAGCATCTTGCGGATGACTTCGTGCATATCATAGGGCTGATTGGCATTTTCGGGGATCAGCGTGTCCAGACTTTCCTCGAGCCGGTCCCACGGATCGGCGGTCGGCCGTTCGGGGACTTCCTCGCGATTGGACAGCGGCATAAAGTCGATAAAGTCGCGCGCAGCCAGCAGCGCCTCGATATCATTGTCATAGGCGAGATCGGCCACGCTGGTCTTGGTCGTATGCGTCACCGCACCGCCCAGTTCCTCCTGGGTGACGATCTCGTTGGTCACCGTCTTGACCACATCCGGCCCGGTGACGAACATGTAACTGCTGTCCTTCACCATGAAGATGAAATCGGTCATCGCCGGCGAATAGACCGCACCGCCGGCACAGGGTCCCATGATCAGGCTGAGCTGCGGGATCACGCCGCTGGCGAGGACGTTTTTCTGGAACACATCGGCATAGCCGCCCAGCGAGGCGACGCCTTCCTGGATGCGGGCACCGCCGCTGTCGTTGATACCGATGACCGGCGCGCCGACCTTCATCGCATTGTCGAGCACCTTGCAGATCTTCTCGGCATGGCGTTCGGAGAGCGAGCCGCCGAAGACGGTGAAATCCTGAGAGAAGACATAGACCAGACGGCCGTTGATCGTGCCGGAACCGGTGACTACGCCGTCACCCGGGATATGCTGTTCGTCCATGCCGAAATCGACGCAATTATGCTCGACATACATGTCGATTTCCTCGAACGAATCTTCATCGAGCAGGATATCGAGCCGCTCGCGCGCGGTCAGCTTGCCCTTGGCGTGCTGGGCGTCGATCCGTTTCTGGCCGCCGCCAAGCATGGCTTCGGCGCGCTTGGCTTCCAATTGTGCGATAATGTCTGACATGCATCCCCCGGCTGTGAATCACTTGGTGCCAAATGCCCTAGTCAATGCACAGCCGGTTAGGCAATCCTCAATAGTAATTAATCGTACAATTAAACCTGAGCTTTGATGGCAGCTGCCGTAGCGTCAGCCTATTTGAACAGCACCAGTTCCTCGGCCATGCTGGGATGCAGCGCCACCGTATCGTCAAATGCCTGCTTGGTCAGGCCCGCTTTGACGGCGATTGCCGCCGCCTGCAGAATTTCAGGTGCATCGGGGCCGATCATGTGCAGGCCGAGGATTTTCTCGGTCGGATGCTCAACGATCATCTTGTAGAGGCTGCGCTCCGGCCGGTCGGCAAAGACATTGCGCATCGCCCGGAAATCCGAGGAATAGACCCGGATATTGCCATATTTCTCCCGCGCCTCGCCTTCGGTCAGACCAACCGAGGCAATCGGAGGCTGGGAGAAGACCGCTGAAGGGATATTCTCATAGTCGACGGTGCGCGGGTTATCGCCGAACACGGTGTCGGCAAATGCCTGGCCTTCGCGAATCGCGATCGGGGTCAGCTGGACGCGGTCGGTGACATCACCGACGGCATAGATATTCTCGACATTGGTCCGACTATATTCGTCGACGATAATCGCATTCTTGTCGTTAAGCGCAACACCGGCCGTTTCCAGCCCCAATCCGTCAACTTTTGGTCGTCTTCCGGTCGCTGCGAGCACAATATCGGCACGAAGTGGAGCTTTTTTGCCGTCCATGTACACATCCAGCGCGCCATCTTCTCGCTTTTCGATCTTGTCGAAGGCGCAGTTGAACTTGTAGCTGATCCCCTTCGCCAGCGAGATCTGGATCAGGCGATCGCGGACGCTCTCGTCATAGCCGCGCAGGATGATGTCGGAGCGGTTGACCACGGTAACATCGCTGCCCAACCCATTGAAAATTCCGGCAAATTCATTGGCAATATAGCCACCACCGGAAATGATGATCGTTTCCGGAAGCTTTTCTAGATGGAACATCTCGTTCGATGTCGACATATGTTCGCTGCCCGGAAAATCGGCAACCGCAGGCCACGCCCCGACCGCGATCAATATATATTTCGCCGTCACCGTCCTGCCGCCGGCCAGCCTGATCTCGTGCGGCCCGGTCAGTTCGGCACGTTCGAGAATGATCTCAACTCCATGATTTTTAAGCGTTTCTGTATAGGCATTGTTGAGCCGGTCAACATCCTTGAGGACATGATCGCGCAATCTCGCCCAGTCAAATTTGGCATTGTCCCAAGTCCAGCCGAAATTCTTTCCGTCTTCCAGCTCTTCCGAAAAATGCGAGCCATAGACCAGCAGCTTCTTCGGCACGCACCCGCGGATAACGCAGGTCCCGCCCACGCGATATTCTTCGGCAACAGCGACTTTTGCGCCATAGGATGCCGAAACCCGCGCTGCCCGCGTTCCTCCGGAACCTGCTCCGATAACGAACAGGTCATAATCATATTCAGCCATCTGTAATTCCTTGTTTTCAGGTACCAAAGGCCCGTTTTTTCAGCTCTTCGGTCGATGCGTCCAAACGGTTGCCGTCGTTCGCAGAAAGAGTGTTCGCCATCTGCTTGCCCAGTTCCACGCCAAATTGATCGAACGGATTGATATTCAATAAAGCCGCATTCACGAATGTCCGATGCTCGTAGAAAGCGAGCAACGCCCCGAGTGAACGTGCTTCCAATTCTTCCATTAATATGGTCACCGATGGTCTGTCACCCGGATAGTTTCGATGACTGTCATCGGATTTTTTGCCCGCCATCAAGGCCGCGCCCTGTGCGAAACAATTCAGCAGCAGGCCATTGTGATGCGCGGGATCCAGAGAATCGCCCGGTTCGATGACGGCAAGAAACTCCACCGGGACCAGATGGGTGCCTTGGTGGAGGAGCTGGAACACCGCGTGCTGTGCATCGGTGCCGACGCCGCCCCAGACGATCGGGCTGGAGTGCAGCGACAGTGGCTCGCCATCGCGTGTCACCGATTTGCCGTTGCTCTCCATCTCCAGCTGCTGCAGATAGTCGGGAAGCAAGCCAAGGCGCTCGTCATAGGCAAATACCGCTCGGGTTTCGCATGCACGCACCTGAGCATAATATTGGTCGCAGAAGGCCGCCAGCACCGGGATATTCTGATCCCACGGTGCCGCTCGAAAATGCTCGTCCATCGCCGCAGCGCCGGCCAGCAGATCGGCAAAAACATCATAGCCCAGAGCGAGCGCCACGCTAAAGCCGATCGAGGACCAGAGCGAATAGCGTCCGCCAACGGTCTCGGAGAATGGCAATATGCGGGTTTCATCAATGCCCCATTGTACCGCCTGCTCCGGATTGGCGGTCAGCGCCACCACCTGGCCCAGGGGATCCGCGACTCCCTGCTCCCGCATCCAGTCCAGCACGGACTGTGCGTTCAACAGGGTTTCCGCCGTCGTGAAGGTCTTGGACGCTATAACGAGCAATGTCTTTTCGGCGACAAAACGCTCCAGGACCGGCTCCAGCGCGGTGCCGTCAATATTCGACACCACTTCAAGTTCATATTTCTCGTCGCCCAGCTTGAGCGCCCGATAGAGCAATTTTGGTCCCAGCGCCGACCCGCCAATGCCGAGATGGATGATCTGGGTGAATTCACCGAGCGCACCGGAATCAATAATCTCTAGCAGGCTTTTCATCCGCTGGTGCAGCGCATGCGCATTTTCCACGCTCACCGGGCTGCCCATCCCGCGTTCTGCGCAATGTTCCGCTGCCCTGCCCTCGCTGACATTCACGGCTTCGCCCGAAAGCAGGGCATTGGTCTTGGCAGAAAGCTCGACATCGTCGGCCAGATTCCGGAAAGCCTGCACCGTGGCTTGATCGAGATGAGTTTTCGAAAAATCGAAATAGATACCTGCTTGCTCCAGCGAGAAGTTTTTTGCCCGATCACCATCACCTTCGAACAGCGCGTTCAGCGTGGGTTGTGGACGTTTTTTAATGGTCTGCCAAAGGTCTGAAGTCATTCTATCATCCAATCTCTGCATGTCTGAAGTGCGCGCCCCGTTGACCGCTTCTGCCCTATCCGCCGCATAGGCTGGTCTCAAGGTGAAAATAGCAGTGGTCGGCAGAACGCAAGAATTCTTGACGCCAAAGCCATTGTCAGCGAAGGGGCGCCATGGCGCGAAACAAAGCAGAAAGATCGGAAACCGGCGATTTTGTCGCGTTCCTAGTGAAATTGGCGATATTTATACTGATATTGCGCAGTTTCATTTTCTCACCGTTCAATATTCCATCGGAGTCGATGCAGCCACGCCTGGTCGTCGGCGACTATCTGCTGGTTGCCAAATGGCCTTATGGTTTTTCCCAATATAGTTTGCCCTTCAGCGCTCCCCTGATCCCAGGGCGGATATTGCCCCATTCTCCCGAACCCGGTGATGTTGTGGTGTTCAAGGCCCCGCCCAACGCCCATGACGATTATATCAAACGGGTGATCGGACTTTCTGGCGACATCATTCAGGTCACCGACGGCATCGTATCCATCAACGGGACGCCCATAGAGCGCAAGAGGATCGACGATTTCGAGCTTCCCGTATCTCCCAACAGTCCCTGTTACCGTCCCGAGTTTGAATCGACCAAACAAGATGGAACGCCGATTTGTCATTATCCGCAATTTCAGGAGACCCTTCCCAACGGTGTCACCTATCGCGTACTCGATGTTGACCAAAATTCGGAAGGCGACAATACTCAGGCCTTTGTCGTGCCGGAGGGCCATATGTTTCTGATGGGTGATAATCGAGACCGCAGCGCCGACAGCCGCTTTCCGGCACAGGAAGGTCAGGCAATCGGTATGGTGCCCGAAGAGAATCTCGTCGGCAAGGCTCTGATATCTGTGTTTTCAACGGACGGTTCGGCCGAATGGATCAAACCATGGACCTGGAT
This sequence comes from Parasphingorhabdus sp., assembly GCA_030373505.1. Lineage (GTDB taxonomy): Bacteria > Pseudomonadota > Alphaproteobacteria > Sphingomonadales > Sphingomonadaceae > Parasphingorhabdus. Next base: position 56,467 of record JAUCYS010000010.1, read on the forward strand.
TAGCGCTGCCCGCTGGGATCGGATCGGAAAAAGATTTTGAGTCGCTCTGACTTTCTTGAATGGATCGCGGAGATCACGGATCAGCAGCCTGGAAAGCCAGAGCTTTACAAAAGAGCTGCGACCCATGGCAGCCATGGCGAAGACGATTATCAGCGCCTTGAGTTTCTGGGAGACCGGGTGCTGGGACTGGTGATCGCTGATCACCTCTACAACCGGTTCCCGGACGAGCCAGAGGGGCAATTGTCGCAACGACTCAACGGACTTGTCTCTGGCCCGGTCTGCGGCGATGTCGCAAAACATATTGGTGTCGGCAATCATGTTCTATTGGGCAAACAAGCGCGCGATGATGGTGCTCGGCACAGCGTGAAAGTCCTTGGCGATGTCATGGAGTCCCTGATTGGCGCAGTCTATCTTGATCATGGAATGGAGGCGGCTCGCAGCTTTATCCTGCGTCATTGGGAAAACAGACTGTCCGCAACGGTAGCCGATGTCAGGCACCCCAAATCTGCCTTGCAGGAGTGGGCCGCCGCCAATAATCGCAAGGTTCCGGCTTATGAACTGGTCGATAAAAGCGGCCCGCACCACGATCTGAAATTCACCGTCAGGGTGAGTGTCAGCAATATAGGCTCGGTCGAAGCAACAGCTTCTGCCATTCAGGCAGCAGAGACCGAAGCTGCACGGAAATTTCTGGAAAAATACACATGACTCAAAAATGCGGCGTAGTGGCCCTGATCGGCGCCCCCAATGCCGGCAAATCGACCCTGATCAATGCTCTGGTCGGACAGAAGGTGGCGATCACCAGTTCCAAGCCCCAAACCACGAGAACGCGGCTTCTGGGTATCGCGATCGAAGCCGATACGCAGCTGCTGCTGGTTGACACGCCGGGCATTTTCGAACCCCACCGCCGGCTTGACCGGGCGATGGTCTCCGCCGCGTGGGAAGGGGCCGAGGATGCCGATATCATCGTGATGCTGGTCGACGCGCGAGCCGGCCTGGGCACAAAGGTCACCTCGATCGTCGAACGGATTAAGCACCGGTCGGAAAAGACCATTCTCGTCATGAACAAGGTCGATATTGCCGCCAAGGACAAGATGCTGGGCCATGTCGTCAAGCTGCACGAACTGGCCGATTTCGACGAGACCTTCTTCGTCAGCGCCAAAACCGGCGACGGGCTGGAAGAACTGAAGGCCTATCTGACCGAGGCGATGCCGGAAGGTCACTGGCATTTTCCCGCCGACCAGGTCTCGGATGCCAGCGAACGCATTCTGGCAGCGGAAATCACTCGCGAACAGGTGTTCCGGCAGCTGCATGCCGAACTGCCCTACGCCACAGCGATCGCGATGGAACAATATAAGGAGCGGCCCGACGGTTCGCTCGAGATCCACCAGCAAATCCTGGTCGAGAAAGCCAGCCAGAAGGCGATCATCCTCGGCAAGGGCGGCCACCAGATCAAGGAAATCGGTGCCAAGGCGCGGGCCGAGCTGTCCGGCATCCTCGGCAAGCCGGTGCATCTCTATCTGCACGTCAAGGTCAGCGCCAACTGGGACGAGGACAAGAGCCTCTACCAGGACATGGGGCTGGACTGGGTCAAATAGCCGGAAGCCGGCGCGGCCGAAAAATCCAGCCGCTCATTTAGCAAAATGCCCGCCAGCAGGACCTGGCCGGTTCGGCCTGAGCCCGTTCGGGGCGAGGCACCGGCAAATCCTGCCGGCGCCTCCCTGCCCTATTGCGTCTCGGCTTTTGCCGCAGTTTTCTTCGCTGCCGGCTTCTTTTTGGCCGCCGGTTTTTTCTTCGCTGCGGGCTTTTTCTTGGCCGCTGGTTTCTTCTTTGGCGCGGCTTTCTTCGCCCGCTTCTTGGCCGGCCCCTTGGCCGCGCGGTCGTCGATCAGCTGGGCGGCTTCTTCGAGAGTAAGCTGATCCTTGTCGACCGTCTTGGGCAGCGACGCATTGGTCGTGCCATCGGTGACATAGGGGCCGTAGCGACCGTCCATCAGCTTGATCTCGGCCTCGGTGCGCGGATGGGCGCCCATGATCTTGAGCGGTTCCATCTTGCCGCGACCACGACCACCGCCGTTTTTCGCCGCATCGGCAAGCTTTGCAACCGCCGCGTTCATGCCGATTTCAAAGACTTCGACGGTGTTTTCCAGTCGTGCCGACTTGCCATTGTGGCTAAGATAGGGGCCGTAGCGACCGATCTGCGCCATAACCAGCTCGCCGGTTTCCGGATGAATGCCGACCTCGCGTGGCAGCGACAGCAACTTGACCGCCCATTCGAGACCGAAATCTTCCGCGGGGATGTCCTTGGGGATCGAGGAACGCTTGGCTTCCTTGCCTTCGCCCTTCTCGACATAAGGTCCGAAACGGCCGACCTTTTTGGTGATCTTATCGTCGCTGTCCGGGTCCACGCCCAGTTCCTGCGGGCCTTCATCCTCGTCGGCATTGGCACCGCCACCCTGCGCAAAGCGCCGGGTGAACTTGCATTCGGGATAGTTGGAACAGGCGACAAAGGCACCGAAGCGGCCGCCGCGCAACGCCAGCTTGCCCTCGTTACAGCGCGGGCACAGCCGGGGATCGCTGCCATCTTCCTTTTCCGGGAATAAATAGGGTTCGAGAAATTTGTCCAGTTCGGCCGTCACTTCCGATGGCAATTTCTCCATCACCTCGACCGTCTTCGGCTTGAAGTCGTGCCAGAAGGCCTCGAGAATGGCCTGCCATTGCGCCCGGCCACCGCTGACCTCGTCGAGTTCGTCCTCGAGTCCGGCGGTATAATCATAGGCGACGTAGCGATCGAAGAAGCGCTCGAGAAAGCCGGTCAGAAGGCGCCCGCTTTCCTCGGCGAAAAAGCGGTTCTTCTCGATCCGGACATAGGCCCGGTCCTTCAGCGTCTTGATGATCGATGCGTAGGTTGACGGGCGACCAATGCCCAGCTCTTCCATCTTCTTGACCAGGCTGGCCTCGCTGTAGCGCGGGGGCGGCTGGGTGAAATGCTGGAGCGCCTCAACCGATTTTTTGGCCGGGCTGTCACCCTTGGACATGGCTGGTAGCAAACCGCCATCCTCATCCTTGTCGTCGTCGCGACCTTCTTCGTAAAGCGCCAGAAAACCGGGGAATTTAACGACCTGTCCGTTGGCTCGAAGGCCTGTTTTGCCGGTGCCGTCTAGCATCTCCACGGTCGTGCGTTCGAGCCGGGCCGAGGCCATCTGGCTCGCCATCGCGCGCTTCAGGATGAGATCGTAGAGCTTGGCATGGTCGCCGCTTCCGACGCTGGCCTTGGTAAAGCTGGTCGGGCGGATCGCTTCATGCGCTTCCTGCGCATTCTTGGCCTTGCTCTTGTAGATACGGGGGCTGTCCGGGACATAGCTGGCGTCATAGCGGTCGGAAATTGCCTTGCGTGCAGCCGAAATGGCGCTGCCATCCATCTGCACACCGTCGGTCCGCATATAGGTGATCGCACCATCTTCATAAAGCTGCTGGGCGATCCGCATGGTGTGGCTGGCGGAATAGCCGAGCTTGCGCGCGGCTTCCTGCTGCAGGGTCGAGGTGGTGAAGGGCGGCGGCGGATTGCGGGTCAGCGGCTTGGTTTCGACGGTTTCGACGGTGAACAACCCGTTTTCCACTGCCGCTTTGGCCAGCATCGCCTGTTCTTCGTTGACCAGGTCCATCTTGCCGAGCTTTTTGGCGTCATGGATGGTGAGACGGGCTTCGAACGCCTGGCCGCCCTGCTCCATCTGCGCCGAGACCGACCAATATTCCTGGGGCTCGAACGCCTCGATTTCGCGTTCCCGTTCAACGATCAGCCGGAGCGATACCGACTGGACGCGGCCAGCGGATTTTGCGCCGGGCAGCTTGCGCCAGAGAACCGGCGACAGCGTAAAGCCAACCAGATAGTCGAGAGCACGGCGCGCGCGATAGGCGTCGATCAGATCCTCGTCGAGCGCTCGGGGATGTGCCATCGCGTCGGTCACCGCAGCCTTGGTGATCGCGTTGAAGGTCACACGGTCCACCTTGTCCGGGAGTGCCTTCTTATTGCGCAACACTTCCAGCACATGCCAGCTGATCGCTTCCCCTTCGCGGTCAGGGTCGGTCGCGAGGATCAGGCGAGTGGCTTTTTTCGACTCGTCGCTGATCGCCTTGAGCTGCTTCGCTTTGTCGGGATAGTTCTGCCAGGTCATGGAAAAACCGTCATCCGGGTCGACCGATCCATCCTTTGGCGGAAGGTCGCGGATATGGCCGTAGGATGCCAGCACCTTGAAATCCGATCCCAGATATTTCTCGATGGTCTTGGCTTTGGCGGGCGACTCGACAATAACTAGCTGCATATGTTCCAATTTTCTATTTTCTCACGTATACGCGCGAGGCTGTGACAGGGATTGGGCTTAGGTCAAGGCCCTGAATGAAGATTTTTGTCAATGGCGTTCACAACACCATCGTTGCGCAATGGTCAGTTTGACAGGCTGATGCGAGCCCCGGCATGGCGGGTTAGGCGACCCGCCAGTTCCAGTTCGAGCAGCGCCAATTGTACGGAAGATGGAGACAGCCCGGATTGACGGACGAGTTCATCGACCGGTACCGGTGTGAAGCTGAGCAGGTCGACGAGCGGCCCGCGTTCGATATTCTCCGCGTCTTCCTTGCTGGCTTCCTCGATGATCACTTGGTCGCGATCTGCCCGCAATTCGTGGCCAGAATGGACCGCTTCTGCCCGTTCATCAAAAGGACGAATCAGTTCCAGAATATCATCGGCAGACTGAACCAGAGTGGCGCCTTCGCGGATCAGCATGTTGCAGCCCCGTGATCGGGGATCCAGCGGAGAGCCGGGAACGGCCATGACCTGCCGACCGGTTTCGGCAGCGAGTCTTGCCGTGATCAGCGATCCGGAACGCGGCGCGGCCTCGATCACCACCGTGCCGCGTGCCAGTCCCGCGATGATCCGGTTGCGATAGGGAAAATGCCGGGCGCGGGGCTCGGTGCCGGGCGGCTGCTCGGCCAGCAACAGCCCCTGGCTTGCTATCGCCCGCTGGATATGCTCGTTTTCGGGCGGATAGAAAATGTCCGGTCCGCCGGCAATCACGGCGATTGTACCGGCTGCAAGCGACCCTTGGTGGGCGGCGGTGTCGATCCCTTTTGCCAGACCCGAAACCACCACAATCCCGGATTCCGCCAGATCATTGGCGAGCTTATGGGCAAAGCGGCAGGCTGCCGCAGAGGCGTTGCGCGCACCGACCATCGCAACCATGGGCCGTTGCAGAAGTTCCAGCCTGCCCGACCAGAGCAGGACGGACGGGGCATTGCCCAGCTCGGCCAGCAGCGATGGGTATGCGGAATCCCCCAGAAAGAGCAGCCGCGCGCCCAGACCCCGGATCGTCTGCAATTCGGACTCAATTTGGTTGGCGGCGGCGATCCGGGGTGACCGTCCGCCTCCTCGTGCCGCCAGTTCGGGAATGGCTGCCAGTGCGCGCGATGCCGAACCAAATCGCCTGATCAACTGTCGGTAAGTGACGGGACCGATATTCTCGGATCGGATAAGCCGGAGCCGGTCAAATGCTTCCCGACTTTCCCCCATTCACTTCAAGCCTTCTTCGGTGACCCGACCTTCGGTTCGTCGCCAGACATCAGCCGCTCAATATTGGAGCGATGCTTCCACAGTACCAGCAGCGCCAGACCGATGAACATGGGCATCATGGCATATTCTCCCAGAGCGAAGACCGCGATCGGCACCGAGACGGCCGCGAGCATGCCTCCCACCGAGGAATAGCGCCACAGCGCGAGCGATCCAAGCCAGGTGACCGCAAATATCAAGCCTGCCAGGGGCACGAGAGCGGTAACGATGCCCAGCAAGGTCGCAACACCCTTGCCGCCCTGAAAGCGGAGCCAGACGGGATAAAGATGGCCGAGAAAGGCGCCCAGGCCCGCCAATACGCCGAGTCCTCCGGACACCTGCAAGGCGATATATACGGCGGCATAGCCTTTCGCCATGTCGAGCAGCAGGGTCAGCGCCGCCATCGCCTTGTTGCCCGTCCGCAGAACATTGGTTGCGCCGATATTTCCCGATCCGGTCTGGCGCAGATCCCCGCCGCCGGACAGGCGAGTCAGGACCAGGCCGAACGGAATCGAACCCAGCAAATAGCCGAACAATAACGCCAATATTGGCTCTACCCACATAGACTGCACTTCAATTACCCCTTGTATCCTTCGCGCTATATTCACAGCCGGGGATGAGCAAGTATCACGCGTGAAAAAACGGCCAAGGCCAAACGCCTGTCAGACGAACCGAAGCTGTTGCCGTTCCTATGCTATTCTGGCTAAAGGAAAAGCATGACCGAAACGCAGACCGGCGAGTGCCCTCCCTTGTTATTTTTCGATACCGGCGTCGGCGGCCTGTCGGTGCTCGGCGAGACGGTGAAGCTGCTGCCAAATGCGCCGATCGTCTATGCCGCAGATTATGCCGGCCTGCCCTATGGCATGAAGTCGGAGGTGGAACTGGCGGCGCGCGTGCCGGCGCTGCTCGGGCGTCTGGTCGAACGCTATAAACCGGCGCTGACGACCATTGCATGCAACACGGCGTCGACCATCGCGCTCGACCATGTCCGTTCGGCGCTGGATATTCCGGTCGTCGGGACCGTGCCCGCGATCAAGCCGGCCAGTGCCCTGACCAAGACCGGCGTGATCGGCTTGCTGGGCACGCGGGCCACGATTCGGCAGCCCTATGTCGACCGGCTGGCCAGCGATTTTGCCTCAGGCAAAATCCTTCTGCGCCATGCCGCGCCCGAGCTCGTCCATGCCGCTGAGGCCAAGCTGCGGGGAGAACAGCCGGACTCCGGAGTGATAGAGGCAGCCATTGCGGGATTGCTCGACCAGACCGGCGGAGAGCGCATCGACACGGTCATTCTGGCCTGCACCCATTTTCCGCTGTTGCGCGATGAGCTGGCGGCGGCAGCCCCCCGCCCCATTCAATTTATCGACGGTGCGGAAGGAATCGCGCGCCGGATCGTCTATCTTACCGAGAAGCTGTCCTGGCCGATCGAGCCGGGAGAGCGAATATTTGTGACCACCGGCGAGCTGGCCGATATCGAACCGTATCGATCAGCCTTGGCCGAATATGGCATCAGACGCTTTGAAAAGCTGTGAGTCCATGCCGGGACTTGGCTTATTGCGAGTGGTTCGCGCTGGAAATTCAGGGAAAAGGCCGCTAAGAGCCCCTCCAACAAGACCGCAAGAACAGATTTGACGCAGGATTTGGTGATATAGTGGACTACGACAAGATTTTCTCGCAAGCGATTGACCGGCTGCATACAGAGGGCCGCTATCGGGTCTTTATCGACATTCTGCGGAACAAGGGTTCGTTTCCCAATGCCCGCTGTTTCGCGCATCACAACGGGCCGCAACCGGTAACCGTCTGGTGCTCGAACGACTATCTGGCGATGGGCCAGCATCCCGATGTGATCGAGGCCATGGAAGAGGCGCTGCACGATGTCGGCGCCGGTTCCGGCGGCACCCGCAATATCGGTGGCAACACCCATTATCATATCCAGCTCGAACGGGAACTGGCCGACTGGCACGGCAAGTCGGGCGCTCTGCTGTTCACCTCCGGCTATGTTTCCAACGAAGCAACGCTGTCGACGCTGACCAAGATATTGCCGGGCTGCATTATCTTTTCCGACGAACTCAACCATGCCTCGATGATCGCCGGGATCAAGAACAGCGGCTGCGAGAAACGGGTGTTCCGTCACAATGACCTGGAGCATCTGGAAGAATTGCTGGCCGCCGAAGATTCGGAAGTGCCCAAGCTGATCGCCTTTGAAAGCATTTATTCGATGGACGGCGATATCGCGCCACTGCACGCGATCTGCGATCTTGCCGACAAATATAATGCACTGACCTATTGCGATGAAGTCCATGCCGTTGGCATGTACGGCCAGCGCGGCGGCGGCATTTCCGAGCGTGACAAGGCGGCCGAGCGGATCACCATTATTGAGGGCACATTGGCCAAGGCCGTCGGCGTCATGGGCGGTTATATCACGGCGGACCAGAAGATCGTCGACGTGATCCGGTCCTATGCCCCCGGTTTCATCTTCACCACCAGCCTGTCACCGGTGCTTGTCGCCGGGGCGCTGGCCAGCATCCGTCACCTGAAAAAGTCGACCGCCGAGCGCGACGGCCAGCAGGCGGCGGCGCAGACACTGAAAGATCTGTTCAAAAATGCCGGTCTGCCGGTGATGGAATCCTCGACCCATATTGTTCCGCTGCAGGTCGGCGATCCGATCAAGGCGAAAAAGATCAGCGACATATTGCTCGCCGAATATGGCGTCTATGTCCAGCCGATCAACTATCCCACCGTGCCGCGCGGTACCGAGCGTCTGCGCTTTACCCCCGGTCCGGCGCACAGCGAGGCGATGATGGTCGATCTGACCAAGGCTCTGGTGGAAATCTGGAGCCGGATGGATATGGAACGGTCGATCGCGGCCTAGTCCTCGGGCGTCTGTCTTAGCCTCGGCAGAACAATTGCAGTCCAAAGTTCGTCAAAGTTCGGGCCAAGAACGGGTTTTGGCGGTCAACATCTGTCTGCGTTCGTCTGGCCGAGAGATGGGTCCCTGCCTTCGCAAGGCATGACGGTCCTGCTCGTGTCTGCCAACTTTACAAAAACGCGCCTTTTCTATTTCTGTGAACTTTGGTCCAAAACCGCAGATTTCCTGGGCTTATATCGCCTCGCCCATGGGCCGAGTGTAAACTTTCGAATGTAATCGAAAGGCACCAGGTCTTATGACCGAGAAAAATCTTCCTGAGATATGCAGATTGTCAAAGAGCCTGTCCCGGACTCGCCGGAAGACAAGATCGAAGGATATATGATCAGGGCGGGTGTAGGAAAGCAAAAACAGACGCTAGCCGCCCGTTATCACCTTCGCATAGAGCTGAGCGTCGACATTGCCGCCCGACAGGGTGATGGCCGTGTGATCGGTCAGTGGAATCTTGCCGGCCAATATCGCGGCCAGTGCCACCGCTCCGCCCGGTTCCAGAACCAGATGCAATTGCGCAAAGGCGACGCGCATCGCATGATGCACCTCGTCCGGCGTGACCGCCAGGCCCAAGGCGTTGCGGGCCTTCAAGATGTCAAAGGTGATCGGAGCCACCCGCAGCGTCTGCAGCGCATCGCATTCGGTGGCAGGCGGATTGTCGCCTACCGGTACGATTGTGCCGCCTTCGAGCGACCGTTTCATATCATCCCAGCCCTCCGGCTCGACCACCACAATCCGGGCGTCGGGATTGGCAAGCGTCGAGCCGCTGGAAAGGCCGCCACCACCGCAGCAGACAACGACCTGGTCCGGTATCGATCCGGTCAGGGCGAGCATCTGCTCGCGCATTTCCACGCCGCAGCTGCCCTGTCCCTCGACGATCCAGGGATCGTCGAAGCTCGGCACGACGACAGCACCGCTTTTCGCAGCGAGATCGGCAGCGAGCTGTTCCCGCGAACCGGTCATCCGGTCATAGGTCACGACCTCGGCGCCGAGCGCCCGTGTATTGTCCAGCTTTGCCCTGGGAGCGTCCTCGGGCATGACGATGATCGCCGGGATGCCGAGGCGGCGCGCTGCCCAGGCGACGCCCTGGGCATGATTGCCGCTGGAAAAGGCGACGACGCCGCGCGGCCGTTGTTCATCCGTGAGATCGGTCAGCCGATGCCAGGCGCCCCGTATCTTGAAGGCACCGATCGGTTGCAGGCATTCCGCCTTGCACCAGATGGTCCTGCCCTCGACCGTTAGCGGAAGCAGGGGCGTTGGGGGCAGGATCGCAGCGATTTTCTTCGCCGCTCGCTCCACGCCGGCGAGAGTGGGTTGCCGCTTCGGGTCCATCAGGTCTTGCTCTGTCATGGTCTCTCCCTATATGCGGGGTTCTCATTTCTCCAGCATTTAGAGTGAAAATCATGAGCAAAATATTGGTGATCGGCGCCGGCGGCGTCAGTTCGGTAGCGGTACACAAGATGGCGCAGCTGATCGCGGCGGGCAATGGCACGTTCGGCGAGATATTGCTGGCCAGTCGAACGCTGTCCAAATGCGAAGCGATCGCCGAGTCGGTCAAGCAGCGGACCGGCGTAGCCATCACAACCGCGCAGATCGACGCCGATGATGTGCCGGCGCTGACCGCGCTGATCGAGCAGGAGAAACCCGATCTGGTGGTCAATCTGGCGCTGCCCTATCAGGATCTTCCGATCATGGATGCCTGCCTGGCGACCGGGACCGATTATCTCGATACCGCCAATTACGAGCCGCGCGACGAGGCCAAGTTCGAATATAAGTGGCAGTGGGACTATCATGACCGGTTCAAGGATGCCGGCATCATGGCGCTGCTCGGCTCGGGCTTTGACCCCGGCGTCACCAGCGTCTTCACCTGCTGGCTGAAGAAGCATCATTTCGACCGGATCGACACGCTCGATATTCTCGACTGCAATGGCGGTGACCATGGCCAGCATTTCGCGACCAATTTCAATCCGGAGATCAATATCCGCGAAGTCACCGCCAATTCACGGCACTGGGAAAAAGGTCAGTGGGTCGAGGGCCCGCCGCTGACCCAGAAACAGGAATTTGATTTCGAGGCGGTCGGACCGAAGAACATGTATCTGATGTATCATGAGGAAATCGAGTCGCTGAAGACGCATCTGCCGGAAATCCAGCGGATTCGCTTCTGGATGACCTTTGGCGACGCCTATCTGACGCATCTGGCGGTGCTGCAGAATGTCGGCATGACGCGGATCGACCCGGTGATGTACGAGGGCCGCGAGATCATCCCGCTGCAGTTCCTGAAAGCCGTGCTGCCCGAACCGGCCAGCCTAGGCGAGACGACCAAGGGCAATACCAATATCGGCGTGATCGCGACCGGTGTTAAGGACGGCGTCGAAAAGACGCTCTATGTCAAGAATATCTGCAGCCACGAAGCGGCCTATGAAGAGACCGGCAATCAGGGCGTCAGCTATACCACCGGCGTGCCGGCGATGATCGGCGCAGCGATGATGCTGTCCGGCCAGTGGCGGGGCAAGGGCGTATTCAACATGGAGGAATTTGATCCCGATCCGTTCATGGAGATGCTGAACCAGCACGGATTGCCATGGACGCTGGAAGAACTGGAAGCACCTTTGGCGTTCTGACGATGGAGACGAAGGCAGGCGATCCCGGCGCTTTTGCGCATTTTGATCTGGCGCGGGTGCCCTCGCCGGCCTTTGTCGTGGATGAACTTGCCGTGCTGCGGAATCTCGAGATTCTGGCCGACATCCGGGCGCGCTCCGGCGTCAAAATTCTGCTGGCGCTGAAGGCCTTTTCGATGTGGTCGCTGGCACCGCTGATCGACGAATATCTGGATGGCTATTGCGCCTCCGGCCTGTGGGAGGCGCGGCTGGCCAGGGAATGCTACAAAGGGCCGATCAGCACCTATTCGCCGGCCTACAAGGCCGACGACCTGGCCGAGCTGAGCCGCATTTCCGAACATATCACATTCAACAATCCCCAGCAGATCGAACGGTGGAAAAGCGATTCCAATCAAGATATTGTGCTGGATAGTTCAGATATTGGATTAAGAATTAATCCCGAAATCGCGCTGGGCGAAACGGCAAAATATGATCCCAGCCAGCCGCACAGCCGACTCGGCTTCCCGATCAGCCAGCTGCGGCCAGAGCATTTTGAACATCTGTCCGGCATTCACTTCCACAATCTGTGCGAACAGGGCTTTGATGCGCTGGCGCAAACCTGGGCAAAGGTCGAGCCGATTATCGCACCGCATTTCGGGGCGCTGAAATGGATCAATCTTGGCGGAGGGCATCATATCACCCGCAATGATTATGATCGCGAAGCGCTGGTCGATTTTCTGAAAGCGCTCAAGGCGCGGTCCGGCTGCGAGATTTATCTGGAGCCGGGCGAAGCGGTTGCTCTGGATGCGGGTATCCTGGTTGGCGAGATTCTGGACGTGTTCGACAATGCCATGCCGGTCGGGATCACCGATATTTCGGCCACCTGCCATATGCCGGATGTGATCGAGGCGCCCTATCGCCCCGCGATGCTGCACGAGCGCAGCGACGGGCCAGCGATCCGTCTTGGCGGGCCGAGCTGTCTGGCGGGCGATATTATCGGCGACTATGTCCTGCCGGACGAGCCGCATATCGGCCAGCGGATCGCCTTTCTCGACCAGGCGCATTATTCGATGGTCAAGACCAATACATTCAACGGCGTGACGCTGCCGTCGATCTGGCTGTGGAACAGCGAGAATGATATGCTGCGTTGCGTCAAATCCTTCGACTGGACTGCCTTCAGGGATCGGCTCAGCTAAAAAATGCTGTCGTTCAGCTTCTGTAAGGACTTCGGTCTTTACAGAGCGATCAAGTGGCCATATAGCCGCGCCTTGCTGCCCCATGGCCGCTTGCGTATCCGCAAGGCAGCTCAATCGATCTTAGCCTATAAGGGGGTCCCTTGAGTTGCACCATTATCTTGATGCTGAGGAGCTGACGAAGGCTCTAAGCCCAGACATTCCAGTTTTGCTGAACCGGCCACACGCAGCGCGTCGCGCGGCGCGTTATTTTGTCGACCAGTTTCCCGGCAAATCGCTCTATGCGGTAAAGGCAAATCCGTCTCCTGCCCTGCTGAAATTGCTGTGGGCAGAAGGCATTACCAATTTCGACGTGGCTTCGATCGACGAAGTGCGGATGGCGCGCGCGGCCCTGCCCGATGCCACCCTGTGCTACATGAACCCGGTCAAGCAGCTGTCCTCGATCCGCGAAGCCTATCGCGATCATGGCGTGCGGATTTTCTCGCTGGACAGCATCGAGGAACTGGAAAAGATCGAACTCGGCACCGATGGCGCAGACGATCTGACGCTGTGCGTCCGGCTGCGCGTTGCCTCGGAATTCGCGGAAATCAGCCTGGCAGCGAAATTCGGCATTGAAGTCGACGAATCCGCAGAATTGCTGCAGCGTGCGCGGCAGACGGCGGACAGCCTCGGCATCTGTTTCCATGTCGGCAGCCAGGCGATGACGCCCTTGGCCTATGTCCATGCGCTGGAACGCGTCCGCGCGGCGATTGTCGCTGCATCGGTGACCGTTGACATCGTCAATGTCGGCGGCGGCTTTCCGTCGATCTATCCCGATCTCGAGCCGGTTTCGCTGAACCATTATTTCACCGCCATCGACCGCACGTTCGAGGATCTGCCGATCAGCTATTCCGCAGAACTGTGGTGCGAGCCGGGCCGCGCGCTGTCGGCCGAATATAGCTCGCTGGTGGTCAAGGTCGAGCGCCGCCGCGGAACCGAACTCTATATCAACGATGGCGCCTATGGCACATTGTTCGATGCGGCCCATATCGGCTGGCGCTTTCCCGTGCGCCAGGTCGGTGTTGATCAGGAAGACGCGACGATCACCGAATTCAGCTTCTACGGCCCGACCTGCGACGACATGGATTTCATGGCCGGCCCGTTCAACCTGCCCGACAGCATCAAGGCGGGCGACTATATCGAGATCGGCATGGTTGGCGCCTATGGCTCGGCAATGCGGACCAAGTTCAACGGCTATGGCAACAGCGAAGAATATGATGTCAGCGACGAACCGATGGCCAGCCTCTATGTCGGCGACAATCTCGACCGGTCGGATCGCGACAATGTGGTGTCCTTTCCGCGCATTTGAGCGGTCAAGTAAGTTGCAATTGACAATCGGTTTTAACTGACGCAGTTTCCCCGAAAGATCTGGGGAGATAAGTGATGGATATTCCGATACTGGCACCGGCGGCGTTGCTGGTCCTGTGGTCGCTGGTCATGCTGTTCTGGATGGTGGCCACAAGGTTTCCGGCAATGGCAAAGTCCGGAATGGACCTTGGCAAGGCACCGCCCGGCGGGCGGGGAAGCAATCTGGAAGGCGTGCTCCCCGACAAGGTCAACTGGAAAGCCCATAATTATACCCATCTGATGGAACAGCCGACGCTGTTCTATGCAACCGTGGTCATCCTTGCACTGGCCGGGGCGGGGCACGGGATGAACCTCTATCTCGCCTGGGCCTATGTGATCATCCGGATCATTCACAGCGTCTGGCAGGCGACGGTCAATCTGGTCAACGTCCGCTTTCTGCTGTTTGTGGCATCAACGATCTGCCTGCTGATCATGGCGATCAACGCGCTGTGGGTGACGCTTTTCTAGAGAAAATAATATCGGGACGAAGACGATGGAAAACAGCCCGATGCTGCAGCCGATGGTTGCGCTGATCTTGTGGACGATGCTGATCTGGCTGTGGATGTATGTCACGCGGATTCCGGCGATGAACAGGGCGAAGATCGACAGCGTCAAGCAGATCGGCGGCAAGGGCAATGATCTCGACCAGCTGCTGCCGGCGGAAGTGCAGTGGAAGGCGCATAATTATAACCATTTGCTGGCAGAACCGACGCTTTTTTACGCCATTTGTGTCGTTTTGATCCTTTCTGCGCAGGATTATGGGCTGAATCTGACGATCGCCTGGGCCTATGTCATCCTGCGGGTGCTGCACAGCCTGGTCCAGGTCACGGTCAATCGGGTGATCGTCCGCTTTTCGCTGTTCGCATTGTCGAGCCTGTGCATCATCGCCTTGGCGATTCACGCGGCGCTGGCGGTGTTCCGCTAGTCGCGGCTGAAGCTCGAGACAATCTCGACATGGGTCGACCATAGAAACTGGCCGACGGGCCAGACCTGCCGCAGCTTGTAGCCGGCGTCGCAAAGCTGTTTGGCGTCGCGCGCGAAACTGGCCGGGTTGCAGCTGATATAGCAGATTTTGGCGACATCCGACTGCGCCAGCTGCAATATCTGTTCGCGGGCACCGGCGCGCGGCGGATCGAGAATGACGGCGTCGAAGCGGTTCAGTTCCTCGGCGCTGAGCGGACGGCGGAACAGGTCGCGATGTTCGCAGAAAATCTGGCGGGTGCTGTGGTTGGCGGCTAGCTTCAGCGCGCCGATCGCATCGCGCGCGCCTTCCGCGGCATAGACTTTCTGGTCGTCGGCGAGTGCGAGCGTGAAGGTGCCGAGCCCGGCGAACAGGTCGGCGACGATGCGCGCCTCGCCGACCGCCTCGCGCATCGCGGCAATCAGCACCTCTTGTCCCTCGCGCGTCGGCTGCAGGAAGGCGCTGTGCGGGAAAGCCACCGGCGTGCCGCCGAGCGTGACGGTCACCGGTTCCGGTTCCCACTGGGTTTCCGGGCCATAGCCGCTGTCGACAGAGAGGCGCGCCAGACCGTTGCTTTTGGCAAAGGCGGACAGCGCCTCGCGCTGCTCCAGTCCTTCGGGTTCGTAATTGCTGATCAGCAGGTCGATGCCCTGGTCGACCAGAGTCATCTCGATATTCATATCATGCTTGCGGCGCGCGGCGCCTTTGAGAAATTGCCGCAAGGGCGCGAGCAGAGCGAACAGTTCCGGCGCCATGATCTCGCATTGCTTGAGATCGACGATGCGGTGGCTGCCGGCGCTGCTGAAGCCAAGCTTGAACTGGTCGCCGAGACGGGCGGCGCGCAGGCTGGCGCGAATCCGGCTTTTGGGCCGTGATATCCGGGGCGGGTGGAGGGTTTCCGCGGCCAGCCCCTGCCCTTCCAGCGCGTAGGCAACCCGCTCGGTGAGGAACCGGCTGTAGCTCTCGGCATCAAGATGCTGCAGGCTGCAGCCACCGCAGGTCTGGAAATGCTGGCACGGCGGCTCGACATGGTGCGGGCCACGGATCAGGCCGCCGTCGTCGTTCAGCCGGTCAAGCGGCGCCGAAAAGGCGATGTGGCGACCGTCGGCGGTGACGCCGTCGCCCTTGGCGGCGACGCGCAGGATCAGGTCGGGATCGGGAGTCGCGGTCATAGACATTCCTGCAAGCTGGCTGGGATTTGGTCGATCAGCATTTCCGGCGTAAACGCCGGACCGGCCAGTCGGGCGGCACGGCTGTGCAGCCATTGGCCTTCGCAGGCTGCCTTATAGCCACTGATGCCGGTTGCCAAGCGGCTTGCGATCATTCCGGCCAGCACATCGCCGGTCCCGGCGGTCGACAGCCAGGGGCAGGATTGGGCCGCAATCGAAGCCACGCCGTCGGGGCGGACGATGACCGTATCCGGTCCCTTCAGCAATATTGTGCAGCCGGACTGACGGGCAAGCTTGCGGCTGTCGTCGAGCCGGTCCTGCAGGCCGTCCCGCATCATGCCCGCAAATTCACCGGCGTGTGGCGTTGCAATCGTCTCTGCGGACCGGCTTTTTATCATGTCGCTGAACTGTGCCCCCGCAACGGTCAGCGCATCGGCATCGATCACCAGAGGCGCATCACTGTCCAGTGCTGCGGTCAGCAGATCTTCGGCATGCCCATCGCGACCGAGGCCGGGGCCGATGGCAATGGCTGAAATACGGCTGTCCGAAAGCTTTTCTCGCAGTTCGGCAATGTCGGCCACGGTTTCGACGACAATGCTGGGGTGCGGGGATTCAAAGCCGGGAGCGGCGAAGATCTTGACATAGCCGGCGCCCGCTTTCTGGGCGGCCATTGCCGTGAGCCGGGCGGCACCCTGCATCGCCCCCGCCACCACCGCGACCAGGCCGCGGCTATATTTATGGTCATCCGAAGACGGTCCCGAAAGCCGCGGCTGGGTCAGGATGCCGAGCCGGCTGTCCACCGTGATGCCGATATCGATGCCGACCAGATTGCCCATTTTCGATCGTGCCGGTGCCAGGAAATGCGATGGCTTGAAGGCGCCAAGAGCGATGGTGGTGTCAAAGGTGCCGATTTCATTGAGCAATGTGCCATGATCGGATTCGACTCCGCTCGGCAGGTCGATCGCAACGCGCCGTTTTGCGCCAGCGAACAGGCGGCTGAAATCAGCGAACCAGTCGTCGCCGACCGCTCGGGTCAATCCGGTGCCGAACAGGCAGTCGACAAATTGCGGAGCCGGCCGGGCATCGGCCAGGGTCACCGTTGGGCCAGTCCAAAGGGATCGGGCGTGCCGGGCGGCGTCGGTCTTTGGCTCCAGCGGTGCCGCGACCGTGACATCGACGCCTTTCTCCAGCAGCCACTGTGCGATAATATAGCCATCGCCGCCATTATTGCCGGGACCGCAGAGCAGCAGTGTCGGCTGGGCGGCAGCGATCCGCCAGATCATCTGGGCAGCCCCCTGCCCGGCGCGGCGCATCAGTTCATCGACCGATGTGCCACTTTCGATAACAACCTGTTCCGCCTGCTGCATTTCAGCGGCGGTCAAGATGTTCCCGTGATTAAGCATCGGGCCTCTAGTTTCCGGCTTGCGCCGGCTTGTCACTGGTGGGGGATGTGCTGGCCGCCTTCGCGGCCGACCCCGCACCAGGCTTGATCTGGGCGGGCAGCAGATATTGATCCGGCCCGACGGTGACCAAAATCCTGCCGTCCTCGACGATCGATATTCTGGCCTGGTCAAAGCCGTCAGCGGCCTCCAGCCCATGGCCGTCGGTCAGCACATTGAACCGGCGAAACCCGCCATCGGGATGGCGGATAATCATCGTCACCCCGTTCTCGCCGCTGAGCCGTTCGATATAGCAATCGCGGGCAAAGTCCCGGGCGCCGTCGATCGCGCATTCGACTTTCCCGTCATCGCCGGCGCGCGAGGCCGCGCGCTGTTCGGCGTCCGCCAATATCTGGTTGTCCGGCCTATTTTCGCAAGCGGTCAGCGCCAGCGAAAAGGCCAGAATGTTAAATATCCGCGTAGACATTTTTCTCTGCCTTGGCTCCGGGATGGGTGACTGCCCCCTGATAGGCAGGCCCGACATTCTGCGCATAGCGCCACAGCGCACCCGATCCATAATCATTTTCACGCTGCACGAAATTCTTGCGGCGCTCTGCCAGTATAGACTCGTCCACTTCCAGATCAATCACCCCGGATATGGCATCGATATTGATCATGTCGCCGTCCTCTACCAGCCCGATCGGTCCGCCATCGGCGGCTTCGGGGCCGACATGGCCGATACAGAAACCGCGAGTGCCGCCGGAGAAGCGGCCATCGGTGATCAGGGCGACTTTCTCGCCCATGCCCTGGCCGTAGAGTGCAGCAGTGGTGGCGAGCATTTCGCGCATGCCGGGGCCGCCCTTTGGCCCTTCGTTGCGGATGACGATCACCGCGCCTTCCTTGATCTGGCGCTGCTCGACGGCAGCATAGGCATCTTCCTCGCACTCGAAGACCTGGGCCGGGCCGCGGAACTGCAGGCGGGCCATGCCGGCGACCTTGACGATTGCGCCCTCGGGTGCCAGCGAACCGCGCAGACCGACGACGCCGCCGGTCTTGGTGATCGCATGCTGGACATCATAGATGACCTTCTGGTCCGGGTTCCAGGTGATTTCCTCGATATTCTCGCCCAGCGTCTTGCCGGTGACGGTGATGCAGTCGCCCTTGATCAGGTCATTGTCCATCATCGTCTTCATCAGCATATAGACGCCGCCGGCTGCGTGCATGTCCTTGGCGACATATTTGCCGCCCGGCTTCAGATCGGCCAGATAGGGCGTGGTCTTGAAAATCTCGGCGACATCAAACAGATCGAAGTCGATTCCCGCCTCATTGGCCATGGCTGGCAGATGCAGCGCCGCATTGGTCGAGCCGCCGGTAGCCGCCACGACGCGCGCGGCGTTGATGAAGGCATCCTTGGTGCAGATATCGCGGGGCCGGAGATTGAGCTCGATCAGGTTCATGATCTGGCGACCCGCAGCCCGCGCCATGTCGTCGCGGGTTTCATAGGGGGCCGGTGCCATATTGCTGTTCGGCAGCGAGAGGCCGATCGCCTCGGCGACGCAGGCCATGGTGTTGGCGGTGAACTGGCCGCCGCAGGCGCCGTGACCGGGACAGGCGACCTTTTCCAGCTCGATCAGTTCCTGCAGCGGGCAATTGCCGGCGCTGTGCTGGCCCACCGCCTCGAACACGTCGACGACGGTCACGTCCTGGTCGTGGAAGCGGCCGGGCAGGATCGAGCCGCCATAGACGAAGATCGAGGGCACGTTGAGCCGCAACATCGCCATCATCATGCCGGGCAGGCTCTTGTCGCAGCCGGCATAGCCGATGACCGCGTCATAGCAATGGCCGCGGACGCTGAGCTCGACGCTGTCGGCGATGACTTCGCGCGAGACGAGCGAGGCCTTCATGCCCTGATGGCCCATGGCGATGCCGTCGGTGACGGTGATGGTGTTGAACCGGCGCGGCGTGCCGCCGGCCTCGATCACGCCTTCGCGGGCCATATCCGCCTGGACGTCGAGCAGGGTGTTGCAGGGAGCGCTGTCATTGCCGGCAGAGGCAATGCCGACAAAGGGTTTGTTGATATCTTCTTCGGTCATTCCCATTGCATAATAATAGCTACGCTGCGGTGCGCGCTCTGGTCCGACGCTGACGTGGCGGCTGGGCAAGCGGGATTTGTCGAATCTGTTGGTCATTCTGGCTTCCAATATGGTGTTTTCCGGAGCGTCCTTCCAAAACTCGGCCGGTTAAGCAAGAGCCGTTCTTATTTTATCGCAAGTACGCAATAAAATATCAGCAAAACGGCGCTGCCCGGTCTCATCCATGATCAGGTCCTGTCGCAATTCCGCGCCGAAATAGGGCTGGCCGATGATTTCGCAGTGGCGATCCATCGTCGCGTTGAGCTGCTTGCCCGAATATGGCAGCTGGTCGCCGATATTCAGCGGCCCTTCCTGTTCGAGAAACTGGAGCGCGAAACGGGATGCGGTCTCATAATGATTATATAATATGCCGATGTCCCACGGGCGGACCAACTGCGGATCGGTGCGGAGCGTTGGCGTGAAACTGTGCAGGGACAGGACCAGTGCCGGCTTCAGGTCCGCGATCAGCGAGTCGATGCGGTCGTGATAGGGGTGAAAAAAGCGTGCCATCCGCCCTTCCCGCTCTTCCACGGATATCTGGTTGCCGGGAATTTCGACGCCGTCGCTGCGCAGGGGAATCACGGACGCTTCGTCGGGATAGCGGTTGAGATCGACCACCAGACGGGATGTGGTGCTGAGAACCGCCAGATAGCCGCTCTTCTCCGTCATCATCCGGGCGATCGGTGCGGTACCCGGATCATAGGCGATATGGTCGTCCAGAAATCCCGGGGAAATGCCGAGATCAATATCGTCGGGCAGATGATTGGAGGCGTGGTCGGCAACGATCAGCACGCCGCCTTCCGAAGGAATACCGGATATTTCAAACCCTTCCATCAGCGAAACCTCCCCTTCATCGTCCATATGTCGCCCAGCGCCGAGCGGCAATATTGCTCGGCCTTGTCTGCTGCCTCGGCACTGTCGAACAGAGCGAAGCAGGTCGCGCCCGAGCCGGACATGCGCGCCATCACCGGATCGCATTGCTCCAGCGCGTTGAGCACTCTGGTCAGGATCG
Organism: Parasphingorhabdus sp.; assembly: GCA_030373505.1. GTDB lineage: Bacteria > Pseudomonadota > Alphaproteobacteria > Sphingomonadales > Sphingomonadaceae > Parasphingorhabdus. The sequence continues at coordinate 76,805 of JAUCYS010000010.1, forward strand.
GCACCAGAGCGACCGCCGGTTTCTGCAGGTCATTTCGTCCCGCCAGCGCAATGGGAAGGACTTGTCCGTCCGCCAGGCCGCCGCGATCGGTGCCGTCCCAGGCCGCGAATATCTTTGCGGTCGAGACAGGGACCAGCGGATTGACCAGCAGCGCGATATGATGCCGCAAGCCATCATCGGGAACCGGGGCGAGGTCCTGGCCGATACCGGTCCCGCGGCAGGTCTGGCTGGCGACGCAGGCGGGAACGTCCGCTCCCAGCGGCTTTGCGATTTCCGCCAGCTCGGCGATCGAATGATCCAGTTCCCAGAAGCGGTTCAACAGGCGGAGGGTCGCCGCCGCGTCAGCCGATCCGCCGCCGATACCCGAGGCAACGGGCAGTCGCTTTTCCAGATGCAGATGCGCGCCCTTCTGTCCGCCAGACACCGCAGCCAGCCGGCGGGCCGCCTGCAGGACCAGATTGTCCTTGTCATCCAGCCCGCCGGCAAAGCGTCCGCCGATCGTCAGTTGCAGATCGTCACCGGCATGGACCGAAAGCGCGTCGCCCTGGTCGAGAAAGGCAAAGATCGTTTCGATCTGGTGATAACCGTCCGGCAGCCGTTGCCGGACATGGAGAGCGAGATTGATTTTGGCACAGGCGGTTTCGCTGTCCGCCGCGCCCCCGAGGGAAGCCGGCATCAGGGCGAGACGAGTTCGGGCCGGAGACCCAGATCAATCTTGCTGGCGAGGCGCTGTGCATCGTCGCCCTCGGCGAATAATTTGGCCGATTTCCAGGCATAGCGCGCTTCATATTGCCGGCCGACGGTCCAATAGGCATCGCCGAGATGCTCGTTGATCGTGGGATCCTGCGGCTGGCCCTCGAGCGCGCTTTCCAGATAGGTGACCGCGCGTTGATGCTCGCCGGTAATGAAATAGGCCCAGCCAAGCGAATCGGTAATCGCCGGCGAATTGGACCGCAGTTCATGCGCCCGCTTGATCGCCGCCACGGCGGCTTCCTTGTTTTCCCGCCGTTCCAGCTGGGCATAGCCGAGATAGTTGAGGATCGTCGGGGAATCGGGGAGCAGCGCATTGGCTTTCTGCAGCGACTGCAGGCCTTCGGGCCATAGGCCGGCCTGTTCCTGCGCCCCGCCCAGCGCCAGCCAGTAATTGGCCATCAGCGCGTCGGGCGGATTCTGCGTTTCGGCGACGGCAATTGCAGCTTCGAAGGCAGCAGCGGCGGCCCCGTTCTGCCCCTCTGCCTGAAGAACCTGGCCCCGCAGGATATGCAGTTCGGGAGCATCGGGATTGGCGGCGACGGCGCTGTCCAGACGGGCCAGCGCCTGATCGAATGCGCCGGTGGTGACCAGGCTGGAGATTTGCGAGCCGAGAGCGACCAGATAATAAGCGCTTTCGGGCCCGATCCGCTCATATTCCGATATGGCGAGGTCGTGGCTTTCCGCTGCAGCATAGACCCGGCCAAGGGTCAGATGGGCATAGTCAGACTGGTCGGCGACACGGGCGCCTGCCTGGGCCATGACCTGTGACAGGAAGCGGGCCTGCTGCACCGCGAGATCGCCGGAGAGTCTCTGGAACAGGAAACCGAGGCCGATGGCCGGCGTGACTTTTTGCGCCACATCCTTTTTCTGACCGGCCACAATTTTGCGCAGCAATCGCTGCTCGGGCGCGGTGGCCTGCATTTTCAGGACTTCCGTCGCAGTTGCCGGATCGTTCAGCGCCCAGAAATGGCGGGCCGCGATGATGCGCATCGGCGCCATGCGGGGCTCGTTGCGCTCGACCACCCTGGCAAGCAGCGCGATCGCTTCGCGGTCGCGCCGGCTTGCCAGCCTCGTCAAAATCAGCTGCTCTTCCAGATAATATCTGGCGGTATCGTCAGCCTGCGCACGGACCATGGCTGCCCTGGCATCCCGGCCTCTCGCGATATCCAGCCAGGATTCGAGATAGGGGGAGAGAAAGGAGAAATTCTTGAGGGCGTCCAGTTCCGCGATTGCGCCGCGAGCGCCATTCCAGTGGCGCCCGGCAAAGGCATCGGCATAGGATATCAGCGGCATTTCCGGATCGGCCGTGCCGTGCGCCTGCAGCACCTGAACCGCCTTTACCGCCAGGTCAAAATTGCCCACTTCGATGGCGTTGGCGAATGCCTTGCCAGCGAGCAGTGCGTTGTCGGGCTGTTCTTTCAGCCCCTCGGCATAGATGGTGGTCGCCGCCTGCAGCTGATCCGACGATTCGGCCAGCCTCGCCTCGACATAACGGTTCAGTGCCGACGCACTGTCCCCGCGACTGGCCAGCGCCGGTGAAACGGCCTGACCGGCGAGGAGCAGCGCAAAAACGCTCCGGCTACATATTCGGATAATTTGGACCTCCGCCTCCTTCTGGTACCACCCAGTTGATGTTCTGGGACGGGTCCTTGATATCACAGGTCTTGCAGTGAACGCAATTTTGCGCGTTGATCTGGAATTTCGGCTTGCCGGCCTCGTCCTCGATAAATTCGTAGACGCCAGCTGGGCAATAGCGCGCCGACGGTCCGGCAAAGACCGGGAGATTGACGTCGACCGGGATGTCCGGGTCCTTCAGCTGCAGATGGACCGGCTGGTCTTCGACATGATTGGTATTGGACAGGAAGACCGAGGACAGGCGATCGAAGCTGATCACGCCATCGGGCTTCGGATATTCGATCTTCTCGCAATGTTCGGCGCGTTTCAGGCGCGACCAGTCGGGGTGCAATTTCATCGTGAACGGCAATCTGATCTTCAGATGCTCGGCCCACATATAGATGCCCGACAGGATCGTGCCGAGGAAATCGCCATATTTCTCGACCGCCGGCAGGACATTGCGGACCACCCGCAATTCTTCGCGGACCCAGCTGTTCTCATAGGCGGTGCCATAAGCGGTCAGCTCGTCGCTGGTGCGGTCGGCGACGATCGCCTCATAGGCAGCCTCGGCGGCCATCATGCCGGTTTTCATTGCGGTATGGGTACCCTTGATCCGCGGCACGTTCACGAAACCGGCGGAACAGCCGATCAGCGCGCCGCCCGGGAAATAGAGCTTCGGCACAGCCTGAAAGCCGCCGTCGTTTATCGCGCGCGCGCCATAGGACACGCGCTTGCCGCCTTCCAGAATCTTGCGGATTTCGGGATGCAGCTTCCAGCGCTGCATTTCCTCGAACGGCGAGAGATAGGGATTTTCATAGTTGAGCCAGGTGACAAAGCCGAGCGCGACCTGGTTGTCGGCCTGGTGATAGAGAAAACCGCCGCCATTGGCGCCTTCGCTGAGCGGCCAGCCCTGGGTATGGATGACGCGTCCGGCCTCGTGCTTGGCCGGATCGATATCCCACAGTTCCTTGACGCCGAGACCGTAGATCTGCGGCTGGCTTTCCGCATCGAGCGCGAACTGGTTTTTCAGAATCTTGGTAAGATGGCCGCGTGCGCCTTCGGCAAAGAAAGTATATTTGGCATGCAGTTCGAGACCGGGTTCATAGTCGGGCTTGTGGCTGCCGTCACGGGCAACGCCCATGTCACCTGTGGCCACGCCCTTTACCGAACCATCGTCATTGTAAAGAATTTCTGCGGCAGCGAATCCGGGGAAGATTTCGACTCCCATATTCTCCGCGCGCTCGGCGAGCCAGCGGCACAGGTTGCCGAGCGAACCGGTATAGGTGCCCTTGTTGTGCATGAACGACGGGGTGATGAAATGGGGCAGCGAGATTTTCTTCTTCTTGGTCAAAATCCAGTGATGGTTTTCGGTCACCGGTGTCCTCGCCAGCGGACAGTCCTCGTCGCGCCAGTTCGGGAACAGCTCGTCCAGACCCTTGGGATCGACGACCGCGCCGGACAAGATATGCGCGCCGATTTCGGAGCCCTTTTCCAGGACGCAAACCGAAAGATCCTTGCCGGCGTCATCCGCCAGTTGCTTGAACTTTATGGCGGCGCTCAGACCGGCGGGACCACCGCCGACTATCACCAGATCATAAGGCATTGACTCTCGTTCACTCATGTCGCTTTTCCTACAATTCTTGCTTTTATTCTGTTGTAAATTCGGTCTGTCGTAAACCGCAACCCGCTGGGCACAAACCTGCTTTCCCGCCAATTGACCTATTCGTCAACTCATGACTCTATGCTTAAATGAATTTTACCTCAGCACCAACGGCTAATCCGTCCACCGAATCCATGGTCAAAAGCCTGCAGCACTGGTGGTCGCTTGCGGGTGTGGAACTGGATTATGAGGACCAGCCTTCGGCGCTGCTGGCGAGCGAACCGGTTATCGCGCCAAGGCCGGTTCCGGCTCCGCCCGTCGCTACGGAACCCACACCGGCAGAGACCAAGCCGCCGGTGCAGAACGAGCGGCTGCCGACCGGCTATGATGATTTTATCGCCTGGCTCGCCAATGATCCGGGACTGGTGGAAGCGGGCTGGTCGAAGCACCGCGTGCTGCCCGAGGGCAGTCTGAAACCGGAAGTGATGGTTGTTTCCGCCCTGCCCGAAAAAAATCGCCATGGTGATGTCCATCTGTTCAATCCGGACAACCAGAAGCTGCTGGAAAAGATGCTGGCGGCGATCGGTTGCGATTCGGATCGGTCTTACCGAACCTCCATCGCGCTGTCGCTGCCGGTGGATGGCAGAATTGACGAACGGCACTGGCCGTCCCTCAAAAAACGGCTGTTGCACCATATCGGGCTGGTCGATCCCAAGCGGGTCATCTGCTTCGGCGATATGGCTGCGAAGATAATTTTCGGCGAGGATATGCTGACCGCACGCAAAAATAAGCAATTTATTAACCATGACTCTTCAAAAACAGAGGCGATCGTAACATTTCATCCGCGGATCCTGATCGAGCGACCAATGTTCAAGGCCGAAGCCTGGAAGGATCTGCAAATGCTGACAAGGATTTCTGCCCCGTGAAACTGAAACTGGCCCTCACCGCTTCGCTTCTTTCCCTCGCTGCAACGCCGGCTCTCGCCGATGACGGAGCGGTGCTCTACAATAGCGCTTCGATCGCCAAGGATGTGCCCTCCCAGCTGAAGCGGCAGCAGTCCGACCATTATCGGGCGCTGTTCTCGGCGATGAGCGCCAATCAGTGGGACGTGGCCAAGAATCTTCTGGATAACGCACCGACCGGCCCGCTCAAGCCGATCGCTCAGGCGGAATATTTTCTCGCCGCCAACAGCCCGCGGGCCGAACTGGGGCCGTTGCTGACTCTGGTCAACGAGGCCCCGCAAATTCCGCAGGCCGCCCAGCTCGGCCGCCTGGCGCAAAAGCGCGGCGCACAATTATTGCCGAGCCTGCCGCAGCGCAGAAATCTGTCATGGGTGCCCGGATCGCCGATCCGTTCCAAGCCCCGCGATGTGGATTCCGACAGCACGGCCAACAGCGTGCGCGGCCAGATCATTGAATTTATCAAGACCGACAATCCGCAGGGCGCGGAGCAATTGCTCAACGCCAGCGCCATGCAAATGTCTCCCGAGGGACGGACCGAACTCGAACAAAGGGTTGCCTGGTCCTATTATATCGAGAATGACGATGCGTCCGCCTTGCGGCTGGCGCAGCAGGCGCAAAATGGTGCCGGCGACTGGGTCGGTCATGCCAACTGGGTTGCCGGTCTGGCGGCGTGGCGGATGAACGATTGCCGGACCGCGGGCAGCGCCTTTGAAAAGGTCGGGCGGTCGGCGGCCAATGTCGATCTGAAAGCGGCCGGTCTCTACTGGAGCGCCCGTTCCGATCTCAAATGCGGTCAGCCGGAAAGAGTGCAAGGAAAATTGCAGGCGGCGGCCCGTCTCGACGACAGCTTTTACGGCCTGCTGGCCGCGCAGACCCTTGGCATGGAACCGGACAGATCGGATGCGACGGACACCTTCGAAAAATCCGACTGGCATGCGCTGGAACGGCATGAAAATGTCCGGGCCGCGATTGCGCTGGTGGAGATCGGTCAGGAGCAGCTGGCGGACGAAGTGCTCCGGCATCAGGCGACGATCGGCGATGACAGCGACCACCCTGCCCTGATCAAGCTCGCCCGCGAACTGGATTTGCCGCGCACCCAAATCTGGCTGGCGCATAATGCCCCGCGCGGCATGAAGCCCGATGTTCTGGCCGGCTTTCCGGCACCGAAATGGAAGCCAGACGGCGGCTGGCGAGTCGACCCGGCCCTGATCTATGCGCATACGCTGCAGGAATCGGCGTTTCGCAGTCAGGTGGTGAGCCCGGCCAATGCCATCGGTCTAATGCAGGTGCGTCCCGGAACGGCCGGCGATATCGCCCGGGCCAATGGCATGAATTTCAACGAGGCCGACCTCTACCGGCCCTCGACCAATCTGGAATATGGCCAGTCCTATCTCGAATATCTCGGCAATTCCTCGATCACCGAGGGCAAGCTGCCGAAGATCGCAGCCGCTTATAATGCCGGTCCCGGCGCGGTGCAGCGATGGAACAGCGAAATAAAGGATAATGACGACCCGCTGCTGTTCATGGAGAGCATCCCCTATGTCGAGACCCGCGGCTATGTCTCGATCATCCTGCGCAATTACTGGATGTACGAGAAACAGGCGGGCATTCAGTCGGTCAGCGCGCGCGCCCTGTCGCAAAATCACTGGCCCCGGTTTCCGGGCCATCCGGACAAACGAAAGACGCAGTTCACATCACGCTGATCGCGATCCTGCAGACATGAAAAAGCCGGGCCCTGCATTGCGCAGGGCCCGGCTTTTTATTTTTTTATTTTAGAAGGCTTTGCCGCCTAGTAGCGGTAATGATCCGGCTTGAACGGGCCTTCGACGGGCACGCCGATATAGTCGGCCTGTTCCTTGCTCAAAGTATCCAGCTTGACGCCGAGTTTCGCCAGATGCAGTTCGGCGACCTTCTCGTCGAGATGCTTCGGCAGGACATAGACATCATTTTCATATTGCTCGGGACGCAGCCACAATTCGATCTGCGCCAGCACCTGGTTGGTGAAGCTTGCCGACATCACGAAGCTCGGGTGGCCGGTGGCGCAACCGAGGTTGACTAGGCGGCCCTGGGCCAGAACGATCAGTTTCTTGCCATCCGGGAATTTCACTTCGTCGACCTGGGGCTTGATCTCGGTCCACTGCATGTTCTTGAGCGCACCGATCTGGATTTCGCTGTCAAAGTGACCGATGTTGCAGACGATCGCACGGTCTTTCATGGCGCGCATATGATCGACGGTGATCACATCCTTGTTGCCGGTGGTGGTGACGAAAATATCGCCGCGCTTGGTGCCTTCGTCCATGGTGACGACTTCAAAGCCTTCCATGGCCGCCTGCAGGGCGCAGATCGGGTCGATTTCGGTGACCAGAACGCGAGCGCCGCCGTTGCGGAGCGACTGGGCCGAGCCCTTGCCGACATCACCGAAACCGGCGACAACCGCGACCTTGCCGGCCAGCATGACGTCGGTAGCACGACGGATTGCGTCGACCAGCGACTCTTTGCAGCCGTAGAGATTGTCGAACTTGGACTTGGTGACGCTGTCGTTGACGTTGATCGCCGGGAAAGGCAGCTTGCCGATCTTGGCCAGTTCATAGAGACGGTGAACACCGGTGGTGGTTTCTTCCGAAACGCCCTTGATGTTGGCAACCGTCTTGGTCAGATAACCGGGGCGTTCCTTCAGGAAGCGGGTCAGGGTCGCGACGAACACTTCTTCTTCCTCATTTTCCGGCTTGAACAGTTCTTCGCCGGCTTCGACCCGAGCACCCCAGAGAGCGAACATGGTGGCATCGCCGCCATCGTCGAGAATCAGGTTGCAGGTCTCGTCCGTGCCCCAGTCAAAAATGCGTTCGACATAAGCCCAATATTCTTCGAGGGTTTCGCCCTTGATGGCGAAGACCGGGGTGCCGCCGGCGGCGATCGCCGCTGCGGCATGGTCCTGAGTCGAGAAGATGTTGCAGGATGCCCAGCGGACTTCGGCGCCGAGGTCGAGCAATGTCTCAATCAGCACAGCGGTCTGAATGGTCATGTGAAGCGAACCGGTGATCCGGGCACCCTTCAGGGGCTTTTCCTTGCCGAATTCTTCGCGCAGCGCCATCAGGCCGGGCATTTCGGTTTCGGCTATTTCAATCTCTTTGCGACCGAAATCGGCGAGAGAAATGTCCTTGATGATATAATCTTGGGTTGCGGTGTCCGCTGCGGTTGCCACGTGTTAATCTCCTTGGAAAACGAAATGCCGCACAGGCGATCCAGTGCGGCAACATGAGATTATAATAGCGGCTTATCGCTTCGGAAGCAAATATAAAGATGTCTTTATATTTGATATTTTGTGAGGCTTCTGCGCGACAGGTCGCAACAATCAACGGATCAGGCGCTGCCAAATCCGCTCGACAATTTGGTCGGATCGATGCCCTGCGCCTCCCAGGCCATCGACCATTTGTCAGCGGAACCGGTTTCGTACAGCCAATCCGGAGATCCTTCGGCGATCGACCAGCCATTCTGGGTCAGCTCGCCTTCCAGCTGTCCTTCCCCCCATCCCGAATAGCCAAGGGCGATGATCCATTTGTCCGGTCCCCGGCCCTGGGCAATCGCGCTGAGCATTTCGATCGAGCTGCTCAGTCCCCAGCGATCGCCGACCTGGACCGTATCGAGCATGTTGATATCGAGGCTGTGCAATATGAAACCGCGCTGCGTTTCCACAGGCCCGCCAAGAAATATCTCGCGGTTCGGCGCGTCGCCCGGATCGATCTCGAATTGGTTGAGAATATCGTGAAAGCTGATGCCTTCGACCGTCTCGCCGATGTTGATGCCAAGCGCGCCATTCTCGTCATGCGAGCAGATCGCCACCACCGATCGTGCGAACCGGGGGTCGGCCATTCCTGGGGTGGCGAGAAGGAACTGGCCGGAGAAGAATATATTGTCGTTCATCACGGGAAGCATAGCGCCGCAAAGATTAACTGCCCATGAGAAATTTAACCCGCCCGCACCCGGGCCGCTTTGGCGGCTTGTAATTTCATGCGCCTGTCACCACTATCAGCTACAGAGGCAAATGTTCACCGCCCGATCAAAACCAGGAGCAAGATATGATTAACAAAGGCGACAAAATTCCCGACGTGAAACTGGTCAAGGCGACCGCTGACGGTCCGCAGCAAATCAGCTCGAGCGAATATTTCGCTGGCAAGAAAGTCGCGCTCTTTTCGGTTCCCGGTGCGTTTACACCGACCTGCTCTGCCAAGCATCTGCCCGGCTATGTCGAAAAGGCCGCAGACCTCAAGGCGAAGGGCGTCGACGAGATTGCCTGCACCGCGGTCAATGACGCCTTCGTGATGGGCGCATGGAACGACGCTGCCGGTTCGGAAGATGTCACCATGCTGGCAGACGGCAATGGCGAATTCGCGGAAGCCGTCGGTCTGACCATGGACGGTTCCGGCTTTGGCCTGGGCAAGCGCGGCCAGCGTTTCTCGATGATCGTCAATGACGGCGTCGTCGAAGAGCTGAACGTCGAAGCGCCTGGCGACTTCAAGGTCAGTGCAGCGGAATATATGCTCGACCAGCTTTAAACTGCATTCAGCAAATCGAAACACCGGCGAGGGCCCAGGCTCCCGCCGGTTTTTTATTGCCTACCAGCCGCAGGACTTGCCCTTATTCTCTTCCTTCAGCCAGTCCATCAGCGGCGCGAAATAGCTGATCATCGCCGAGCCGTCCATTTCCCGGGTACCCGTGAAGGCTTCCAGCGCATCGGGCCAGGGCTTGGAGGCACCCATTTCCAGCATCGCGTTCAGCTTCGCGCCAACCTGCTTGTTGCCGTAGAATGAGCAGCGGTGCAGCGGTCCCTTCCAGCCGGCTGCGTCACAGGCGGCCTTGTAGAACTGGAACTGCAGGATGCGGGCGAGGAAGTAACGCAAATAGGGCGTATTGCCCGGGATATGATATTTGGCACCCGGATCGAAGGCATCGGCGGGCCGTTCAACCGGCGGTGTGATGCCCTGATATTCCAGCTTCAAATCGTGCCAGGCGGTCGTATAGTCGGCCGGCTTTATCTCGCCGTTGAAGACACCCCAGCGCCATTTGTCGACCAGCAGACCGAAGGGCAGGAAGGCGACCTTGTCCATCGCCTGGCGCAGCAACAGACCGATATCCTTGTCGGCGCTCGGCACCTTGGCAGGATCGAGCAGACCAATCTGGACCAGATATTCCGGCGTCATCGACAGCGCGACGGCATCGCCGATCGCTTCGTGGAAGCCGTCATTGGCACCATCCAGCTGCAGATAGGTCAGGCCGTTATAGGCGCGCTGATAATAATTGTGGCCAAGCTCGTGATGGATGGTGGTGAAATCGTCGCCGTTCACCTTGATGCACATCTTGATCCGGATATCGTCCTTGTTGTCGATGTCCCAGGCGCTGGCGTGGCAGACCACTTCGCGGTCCGCCGGCTTGGTGAACAAAGAGCGTTTCCAGAAAGTGTCGGGCAGCGGCTCGAAACCGAGCGAGGAGAAGAAGCCCTCGCCCGCCTTGACCATCTTGATCGCGTCATAGTCCTTGGCCTTGAGCAATTCGGTCGTGTCATAGCCGATGTCGCCGGCGCCGGCGGGGGCGACGATATCATAGATATTGCCCCATTCCTGCGCCCACATATTGCCGAGCAGGTCGGCGCGGATCGGGCCGGTGGCTGGCTGGACCTCATTGCCATATTTTTCGTTGAGCTTTTCGCGGGTGTAGCAGTGGAGCTGGTCATAGAGCGGCTTGACCTGGGCCCAGAGCTTGTCCGTCAGCTTGGCAAAATCATCCGCCGGCATGTCATAGCCCGAGCGCCACATCGCACCGACATCGGCAAAGCCGAGTTCGCGGGCGCCTTCGTTGGCGATCTCGACCATGCGGGCATAATCATCCTTCATCGGCGCGCCGACATTGCTGTGCCAGCTTTCCCACATTTCGGCCAGTTCTTCGGGATTGCGGTTGGTGCCCATCGCGGCCTCGATGTCGGAGCCGTTGATTTCCTTGCCGTTCAGCGTGCCCTTGCCCTTGCCATAGGCCGAGTTTAGCTTGGTCGCGATCTCGTTCAGTTCGGTGGCCGCGCCCTCGGTGGTCGGTGCAGGCAGGACGATGCCGCCGCGCAGCTTGTCGAGCTTGCGCCGGGTGACCGCGTCGAGGCCCTTCACATCGTTGAACCGGGCCGCTTCGATCGCCGCCTGTACCGACATGGTGGTGCCTTCCGCTCCGGCCTTTGCCGCCAATGCATCGGTATCGTCGGTGATATAGGTCGAGTTGATCCAGTAGGTGCGTGAGGCATCGACCGAGAAATCAAAAAGCTTCTTTTCAGTTTCCTCCACGAAAGCGCGGGCTTCGGCTGCTGTGGGCGGCGTGGTCTTTGCGCTCGCATCCTGTTCGTGATGCTGGGCCAGGGCCGGAGTGGCCAGAGCCATGGTGGCGATGGCGACGATCGAAGCGGCGGTTTTCATATAGTCATCCTCATGTTTGTGATTTTGGTTAGAATTGAAACTTTATCGAGTGCCGGTCAAGTGCGGGTTTCACGCCATCGCCAGATCAGCGCGACGATCATGGCGACGGTGCCGGCGATCCAGGCGATGATCTTGACCGGTCGGACCAGTGCCGCGGTTCCGGCGGGCAGGTCGCTGCCCTGCCCGCGGACCAGCTGCACCAGCTGAGAGACGGTTTCGAGATAGTCGGTCAGTCCGAACAGGAAATAGACCAGCACGCACAGCAGGCCGATCTTCTTCAACGCCGGCGATTGCGCCCGCTGCCAGATCAGCCGCCCGCCAATGATGCCGCCGGACATGTAAAGCGTGATGAAGACAAGATCGATGATCATGCTCCAGCGCGCGAGATCGAGCAGGCCGGCCCGCGCCCAGCTTTGCTGGATCGCGTTAACCCGCGCAGCGGTCGCGGCGCTTTGATGATCAAGAATGCCATTGGGTGAGACGGCCGTTTCCAGCGCTCCGGCGGAAAGGACCAGATAGGCGAACACGGCCAGGCCGCCGCCCCAGAATATCCAGAAATTGCGCCAGCTGTACAGGTTTGACATTATTCCTCCTATCCGGCCAGAAAACGCACCATTTCCTGACCCAGTTCCGCCTTGGTCACGCTGCTCATATGGGTGCCGGGTATCGCGACATAATGGCCATTGAGCAAGATCGCCGCCAGTTCTTCCGGATCGCCATTGTCGTCATCCTCGCTGCCGCACAGGACCAGTGTTTCTGTTTCGATGCTGGCGGCCTCTTCCGGATCCATATCGGAAAAGGTGTCGAGCAATAATCTGGCAGCCACCGGATCGATTTTCTGGCTTTTCATGAACTGGATCGCCAGCCAGTGGGGATCGCCGCGCTTGGCGCTGTCTCTGGTATCGATCGCCTGAAAGAAAAAGTCCCGGCGCCGTGCCCAGCCCGACAGGCCCTGCAGGCCCATGCCCGCCAGGATCGCCTTGCGCGGGCTGGTGCCGGTCGCCAGCAATTTGGCGGTTGTCCGGGCGCCCAGCGAGAAGCCGCCGAGGTCAAAGTCGGTCAATCCGAGATGAGCGATCAGCGCCTCGATATCCTTTACCAGCACGTCAGCGGGATAGGCGGCGGGGTCATGCGGCGCGTCGCTTTCGCCATGGGCGCGCAGGTCCGGCATGATCACCCGGAAACCGGCATCCGCCAGCAGCTGCGCATGACCGAATTTGATCCAGTTGGTCTCGGCGTTCGAGAACAGGCCATGGAGCAGGATCAGCGCACGGCCTTCTCCCGTTTCATGGATCTTGAGATTTACTCCGTCAAAGGATGAAAAGTCCCAGCTGTCTATATTCATCTGTCAGGTGCCAATAGTTCTGCCCAGCCTTCCGGACTGTCCGGTTGCGTGTCCAGCGCGGGTACACCGGCGGGAATGACAATCCAAGGTTGTTTGCTGGAAATCCACAGATGCGCGTGCGGAATCATGTCCTTGCCGCTGTCCAGCGTCCCAAATCGCAGGCTGACCATGCCGGGACGCCGGTCGTTTCGGGCATATATGCGGGCCTTGCATTTTGCGCAGCCAATGATGGTGCTGTTGGCACCGCTCGGCTGGACGAAATGGCCCTCGTCCACGTCCCCGGTCAGTTCGAGATCCTTTTCCATCACCGCCATATGGCAACTGAAGGCGCTGCCCGTCCGCTTCTGGCAATCGGTGCAGTGGCAGGCATAGGGTTTCATTCTAAAACCCGGCTGCAGCGTATAGCGGACCGCACCGCACAGGCAGCCACCGGTCAACGGTTCTTTCATGCCGTCCTCCCTGGTTCAAAAGTTGACACAATTGTCTCGATACAGAGCCAAAATTCCGGTGAAGAGTGCGCTGTCGCCGTCCAATGGAGCAGTATTCTTGGGCACGCACGGATTGTCATCGCCAGCAGAATAGGCGTTGGGCCTGTTGTAGGAAAGGATTTTATGGCGCTCAGCGCTCGACCAGACCCTTTTGCTTCATCCGCCAGACCGCCAGTTCGATCCGGTCCTGGCCAAAAAACGGTTCGCCATCGAAGACCAGCGTGGGTACGCCCCAGTGGCCTGCCGCTTCGAGCGCCGCCTGATTGTCGGCGATCTCCGCATCCAGTTCTTCCGGCTGCGCTTCCGCTTCTGCCTTCAGCTCGGCAAAATCCAGACCCGCCCGCTCGGCGGCCTTCGCCAGATGGTCGCCTTCGTTCCAGCCAGCGGTGCCGCCCCAGATCATCTGCGACACTTCATTGGCAAATTCGAGCCCCTTGCCGCGCCGCGAGGCCGCCTGCCCCATCCGGGTCAGGTCGAAAATATAGGGCTGGTCTGCCGCGATCTTGCGGGTCGCGATATCCTGGACGATCGGATCGGGATTGGGCGGCGCCATCGGGATGCCCATATGCTGGGCCACGCGGAACATGTCGCGAAAGGTGTAGCCGAGCCAGTTGGGATGGTTTTTCTCGAAGAAATCCGGCTCGCGGATGGCCAGCGGATATACGAAGCGCTGGTTGATTTTCAGGTCATATTGCTCTGTCAGCGCGACATAGCGCCGCGTTGCCAGATAGCTGTAGGGAGAGCGGAAGGACCAGTAGACGTCTGCAGATAATGTCATCCGTTTATCGTAACCGTGATTGCAATCTTCGCAAGCACATAGTGTTGTGATTAGTAAGCATTGCTATTATATCTCCACTTATGAGCGAAGCTATCGGATTTCTGATTCACGACACCGCGCGCCTGTTCCGCCGCGAGCTGAACGAGCGCATGCGGCACAGCGGCGTGACCGCGCTGCAATGGCGGCTGCTCGCCTATCTCGCGCGCAACGAGGGCACCAATCAGGTGAAGCTGGCGGAATTCCTGGAGGTTGAACCGATCACCCTGTCGCGGATGATCGACCGGCTCGCCGATGCAGGGATGCTCAGCCGCCGCCGCGATCCCGATGATCGCCGCGCCTGGCGTCTCTATCTCGAAGAACAATCGCTGCCGCTGATCGTCGAATTGCGGGCTGCTTCCGCGAAACTTACCGAAGCCGCCCAAGAGGGGCTAACCACGGAAGAACGCGAGCAGCTGGCTTCTCTCGTCGAGCGGATGCGGCAGAACCTGTCGCGCAAGGCGTGCGATGCAACACAGGAACAGGCAGCCTGAACGCCATGTTGAAATCCAAAGATATGCCCGAACCATATGATATGCCTGAAACTCTCGCGGAAGAGGAACAGGTTATCCCCGGTGCCGACAATGCTGTCCCTGACAAGCCGAGGCGCCGCTGGGTTCGCTGGCTGGTCATGGCGATCGTGCCACTGGCGCTGATCGCGGTTGGCGGATATATGTGGCTGACCAGCGGGCAGAGCGTTTCGACCGACAATGCCTATGTCCAGCAGGACCAGGTTTCCGTGGCAGCCGAAGTCGGCGGCAGGATCATCGAGGCCAATGTCAGCAGCGACGACATCGTCCAGAAGGGCGACATATTGTTCCGCATCGATCCGGAGCCTTATAAAATTGCTCTGGCCCAGGCCAATGCCGCGATTGCGGCTGCGGAAGTGCAGGTCCAGGCCCTGCGTACCACTGCCGCGGGCAGCGGTGTCGATATCTCCGCCGCTCGCGAGGATATTTCCTTTGCCCAGGCAACGTTCGAACGGCAACGCGCGCTGATGCAGCGTGGCTTTACCACCAAGGCCGATTTTGAAGCGGCCCAGCATGCGGTGGAACAGGCGCGGGAAAGACTGCGCCAGGCCCAGGCCGATGCGGCCGAATCGCAAAGCCTTGCTGCCAATGCCCGCTCGATGCCGGGCGAGAATCCCGCCATCGCCGCAGCGAAAGTGCAGCGCGAACAGGCGCAGCTGAACCTGTCGCGCACCACCGTCCGCGCGCCGACGTCGGGGCGGGTCGCCCAGGCGGACCGCTTGCAGGTCGGACAGATGATGGTCAGCGGCCTCCCTGCCCTCACCATCGTTGCTGACGAGAAGAGCTGGGTGGAAGCCAATTTCAAGGAAACCGATCTGGCGCATATGGAAGTCGGCCAGCGCGCGGAACTGACCTTTGATGCCTATCCGGATATCAAGCTGAAGGGCCATGTCGAGAGTATCGGTGCCGGGACCGGCAGCGAATTTTCGGTACTACCGGCGCAGAATGCCACCGGCAACTGGGTCAAGGTGACCCAGCGCGTTCCGGTCCGGATCGCGATTGACGAGAAATCGCCGCGGCCGCTGATCGCCGGGCTTTCCTCCGAAGTGACCGTAGATATTCGTTCCAAGGGCCGATAATGGCAACCGCTGCAGCCGTCGCGGGAGCCACACCACAGGCCGATATCACGCCGTTGCGGCGCGCGCTGCTGACCGTCGCGGTGATGGGCGCATCGGTGATCCAGATTCTGGACTCGACGATCGCCAATGTCGCGCTCCCGCATATGCAGACCAGTCTCGGCGCATCGCTCGACACCGTGACCTGGGTCCTGACCAGCTATATCATCGCCTCCGCCATCGCCATGCCGATCACCGGCTGGCTGGCCGACCGGATTGGCGGGCGTCAACTGTTCCTGATTTCGGTCAGCGGCTTTGTCCTCGCCTCGATGCTCTGCGGACTGGCGACGAATCTGGAGGAAATGGTCGCCTTTCGCGTGATGCAGGGGATCAGCGGCGCCTTCATTGCGCCGCTGGCGCAGACGGTGATGCTCGATATCAACCCGCCAGAGCGTCATGCCAAGGCGATGGCGATATGGGGTATGGGGATCATGGTGGGGCCGATCATGGGCCCGATTATCGGCGGCTGGCTGACCGAAAGTTACAGCTGGCGCTGGTGCTTCTATGTCAATGTGCCGATCGGGATTGCGACCATTTCGGCGCTGTGGGCGCTGCTTCCGCACAAGCCGATCTTCCGCCGAAAATTTGACCATCTCGGATTCTGGGCGCTCGCCGTCGGACTTGGCAGCCTGCAGCTGATGCTCGATCGCGGCACCCAGCTGGACTGGTTCGACAGCTGGGAAATCCGGATTGAAACGGCGATCGCCATCGCGGCTTTCTGGGTCTTTGCCGTGCAGATGGCCAGCGCGAGAAACGCGCTGTTTGCAAGAGAAATGCTGACCAACCGGAGCTTCGCCACCAGCCTGTTCTTCATGATCGTCATCGGTACCGTGATGTTCGCAAATATGGCGCTGTTGCCGCCGATGATGCAGAATCTCTATGGCTATCCGGTGATCGATACCGGGCTGCTGCTGGCCCCGCGCGGCGTCGGCATCCTGTTCAGCATGGCGGTGGCCGGGCGCCTGGTCGGCAAGGTCGATGCGCGGCTGCTGGTCGGAACGGGATTTTCGATCGCGGCCTTTTCCATGTGGCAGATGAGCCAGTGGTCGATGGAGATGGACTGGCGGCCCTTTGCGATCAGCGGCCTGGTCCAGGGGCTGGGCATGGGCCTGGTCTTCATCCCGCTCAACACGCTGGCCTTTGCATCCTTGCCGGCGAGCATGCGCACCGATGGCGCCAGCCTGCTCAACCTGTTTCGCAGCGTCGGCGCCTCGGTCGGCATCTCGATCGCGTCTGCGCTCCTCGGCCAGAATATCCAGACCAGCCACAGCGATCTGGCGTCCCATATCACCGGATCGACGATCAACAATATCGACGCCAGCACCGCCGACCGGTTCCAGGGTCTGGGCGACCAGGCGCTGATGTTTGCAGACGCGATGGTCAACAAACAGGCGGCGATGATCGCCTATCTTGATGATTACTGGGCGATGATGTGGGTCACGCTGGCGGTGATCCCGCTGGTATTTCTGTTGCAGAAACCCAAGCCGGGAGCCACCGCCGGACCGTTGATGGAGTGACTAGCCCTTCTTGAGGTGCTTGCGGCCCAGCAATTCGGCGATCTGCACGGCATTGAGCGCTGCGCCCTTGCGCAGATTGTCGCTGACGCACCAGATGTTCAGGCCGTTTTCGACCGTCGGATCCTCGCGCACGCGGCTGATGAAGGTGGCGCCGTCGCCGACGCATTCGACCGGCGTGACATAGCCTTCGTCCTCGCGCTTATCGACCAGCATGACTCCGGGCGCGTCGCGCAGGATTTTCTGGGCATCCTCGGCGGACAGCTCGTTCTCGAACTCGATATTGATCGATTCGCTGTGGCCGACAAAGACCGGCACGCGCACACAGGTCGCGGTCAGCTTGATCTTGGAATCGAGGATTTTCTTGGTCTCGACGACCATTTTCCACTCTTCCTTGGTCGAACCGTCATCGAGAAACACGTCGATATGCGGGATCACGTTGAAGGCGATCTGCTTGGTGAAGACGTGGTTTTCCTTTGGGTCGCCGACGAATATGGCGCGCGACTGTTCGAACAGCTCGTCCATGC
This sequence comes from Parasphingorhabdus sp., assembly GCA_030373505.1. Lineage (GTDB taxonomy): Bacteria > Pseudomonadota > Alphaproteobacteria > Sphingomonadales > Sphingomonadaceae > Parasphingorhabdus. The sequence goes on from JAUCYS010000010.1 coordinate 94,519, forward strand.
CGCCCTTGCCCGCGCCGGACACCGACTGGTAGGTGGAGACCACGACGCGCTTGATCGTGGCGGCATCGTGCAGCGGTTTCAGCGCGACGACCATCTGGGCGGTGGAGCAGTTGGGATTGGCGATGATATTGCGTTTCTTGTAGCCGTCGATGGCTTCCGGATTCACTTCCGGCACGATCAGCGGCACATCCGGATCCATACGGTAAAGCGAGCTGTTGTCGATCACCACGCAGCCAGCGGCAGCGGCCTTGGGCGCATATTCCCTGGTGGCGGCAGAACCGGCAGCGAACAGGGCGATATCCCATCCGGAAAAATCGAAATGTTCGATATTCTGGACCTTGAGCATCTTGCCGGTATCGCCAATTTCGACTTCGCTGCCTTGCGACCGCGAAGAGGCGACCGCAGCCAGCTCGTCATAGGGAAATTCGCGCTCGACCAAGACATTGAGCATTTCACGCCCGACATTACCCGTGGCGCCGACAACTGCAACTTTGTAACCCATGAAACTTTTCCTGTGCCTGATATGAAAACAGCCGGTTTTCCTGTGGGGAGAACCGGCTGCGTGAAACTGTTATGAAGCGTTTTTTACTTTGCTTCTGTGCCCTTCGCTGGCTGGTTCAAGCGGCGTTCCGCAATACGGGCCCGTTTACCAGTGCGGCCGCGCAGATAGTAGAGCTTCGCACGACGCACGATACCACGGCGAACCACGGTAATGCTTTCAATATTCGGGGAGTAGAGCGGGAATACGCGCTCAACGCCTTCGCCGAACGACATTTTGCGTACGGTGAAGTTGGAGCCCATGCCGCGATTGGTACGAGCGATGCACACGCCTTCGAAATTCTGGGTACGAACGCGTTCGCCTTCGACGACGCGGACGCCGACGCGCAGCGTATCGCCAGCGCGAAATGCGGGTATTTCCTTGGAAGCGATAAATGCGTCTACCGCTTCTTTTTCCAATGTCTGAATCAGGTTCATGACCTATTCCTTATCTTTATCTTTTTCCTGCGCACCAGAGGGCGACTGATCCGGAGTGTCCCTGTGACGCTCCCATAAATCCGGCCGCCTTAGCCGTGTATCTTCCTCTGCCCTTTGTTTCCGCCAGGCAGCTATTTTCGCATGATCCCCCGATCGCAAGACTTCAGGGATGATGCGCCCTTCCCATATTTGAGGTCGGGTATATTGCGGATATTCCAGAATAACGTTCTCGAAACTCTCGTCATCTCCGCTAGAAGACGCGCCCATTACCCCGGGAAGCAGCCGAATGCAAGCGTCTAAAAGCACCATCGCGCCCATTTCTCCACCGGACAGGATATAGTCGCCGATCGACACTTCTTCGATGGCGCGGGCCTCGAACAGGCGCTCGTCGAAACCCTCGAAGCGGCCGCAGATGATGGTGACGCCGGGACCGGACGCGATTTCGCGGACGCGGGCCTGGGTCAGCGGTTTGCCGCGCGGGGTCATGGCGAGAATCGGGGCAGAAGCTGGGGGACGGTCCGTTAGTGGTGAGCCTGTCGAACCACGCTTCTCGGACGCGAGGCGCCCTTCGACAAGCTCAGGGCTAACGGAAGGCCCACCCAGTCCTTCGACAGGCTCAGGACGAACGGCGTTCCGTGCTGCCACATATTTGTCCATCCGCGTCACCGCATGGTCCACCGCTGCGGCCATGATATCGGCGCGCAGCACCATGCCGGCCCCGCCGCCCGCCGGCGTGTCGTCGACACTGCGGTGCCTGTCGGTCGCAAAATCGCGCGGGTTGATGGTATCGCAGGTCCATTTGCCCTCCGAGAGCGCCCTGCCCGCCAGCGATGTCCCGAGCGGTCCGGGGAACATCTCCGGGTAAAGCGTAATGATCTGGGTACTAAAGGTCATCTGGTTCGGCGCCAGTTTATCCATAATATTGCAGTGGTCATGCCGACGAAGAAACTGCCGAACAGGCCGACGGCAGCGCCGATGGACATCGACAGGATGCCGCCGCTGCTGCAGATTTCGGCATCGACGCAATGATCGGACTGAATCCACCAGAGGCTGAACAGCCAGTAGAGGACAAACAGCGCCGGGACGGGAAGGCTCGCCAGGAAGGGCAGCCAGGCGAGATTTGTGTCGGGGTTCCGCCGTTTGGCGATCTCGATGATCGCAATCGTCAGGCCTGCGATGACCAGGATGGTCAGGATGAGCATCATTGCGGTTCGACGAAATCCGCCAGCACGATCGCCGGATCGTCCCGCATGTCGATCGCCTTGACCGGCACCATGAATTTCTTGCCATTGGCGCGTTCGATCTCGATCACATCGCCGGCGCCGAATTCGTAGATGGCGAAAATCTTGCCCAGCTCCTCGCCGGCATCGGAGACGCAGCGCAGGCCGATGATATCGATATGGTAGAATTCGTCCTCGTCCAGTTCCGGCAGGGCGGCGCGCGCGACGGTGAGTTCGGTGCCGCGAGCGGCTTCGGCGCCGTTGCGGTCGGTGATCTCGGCGATCCGGGCGATTGCGCCCATCTTGTGCGGCTTGACCGATTTCAGGGTGAGAGCACCGGCGTTGAACGTCTTGTGCGCCTTGAGACTGTCAAGGCTGTCGCAGAACAGCTTGAGCCGGACTTCCCCGGTCACCCCGTGCGCGCCAATGATGACGGCAAGGGGGACGGGTTTGTCCGGGTCAATCTTGTCCAAGGATTAGCCCTCGGACTTTTCTTCAGCAGCAGCTTCTTCAGCGGCTGGCGCTTCTTCTGCTGGTGTTTCGGCTGTGGCTTCTTCCGCCGGTGCTTCTTCGGCCGGAGCTGCAGCAGCTTCCTTGGCGGCTTCTTCAGCGGCTGCGGCTTTTTCCGCTTTCTCTTCCAGACGCTCGGTCGCTTTTTCGCCCGGCTTGCCCTTGTTCGGGTTGTTGCGCGCTTCGCGCTTCAGCAGGCCGGCGGCATCGAGAAAACGGGCGACGCGGTCGGATGGCTTGGCGCCATTTTCGAGCCAATGTTTGGCCCGTTCGCTGTCGAGCACCACGCGCTTTTCGTCATCCTTGGCGAGCAGCGGGTTATAGCTGCCGATGCGCTCGATGAACTTGCCGTCACGCGGTGCACGGACGTCGGCGACGACGATCTTGTAATAAGGGCGCTTCTTGGAACCGCCGCGGGACATTCTGATTGCTACTGCCATTGTAATAAACCTTTCTAAAGATACGTAAATTCAAACTGTTGTGATTATTTCTTCTTGTTCAATAAATTTGCCAGATCAGGGGGAAGCCCGCCTGAAGACATATCGGGGAGCCCCGGCATGCCGGACATGCCGCCGCTCTGGCCGCCCATTCCGGCACCAGCCGCTCCACCGCCGCCAAACATCGACATCAGGCCCTTGATGCTGCCCATCTTCTTGATGCGCTTCATAGCCTTGGCCATTTCCTGATGCATCTTGAGCAGCTTGTTGACGTCCTGAACGGTCGTACCGGAGCCGATCGCCACCCGCCGCTTGCGCTTGGCGTTGAGCAGACCGGGCCTTACCCGCTCTTCCTTGGTCATCGACCCGATGATCGCGTCCATGCGGACCAGGACTTTTTCATCCATCGCGCCGCCGGCCATGGCCTGCTTGGCCTTTTTCATGCCCGGCATCATCGAGGCGAGCGCACCGAGGCCGCCCATCTGGGTCATCTGCCGCAGCTGGGCGCGCAGATCGTTGAGATCGAACTGCCCCTTGAGCATCTTTTCGGCGAGCGCTTCGGATTCTTCCTTGTCGACGACCTGAGCGGCCTTTTCGACCAGGCTGACAACATCGCCCATGCCCAATATTCGGCCGGCAACGCGTTCCGGGTGAAATTCCTCCAGCGCATCGATCTTTTCGCCAACGCCGACAAACTTGATCGGCTTGCCGGTGACCGCGCGCATCGACAGGGCGGCACCACCGCGGGCATCGCCGTCCATCCGGGTCAGGACGACGCCGGTCAGATCGACCTGGTCCGAGAAATTCTGAGCGACATTGACCGCGTCCTGACCGGTCAGCGAATCGACCACCAGCAAGATTTCCTGCGGCTTCGAGATATCGGCAACCGCCTTCATCTCGTCCATCAGCTGCTGGTCGACGTGGAGCCGGCCAGCGGTATCCAGCAGCAGCACGTCAAAGCCCTGCAATTTTGCGGCCTGAAGCGCGCGCTTGGCAATCTCGACCGGCTGCTGCCCGGCGACAATCGGCAGGGTGGCGGCGTTTATCTGCTCACCCAATACGGCCAATTGTTCCTGGGCGGCGGGACGATTGACGTCGAGCGAGGCCATCATGACCTTCTTGTTGTCCTTGTCCTTCAGCCGCTTCGCAATTTTCGCCGTGGTGGTTGTTTTGCCTGAGCCCTGCAGACCGACCATCATGATGATGGCGGGAGGCGCAACCGACAGTTCGAGTGCGCTGACTTCCGAGCCGAGCATTTCGGCGAGACCGTCATTGACGATCTTGACCACTTGCTGGCCCGGGGTGACGGACTTGAGAACCGACTGACCGACGGCCTTTTCGGTTACCTTTTCAACGAAATCCTTGACCACCGGCAGCGCAACATCGGCTTCGAGCAGGGCGATCCGCACTTCGCGCATCGCGCCGCGCACATCTTCTTCCCGCAGCGCGCCGCGTCCACGCAGCTTGTCAAAAACTCCGCCAAGGCGGTCGCTCAACTTATCAAACATGTTCCCGCCTTTCCTTCCTCAAACGACCCGAAATCGGGCCAACGCAAAAAGCGCCGGTGGGCGAAACCTCGCTGACCGACGTGTGAGTTTTTCGAACTCTAAACTGAATTGGCAACAGACATTGCCGATTTGAGGCGCTGTTAGTGCAGTTCCGGGGATTTCGCAAGCACGGAATTTTTCGGATATGAACGGATGTTAACCAGAAATTGAGAACTGTTCGGCAAAAGCCTCGCGATAACAATTGGAAAAATGAATATGGCTGGACCAGTAGCCGACCAACATATACGTTTGATGAAGAACGGATACAAGATATCCGTGGGTCGGGATGTGTTGACCGGCGCCATCGTTATATTGGCAATCCTGATGTTCGCGGGCACCGGCGGCACGGTGCTGTCCGATGCTATCAATTCCCTTTCCGGACAGGCCAGAGCGGGCGACAATGTACTGGTATCCGCCTTTCTGCTCAATATTGCGCTGATCCTGTTCGGCTGGCGGCGGTACAAGGACCTGACCAAGGAAGTCGAGGAACGGGCAGCTGCCGAACAACGCGCGCATTCGCTTGCCGTTACCGATCCGCTGACCGGATTGCTCAATCGCCGCACCATTGGCGAACGAACCGCAGAAATGATCAGCATTGCCCAGCGCAGACAAAAGAGCATCACCTTTCTGATGCTCGATCTCGACAATTTCAAAAATATCAATGACGTCCATGGTCACGGCGCCGGCGATGCCGTGCTGAAGAAGGTGGCCACCCGCATCGCCGATGTCCTGCCCCCGAAGAATCTGCTGGCCAGACTCGGCGGAGACGAATTTGCCTGCGCCTTCATCTTTGATCCCGAACAGCCCAAAATGGTGGAGCAGATTGCCGACGATCTGATCGACGCAATCTCAGCGCCGATTATCGAAGACGGCGTCCAGCTTGTGGTGACGACATCAATCGGCATGGCCCGTTATGATATGGAATCGGAAGGCGTCGACGTGCTGATGCGGCGTGCCGATATTGCCATGTACAGTTCGAAAAAACAGGGCCGGAACCGGCATTGCTGGTTCGACGCGAATATGGAGCAGGAACTGCAAACGCGCAGCCTGCTGGAAACCGGTATGCGCGCGGGCATCCCGACCGGAGAATTTGTCCCCTATTTTGAACAGCAGATAGATCTGGCGACCGGGAGATTGACCGGTTTTGAAATGCTCGCCCGCTGGGAATCCCCGACCCAGGGTCTGATCTCTCCGGAAATATTCATCCCGATTGCCGAAGAAACCGGCATGATCGGCGACCTGTCGATGAGCATTTTGAGGCAGGCGCTGCACAATGCCAAGCACTGGGATTCCTCTCTGACCATTTCGGTCAATATATCTCCGATCCAGCTGCTCGATCCCTGGCTGGCGCAGAAAATTGTCAAATTGCTGGTGGAAAGCGGATTCCCGCCCAGCCGCCTGGAAATCGAAATCACCGAAAGCTCGCTGTTCGAAAATCTGAGTCTGGCGCAATCTATTGTAGGCAGCCTGAAAAATCAGGGCATCAAGATCGCCCTTGACGATTTTGGTACGGGCTATGGCTCCCTCGCCCATTTGCGCGCCCTGCCCTTTGACCGGATCAAAATTGACCGCAGTTTTGTCTCGTCGCTCATGCGCAATCCGGAAAGCAAGGCGATCGTGAAAGCAATCAACGGCCTGGGCGAAAGCCTTGGCATGCCGATCACCGCCGAGGGCATTGAAGACAAGGAAACCGAAGCCGTGTTGCGCCAGATCGGCTGCGCCAAGGGCCAGGGCTGGTATTATGGTCGCCCGCTGACCATTTCCGAAACCCGCAAGATTCTGGCCGAACGCAATTTGCTGCCGTCGGCGCCCCGGGAAGAAGAACCCGCAGAACAGGAGGACGCTCTTTCCATCCTGACCACGGAAGACCGGCTGCAAAAAACGGCCTAGACCTGCTTGCGTACAGGCCGGGAGAGCCGAATTGCTGGACTCCCGGGAACGGCGTCCCTAAATCGCCAGTGATGAGCACAGGACGCTTTCACAAAATGCATGGATTGGGCAATGATTTTGTCATCATTGATGCGCGCGGGGAGGACATGGAACTCACCGGCGCACGCGCTCTGGCCATTGCCGACCGGCACAGCGGGATCGGCTGCGACCAGCTGATCGTGCTGCGCCCTTCCCGCCAGGCGGACGTCAGAATGCAGATTTTCAATGCCGACGGCAGCGAGGTCGAAGCCTGCGGCAATGCGGCGCGCTGCGTCGCGAAGCTGATCGGGGACGAGACCCGGATTGAAACCGGCGGCGGTATCATCATCGGCAATGCCACGGCGGATGGTGCCATTGTCGATATGGGCAAGCCCCGTTTCGACTGGCAGGCGATCCCCCTCGCCTATGCGATGGACACATTGCAGATGCCGGTGGGCTGGGAAGATTTGCAGAATCCGGCGGCGGTCAATGTCGGCAATCCGCATGTGATATTTTTCGTCGAGGACAGCGCCGCAGTCGAACTCGATCGGCTCGGCCCGATGATCGAGGTCGACCCGCTGTTTCCCGAAAAAGTGAATGTCAATGTCGCCCATATCGAAGACGGTGTCATCCATCTGCGCGTGTGGGAGCGCGGAGCAGGACTCACCAGGGCTTGCGGCACCGGCGCCTGTGCCACGGCTGTCGCAGCCATCAGGCGCGGTCTGGTCAGCAGTCCGGTAGAGGTCAACCTGCCCGGCGGTCAGCTGACGATCAGCTGGAACGACGGCGAGACGATCGAGATGCAGGGGCCGACGACCTATGTTTTTGCCGGGGAAGCAGACTGGACGCAGTTCGGATGAGCGCTCCGCAAATGATCAGCATGGGATGCCGGCTCAATATCGCCGAGAGCGAGAAGCTGCGGCAGAATCTGGCGGCGAGCAATATTGACGGCGACAATCTGATCATCGTCAACAGCTGTGCGGTGACCAACGAGGCAGTTCGGCAGACGCGGCAGGCGATCCGCCGGGCGAAAAAGGACAATCCGGAAAAGAACATCATCGTCACCGGTTGCGCGGCCCAGGTCGATCCATCGATGTTCGCGGCGATGCCGGAAACAAGCGCTGTGGTCGGCAATATCGACAAATATGATCCGGCCAATTTCAAGCTCGGGCTGCACAGCAACCGGCCCGATATCCGGGTGTCCGATATCATGCGGATTACGGAAACCGCTCCGCATATGGTCAGCGCCTTTGCCGACCGCTCGCGCGCCTTTGTCGAGATCCAGAATGGCTGCGACCATCGCTGTACCTTCTGCATCATTCCCTTCGGCCGGGGCAACAGCCGGTCCGTGCCCGCCGGGCTGATCGTCGAGCAGGTACAGGCGCTGGTCGACAAGGGCTTTCAGGAGGTCGTGCTCACCGGCGTCGATGTCACCAGCTACGGACCGGACCTGCCCGGAGCGCCGACGCTTGGCCAGCTGATCGAACGGATATTGAAACATGTCCCGCAATTGCCGCGGCTCAGACTGTCGTCACTGGACGGGATCGAGATTGACGAGCGGATGTTCGAGCTGCTGACCGGCGAGACGCGGCTGATGCCCCATGTGCATCTGTCGCTGCAGTCGGGCGACAATATGATCCTGAAGCGGATGAAGCGGCGGCACAGCCGCGAGCAGGCAATCGCGCTGGTGGAAAGGCTGAAAGCCAGACGACCGGAAATTGCGGTCGGCGCGGATATCATCGCGGGCTTTCCAACGGAAGATGATGCCATGTTCGCCAACAGCCTTGCCCTCATCGAGCAGTGCGACATCGTCCATGGCCATATTTTCTCCTATTCCCCGAAACAGGGCACGCCGGCAGCGCGGATGCCGCAACTCGACGGCGATGTGATCAAGCGCCGGGCAAAGCTGTTGCGCAACGCGGTCGCCGGGCGCGCGCGGAACTGGCGGCGGACGCTGATCGGGACGCGGCAGAATGTGTTGGCGGAAATGTCCGGCGACACCGGCTATGCCGCCAATTTTGCCCGCGTGACATTTGACGCCCCTGCGAGCAGGGGACAGATCGTTCCGGTGGAGATTACCGGGATGCAGGACAAGCAACTGATTGGCAGGGTAGCAGCGTGAACGAGAAAAACAGTTGGAAGGACCGTCTGTTCGGCGGTTTCAGCAAGACATCGTCCCGGCTGACCGAGAATCTGACCGGGCTGGTGACCAAGGCCAGGCTGGATGAGGCGACTCTGGATGATATCGAGGATGCGCTGATCATGTCGGACCTGGGTCCGGCGACGGCCGCGTCGATCCGGGAGAAGCTGTCGGTCGAGCGTTTCGAGAAAGGCCTCAGCGAACAGGCGGTGAAGGAAATCATCCGGAGGGAGATTGCGGCGATACTGGAACCGGTCGCCATCCCCCTGGAAATCGATGCCTTTCCGCGACCGCAGGTGATATTGGTGATCGGCGTCAACGGCTCCGGCAAGACCACGACAATTGCCAAGCTGGCGCATCTGTTTCTCGAACAGGATTATGGCGTGATGCTGGCGGCGGGCGACACGTTCCGCGCGGCGGCCATCGGACAGCTCAAGATATGGGCCGAACGACTGGGCGTTCCGATCATCAGCGGCCCGCAGGGCGGGGACAGCGCCAGCATCGTCTATGAAGGCGTGAAACAGGCGACCGCCACCGGGATCGACGTGTTAATCGTCGATACAGCCGGACGGTTGCAGAATCGCAGCGAACTGATGGACGAGCTGGACAAGATCCGGCGGGTGTTGGGTCGGCTTAATCCGGCGGCGCCGCATAATGTGGTGCTGGTGCTGGATGCGACGACCGGGCAAAATGCCCTGTCCCAGATCGAAGTGTTTCGTGACGTCGCCAAGGTCACCGGCCTGATCATGACCAAGCTGGACGGGACCGCCCGCGGCGGCGTACTGGTCGCAGCAGCGAAGCAATTTGGCCTGCCGATCCACGCCATCGGGATCGGCGAGACCGTCGACGACCTAAGACCATTCAAGGCCGAAGATCTGGCCGCAGCCATAGCCGGGATAGAAGAATGACCGAAGCCACCGCGATTGAAGAAATTCCAAAAGAACACCGGGGCCTCAGCTTCGCGCTCGATTTCGGGCCGCTGCTGATTTTCTTTCTGGTCTATAAATTCGGCGCGCCGGAAGGCAATCCGATCACCTCCGCCATTTACGGCACGATCGCCTTCATGGTCGCGATTGTCCTGGCGATGGGCATTTCCAAATGGAAGCTCGGCAAGGTCTCGCCGATGATGTGGATGTCGGCGGTGCTGATTCTGGGATTTGGCGCGCTCACCATCTATTTCGCCGACCCCCGTTTCATCCAGCACAAGCCGACCATCATCTATGCCGGATTTGCGCTGATCCTGTTCGGCGGACTGCTGCGCCGCAAGGCGATGCTGAAAAGCCTGCTGCAGGCGGCTTTTGAAGGGCTGAACGATACAGGCTGGCTGAAACTGTCGCGCAACTGGGGCATATTTTTCGCGGCCATGGCCGTGCTCAACGAGCTGATGGTGGCAACGCTGAGCTTTGACTGGTGGCTGACGATCAAGGTCTGGGGCGTGCCAGCGGTTTCGTTCCTGTTCGCGATGGCCAATATCCCGATGCTGATGAAGCACGGCTTTACGGTCGAAGAAAAGCCGCGCCCTGAGGGTCAGGACGCGGCTTAAACTGCTTTTCAGCCTGAAGGAGGCTTAGCCCTGGTCGGCGCGGCTGACGCCGTCTCCGTCCATGTTCAGGGCCACGAAGTCCCAGTCGACAGCATTGTCGAGCAGAGCCGAAACATAGTCGGGACGCGCGTTCTGGTAATCCAGATAATAGGCATGTTCCCAGACGTCGAGCGTGAACAGCGGCTTGACGCCATGCGCAACCGGTGTGTCGGCATCATGATAGGAGGTGATTTTCAGTTCGTCCCCATCCAGCACCAACCAGGCCCAACCACTGGCGAAATGGCCGGTTGCCTCGTCCTTGAACTTGGATTTGAAATCATCGATCGAGCCAAAGGTCTTTTCAAGACGATCTTTCAATTCGCCGGAAATTTCCTTTTTCTCTGGTGACAGGCACAGCCAGTAGAAGCTGTGGTTCCAGACCTGGGCAGCGTTGTTGAACAGGCCGCCATCAGCGACTTCGATGATTTCCGAAAGCTTCTTGCCTTCGTGATCAGTGCCTTTGATCGCGTCGTTGGTCTTGCTGACATAGGCATTGTGATGCTTGCCATGATGATAGTTGAAGGTCTCCTCGGAGATCAGATCTCCAAAAGCCGTTTTTCCATAAGGGAGGGGCGGAAGTTCGAAAGCCATAATGTCGTTTCTCCATTTTTTGAGATGTAGTCTGTCAACGCATCAACCACAAAAAAGATGCAAGGACAATTGTCCATTTTCCCGGAAGACGGGATAAAAGATCGATTTTTGGACCATAGCCCGCGAGTGGCGGAGGCTAACAGTGTGTCATCAATTTCAATGATAGCGGCACTGGAAGAATTGGAAGCATGACAATGGCTTTTCCCGCCCGCTTTTATGAGCCCAGAAGATCGTGCCTTTTCAGGGCATGGCGCAGCTGGTCGTAGGTCAGGTTGAGCGCCTTTGCCGTCTGCCGCTGATTATAGCGCGACCTGGCGAGGGCCGCCTCCAATATCCGTTTTTCATAGGCTTCCACCGCGGCTTTCATATCGTCCACGCCGTCGAATGTCGGTTCGGATGACGCTGGTGCGGCCTGCGCCGGATGGGCCTCTCCGGTGCCGGACGCATCAGCCCCGGAGTCGGGGGCGATATTTTTCTCGCGCGGCTTCCACGGCGATTCGAACGGGTCGAAGACGATATGGTCGACCGGTCGGCTATGGTCATTCCACTGATAGACGGCGCGCTCGATCACGTTGCGCAATTCCCGGACATTGCCTGGCCAGTCGTGCCGGTTTAGCGCCTCGGAGGCGAGCCGCCCGAACCCGGGCCAGGAAGGCCATTCCAGTTCCGCGGCCATCCGGCGACCGAAATAGTCGCTCAGCACCGGTACGTCGCCTTCGCGCACGCGCAGCGGAGGCAGGGTCACGACTTCGAAGGAAAGCCGGTCGAGCAGGTCGGCGCGAAACCTGTTCTCGTCCGCCATCCTCGGCAGATCGGCATTGGTGGCGGCGACGATGCGGACATCGACGCGCTGCGGCCGGGAAGATCCGATCCGGGTGATCTCGCCATATTCGACCGCTCGCAACAACCGTTCCTGCGCGCCGGTCGACAGGGTGCCCAGTTCGTCAAGGAACAGGGTGCCACCATCGGCTTCCTCGAATCGCCCTACCCTCGCCTTGGTAGCGCCGGTGAAGGCGCCCGCCTCGTGACCGAACAGTTCCGCCTCGATCAGGGTTTCCGGCATTGCCGCGCAATTGAGCGTGACAAACGGCCCGTCCCATCGCAGACTGAGCCGGTGCAGGCGTTCCGCGATCAGTTCCTTGCCGGTGCCGCGTTCGCCGACGACGAGCACTGGACGATTGAGCGGCGCTGCCCGGCTGGCCTTTTCGACCGCGTCGAGAAAGGCGCCTGATTCGCCGACAAATTGGGTTTCGCGTTCCATGGCCAATATATAGTGTCGATTGCCATTAAATAGCAATTAATACCATGTTCATGGGCGGCAAAAATATGATTATCTCTTGTTTTTCAATGCGTTATTTCAGTTGGCACGGCTTCTGCAATGCAGGTTCCAGACACCAATGACACGGACTTCTGGAGGAAATCATGCCCGCACTGAACAAAATGACCCGCACCGATATTTCCGCGATCATCTCGATCCTGCTCTTCAGCGTGACGATTGTGATCAGCGCGGTTGGGCCGGCCCAGGCCGAAGGCATGATGGCCTCCCAGCAAAACGCTTCCCCTCCTGTCAGCCTTGTTAACCCAGGTTACCCGGCATGACAGACAAAATGGCCGGGGCCCCTTCTTTCCCCCTTGCCGAAGTAAGGTCCCGGCCACCTTTTGAAATTCAACAGGTTGATGTAGAACAGGACTGGAGCGACGGCTCGAACAAGTTCCGACACAACCACAGACGCAACCGGAGTATGTACATGGCAGGCATTTTTTCAAGAACGCGCGATATCATCGCGGCCAACGTTACCGACATGCTGGACAAGGCAGAAGACCCGTCCAAGATGATCCGCATGATCATCCTCGAGATGGAGGAAACGCTCGTCGAAGTCCGCGCCTCCGCCGCCCGCACGATCGCCGACCAGAAGGAAATGCGCCGGCATATCGACAAGCTCGATCATCTGACCGAAGACTGGGGCGAAAAGGCCCAGCTGGCGCTGTCCAAGGACCGCGAGGATCTGGCGAAAGCCGCGCTGATCGAAAAGCGCAAGGCGGCCGACATGGCCGACCAGCTGAAGGCAGAAATTCAGGTGCTGGATGATGCGCTGCGTTCCTCGGAAGCCGACATCGCCAAATTGCAGAAGAAGCTGCAGGAAGCCCGGTCGCGCCAGAGCAACCTGGTCAATCGTCTGGAAAGCGCCGAAAACCGCGTGAAGCTGCGCGAAATGTACAATGGCGAAAAGGTCCATGATGCTTTCTCCCGCTTTGAATATCTCGAGCGTCAGGTCGACTTCGCCGAAGGCCGCGCCGATGCGCTTGGCATGGGCGGCGAGCCGCAGAGCCTGGAAAACCAGATCGCCGCGCTCGAATCCAGCGACAAGATCGATGCAGAACTGGAAGCCATGAAGGCGGCCATGAAGAAAGGTGACGCATAATGCAGGAAGAACTGATCATCATCCCCATCGTCATGGGCACCCTGTTCATTGGCCTGCCGTGGCTGATCTTCCACTATGTCACAAAATGGAAAACCGCGGCGACGATCACCAATGAAGACGAAAATCTGCTCGAAGAATTGCACCATATGGCGCGGCGTCTGGATGACCGGATGGAAACCATCGAGCGCATCATGGCAGCGGACAATCCGGACTGGCGCCAGTCTGCCCTGCCCACTCCGTCGGCGTCCCCTGCTCCCACGCTCGAAAATTTTGACGAGCTGCTGAAAAAAGAAAGGCACCCATCATGAGCTCTTCCCGCACCAAATTCTATCTCGACAAGAGACGCGCCAAATGGAGCGGGGTCTGCGCCGGGATCGCCGATTATACCGGGATCAATGTGGCCTGGGTCCGACTGGCAGCGATCATCGCCACCGTCACCTTCGCCTTTCCCTGGACGCTGGTCGCCTACTGGATCGCGGCAAAAATATCCGAGCCAAAGCCGATGGGCATGTATCTGAGCGATCCGGAGGACACGAAATTCTGGCAGGGCGTGCGCCAGTCGCCCCGCCGCACCACCCGCGATATCAAATCCCGGTTCCGCGAAATCGACCGCAAGCTGGCCGACATGGAACTCTATTACACAAGCAAGAATACCGCGCTGTCGAACGAGATCGAAAATCTGCGCTGAGCGGCTGAACAGGGAGAATGAAAATGGATTGGGGAAGCCCGCAATTTGTCCTCGCGATCATCGCCATCAGCTACGGAGGATGGATCGTCAACAACTGGATCCGAGCCAAACATGGCTATGAGCTGGAAGACGAATGGGGCGGGAAATCCGGAAAATCCGGAAAAGCCGGCCCGGATGAGCAACGCAAGATCGAATTGCTGTCCAACGAGAATGCCCAGCTGGTCGGGAAGATCGACCGGCTGCAGGAACGGCTCCAGGTTCTGGAACGGATCGCCACCGATCCCGCCAAGCGCACCGCCGATGAAATCGAAGCCCTGAGGGAGAAAAACTGATGGACCCGGATAAAATTTCCTTCCTGACTTCCATTGCCCCGATGATTGCAGTGGTCACCGCCATCGCCGTTGGCGGCTGGGTTCTCACGACCTGGATGCGGGTCAAGAACGGATATCCCCTCGAAAACCAGTGGGGCAAGGCGGTCTATCCGAAAACCGATCGGGAAGCGGCCGAGCGAGTCAAATTGCTCACCAATGAAAATGCCGAACTGCGCGCAGAACTGGGGTCCATCAAGGATCGGCTCGCCAATGTTGAACGGATCGTGACCGACGACAGCCACCGGCTGACCCAGGAAATCGAGCAATTGCGCGACAAGCGCGCAAACTGAGGAGGATATTGTGAGCACATTTGCCTTTCTGACCTTTTTCCTGATCGTGGTCGGTATCCCGGTAATCGGCGGCTTCGTGAGCAAGATGCACAAGGCCAATATCGAGCTGGAAAAGAAGAAGCTCGAAACCCTTGGCCACCAGACCGCCGAAAAAGCGGCTCAATATGCCGCGCATACCCAGAGGCTCGAACAGCGCGTGCGCGTTCTGGAACGCATCATCACCGACAAGGGATTCGATGTTTCGATGCAGATTGAAGAATTGCGCAGCGAACCTGAAACGAAGGAACTGAACTGATGGGCTTTGAATTTGCACTTCTCATTCCGCTCGCTCCCTTTGCGCTGGGTGCGCTCTGGATATGGACCCGCCATCAGAGCAAAATGGCGGAAAAATACGGCCATCTTCCGAAAGGCGTGGACGCGGACACCGACCGGATGCGCGAGGAACTGAAATATCTGAAGGAGCGGGTGGCGGTTCTGGAGCAGATCACCACCGACGGCCACAGCACCAGGCAGCTGGAAAATGAAATTGAACAATTGCGGGATCGCTGATCCGGATTGATTGAGGAGACAGGATATGGGTTGGCCAGAAGCTGTGGTTGCCATCATCATCATTGTGACGATCGGACGAGTGATGCGGTCCAAATATCGCGCCGAGCATGGCATTCTCGAGGATCGCAGAGGAAATGCCATCGGATCCCAGGCGAGAAACGATCCGCAGAACGAACGTCTGCAAGAGGAAGTGAAATATCTCAAGGAGCGGGTGGCGGTGCTCGAGAAAATTGCCACCGATGATCGCGGATCCCGCGAACTGGAAAAAGAGATCGAGAAATTGCGCGACCGCTGAGCCGGTCCGGAAAGTAGAAGGACAAGCATAATGCAAGAACCTGCTTTTTATATGATCACCGCGGCCTTTTCCCTGATCGGGCTCACGGTATTGTCGCTCGTCGCCCTGCGCGGATGGCGCGACTGGATCGCCCTGAAGGCCCGCGAACTGGAGCAGCGCCGCGAGGACAATCCGCCCACCGCAACATCGCGGATAGAGGTTGCGGATCTGAAGGAACGGATTCGCAAGCTGGAAGCCATTGCGGCCGGCGTGGAGCTTTGACTACAAACCGTTCATGCTGAAGCTACACACCGTTCGTGCCGAGCTTGTCGAAGCACTGGTCTGCGCGTGCCTCCTGCCGTTGACCTGCGGTCGCCTTCGGCTCGACAGGCTCAGGGCGAACGGATGAATCGGCACGAGGCGAACGGCAAAAATGGGTGACGTTGTCGCCACACACTGCTAACCGCCCTCCCCATGAGCAAAATTGACGATCTGATCGAAGAATATGAGTTTCTCGAGGCCGATGACCGTTACCGGTTGCTGATCGATCTCGGCAAGCAGCTGGACCCGATGCCGGATGCGCTGAAAACCGATGCCACGCTGGTGCGGGGCTGTTCCGCGTCGGTCTGGGTCTATCCCACACAACTGGACGACGGGCGGCTGCATTTTCTGGCCGACAGCAATGCAGCCATTACCAAGGGCATCATCGCGCTGGTGCTGGAGACCGTGCAGGACCAGACCACGGAGCAGATCCGGCAAACCGATATCGCTGCGGTGCTGGAGCCCTTTGATCTGAAGAATCAGCTGAGTTCCAACCGGACCCAGGGCATTCCCAACATGATTGCACTGATCCAGCAGACAGCCGAGCGGTTGCAGTGATACCGCTACGCCTGCTCACGTAAGAGCGCAGCGCCCGGTTACCGTTGCAGAAAGTTTTGAACTGGGCAGACCAGTTTATAGCCTGCTGACTTCCCCGATATTGTGATCGTCGCAAGCGCAGGAGATGGATTCCTGCCTGCGCAGGAATACCAGGCTAGATCGGTTTCCAGACGCGCCGTTCCTCGGCAATGCGCAGAACTTCAAAGGCCGCCTGTGCCGTCTGGAACTTCCTAGCCGCTTCCGCATCGCCGGGATTGACGTCCGGATGATATTCCTTGGCCATCGACCGCCAGGCCTTTTTCACCGTTTCAAATTCCACATCGGGAGTCAGGTCGAAAATTTCCAGCGCGGTCATCTCGTCGCGCGAACGGCTGCCGTCGCCGGAGCCCATCCAGCTGTAATGGGCCGCTTCCTGATAGGCGTTGGCATCGCGTTGCTCGTCGGCCTCGCGCTTCTTGCGCTCTTCCTTGTCGAGACCTTCGAAATAGTCCCATCCGCGATTATATTCAGCGGCATGGGTCTGGCAGAAATACCAGCGCTCGGGGCTGTTGGGCGATTTGGGTGCCGGGCAGTTGCCGGCTTCGTCGCAACCGTGGCGGTCGCAGATCTTGACCTGCTGCGTTTCACGGGAGCTTTCATAGCTTCCCCAGCGGGGAAAGCCCCAATTGTCGGATCGTTTGGCTTTTGGCATAGTCTCTATTCTAACAGAGGCGGGTCGCAAGTTCCACCGCTAAGATAATACCAGAGGGTCTGTAAGCCGGGTTCTGTCCACCCGCCTCCGCATAAAGCTTAGGCGGGATAGCCAGCCATTCATCTGGGCCATGCATTGCTGCGTGGCTCTAGCAACCAACCCGGGCTGCAGGCCGAAAAAGCCATATGCCGCCCCTATTTGGTTTTGCTCCAGGTGGGGTTTACCGTGCCAGGCCTGTTGCCAGCCCCGCGGTGCGCTCTTACCGCACCCTTTCATTGTCACGTGACCGAAGTCGTCGCGACCTGCTTTCTGTTGCACTTTCCCTAGGGTCGCCCCCGCCGGCCATTAACCGGCACCTTTTAATCGTGGAGCCCGGACTTTCCTCCCTCCTACGCTAAAGCTTCGGCGGACAGGCCCGCCAGGATATTTCGGTATCCCGGGCTCGCCCGCCGGAGCTTTAGCGTAGGAGGACGGCTGGCCGACCCTCTGGTCCGCCCTATTTAGTGATTCCGCGCTCTCTGTCCAACATTAATGACAGAAGCAGCGAGCGGCATTCGCCGTCGATCACGCCGTCGATGATTTTTGGCCGGAACCGGCGCTGAAAGGCGACGACCGCAGCGGTCTGATCGGAGATGTCATAGCCGAACCGTTCGAGCGCCAGCATGAAGCCGCCATCGGTCCAGGGCGGGTCGCCTAGCTTCAGCGGCGGTTTCTTGAGCGCAATGCCGTGGCGGGCCAGTCTTTCCCAGTCGAAAAGCTCGCCCGGGTCCTGCTTGCGGGCGGGCGCGAGATCACTATGGCCGATGACATTTGTCGGGGTGATATGGTGCCGCTGCACGATATCATGGGCGAGCCGGGTGACCGCATCCATCTGTTCTTCCGGGAACGGCACATAGCCCCATTCATGGCCGGGATTGACGATCTCGATGCCGATGCTGGCGCTGTTGACGTCCGTGATGCCGCGCCAGTAGCCGCGGCCGGCGTGCCAGGCGCGCTTTTCCTCGTCGACCATCTGGACGACCTGGCCGTCCTCGGTGACGACATAATGGGCGGAGACCTTGGCTTCCGGATTGGCCAGCCAGCTGATCGCCGAGGCCGCGTCCTTCATGCCCGTATAATGCATGACCAGGATGCTGATCGGCAGCGCACGTTCGTCATAATTGGGAGACGGCGTCCATATCCTATCCATAGCAGACTTCCTTCTCCAACCGGGCCGGGACCATTCAGGCGGTTACAATAGCACCAAGAAGCAATTCTGTCCCGGATTCCGGAGAAATCCTGAGATCGCCGCCGTTTTTCAGGGCCAGTTCGCGCGTCATCCACGCCGCTGCGGTCCGGGCGCTGAGATCGGCGGGAGCGATCGTGCCGTCGAGCGCGGTCCGGATACCGTTATCCAGCGCGATTTTCGTGCCTTCCGCCCGGATCACCACCTCGATCCCGAGATCGCCCTGTTCCGCGCCGATGTCGAGGCGGCCACCCCTGACCAGCGTTTCCTTTGCGATCAGCGCCAGATTGAGCAAAATCTTGATCGCCTTTTTCGGCAAGGCATGGCCCTGAACCGCCCAGCCCAGAGTGATCTTGCCCGACTCGCCGAGCAACGCCTCGATCAACTGCCGCGCCTCGGCGGGATCAATCGTGTCGCCAAAGCCGCCCGCCGCGCCAAAGGCGAGCCGGAAATATTTCAGCTTGTCGGCAGAGGTTCGGGCGCTGTCGGCCAGCAGGTCCATGCAGCGGTCGCGCATCACCGGATCATCCTCGCCTTCGAGCAATTCCAGCCCGTTGTTGAGCGCACCGACCGGACTTAGCAAATCATGACAGATTTTCGAACATAGGAGAGAGGCGAGGTCCACTTCGATATTCGACATATAAATGCGCTTTCAAACTGTGATTTCTATTCCGCGGCTGTTTGGCCTTTTGCATCGGCGCAATCAAGCGGGATCGCGTCAAAACGGCCATAAATTTCGCCATCGGGAACCGCCTGCCAGGCGGCGGCATCCTGCCCGTTGATGATCAGCCAGAGCCGGCCATCGGGCGCCGCGCTTTCGGCATCGGTGACCGAGGGACGCACCGGTCCCGAGGGGTGGGAATGATAATAGCCGAGGACAGGCTCGCCGCCGCTGCGTTCGCCCCGTTCCGCATCGATCAGGGTGCGGGGGTCAATCTCGAAATGCCGGCGCGGATCGTCGGCGACATTTTTGGCCGCACGGCGGGCGCTGACCCTGCCCTCCCGGCCAAATAAAATTCCGCATATTTCCAGCCCCGCTGCCGCACGGGCCAGTTGCTGCAGATCGGCCAACATCGCGCTTGATATAAGGAGTTGCATGGCCCACATCTACGCGATGAAACCAGGGCAATCCACCATATCCGGAACATTACCGGATTCCGAGAAAAAACAGAGACTGGATGCGGCCCTGACCGAGGCGGTCGAAGGGCTGTCGCGTGAACGGGTAAAATCGCTGATTTCCGCGGGAAACCTGCAGCTTGACGGCGCAATATTCACCGATCCTGCTGCCAAGAAAATGGGCGGCAAGTCGTTCGAGCTGACGATTCCGGAGCCGGTGGACGGCCCTGCCCTGGCGCAGGACATCGCCCTGGATGTGGTTTTTGAAGACCCGCACCTGATCATCATCAACAAGCCGGCAGGTCTGGTGGTCCACCCGGCGGCCGGTCATGCCGACGGCACGCTGGTCAACGCCCTGCTGCACCATTGTCGGGGTCAGCTGTCCGGCATCGGCGGCGTCACCCGGCCCGGGATCGTCCACAGGATCGACAAGGACACGTCGGGACTGATGGTAGCCGCCAAGACCGATGCCGCGCATCAGGGCCTCAGCGCGCTGTTCGCCAGGCATGATATCGAACGGCGCTATATGGCGATCGTCAACGGCCGCCCCAACCCGGCGTCGGCGACGATCGAGGGCAGTATCGGGCGCAGCAACGTCAATCGCAAGAAAATGGCGGTGGTCGGCGACGACCGGGGCAAGCTTGCGATGACCCATTATACGGTCAAGGAGATGCTCGACGGCGCGGCGCTGGTGGAATGCACGCTGGAAACCGGACGGACTCACCAGGTCAGGGTGCATATGGCCCATATCGGCCACAGCCTGATCGGCGATCCGCTCTATGGCACTCGTCGAAAATCATTACTTTCCCGGCGAAAAGATATTCAATTTGGACGGCAGGCGCTGCATGCTGCTAGTCTTGGATTTGTTCACCCCATAACGACCGAAAAATTGACGTTTTCTATCGATTTCCCGGACGATATGCAGGAACTATTCATGAAGTTGCGGGTATAAGGAATACACCTTATATAAGCTTTGACCAATGGGTGCTTAATGAGGCCCGGCGGCATAACATAAGAAGGAACGAAAATGGCTAATGGTAGCAATGTTCCGGCAAAAATCCCTGCCTTAGGGGGGGACGCGAGCCTGAACCGGTATCTGTCGGAAGTTCGTAAATTTCCGCTTTTGACTCCCGAACAAGAATATATGCTGGCGAAACGCTATTCTGAACACAAGGATCAGGAAGCCGCCGCCCAGCTCGTAACGTCGCATCTGCGACTCGTCGCCAAGATCGCGATGGGCTTTCGCGGCTATGGCCTGCCGGTGTCCGACCTGATTTCCGAAGGCAATGTCGGCCTGATGCAGGGCGTGAAGAAATTTGAACCCGATCGGGGTTTCCGCCTCGCGACCTACGCGATGTGGTGGATTCGTGCCTCGATCCAGGAATATGTGCTGCGCAGCTGGAGCCTCGTCAAGATGGGGACGACCGCTGCCCAGAAGAAGCTGTTCTTCAACCTGCGCCGGATGAAGAATAATCTCGACGCGTTTGAAGACGGTGATCTGTCGCCGGAGGATGTTCAGAAAATCTCCACCGATCTCGGTGTGGCCGAACATGAGGTGGTCAATATGAACCGCCGCATGTCGATGGGCGGCGATGCTTCGCTGAACGTCTCGCTGTCGTCGGACGACGGTGATGGTGGTCAGTGGCAGGACATATTGGAAGATGACGTGCCGCTGCACGACGAGGCCATTGCGGCATCGCAGGAAGCCGACTTCCGGCATGAAATGCTGTCGGAAGCCATGGGTTCGCTGAACGAGCGCGAGCAGCACATATTGGCTGAACGGCGCTTGTCCGAAGATCCGAAGACGCTGGAAGATCTGAGCAAGGTCTATGATGTCAGCCGCGAGCGCATCCGCCAGATCGAGGTTCGTGCCTTTGAAAAGCTGCAAAAAGCGATGCTGCGCATTGCCGGAGAAAAGCAGCTGCTTGCTGCGGGTTAATTCTAGACGCTGCCATTCCGGCGAACGCGGGAATCCAGTAAATAAAGCAGCCGCGAAGCGACTTTTTGATGAACTGGATCCCGGCCTTCGCTGGGATGACAAATAAACCAAGACGCCCCGAAACAGGATTTGTTTTCGGGGCGTTTTGCATTTAGGCTGCGATGATGCGGGCAATTAAATTTCTTCTGAAACTGGCGGTCTATTTTATTTTGATCACGGTCGCCTGGGTCGGACTCTATGCGATTGTGCCACCCCCCGTCACCGCCACGATGATGCTGGATGAGAACGGAATCACCAAGGACTGGGCCAGCTTCAGCGACATTTCGCCCAATATGGCGCGAGCGGTGATCGCGGCCGAGGACAGCAAATTCTGCAGCCACAATGGCTTCGACACCGAGGCGATCCAGAAAGCGATCGAACGCAATGCGCAGGGCGGACGGCTTCGGGGCGGCTCAACCATTTCCCAGCAGGTCGCGAAAAATGCTTTTCTCTGGCAAGGCGGGGGCTTCTTCCGCAAGGGCCTGGAGGCCTATTTTACGTTCCTGATCGAGACGATCTGGAGCAAGAAGCGGATCATGGAGGTCTATCTCAATATCGCCGAGACCGGCATCGGCACCTACGGCGTGCAGGCCGGCGCTCAGCGCTATTTCCGGAAGGACGCCAAGGACCTGACAGGGATCGAGGCGGCGCGTATTGCCGCTGCCCTGCCCTTGCCCAAGAAACGCGCCGTCAACGGCGCCAGCGGCTTTACCCGGCGCTATGGCAATACAATTGCGGCGCGGATCAATGTGGTGCGGAACGAGAAGCTGGACAGCTGTATCTATAAGTGAGTTTGTTCTGGCGCGGGCCGTTACCAATCACTGCCAGCGAACATCATGGTTTGAAATGCGCATGGCGGTACAGGCCGGTGCGAAACGGCCCTGACCCCGCATCGGGAGTCGAGGAGATGGGCCCCGGCCTTCGCCGGGGCACAGCAGCGCTAGGCCGCGTCTTCCTTCTTGGGCTTGCTGCTCTTTGCGATCACCTTGACCGGCTCCTTGGTGCCGGCGACGACATCCTTGTCGATCACGATCTCGTCCACGCCTTCGAAATCGGGCAGGTCGAACATCGTGTCGAGCAGGATATTCTCGACGATGGAGCGCAGGCCGCGGGCACCGGTCTTGCGTTCGATCGCCTTCTTGGCGACCGCGACCAGCGCGTCATCGGTGAAGGTCAATCCGACATCTTCCAGCTCGAAGAGCTTGCGATATTGTTTGACAAGCGCGTTTTTCGGTTCCTGTAAAATCGTCACCAGCGCGTCGATATCAAGATCTTCCAGCGTTGCGATCACCGGCAGACGACCGACAAATTCCGGGATCAGGCCGAATTTCAGCAGATCCTCTGGTTCGCCCTGGGCGAGGAGCTCGCCAACCCGGCGTTCTTCCGGCGCAGCGACATGGGCGCCGAAGCCGATTGACTTGCCTTCGAGACGGTCGCCGATAATCTTTTCCAGACCGGCAAAGGCACCCCCGCAGATGAACAGGATATTGGTCGTGTCGACCTGCAGAAATTCCTGCTGCGGATGCTTGCGGCCGCCCTGTGGCGGAACGCTGGCGGTGGTGCCCTCCATAAGCTTCAGCAAGGCCTGCTGAACGCCTTCGCCCGACACGTCGCGGGTGATGGAGGGATTTTCCGCCTTGCGGCTGATCTTGTCGATTTCGTCGATATAAACAATCCCGCGCTGGGCCTTCTCGACATTATAATCGGAAGACTGGAGCAATTTCAGGATGATATTCTCGACATCCTCGCCGACATAGCCGGCTTCGGTCAATGTAGTGGCGTCGGCCATAGTGAACGGCACGTCGAAGGTCTTTGCCAGCGTCTGCGCGAGCAGCGTCTTGCCGCAGCCGGTCGGACCAACCAGCAGGATGTTCGATTTGGCAAGCTCGATATCACCGGATTTGGAGGCATGATTGAGTCGCTTGTAGTGATTGTGCACGGCCACCGACAGCACGCGCTTCGCCCGCTTCTGTCCGATCACATAATCGTTCAGTACATCGCAGATTTCCTGCGGCGTCGGCACCTCGCCATCCTTGCGGCCGGTTGCCGCGCCCTTGGTTTCCTCGCGAATGATGTCGTTGCACAGTTCCACGCATTCATCGCAGATGAACACCGTGGGTCCTGCGATCAACTTGCGGACTTCATGTTGGGATTTTCCGCAGAAGGAGCAATAAAGCGTGCTCTTCGAATCAGATCCCGTCAATTTCGTCATAAAAGGTCCTTTAAACCGGCTGATAATGTAATCTAACCGTCAAATTCCAAATTGCCACCGCTTTTTTCGCGGCCTTTCGCCCTGATAGACAAGTCTATCAAATATGGCTTAAATTTCATTTAGGGCAGCGGTAACGGCTTATTTAGGGTCTTCCGTCGGCACCGGGCGCTTGTCATATACCTCGTCCACGATGCCAAAGGCTTTGGCCTCGTCAGCCGCCAGGAAGGTGTCGCGATCCATCGCCTTTTCGATATCTGCCACCGATTTGCCCGTATATTTGGCATAGAGTTCGTTCATGCTGGCACGGATACGCAGAATTTCCTTGGCCTGAATCTCGATATCGGAGGCCATGCCCTGCGCGCCGCCTGACGGCTGGTGCACCATGATCCGGGCGTTGGTCGTTGCCATCCGCATGCCCGGTTCACCGGCTGCGAGCAGGAAACTGCCCATCGAGGCCGCCTGGCCGACACAGACCGTGCCGACGCGGGGACGGATATATTGCATCGTATCGTGGATCGCCATGCCGGCGGTCACGACACCGCCTGGCGAGTTGATATAGAGATAGATGTCTTTCTTCGGATTTTCCGATTCCAGAAAAAGCAATTGTGCCGTGATGATCGACGCCATTCCGTCTTCGATCGCACCGGTGACGAAGACAATCCGCTCGCGGAGCAGCCGCGAAAAAATGTCGAAACTGCGTTCGCCACGGTTGGATTGTTCGACAACCATGGGGACTAGAGCGTCTGTGATCGGATCATGCATGTTGTAAGTCGTCCTGTTTTTAGCTTTTTTGGGCCTGTCTTCAGCTTCGGCACTACATCGGGATTATCGCAGAATTGTTCAAGGCCTTTAACGATGTTGGGCGAGAATGATTGCCGTCAGAAAAAATGGCGCGCCGGCATGACGATCATTGCGCAGCATCCCGGCTATCCCTACATGTTCTTCAAGGCAATGCTGATCGTTCCGTGATCGGTGCTACTCAAAATTCCACTAGCGGAGTCCAGAATGATAAACACAAACAGTCCAATCACTCCCACTTATAATGACGAGGACGAAGACGAGAACAAGTCCGGCGGCCTGCCCGGTGCCATGATGACGAAATTTCTGGAAGCGCGCACGATCATGATATTCGGCGGCATTGACCAGAAGCTCGCCGAACGTGTCTCGACCCAGCTTCTCTATCTCGATCATGTCAACCATGACCCCATCCGCATTTTTCTGAATTCTCCCGGCGGCCATGTGGAATCGGGCGATACGATTCACGATCTGGTTCGCTATATCAGTTCGCCGGTCGCGATGATCGGCACGGGCTGGGTCGCGAGCGCCGGCACGCATATTTTCCTGGGCGTTCCGAAGGAGCGGCGCTTCTGCCTGCCCAACACGAGATTCCTGATTCACCAGCCATCCGGCGGCGCCGGCGGCAAGGCATCGGACATCGCCATTCAGGCGCAGGAGATCGTGAAGATGCGCGAACGACTGGCCCAGATTATCGCGGATGAAACCGGACAGGATGTCGAGCGGGTCCGCAAGGATATCGATCGCGATTACTGGATGAGCACGGAAGAAGCCAAGGCCTATGGCATTCTGGGTACGGTGATCAATCAGGCGAGCGAAGTCACCATCTGATAATTGCCGCCGGGCAGCTGCAAAGCTGCCCGGCGGATCATTCAATCTATTTCTTGGCCGGCGCCTTCTTGGCAGCCGGCTTTTTTGCAGGTGCCTTGTCCGCAGCCTTTTTGGCTGGCGCCTTTTCAGCGGCGTCCTTTGCCGGTGCTTTCTTGGCCGGAGCCTTCTTGGCCGGAGCCTTTTCTTCCTTGGCGTCGTCCGAAGCCTTCTTGGCAGCCGGTTTCTTGGCAGCGGCTTTCTTTGCCGGCGCCTTTTTCTTGGCCGCTGGCTTTGTTTCCGCTTCGTCTTCCGCCTCGATTGCGGCTTCCAGCTCTTCGCGGGTTACCTTGCGATCGGTGACTTCGGCCTTGTCGAACAGGAAGTCGACGACCTTGTCTTCATACATCGGGGCGCGAAGCTGGGCTGCAGCCATCTGATCCTGCTGGATATACTGGATGAACCGGTCACGGTCTTCCGGACGATATTGCTGGGCAGCCTGCTGCATCAGCATCGACATTTCCTGCTGGCTGACTTCCACGCCATTGGCCTGGCCGATTTCCGAGAGCAGCAATCCGAGACGGACGCGACGCACCGCAATATCCCGATATTCTTCCTTCTCGTCTTCCATTTCCTTGCGGGCGGCTTCGGCATCCTCTTCCTGTGCCGCTTCCTGCTCGAGCTGCTGCCAGATCTGGCTGAATTCGGCTTCGACCATGCTTGGCGGTACGTCGAAATCATGGCTGGCGGCCAGCTGGTCGAGCAGCTTGCGCTTCATGTGGGTGCGGGTCAGGCCGTTCAGTTCCTGCTCGATCTGTCCCTTGAGCAGCTCGGTGAGCTGGTCGATGCCTTCGAGGCCCATGGATTTCGCCATTTCGTCGTCGGCCTTGGCTTCCTTGGGCTTCTGCACTTCGCCGATCACAACATCAAACGTGGCGTCCTTGCCCTTCAGATCCTCGACATTATAGTCATCGGGGAAGGTCACCTTGACGAGCACTTCGTCATTGGCTTTCTTGCCGATCAGCTGGTCTTCGAAACCCGGGATCAAGCGGCCCGAGCCGAGTTCGATCGCCATGCCTTCGCCCTTGCCGCCCTCAAACGGCACGCCGTCGATCTTGCCTTCAAAATCGATCAGCACCTGGTCGCCGGTCTGGGCCTTGTAGGATTTGGCAGCGGTTTCAAACTGCTTCTGGCTTTCCGCGAATTTCTGCAGAGCCTCGTCAACGGTCTTCTTGTCCGCCTCGACCTGCAGCCGTTCCAGCTTCAGGCCTTCAACGTCAGGGGTTGGCACTTCGGGCAGAACTTCCAGTTCCAGCTTGACCAGCGCATCCTTGCCGGGCTCGTAGCCGTCCTCCAGATTGACGCTGGGCTGCATCGCCGGACGGAGCTTGTTGTCCGTCATGGTCTTTTCGATGCTTTCCTGAACCGTGCTGTTCAGCGCGTCCTGCATCAGGGCGTCATTGTGCATCTTGCGCACCAGATTGGCAGGGACCTTGCCCTTGCGGAAACCGGGCATGTTCACCTGAGGTGCCATTTTCTTGACCTCGGCTTCGACCCGCGATTCGATATCCTTGGCGGTTATCTTGATTTCATAGGCCCGTTTCAGGCCTTCGTTCAGCGTTTCAACAATCTGCATGACTATCCTTTGGTGCCTTCATATTCAGTGTTTTTCGGTAGATATTGCGACTAACTTGGTGCGGGCGAAGGGACTCGAACCCCCACACCCGAAGATACCAGAACCTAAATCTGGCGCGTCTACCAATTCCGCCACGCCCGCCCAGCTAAGCCGTCAAAATTCTATCGAAGTACGATTGACCCGCGCGCCTAGCGTAAAGGCGCGTGGAGGGCAAGTGGGCTTTGCGAGTGATTAGCCGAGTATCTTCTTCAACAGCTCGTTCACCACCTGCGGATTGGCCTTGCCCTGCATCGCTTTCATCGTCTGGCCGACGAAGAAGCCGAACAGCTTGTCCTTGCCGTCGCGATACTGTGCGACCTTGTCCTCGTTGGCGGCCATGACCTCGGCGATGACCTTTTCGATCGCGCCAGTGTCCGATTCCTGTACGAGGCCCTGTTCCTCGACAATCTTCTTCGCGCCATCGCCGGTTTCGAGCATGATCTCAAACACCTGCTTGGCGATTTTGCCGGAAATCGTGCCGTCGGCGACCAGGCCGAGCAGTTCGGCTGCCTGCGCCGGGGAGACCGGGCTGTTCTCGATGCCGACGCCAAGCCGGTTGAGCGCGCCGAACAGTTCGGAGGTCACCCAGTTGGCGGCGCTGCTGGCGATCTTTTCCGGCTCGTCGCTGGTGTCGAGCAACTGCTCGAACCACAGCGCCGTTTCATGCTCGGCGGTCAGAACCGCCGCATTATAGGCGCTGAGGCCCAGCACATTCTTGTAGCGGGCGCGTTTCTCGTCCGGCAGTTCCGGCAGGCTGGCCTTGCAGTCGAAGATGAAATCATCTTCCAGTTCCAGCGGCAGCAAATCGGGATCGGGGAAATAGCGATAGTCGTGCGCATCTTCCTTGGAGCGCATCGAGCGGGTCTCGTTGCGGTCGGGGTCGAACAGGCGGGTTTCCTGGACGACGGTGCCGCCATCCTCGATCAGGTCGACCTGACGCTGCGCCTCATATTCGATCACCGCCTGGATGAAGCGCATCGAATTGACATTCTTGGTCTCGGTGCGGGTGCCGAGCTCGCCGCCGGGCTTGCGGACGCTGACATTGACGTCGGCGCGCATCGAGCCCTGTTCCATATTGCCATCGCAGGAACCGACATAGCGCAGGATGGAGCGCAGCTTGCGGACATAGGCAGCCGCCTCCTTGGGCGAGGTCATGTCAGGCTTGGAGACGATCTCCATCAAGGCGACGCCGCAGCGGTTGAGATCGACATAGGACATGGTCGGATGCTGGTCGTGCATCAGCTTGCCGGCATCCTGCTCGATATGGATGCGCTCGACGCCGATCGCCTTGCCATGGGCATCGGGATCTTTTTCATCGAGCGAGATCTGGATCACGCCCTCGCCCACGATCGGATGGTAGAGCTGAGAAATCTGGTAGCCCTGCGGCAGATCGGCGTAGAAATAATTTTTGCGGTCGAAGCGCGAATATTTGTTGATCTGGGCGTTGATCGCGAGACCGGTGCGAACCGCCTGGCGGACGCATTCGGCGTTCAGCGTCGGCAGCATGCCGGGCATGGCGGCATCGACCAGGCTGACCTGGGTATTCGGTTCCGCGCCAAATTCGGTCGAGGCGCCGGAAAAGAGCTTCGACTTGGAGGTGATCTGGGCGTGGACCTCGAGGCCGATCACGACCTCCCATTCGCCGGTTCCGCCCTGGATTCTATAGGTTGATTCAGTCATTTTTACCACCACTGCTCCGGTTTCGCGACAAAGCCGGCGCGTTCCTCGATTGCCAGTCCTGCGTTGAATACACTCTGTTCATCCAGCGCCTTGCCGATGATCTGCAGGCCGAGCGGCAAGCCCTTGCCGTCGAGTCCGGCAGGCACCGACATCGCCGGCAGTCCGGCCAGCGAGCTGGGCACGGTGAAGACGTCGTTGAGATACATGGCGAGCGGATCATCCATTTTCTCGCCGAGCCCGAAGGCAGCGCTTGGCGCGGTCGGGGCCAGCAGCAGGTCGCAGCTCTTCCAGGCCTTGTCGAAATCCTGCGAAATGAGCGTCCGGACCTTCTGCGCCTGGGTATAATAAGCGTCATAATAGCCGGCGGAGAGCACATAGGTGCCGATCATGATCCGGCGCTTTACCTCGGGGCCGAAACCGGCTTCGCGGGTCGCGGCATACATGTCCTGCAGCCCTGCCCCGTCCGGCAGATCGCGCAGGCCGTAGCGCACGCCATCGTAGCGCGAGAGGTTGGATGAGGCTTCGGCAGGCGCAATGATATAATAAGCCGGCAGCGCATATTTGGTGTGCGGCAGCGAGACATCGACGATGTGCGCTCCTGCGTCCTTGAGCATCTCGATGCCCTTCTGCCACAGCGCGTCAATTTCGGCGGGCATGTTCTCGACCCGATATTCCTTGGGAATGCCGATTTTCTTGCCGGCGAGATTGCTGTTCAGCGCCGCTTCCCAGTCGGGGACGGGCAGATCGAGCGAGGTCGAATCCTTGGCATCGAAACCGGCCATGGCTTCGAGCATGATCGCGCAATCGCGGACATCATGCGCCATCGGCCCCGCCTGATCCAGCGAGCTGGCGAAGGCGATCGTGCCCCAGCGCGAGCAGCGGCCATAGGTGGGCTTGAAGCCGGTGATGCCGGTAAAGGCAGCGGGCTGGCGAATCGAGCCGCCGGTATCGGTGCCGGTTGCTGCAGGCGCGATTCGTCCGGAAACGACCGCAGCGCTGCCACCCGATGAGCCGCCAGGGGTCAGATCGCTGTTGCCGCCATCATTGCGCCGCCAGGGCGAGATCACATTGCCGAAGGCGCTGGTCTCGTTGGACGAACCCATCGCGAACTGGTCGAGATTGAGCTTGCCGAGCATGCCGGCGCCAGCCTGGAACAGATTGGCCGACACGGTCGATTCATATTGTGGCACAAAGCCCTTGAGGATTCCGCTTGCCGCGGTGGTTTCCACGCCTTGCGTGCAGAAGAGATCCTTCATGCCGATCGGCACGCCCGCCATCTTGCCGAGCGTTTCGCCGGCGGCCCTCGCCTTGTCGGTGGCATCTGCCGCCGCCAGCGCATGCTCGGGCGTCTCCACCAGAAAGGCGTTGAGCGGCTTGGCCGCACTGACGCGCGCGTTGAAGGTCTCGGCCACTTCCCTGGCGGTGAAATCACCGTCGGCGATGCCGCTGCGAATCCCGGCGATACCCAGATCATATATTTCGGTCATAGGGCCAGCTCCGTTCGTGCTGAGCTTGTCGAAGCAGTGGTTCGTTCCGCATGGCCCTTCGACAGGCTCAGGGCGAACGGGTGTTCTGTCTGCAGAGTCATTATTCGATCACCTTCGGAACCGCGAAAAAGCCGTGGTCGGCAATCGGCGCGTTGGCCAGTATCTTGTCGCGAATCTCGCCGTCGGTGACGACATCGTCGCGCAGCCGCAGCTTGTTCGGGATCACCGCTGTCATCGGCTCGACCTTCGAGCAATCGACTTCGCCGAGTTGCTCGACCCAGCCCAGAATCTGGTTGAGTTCGGGCACGAAGGCGTCGGCCTCGGCGTCGGTGATCGCGATCCTCGAGAGGCTGGCGATTTTTTTGACGGTTTCCTTATCGATTGACATGACTCATTCTTTTCAGGTTCATCTTTTTTCGGGTATTTCGGAATTTATTTGTGTACCGAGCGCCGCTAGCACCGGCGCGAAGCGGCTTCAAGCGGATTGAGGCGGCAATAACCGGTTGGAGTATCATTTGGCCCGCAAGTTTCTCTATTTTGTTGCCGCCATGGTCATATTGGTGATCGCCGGGGCGTTCGTATTTCGCGTCTATGGCGACGAGCTGATGGAAGTGGCCTTTGTGCCGGACACCGAATTCACCGCCCAGGATGTTCTCGAAACCAATGTCTATGCCGATCGCAGCATGTGGCTGGCCCGACCCGGACTGGTCAAGGGCAACCCTGCCCTGTGGCTGCCGGAGGACCTGGCTGAATCGGACGAGGCCCTGCCGGACGGCAAGAAAGCGGCTGTTTTCTTCATTCATCCGACCTCCTTTCTGAAGAAGGATCAGTGGAACGCGCCGCTGGACGACAAGGAATCGCAGGCCCGGGCGCGAATCTTCCTGCGCGGCCAGGCGAGCGCGTTCAACGCGATGGGCGATGTCTGGGCGCCCCGCTATCGCCAGGCAACGCTGGGTGCGTTTCTCACCGACAAGCCGGAGGGCGAGCAGGCGCTGGATGCGGCCTATCAGGATGTGCTGGCCGCCTTTGACTATTTCGTTGCCGAAATTCCAGGGGACCAGCCGATCATATTGGCCGGCCACAGCCAGGGCAGCCTGCATCTGACCAATTTGCTGAAGGACCGGGTTGCCGGCACGCCGCTCGCCAACCGGATTGTCGCCGCCTATGTCGTCGGCTGGCCGGTATCGGTGGACACCGATGTCCCCGAAATGGGTCTCGATATCTGCGAAGAGCCCGACCAGACGCGCTGCATATTGAGCTGGGAAAGCTATGCGGAGCCGGCTGATTATGGCCGGATCATCGACGTATATGACCGGACGATCGGCTTCAATGGCGAGCCGCGCAAGGGCAGCAAGCTGCTCTGCACCAACCCGATCAACGGCGATGTCGGTTCCGTGGCAGCGGCATCGGCCAATCTCGGGACATTGGTCCCCAATGAGGATCTGAGCGATGCCAGCCTTGTCGCCGGTGGAGTTCCGGCCCGCTGTGACGACCGCGGCTTTCTGCTGATCGGCGACCCGCCGGACATGGGTCCCTATGCCCTGCCCGGCAATAATTATCATGTCTATGATTACAGCCTGTTCTGGGCCAATATCCGGGCCGACGTGCAACGGAGGATGACGGCATTTCTGGCGGGTTGATCAGCGCCGATGTGCAGGCTTTCAGCGAGGCGTTGCCGGATGGCGGGCGGCTGCTGGGGCTGGATATCGGGACCAAGACGGTCGGCATGGCGCTGTGCGATTCGCACTGGACCTTCGCCACGGCGGCGGAGACCATAGAGAGACGCAAATTTTCCAAGGATCTGGAGCGGATCAAGGCGGTGATCGCCGATCAGCATATCGTCGGCATCGTGGCCGGCCTGCCGCTCAATCTCGATGGCAGCCAGAGCCAGCAGACCCAGGCGGCGCGGTCCTTTGCCCAAAATCTGAAGCCGCTTGGTCTTCCGATATTGCTGTGGGACGAACGGTGGAGCACGCAGGCCGTCACCCGCGACCTGATCGCGTCTGATGTCAGCCGCAAAAAACGCGCGAAGGTCGTCGACAAGATGGCCGCTGCCTATATTTTGCAGGGGGCCATCGACAGGCTTGCCGCACTGCCATGATGGCTCTATAGCTCCCGCTTTAATGACATTGCAGCAAACAGGTTCACCGCATCAGTTTCCCACCGGATCGGATGCTTTCCCTCATCGTCACCTATTGGGTATCGCCGGGCTTCAGCCCTGGGAGATATTGTTCCTGCTGGAGGAAGCCAGGCAATGGGTCGACCTCAACAAGAAATCCAGCAAACATGCCGACCGGCTCGACGGTCTGACCGTGATCAATGCCTTTTTCGAGAACAGCACGCGGACGCTGCTGTCCTTTGAAATTGCCGGCAAACGGATGGGCGCCGATGTCGTCAATATGCACGCTGCGCAATCGAGCATCAAAAAGGGGGAAACGCTGATCGACACGGCCGTGACGCTGAATGCGATGAAGGCCGATGCGATCGTTATCCGGCACGGCAGTTCCGGCGCGGTGCAGCTGATCGCCGACAAGGTCGACTGTCCGGTGCTCAACGCCGGCGACGGCAGCCACGAACATCCGACCCAGGCGCTGCTCGACGCGCTGACGATCCAGCGCCGCAAGGGCGATATCAGTGGCCTGACGGTAACGATCTGCGGCGATGTGATGCACAGCCGGGTGGCCCGGTCGAATATCTATTGCCTGACCACGCTTGGCGCGAAAGTGAAGGTTTGCGGGCCGCCTTCCCTGCTGCCTGCCGCACTCGACCGGTTCAACGTGGAGGTGTTCACCAATTTTGACGAGGCGCTGGAGGGCAGCGATGTCGTGATGATGCTCCGCCTGCAGAATGAGCGGATGAACGGCAATTTCATCCCCAGTCCGCGCGAAT
Source organism: Parasphingorhabdus sp. (assembly GCA_030373505.1). GTDB lineage: Bacteria > Pseudomonadota > Alphaproteobacteria > Sphingomonadales > Sphingomonadaceae > Parasphingorhabdus. The sequence continues at coordinate 127,458 of JAUCYS010000010.1, forward strand.
ATCACCATCTCTACGGGCTTAGCCGCGAGCGGCTTGCCCGGGCCAAGGATGATGCGCTGGTGATGCATCCGGGGCCGATGAACCGCGGCGTGGAAATCGACAGCGACGTTGCCGATGATCCCGCCCGCTCCACGATCACCGAACAGGTCGAAATGGGGGTTGCAGTACGGATGGCCTGTCTGGATGTGCTGACCCGGAAATCCCGCGGCGTGGAGGGATGGTCATGAAACGGATTTTTACCAACGCGCGCCTGCTGTTGCCTGGCGAGGAACAGCCCCGTGAGGGAAGCCTGATGATTGACGGCGAGCGGATCGCTTCGGCAACCGATGCGGCGAGCCATGAAGGCGCCGAGGAGATCGACTGCCGGGGCAGACTATTGGCTCCGGGTATCGTCGATCTCGGCGTGTTCGCCATCGACAAGCCGGCTTTCCGCTTCGGCGGAATCACCCGCGCCGCGCTGATGCCCGACCAGTCCCCGGTTCTCGACCTGCCAGCGATGATCAAGCAAAGGGCAGCAGAAGGCAAGCCTGACCTATGGTCTCATCCGATCGCGGCCGCGACCATCGGTCTAGAAGGCACGCATATGGCCGAAATCGGGCTGATGAAGCGGTCGGGCGCGAAGGCGGTTGCGACCGGCAGGCAATGGATCGCGGACAGCGGCACGATGCTCAGGCTGCTGCAATATTGCAAGGCGTTGGATCTGACGCTGATCGTGCACAGCGAGGATGCCGGACTGACGCAAGGCGCGGTCGCCACCCATAGCGAGACCGCAACCCGGCTCGGCCTGGCGAGCGCCTCTCCTGCGGCAGAGGCGATCGCTGTCGCCCGCGATATCGCGCTGGTCCGGGAAACCGGCGCGCCTGTGCATTTCCGCCAGGTGACCACGCAGGACGGCCTCGATCTGGTGCGTGCGGCAAAAAGGGAAAATCTGCCGGTGACCTGCGGTATCACCCCTGCCCATCTGCTGTTGTCCGATATCGCGATCAGCGATTTCCGTACCTTTACCCGGCTTTCACCGCCGCTGCGCAGCGAAGACAATCGCCTGGCCTGTCTGGAAGCGGTGAAGGACGGAACCATTGACGTGATTGCGTCGGGTCATGATCCCCGTGGGCCGGAGGACAAGCGCCTGCCTTATGCCGAAGCTGCGCCTGGCATGGCCGGCGCCGAAACCTTGCTTGCCCTGTCGCTGACCCTGGTTCGTGATGGGACGGTTTCGATCGGTCGCCTTTTCGAGCTGCTGTCGGCCAACCCGGCGAAAATCCTGGGCGTCGAGGCCGGTCTGCTGCAAGCAGGGTATGAGGCCGATTTCATCCTGATCGACGAGGACAGTCCCTGGCAGGTCGATACGCGGAAAATGGCTGCGGCTGCGGGCAATACGCCGTTCGACGGGCTTCCCGTCCAGGGCCGGGTGACCGCCATATATAAAGGCGGCAGAGCCTATTAGCCCGCCACCTTTATTGAATTTCTCGCTATACCCGTTTTCGCTATATTTAGCGGGACGCCAGTTTTTGCACCGACTGACTGGCCATGCGCGATGGCGCGGCCTTGTTGATGCTGGTGGCGTGGCGGACGATGCAGTTGCCGCCCTTGGCCTTGATGCCGGCGCACATCGCTTCCGCGGTCTGCGCATTGCCAAAGCCGATGGCCGCGAGACGGTACAGGGTCTTGCCCTTTACCTTGATCCGCGAACTGGCGAATTCGAAAGCGTTCAGATCGCTGTTCTTCGCCGACAATATGCCCCAGGCGCGCTTGGCCCCTTCAGGCGAGGAAAAGGCACCGAGCTGGACCAGATGCGTTCCCTCTGACGAGCGGGCGGCTTTCGCGGCCGGCTGATAGGCGACTTTTTGCATGACCGGTTTGGGCGAAGAGCTGGTCTGCACCGCTACGGTCACGGCCGGCGTCGACTTGGCGCCCTCGACAACAAATTTTCCTGCTGGCGCAGCGCTTTGCGGATTATACTGTGCCCTTGTGAACGAAGCAGTGGCTGGCGCTTTACCAGAGGCACTGCTGGCCGGCACGGGCACGGCGGCCACTTTGACGTTATTTTCTGCCGCGAGAAAATCGATTTCGCCTTCGTCTTTTGGCGCCGGTCCGACGGCGGGCAGCGGAGTGTTGCGATCAAAGCTGGCGACTTCCTGACCATAATCCTGGCCTGCGGATGCGGCTACACTGGCCGGAGCGTAGCTTTGCTGGAGCGCCAGCTGGACCGGCTGACCCGGGTCATTTGCCACAGGCGTCACATTCAGCAGCGTCGCGACGCGTGTCTGATACGCGCCGGGGCGTGCCATCTGGGCCCATTCCATGACCCGGTCGTTAATCGCAGCCGGAGCAACATCCTGAACCGCCATCAGCTTTGCCTCTTTCCAGCGGCCGTCCAAGGCATAGGCCAGTCCGAGATTCTGGCGCGTGCGAGCCGTGACATTGGATTCACGGATAGCCTGCTCAAGCACCTCGATCGCGGTCTTGCTGTCCCCGGTCAGCGCCAGGGCCAGTCCATAGTCAGCCGCCGGAATATATTGGCGATTGGCGACAACCAGCGCCTTCGCACTGTCCGCCTTGCCCTGACCGAGCTGGGCCAGGCTGAGGCTCAGGATCGTGCGCGCATCGCTTTTCCCGAGGTCCATCGCGTCCTGAAAACTGCGCTCTGCCGAAGCCAGGCGACCGGCAGAGAGATAGGCCTGCCCCAGCAGCGCCCGGGTTTCCGGATCGCTGCCAGCCCCTGCAACCGAACGCTCGGCAAAGGCGATGGCGGAATCATAATCCCCTTTCTCCATCGCCTTTTCGGCTTTCTCGGCATATTTCGCAGCATCTTTTGCGGTAGCCGGCTTGCTCGACATGGATGCGACTGAACCGCCTCCAAAGGGACCACAACCTGTCAACATGGTGGCGAACACCATGGAGGAAGCAGCCATTTTCAATATCACATCGCGTTTCATTTCTATGCCCTCGCAATAAAGTCTGTCGTTTCCGTCAAAATTCTTTTCCAGCCTGTTCAGGCTGCTCCGCGCGACGGAACGCGCTCGGCCAGGTCATCCAGTTCGGGGATAGACCTCAAATATTCGTCCAAAGCTTTGGTTACCAATTGCTGCGCCGAGACATTTTTCACCGCTGTCGCCAGCCGCAATCGCAAATGCCGTTCCGGGTCCAGGCGAAGGGTAAAAGCCGTTTTCGCCTTGCGGGTCCGCGATTTTACCGCGGGCCTTGATTTCTTGGCTTTGTGCTCTTCGCTGGCGTTCGCGAGCGCCAGCGCTGATTTCGCAACGAGTGGCCGAACTTCGCGAGAGATTGACAGCGGTGCGGTTACAGCACTCGATTCATCTTCCTCTGCTTCGCTTGTCGGCGCCGGCTGTGCGCCCAATTTGGCTGCAATCTCTTCCTGCTGCTGCCGGACTGCGCCACCGGGGCTGGGGATCGCTCCAGCCAGCGGATTGTGGCGAAGATGTTCGACCGGATGCGCGTCGTGATCGGGATTGACGTCATAGCCCATGTCATTCCAGCCCAGATCCTCATGGGTTTCACCATGGTCAGTGGACGAATGATCGGGGAAATTGGCAAAGCCCTGACGACGCATCGCAGGCTTTGCGCCGCCTTTCCGCGCCAGCAGGCTGGACGAAAGAGACGCCAGGGGTTTCGATTCGCGCATTTTTCCAGCCTCTCCCATCACGAACCAACCACGCGGCGACCAAAATTGCCGCCTGGCCGCTGGATGCCCGGATTGACATTCTGTGCCATCGCGGGGGCGCTGAAAATTGTCCGGCGGAAGTTTTTCTCGAGCCGGTCGGAGATATAGGACCACAGATGGACGACTTCCTGCGCCGAGCGGCTTTTCGGATCGATTTCCATCACGGTGCGGCCATCGATCATCGAACCGGCAAAATCGGTCCGGTGATGGACGGTGATCGGCGCTACCGTGCCATGCTGCGACAAGGCCACGGCGGCTTCAGCGGTAATCTTGGCCTTGGGCGTCGCGCCGTTGACGACGAAAAGCAGCGGCTTGCCGGCGCGCTCGCACAGGTCAACCGTGGCCCCGACGGCTCTGAGATCGTGCGGGCTCGGACGGGTCGGGATAACGATCAGTTCGGCAACCGAAATCACGCTCTGGATCGCCATGGTGATTGCCGGCGGCGTGTCGATAACGGCCAGCTTGAAGCCCTGTTGCCGCAAAATAGCCAGATCGGAAGCGAGCCGGGAAACGGTGGTTTGCGCAAATGCCGGCAATTCGGCTTCGCGCTCGTTCCACCAGTCGGCGAGAGAGCCTTGGGGATCGATATCAATCAATACGACAGGGCCCGCCCCGGCCAGTTGTGCCTGTACAGCCAGATGGCCCGACAATGTGGTTTTGCCGGAGCCTCCCTTTTGCGAAGCCATCGCTAGAACTCGCACGCTCTTCCCCTTGTTCAATCACGGCAGAATTTGCCCGAAAATCTATATTCGGATGCATTTGTGACAGAACAGGGCTAAAATAGGGTTAACAAGTTTGACGCAAATTTGCGCGGTTGAGAATGAATTTACACCGGTCTGCTAACCGGCGGCTGAACAGCATCGCCAGTTTTTGCTAGACTTGAAGAGTCCGGGCAGTTTAGCAATGCGAAACTGGCTATTATCGTTTCATTCTGACCATTGATGACCAAGGAATATTCCATGACCAAGGCCCACCATCCCATCGCTTCGTTGCTCGGCATGGCTCTCCTTCTGGGTTCGGCGCCTGCTCTCGCAGATGTGAAGGCCGGCGTGGACGCCTGGGGACGCGGCGATTATCAGACGGCGATCAGCGAATGGCGCGGTCCTGCCGACAAGGGCGATGCAGATGCGCAATTCAACCTCGGGCAGGCTTACAAGCTGGGCCGGGGCGTGCCGCAGGATCTGGTGCAGGCCGAGAAATGGTACAAGAAGGCGGCAGATCAGGGACATCTGCAGGCCAGTGACAATTACGGTCTGGTGCTCTTCCAGAGCAACCGCCGCGCCGAAGCCCTGCCCTATCTGCAGGCCTCCGCGCAGCGCGGCGAACCGCGGGCGCAATATGTTCTGGGCACCGGTCATTTCAATGGCGATTTTGTCGAAAAGGACTGGGTCAAGGCCTATGCGCTGATGACCCGTGCGTCGGCGCAGCAATTGCCCCAGGCAACCACCAATCTCGCGCAGATGGATCGCTTCATTCCGATCGAGGACCGGCGCCGGGCGATCGAGCTGGCCGGCCAGATGGAACAGGAGGAAAAGCGGATCAGAACCGCACAGATTGGCGGACTGCGACCCAGCCAGTCGACCGGCGCAGTGCAGACCGCGCAATTGCCGCCGTCGCGTCCGGCCACGCCCGATCCGGCCCCTGCCCCGATCACGCCCGGCGTCACCTATGCCGATCCTCCGAAAACGGCACCGGTCGCAACCGCTGCACCGGCCACCACCCCCGCTCCGGTCAAGGCGGTCGCCAGCGGCGACTGGCGCGTGCAACTGGGTGCATTCAGCGACGAGGCCAAGGCGAAAAGTCTCTGGAACAGTCTGGAAGGCAGGGTTTCCGCCCTGTCCGGACTGCAGCCCTATCTGGTCAAGGCCGGCGGCATCACCCGGCTGCAGGCCGGCCCCTTTGCCACCCAGACACAGGCGGAATCGATGTGCAAAAGCGTCAAGGCGTCCGGCAATGACTGCATCACCAAAAAGCGCTGAACGCCTGTTACTCGGTAATCCAGCGATCGGCGGCGATGCCCTGAATATATAGCAGCGCCGTCAAATCATTATATCTGATCGCCACATCGGCAGCCTGCGCCGCCTTGGGCTTGGCATGATAGGCCACGCCCAGGCCCGCTCGCTGCAGCATAGGGATATCATTGGCACCGTCGCCGACCGCAATGCACTGGTCCAGCGACAGGTTGGCCGCCCGCGCCGCCGATTGCAGCAATTCATCCTTGCGGGTCGAATCCACGATGGCACCGTCCAGATCGCCGGTCAGCAGGCCGCTGTCCTCGCCGAGGACATTGGCGTGAAAGGATTCAAAACCAATGGCTTGTGCGACAGGCTTGGCAAATCTTGTGAATCCACCGGAGACCAGAATGGTCGTCGCCGCGTCTCGCGCCATGGTGCGGACAAGAGTCTCGGCCCCCGGCATGATCTTCACCCGTTCGTCCAGACATTTCTGGATGGCCGCTGTTTCCAGTCCCCTGAGCAGCGCCACCCGGCCGCGGAGCGCTTCCTCAAAATCCAGCTCTCCCTGCATCGCGCGTTCGGTGATTGCCGCGATTTGCGGCTTGATGCCCGCATAGTCGGCCAGCTCATCGATACATTCGACGGTGATCATGGTGCTGTCCATGTCGGAAATCAGCAGTTTTTTCTGCCGACTGTTCTCCGGTTGCACCGCGACATCCACCTCACCCGCCATGGCTTCAAGATGCTGGCGGGCGGCGACCGCGTCGCCGGCGAAGAAGATATCGAGCGCTCGCCCGTCGATGACGTCGGACTGGCGGCTGATCAGGGCACCGGATGCGTCGAGACCCGCCAGCGCCGCGGTAATATCTCTCTCATTCAGGGAATCTTTTGCTATGAGCGTCGCGATGAACATGATTTCTCCGAAACAGGACAGAAATGTTGCGCTGGTTGTTGGACCGACGGCCAGCGGTAAATCCGCCTTGGCATTGGACATTGCCAAAAAGCAACCCTCGGTAATCATCAATGCGGACAGCGCGCAGGTCTATAGCGACCTTAGTATCCTCAGCGCTCGACCCACCGAGGAAGAGATGGATGGCATTGAACACCAGCTTTTCGGCTATATTGACGGCAGCGAGGCCTGTTCCGCGGCGCGCTGGGCCGAGGATGCCAGGGCGGCGATTGCCGAAGCGCATCAACGCGATTCATTGCCGATACTGGTCGGCGGCACCGGCCTCTATGTCCGAATCCTGCTCGACGGGATCGCCCCGATTCCGCCCATCGAGCCGGAGGTCCGGCAGGACATCCGGAAAATGGAAACATTGGAAGCATATCACGCGCTGCAAGGAGAGGACCCGGTCGCTGCCGAACGGTTGCATGCGGCCGACACAACGCGGATCCAGCGCGCGCTGGAAGTGGTCCGGTCGACCGGCAAGCCGCTGAACCATTGGCAAAAGAACAAGGTCGGCGGCATTGGCGAGCAGATCAAATTGCATCCGCTGGTGATGCTGCCCCCGCGCGAATGGCTGTATCAGCGCTGCGACCAACGCCTGCACGAGATGGTCGCGCGCGGCGCGAAACAGGAAGTGGAGCATCTTCTGGCCCGCCACTTGCCAGCCAATCTGCCGGTCATGCGGGCGATCGGGGTGGCGGAATTCGGCGACTGGCTGTCGGGCAATATTGACAGGGAAACCGCCATTGAACGCGCGCAAATCGCCACACGGCAATATGCCAAACGCCAATATACGTGGTTCCGGAACCAGAGTCCGGCGGACTGGACGCGCATAGACGGGACATTAAATAATGATTTTGAAGTTATAATTGAAACTATATTACATCATTAGACCTTGACATAATATATTCAGATATGTAGCGACCCCCGGAATAACAAATCCTTGCGTATCGTGTTGCAGTCCATCATGGCGGGCGGGCAGCGCAAACAGACAATCAATGGAGCATGATGTGGCCGAAAAGAGCGGCGCCGACATATTGGTAGAGACCCTCCTGGACCTTGGCGTGGATACCGTGTTCGGCTATCCGGGCGGCGCTGTGCTTCCCATTTACGACGCGCTGTACGAACATCCGAAGATCAAGCATATTCTGGTACGGCACGAGCAGGCAGCGACCCATGCCGCGGAAGGCTATGCGCGCTCTACCGGCAAGCCGGGCGTTGTGCTGGTTACCTCTGGCCCGGGTGCCACCAACGCGGTCACCGGTATCACCGATGCGCTGATGGACAGCATCCCGATGGTCGTCATCACCGGCCAGGTCGCGACCAATCTGATCGGCACCGACGCCTTTCAGGAAGCCGACACGATCGGCATCACGCGCCATTGCACCAAACATAATTATCTGGTCAAAAAGCCCTCCGATCTGGCGGCCGTTGTGCAGGAAGCCTTTCATATCGCGACCAAGGGACGGCCAGGGCCGGTGGTCATCGACATTCCCAAGAATGTCCAGGTGGCCGCAGCAGAATTCGCTCGCCACACCGGCAAGGGCAATTCGCGCTATCAGCCGCAAACCGAAGGCGATTTCAAGGCGATCAACGCCGCTGCCGAGATGATCATGAATGCCAAGGCCCCGGTTCTCTATACCGGCGGCGGGATCATCAACAGCGGCCCCAAGGCAAGCGAAACGCTGCGCGAACTGGCCGAACTGCTAGGCTGCCCGGTCACGTCGACGCTGATGGGCCTCGGCGCCTTCCCGGCGTCATCCGACAAATGGCTCGGCATGCTGGGCATGCACGGCACGTTTGAAGCCAATATGGCCATGAACAAGGCTGATCTGGTGATCTGTCTGGGCGCGCGCTTTGACGACCGCATTACCGGGCGCATCGATGCCTTTTCGCCGAACAGCAAGAAAATCCATGTCGATATCGACCGGTCCTCGATCAACAAGACGATCCGGGTGGACCTGCCGGTCATCGGCGACGTCGGCCGGGTGATGGAACAGTTGCTGGCCGTGCTCAAGGGCCGCCGCTTTGCGACCCCGGACCATGAGGAATGGTGGGCCCGAATCAGGGGCTGGCGGGCAACGAATTGCCTCGATTATCCTGAAAACAAGCAGGAGATCATGCCGCAGAAAGCGATCCGCAAGCTGTGGGAAGCCACGCACGAGCGCGAACCGATCATCACCACCGAAGTCGGCCAGCACCAGATGTGGGCGGCCCAGCATTTCGATTTCGAAAGCCCCAACAAATGGCTGACCAGTGGCGGTCTCGGCACGATGGGCTATGGCTTGCCCGCCGCGATCGGTGCCCAGTTGGGCAACCCCGACGCGCTGGTGATCGATATCGCCGGCGAAGCGTCGATCCAGATGAATATCCAGGAACTGGGAACGGCGACGCAATATCGCCTGCCGGTCAAGCTGTTCATCCTCAACAACGAATATATGGGAATGGTTCGCCAGTGGCAGGAACTGACCTACGAAAGCCGCTATTCCAACAGCTACAGCGACAGTCTGCCCGACTTCGTGAAGCTTGCCGAAAGTTACGGCTGGACCGGTATCCGGATTGAGGATCCGGCGGATCTGGAGTCGGGCATTCGCCAGATGCTCGATACCGACGGTCCGGTGCTGGTCGATTGCCGCGTTGCCAAGCTGGCCAACTGCTTCCCGATGATCCCGTCCGGGGCCGCCCATACCGAGATGCTGCTGACCGCAGAGGACGTGAAGGGTACGATGGACGACCGAGCAAAGGCGCTTGTATGATGCATATTCACGAGGAAGCCGTCGAGCGGCATGTTCTTGCCGTTCTGGTCGACAATGAGGCCGGCATCCTGGCACGCATCGCCGGCATGTTCACTGCCCGCGGCTATAATATCGAAAGCCTGACCGTGGCCGATATCAGCGAGGATCATGCGATCAGCCGGATCACTATCGCCACCAACGGCCCGCCGCATGTCATCGAGCAGATCATTTCCCAGCTCGACCGGCTGGTGCCGGTGCACAGCGTCCGCGACCTGACCGAATCCGGTCCGCACGTGCAGCGCGAACTGGCGCTGGTCAAGGTGGCCGGCAAGGGCGAAAACCGGATCGAGGCGATGCGACTGGCCGATGCCTATCGCGCGCGGATCGTCGATGCCTCGACCGAGAGCTTCATTTTCGAAATCACCGGCGCGCCGGAGAAAATCGAGACCTTCGTTGCGCTGATGCGCGAAGTCGGGCTGGTGGAAGTGGGCCGGACCGGTGTGGTCGCGGTAGGACGCGGGCCCAACGCCAGCTAAAATTTTTCGTTTCAAATCACAGCAATACAAAGGACGCCTAAATGAAAGTCTATTATGACGCCGATGCGGATATGAACCTGATCACCGGCAAGAAAATTGCGATTGTCGGTTATGGCAGCCAGGGCCATGCCCATGCCCAGAACCTCCGCGACAGCGGAGTCAAGGATGTCGCCATCGCTCTGCGTGCCGGTTCGGCGACCGCAAAAAAGGCAGAAGCGGCCGGCTTCCAGGTGATGACCAATCAGGACGCGGCAGCCTGGGCCGATATCGTCATGATCCTCGCCCCCGACGAGCATCAGGCGGCGATCTATGCCGATGATCTGCACGACCATATGAAGGAAGGCGCTGCCATTGCCTTCGCTCACGGCCTCAACATCCATTTCGGTCTCATTGAGGCGCGCAAGGATCTCGATGTCATCATGATCGCCCCGAAAGGCCCCGGCCACACGGTGCGCAGCGAATATCAGCGCGGCGGCGGTGTCCCCTGCCTGATCGCGGTGGACCGCGATGTGTCCGGCAACGCCCATGATGTGGCACTGGCCTATGCCTCGGGTGTCGGCGGCGGCCGTTCGGGCATTATCGAGACCAATTTCCGCGAGGAATGCGAAACCGACCTGTTCGGCGAGCAGGCCGTCCTGTGCGGCGGCATCACCCATCTGATCCAGGCGGGTTTCGAAACCCTAACCGAAGCCGGCTATGCGCCGGAAATGGCCTATTTCGAATGTTTGCATGAAACCAAGCTGATCGTCGATCTGCTCTATGAGGGCGGCATTGCCAATATGCGCTATTCGATCAGCAACACCGCCGAATATGGCGATATCACCACCGGGCCGCGGATCATCACTGCCGACACCAAGGCGGAAATGAAACGGGTTCTGGCGGATATCCAGTCAGGCCGTTTCGTGAAGAATTTCGTGCTCGACAACCGCGCCGGTCAGCCGGAACTGAAAGCCGCTCGCAAGGCCGCCGAAGCGCATCCGATCGAGGAAACCGGTGCGCAGCTGCGTGCGATGATGCCGTGGATCGGTGCCAACAAGCTGGTCGACAAAGACAAGAACTAGGTTCTGCGGTCCGGACGGGCGGTCTGATTGAAGGCCGCCCGGTCCCGGGCTTCGGCGAATTTGAGCAATTCCTCCGCGACCTCCCGATCGCAATTTTGCACCATTCGTTCGACGGAGGCTCTGAGGCATCCTGCCTTTGCGGTCACCGATGAGGTCATCGCCCAGCCCGGAAATTGCCGCCGCGTTATCGTTCCGCCGTGCAGCCGGATGATTGCCCGGTGACGGGGATCCATGGCAATCCGGGCGAAGGTTGTCTCGACCCTGGCCTCTTCCCCTTCGAGATATTGCAGATAGCGTCGCCGATCATGGATCAAAATGCCGGTTATGCCATCCCGGTCATTGTTGATCTTGGCACGGCGCAGCAGATCCTGCGCCTCCCCTTCGCCCATCTCGTGGGTTGGGCTGCTCATATAGACCAGGCAATACAATCGCGCTTCCCTTCAAAGTTCGGAACGCTTCTAGGTCACCAATCTTAAGATTTTACAATTCGAAGCATAATAGATTGGTCGACACCCATTATTTTTGCTGATTTTCAAAAAATGCACGTGCCAGTTGATTTATGAAGGATTCTGGATAAAAAGCTTCCCATGACGAGGTTAAAAGCTCTCTCGCTGCTACGACTTAGACGCCCTTAGGCGTACCCAAGCTGCTGCCCGGAACGCGCAGCGCCCCGCCTAAGGGACGAATTTCCAGACCATTTCCGTAAATCCCGCGAATTTGTGCCTTGCGCGCAATTTCCAGCAGCATAAGAGTGAAGCCATGCATCCGAATCCGTCACAAAAATACCGTCCTTTTCCGCAGATTGACCTGCCCGACCGGCAATGGCCGTCCCGCACGATCGACAAGGCCCCGCGCTGGCTGTCCACCGATCTCCGCGACGGCAACCAGGCGCTGATCGATCCGATGGACGCGCAGAAGAAACAGCGTTTCTTTGACCTTCTCGTCAAGATCGGGGTCAAGGAGATCGAGGTCGGATTCCCGTCCGCCGGTGCCACCGATTTTGACTTTATCAGCGGCCTCGTCAAATCCGGAAAAATCCCCGATGACGTCATGGTCCAGGTTTTGACCCAGTCGCGCCGCGACCTGATCGAAACCAGCTTTGCCAGCCTGGAAGGCGCAAGGGCCGCGATTGTCCATCTGTACAATGCAGTCTCCCCCGCCTGGCGCGATGTTGTGTTCAAGCTGGACAAGCAGGGCGTGAAGGATATTGCCCGCGAAGGCGCGACCATCTTGCGCGAACAGGCCGAAAAATATCCCGATACCGACTGGCATTTCGAATATTCGCCGGAAACCTTTTCGACCGCGGAACTGGATTTCAGTCTGGAAGTGGTCGAGGCGGTGATGGAAATCATCGAGCCGACCGCCGACAAGCCGCTGATTCTGAACCTGCCGGCAACGGTGGAAGCGGCGACGCCCAATATCTATGCCGACCAGGTCGAATGGATGTGCAAGCATATCAGCAGGCGCGACCATGTTATTGTCAGTCTGCACACCCATAATGACCGGGGATCGGGCATCGCCGCATCGGAGCTGGGCCTGATGGCCGGCGCCGACCGGGTCGAGGGCTGCCTGTTCGGCAATGGCGAGCGCACCGGCAATGTCGATCTGGTGACACTGGGCCTGAACCTTTACACACAAGGCGTTGATCCGCAGCTGGATTTTTCCAATATGGACGAGATCGTCAAGACCGTCGAATATTGCAACCAGCTGCCGGTTACGGCGCGCCATCCCTATGCCGGTGAACTGGTCTTCACCGCCTTTTCCGGCTCGCACCAAGATGCGATCAAGAAGGGCTTTGCGGCGCAGGAACAGCGTAATGACGAGCTGTGGAACGTGCCCTATCTGCCGATCGATCCGCGCGATCTGGGCCGCGATTATGAAGCGGTCATCCGGGTCAACAGCCAGTCCGGCAAGGGCGGCATCGCCTGGATTCTGGAGCAGGATTACGGGCTGAAACTGCCCAAGCGGCTGCAGGCCAATTTCAGCCGCACGGTGCAGGAACTGGCGGACGAGACGAGCCGGGAACTGTCGTCGGAGGATATCTGGGATGCGTTTCAGAAACGCTATCATCTGGATGGGACCGGCAAATATAGCCTGGTCGACTATGACGAACGGGCGACCGGCGGCGAACGCATCTTTGTCGGCAAGATCAGGGGACCGGATGGCGAGATATCGGTCAGCGGTCGCGGCAATGGCCTGATTTCCAGCGTGGTCGACGCCGTGTCCTCGGCACTCGGCGTATCGCTCGAGATCATCGACTATAATGAACATGCCCTGGGCTCGGGCAAGGATGCCCAGGCCGCTGCCTATATTGAATGCAAGACCGGCGACGGCAAGGAATTTTACGGCGTCGGCATCAACAGCGACGTTGCCACAGCGTCGGTGGAAGCCCTGCTCAGCGCCGTCAACCGGATTTAAGCGCTCGGTTAAAATAACAGTGGAATATGCCACCGCATCGGCTAATGCGGTGGCATTGCTTTTCACATCGGGGGTTTCCATGACTTTGCCAGCCATTTTTGACAATCTTCGCCTGCCGCTTATCGGCTCTCCCTTGTTCATCGTGTCGGGGCCGGAACTGGTCATCGCGCAATGCAAGGCCGGGATCGTCGGCAGCTTCCCTGCCCTGAACGCGCGCCCGCAGACCATGCTCGATGAATGGCTGCACCAGATCACCGAGGAACTGGCAACGTGGAACCGGGAAAATCCGGACAAGCCGGCAGCGCCCTTTGCCGTCAACCAGATCGTCCACAAGTCGAACGACCGGCTCGACCAGGACATGGCAACCTGCGCGAAGTGGAAAGTGCCGATCGTGATCACCTCGCTCGGCGCGATCGAGGATCTCAATACCGCTGTCAAAAGCTGGGGCGGCATTACCCTGCACGACATCATCAACAACCGTTTCGCGCACAAGGCGATCGAAAAAGGAGCGACCGGCCTCATTCCGGTGGCTGCCGGAGCCGGCGGCCATGCCGGCACCCTGTCCCCGTTCGCGCTGATGCAGGAAATCCGCGAATGGTTTGATGGCCCCGTGGCGCTCTCCGGCTCAATCGGCAATGGCGCATCGATCCTGGCCGCGCAGGCGATGGGTGCCGATCTGGGCTATGCCGGATCCGCCTTTATCGCCACCAAGGAGGCCAATGCGGATCAGGGCTACAAGGAAGGCATTGTCGAGGGCCAGGCCTCCGATATCGTCTATTCCGACCTGTTTACCGGCGTGAAGGGCAATTATCTGCGCCAGTCGATCGAAAATGCCGGGCTCGACCCGGACAATCTGCCGCAGGGCGACTATAAGACGATGAACTTCGGTTCGGGTGGCAATACCGAGAAAAAGGCGTGGAAGGATATCTGGGGCTGCGGCCAGGGTATCGGCCTGATCAAGGATGTGATGAGCGTCCAGGAGATGGTCGACCAGTTCACGCGTGAATATCGCGAGGCGCGGGAGAGCCTGAAGACGCGATTCAACTATTGACCTCGCAAGCCTCTGAAAGCAGATTTGGGAATGGATATCCAGTGACGATCATTCCCCCTTCCCGCTGATACAGGCGTAAATCATGAATCCTCCTTTCATCGACAACCGGTTCATACGACGGTTCAGTCTCTCCACGCCGGTTGCGCTGGCGCCCATGGCATTGGCCACCGGGGGCGAGCTGGCCGCCGCCTGCGCGCGCGCAGGAGCGCTGGCGCTGGTTGGTGGCGGCTATGGCGATCTGGAGTGGACGCAGCGGGAATATAGCGGTGCAGTAAACCTGCTGGGCGATGATGCCGCTGCCCTGGCGAGACTGGGCTGCGGGTTCATATCCTGGAAGCTCGAGGAGGACCGCAGCGCACTGGACTGGCTGCTCGACCAGCCACACCGGCCTGCTGCTGTGATGCTGTCCTTCGGCGACCCGAGCCGCTTCGGCAGAATATTGTCCGACCAAGGCATACCAGTGATCTGCCAGATTCAGACGATTGCACAGCTGCCTGCTGCGGTCGAAGCCGGTGCCTCGGTCATTGTCGCGCAAGGGTGCGAGGCGGGCGGCCATGGGATGAATGCCTTCGAGGGCCGCAGCACATTCACTCTGGTGCCGGAAATGGCCGACTGGCTGGCCAGACATGCTCCCGAGATCATTCTGCTCGCTGCGGGCGGGATTGCGGATGGTCGCGGCCTGGCCGCTTCCATGATGCTGGGCGCGGACGGCGCGCTGATTGGATCGCGGCTATGGGCTAGCCAGGAGTCAATGGCGGCGGCAAGCGCCAAGCATGCGTCCCTGGCTGCCAGCGGCGATGATACTGCGCGAACCGGCATTTTCGACATATTGCGGCGCAAGAACTGGCCGGAACAATTTGACTTCAGGGCGATCAGAAATCGACTGCACGAAAAATGGGAGCAGCGGATAGACGAGCTTCGCACCAGTCCCGAAGCAGCCATTGAGGATTATCTGGAGGGCGTGCGGACGGAAGATTATGATCGAGCCCATATCACCGTCGGTGAAGCCATTGGTCTGATCAATGAAATCCTGCCAGCGGAACAGGTGATTGAAAACATCAACCGCGAGGCTGCACGCCTGCTTGCTGGTGAAGCTTTGGACAAGCAACCGGAATAGCGGCTAATCCCCCGTCGATCATTCGCGCAAAATCTGTCTCAATTTCGGACATTCTGGAAAGATCCGAGAAATTTCGTCCGATAATGACAGGATTTCCGTCATTAAATCGCTTTATATAAGGTAAATGCGAGTGAAACTGCATCTGTCACGCATGGGGCCAGCCTATGCCCTGGCCCGGGGGAAATAAGGAAAGGTCCTGTTTTTGGCAGTTGTTGCCGTCTATAATTCCAAAGGGGGTGTGGGCAAATCTACTTTTGCGATCAATCTCTCGTGGGAGGCGGTTCGGCAAGGCTATCGCACATTGCTGTGGGAGCTGGATGAACAGGGGGACAGCAGCTGGATTCTGTCGCCCCCCAGCAATCACTGCAAGACCAACGCAAATCAGTTTGTACTGGGGTCGCGCAATATATTGCAGCAAATCCATCCGAGCAAATTCTCCGGCCTGAGCCTGCTCGATGGCGATCCGAACATGCGGGCGACAGAAAATTTTCTGGTCCTGTTTGCCCGTCAACAGCAGCTGTCCAAATTATTCGCCGAACTCGAGCAAAATTTTGACGTGATCATATTGGATTGCGCGCCCGGATTCAGTGAGGCCAATCGCAAGGTGATGCTGTTCACGCATCTGGTCGTGGTGCCGGTGATCCCTTCCCCCCTCGCGGTCCGGGGGCTGGACAAGATTCGCAAATTCATGACTCTGCATCGCGGCCACCACCCGCCCATTCTCCCGGTCTTTTCGATGGTGGATCGCCGCCGAAAAATGCACAATCTGTCGCTGGAGGAAAATCAGGACTGGCCGGTCATTGATATGGCCAGCGAAGTCGAACAGATGACCCATCGGAAATTGCCGATCGGTGCCTTTGCCCCGACCAGCCGCAGCGGTCTGTCCTTTTCCCGGTTATGGCGAGGAATAGAACGAAAATTACTGGAGATGCTCGTCCTTCGAACCAAAGCGGAAGAGGAAGAGCGTCGCGCAAACCAGCGATGACCTGTTGCCAGCGGACAGATCGTCACATTTCTCCGCGCTGGCGGCGCAGGGCGAACCATTTTTCGACATTGGCATTATGCTCTTCCAGCGTTTCGGCGAAGACATGGCCGCCCTTGCCGTCCGCGACAAAATAGAGCGCCTTGGTTTTTGCAGGATTCAACACCGCCTCGATCGATGCGCGACCGGGATTGGCGATCGGCCCCCTGGGCAGGCCGACCATGGCATAGGTGTTATAGTCATTGACCTGCGCTATTTCCGATTGCCGGATCCGCCGGCCCAGAGGCTTGCCCCTGGTGATCGGATAGATGATCGTCGGGTCGGCCTGCAGCATCATATTCTTGCGCAACCGGTTGCTGTAGACACCCGCCACCGTTGGCCGTTCGCGCGCCACGGCGGTTTCCTTCTCCACGATCGACGCCAGGATGATCGCCTCTTTCGGGCTTTTGGCAATCGTAGCCTGTGACCGTTTTGGCCACAATTCCGCAATCGTGTCCTTCATCGCCTTTTGCATACGCAGCAGGACGGCTGCCCGTTGCTCGCCGCGCTCGAAACTGTAGCTGTCGGGGAGGATCGATCCTTCGGCAGGCACCGGAATATCGCCCTTGAGCAGCTTTTCATCCATCAGTTTTTCGTAGACGAGGATCGACGGCGTCCCTTCCGGAACTGTGATCAGGCGCTGCACGGTTTTTCCGCCCTGCAGGATGTCGAGGATCAGCGCGTTGCTCGCGCCCGCCGGAATTTCAAATTCGCCGGCCTTGATCGGCTCCGACCCGCCGAGAATTTTCGCACGGGTCAGGAAGGCATCGGCGGATTTGATGACTCCTTCCGATTCCATGGTTGCTGCGGCGGTGGCCAGGCTCGAGCCCGATCTGATCACAATCGTCCGCTGTTCTTCCAGCGGGCCGCTGGCGTTCCAGCCATAGAGGAAGTTGCCAGCGAGCAAGACTGCAATGACCGCCGCTGCCACCAGGATCAGGCAACCGAGGCGGCGCATGATGCTAGATCGCTTTCATGATGATGCTGGCATTGGTGCCGCCGAAACCGAAACTGTTGCTCAGCACGGCCTTGACTTCGCGCTTCTTGGCGAAATGCGGAACCAGGTCCACGCCCTCGCAGCCTTCATCCGGATCATCCAGATTGAGCGTCGGCGGGACAATCTGGTCGCGCAGGGCAAGAATGCAGAAAATGCCTTCCACCGCGCCGGCACCGCCGAGCAGATGGCCTATCGCCGATTTGGTCGAGCTCATCGACATGGTCTTGAGATCTTCGCCAAACAGACGCTTCACCGCTGCCAGCTCGATCGTGTCGGCCATGGTCGAGGTGCCGTGCGCGTTGACATAGTCAATATCGGCTGTGGTCAGGCCAGAGCGTTTCAGCGCCATTTCCATCGAGCGGTAGGCACCGGTGCCATCGGGATGCGGCGCAGTGACATGATAGGCATCGCCGGACATGCCGTAGCCGATCACTTCGCAATAGATTTTCGCGCCGCGGGCCTTGGCATGTTCATATTCTTCCAGAACGACGACGCCTGCGCCCTCGCCCATCACAAAGCCGTCGCGATCCTTGTCATAGGGACGCGATGCTGCGGTCGGATCGTCGTTGCGCTTGGTCGACAGCGCCTTCGCCTGCGCAAAACCGGCAATGCCGATCGGACAGATGGTTGCTTCCGCACCACCGGCCAGCATCACATCGGCATCGTCGAGCGCGATCATTCTTGCGGCATCGCCGATGCTGTGGGCACCGGTCGAGCAGGCCGTGACAACCGCATGATTCGGCCCCATCAGGCCATATTTGATCGAAACCTGACCGGAGATCAGGTTGATCAGGCGGCCATGGACAAAATGCGGGCTGACGCGGCTCGGTCCGCGCTCATAAAGGACGATCGATTCTTTCTCGATTCCCGGCAATCCGCCGATTCCGGAGCCGATCGAACAGCCGGCACGCAGCTTGGCCTCGTCCGACATGTCGGTGAGTCCCGCATCCTCCAGCGCCTGGCCGGCAGCATCAATACCGTAAACGATGAAAGGATCGACCTGACGCTGGACCTTGTGATCGACGCGCAGATTCGGATCAAAGCCATATTCATGGTCGGCCGGCTTGACCTCGCAGGCGATATGGCATTTCTGGTCGGATGCATCGAAACGCGTGATCTTGCCCGCGCCGGACTTGGAAGCAAGGATATTGCTCCAGGTCGTTTCTACATCCCCGCCCAGCGGCGTTACCAGGCCCATTCCGGTTACAACTACACGGCGCATATCATGCCTTTCCTTGCGGACTTCCCCTGCCCTAAATCAAAAACGGCCACCGGTTCAGGACATTCCTCCCGGGCCGGTGAGCCGCTTTGCAGTTTTTTAGCGATCATTGGCCCCGAGGCGCGCCCTTTTTGGTGGCAGCACCCCAAAATCAATTAGCCCTTGTTTTTGTCGATGAAATCGATGGCGTCTTTGACAGTGGCGATTTTTTCGGCTGCATCGTCAGGAATTTCGACGCTGAATTCTTCTTCAAACGCCATAACCAGCTCAACGATGTCAAGGCTGTCAGCGCCCAGATCATCGATGAAAGCAGCTTCTTCGGTCACTTTGTCGGCTTCAACACCCAGATGCTCAACAACGATCTTTTTTACGCGCTCTGCAGTCTCACTCATGAGAGGTCCTTTATGTTACGAATGAATTTCTATTTCGTCCTAGTGCGGTGGCGCGCGGCTTGCAAGTGTCCGTGAAGTCGAAAACGCACCGGGAACTACATTTCTGCGGTGATTGTCAGGAAATCATCGCCATGCCGCCGTTTACATGCAGCGTCTGGCCGGTCACATAGGCGGCCTCCTTGCTGGCCAGATAGACCACGGCGGCACCAATATCGTCGCCGCTGCCCATTTTTCCTGCCGGAATCTTGCGGTTGATCTCGTCCTTCTGGGCATCGGTCAAGGCGTCGGTCATCGGCGATTCAATGAAGCCGGGGGCAACGCAGTTGACGGTGATGCCGCGGGACGCCAGTTCCTGCGCCAGAGCCTTCGACATGCCGACCAGTCCGGCCTTCGACGCGACATAATTGGCCTGGCCGGGGTTGCCGGTGGCGCCGACCACCGAACTGATCGAAATGATCCGGCCATGGCGGGCCTTCATCATCGGCCGGGCTGCTGCCCGGATCAGGCGAAAGGCCGATTCCAGATTGACGCGGATCACATCGCCGAAATCCTCATCCGACATGCGCATGACCAGTCCGTCGCGGGTGATCCCGGCATTATTGACCAAAATGTCGAGCTTGCCGAGCTTTGCCACCGCGTCCGGCACCAGGGCATCGACTTCTTCCGCCTTGGACAGATCACAGGGCAGAACGACATGGCCTTCACCCGCCATCTGCGGAATCATTTCCATCAGGACATGGCGGCGCGTTCCCGACAGCGCGACAGTCGCCCCGCGTTCGGCCAGGGATTTGGCGATTGCCGACCCGATTCCGCCCGACGCTCCGGTTACCAGGGCAGTCATTCCGCTTAAATCAAACATTCCCAATTCCTTCAAAATTCCAGGCCGTAGCGCCAAATATTAGAGTCTGAATGCCGGCGCGACTAGAGGCCTTTCAGAAAGGATTCAATATCGTCCAGGGACACGAGACTGGCGGTCTCCGCGTCGGGCGCGATCCGCCCTACCATGCCGCTCAGCACCTTGCCGCCAAATTCGACAAATTGCTCCACACCCGATTCCGCCATATTGGCGACCGATTCCCGCCAGCGCACAGTGCCCGTCACCTGCCGCACCAGCAGATCGCGAATTTCGTCCACTTCCGACACCGGAGCGGCTGTGACATTGGCGAAGACCGGAACGACGGGGGACAGGATCGTTGCCTCACCCAGCGCCTCTTCCATGGCTTCGGCCGCCGGTGCCATCAGCGAACAGTGGAAGGGCGCCGAAACCGGCAGCAGAATGCCGCGCTTGATGCCGTGATCCTTCGCTGCCGCAATCGCCCGCTCGATCGCCCCGATATGCCCGGAGATCACTACCTGAGTCGGATCATTGTCATTGGCCACGGTACAAATTTCGCCCTGAGCCGATTCATTGGCCAGCGCCGAGGCCTTTTTGATGTCGGCTCCGAGCAGGGCCGCCATGCCGCCCTTGCCGACCGGCACGGCCTTTTGCATCGACAGGCCGCGCAGTTTCAGCAGCTCGGCGGTCGTTGTCAGGTTCAGGGCCCCCGCCGCGCACAGTGCGCTATATTCGCCGAGGCTGTGGCCAGCGACATAGCTGCACAAATCTTCCAGAGACTTGCCGCCGTCTTTTTCCATGACCCGCAGGGTGGCGATGGCATTGGCCATGATCGCCGGCTGCGCATTTTCGGTCAGGGTCAGTTCTTCGGACGGGCCTTCGCACATCAGCTTGAACAGATTTTGCTCGAGCGCGTGATCGACTTCCTCGAAAACCTCACGGGCGGTGCTGCTTGCCTCGGCGAGCGCCTTGCCCATGCCAACCGTCTGGCTGCCCTGTCCCGGAAAAATAAATGCGCGCATGCTGATCCCCATTGCAAAATATGCTGGGGAATTAGGGACGATTGCCCGGTCATGCAAGCGCCGCTATCGCGCAGCAAAAGCATTGCGTATTTTTAATCGTCCGATTAAACCCTGCGCATGATCGATGAGACATTCCGGGAAAAGCTTGCAGCTTATTGCGGCAGAGCCTTTGGAGCAAACGGTGCCCTGACGGAGGTTCAGCGCTTGTCCGGCGGTGCCAGCATGGAAAGCTGGGCCTTTTCCTATAGCGGCGAAGCCTTTGTATTGCGCCGCCTGCCCACTGGCCTGTCGCCCGATGATGACGGTCTCCGCGGCGTTCCCCTGGCCACCCAGGCCGATGTGATCGAACTGGCCCGCGCTGCCGGAGTGACGGCGCCAGAGGTCCGCGGACGGCTGCAGCCGAAGGATGGTCTGGGCGAAGGTTTCATCATGAGCAAGGCAGAGGGCGAGACCCTGCCCCACAAGATTCTCGGCAATCCCGAATTTGCGGAGGCCGAAAGCAGACTGACCGAGCAATGCGCCAGGGAACTGGCGGCCATTCACCGGATCGGGATGAATCCGCTGCTGCAGTCGCTCGAATATTTTTCACCCGCCGAGCTGATCCGCGTGCAGAAGGACAAATATCACGAAATCGGCGGCCAGATTCCGATCTATGACTATGCCTTTCACTGGCTGGAGCAAAATGCACCGGATGCCAGCGACAAATATCTGGTGCATGGCGATTTCCGGATGGGCAATCTGATGATCGACCAGCAGGGCCTCTCCGCCGTGCTGGACTGGGAACTGGTCCGGCTGGGCGACCCGGTCCAGGATCTGGCCTATCTGTGCACGCCGAGTTGGCGATTCGGCCATTATGAGAAGGAAGCCGGCGGCTTTGACAGCGCCGAGGCCTTTCTGGCAGCCTATGCCGAAGCCAGCGGCGCGGAGGTTGATCCCGACCGTTTCCGCTTCTGGCTGATCTACTCGACGCTGTGGTGGGGAGTCGCGTGCATGGTCATGGGCCAGATCTGGCGCAGCCGTGGCGACCGTTCGCTGGAGCGTACGGTGATCGGCCGCCGCGTATCCGAGGTGGAGATCGATCTGGCCCTGCTGTTCGAGGAAATCCTGCCCGATGCGGCAGCCACTCCGCTCGACTGGTCCATGCCGGAAGAGGCGAGCGTGACCGGCGAGACCGGTTACGGCGAATTGCTGACCGCGCTGGAGGAATGGAATGGCAAACATGTTCTTCCCGGCCTGAAAGGCCATGACAAATTCCAGTCCCGCGTGGCCGGCAATGCACTTGGCATCGCGCGGCGGCAGGCGGAATGGGGGCCCGCCTACCGGGATGCCGAAAAGGCCCGGCTGGCCGCTATCGGTTATGATCATCGACAGCTTTGTCTCGGCCTTTCAAAAGGCGAGATCGCGGCGACCAGTCCGGCGGTCTGGGACCATCTGCGACTGTCCGCGCTGGAACGGCTGTCCATCGACCAGCCCAAATATGCCGGCCTCAAGGTCGCGCTCAACAAATGGAGAAGCAGATGACCGGTTTTGAAATCCCGCAGGAAATTGAAGACTATCTTGATGTGCTGGACGCCTTCATCGAGGCCGAGATCAAGCCGATCGAGCAGCGCGACGACAATATCCGCTTTTTCGACCACCGGCGCGAGGATGCCCGGACCAACTGGGAAAACCAGGGCCTGCCGACCGAGGAATGGGAAGCGTTGCTGGTCGAGATGCGGCAGGTCGCGGACGCAGCCGGTCACTATCGCTATGCCCTGCCCAAGGAATTTGGCGGTCAGGATGGCACCAATCTCGGCATGGCACGAATCCGCGAGCATCTGGCGCACAAGGGCCTCGGGCTGCACAATGACCTGCAGAATGAAAATTCGATCGTCGGCAATCTGGTGCAGCCGCTGATGCTGCGCGATTTCGGTACCGAGCAGCAGAAGAATGACTATATTCCCGAGATGCTGGCCGGGCGCATGGGCTGGTGTTTCGGGCTGACCGAAGAAGATCATGGCTCGGACGCGACCTGGATGGACACGACGGCCGTGCGCGAAACGCGCGACGGCGTCGACGGCTGGCTGATCAACGGCAACAAGATGTGGACCACCGGTCTGCACAAGGCCTCGCATGTGATGACCTTTGCCCGGCACAGCGGCAAGGATGGCGATGCGCGCGGCATCGGCTGTTTCATCGTGCCGGTGGATGCCGAGGGCTTCGAGATCGGCGAATATATGTGGACGTTCAACATGCCCACGGACCATCCGAAATGTTCCTATACCAATGTCTGGATTCCCGCAGACGCCGTACTGGGCGATCTCGACATGGGGCTCGCCTGCGCGCAGCATTTTGTCCACGAGAACCGCATCCGTCAGGCCGCATCCTCGCTCGGCGCGGCGCAATATTGCATCGACGAGTCGGTACGCTATGCCGGCGAGCGCAAGCCGTTCGGCAAGCCGCTGTCCGTGAATCAGGGCATCCAGTTCCCGCTGGTCGAACTGCACACCGAGGCGGCGATGCTGCGCCAGCTGATCTATGCCACGGCCGCCAAGATGGACACCATGCCGAAACCGGATGTCGCCAAATATCTCTCCGCACAGGTGTCGATGTGCAATTATCGAGCGAACCGGCTGTGCTGCGATGCCGCCGACCGCGCGATGCAGGTCCACGGCGGCATGGGCTATTCGCGCCACAAGCCGTTCGAGCATATCTACCGCCATCACCGCCGCTACCGGATCACCGAGGGTGCTGAAGAAATCCAGATGCGCAAGATCGCCGGTGACATGTTCGGGTTTCTGAACCGGAAAAAATAGCACGCCCGACGGGCGCAGCCGCCAAAAAGCGCTAGGGCCGAACTTATTTCGGTTTAACCTTGGTAGCCTCCCAATCGGCCACCGTGCTGAAAGCCGGCAGGGAAAGCGAATCCGTATCGATTTTTCGGGTCGGAACATAGCCCGGCGGCAGATTGGGAACATCCAGGCCGGCCTCGGCGATCAGATAGGGCGATACGCGCCGGCTGGTGCATAGGCCGCCGTTGCCGTCGCTCACCAAGCGCGTTTCAAACTCGATACCCTGCTGATTTCTGTGCGACCGGCAGACGGTTGCGACCGCCAGTTGCCCGTCCCCAAAATCGATCACAAATTTTGTGCCGACCGGGACATTGTACAAACCATCGACCAGCGCCCCGCTAACCGACAGGTTTCGGATAACGATAGAATAGACATGGTTTTCATGGATCATCCGCACTTTGCGGTACATCGACAGCCGCTCGTTGCGGTGATGGGTCGGCCCCGACGGTTCGATCGTCCACTGCCCCTGATCGAGATTGTCGAGCAGCTCTGCATTGCTCACGGCGTCGCTATAGACATAGCCCTGAACATGGCTGACGTTGAGCTTGCTGATCAGGTCAAATTCGTCCAGCGCCTCCACACCCTCGGCCGTCGTCTCCATGCCAAGCGCATCCGCCAAGGCAACGATGGCTGCGATAAGGGCACCATTGCGCGATCCCGGTTCGGTCGCGCCGCGCAAGAAATTCTGGTCGATCTTTATCCTGTCAAAAGGAGCCGTCTGCAAATGGCTGAGGGACGAATGACCGGTGCCGAAATCGTCCAGAACAAGCCGCACATCACGGCTCTTGATCGCCTGAAACATCGCGTCCATCTCATTGGTTTCCGCCATGAACACGTCTTCCGTGATCTCCAGTTCCAGCCGTTCAGGAGCTAGCCCGGACTGTTTCAGCGCATCGTCGATCAGTTTGGGGAAGCGTTCATTGGCAAACTGGCTGGCAGCGACATTGACCGCAATCCGCATATGGCCGGGCCAATTGGCCGCGTCTCGACAGGCCCGATTGATGGCCCATTCGCCAAGTTCCCAGATCAGATTGGTGTCTTCGGCAATGGGAACGAACAGCGCCGGGGCAATGCTGCCGCGCTCGGAATGGTCCCAGCGCATCAGGGCTTCAAACCCTTCAACCATATTGGTCTTCGCGTTGACGATCGGCTGATAGGCGAGCGCCAGCTCTTCCTTGATGATCGCATGTTTCAGATCTTCACCCAGCACCCGGCGCTCTTCGGCGGATTGCTGAAGATCCTTGGAATAGAAGCGAAACCGTCCGCGCCCGTTTCCCTTTGCCTCATAGAGAGCGAGGTCAGCGCCTTTCACGAGTTCTTCCCTCGACTGTCCGTCAAACGGGCTGATCGCGATCCCGATGGATGCCCCGATGATGCAGCGATTGGCGCCGACCAGATAGGGCTGGGAAAGGCTGCCGATAATTTTTGTGGCGAGATCACCCAGAACACCGCGATCATCACAGTCGCGCAATATGATCTGAAATTCGTCGCCCCCGATGCGACCGACTTCGCCGGCCTTCCCGACGACCTTCTGCAAGCGTTCCGCCACCTGTTTCAGCAATTCGTCGCCGGCGGGATGTCCCAATGTGTCATTGACCTGTTTGAAGCGATCCAGATCGACAAACATCACGGTGCAGGTCCGGTTTTGCGCCTGATAGGCCGCCAGAGTCGTCTCCAGGATTTTTGTCATGCTGGCGCGGTTGGCAAGGCCGGTCAGCGAGTCATATTTGGCCATACGTGTGGTATCGAGCGACTGCCTGCGTTGCGCCGTGACCTCCGATCCGCTGCCGCGAAAGCCAAGAAAATTTCCGGATGAATCGTGATAGGGGCGGCCCGAAATGGACAGCCAGCATTCCTCTTCGGCATTGGCTGCCTGGACTTCGA
>JAUCYS010000028.1 GCA_030373505.1 Parasphingorhabdus sp.
AGGATATCAAATCGCTATATCAGCCGGAAATCGGTATTGTTCGAGGTGGCCTATAATGAATCGCTTACAATAAGCTATTGAGTGACGATCCTTCCACAACCCGCTAGTTGCACCTCAATCCCCCCTGCGCTAAAGCCCTCCCAAACCCGACTCATCAACCGTTTAGCTCTGCCCGCAGACGCTCTCCCCACTCGGTTGAACCAACGATAAAAAATGGAGCAACCACCATGACCACCACCGGCAAAGACACCCTCGGCACCCGCTCGACGCTCAGCGTCAACGGCACCGACTATGCTTATTATTCCCTCGCCAAGGCGGCGGAAAAGCTCGGCAATATCGACAAGCTGCCCTACACGCTGAAGGTGCTGCTGGAAAATATGCTGCGCTTCGAGGATGACGGCTTTACCGTCGCCACCAAGGATGCGCAGGCGGTGGTCGACTGGCAGAAGGAAGCGAAGAGCCCGGCGGAGATTCAATATCGCCCGGCCCGCGTGCTGATGCAGGATTTCACCGGCGTCCCCGCCGTGGTCGATCTTGCCGCCATGCGCGACGGCATCAAGGCGCTCGGCGGCAATGCCGAGCAGATCAACCCGCAGGTCCCGGTGCATCTGGTCATCGACCACTCGGTGATGGTCGACGAATTCGGCACGCCCAAGGCGTTCGAACATAATGTCGAGCTGGAATATCAGCGCAATATGGAGCGCTACGAATTTCTGAAATGGGGATCGAAGGCGTTTGACAATTTCCAGGTCGTGCCTCCCGGAACCGGCATCTGCCACCAGGTGAACCTTGAAAATATCGCCAAGGCGGTCTGGTCCTCGGCTGACGAGAACGGCCAGATGGTCGCCTATCCCGACACCTGCGTCGGCACCGACAGCCACACCACGATGATCAACGGTCTCGGCGTGCTCGGCTGGGGCGTCGGCGGCATCGAGGCGGAAGCCGCGATGCTTGGCCAGCCGGTGTCGATGCTGATTCCGCCGGTCGTCGGCTTCAAGCTCACCGGCAAGCTCGCCGAGGGCATCACCGCGACCGATCTGGTGCTGACCTGCGTGCAGATGCTGCGCGAAGTCGGCGTGGTCGGCAGCTTTGTCGAATTTTACGGCCCCGGCCTCAAGGAACTGTCGCTCGCCGATCGCGCGACCATCGCCAATATGGCGCCGGAATATGGCGCGACCTGCGGCTATTTCCCGATCGACGAAAAGACGCTGGAATATCTCGAACTGACCGGCCGCAGCGCCCAGGATATCGCGCTGACCGAAGCCTATGCGCGCGAGCAGGGCTTCTGGCGCTATGACGAGACCACCAAGGACGCGATCTATACCAAGACGCTGGAACTGGACATCGGCACCGTCGTGCCGTCGCTGTCGGGGCCAAAGCTGCCGCAGCAGCGCGTGTCGATGGCGGAGCTGGACAACGGCTTCAACCGCGATCTCAAGGAAGTGTTCGGCGTCGATGACGACGGCAAGCGCGTCGATGTCGACGGCAGCGACGAGGGCTTTGCCCATGGCGATGTCGCGATCGCCGCGATCACCAGCTGCACCAACACCTCCAACCCGACGGTGCTGATCGCCGCCGGTCTCGTCGCCCGCAAGGCCCGCGAACGCGGCCTGCAGCGCAAGCCCTGGGTGAAGAGCTCGCTGGCGCCGGGATCGCAGGTGGTCACCGACTATCTCGACAAGGCGGGTCTGAGCGAGGATCTCAACTATCTCGGCTTCAATCTGGTGGGCTATGGTTGCACCACCTGCATCGGCAATAGTGGCCCGCTGCCGGCGCCGATTTCCAAGGCGATCAACGATCATGATCTGGTCGCTGCCTCGGTGCTCTCGGGCAACCGCAATTTCGAGGGCCGGGTGTCGCAGGATGTGCGCGCCAACTATCTTGCGTCGCCGCCGCTGGTCGTCGCCTATGCGATCAAGGGCACCGTCCGCCAGGACATGTACGAGACGCCGATCGGGCAGGGCAAGGACGGCGAGGACGTCTATCTGAAGGATATCTGGCCGACCAACGCCGAGGTGACCGACATGGTCAACAGCTTCGTCAACCGCGACATGTTCATGAGCCGCTATGCCAATGTCTATGACGGCGACGAGCAGTGGCGGGCGATCGATGTCACCGGCGGTGCCACCTACCAGTGGCGCGCGGGCTCGACCTATGTCGCCAACCCGCCCTATTTCGAAGGCATGACGATGACGCCGGAGCCGATCAGCGATATCATCGAGGCGAAGACGCTGGCGCTCTTGGGTGACAGCATCACCACCGACCATATCTCCCCCGCCGGCGCCATCAAGGAAGACAGCCCGGCCGGAGAATATCTGAAAAATCATCAGGTTAGCAAGCAGGACTTCAACAGCTACGGCTCCCGCCGCGGCAACCACGAAGTCATGATGCGCGGCACCTTCGCGAATATCCGCATAAAGAATGAAATGGCGGACGGAAAAGAAGGCGGCTACACCAAGTATAACGGCGAAATCATGCCGATCTACGACGCCGCCATGAAGTACAAGGCCGAAGGCACCCCGCTGGTCGTTATCGGCGGCGAGCAATACGGCACCGGCTCCTCGCGCGACTGGGCGGCCAAGGGCACCAACCTGCTCGGCGTCCGTGCGGTCATCGTCGAAAGCTACGAGCGGATCCACCGTTCGAACCTGGTCGGCATGGGCGTGCTGCCGCTGCAGTTCGCCGAAGGCACGGATCGCGAGATCCTCAGCCTCGACGGCAGCGAAAGCTTCACGATCAAGGGTGTCGCGACGCTCAAGCCGCTGCAGGACGTCGAAGTCGAAATGACCCGCGCCGATGGCACCAAGTCGACCTTCAACACGATCTGCCGGATCGATACCGCCAATGAAATGGAATATTTCCTCAACGGCGGCATCCTGCACTATGTGCTGCGGAATCTGGCCAAGGGCTGATTTCGCCGCCCGCTTGCCAGTCTCCGGATATCGTCCTCTGCCCCCGAAAATGCGGGGCAGAGGGCAATATCGGGAAGATTCGACCGCAATCGGTTGAAAAGCGGCATCTTTTCGTAAGCTTCTCTTAACAATATTCTTTTATTCGGGTGCAATGAGCAATGTATCCGGGTGTAAAGTGTGCCGTGACGGACTGGACCTGGGCATCGGGTTATCGATGGCCTTTCAGCCAATATTCAATATCCGCACCGAAAAGACCTGGGCCTATGAGGCGCTGGTTCGCGGGACCGATGGCCAGCCAGCGGAAGACATTCTCGCAGCGGTAACCCCGGGAAAACGCTATGCCTTTGACCAGGCCTGCCGCGTCGCTGCGATCGAAAAATCCGTTGCCGCAGGTATCCTGCAGACCGACGCCAGGCTTTCGATCAACTTTCTGCCCAATGCGATCTATTCGGCCGAGGCCTGTATCCGCCTGACGCTGCAGACGGCCGCCGAGCAGGGCTTTCCGACCTCCCGGCTGATCTTCGAATTTACCGAAAACGAAAAAATGGCGGACACCAGCCACATCAAGAATATCCTGAAGTCCTACAAGAAAATGGGTTTTGCAACGGCGCTGGACGATTTCGGCGCGGGCTATGCGGGACTTCAGCTCCTGGCTGATTTCCAGACCGATTTCATCAAGCTCGACATGGCGCTCATCCGCAATATCGATCAAGACATGCCGCGCCGGATGATCGTCGAATCCATCGTGAAGCTCTGCCGCCGCATGGACATCACGATCATCGCCGAAGGGGTCGAGACGCGCGGAGAGCTGGCGGCGATCCGCCATATGGGAATTGACCTGGTACAGGGCTTTCTGCTCGCGCGGCCGGCTTTTGAGAAACTCCCCCCGCTCGACCATGATGGGGATGCGCTGGGCTGGAAGAAAAAGGCTGCGGCCTGACCTGTGCGGCGGAAATACCGCCGGTAGCCCTTCAGAAAATCGATGCGGATATTGCCTGCACACAAAGCAGCCAAACGGATTTTACGACGGTTGCTAGCGCGCGATATGCATTTCCGGCCTGCTGCTTGGCTGCGTCGTTTCGGCCTGCAAACCGTTCAGGATCGTGTTGATCACAATTCTCAGCCGTGTTTCCGTCGCCAGATGCATCATTTCCATCATCAGCATGGGGTTGCAGAACGGCTGCATCATGGTGTTCACGAGCGATACCAGGCTGTCCAGCTCCAGCCCCTTGAAATAGCCCTTTTCCATCGCTTCAGCGAGGATCATTGCCATATAGTGGTCGGCCAGATCGACATAGCCCTTGATCACTTCGAAATGTTCCTCCCCCAGTTCCATGTAGGATTGAAACAGGCCCGGATCGTTCTCGAAGCGTGCCCGCTTGACCGCGAGCCGCTTGGCAAAAAACTGAAAGAGTTTTTCTTCCACCGGCATGTCCGCCGAGACCAGCTCTTCCATGATGATTTCCAGCTCCGCGAACCATTCCCCGGCCATCGCCTCGGCCAGCGCATCCTTGCTCTCGAAAAACCGGTAAAGATTGGAAGGCGACATACCCACTGCAGTAGCGAGGTCGGTCATCGTGAAACTGATCGAGCCTCTCTCCTGGATTATATGCTCGGCGGCATCCATGATCCTCGTGCGGGTGGCCGCAATATCTGTCTCGGGGCGGGGCATCGACGGGCTCCTGTATAAGGCTCCTTCGCGCGGCAGCATAGCCAGCGTGACCTATATAGGTGATACGGTTTCTTGATAAAAGCCAAAATCCTTCATTATTCAATTATCTCAGAGGTAATGTCCCTCCGGTTTGTCAATAATCGCCAGTGCTGAAGCACCGCTGCGAGGGCCTTGCGGGTGCCCGGCCATCGCTGTACTCTTGCTGATGACTGGTGCTGCACGATCCTATTTCTGTGCCGCAACAGATGTTTAGGACAGGTTCATTTTCAGCGCGCTAGCATCCAGGGTCTAAAGGGAGAGAGAATATGCGGCTTTTCGGATTTGCCGGATTTTTGCTGGCCAGCGCTGCGACGCCGGCGATCAGCCAGTCAGCGCCGGATGAATCGGCGCAGGGTGATATCTCGGTCACCATCTACAACAACAATCAGGCGCTGGTGCAGGATGTCCGCACCCTGAACCTGCCCAGGGGACGCAGCAAGCAGCAGTTCCCGGATGTCTCTGCGCAAATTCGCGCGGAAACCGTAACTCTCTCCGGGCCCGCTATTGGCATCGTCGAACAGAATTTCGATTTCGACCTGCTCACTCCGGCGAAGCTGATGGAAAAGGCGGTTGGGCAGACGGTGACGCTGATCCGCACCAATCCGGCAACCGGTGCAGAAACCCGGGTTCGCGCGCAAATTCTCGCGGCCAATGGCGGCGTGGTCATGAAGATCGGCGACACGATCGAAGTGTTGCGCGACGATGGTCTGCCGGTCAGGGTTATCTTCGATCGGGTACCGCCCAATTTGCGGGCCCGGCCGACGCTGTCGATCACGCTGGAGTCGGCCGGAGGGCAGGTGCCAACGGCGCTGAGCTATCTGACGCCCGGCCTCGGCTGGAAGGCAGATTATGTGACGCTGTTCGACGAAGCCAAACAGACGATCGATGTGCAGGGCTGGGTGACGCTGACCAACAACAGCGGCACCGATTATCGCAATGCTAATGTCTTGCTGGTGGCGGGAAGTCCCAATAACGGTCGCGGCCGGAACAGCTCTCCTCAATGGCCGACCGGTATGATCGACAGCGCCGGCACCGAATCTAATGATCGCGAGCGGCTGGGCGATTATTATCTCTATCCGCTCGCCGAACGCACCACGGTCGCCAACGCCCAGCAGAAGCAGGTCAGCTTTCTCGATGTGACGGCAGCACCTGCGCGCAAGGTCTACGAATATACCAATGGCTGGCTGGGCTCCAGTGATGCGGCCAGCGCCAGTTCCGTTCTCAAGTTCTCGACCTCGCGCTCGGGCGGGCTGGGTGATCAGCTGCCCGCCGGCATCATGCGCGTCTATATGCGTGACCGGCGCGGCGATCCCCAATTCATCGGCGAGAGCCAGATTGAGGCGACCCCGATGGGTTCCTCCATGTCGATCCGCACCGGCGATGCATTCGACGTCAAGGTCAAGACCGTGGTCGAGGAACGCACGCGCCGATCGGCCAGCCGCTGGCGCACGAAAATGCGCTATGAGGTGACCAACGCCCGTCCCGAAGCGGTCACGGTTGACCTCGCCCAAGCGGGCCTGTGGGGGGACGTGCGCATCGAGCAGGAAAGCCAGGCCAGCGAGCGGGTGTCCGCGGACAAGGTGGAATGGAGCCTGAACGTCCCCGCCAACGGCAGCGTGACGGTGACGGCAACCTTCGACAGCCGCTACTGACCGGGGCGCTGGCCGGGTGATCATCGTCTCTCGCTTTGTTGTTTTCTGGGCGCTTGTTCTGGCGCTTCAGGCTGCGCCGCTGGCTGCTCAGCAGCTGGTTGTCTCGGACAAGCCGGAAGATGTCTCGATCACCATCTACCGCGCGCCTGACCGCGGTGACCGGCCGATCAACGCCGGCTGGCCTCAGGGCTATGCGCTGATCACGGAAACCCGGACAATAAATTTACCCGCCGGCGAGGCGCTGGTTCGCTTCGAGGGCGTGTCGGAGGGCCTGTTTCCGGAAAGCGCGATTATCACCGGATTGCCCAACGGGGTTCGGGAAAAGAACCGGGATGCGCGGCTGCTGTCACCGCAGGGACTGGTCGACGCCTATCTCAAGCGCGCCGTCTCGATCACCCGGACCGACAAGGCCACCGGCGTGTCCCGCACGGAAAATGTATTCATCACCGCAGGGCCGGACGGGGGCGTCATTTTCGAAAGCGACGTGGGCTTCGAGGCCCTTCGCTGCACGGGTCTGCCCGAGCGTATGACCTTCTCCGAAGTTCCCACCGGTCTCTCGGCCAAACCCACCCTGTCCATCCTCACCACGTCCGAGCGCCCGACATCCGCGAAACTGACTCTGACCTATCTCGCGTCGGGCTTTGACTGGCAGGCCAATTATGTTGCCACGGTCAGGAAAAGCGAAGCGGGGGAACAGACAAAAATGGACCTGTTCGCCTGGCTGACCGTGGCCAATGGCGGAAAACAGAGCTTTGACAACGCCGATATGATGGTGATCGCCGGAGAACCCAATCGGGAAGCACGGGAGGACCAGGTGCGTCCCACCGGCGGCGCGCTGCAAATTCGCTGCTGGCCGATGCAGCGTACCGATCAGGTGCCCTATCGTACGGGATATCCGCCGCCGCCACCTCCGCCACCGCCTGCCATCGCGATGATGGACGCCGCCGGGGGTGAATCGATCATCGTGACCGCTCAGCGCCGGAACGGGGAAATGCTGGAAATGGCGGCGCCGGTAGCGGCGGTGGTGGCGGAGCAGGAAGACTTGGGCGATCTGAAGCTCTATCGCGTCCCCGAACGGGTCACGGTGAACGCCAAGGGACAGAAACAGGTCGCGATGATCGTCCAGCCCGATGTCCGCTATGACCGCGTCTATGTGGCCGACGCCCGGGATTATTCAGGCGACAGCGCGCCGCTGTCCTATATCCTGCGCAGCAGGAATGACGAGAAATCGGGGCTGGGAGTGCCCTTGCCGGCCGGCAAGGTCGCGGTATTTGAAAACAGTCCGGTGGGACCGTTGCTGGCAGGCGAGGGGGATTTGCCGGATCGCGCCATAGACAATGAGGTCGAAATCCTCGTCGGCCAGTCTTCCGATGTTCGCCTGTCCGTCAACGAATTGCGCCGCACCAAAAGCAAATCCTATCAGCGCGCGACAATTTCCAATGCCCGGGATCATCCCGTCGAGGTCGAAATGGAAATTCCCTATGAAATCGCCGGCAGGGCAAGGGGCGTGGAAAAGATTGACGGGGTGCCCACCTGGCGGCTGACCGTTCCGGCCCACGACGAGGCTGAGCTCGATTATTCGATCCAGTTGCGCTGATCTGCAGGCCGCAGCCTATTTGAGATAATATTCCTTCGATTCTTCGGGAATCACTCTGGGATGGTGATTTTCATCCAGTGCGACAAAGGTGAACAGCCCGCTGGTCACAGGGACCTTTTCTTCATCCAGATTGCGCGATGCGATGACATCCAGCCGGATGGCGACGGATGTCCGTCCGATCCGCTCCACCCGGGCATAGACCGAAATCAGGTCGCGGGTCAGGATCGGCGCGATAAATTCCATCGCCTCGATGGCCACGGTTGCGGTCGATCCGCGCGCCACGCGGGCCGCCATGATGCCGCCTGCAATATCCATTTGCGACAGCACCCAGCCACCGAAGATATGGCCGTTGTTGTTCAGATCGCGCGGCTGCGGGGCCACCCGCAAGACCGGTTGCAGCTTTGCCAGTTCTTTCAGATCATCTTCACTCATTGGGATCAACGCTCCTTGAAACCGGATCATCTATCGACTCGTCATGGCCGGATTCGCTGGACAGGAACACCAGCCCCATCAATCCTGCCATCAGCATCAGGGCCAGCGCCACCCCGCCTGCCGTCGCGATATACATGTGAATCGAAACAAAGCCGTGGAGGTAAAAAAGAATGGCGCAGGCGATCGCAATACAAAGCAGGGTGAATTTCCCCATGCCGCGCATCAATCGCCAATATCGTGCCCATGCCACGCTGGCATAGACCGGATCATCAAGGCGGGAAGGCTGGGGCAAAAAAGTCTCCATCGGTTTTCGCGGTAGTGGACTGATAGCATGCTACCATCAAGTGCCATCACTTTCAAAAATATGTTATGAGCATGCAATAAACAGAATCAGAAAAGAGGAGAGGGACGATGACCATCCAGTCAATTTTGCAGGGGCGCAGCGGCGAAATATACAGCTGTGCGGCTGATGTGCCCGTTTCTCACGCCGTCGAGATATTGGCGGAAAGGCGCATCGGCGCGCTGCCGGTGCTCGACGGCGACAGGGTTGTCGGCATATTCTCCGAACGCGATGTCCTCCATTGTCTTCGCACCCATGGCCCTTCTGCCGTGGATCATGTGGTGCGCGATGTGATGACCTCGGACGTGATTTCTGTCGAACGGACCAAGAGCGTCATCGGTGCGCTGTCGCTGATGACCAAAAGACGGATCCGGCATCTGCCGGTGGTCGAGGATGACAAGCTGGTCGGCTTTGTCTCGATCGGCGATCTGGTCAAATATCGGATCGACAAGATCGAAAGCGAAGCGGCGGCGATGCGGGACTATATCCAGTCGACCTAGCGAACGGAAATGCCGTTCTGCTGCAGATAGGCAAGGCTTGCCTTGCGCACGGCCGCTGCCCGCTCTGTCGCATCGGGAAACCGGTCGCGATAGGCCCTGGACCGGATTTCGAGACTCAGCGGAATATCCTGCGGAAGCGCCTTGACAATCGCGGCCACGGGCAGGTCACCTTCTCCCGGACAACTGCGCAGGTCGACCGCATCCTCCAGATAGGCCTCGAAATTGTCCCCGCAGTCCCGTTGGCCGTCGCAGATCTGGGTATAGGGCAATAAACATGCTTCCAATTCTTCCAGTTGCGCAGGCCTGTGACCCGCCCGCTGGAAATGGATCGTGTCGATCAGCAGCGCCGCCGCCGGATGATCGGCCTTGCCGATGATCGCGAGCGCGCTCTTCATCGACTGCACTGCGGTAATCTTCAGAAATTCGAGCGCCACCCGCATATTGCCGGGCGCCGTCCAGTCGCACAGGTGATGCAGCGCCTCTGCGGTCCGGTCCGGATCGGGTTCCGAGCTGACCACCAGCACATTGGCGGCACCCAGTTCCACGCCAGCCTCGATGATCCGCTTGTGGTCATCGGCCAGCTTGCCGCCTTCGGGAATCCAGACCACCTCGACATCGAGCACCGCAAGCGCATGGTCCGCGATCGCTGCCTTGGTCGCCGCCAGCGCCGCCGCATCCCACTGGTCCGGTTCAATCGTGAATCCGCAATGGCTGAATCCCGCCGCCCCGGCGGCACGCGCCACCTGCTCGGGTTGATATTCGGGCAAGGTCCCTGCGGCGAGAGATAATATATGGCTCATGCGTGCGATGCTGCGCTCGTCGCCGCGCGACGACAACGGACATTTTAGTCAGGACCCTGCCACGAGGACTCGATCATCGCCCGATCAGGCCTGTTCCGACCCCAGTTCTGCCGCAATCGGTTGCGGTGGCTTGCGCCGGATGATGAGCCGGATCGCTTCGATCAGGGTCGGCTTGGCCAGTATATAGAGCAGGCCGACATAGGCGAGGCCGCCGGTACCGACCAGCAGCACCAGCCGCGCATAGACGATCATCTCTGGCAGCATCTGGTCGACGCAATAGACAAC
Source organism: Parasphingorhabdus sp. (assembly GCA_030373505.1). GTDB lineage: Bacteria > Pseudomonadota > Alphaproteobacteria > Sphingomonadales > Sphingomonadaceae > Parasphingorhabdus. The sequence continues at coordinate 10,230 of JAUCYS010000028.1, forward strand.
CGCCGCCATTGCGACAGAGGCGGACAGGCCGGGCCAGACCGCGGCGCCAATTTCCCGGGCGCTGATCCCGATATGGCGATGCGACTGGGAATAAGTGAAGATCGTCAACAGGGGGAAGGCGATCACCCAACCCCAGGCGAGGCCGTAGACCCCATATTGGATGGCGATAATGAAGGTGAGCGGCATCAGCAGCGCGCCGAACATATTGGTACGGGCGGTCACTTGCGGCCGGCCCAACGCATTATTGGCGGGCGTGAACAATATCTGCAGGGTCATGACCGGCATCGCCAGAGCGAGAATGGCAACAAAGGGCGACATCTCTGTCCATTTGGGCCCGAACAGGGTTTCGACCAGCGGATAGGCGGTCACCACCATGCCGAAATAGAGCGGGCAGGAGATCAGCATGACCAGCCGAACCGCTTTCAGAAAGGACCAGGCCAAGGCGCGCGGATCCGATTGCAGACGGGCATAGGCAGGGAAGGCGACTTCATTGAGCGGCGGCACAAATTTGGCGGCAAAGATCGTAGTCAGAAACAGGGCCTCGGCATAGAGGCCGAGATCATGGGGATTGAGATAGCGGCCGGCGATGAAAATATCGGACTGGCTCTGGATCGTCCAGAACAGGTGGCTCGCCAGCAGGGTCGCGCCGAATCCGAACATCGCGCCCGCGCCCTTGAAGTTGAACGTCGGCAGGATATAGAATTTCACCGCGATCACGAGGCAGATCGCCCGGCTCCAGAATATCGCCAGCGGCGCATAGACCAGCGTCCACACGCCATAGCCATTATAGGCAAAATAGAGCGCGGTGACGGCACCGACCGCCGCCGAGACCAGGTTGATGATGGCCGGCTTCTTGAATTCGAGATCGCGCGTCATCAGCGCCTCGGGCAAGGCCATGAAGGGAGTCGCCAGATAGATCAGCGACTGCACGCGCAGCAGGTCGGCGACGATCGGCTGGCGATAATAGTCGGCCGCCACCGATGCGAGGATCAGCTGCAGGATCGCGATGCCGCCGTTCAGCAGCAAAAGCATGCCGAAGGCCTGGCGAATCTGGATCGGCTCGACTTTCTCTGCCTGGATGATCGAGCTGACCAGGCCATAGCCGTTCATGAAACTGAGAAAAACCAGAATGACCTGGGTCATGGCAAATATGCCATAATCTTCCGGATTCAGGATGCGAATCACCGCCAGGGTCGAGCCCCATGCAATGACCTGGGAGAGGATTTGCGTACCGGAGCGCCAGAAAACGGCGCTTCTTACGCGATTGCCGAAATTGCTGTCGCTGGGGGAGGGGGTGGTTTCATTCAACATGGTGTAATGGTCTGGGTGCCTTTATATCGTCTGCAGGGCGGTCATAGACGGCAATTACGAATATTTTTGAAACAAAAGTGAAAAACTCTGTTGACCGAATCCGGTCGTCTCTCTAGAGGTCTTTTCATCGGCACGACGCGGCTCATACGGGCCCCACTTTGCTGGTCGTCAAAATTAGTAACAACGGTTCTCCCCGGTAGCGATAGCGGGAAAAATCGTTGTCTGCGTTTTGATGGGCTCTTTGACATTGTAATAATAGATGAAGGGACATGTGGGCGGCGGCCCCAGACCCGGGAACTTCAAGGTTCCGGTGTTCTGGTAAGTTAAGTCGTTCCATAGGTTTCGTGAGAGAGTTTCGGCTTTGTCATGTTACCGAACATGTCCTTTATATGTATCCATATACGTAAAAAAGATTTGTGCAGGAACGGCTCCTTGAAATGTAGCTGTTTCGGTGGATGGCAGACTTCGGTTTGTGCCACCATTACAGGACATCAAACTTGAGAGTTTGATCCTGGCTCAGAACGAACGCTGGCGGCATGCTTAACACATGCAAGTCGAACGAGATCTTCGGATCTAGTGGCGCACGGGTGCGTAACGCGTGGGGATCTACCATGGGGTGCGGAATAACTCAGAGAAATTTGAGCTAATACCGCATAATGTCTTCGGACCAAAGATTTATCGCCCTTTGATGAACCCGCGTAAGATTAGCTTGTTGGTGAGGTAAGAGCTCACCAAGGCGACGATCTTTAGCTGGTCTGAGAGGATGATCAGCCACACTGGG
>JAUCYS010000001.1 GCA_030373505.1 Parasphingorhabdus sp.
TGAAACCGCATCCACCAGCCGGACCTGATCGGGCCCGATCTGGTCGGCGAACAGCAAGTGAATTCCGCCGTTCCGTCCCAGCATCCACTGCGCATTCACGTCCTGCAGCAGGTCGGTCAAATCGTCGCGGACGGGTTCTATATAGCCCGATGCTACCGACTGCAGGATGACCAGGTCGACCTCCAGTCCCTGCCTGCGCCACAGCTGATGGGCGCGGATCAGGTCCGGCAATAGCGAGTTGGGCAACTGCCGCGTCCGCAGGGTGAGAATGGGATAGTCCCCGGAAAGCGCCATACCCCAGAGGCTCGGCTGGCCAAGACGATTGGACTCCTTCGCAGCCGGTTCTGCCTGCAAATTCCCGTGCGGATATAGCATCAGCGAACCCAGTGCCTGGAAGTCCCTGTGCTGGCCCGGCTTCAATCCCAGCCTGTCGTTTTCGTGCGCAGCCGCCGAGGCCGCATCGTTGATAGCCCAGTCAATAGACGGCAGGCTTGTGTGGCGCTCGGCAATTTCCAGCGCCGCTTCCCGGGACATCGCTGCAACGGTCACGAAGCAGAGTTCCTGATGCTCAAATGGCTTCAACTCCAATGTGGCCTGCAGCGCCATGACCGGGTCCAGGGTCCAGCCCGTGGTTTGGGACAGGCTGTTCTGGACCCCAAAAGGTCGCTGCATTGTACCGTTGCGGCCCACGAATCGCCGACGGTCCGACTCATGCCCCGCCCGCACACATTGTCCATCGCCGCTGACCAGGAAGTGCAGCAAGACCGGCGGACTGTCACTGCGGTTGCGGGGCCGCCGGGTAAACAGCTGGCCACCAATTGAGGGAATGAATTCGCTGCCGACGAACAGCTTGCTAAAGGCGGGGTGGCGCTCATCCTCGAGCGGCGGGGCCAGCACGACTTCCCCATAGCTGGTAATTCTCAGGCGCCGTCGGCGGTTCCCCAGATTGTCAATGGTGAGCCTGCGAATTTCAATGTCATCACCGGCGGCAACAACGGCTTCCATCCGTACGCTGATATCATGATCACGACGATGAAATTCCGCCATATGGCTATGAAATGTGACATCATATTGGTCCGGGACCTGGCCGGTTGGCTGGCGAGTGGCGGACCAGAGTTGTCCGTCTTCTTCATCATGCAGATATATCCACAAGCCGCTGTCATCGCGTACCGGATCGGGCACAAACCGGGTAAGGGCCTTGTGCCGCCACTGCAGCCCGCCACCCCCTCCCGTCGAGATTGAGGATGACAGGCTGCCATTTCCGAGCAGCTGGGCTTGCGGGTTGGCGGAATGGAGCGGCGGTTGCCATTTTTGCGAGACCGGTGTGGTGCTTGGCTGACGACTGGCGAGGTCGACGCTTTCCAAGCGTTTGACCTCGGACGGCAGTTCGTCCGGAACCCTCTCGTTTAACAGCAAGGAAACGGCATGAACCCGCGCATCTTGTGTAAAGCGGCTCACCAATATGTTGTTGCACAGGCTGTTGCCGATAGCGCACATGATCATGCCCTGATGATGCGCCATATAGGCGTTGACCGGAATGACCCTGGTGCCGCCTTCCTGGCGCTCGGGTGTGTAGTCGACCGCTTCCAGCATGCCATAAAGGCCGGAATATCCCAGTTTGACAAGTGCTCTCAGATTGTCGGCGGATTCCGAGGGCAAGACCTGAAGGGCAAGCGCTGACGCATAAGGCGCAATCACCACATCTTTTGCCAGCCCGCGACGCAGTCCGAGGCCGGGAACACCAAAGGCCTGATATTGATAGCGGTGTTCAGGATCTCTTGCCGCATAGGCGGATTCCGATACACCCCAGGGAATGCCCTGTTGCCGCCCATAGATTTTTTGCATCTCCACTGCGATCTTCTCGCTCTCGCTCAGCAGCGTTTGCGGTCCGCTCAGCATCAGCAGGCGGGGCATCAGATATTCGAACATCGAGCCGTTCCAGGAAATCAGCGCCAGACCGCTGTCATAGCGCATGACCGGGCGGCCGAGATGGAACCAGTGCTCCATCGGTACATCCTGGTGGGCAATGGCGAGATAGCTGGCCAGCCTCGCTTCGCTGGCGAGCAGGTCATAATGGTGGGGATCCATCCGGTCTGCGCTGACATTATAGCCGATGTGAAGCAGCCGGCGCTCGCGGTCATAATAGGAAGAAAATTCCATTTGCCCGACATATTTCTGGGCCCTTTCTGCCATTTCCCGGAGGTTTCGTGCTAATTTTCTGCGATTTTGCCGACCCGCTTCCACGGCATTTTCCAGCGACTGGAACCAGCGGCGCTGGCTTGGCATTTCATCCATCGCCTCTTTGATCGTGACCAGAGCCTGATCGAAATTCCGGTCGTTTTCCGGCTGCTGAAGCTGCTCGGCAAGATCAGCGAGCAGGCCGTGACGTTCTGATGGAATGTCATCCAGCGCCAGCCAGGGCGCAAGCGCTTCGATATCGTGCACGATGGTCTGCAGTTGATGCCGAAGACGATCAAACCAGCTGTGGAGTTCACGCAGATCGGCGGTGGTAATCGCTTCCGGTTGCGTTGCCACCTTGGCGATCGCTTGCTGGAGAACGGGAAGCCGGCTCTGCAATAGGCCGGTCAGCGCGCCATGCCATTGCAGAGGGTCACCAGCGAGGCCATCCAGTCTTGCCTGCAGCAGGCAGACTTCTGATTGGAGGTCGTCCGAATTGCCGGAAATCCGCTCTATTGTTTCGAACAAAAGCCGAAAGAGGTCCTCGAGCCCCGCCCATCGCTGTGGCTCGATCAGTGGCGCTTTTGCGACCTCTTCCAGCAAGGACGAATAGGCAATCAGGGATCCCGCCAGATTGCCGCTGTCTACAACGGACACATAACGAGGCTCTAGCGGTTGCAAGCTGAGCGTGTCATACCAGTTCAGAAAATGGCCGCGATGGGTTTCCAGCCGATCGAGAGTGGCAAAGATATTCGCCGTGCGCGCCGCCAGCTCTTCCCCTCCCAGATATCCGAGATCCCAGGCACTGGCAGTGGAAAGCAGCATCATCCCGATATTGGTGGGTGATGTACGGTGAGCGGTTTCGGGATAGGGATCGCCCTGATAATTGTCCGGTGGCAGCCAGTTGTCCTGCGGTCCGGCGAAACTTTCGAAATAGAGCCAGGTCCGGCGCGCCAGGCTGCGCAGGAAAAGCCGGTCCTGCTCGTTCAGAGCCTTGACCGGCTTGTGGCGCGGCCGGTTCAGCAACAGCGTGATTTCGGGCGCCACGAACCACAGCAGCAAAAGCGGGAAGGCGGCGGGGAAAGCTGCCGGTTTCAAAAGCTGAAGGGCGATGGCAAGCGCCAGCGCCGTCGCCGGGCCGGTCCACATTTCCAACCAGATCGTGAGGCGCGAATGGCGATTTCGCTGTTGCGCCGACAGCTGGGCTGCGGTGGTCCACTGCAGCATTTTCTGCTTCGAGATCAGCGTGCGCCAGAGCGTCGCGGCGATAGCATGAACGCTAATCGCTGCTTCAAACGGAAGATAGGCGATCGCCAGAAACCAGCGGCCGGCCTGATCAACCAGTTGGGCAAAAAGTCCCCGAACGGCGCCGCGCCTGCGCCCTTGCGCGAGTCCCGTGACGAGGTCGGTGAATATCTGTCCGCCATGGGCAAATATCGCGAGCAGCGTCCAGAACCAGGGATTGCCGGGCAGGAACATCCACCCCACGACCAGCATCAGCACCAAAGATGGCGCAACAAGGCTACGACGCAGATTGTCGACGATCATCCATTTGCTGAGTGCCGAGAGATTGTTGCGTCTTTTTGCTCCGTCTGCTTCGCGGATGCGCCGGCGCAGCCAGGGCAATAGCTGCCAGTCACCGCGGACCCACCGGTGCCAGCGTTTGACATATTCAAGATAGGTACCGGGGAAGCCCTCATAGAGGACGATATCGGAAGCGAGCGCAGCGCGGCCCAGAGCGCCTTCCAGCAAGTCGTGACTCAATATCGTGTTTTCGGCAACCCGGCCGTCGATGCAGCGATGGAACGCGGCGACATCATAAATGCCCTTGCCGATAAAAATGCCGATCCCGAACAGGTCCTGATACACGTTGGAAACCGCGCGGCTATATATGTCTATCGCTGTATCGCCGGCAAAAAAACGGGTGAAAAATGTCCGGCTAATACCCTGCGGCGCCATTTCGACCCTGGGTTGAAGAATCGAATAGCCGGAGACGATCTCGCCAGTGACAGGATCAAACCGGGCAACATTTTCCGGATGTGCCAGCGTGCCAGCCAGCTTTCGGACCGATCCGGTGGGCAAGATGGTGTCGGCGTCGGCGGTAATGACGAATCGTATCCCGGAAAGTGCCTGGCGGTTTCCTTCATGAACGGTGAAGGCCTGGTCATCATCTTCGACAAGAAGCCGGTTGAATTGCTCCAGCTTCCCTCTTTTTCTCTCCCAGGCCATCCAGCAGCCCTCGCCCCTGTTATAGTGGCGCGAGCGAAGCAACAGATGAAACGGACCGGCCTCTTTCTGGCCATGCCGACTGTTCAGCGCACGGAAATGCCGGACGAGCTGGGCGGTAATTTCCTCGTCGGCTGGCATATGTTGAGCGGGCGCATCGGCAAGGTCGGCAAGCAGGGCAACCTGAAGATGGGGGTCGACATTGGACAGCCAGTGGGCCTCGCACTGCTGAACCAGGTCGGGTATCTCTTCAGCCTTTCCAATCAGGGCAGGGATGACGACAATCGTCCTGCAATCGGAAGGCAGGCCTTCGGAAAAATCTAGTTTTGGCAATGTCTTGGGAGGGACGATCATCGTCACCAGGCGCTGGACGAAGGAGATCGAAAGGGTTGATGCCGGGATCAGCATGATCAGGAATGAGCCGATCCAGTGAACGGGTGCCGCCCCGATAAGCCACAGATAGATGGCAGGGATGAGGAACGCGCTGATCCAGCAGAATAGCTGTCCAAACGAATAGAAGGTTCCGGCATGGTCGAATGCCAGGCGCCTGAGTCGCAGTCCGAGAGGAACTGTTAGTCCCTGTTCCTGTTCAAAAATTCGCCTGCCGGCACCGATCAGCCAGTAACCGATATGGTCTTCACCCGGCTGGCCGGACGCCGCTGCCCGCTTCACCACCTTTGCCGCAAGATCCACTTCCGTCATGCCGGAATAGGAGGAGAGAATCTCAATCGCCCGGCGATATCGGTCCCGCGTCTCGAAATCCATCCGGGTATAATAGCGGGCAGGGTCTTTGCCGAGGATCTTTTCAACCTGACTGGTTTGGTCGAAGAAATCCTCCCAAGAAATGGCGGCGATCAGCGAGAGATTGGCTATGGATCGCGCCACCCGTTCGGTATTGTCAAGCGAACGGGCGGCCCTGGCCTCAATCGTCGGGGTAAAGGGCTGATTGATCTGGTCATGCAAAATGGCGCCGAGTGATGACACCAGAATTTCGAGACAGGCGATCCGCAACATGGTTGGAAATGCCCAAAGCTCTGCGATGGTAAGCGGACTCCCCCGCTGATAGGCGCGGATAAACTGGATCGCTGCCGGCAGCGTTATCTGCAAATGCGTGACTTTCAGCAGCGTATGGGCAAGCGCAAAGACCCGGGGAAATCTGCATTTCGGTTCCGCCTCCAGTGCGGGCAGTTTTTCATAAAAACTGTGCGGCAGGTCTTCCTTGATCTGGCGAATAGCCCGGTAAACCTGGTAGTCATTGTCGAGCAACCATTCGGCGGCTTTCCCTGCATCTGCTGGAGCATTTGCGCAGGATTCTCGTGCCAGCGTCAGCCAATCGACGGCTTCATCTATATGACGCCAGGCTGGAACGGGCTCGGGAACGCCATCCGATAGCTGGTGGTGGTGATTGAGATCAGCTGCCGCCCTTTCCAGGAGACTGGCTTCATCCCGATCGGAATGTTGTGGATCGGTGCGATCAGGATCAATGATGTTCCGATCCTTATCGTCAGCCGGAGATTGCGTGGTTTGCGCGGAAAGCTCGGACACAGCCTAATGCGCCGACTCCCATGACAGCCGCGGACCATAGCGTTGCCTCGGGAGGGTCGAATGGTCGGCCGGCCGGGCCTTTTGCTGGCGAATAAGCAGCAACGGGCATTTTGTATGTCCCGCAATATGTCTGGCGACATTGCCGCAGGACATATTGTGAATCGTGCCCTTTCCCCTGGCTGACATGACGATCAAGTCCGCCGCATGACTGTCGGCAAGCCCGAGCAAGCGCTCCCGGACGTCACCTTCCTTCTCCAAAACCGATCGCACGACAATACCGCCGCTGGTCAATCGAGACTGCAGGCGATCAAGATAGGCTCTGGCGTATTTTTCGTTGAATTGATTGAGTTTCATCACGAAATCATTGGCCTCCGCATCATCCAGGCCAGCCGCCACGATTTCGGGCTTGGGGATTACATGCGCCAGAAGCAGTTCGGCGCCATGTTTGCGCGCAATGCGCATCGCAAAAGGCAGCACGCTCTCGGCTCGCCATGATCCGTCGAGGGGAACGATAAGCCGCCGATAAACAATGTCCTCCTCCCCCTTCTTCCCGTCCGGGGGGATCAGCAGGAGCGAGGCGTCGGTGCGATCGAGCACCATCTGGGCGGTTCTGCCCAGCGCGAGGTCATTTGCCGAATGCCCGTTCTCCAGTCCGCACCGAGTCGTCATAGCAATCAGATTGTCGGCGTTTTCGCCGGTCCAGCGGGAGATTTCCTCGCCAGCGACGCCGTTGAGCAGAAGCTGGTCCTGCAGAACAAACGACCTGTTTTCGGGTTTCACGAGGCGCGACAGATAGTCCTGCGCCTCGCGCATCTTGATCTGCCATCCGATCGGATCGCTGGGGCTGAATTCGGCGGCCCAGCCCTGCAAAACATGAGCCGGTTTCACCGGAATGTCCAGACCGCTGGCCACGGCAACGGCATGACGGAACACATGGGCCGCGTCGCGGGAGTTGTCCAGGCATGCAACGGTGCTCCGGAAGGGGGCCGCGTCGCTATTGCTCTCCCTATAACCGGCGCGGGAATAGGCGCTGTTTTTCCTGAGTTTGGGACGGGGTCCTGTGAAAGGCGGCTGAACAGGCGGCGACTTCGTATGCATTTTTGGGTCCTTCCGAATCAAGGTCGACCCCCCAAGCTTCCTATATCGATTCGGCCTCCTTTCCGAATTGATCAGGATCAACTGGGGGCACGTTTTTTCTCGAGAAATCCGATGTTTGTGAGAAGACCAAGGACTTCAGAGACTGGGGCTATTTGCAAAATCATTCAGTCGTTTCCGATCAAGAATTTCGATTAGCTGATGGTTGCCGAAACGGTCCCGGGCGGCAATGACTCCGTCTTTCCGCAATTTTTTCATCGTCCGGCTGCAGGTCTCTGGCGCGATGTCCAGATAGGTGGCGATATCCCGCTGGGTCATCGGCAAATCGATGATCGCCTTGTCGGTTCCGGCGGATCGCTTTTGCCGGGAGACTTGTCGCAGCAGAAAGGCCGCCAGTTTTGACACAGGGCTATGCAAGGTGAGCATGGCAATATGTTCCTGGGTCATTTCTTCCTGGGTCTCGAACCAGTGCAGTAGCTTGTCCCGGGCAGCCCGGTCCTCCAACAATTGCCGATAAAATCCGGTCCAACGGATCAGGCGCAGTCGGGTCGGGGTCAGGGTTTCCGCAGCGTAGCGATATTCTCTGTCGCCGGTCAGGCCGACAAGTTCACCCGTTGAGGGAAATCCGAGAATGATCTGCCTTCCGTCCTCGGTGACCTGAGATAGTTTCAGCGTTCCGCTGATAATTTCAAACAGATATTCCGGCTTTCCACCTTGCCGGAAAATCGTGCGATCAGCGGCGACATCGCGGACCGTCCAATCATGACCTTCATGTGGCCATGGGAAGAGAGGGGATGAACCTTCGCCCCATGGATCCCCGAGCATGTTCCGTTCAGAACCAGCGGTTCCTGATCTCGGTTTTCTGGCCATATCGTTCATTCAGGCATCGATCTGGGCTGTGCATCGATTGGCACGGGAAGGCGGACCCGGCTTTTGCGGCAGTTGGTGATTGATGGCGAGTTGCTGCATCACTCCGAGCACACTGTCCGGACTGAGACTGATACTGTCGATCTGCCTCGCAATCAGCCAGTTTGCAAATCCGGGGCGGTCGGAAGGCGCCTGTCCGCAAATCCCGCATTTCAATCCATGACGGTGGGCACCCGCAATGGCTTGCTCGATCATCGCCAAAACCGCCGGGTCTTCCTCTTCAAAGTCGGCAGCGAGTATTTCAGAATCCCGGTCCACACCCAGAACCAGCTGCGTCAGGTCATTGGAGCCGATCGAAAATCCGTCAAAGAGTTGAGCGAATTCGTCGATCAGCACGACGTTGCTGGGAATTTCGCACATGATGTAAATTTCAAGACCATTCCGGCCCCGATCCAGGTCATTTTGGGCCATGACTTCCAATACCCGCCGCGCCTCCTCGATTCTCCGGCAGAAGGGAATCATCACGATAAGGTTCGACAATCCCATGTCATCGCGGACCCGCCGCAAGGCCTGACATTCGAGGGCGAACGCGTCCCGATAGGCGGGATGGATATAGCGGGAGGCCCCGCGGAATCCGATCATCGGGTTATTCTCGGTCTCCTCAAAATCACCGCCGCCGAGCAGGGAGGCATATTCGTTCGATTTGAAATCGGACGTCCGAACGATCACGGGACGGGGATAGAAGGCAGCCGCAATTGTGGCGATTCCTTCGGCCAGGCGCGTGACAAAATAGTCTGCGCCGCTTTCATAGCCGGACGTCAGCATCTCGATCTTCTTGCGAATCCGGCGGTCGCCGATCTGGTCCGGCAACAGCAATGCCATGGGATGCGCCCCGATTTCATTGGCAATGATGAACTCGGTGCGTGCCAGCCCGACACCGGCGACCGGCAAGGCGGCGACGCGGAAAGCGGCATTGGGATTGGCGATATTGACCATCAGGTCGGTCTCGGTTTTCTCCAGTTCGCCGATATCAACAGTGTGCACGGAATAGGGAATGATCCCGCTCATCACGCGACCGGTCATGCCTTGCGAACAGTCAACCGTGACTTGCTCGCCCGTCGCGAGGAGCTGCGTGGCACCTGCCGCTCCGACGATTACGGGAATGCCCATTTCACGTGCGACAATGGCGGCATGGCATGTCCGTCCGCCATGCTCGGTGATGATCGCGGCCGATCGTTTCATCGCCGGTTCCCAGTCGGGCGTGGTCGCTGTCGCCACAAGGATATCTCCCGGTCCGACCGTTTCCAGTTCGCTGCTGTCTTTCACCAGCCGGACCGGACCGCTGCCGATGCGATCGCCGACAGCCTGTCCCTCAAGGATCACCTTGCCAGTGCCATCCAGCTGATATTGCGTCAGAAGATCACCATCGGCGGATGCGTGAATGGTTTCCGGGCGGGCCTGCACGATATACAGCGCCCCGTCGGGACCGTCTTTTGCCCATTCAATATCCATGGGCGTCGGCCGGCCATGCCGCTCGCTGTAATGGGCTTCAATCGCCACCGCCTGTTTCGCGAGCGTGATAATTTCATCATCGGAAAGGCATGGGCGCATCTGTTCAGACCGGCGCACCTTTCGCCAGACGGTTGGCTCGTCCGCGCTGGCGGCGGCATAAACCAGTTTGACCTTCTTGCCGCCAATATGGTGCCGCAAAACATGTTCATGGCCCAGTTTCAGGGTTGGCTTGTGTACCAGAAATTCGTCCGGATCAACAAGCCCCTGGACAATCGCCTCGCCCAGTCCCCAGACCCCAGTGACCATCACGATGTCGCGATTTCCGCTTTCCGTATCCAGGGTAAAAATGACTCCGGATGATGCCCGGTCCGCGCGGATCATCCGCTGGACCCCGACTGACAAGGCGACGTCCTTGTGGTCAAAGCCCTTGTTGATCCGGTAGGAAATCGCGCGCTGCGTGAACAGCGAGGCAAAGCAGCGCCGTATCGCCTCAACCAAGGCGTCGGCACCGCGTATGTTGAGGAAGGTCTCGTGCTGGCCGGCAAAAGAGGCGTCGGGCAGGTCTTCTGCTGTTGCACTGCTGCGTACCGCCACCGCGACCTTGCGACCATGATCCTGACCGAGTTTTTGATAGGCCTGCCGGATTTCCGCGTCGAGAGCGGAGGGCAATGGTGCGGTTGTGACCATGGCGCGGAGCCGCCCGGACATTCGGGCAGCAGATTCCATATCGGACCAGTCCGTATCCTCCAGAATTTTCGCTATCCCCGGCCACAGGCCGTTGCTCTCCAGCAGATCGCGATAGGCTTCTGCGGTCACCGCGAAGCCCTCCGGGACCTTGATGTCGGTGGAAAGCGAGCCTGCCAACTCGCCCAGCGAGGCATTCTTCCCGCCGACAAGGGAAATATCGTCGAGCGTTACCCTATCGAGCCAGCGTATATAATCTTTCTCGGTCATATGGTTTCCAAAGCTAGCCCCGGACATCCCCCGATTTCAAAAAATAAAGTCGGCATTGACAGCAACCAGCCCTTGCACATCTCGCATCAACGGCTTGCGACTGTCTTTACGTAATGTTTCGGAGCGCCGCGGGTTGCAAACAGCCAGTGAACGGCAATACGGACCATTACGGATTTTTAGATGGAAGAATTGGAAGCATCATGAAGGCAAGATGCAGGCCAGGCGGGAAACATATCATGCGATGCAGCTGGACGGCCCGGGACAGCCGCTGCGTCTGGTTGAACGCGATATGCCGGTGCCGGGCCCCAACGAGATATTGCTCAAAATTCTTGCCTGCGGCGTGTGCCGCACCGATCTTCATATTGCTGACGGCGAGATAGCAGAAGCCCGCTATCCCGTCGTTCCGGGGCACGAGATCGTTGGCCGGATCGTGGAGATGGGAGCCGACGTCTCGGGCTTCGCAGTCGGCCAGCGGATCGGGGTTCCCTGGCTGGGTTCCAGCTGCGGCCATTGTAGCTATTGTCTGGCCAGCCGGGAAAATCTCTGTGACGATCCCGAATTTACCGGCTGTACCCGGGATGGCGGATATGCCAGCCATGTCGTCGCGAGCGCCCAATATTGCTTCGCCATCCCGGAGCGCTTTTCCCATGCGGAAGCCGCGCCATTGCTGTGCGCCGGCCTGATCGGCTGGCGCTCGCTGCGAATGACCGGCGTGGCCAGGACGCTGGGATTTTATGGCTTCGGGGCTGCCGCTCATATTCTCGCACAAATAGCGAAATGGCAGGGACGGGACATCTATGCCTTCACAAAGGCTGGTGATCGTAGCGGCCAAGCCTTTGCGCGGGAACTCGGCTGTACATGGGCTGGCGGTTCGGATGCGCCTGCGCCCGTCCCGCTCGACGCAGCGATCATTTTTGCACCGGTCGGGAAACTCGTTCCGGCCGCGCTCCGTTCGGTTCGCAAAGGCGGACGGGTGATCTGTGCGGGCATCCACATGAGCGATATTCCGGCCTTCCCTTACGCCGAGCTTTGGGGCGAACGGGCGATCATGTCTGTTGCGAACCTGACCCGGGCGGATGGCACCGAGTTTCTGGCCGCAGCCGACGCTTCGGGAATCCGGCCGACGGTCGAGCGATTTCCGCTGGAGGAGGCCAATGCGGTGCTGGAAAGACAGCGTAGCGGACAATTGAACGGCGCAGCCGTTCTGCTTCCCGATTACCGGGTCGTCAGGCCTATATCGAGCTGATGTAGATGATATAGATGTTCACCAGATAGACGGTGAAGAGGGTGATGCTTATCCATCCGACTGCGCGAAACAGTCTCGTTTGCGGGCGATATAGCAGTCCGATGATGACCACGCCGCTCATCACCATTGCCGCCATCGCCGTCGCTCCGTGGATTGGCGCCGCCGAGTCGAGCAGTGGACCATCAAGATACAGCCCGTCTTCGACGGCGAGTATCAATATGTTGAAAAGGTTGCTGCCGAGGAGGTTGGCAATCGCCATATTGACCGATCCCTGACGCAGAGCCGCCAGGGACACCGCGAGTTCCGGGAGAGATGTCGCGGCCGCGACAAATATTGTGCCGACAAAACCTCTGCCCATGCCCATCTGGTCTGCGATAGTGGCGCCAATCACAGGCAGCATCGATCCCCCGGCCAAAATCGCGACTGCCGCCACCAGCACCCACATTTGTGCCGTTGAAAGAGAGACCGCGGACGGTTCTTTAGCCACTTTCTGCGCGGTGCTGTCCTGTATCTTCGCTTCATAATTATAGATGGCCCGGGTCGCGACCACATAGAACAATATGATCATCAGGGAGGCTGCGCTGAAATGGCCGATCGCCGGGATGATGCCGAGGCCGCCGACCATCATGGACAGACCCGCGAACCCGATCAGCATGATGCCGAAGCCGGCAGACAATATATGTCCCTGACGCGCGCGGCGGTAGACCGATTCGCCGCGTACCGCAAAATCCAGCACCACCAGCATGACCAGATTGAAAACGCAGCTGCCAAAGACCGCCCCGACGGCTATCTGGGGAGCACGCGCGATGCTGACCGACGATATGCCGGCGGCCAGTTCCGGTAGCGAGGTGATCGAAGCCAAGAGAATCAGGCCGATCCAGTCATCCGACAGCCCTTTTTTTGCAGCGATTATTTCGGCGTTCCGGGTGAGCCTGGGTCCAGCGGCCAGAATGAGCAGGGCGCAGGCACCGAACAGCAACCATTGAACGATCAGGCCAGTCAGCCCCGCATCAACGGGAAGGAAGGTCAATTGCGTGCCGATGAGCCAGTCTCCTGCAACAGCCGATTGACCAGCGGCTTGAGCAATTGCAGAACGAGCAGCAAAATGAAACCGTAGCCCAAGACGGCACCAATCTGGATGACGGAGAGTTTGGCAAAGCCCAGGATGGACCGGGCCGGTTCGAACAGATAGATGACCAGCATCACGATCATCACGCCACCCAATATTATCATCAGTGCCTTGTTTCGATAATCCAATAGCGACCGAAGCGAAGCGCTGCTGCTGCGATTGGCGAGAATCAGAGCCAGGAGACTGATGACCAAGGCGGAAAAGGCCAGCGCCCGCAGCTCCGGCACCGGCAGGTTTTGCTGAACGGCGATGATAATTCCCAGAGTCAGCGCGCCCATCGCCAACCCTCCCTGGAATATGCTCCACAGCACCATCGGAAGAGAGAATAGCCGTGCCTCGGGATGGCGTGGCCGGCGATGCATGATTTCGTCATCTTCCTCCTCGGCTTCAAAAACCAGCGCGCAAGCGGGATCGATGACCATCTCGAGCAGGGCGATATGGATGGGGCCAAGGAGCATCGGCAATCCGAACAGCAACGGCAGGAGCGCCAGTCCGGCAATCGGGACGTGGGCCGCAAAAATAAACTCCATCGCCTTGCGGATATTGTCATAGATCCGGCGTCCCAGCCTGATCGCGCGGACGATGGCGCTGAATTCATCATCGAGGAGCACCAGCGCGGCCGCTTCCCGCGCGACATCTGTTCCCCGCTTGCCCATGGCAATGCCAACATGGGCGGCCTTGAGTGAGGGAGCGTCATTCACCCCGTCTCCGGTCATCGCGACCACCTCGCCATCGGCCTTCAGGGCCCGTACCAGGCGCAGCTTCTGTTCCGGCATGATGCGGGCAAAAATATTGGTCACGCGAAGCCTGTTGCCCAATTCTGTATCGTCCAGTGCGGCGATATCCTGTCCGGTCATCAAGCTGGTACTTTCGATCCCTGCATCCGCTGCGATGGATCTGGCGGTTGCGGCATGATCGCCGGTGATCATCACCACCCGGATACCGGCATTGCGGCACTGGCGGATGGCTTCAGGAACACTGGGGCGCAGGGGATCGGCAAGTCCGATCAGCCCGGCAAACGCAAAGTCATGGTCAAGCAGGTCGGTGTAATCGTCAATCGCGCCAGCCCGGACGGTTGCCACACCGAGAACGCGCATTCCTCTTGCCGCCATCTGCTCCACCGCTTGCAGCATCTCGCTCTGCTCTGACACCGACAGGCGGCATAGCCGCGCGATGGCTTCCGGTGCGCCCTTGGCTGCGAGTAGCCTCTCCGCTCCGGGTTCGCCGTCGTGCCACATGTTCGTCGTTGCGAGCAAATCGGGACGGATGCCAAAATGCCGTTCCAGTCGCCAATGCTGTTCGCCGCGGTTGTCCGGGAGCAGATCGGTCGCAGCCGTGTGAATCGCAATATCCATCGGATCGGCGGGATCGATCTCGCTGGCCTGCTGGCTGGCCCTGAGCAAGGGTTGAAACACAGTCGGCAAGCCCTGGTTTCGTTCGACCGTGAGATTCTGCCCGCCTGGCAGCCACAATGCGGCCACCGCCATATGGTTTTCGGTCAGGGTCCCCGTCTTGTCCGTGCACAATATGGTCACCGACCCCAGTGTTTCTATGGCCGCAGCCCGCCGGGTCAGGACATTGGCCTTGGATATCCGCCACGCGCCCATGGCCATGAACGTGACCAGCACCACCGGGAATTCCTCGGGCAGCATGGCCATCCCGATGGCGATGCCGGCGAGAAAGGCATCCAGCCAGCCACCGCGCAGAAAACCATAAGCCAAGGTCACCGAAGCAGCGATCAGGATTCCGCCGATGCCCGCCAGCTTGACGATCAGCCCGGTTTCCTTTCGCAAGCGCGGTGCGTCCGGCCGGATATTTGCGAGATGGCCGCCGATCTGGCCGATCTCGGTCCGTCCGCCAATCGCGACAACGCTGCCAACACCGGACCCGCGAACGACGAGGGTCCCCGAGAAGGCCATCGCTTCGGCCTGCTTGCCCACGGCAAGGGATTCTCCGGTCAGCAGCGATTCATCAATCTCGAGCTCCGTGGCCGAGCACAGCTGGACATCAGCAGCGACGCGGTCCCCCTGTTCCAGTATGAGCATGTCGCCCACCACCACCTCGCGCCCCGGAATGCGTCGTCTTTCACCATTGCGGACGACCAGCGCGCGGGGACTCGACAGGTCCCGCAAGGCTGCCAGCACCCGCTCGCTGCGCGTTTCCTGAATGACCGAAATCGCGACGGAAAATGTGGCAAAAAGCAGCAGGATAGCGGCTTCCAGCCGGTCTCCGAGCAGCAGATAGACAAAGCCCGCCGCCAGCAACAGGGCAAGCATGGGTTCCCGCAAGACCTCGCCGATTATTCTGGCAAGCGAGCGCTGGTCGCGATGGGGTATTTCATTGGGGCCATAGCGCGCTTGGCGCTCCCGGACCTGCTCATCGCCGAGCCCTGTTCGCCTGTCATCGACCGGTGCAGGAGCTACATCCATCCATGGTTCCCCGGAAAGGCACAATCTTGTTTCATATCAATCTGTTGGTTCTCGAATTACCCGCTTCAAGGTCGAACGGGCATACGTAAACACCCGGAGATTCGCCGCCATGGACGGGTTGGAACGACACTACGTATAATCCACGACTGCGGGCGCGAGCGATATGAGCTAACAGCAGATCACCACGCGAATTGGTTGGCGCTTGTCGGTACCACGCATCATTTGACGGTCCGCAAGCGGCAATGCTGCTTTTGAATCGACGCAAGGATGCGAAAGATGACCGGCTTGGGACTACCGATATTCGACAAGGCCATTCAGGACGCCAATAGCTGGCTGAATGATATCATGTATGAACTGGACTGGGAGGACAAGCATCGCGCGTTCACGCTTTTGCGCTCCACGCTCCACACCCTCCGTGATCGCCTGCATGCCAATGAAAATGCGCATTTTGCGGCGCAACTGCCGACGCTGATCCGCGGCGTATTTTACGAAGGCTATCAGCCTGCGAAATATTCCGCCGATATCCGGCACAAGGACCAGTTTGTCGATGCCGTGATGGCCGCTTTCGGGGATAGTCCGAAAGATGATCCGGTGGCGACGGTCAGCGGGGCGCTCAACGTCATCGCCGACCATATTTCGGAAGGCGAAATGGATGACATCAAGGCGACTCTCCCCGAAGACATCCGCAAGCTCTGGTATTGAAAGCCGATGAACAAGCCGATCCACTGGGCCAGAGAGCCGCGTTCTCCATCTAAGGAGTTGGTTGCCGCATTGCGGGAGCACGCCGAATTGCTTCCCAAGCCGGAAAGCCAGGCGGATTTCGGCAAGTTTTTTGACCGCTATGGCGATGCGCAATTGGTGCTCCTTGGTGAAGCAACGCATGGTACTTCCGAGTTCTACAGCGCACGGGCGGCTATCACCCGGCAGCTCATCGAGGAACACGGATTTACCATCGTGGCCGTGGAGGCGGACTGGCCCGACGCGGCCCGCATTGATGGCTATGTTCGCCATCATGATCCGCGACCGCGGCGCGGCGACAGCTTTGTCCGTTTTCCCACCTGGATGTGGCGCAACCATGATGTGCTCGCCTTCGCCGACTGGCTCAGGGATTACAACGAGCATAAAGCCGAGGAGCGGCAGGTCAGCTTCCACGGGCTGGACGTTTACAGCCTGACCGAATCCATTGCTTCGGTACTGGAATATCTGGATTCGGTCGATCCTGAAGAGGCTGCAAAGGCGCGCTGGCGCTATGGCTGCCTGACACCCTGGCAGGATCATCCGGCCGAATATGGCAAGGCGGTGGTCCATGGGGGACTTGGCGGATGCGAGGAAGCGGTGCTGGATCAGCTTCGCCGCCTGTTTGAAAACCGGCTCGACTATTTGAACGAGGACGGTGAGAAATGGTTTGATGCGGCGCAAAATGCCAGGATCGTTGCTGCGGCAGAGCGCTACTACCGTTCGATTTACGAAGGCGGGGCCGCATCCTGGAATCTGCGCGACCGCCACATGTTCGACACTCTGCAAGCGCTGATCGCGCATCGCGGGGTGGGAACCAAGGCGATTGTCTGGGCCCATAATTCGCATGTCGGCGATGCATCAGCGACCGCCATGGGCTGGCGCGGCGAATTCAATATCGGCCAGTTGTGCCGCATCGCCTATGGCGACGATGCAGTCAGCATCGGTTTCGGCACCGACAAGGGCACGGTGGCTGCGGCGAGCGACTGGGGCGCGGACATGCAGATCAAGACGGTTCGTCCGGCCCGGCCCGACAGCTATGAATATGCGTTCCGCCTGACCGGTTTTGCCCGGTCGCTGACCGACTGGCGAGGCCGCGATCGCCAGGATCTCGCCGCCATATTGCGCGAGCCCCTGCTGGAGCGCGCGATTGGCGTGGTGTATCGCCCGGAAACTGAGCTGCTCAGCCATTATTTCGAAGCGATACTGGCCGACCAGTTTGATGCCTATGTCTGGTTCGAAACCACCAAGGCGGTGACCGCGCTGGGACATGAAAAACCCCATGGTGCGCCAGAAACCTATCCCTTTGGTCTGTGAGGAAAAACCATGGCCGATAATATCGCCGAAGGCGTCAATCCAAGAGAAGTCGAGATACCGCCCGCCGGGTTAAAGGCGATCCTGACGGTACCGGCAAATCCGATCGCTATGGTTATTTTCGCTCATGGCAGCGGCAGTGGCCGGCTGAGCCCGCGCAACAATCACGTAGCGGCAGCGCTGCGCGAAGACGGGTTTGCGACGCTGCTTCTTGATCTGCTGACGCCAGAGGAAGAGCGGGACCGGGCAAATGTGTTCAATATCGAACTGCTCGCAGGACGTCTGTCCTTGGCTGCCCGTTGGGTCCGCGAGCAGCCGGCTTATTCCGAGATTCCGATCTGTTATTTCGGGGCAAGCACCGGCGCCGGTGCGGCGCTGGTCGCGGCTGCGCGGGATGAACCACCTATTGCGGCCATTGTCTCCCGTGGTGGCAGGCCCGATCTGGCAGGCCCGTGGCTGGGAAAGGTACGCGCTCCGACGTTGCTGATCGTCGGCAGCCTCGACGGTCCGGTGATTGACCTGAACAAGCAGGCCTATGACGCGCTGCAATCTCCAAAGCGACTGACCATCGTCAAGGGCGCCGGACATTTGTTCGAGGAGCCGGGGACGCTGGAAGAGGTGATTGTGCACGCCAGCGCCTGGTTCAGTGCGCACCCCGACCGGTGACGAGGAGAGGGCATGTGGATGGACGGGCAATTGCTTTTGAAAATCGACAGGATGCCGGCAGAAAGCTCGCCAGAAAGCTGAGCGAACGCGATTTTGACGATCCGCTGATTCTCGCGCTGCCTCGGGGTGGCGTTCCGGTTGCCTTTGAGGTGGCCAAAGCCCTTGGTGCGCAGATGGACCTTTTGTTTGTCAAGAAGATCGGCGCGCCCGGCTGGCCGGAATATGGCATCGGTGCGGTGGTTGATGGCGCCAGCCCGCAGATCGTGCTTACCGAGGAAATCGTCCGCCAGATCCGGCCCAGTCCCGACTATATCGAGGCCGAGACGCAGCGGCAGCTTAGGGAAATCGCCCGGCGACGCTCCGCCTATCTTGGCGATCGACAGCCGATTGATATCGCGGGCCGTACGGTGATCATCGTCGATGACGGTATCGCAACCGGTGGAACGGTCAAGGCTGCCTTGAAAGGCGTGCGCAAGAACAAGCCGCGCAAGACCATCTTGGCGGTTCCGGTTGCCCCGCCGTCAGCGCTCGAAGAATTGCGGGGCGAATGCGACGAAATTGTCTGCCTGTACACGCCCAGCCCGTTCGGGGCGGTTGGCTCCTTCTACCGGGATTTCGACCAGACCAGCGACAGCGACGTGATCTCGCTGATGGCTCAATTGGATTTTTGACAAGCGCTCGTCTGCGCTTCGGTCGCTGTCGTTTCGCAATGATCAGCGGGCAATATTATTCCGTAACAATACCTATCGTTCCGGTTCCGCGGTCAACCTACAATGCCCGTTACAGTAGAACCATCAAGGTGATCCGTTCTCGAAGATGAGGAGCGAGGCATGCTGTTGCGCAAAGAAAGTCTTGTCGTAGCCGTTGACGGCACCAGAATGTCGATCTTCCGCAATATTGGCGACGCTTTTGATCCGGAACTCAAACTTATCGAAGAATATCGCAGTCCGACCCGCAAGACTTCGGAACTGGGCACCGACAGACCCGGGCGGACCTTCCAGAGCAAGTCACTTCGCCGCGCCGCGCATGAACCGACGGATTTTCAGCAGCAGGAAGAGGACAATTTTGTCATCGCGGCTGTCAGGAAGATTGAAGAGATCGCATCTGAAAGTCGCGAGGACCTTGTGCTCGTCGCAGCGCCCCGTGCGCTGGGACTGATCCGCAAAAATCTGAGTCCTGCAACCAGTGCCCAGCTGCTGGCGGAAATTCCAAAGGATTTTGGTGCCGATGATGCGGAGCCGCTCGCGAGAATGCTGGCAAAATACCAAGGCTGATGGCCGGGCCAGCACTCTCTCGTTCTCCCCAAGATGAAAGCCTGTACATTATTCGCGGGTTGACCAAGGTCTACGGCGAAGGGCCCACCGCAGTGCACGCGCTGCGGGGAATCGATCTCGAACTGCCCCGATCGGCGATGGTCGTCTTGCTGGGGGCCAGCGGTTCGGGCAAATCCACCTTTCTCAACATCGTTGGCGGCCTGGATGAAGCGACGGATGGAGAGGTGTTTTTCGAAGGCCAGGAACTGACTGCGTTCGGCCCCGCCGAACTTACCGAATATCGCCGAAACTCAGTCAGTTTTGTGTTTCAATTCTACAATCTGGTGGCATCGCTCACCGCCCGCGAAAATGTCTCGCTGATTACCGAGATTGCGGATGACCCGATGACACCCGAAGAGGCACTGGCGCTTGTCGGGCTGGAGAAGCGGATCGATCATTTCCCGTCGCAGCTGTCCGGCGGCGAGCAGCAAAGGGTCGCCATTGCCCGCGCGATAGCCAAGCGGCCCAAGGTGATGTTCTGCGACGAGCCGACCGGAGCGCTGGACAGCCAGACCGGCGTGATCGTTCTCGATGCGCTGGATCAGGTCAATCGCGAGCTTGGTACAACCACCCTGCTGATCACGCATAATGTTGTCATCGCCGATATGGCTGACCGGCTGCTACGCTTTGCTGACGGGGAGCTGGTCGAAGACCGCGACAATCCGCACCGCGTGGCGCCGTCGGAGCTGAGATGGTAAGGCTGCCTGCCTGGCTCGGTGCGCTCGACCGCAAGCTGCTCCGGGATATCTGGAGGCTGCGGTCGCAGGCTTTCGCCATCGCGCTGGTGATCGCGGCGGGTATCGGCATGGTGGTCATGTCGTTCGGGATGATCCGGTCGCTGGAGGCCACTCGCGATGCCTATTACGACCGGTATCGTTTTGCCGACATATTTGCCTCCGCCAGACGGTTTTCCGAAAGCCTGGTCAATGATGTCCAGTCGCTTGACGGCGTCAGCATTGCGGAGGGGCGGCTGACCAGCAATGGCACGCTGGATATTCCTGGCATAGCGGAGCCGATCACTACGCGCATTCACTCGCTCCCGCGGGTCGGCGGGATGCCACGTGTCAATGCACTGGTCCTGCGTAGCGGCAGGTTACCCAATCCCGTCCGTCCCGACGAGGTGCTAGCGAGCGAGAAATTTGCCGATGCCGCGCGTATCGGTCTCGGCGATACGATCGAGGTGTTGCTCTATGGCAAGAAGCAGCGCCTGAGGGTGGTCGGCACGGCACTGTCTCCGGAATATGTTTATGCCATTGGTCCTGGCCAGATCTTTCCGGACAATCGACGGTTCGGGGTGCTGTGGATGGGGGAAGAACATCTCGCCGCTGCCCTGAATTCGAGTAATGCCTATAACGAGGTGCTTATTCGCCTCGAACACGGCGCCGTCGCTCCTGAGGTCGTACGCCGGGTCGATAACCTGCTGGAACGCTATGGTGGCCGTGGAGCAGCCCCCCGAAGCGACCAGATTTCCGACCGTTTTCTCGAAAACGAACTGTCCCAGCTTGGTCAAATGACCGCGATCCTGCCACCGATATTTCTCGGCGTTGCTGCGTTCCTGATCAATATGGTCCTGTCTCGCCTGGTCGAATCAGAACGCGAGATTATCGGTTTGCTGACTGCCTTTGGCTACCGCAACAGGGCGATCATGTGGCATTATGCCAAGCTCGCGCTGGTGCTGTCCTTGCCGGGACTGGTCTTGGGCCTGATCCTCGGCTCGTGGATGGGCCGGGGGCTGGCCGGCCTCTACCAGGAATTTTTTGTATTTCCGTTTCTGACCTATCGCGCAGGATCGGATGTCTTTCTGATATCCTGCCTGATTACGATTACCGTCGTTCTGATCGGGGCGGCACAGACGGTCAGGCGGATCGGCAGGCTGAAAGCCGCGGAAGCGATGCGCCCGCCCGTACCGCCCAATTATTCCGGTGGGATCGCCCGCCTGATCGGAAAAATCCGGAAACTCGACGAGCCGACCCGGATCATCCTGCGCGGGCTGGTCCGTCGGCCGCTGCGGTCGATGCTGGGGTCGTTTGGCGTCGCTGCCGCCCTGGGGCTCTATGTGGCGTCGGCGGGATCGATGGACAATGTCGGGATGATGACCGATCTGCTGTTCCATCAGGCCAATCGCGCCGACATAAGTGTTTCCTTTGCCGAGCCGCGCGATGAACGGGTGCTTTTTGAACTGGAGCGGTTGCCCGGAGTCATGCGCGTGGAGCCGGTGTGCTATATTGCTGCCACCTTGTCGGCGGGCCATCGATCGCGGTCGGAGAGCCTGACCGGCATGAAGCGTGATAGCGATCTCAACCGGCTGGTCGACATCGACGATGGTCTGGTGCAGCCGCCGGTAAAAGGCCTGATGCTCTCGACAATATTGGCAAAGCAGCTCGCTGTTGCACCGGGCGACCGGGTCGAGGTCAATATAACGGAAGGGCGGCGACCCCATCTGACACTGCCCGTCAGAAGCATTTTGAAAAGCCCGGTCGGCAATCCTGCCTATGTCGATTTCGCAAGCCTTGGCCCACTCATGCGGGAAACACCGCTGGCGTCCGGCGCCTATCTCAGCGTGGATCCGGACCAAGCCGATGCGCTGTACCGCAAGCTGAAGGCGATGCCGATCATTGCCGGATTTTCCCAGCGTGCTGCGGCCCTCAACGGCATTGACGAGACGGTTGGCGAAACCATGGGCATTGTGACCCTGTTCAATACGGCCTTTTCCGCGCTCATCGTCTTTGGCGTGGTATATAATAATGCCCGCATCAGTCTCGCCGAGCGGGCGCGCGATCTGGTTTCGCTTCGTGTGCTCGGTTATCAGCGCTCCGAAGTCTCCTATATCCTGCTGGGAGAGCTAGCCCTGATTGTCATCGCCAGTCTCCCATTGGGTGCGCTGTTCGGTTACTATCTGTCTCAATATCTCGCATCCTCGATGAGTGGAGATTTGTTTGTCATGCCCTTTGCCCTGTCAACTGCGACGATTGCCTTTGCCATATTGCTGGTGCTGATGACCGCTGCGGTTTCTTCCCTGTTTGTCAGCAGCCGTTTGAACCGGCTGGATCTGGTCAGCGTGTTGAAGACCAGGGAATGACGAACAGAAAGCGCCATCTGTCCCGGCCGGGGCCCAGAATCATCCTCGGCCTGATCGCTGCGGTCGTGATCGCCGCAGTCTATTTGGCGTTGCGCACGCCGCCGATGGATGTGGACGTCGCCAAGGCGGTGAAAGCCCCGCTGCTTGTCACGATTGATGACGAGGGCGAGACCCGGGTACGCGATATATATACGGTCGCGGCTCCGATCAGCGGGGAGTTGCAGAGGATCGATCTGGAGCCGGGGGATCCGGTGGTTGCCGGCCAGACCGTGATCGCGCGGATCCTGCCCGCCCAACCCGATTTTCTGGATCCGCGCAGCGAATCGGAAACCCGCGCCCAGATCCGGGCCCTGGAAGCGAGCGTTGAATCGGCGATAGCAAGGATCGTTCAGGCGCAGGCCGACAGTCAGCTGTCGGCCGCAGATTTTGAGCGTACGGCGGCGCTCTATAAACGCGGATTTGCAACCCGGGCCGCGTATGACGGTGCACGCGCAGCGCGGGATAGCAGTGTTGCCCGGCTGGAGGAAGCCAGGGGCGCACGGGAGAATGCCCGGTTTGAGTTGCGCGCAGCCAGAGCGCGGCTGATGCCGCCTTCGAGCGTGAAATCGGGGGGCAAGGCGCTTGCTATCCGCTCACCCGAAAGCGGGTCGGTGCTTCGTCTGGTACAGGAAAGCGAAACCATGATCGCCGCTGGATCGACGATCATGGAGCTCGGCAATCCGAAGGACATCGAGATTGTCACCGATCTGCTGTCCAGCGATGCGGTCAAAATCAGGGCCGGCAGCGAGGTGCTGATCGATCATTGGGGAGGGGACAAGCCTCTGAAGGGCAGGGTCCGGCGGATCGAACCTTATGGGTTCACCAAGGTCTCGGCGCTGGGCGTGGAAGAGCAGCGGGTGAATGTCATCATCGATCTGGTCGATCCGCTGGCTGCCCGCAAGAATCTCGGTCACGGCTACCGGGTGATCGTCCGGGTGGTGGAATGGTCGGGAGAAAATATTCTGCAGGTTCCGATCAGCGCCCTGTTCCGCGACAAGGGCCAGTGGTCGGTCTTCGTCATGCAGGATGGCAGGGCGCAGCTGGTGCCCGTCAGGGTCGGACGGATGAATGACAAACGGGCACAGATCGTGGAAGGCCTGAAGGCCGGAGCATCGGTTATCCTCCACCCGAGCGAAAAGATCGACGACGGTGTCGCGGTCAGGTTGCGGGCCGGGGTTTCGTGAGATCAAATTCGAGCAGCATCAGCGAGGGGTCGCCTGGATAGCTTTTGGCCGAGAAACCCATTTCCTTTTCCAGCGTGATCGCTGCGTGATGGGAGCGGCTTTCAATCGACTGGAGCTTCTGGATTCCGTTGCGCCGGGCTTCGTCAATCACATATTCCAGGAACGTCCAGCTCATCCCGCGATGCTTGTAGTCACTGCGTACCACGATCGCGACTTCGGCTTCCGATTTGTCTTCGCTGGCGCCGATCATGGCGCTGGCGATGATCGTCTTGTCATCGATATCCAGGGCAATATAGTCTTCCTTGTGATCATGATCGACGTCGATCAGATCTTCGAGCAGGGAATCCCGGACTTCCGGTATCGGTGACAGGAAGCGGAACCGCAGATCGTCCCGCGATACATGGCGAAAGAAATCCGCCAGCGCTTCCTTGTCGGCAGGCTCGACCGGCCGGACATGGAATTCAAAACCCGACCGCGTGGTCAGCGGAATGCTGTGGCTGACGATCAGATCATGGCCTGAATCGGCGGCTGCTTGATCGGGGGCCGGATCCGTGTGTTTCGCATCGGACATGGGAGAAAATCCTTTAGTTGGAACTGTTTTTGGAACCACGCCATCCTAGAAACGGGCATGATCGTTGCTATCCGTAATGATCCCTAGGCAGCTCATGATGAGCCTGGAGATCGGCAGTTTTTTTGATATTGTCTGTCATCTTGGAGAACAGAGCGACGATATATCGCGTCGAATAAGGGAATTTCCCGATTGCGGGCATGGAGGGCCGGCCGATAGAATTTTCACTCATAGCAGTACCCATGTCTTCGGCGACGATCGCGACGGCAAGGACAGGATGATGGATGTTTCGGTTTTCAGCACCAGGCCATATGATCGCAGATTTCTGACGGCCGCCAATGCCGCCGGCGCTCACAGGCTCAATTTTCTGGAAGCCCGGCTTACGGTCGACACCGCCAAGCTTGCAGCAGGCAGCCAGGCTGTCTGTGTATTTGTGAACGATCTGCTGGATGCCGATATATTAAGGATGCTTGCCGATATCGGCGTCCGCCTGGTGGCGCTGCGCTGCGCCGGTTTCAACCGCGTCGATCTGAGAGAAGCGGCGAGGCTCGGGATCCATGTCGTCCGCGTGCCGGCCTATTCGCCGCACGCGGTCGCCGAACATGCCATGGCCCTGATGCTGAGCCTGATCCGGAATATTCATCGGGCCTATAATCGGGTCCGGGAGGGGAATTTCACTCTCGACGGACTGCTCGGTTTCGATCTCTCCGGAAAAAGCGTTGGCATTGTCGGGACCGGGAAAATTGGCACGGTGATGGCTCGGATATTGACCGGTTTCGGCTGCCGGGTGCTGGCATTCAATCCTGTCAGAAATGCCAAATGCCTCCAAATGGGTGTGGAATATGCCGATTTTGACGAGATGGTTTCCGCCGCTGATATCATCACGCTCCATTGTCCCCTGACTCCACAAACCCGGCATCTGATCGGCGCCGGGAGCATCAGCCGGATGAAACCCGGCGTTGTCCTGATCAATACCAGCCGAGGGGCGGTTATCGATACACGTGCGGTTATCGCCGGGCTGAAATCCGGTCATTTCGGGGGCATTGGGCTGGATGTATATGAGGAGGAGGGGGATCTGTTTTTTGAAGATCTGTCCGAACACCCCATTCAGGATGATGTGTTTGCCCGCTTGCTGACCTTTCCCAATGTACTGATTACAGGTCATCAGGGATTTTTCACTGTCGAGGCGCTGGGCGCGATCGCAGCGACCACGATCAGCAATATCGCAACCTTCGAGAATACGGGAAAGCTGGTGAACGAAGTGACGCTGGATATGTTGTATCCGGCTGCCGATGCCAGCTAGAAACTTGATATAATTGCCGTAATCCGACATTGCGCGGCCAAAGGGGTTGCGACCCTTTGGCAACGGGTGGGGGGCAAAAATCCCGAGAGTCGCAAGATACCGGCACAAGGATAATTGGCCGGTTCAGATGAGAATGTTCGTGTTCGCCTCAGCGCTCAACCCAAAATCTCAATGTGCATGTGACAGCCACGAAATGGCCCTTCGAGACGATGGTCCATATTGGTGCCATTCCGCCACCGACAAAGGGTCTCCGGTCGCAGAGGCGACGGGCGAACCTCAAGTAAGCTACGGGAAAATTGGTATTATTATGCCCTATCGAGGCAGTACAGAGACAGCCGGAAATGGGAAACTGAATGGTGCCGCTTAGAGGATTCGAACCTCTGACCCCCGCATTACGAATGCGATGCTCTACCAACTGAGCTAAAGCGGCATCGATGAAATGGATGAGCGCGGACGCCACGCATTTGCATTGATCGCGGGCCATTACCAGCAGAGCTTTGCCGTGACAAGTCCGTCTGATCGTTATTTCATATGGTCCGGGTGCGCAAGCCGGTGCCTGATGGCAAATCGGCAGGTGGACCATGCCCCAAAATTTACCGGATATTTACCATGAGCGGTGCACAGCAGTGGAACGTAGCAGCAACCGCAATGGGACAGCATGGAAAACCTACAGAATTACGGCGAAATTAGCGACCAGGATCTGAATTCGGTTCCCGACTATACGGCTTATCCCGAAGACGATGGCGCAGTCGAAGCACCGCCGGCCATCGGTCAGGACGAGCGGCGTATGCATGTGCGCGCCTATAATTTCTGGGCAGGGCTGCTGGGAGATCGGCTGTTTCCCAGCGTCGAGGACCTCTCTCCCGAATCGGACGATGATTTCGGCCCGAACAGCGTGTTGCTGGACTTTACCGACGGCATGGAAAATCCCACCATTCAGTTTCTCGGCAGGTCTCTGCGAGACGAGTGCGGCATTGATGCGTCGATTACCGCAGTGGCGGATGTACCGGCGCGCTCTCTGCTTTCTCGGATCACCGATCATTATTTGCAGATCATTGCCAATCAGTCACCGATCGGTTTTGAAGCGGAATTCGTCAACCAGCGCGATGTCACGATCATGTATCGGGGCATTCTTCTGCCTTTCTCCACCGATGATGAAACCATTGATTTTATCTATGGCGTGATCAACTGGAAAGAAATTGCGACCGATACCGTTCAGCAGAAAATCGAAAACGAGGTGTCGGATGCGATACTGTCCGCTCCGGCGCGAAAAATTGCGGGTCCGGTCTGGGAAGATGGGCCTCATTCTGCCAGCCTAGACAAGGTCGAGCCGACATCGCAGCTCGACCTGACACCGGAATTGCAAATCATTCCGGGCGAGATCGAGATGGCCGCTGCCGATCAACTGGCAGACGACGCCAGCCTGGCTGACTGGCTTTCCGCTGCCCGGAACAGCGCCGACAATGCCGCGGATTGCGAACAGCGCAGCCGGACAGCGCTATATACGGCGATCGGCAATGCCTATGATTTCTATCTGATGACCGAGCAGCATCCGGATGATTATCATGCGCTGCTGGCGGATTCTGGCCTCAAGGTTCAGCGACGCGCGCCCATGACACCGATCGTCAAGCTCGTGTTCGGTGTTTGCTATGACAAGACGCGCCTGACCGAATATGCAGCAGCGCTCAAATATGCGGCGCGCAACGCAGTGGAAAAAGGCACGTTTGCCGATATGCTCGGTCAATATGATGGCGGGCTGAAGGCGATCGTGGCGGCTGAGCGAAAAGCGGCGCGACCGGCAGGCCGGTCGGCCAGGGCGCCTATTATCGACGAAAAGCTGATTGCCAAATTGCGCTCGGCACCGCCGCAGCAGCTCGAGGACATCGACACGGGCGATTCGGAATTTGTCGTGCTACTCGCGCGCAAGGGCGGGGACGGGGAGCTGGCCATTGTCGGCCCTGTTCGCGGTAATGATAAGCTGACCAGTCAGGCGCTCAAGCACACGGAAATTTGACAGCTCCCGATGCCGGTTCCGTCCGGTGACGGGCAGGCACTGGTTGCATATGTAACGGAAATATCACTGTCGGCATTATTCACCGGCGCGGATCTGAAAAGCGCCGGCTAGCCCTTGAGCGTGTGCTGGAATAAGCGCATAGCGTTGCGATGCTGGCGAGATTCTGACTCGTCTTGATCCACTTGGGGGCAAAATGGCGGTCAACCGCGAACAAAAATCCATGCGAACAACTCCAGATATCGAGAGTCTTGAAAAAGAGCTCGTCGCGGCTTTTCGCGAAAGCGCATTGCCTGGCGAGAATATCGGTTTTGACCAGACGGCTTGCGAAGAGGCTGCGCGCTTTACCTTGCGCTGCGCAGTGGAGCGGCACGTGGGCCAGGCGAGCCTGTCGCTGGAAAGCGTCAGCGGTGCGCAGAATACCAGACATTTGCGTCTTGCGATCGTGAATGATGACATGCCTTTTCTGGTCGATTCGGTTTGCGCGACCATTGCCGGTTTCGGCCTGACCGTAGAAAGACTGATCCATCCGGTCGTCGCGGTACGGCGCGACGCCGAAGGGCAGCTGGTCCAGATTAACGAGCATGCCAATGGCGACGGAATCCGCGAGTCCGTCATCTATATCGAGCTCGAAAGGACGGAGGCCCGGATTCGCCGGGAACTGGTCCAGGCGCTGCGGGCGAACCTCAAGGATGTCGCTGCGGCCGTTACCGACTGGCTGGAGTTGCAGAATGTTTTGGCGGAACAGGCGGTCGCCTTGCCGGAAGGAGAGGGGGCCTCCTTGTTGCGTTGGTTCCTTGATCGCAACCTCACGCTCCTTGGCCACGAAATCGTCAAACCGGATGGAGAGCGGACCCGGCAACTGGGCATCGCCCGGATGCGGTCGCAACCAATTCTGTCCGAAGAAAGCCGACGACGCGCTTTCGAATGGTTCGAGAAGGGCGGGAAAGCACCGCTGATCATCAAGTCCAATCAGCTTTCCACGGTTCATCGCCATGTCCTGATGGATTTGATCATCGTGCCGGTCGAGGCCAAGGGAAAAATCAGCGGCCTGTCGATCACGTCCGGCATGTGGACCAGCGCGGCGCTGGCCGCACCGCCGGAATCCATACCGGTATTGCGCACCCAGCATTCCCGGTTGCTGGACAAGTTTGAATTTTCCGTTGCCGGTCATGCCGGGAAAAGTCTCACCCATGCGCTGACCTCGCTGCCGCATGATCTGCTGATCACCTTCGCGCAGGATGATCTGGAAAAGCTCGCACTGATTTCGATGTCGCTGATCGACCGTCCGCGTCCGAAATTGCACAGCGTGATCTCACCGCTCGCCCGTCATCTTTTTGCCTTTGTCTGGCTGCCGCGCGAGCAGCTTTCGACCGAGCGCCGGCAGAATGTCGAAAAAATGCTGACAGAGGCGACCGGCGCGAAAATATTGAGCTGGTCCAACACGCTGGAGGAAGGTGGCGTATCGTCCTTGCGCTATACCCTGGACATGGGAGCCGATGGCAGAATTCCCGACCCTGACGTGCTCGACCAGGAGCTGGAGAATATGGTCCGGGGGTGGAAGCCGGAAGTTGAACGCAATTTGCGCGAAGCGGGCCAGGAAAACCGCGCGGCGGTGTTGGCGCAGCGCTATGCGGACTGTTTTCCCGGAACCTATCAGTCGACTTATGGAGCTTTGGAAGCGGCCAAGGACATCATGCGGCTGTTCCGCCTTGAGCGGGGCGGTCAGCGGTCGACCCGGCTTTACCGGCTGGCGAGCGACGCCGATCATCTGCTGCGCCTGAAAATCTATCATCTCGGCGGGGCGCTGCCCCTGTCGGATGCCGTCCCGACGCTGGAGAATTTCGGCTTCACCGTGCTGGAATCCGTTCCCACGCCGCTTGATGATGGCCGCCTTGGCTATATTCATGATTTTCTGCTCGAACTGCGATCCGAGGAAAAATGTGAAAGCCTGATTGCCCGGTCGGAAGAGATCGAAGCGGCGATCACCAGCGTGCTGGACGGGGAGGCTGAGAACGACGCCTTTAACCAGCTTATCGTCTCGGCCGGCATCGACGCCCGTTCCACCGTCTGGATGCGGGCCTGGTTCCGCTATTTGCGCCAGACCGGACTCAGCTATGGTCTGGTCACCGTTGTCGAAGCCCTCGCGGAAGCGCCCGGGGTGACAGCAGCGATGATTGCACAGTTCCGAGCCCTGCATGACCCGGATTTCGAAGGCGATCGTGCGCAGGCCGCGAGCGCGGCTATCCAGGACGGTGATACGGCGCTGGTCGACGTTCACGCGATTGACGACGACCGCATCCTGCGTTTGTTTCGGGCGGTCATCGAGTCGATATTGCGCACCAATGCCTTTGCCTATCGGGCAGGGGAGGCTCTGGCCTTCAAGATCGAGAGCGCCAGGATTCCGGAGCTGCCGGCGCCGCTGCCCTGGCGGGAAATATTCGTATATAGCCCGCGGGTCGAGGGCATACATTTGCGGGCAGGTCCGGTGGCGCGCGGTGGCTTGCGCTGGTCGGATCGCCGGGATGATTTCCGCACCGAAATATTGGGCCTGATGAAAGCCCAGCGAGTCAAAAATGCCGTGATTGTTCCGACCGGTGCAAAGGGCGGCTTTTTTGCCAAGCAACTGCCTTCCGGCGAAGACCGCGACGCGTTTCTGGCCGAAGGCGTGGAAGCCTACAAGATTTTCATTTCCGCGCTTCTCTCGGTGACCGACAATATCGTCGAGGGCAAGGTCGTTCCGCCGGAACGGGTCGAGCGTCTTGACGATGATGACCCCTATTTTGTCGTGGCAGCGGACAAGGGCACAGCGAGCTTTTCCGATATCGCCAACAAGATCGCAATTGATCGCGGCTTCTGGCTGGGTGATGCCTTCGCCAGCGGCGGCAGCAACGGTTATGACCACAAGGCGATGGGGATTACGGCGCGCGGTGCCTGGATGTCTGTGCAACGTCATTTCGCGGAAGCGGGTATTGATGTCCAGACGGCACCGGTCCGGGTTGTCGGTGTCGGCGACATGTCGGGCGACGTGTTCGGCAACGGCATGCTGCTGTCGAAGAGCCTGAAGATCGTGGCCGCATTCGATCATCGCCATATTTTTATCGATCCCAATCCGGATCCAGCCAAGAGCTGGGACGAACGCAAGAGACTGTTCGACCTGTCGCGCTCGAGCTGGGACGATTATGACAAGAAACTGATCTCCAAGGGCGGCGGTGTCTTTTCACGCAGTTCCAAGACGATCAAGGTCTCCAAGCAGATTACCGAACTGCTCGACCTGCCGGATGATCCGGAGACGACGCCGGCAAAGTTGATGACCGCGATATTGGCGTGCAATGCCGATCTGCTGTGGTTCGGCGGTATTGGCACCTATGTGAAGGCCGCATCCGAAAATCACATTGAGGTGGGCGATCCGGCCAATGACAAGATTCGCGTCAATGGCGAGCAGCTGCGGGTGAAGGTCGTAGGCGAGGGAGCGAATCTGGGCATCACCCAGGCCGCGCGCATTGCCTTTGCTGCAAAGGGTGGCAGGATCAATACCGATTTTATCGACAATAGCGCCGGGGTCGATTGCTCGGACAATGAAGTCAATATCAAGATCGCGCTGAATGCCGAACTGGCCAGCGGCCGGCTGGAGCCGGAGCAGCGGAACATCCTCCTCGAATCGATGACCGACGAGGTCGGCGCGCTGGTTCTGGAAGACAACCGGCTGCAGGCACTGGGTCTCTCGATCGCCGAAAAGGGCGGGACGAAAACGCTGCCGTCCTATGTTCGTCTGATCGATCAGTTTGAAGACCAGGGGCAGCTGAACCGGGCGGTCGAAGGACTTGCGAGCAACGAGGACCTGATCCGCCGCGGTCAGGAGAACAAGGGCCTATATCGCCCTGAACTTGCCGTGCTGATCTCCACCGCCAAGCTGGTGTTGCAGGATGCGATAGAGAACAGCGATCTGGGCGATGATCCCGGGCTGGACAGTGAGCTGCTCGCGGCCTTTCCGGCGGCGATGCGGGAAGCCCATGAATCGGCCATTCTCAATCACCAGTTGCGGCGCGAGATCATTGCCACAAAACTGGCCAACCGGATGATCAATCGGCTGGGCCTGATCGACCCGTTTGAACTGGCCGAGGAAGAAGGCTGCTCTCTCGGAGAGGTGGCGCGTGCATTTGTGATGGCTGAGCGATTGTTCAATGCCGACGGGATATGGCGTGAACTGGAAGTCGCCGAGATTTCGGAAGATATCAGAATCACGCTGTTTGACCGTCTTGCGTATGTTCTGCGATCGCACATGGCCGACCTGATGCGGATCGGGGTTTCGGATGACCGGATCGGTGATACGGTCGATATGCTGGCACCGGGCGTGAATCTGCTCAACGAGCATGTGCAAAAGCTGATTACCGCCGAAGGCCGTCTGCAGGCGGCGAAGCAGGTGAAAGATCTGGTCAAGGCAGGGGCGACGCCCGAAATCGCTGACAAGATTGCCAATATCTATATGAATGACGGGGCAGCGGGTATCGCGTTCCTTGCCCACAGCCGGGAGATCGATCCGCTGGATGTGGCGCTTGCCTTCACCAACCTCGGCAGCCAGCTTGGCCTTGACTGGGCGCAAATGACCGCCACCCGGATCAATCCCTCCGATCCCTGGGATCGTTTGCTGGTGGCTGGCCTGGCGCGCGATTTTCAGCAGATGCGTCTGGATTTCCTGCGCCGGACCCGTGGCAAGGATATGCAGCAATTTGTCGAAAATTGGGCCGAGCGCAATATCGACCGTGTGGCGCAGTTTCGCAAGATCATGGACCGGGCGCAGCAAACGCCCAAACCGTCGATTGCTATGCTGGCGCAAATTGCAGGCCAGGCCCGATTGTTGCTGTCGCGCTAGATCCAGTAGCCGAGCAAGTGGAGCAGGAGGCCAACGAGCCCGCCGACGAGAGTGCCATTGACCCGGATGAACTGCAGGTCGCGTCCGACCGCATTTTCGACCCGGTCGGTAATGGTCTGGGTGTCCCAGCTGCGGATGGTCTCTGACACCAGCTTGACGATATTGTCGCCATAGCTGTCGACCACGCCGATGACCGCACGTCGGCCGAAGCGGTTGATTTGGCGATTGAGTTGCTCGTCCTGCTGCAGGCTGTTGCCTAGCTGGATCAACGCGTCACCA
The DNA here is from genome assembly GCA_030373505.1 of Parasphingorhabdus sp. Classification (GTDB taxonomy): domain Bacteria; phylum Pseudomonadota; class Alphaproteobacteria; order Sphingomonadales; family Sphingomonadaceae; genus Parasphingorhabdus. The sequence continues at coordinate 32,546 of JAUCYS010000001.1, forward strand.
AACTGGCCGGCCAGAGCGGCATCCGGATCACGGGCAGCCCGCAATAGCGCCTCGCGGCCCTGTTCCCAGATGCCGTCCAGCCAGGATGCGATAGCCGGGTTCTCGATCAGCTCGAGCTTCCATTCATTGACCTTCTTGCGAAGGCCCGGATCATGGCGCAGTTCAGCTGCCAGATGCATCAGACTCTCTTCGGTTTTGGCCCGGACTGGATGATGGGGGTCGGCGGCCATGTCGGCGAGCAGCTTGTAGAGACCGTCAAGCACCTCGTTGGCGACCCGGTCATCCAGGCCGGTCCAGCGCATTACCGCATTGGCGCGGTCCGAGACGATATTCCGGATCACCATCTCATTGGTGTCCAGCGTCCGGTAGGCCCAGCGAATGGTGGAATCGATCAGCGGGCCATGGCGATTTTCCGCCATCACCACTTCCAGAATCTGTCCGAGGGGTGTTGCGATGTCGAGATTGACGGCCTGTTTTTTTACGGCGCCCTTGAACATGGTTCCGAGGCGATCCTTGTCCAGCGACGCAATGGCGTCGCCCAGGAGTCGGGAAGCACCGAATTTGATCCGGCCTTCGCCGCCGCTCGGAGATTGCAGGAAGCGTCCGATCCCGCTGGCCAGATCGACATGCCGCATACGCTGGGCAACCAGCCGGGAGATCAGGAAATTGTCCTTCAGGAAACTGGCCAGCGTATCGCCGATCCGGTCCTTGTTGCGCGGTATGATCGCGGTATGGGGGATCGGCAGACCCATGGGGTGACGAAATAATGCGGTGACCGCGAACCAGTCCGCCAGACCGCCAACCATCGCTGCCTCGGCAAAGGCGCGTACAAAACCGATCGCCGGATGCACGGTTTCATAGCTTTTCGAGGTGACATAGATGATCGCCATGACCACCAGCATGCCGGTGGCAATGATCTTCATGTCCTGGCCGGCATTGCTGGTTTTGGCGGCAGCACCCTTACCGCCGCCATTAGCGATTTTGGACGATAGGGGCTTCACTCGGCCGGCTGAACTTCTGCGTCGGGCCGATCGTGACGGTCATCACCAGGCCGGTAGGTCAGGATCCGGCTACGCAGCCACGGACCCGCCCGGCGTTCGAAACCGTCTGCCAGACTGAAGCCCGCGGGCACGATGACGAGGGTCAGCAGGGTCGAGACGGTAAGGCCGCCAATCACCACAATCCCCATCGGCTGGCGCCAGGCGCCATCGCCTGAAAGAGAGATTGCTGTCGGCACCATCCCGGCGGTCATGGCGACAGTGGTCATAACGATCGGCTGGGCACGTTTGTGGCCGGCATCCATGATGGCCTCGAACTTGGGCACGCCCTTTTGCATTTCCTCGATCGCAAAGTCGATCAGCAGAATGGAGTTCTTACTGACGATGCCGAGTAGCATGAGCACGCCGATCAGGACCGGCATCGACAGCGACTGGCCCCAGAGCCAAACCAGGAATATGCCGCCAAGCGGTGCCAGCGCCAGTGAGCCCATGTTGACCAGGGGCGACATCACGCGCTTGTAGAGTAGCACCAGGGTAGCAAAGACGAGCAAAATACCGGCGATCAGGGCGATCACGAAATTGACGGCCAGTTCCTGCTGCCACTCATCTTCGCCAAAGGCCTCGTTTGACACGCCCGTCGGCAGGTCCTTCATGATCGGCAACGCATAGATTTTTTCCATCGCCTCGCCCTTGATGACGTCGGGCGCCAGATCCGCACCGACAAATGTCCGGCGGTTCTGGTTGTAGCGCTGGATCGAGGTGGGGCCGGAACCGAAGCTCACCGAGGCCACCCGACTGAGCGGCACGGTGCCGCCGCTGGCGATCGGGATCGGCAGATTCTCAATCGTGGTGAGATCGGTCCGCGATTCGAGTGGCAACATCACCCGGATCGGAATTTGCCGGTCGGAGAGCGAGAATTTGGCGGCATTCTGATCGATCTCGCCAAGCGTGGCGATGCGGATCGTCTGGCTAAGCGAGGCCGTAGTGACGCCCAGTTGCGACGCGAGATTCATGTAAGGCGTGATAATGATTTCGGGGCGGCTGAGATCGGCGTCGATCCGCGGTGCCCGTATCAGATCGATGCCTTTCATCTGTTCAACCAGCTGAGCGGCCGTTTTGTCGAGCAAATCGGGGTCCGAGCCGGTCAGCATGATCGAGATGTCGCGCCCGGTCCCGCCACCGCCGCTCTGCGACTGGAAGGAAATCCGGGCGTCCGGAATCTTCTGAAGCTCCGGCAAAAGGCTGCGTTCAAATTCGATGGACGTTTTCTTGCGGTCTTCTTTCAAAGACACGAAAACCGTTGCGTTGGTTTCCCGGACGCGCGTCAACGCGCGCTCGACCTCGGGCTGTGCATACATCAATGCCGATACGCGGTCCGCGATTTTCTCGGTCTGCTCCAGGGTCGTGCCCGGTACCACCTCAATCTGGATGCGACTGTTGTCCTCGTTGATGGTCGGCTGGAACTGGGCCGGCGTAATGGCGAACAATATCACGGTCAGGCCAAAGGCAATCAGGCCTACGCCCATCATCCATACCCGATGGTCATGACCCCGGGCCCGGAAGCGGCCCGAACGATAGGCATACCAGAGTGCGAAGCGCCCGCCGATCAAGCCGACAACCCATCTGATTGCCTTAACCAGCAGGAAGGCAGCAAGAGTACCGGCGGCCATGCCGAAAATCAGGCTCAATATGGCGCGCAGGAAGTCACTGGGGATCAAAGTCACCATCAGGCCGTTAAGCGCGTATCCCGAGCTTGCTGCAGCCCCTGCGAAGACGGCGAAAATCGAAGCGAACAGAAAGAAGCCAATCAGATATTGCCACCAGGAGGCTTTTGCCGGAACCAGTGTCTCCCGGACGCGGTCGGCCTGCGAACGGTCCAAAACCCATTGCAGCAACTTCATATAGCGGTCCATCCAGACCCCGCCACCATGTTCGGCATGGCCCTTGGCCTTCAGGAAATAGGCGGCGATCATCGGTGTTATCATCCGCGCCACCGCGAGGCTCATCAACACCGACACGACGACCGTGATACCGAAATTCTTGAAAAACTGACCGGAAATGCCCGGCATCAACCCGACCGGCAGGAATACGGCAACGATACAGAAGGAGGTCGCGACAACCGCGAGGCCGATCTCATCCGCAGCGTCGATGGATGCCTGGTAAGCGGTTTTCCCCATGCGCATATGGCGCACGATATTCTCGATCTCGACAATGGCGTCATCGACAAGGACACCGGCCACCAGACCGAGCGCGAGCAGCGAGAGGAAATTGAGGTTGAAGCCCAGAAGGTCCATGAACCAGAAGGTCGGGATAGCCGAAAGCGGGATGGCGATGGCGGAGATGACGGTCGCGCGCCAGTCGCGCAGGAAGATGAAAACCACGACGACCGCCAATATGGCACCCTCGATCATGGCCAGCATCGAACTCTTATATTGTGATCGCGTATATTCCACGCTGGTGCCGAGAGGAATGAACTCGATGCCCGGGTTTTCCGCTTCGATCTTGTCCATGATTTCGAGCGCTTCGTCATAGACCGTCACATCGGAAGCACCGCGCGCGCGCGTCATTGCGAAATTGACGACTTCAACGCCCTTGACCTTGGAAATCGAACTGCGTTCGCCAAAGGCGTCGTTCACGTCGGCGACATCGCTCAGCTTGACGGCTTGCCCGTTGCGCAGGGATATTTGCGTCTGGGACAGGGCGTAGGCGTCGTCAGCATTGCCCAAGACGCGAACCGACTGTCTTGTCCCGCCCACTTCGGCCCGGCCGCCAGCCGCATTGATGTTCTGCTGGCGGAGCGCATTGTTGATCTGATTGGCCGTGACACCCAGCGCCTGCATCCGGTCGGGTTTCAGAATCACGCGAATCTCGCGGTCCACGCCACCGAAGCGGTCCACTTCGGCCATGCCGTTCACCGTGAGCAACCGCTTGGCCACGGTGTCATCGACAAACCAGCTGAGCTGCTCGACGGTCATATCGTCGGCCTTGACGGCAAAATAGCCGATTGGGCCGCCGACTGCGTCGACTTTCGCGACTTGCGGCTCCAATATGCCTTCCGGCAAGGATCCGCGAATCTGGTCAACCGCATTTTTGACTTCACTGACGCTGTCGTTGACATCCTCGCCAATTTCAAACTCGACGAACGTCCGGCTGCTGCCCTCGCTTGCCGTGGAGCTGATGTTTTTTACGCCGCTGATCGAGCGGACCGCTGCTTCGACGCGCTGGGTGATCTGGTTCTCGATTTCCGTCGGCGCAGCGCCTGGCTGAGAGATATCGACGGAAACGGCCGGAAACTCGACATCCGGGTTATTCACCACATCCATGCGATTGAAGCTGAGCAATCCGGCAAAAAGCAGTCCGGCGAACAGTACCAGCGGTACAACCGGATTGCGCGTGCTCCAGGCGGAAATATTACGAAGGTTCATTGATCAGGCCTCAAATTTCCGAATGAATCAGGCGCCACTGGCTTTTTTCTGAACTTCCGGTCTAACGGTCTCACCCGGGTTCAGGAAGCCGCCTGCACGCAGCACGACCTTTTCATTTCCGGTCAGACCCGATGCGATGGATAAACCGGCGCTGGATACAGAACCCACGACGACATCGCGGCGGACCGCCTTGTTGTCAGGCCCAACGATATAGACAAAGCTTCCTTTGCTGTCGTTCAGTACGGCGGATTCGGGCAAGACAGCTGCCTCTGAAGTGCCACTTTCGATACGTGCATTGGCAAAGCCGCCAGGACGCAAGGAGCTGTCATAGCCCAAGGCAATTCGGGCGATACCCTGGCGGGTTTGCGGATCAATCACAGGAGAAATCTGCCAGATCTGGCCCGTCAATGTTTTGTTGGCGCCGACTGGCGTGACCTGAGTGGTGGTGCCGACCGAGACATTGGCCAGATCGCCTTCACCGAGCTGTGCCCGCAATTCCATTTCGCCATTCTGGGCCAGCAGGAACAATGTTCCGCTGCCCTGGGTGACGGTTTGGCCCGGCTCGACATTGCGTTCCAGAACAAAACCGGCCTTGGGAGCAACAATGTTCAGGCGACTGTTTCGCGCGCGCGACTCCTGCAACTGCGCCTGGGCCACGCGGAGGCGGGCGGCCGCGGAATCGCGTGTTGCCGTCAGCCGATCAATATCCGCCTTGGAAATAAATCCCCGGTCGACCAGCTGGGTTGCACGATCCAGATTGGCCTGCGCCAGATTGAGATCGGCGCGAGAAACCCCGACCGATGCCTCGAGGCCCGCCGCCTGCTGGGATTGCACTGACTGATCGATACTCGCCATGATCTGGCCTTGCTTGACCCAGTCGCCGGCATCGACGTAGACATTTGTCACGCGTCCGCCTTCACCGACCACACTGACCGCAATTTCCCGTCGAGCTGCCAAGGTCCCGGTAGCGTTGATGGTGCGGGTGACCTGTTGCTTGCCTGGAGCCATGACCGTGACGGTCGGTGCCTGACTGGCGGAATCATCCTCCGCAGCACCCGCGCCCGCGAAATAATTATAGCCGATATAGGCGAGCAGAAGTGCGACCGCCACCGCCGCAGCGATAATCAACCGCCGCCGGATTTTGGCGCGCGCCTCGGGATCGTCCAGAACTTCTGCATCTTCGCTGGGAATGGTGGATTCATAGTTCATTATTTTTACTCTTCGGTCGGTCTCTTATCGTATTTTCAAGCGGCAATACACAAAAGAATCGCTGATTTCCCGTTCAGTTCGGCATTTCACCAGCTGTATTACATAAATATGGCACCAGCGGCAAGCGGGAACAGTATCGGGCCGTCGTCGCAAGCCTCGCTTCGATCAACGACCAACGTCATCATACGAAAGGGCCGATTGCCACCGAACCGGCCCTTTCTGTCAATAGCTTGTCTGCTGAAAGCGGGGGTTAGCGCACTCGGCCGCGCTGGATCAGGTTCAGGATCAGCAACAGAACCACAGCACCGACAAAGGCGGTGAACAAGCCGATAATGGAAAATTCCTGGATACTACCGCCGAAGCCGAAATACCCGCCGACGAAATTGCCGATAAACGAACCGATGATGCCGACAATGATATTCAAGAAAACGCCCATGGACGCATCACGTCCCATCACCATGCTGGCAAGCCAGCCCGCGATTCCGCCAACGATCAAAGCAATAATCCAACCCATATATTCCTCCTGCTTTCATGCGAAAGTGAAAATCCTTCGCTTGTGAATACAGCTACATACAGGATTATTGACGTTACTAGAAGAAATAAAAAGGGCCGCTGGAACTCTTCTAGCGGCCCTCTTGATATGGGGGAGGCTGGGCGGTTGTCCGTCAGTATTTTTGCTGTCTTTCGTACAAGTCGCGATAATGCTGGATCCGCGTGACCCGCAATCCTGGCATTCCCGACCGGTCGACAGCCCGTTGCCAGGATGCAAATTCCTCGAGCGAAAGATCATAGCGGTCACAGACTTCATCGACCGACAACAGACCACCATTGACCGCCGCAACGACTTCCGCCTTGCGACGCACCACCCAGCGCGTGGTTCCCGGTTTCGGCAAATCGTCAATGGTGAGTGGTTCACCAAGGGGCCCGACAACTTGCGCTGGTTTTATTTTTTGATTTTCAATCATACTACCCTCAATTTAGCCTTTCGGCATTTTTGCCCCGTTCCCCGTTACGTCTGGCCTTCGTAGCGGCAGAGCTTTTCCATTACCTGAACTGCCAAGGTAAACGTGGCGTTTACAAATCGATTATTTCTCCATTTTATCCAATTCTTGCTGTGCCAGATCCGGTCGGAAGCAACCGGTTCTGAACAATGTTGGCTCGCGGTGACCCGCCAGATTTTGCCCCAAACGGCCAGCAAAAAAAGCCATCCGTTCATCCATGAAGGAAGCGCGCACGGCTTCCTTCGAAGCTTCCCCGGTTGGACGGGCGGCGCCGAAATCTCTTGCTGACTGGCTGGAAGCCTGACGGGCAATCGCACGGGCGAGCAGGGACTGATGATCCGTAGACTTGCCGCTGCCGCCAATGCTTTGATTGCCCACAGTCGGATCGCGGTGCTGGTGGGGAAAATTCATATCCATAGACACTGCTCTAGCAGCGAAGATATAAGCTAGTGTAAAAGGGACGTTCACATAGCCTTAGGACAAGTTAAGCAAACCTTCCTTTTATCGGGGCCGTTCGTGCCAAAGTGAAGCATATTGGAACCAAAAGAGGCAGATATTCGCTGCGCTGGCGTTAGCGGCGGGATGTCGTTAAGGACGGCTATTGAGATGATGGACAGAATCAACGGAAATTTTCAGCTGGGCGATGACCTGGCAGGCAAGCGCATCGTGGTGGCGATGTCGGGCGGTGTGGATTCGAGCGTCGTCGCCGCGCTGGCGGCGCGCACCGGCGCGGAAACCATCGGTATTACCCTGCAACTTTACGACCATGGCGAAGCTGTGGGACGCGTGGGAAGCTGCTGCGCCGGACAGGATATCCGCGACGCCCGTGCCGTGGCCGATCGGCTTGGCATCGCCCATTATGTTTTCGATCATGCCAGCCGTTTCAAGGACTCGGTCATGGATGTCTTCGCCGACGAATATATGGCTGGCCGGACTCCGATCCCCTGCGTTCAGTGCAATATGGGAGTGAAATTTACCGATCTGCTGCAACTGTCCCGCGAACTGGGAGCGGATTGCCTGGCAACGGGTCATTATGTCCGGCGTGTCGCGACTCCGGATGGCGCGCAATTGCACCGGGCGCTCGATCCGGCTCGCGACCAGAGCTATTTCCTGTTCGCAACCACCCAGGAGCAGCTGGATTATCTTCGTTTTCCGCTGGGCGATCTGCCCAAGACACAGGTTCGTGAAATTGCCGAAGACATGGGGCTGGCGGTGGCATTCAAACCCGACAGCCAGGATATCTGCTTCGTTCCCAATGGGGACTATGCCAGCGTCGTCCGCAAATTGCGACCGGACGCGGATGATGACGGCGAGATTGTCCATATCGACGGCCGGTCCATGGGACGGCACAAGGGCCTCATCCATTATACCGTGGGTCAGCGCAAGGGGCTGGAAATCGGCGGTCAGGCGGAGCCGCTGTATGTGATTCGGCTGGAACCGGACACGAAGCGCGTGATCGTCGGTCCCAAAGCGGCTCTGGCGGTTGCCTCGGCCTCGCTGCGCGACATCAACTGGATTGGCGGCGACTATGCGGGACCGGTCGAAGTGAAGGTCCGCTCAATGGCCAGACCCACTTTGGCCCGTCTGGAAGGACAGGAGTTGCAGTTCCACAATCCCGAATTCGGCGTTTCTCCGGGTCAGGCGGCGGTTTTCTATCACAAGGACCGGGTGTTGGGTGGCGGCTGGATCGACGGCACGGCTGCCCTGGAACAGCAATGGCTGGCCGGAGTCGAAGTGCAGTGAGCTTGCGGAGCAGGCTCCTGGCGGGCTGAATATATCGGAAGACGAGTCCGATGCCGGGACCGGCAATCGCTGGCTGCGCCCCGGTCTTTGCCCGGAACGATCTGTTAAGTGGCTTTTGTATGGCGCCGGTGCATTGACCGGATCAACGATTGCGGGGAACCGCAGGCGGGGTGCGAACGTATAATGCATTGTGGAAGCCACATATCATCATGCCGGCTGCCGGACCGGCCTGAATGATTTGCCCTCGCACCCCCCCCATCGCAAGATTGGCAAATGATTGGATCGGACGATAGCGAAGGCCGACCCGACAGGATGAATCTTCTCGGTCCAAGCATTGCCGGCTAGCAACACTCTGGGATCATATTATGACGGCGGCATCACTACTCATATTGGCAGCAACAGGGGGGACCGCCACCTCGGATCCGGTTATGCAGAATGAAGTGGGAAGGGACATGATCTCGCTCCATATTCCGTTGCTGCTGGGGCTGGGCTTTCTCATCTTGATGGTGGCCTGGCTGCCCCTGATCTTGCGTCGGCTGCCGCTGAGCCTGCCCATTATCTGCCTGGGACTGGGCATGGTCATATTTTCCTGGCCGCCCTTTTCGGACTATTCCCCGCACCCTACGGAAACGCCGGTAATCATCGAAAAAGCCACGGAACTCATCGTGATTATTTCCTTGATGGGGGCTGGGCTAAAGATATCGCGACCCTTTGCGCGCGATGGATGGGCGCTGCCCGTCCGGCTGCTCGCGCTGACCATGCCGTTGACGATCCTCTGCCTGGCATTTCTCGGCGGCTGGCTGTTGGGGCTTCCGGTAGCCACGGCCTTGCTTCTCGGAGCGTGCCTCGCTCCGACAGATCCGGTGCTGGCGTCGGATGTGCAGATCGAACGCCCTGCCAATACCGACGAGGACGAGGTGCGATTTGCCCTGACGGCGGAGGCGGGCCTGAACGACGCGCTAGCATTTCCGTTCGTTCATTTGGCGATCGCCGCCAGTATCGCGGGTTTCGGGATGGATGTCTGGAAAGAATGGGTGATCACCGATGTCGTTGTGCGCGGACTGGTGGGTGTCGTGGTCGGCATGATATTGGGTACCTTGCTGGGCAAGGCCATCTACAAGCTGCCAACCGGCACCCGTCTGTCGCGCACCGGAGACGGGTTTGTCGCGCTGGGGGCTACACTGATCGTCTATGCGCTGACCGAATATCTGCATGGGTACGGGTTTCTCGCGGTATTCCTGGCGGGAATGAGCTTGCGCCGCGAGGCAGGAGATCATGAATATAATGTCCGCCTGCATGATTTTGCCGACGAAACCGAACGTTTGCTGATGATGATCCTGTTGGTCTGTTTTGGCGGAATGATCATTGGTGGCGGACTGCTTCAGGAAATTGGCTGGCGGCATCTGCTGTTCGCGCTGCTTGCACTTCTGGTCATTCGCCCGATGGCCGGCTGGCTGAGCATGACAGGCATAAAGCGTTCCGCAGGCGAACGGGCCATTGTCTCCTTTTTCGGGATCCGCGGTCTGGGCTCGGTCTTTTATCTGGCTTTTGCGCTGAATCATGGCGATTTTGGTGCCGGAAATGACCTGTGGCCGGTTGTTTCTCTGGTAATATTCTTGTCGATCCTGCTCCATGGCGTTGCCGTGACGCCAACAATGAGGCGACTGGACAGGATCAAATCAGACTAGGATCAACGGGCCGATATTTGCGGTACAGCCGTTAGTTCCCTTTTTGCCACATACGTGGCCGGCAGACCCGCAGTCATCCGAAAGGAAGGGGGCTCTTCCTTTCATTCTTGGTCGAGCTGGGCTTCCGTGAGCATGACACAACCCCAGCCCTCCCGAAACTCGGCCGTTGCCGAGGCGATCATGAGGGCAGAGGCGGTTACACGTCTGCGCTCCTCGTCCAGGCTCAACCCGATCACTTCCATGCCGGGCTCGAAATCCTTTTTGCAATCCTCGAGGTCCCGTCCACCGATATAGTGACAGGAGCAGGCCACCCGCGCGCCATAGGCGGTGCCGACATTCAGCTGCCCTTTTATGAAGGCAAAATTATATGCCAGGACAGCGAACAGAATCAGCAGGAAAAACGCCCCGATATACAAGGCTATCCGCCTTTTGCTCGGTCGGGAGCTTGAAGTTCTTTTTACGGTTGCCATGGCGGCGTCTATTGGTGCAACGACGCGCCATGCACAAGATTAAACTCGCATTGTTGTCGGCGTTCACGATAGCCCTTTCCGGTTGCGGAGCCGCCGGGGATTCGGCGCCTGCGCCGGAGAAAAGCGCGGCCGAGCTGGCCTATATTTCGGACGCGAGCCCGATTGCCAAATCGCGGCTGGACGCGGCCATTGCACCGTTATTCGACGACCCGGCGATGGCGGAAACACGGGCCTTGCTGGTGATGCATCAGGGCAAGATCATCGCCGAGCTTTACGGAGATGGCTATGACGCCGACACGCGGTTCATTAGCTGGTCCATGGCGAAAAGCTTTACCGGCGTGCTGATCGGCTTCCTGGTGGCAGACGGGCGCCTGGTGCTTGACGATCCCGCTCCCGTCCCGGCGTGGCAGAGAAGCGGAGACCCGCGCGGCGAAATCACGCTGCGGCAACTGCTCCAGATGTCGTCCGGTCTCGACCATACTGAAACCGCCGAAGAAGGCGGCAAGACCGTTTTCGAGGCCGACACCAACCGCATGCTGTTTCTCGACGGTGCCCAGGACGTTGCCGCCTATGCCGAAGCGCGCCCGATGGAGGCCCGGCCGGGTGAAAAGTTCGAATATAGCACCGCGACCAGCATGATTCTCTCCGACATCATCACCCGGACGCTGACCAGAAGCACCGATCCACAGGTCCGGCGCGATATCACTTTGCGCTTCATTCGGGGGCGATTGCTGGAACCGCTGGGAATGGACAGCACCTATCCCGAATTTGATCCGAGCGGGACATTTCTGGGTGGCAGCATCATCCAGGCCACCGCCCGCGATTACGCAAAATTTGGCGAGTTTCTGCGCCACAAGGGTGCCCGCAAGGGTGCGCAGCATCTGCCGGTCAGCTGGGTGCGATTCATGACGACATCCTCGGAGAATGATCCGGCCTATGGTGGGCACATCTGGCTCAATAAGCACCGTCCGGAAAGCCGGAATCCGGTTTTGTTTCCCGATAATGGCCCGGACACTATTTTCGCCGCGCTTGGCCATCTGGGGCAGCAGATCGTGGTATCGCCCGACCAGCAGCTCACCGTGGTTCGGCTGGGCAAGACCCAGGATGATGTGCTGGCACCGATGAGCGCACAGATCGGCCGGATCATGGCGCTGTTCCCGATCAGGGGCTAGTCTGACACAGGCAATCCTGAATTAAAGGCGAAATGAACCTTCCACCACGGTCACACATGTTCCTCCCAGCCAGGCGCGGTCACCGTCGAGGCGGCACTTGACCTGACCGCCGCGCCGGCTCGCCTGATAAGCAGTAAAGCGGTCGCGGCCCAGTTGATCGGCCCAATAAGGGGTCAGCACGGCATGCGCCGAACCGGTCACGCTGTCCTCGTCCACCCCGCCGCCGGGGACAAAAACCCGGCTGAGGACGTCCGTATCCTTGCCGGGTGCGGTACAGATAAACTGGTCGTTGCCAATCGCCGCCAGTGCCTTGAGATCGGGTTTCAGCGCGAGAACCTCTTCGGCATCGGCATAGCGCAGGACATGATAGCCTCCCTGATAGGTGAGGGTCTCGACGGGACTGCCGCCGACCAGCTCGACGATAGCCGGAAGGGCTGCGGCTTTAGGAGCATAGGCGGGGAGCCCCAGCGCATAGCCCTCGCCGTCGCGCGTCATCGTCAATATGCCCGCCTTCCGCGTCCGGAATGTGACCTGGTTGCGATCGGGTTCCTGAGACAAAATGATATGGCCGCTGGCTAGGGTGGCGTGGCCACAGAGGGCAACCTCCTCGGTCGGCGTGAACCAGCGCAATTCGTAATCGGCCTCTTCGCTGCTGTCGGGAAGGTAAAAGGCGGTTTCGGCGAAATTATTTTCCTCGGCAATGGCCTGCAAGACCTCATCTTCCAGCCAGGATTCAAGCGGTATGACCGCTGCCTGATTGCCGGCAAAGGGCCGGTCGGCGAAAGCGTCGACATGAAAATAGGGCAGATTTTTCATGGATAAAGCAGGCCTTCGGTCCAGCCCTCTCCCTTGCGGACAAAGGTCCGCCGTTCGTGCAGCCGATGTTCCCGGTCCTGCCAGAATTCAAACCGGGCGGGGACCAGGCAATAGCCCGACCAGTGCGGCGGGCGCGGAACATCGCGACCTGCAAATTTGTCGCTCATTTCCCCGTACCGGGTTTCAAAGGTTTCCCGGCTGTCCAGCGGGCGGGACTGGTCGGAAGCCCAGGCGCCCAATTGCGAATCACGGCTGCGCGTGGCGAAATATGCATCGGCCGTGCTGTCGGGAACCCGAGAGAGGCTGCCTTCGATCCGAATCTGGCGGCGCAGGCTTTTCCAGTGAAACAAGATCGCCGCTTGCGGATTTTCGGATATGTCGCCCGCTTTCCGGCTCTGCTGATTGGTATAGAAGACGAAACCGTCGGGCCCGTGACCCTTGAGCAGAACCATCCGGGCAGATGGTTGCCCGCTGGCATTGGCGGTGGCTATGGTCATGGCATTGCTGTCGTTGATCTCGCTTGCGCGGGCTTCAGCATACCATTGGTCGAACAGGATAAAAGGATCGGTCATATACCGTCCTTAACATTGCGAACCGGACCGGGAAACAAACAAAATTTTGTTCCACGACAACGGGCAACTTTCTGTTAAAAGCGGCGGAGCAGGAAAGGGGCGTCATGGACTGGGACCTGATTTATACGATCACCAATAATTACGCCCTGCTGATGTGGCTGATTCTTGCCTTCGCTCCCCGACGGCCAGCGATAGTGACAGGCCTGTTTTACGGCGGGGTCGGCCTGCTCGCCGGCACTTATGCGGTGATCATCATTCCTCTGATGACCGGGCTGATCGACGGCGGCGGTACTGCCGCTCCCGATTTTACAACCCTGAGGCGTCCGGCAGTTGCTCTCCAGCCCGGGCGGGGCGACCGTGGGCTGGATCCACTATCTCGCCTTTGACCTGTTCGTCGGCCTGTGGGTGGCGCGCAATGCGGACAAATACGGGTTTGCACGCTGGCTGCAGATACCTATTCTGTTTTTTATCCTGATGCTCGGTCCATTCGGACTGATTCTCTATCTGCTCTTGCGTTTTACGCGATATAACAAGGTTGCAGATGCCGTTATGCCTGAATAAGACAGTGGTGTTGAAAATCAGCGGAAAGTTCCAATCTCTGCATGATAAGGATTTGAAAAAGGCTAAATAATGATCGATCCCTATCAAGCATTGGGTGTTGCCAAGGGCGCAAGTGACAAGGAAATCAAGAGCGCCTATCGCAAGCTCGCAAAAGAGCTGCACCCTGACAAGAACAAGGATAACCCGAAGGCGACGGAACGTTTTTCCGACGTCACCAGAGCCTATGACCTGCTTTTGGACAAGGAAAAGCGTGCCCAGTTTGACCGGGGAGAGATAGACGGGGAAGGCAATCCAACCGCGCCCTTCGGCTTTGGCGGCGGCGGATATCAGCGCCGCCCGGCGGGCCAGCAACATGATTTCGGCAATGCGGGTGCGGATTTCGGGGATATTTTTGAAGGCCTGTTTGGCGGCGGTGGCGTAGCTGGTTCGCCATTCGGTAGCCGCCAGCGCAGCGCACCGCCTCCCAAGGGTGCCAATGTCGCCTATCGCCTGAAGGTGGAATTTACCGCTGCGGCGTCATTGCAAAAACAGCGCATCACGCTGGAAGATGGCAAGACCATCGACCTCAGCCTGCCAAAGGGTGTCGAAGAAGGCACCCAAATGCGCCTAAGCGGCAAGGGGCGTCCGGGTCCTGGCGGAAGCGGCGATGCGATTGTCACCATCCATATCAACCCGCACCCCTTTTACGAGCGGGACGGCGATAATATCCGGCTGGACCTGCCGATCAGTCTGAAAGAGGCGGTCGAAGGAGCCAAGATCAAGGTGCCGACGGTGGACGGACCGGTGATGCTGTCCATTCCCGCAGGATCGAGTTCCGGCAAGACGCTGCGACTGAAAGACAAAGGCTTTCACGGCAAGTCCGGAGTGCGTGGCAATCAGCTGGTGACCCTGATGATTGTCTTGCCGGAAAAGGATGAAAAGCTCGCGGAATTTGTCAAAAACTGGAACCCGAAAGACAATCCTCGCGCCAGCATGGGTGTATAGGCTTGGCCCGGAGCAACCTGTCTGAACTTTCGCCCGAAGCGCGGCATCATGACAAGGGCGAGGCGGGACCCCCGGGGAATAGGGCCAGCGAGGATCTCGCTGGCGAAAGTCTGGTTCGCCGTGCCGTTATCGTTATCGAGCGGACGGCCGTTGGCGTCTATCATGACGGTTTTACCTTCGCAGGCAATTTCGCTTACATGTCGCTGCTGGCAGTGTTTTCCTTCTTCATTATTGCAGCCGCGATCATCGGAGGCTTTGGTCAGACCGAGGTTGGCACCGAATTTGTGGAGGCATTTTTGGTGACCGTCCCGCCATCGGTCGCCAGCGCGCTGCACGATCCGATACGCGAGGCGATGACCGCGAGAACAGGGCCGCTGCTCTGGCTCAGCGCGGTCGTCGGGCTGTGGACGACGACCAGCTTGATCGAAACCATCCGCGAGATTCTCCATCGGGCCTATGGCGTTCAGGCGCAGCGTCCGTTCTGGGAATATCGCCTCAGTTCGATCCTGCTCATTCTCGTCTCGGTTTTCGTCGCGATGTTCGCGCTGAGCGCGCAATTTGTGCTGGCAGGGATCAGCGGCTTTCTGGGCGCATATTTTCAGGCGATACAGACGAGTCCGCTTTGGCTTTCATTGTCCAATGTCGTGCCGTTCCTTGTTCTGTTCGCAACCTTATATTTTCTGTTCCGGCTGCTCACTCCCCGGCAATATCGGCCAAGCCAGTATCCGAAGTGGCCCGGCGCCGTGTTCATCAGCGGCTGGTGGCTGCTGATCACCGGCCTGCTCCCGGTATTTCTTAAATATGCAGCCAATTATCAGCTGACCTATGGCAGTCTGGCGGGCGTCATTATCACCCTCGTCTTTTTCTACATGGTTGGGCTTGGCATGGTTATCGGAGCAGAGATCAATGCGGCGCTGGCCGACCGGCCCTGGAGAAACGGAAATAGCGAATGATCCGCTGGAAAATCATCCAGATAGCGTTTATCAGCAGCAATTATCTGATTTCAGGAGACCGGGGCAATGACTGAACTAATGAAGGGCAAGCGAGGCTTGATCATGGGGCTTGCCAATAACAAGTCGCTGGCCTGGGGAATTGCCCAGAAGCTTGCCGGAGCAGGAGCCGAACTGGCCTTTTCCTATCAGGGCGAGGCGCTGGCGAAGCGAGTCAGGCCGCTTGCTGCGGAACTGGGCAGCGATTTCCTGATCGACTGTGATGTTTCTGATATGGCGGCCCTGGATACCGCCTTTGATCAGCTGAAAGAGCGCTGGGACACGCTGGATTTTGTCGTCCATGCGATCGGTTTCTCGGACAAGAACGAACTGCGCGGCAAATATGTCGATACCAGCCTCGACAATTTCCTGATGACCATGAATATTTCTGCCTATTCTCTGGTCGCTGTTGCGCAGCGGGCTGCGGCGATGATGCCCGACGGCGGCAGCATCGTTACCTTGAGCTATTATGGTGCCGAGAAGGTTATCCCGCACTATAATGTGATGGGCGTGGCGAAGGCGGCGCTGGAGACCAGCGTGAAATATCTCGCCAATGATCTGGGTCCCGACAATATCCGGGTGAATGCTATTTCCGCCGGGCCGATCAAGACGCTGGCGGCCAGCGGTATCGGCGACTTCCGTTATATCCTGAAATGGAATGAATATAATTCGCCCTTGCGCCGCAATGTCACGATCGATGATGTCGGTGGTGCGGGTCTCTATTTCTGCAGCGACCTGTCATCGGGCGTGACCGGGGAAACCCACCATGTCGACGGCGGCTATCATGTCGTCGGCATGAAGCAGGAAGATGCACCCGATGTCGCGCTGGATTGATCATCCGCGCATTTTCGTGAATGATCCTCTTGAAATAAATTGAATTTATAAACGCGGAGAGCGAGTTTTGAGCTTCAACACATTCGGGCATGCTTTTCGCTTTTCCACCTGGGGAGAAAGTCACGGGCCAGCGCTTGGCGCGGTTGTCGATGGCTGCCCACCGGGCCTGAAGCTCAGCGAGGCGGATATCCAGCCGTTTCTCGATGCGCGGCGACCGGGACAGTCGAAATATACGACCCAGCGGCAGGAACCCGACCAGGTCAAAATCCTCTCCGGGGTTTTTGAAGGGAAAACCACCGGGACGCCGATTTCGCTGATGATCGAAAATGTCGATCAGCGGTCAAAGGATTATGGCGAGGTCGCAAAGGCCTATCGCCCCGGCCATGCGGATTATGCCTATGACCAGAAATATGGTTTTCGCGATTATCGCGGCGGCGGGCGGTCGAGCGCGCGCGAGACCGCGGCGCGAGTAGCCGCAGGGGCCGTGGCCCGGCTGGTGATTCCGGAAGTGACCATTCGCGCCTGGGTTGCCGAAATCGGCGGCGACGCGGTTGACCCGGCACATTTTGATGTCGCGGAGATCGGCAACAACCCCTTTTTCTGCCCCGATGCGCAAGCCGCGAAGCGCTGGGAAGCGCTGGTCGATGGGGCGCGCAAGGACGGCAGCAGTCTGGGCGCGATAATCGCCTGTGAAGCGACCGGTGTGCCTGCAGGCTGGGGCGCGCCTGTCTATGCCAAGCTGGACAGCGAGATTGCCGCGGCAATGATGACTATAAACGCGACCAAGGGTATAGAGATTGGCGACGGTTTTGCCGCTGCCCGCCTGCGCGGAGAGCAGAATGCCGATGCGATGCGACCGGGCGAAAATGGTCCCGAATTTCTGGCCAATCATAGCGGTGGGACTGCGGGCGGCATTTCCACCGGCCAGCCGGTTTTCTGTCGGGTTGCGTTCAAGCCGACCAGTTCGATCCTGACGCCGGTCGAAACCGTCACCCGCGAAGGCACGGCAACCGAGATTATCACCAAGGGGCGCCATGATCCCTGTGTCGGAATCCGCGGAGTCCCGGTGGTCGAGGCTATGATGGCCTTGGTACTGGCAGACCAGAAGTTGCTCCATCGGGCGCAATGTGGATGAGCGGGATATTTGCTCTATGCATCGCCCCGCAGCCGATAGTTCTGACCGGTGGCGGCGCGGCCGAAAGGGAAATCCGCAAAAACAGGCAAGCGGGTCCCGTTTCGATCCGTCCTGACAAAGAATGTTCCTGATTGATGATTGACCTCATTCTTCATGTCATCAATGAATATATCCAGGCGCACAAGGCGATCATCGGTCTGATCATATTGGTCTTTCTGTTTGCCGGTTTCATCATGGAGCGTTTCCCGGCTGCGGTGGTCGCGGTGCTGGGTGCCTGCATGTTCCTGTTTCTCGGCATTATTGACTCCGATGGCCTGTTCTCGGTTTTTTCAAACACCGCTCCGATCACCATTGCCGCCATGTTCATCCTTTCGGGTGCGCTGCTGAGGACCGGCACGATCGATGCGATTGCCGGCTTCATCATCAAGCGTGCCAAGCGCCATCCAAAACTGGCGGTTGCCGAGATGTTTCTGGGTGCCTTTGTCGCCTCCGCCTTCATGAACAATACGCCGGTCGTGATCGTTTTGATTCCGATCATCCTCCGCCTCTCGCGGGCCACCGGCTACTCCTCCAAGAAATTGCTGATCCCGCTGAGCTTCATCTGCATTCTGGGCGGCACGACCACGCTGATCGGCACCTCGACCAACCTGATCGTCGACGCGGTTGCTCGCGATCAGGGGCTGGCCGGCTTCGGCATTTTCGAGATCACACCCTACGGACTTCTTGCGGCAGTCGCCGGTACCGTGATGATGGTGCTTTTCAGTAGCTGGCTGCTCCCTGGCGGCGATGTCAAAGGCCATTTTGACAGCAGCGACGAAAGTGATTTTCTGACCGAGCTTACGGTGCGTCGCAATGCATCGGTAATCGACAAGAAACTGGCCGCGGTGCCCGAATTGCGCCGCGCTGGCATCAAGGTCACTGCCGTCAAGCGGCTGAGCAGTTATATCCGCCATGATCTGGATTTTCATGAATTGCGGGCCGGGGACCGGATCGTCGTGCAGCTTGATCTGGCCGAGCTTATTTCGCTGAGGAAATCGGAAGATTTCAAGGTCGGGATCGTTCACAAGGGCGATGTTGGCCCGCTGGGCGAGGAACTGGTCGAGGCCACGGTGGCGCCGAGCCATCCGAGCATCGGTAACCGGCTCTATGACATTCCCTTCCTCTCCCAGCTCAATGTGCGTATCTTGGGCATGACCCGCTTCCGCAACCTGCCGCGCTCGGATCTGACCAATGCCCGCATTCATGCCGCTGACCGGCTGCTGGTCACGGGTTCCAGCGAAGACATCAGCCGCATGTACCAGAATCCCAATCTGTTTGGCGTCGGGCACACCAAGATTCGGGCCTTCCGTCGCGATCGTGCGCCGATTGCCATCGGCGCGCTGGTTGCGGTGGTCGTTCTCGCCGCGCTCAATATCATCCCGCTGGCGGTGGCAGCGATTCTTGCGGTCGGTGCGATCCTGCTGGCCCGCTGCATCGATGCGGAAGAAGCCTGGGGATCAATCGACGGCAATGTGCTGGTGCTGATTTTCGGCATGCTCGCGGTCGGCCTGGGTCTGCAGCAAGCCGGGAGCGTCGACCTTATTGTCAGCGAACTGACGCCTTTCCTGCGAGAAGTGCCGCCCTGGGGTTTGGTCTTTGCAATCTATATTCTGTCGGTGATCATGACCGAGATTGTTACCAATAATGCCGTCGCGATCATCATCACGCCGATTGCCATCGCGCTGGGCAATGATCTGGGAGTGGATCCCCGGCCGCTGGTGATCGCGGTGATGTTCGCGGCTTCTGCCAGCTTCGCCACCCCGATCGGTTATCAGACGAACACCCTGGTCTATGCTGCGGGTAATTACCGCTTCACCGATTTCTTCAAGGCCGGCATTCCGCTGACCTTCGGGGTCGGCCTGTCGACCTGTCTGGCAATCAGCTTCTGGATGTAGTGTCGTCCTAAAGGCTTGCCGCGCGCTAATGCGAAGGATAGGCATGGACAAAGAATAATTATCGGGGACAATCGCATGCTCGCATTCTGGTTCAAGATTCCGCTTTGGCAGCGGGTAATTGGAGCGCTCGTTCTCGGTGTGATCACCGGCCTGATCTGGGGTCCTGAATCCGAAGCTATCAAATGGATCGGCGATTTCTTCATCAAGTCGATCAAGATGCTGGTCGTACCGCTGATCTTCTTCTCGCTGGTCTCCGGTGTCGCCGCGATCGGTGATTTGCGCAAGCTGGGTGCGGTCGGAGGCCGGGCGATGCTGATGTTCGTCGTCACCGGCCAGATTGCGGTCTGGCTGGGTCTCCTGCTCGGAACGATGATCAAGCCGGGAATCGGCGTCGATACCAGCGGCATCGAGATGGGCGTCACCCCGACACCGGCCGCGACCAGCTGGACCGACATGATTCTTTCGATTGTCCCAGAAAGCCCGGTGCAGGTGATGGCCGATGTCCAGGTGCTCCCGCTGATCGTATTCGCGCTGCTGATCGGCATCGGCATATTGATGGCCAAGGAAGAAGGTGCGCCGGTCGCGAAGATCTTCGATTCTGGCGCGATCGTGATGCAGAAAGTGACGATGATCGTCATGGAACTGACCCCGTTCGGCGTGTTTGCGCTGATGGCGTGGGTCGCCGGCAGCTTCGGCATGGACGCACTGCTCAGCCTCGCCAAGCTGGTCGGACTCAACTATCTCGGCTGCCTGCTGATCATCATATTCATTTATTCGTCGATGATCCGCTTTCTGGCCAAGCTGCCACCCGTTGATTTTTTCCGTGGCATTGTGGATGCGATGGCGGTCAGCTATTCGACCGCATCGTCCAACGCGACGCTGCCCGTGACGCTGCGTTGTGCGGAGCGCAACCTGGGCGTCTCGCCGAGCGTTTCGAGTTTTGTGATATCCCTCGGTGCCACCATCAATATGAACGGTACCGCCATGTATCTCGGGCTGGCCACGCTGTTCGGGGCGCAGATCTTCGGTGTCGACCTGTCATGGGGCGACTATTTCATGATCTCGATAACCGCCACGCTGGGCGCCATCGGTGCGGCGGGTATTCCCGGCGCCGGCCTGATCATGATGGCGCTGGTTTTCGGCAGCGTCGGCGTTCCACTGGAAACCATTGCCTTCGTCGCCGGCGTCGACCGGATCATGGACATGATGCGGACAACCACCAATGTTTCGGGCGACGCGGCCGTGGCGGTAACCGTGGCAGCGATGACGGGTGAGCTTGACCGGGAGGAACTGATCTCGGCGGACGACGTCTGAGCGATAAGGTTCATCCAAAGGCTTGCTCACGGATGCTTGCCGTCGGCGCACAGGCAAATTTTCAGCGGATTGATTGATCGATCAGCTGCATTCACCGCTAGCGCCGGTGCTAGGCGGGGATGAGGGCGTTTCGATACAGCGGATCTTCCAGCGCTCGGCCTGCTCCGTTGGCAACGCAGGTCAGCGGGTCCTCGGCGATGGTGACAGCGAGTCCGGTTTTTTCGGCTATAAATTCGTCGATTCTTCCCAACAGGGCGCCACCGCCGGTCAAAACGATGCCCTGCTCCATGATGTCTGCTGCGAGTTCCGGCTTGGTTTGCTCGAGAGCATTGAGCACGGTCTCGCCTATCTGGCCTACTGGCTCGGCGATCGCATGGGCGATTTCGGCTTCGGTGATCGCGATCTTTTTCGGCATCCCGTTCACCAGATCGCGACCCTTGATGTGCATCGTTCGTCCGTCGCCAACCGGGCTTACCGCGCTGGCAATTTCATGTTTGACCAGTTCAGTGGTGCTTTCACCGATGGCCAGATTATGCTTGCGGCGGATATGGGATGCGATCGCATCGTCGATCTTGTCTCCGCCCATGCGTCCGGATGCGCTGTAAGCCAGTCCCTGCAAGGACAGGACCGCTACCTCGGTTGTCCCTCCGCCGATATCTACCACCATCGCGCCGACCGGCTCGGTTACCGGAATGCCAGCGCCTATCGCAGCCGCCATTGGTTCCTTGATGAAAAAGATGCCGGACCCGCCGGCGCTCGAGGCGGCGTCGCGAAGAGCGCGGAGCTGGACGTTGGTGGAGCCGGAGGGAATACAGACGACAATATCGAAGCGCCGAAAAATGCCCGGCTTTTTCGGGTGAACCTTGTGAATGAAATGTTTGATCATCTGCTCTGCGACGTCAAGGTCCGCGATGACCCCATCCTTGAGAGGACGAATGACCGAAATGTTTCTCGGCGTTTTGCCCATCATCAGCTTGGCATCGCTGCCAACCGCGCGCACCTTTGTTACGCCCTCGTTGGTCTCGAGCGCAACGACCGAGGGCTCATTGAGCAGAATTCCGCGATTCCGCACATAGATAAGGGTATTTGCGGTACCAAGATCGATCGCCAGGTCGAGTGACTGGAGTTTGAAAAAGCTTTTCATAAAAATGGGGATATTTCGATTAGAACGATTGCATTGCCAATGGGGAAAGTGGGCATAGCTGGGTGGCACCCGTCCAATGAACCGGCAATGTATAGCTCACTGTTGCCTGCGATTTGAGCCGTTCCTCTGGACATGGAAGACGGCAAGGACCGTTTTTCGGGGTTCTGTCCGGATGGTCAGAAAGCTTCTCTGCCCGCCCGCCTCAGGTCAACTATCGTGGCAGCGCGGCTTGTTGCCTGCCGGGACGGGACCGAACCTCTCAGTCGGCAAACGGATCGGTGACCAGAATCGTGTCGTCCCGCTCGGGCGAAGTGCTGACCAAAGCCACCGGGCACTGGATCAGTTCCTCAACCCGCCGGATATATTTGATCGCCTGTGCCGGGAGATCGGCCCAGCTGCGCGCGCCGGCGGTGGAATCGCTCCAGCCTTCCATCGTTTCGTAGATCGGCTTGACCGCCGACTGGTCCTGATGATGGGGCGGCAGATAGTCATAGGTCACGCCATTGAGGTCATAACCGACGCAGATTTTCAATTCCTTGAAACCATCGAGGACATCCAGCTTGGTTAGCGCGATCCCTGCCACGCCCGATACGGCGAGAGCCTGACGCACCAGCACGGCATCAAACCAGCCGCAGCGCCGCTGCCGGCCGGTATTGGTACCGAATTCATGACCACGCTCGCCGAGCCGCTGGCCTATCTCGTCATCCAGTTCGGTCGGGAAGGGGCCTGATCCGACACGCGTCGTATAGGCCTTGGTAATGCCCAGCACATAGCCGGTGCCGGACGGGCCGATGCCCGATCCCCCGGCAGCCGTGCCTGAAATCGTGTTGGAACTGGTGACGAAAGGATAGGTACCATGATCGACATCAAGCAGCACGCCCTGCGCGCCTTCGAACAATATCCTTTTGCCATCGCGGCGTGCTTCGTTGAGGCGTTTCCAGACGGGCTGGGCATATTGCAGAACGCTGTCGGCGATATCCTTGAGGTCAGCCAGGAGCCGGTCCCGGTCCACAGGCGGTTCGCCAAATCCGGCACGCAGCGCATCATGATGGGCGCAAAGCCGGTCGAGCTGCGGCCCAAGATCGTCGAGATGAGCGAGATCGCAGACCCGGATCGCGCGGCGACCCACCTTGTCCTCATAGGCCGGGCCGATGCCGCGGCGGGTAGTGCCGATCTTGCCCTTGCCGCTGGCATCCTCGCGCAGCGCGTCCAGATCACGATGGATCGGCAGGATCAGCGGGCAGGTTTCGGCGATGCCGAAATTGTCGGTGTTGATGGTGACGCCCTGGCTTTCCAGCTTCTTGATCTCGTCGCGCAAATGCCAGGGATCGAGCACGACGCCGTTGCCAATGATCGACAGCGCCCCGCGCACAATGCCAGAGGGCAGCAAGGAAAGCTTGTAGACCGCGCCATCGACAACCAGCGTATGGCCAGCGTTGTGGCCGCCCTGAAAACGGACCACGACATCGGCACGTTCGGACAGCCAGTCGACAATCTTGCCCTTGCCTTCATCGCCCCATTGTGCGCCGATTACCGTTACATTGGCCATATCCAGAGTCTTTCCTACAAGGGTTCCGGCTGGTCGCCGGTCAATATGTGCGAGCAACCAAGCGCCTGCGCCTGATCCTGTTCCGAGAGCGCTGCCACAGTGCGCCATCCCGCCTGGCGCAGCCTTGCCGCAGCCTGTGGGTCATGGCCGAGCGGCAGAAACACCTGGTCACGGGCTTTCGCTCCGAAGCCCGCGTTGATCAGCGGATCGGGATAGAGCGAGAAGCCGACTGCCGCTTCGGTCTGCCCGTCCGCGCGTGCGACCTCATAGCTGCCGCCGCGACCGAGAGCACCGATGAAACTGTCGGCATAAAGTGTGAAACCGAACCAGTTCTGATATTCGAATCCGTGGCGTTCGGTCGGATCCAGAGTCAGGCTGGCCTGCCCCCTGATGCTGTCCGCGATCTTCGAAACGCCGTCCAGCCGCGAGCCGAGCAGATCACTGCTGTCAAAGGCACGCAATTTTGCCATCGCTTCGTCGAACGGGCCGGTCGCCTCGATCAGCGGCAGGTAGCCGGTTGCGCCCATGGCATTGAGGCCCCCGGCGTCCTTCATGTCGAGCTCGCCGCGCACTTCGTCAATCTGTGCCTGATTCAACGGCAGCGGTCCCGCCGCCAGAATGTCGATCAGATCGGGCAGGGTGAAATCCACGGTGATGCCAGTAACACCAGCGCGCTCCAGCGCCTCGATCGCAACCGAGACGATCTCGCTCGCCGCAACCACGCTGTCGCTGCCGATCAATTCTGCTCCGATCTGCAAACGGCTCCGTTCCGGCTGCAATTGCCCCGAACGCAATTTCAGCACCTGGCCCGAATAGCTGAGCCGAAGCGGCCGCTGCCGGTCGGCCAGACTGGTCTTGGCAATCCGGCCGATCTGCATGGTCATGTCCGGTCGCAGCGCCAGGGTGCGCTGCGAAATCGGGTCGACAAACCGCATCAGGTCGCTTCTGGACGCGCCCTGCATTCTTTCCGTCAGACCGTCTTCATATTCGGCCAATGGTGGCATCACCCGAGCATAGCCATGGCTGGCAAGCGTATCCAGGACATCACGCTCCAGCCGCGACGCCGCCTCGGCATAAGGCGGCAGCGCGTCGTGAAAGCCTTCGGGCAAGAGATTGGATGACGTTCGCATGGCCCTGCTCCATAGCCCAAGCGCAGGCTCAGGCCATCTTTTTTTCTTGGGTCTGGTGCTATTGAATCAAAACTTCAAGGCCTTGACCGTCTTGACGCCTTCCAGTTGGCAAACGGCCCATAGTACCGCTTCTTCTACCGGTGAATCGATCGAAAGCAGCAGAACCGCTTCGCCGCCCGGCGCATCGCTGCGACGGCCAAGATGGAAGGTTCCGATATTGACGCCCGCCGCGCCGAGAGTCGACCCGACGCTGCCGATGAAGCCCGGCTGATCCTGGTTGACGATATAGAGCATATCGCCCTCCAGGTCCGCCTCGACCTTGATCCCGAACATTTCAACCAGGCGCGGACCGGAGGAACCGAACAGGGTGCCGGCAACCGATTTTTCACCTTCGTCGGTGGTCACCGAGACCCGGACCAGGGTGTGATAATCGCCTTCGCGCTCGTGGCGGATTTCGCGGACATCAAGACCGCGTTCCTTCGCCAGATAGGGCGCGTTGACCATGTTCACCGTATCGCTATAGGCCCGCATCAGTCCGGCCAGGACCGCAGCGGTAATCGGTTTCTGGTCCAGTTCAGCGGCCGCGCCTTCCACTTCGACCGCGACGCCCTTGATCTGGTCGGCCGCAAGCTGTCCGACGAGCGACCCCAATTGGCTTGCCAGTGCCATATAGGGTTTCAGCTTGGGTGCCTGTTCAGCCGAAAGGCTCGGCATGTTAAGCGCATTTTCGACGCCGCCATTGACCAGATAGTCGGCCATCTGTTCGGCGACCTGGATCGCGACATTGACCTGCGCCTCGCTGGTCGATGCACCGAGATGCGGGGTGCAAATCAGGTTCTTCGTGCCGAACAACGGGTTTTCCTTGGCCGGTTCCTGCGCATAAACGTCCAGGGCCGCACCAGCGACATGCCCTGATTCCAGGGCTTCTTTCAGTGCTGCCTCGTCAATCAGGCCGCCGCGCGCGCAGTTGATGATCCGGACGCCGGGTTTCGTTTTCGCGAGTGCTTCCGCGGACAGAATATTGCGCGTCTGGTCGGTGAGCGGCGTGTGCATGGTGATGAAGTCGGCGCGAGCGAGCAGATCGTCCAGCGATACTTTCTCGACACCCATTTCAACAGCGCGCTCCTCGGTCAGGAACGGGTCATAGGCGACGACTTTCATCCTGAGACCGATCGCGCGTTCCGCGACGATCGAACCGATATTGCCGGCACCGATCAGACCGAGAGTCTTGCTGGTCAGTTCGACACCCATGAATTTGGATTTTTCCCACTTGCCGGCCTGCGTCGACGCATCGGCCGATGGCAACTGGCGCGCCAGAGCGAACATCAGCGCGATGGCATGTTCCGCAGTGGTGATGCTGTTGCCGAACGGCGTGTTCATGACCACGACACCTTTTGCAGAAGCCGCAGGGATATCGACATTGTCGACGCCGATACCGGCGCGGCCGACCACTTTCAGATTGGTCGCTGCCGCCAGAATTTCGGGCGTGACAGTTGTAGAAGAGCGGATGGCGAGCCCGTCATATTCGCCGATGATCTTCATCAGCTCTTCCGGCGTCTGGCCGGTGATTTCATCCACTTCGCATCCGCGTTCGCGGAAAATCTGAGCGGCTTTCGGGTCCATTTTGTCGGATATAAGTACTTTTGGCATATTCTGGATTCCTTATCGGGACAGTCAGACCGGCGCGGGCCGGCTTCCAGAGCAATATCTGCATAGGTCGGACATTGGTCTGGTGCCCCGGCATGGCCGGGGCGACACAAATACTAGGAAAGTTCGGATTTGACCTGGGCAAAGGCCCATTCGATCCACTGCAGCAGACGGCGAATATCCTCTTCCTCGACGGTCGATCCGCACCAGATGCGCAGCGAAGGCGGGGCATCGCGATAGCCGTTGAAGTCGTAGGCTACATCCAACTTCTCGAGCATGCCGGCGATCTTCTTCGGCACCGAAGCCTTGGCGTCATCATCCAGACCTTCGTACCAGTCGCCCTGGAACACCATGCAGACACCGGTGTTGGTCCATTTCGCCGGGTCGCTGACCATATTGCGCATCCATGGGGTGGCTTCCAACCAGTCGTGGACGATCTTGGCATTGCGGTCGGCGCGAGCATGCAGTTCCGGCAGGCCGCCGATCGATTTGGCCCATTCCAGCGAAGCGATATAGTCTTCGGTCGCCAGCAACGATGGCGTGTTGATCGTCGCGCCTTCGAAAATCGCGGTGTTGAGCTTGTCGCCCTTCTTTACCCGGAAGATTTTCGGCAGCGGCCAGGACGGCGTATAGCTTTCGATCCGCTCGACCGCGCGCGGGCTCAGGATCAGCATGCCATGGCCGGCTTCCGATCCCATGACCTTCTGCCAGCTGTAGGTGGTGACATCGAGCTTGGACCAGTCCATCGGCTGAGCAAAGATGGCGCTGGTGGCATCGTTGATGGTCACGCCTTCGCGGTCGTCGGCGATCCAGTCGGTGTCGGGAATTTTCGCGCCCGAGGTGGTGCCGTTCCAGGTGAAGACTACGTCATCACCCTTGTCGATCGTGGTCAGGTCCGGAATCTCGCCATAATCGGCGTCGAGAACTGTCAGGTTGGGCAGCTTCAGCTGCTTGACCGCATCCTGGATCCAGACATTGCCGAAGCTTTCCCATGCGGCAACGGTCACTGGGCGTGCGCCGAGCATGTTCCACATCGCCATTTCGACGGCCCCGGTATCGGAGGCCGGCACAATGCCGATCAGATAGTCGTCGGGGATGCCGAGCAGTTCACGGCTCAGGTCAATGGCATATTTCAGCCGGGCCTTGCCGGTGGCGCTGCGATGCGAGCGTCCCATGGCGATGGTGTTGATTTTGTCGAGGGACCAGCCGGGGAATTTGGCTGTCGGACCCGAAGAGAAATTCGGGCAGTCAGGACGCAACTCAGGCGTCGGTACGGTCGTATCAGTCATTTAAACGCTTCTCCTTACAGAGAGCTCGCGCGGCGTTGGGACCGCGTGGCCCGGCGCCGCTTTGTCTGGTGCGGTGCAGCATGTCAAGCATGTTTCTGGTTGCAAACGAAACCGGGCGCTGAAGTTTTCGCACCTGCCACGCCGGTCAGTTTTGGCTATATCGCGCCTATGGCCTAGGCTTTGGAACGGTGGCGGCGAGCCTGTGGCTGATCTTGCTCCTTAAGGCATTTTTAACCATCATCTGACACAGTTTGAATATGAGATTAGCGAATGAAACAGCACCGGCGTTGCGCGGTATATGTATCTTGGCTCTGGCATCCGTTCTGTTGAGTGCCTGCGGCGCGATCCCGGACGGACGTAGTCAGCATTCGCAGCGTCCGCCCTCTTCTGCTGGCCTTGGCGTTTTTGATCCCAGTCCCTCTGCCCGGCAGTGTTTCAGCGAACTGAGCAAGGCCCATGTCCGTTTTTCTCCCTTGCCAAACCGGCAGTTCGGTGGCGGTTGCAGCCAGATCGACAGTATCAAGCTGCTGGATGTCGGCGCGGACGTGACCAATCTGGGGCCGGTCAAGTGCGAACTGGCCGGCAAATTTGCCGCTTGGACCGAATATGCGGTGAAACGGGCGGCGCGCCAGTATCTTGGCAGCGACCTCAAGCGGATCGAGACCATGGGCAGCTACAGTTGCCGCAATATTGCGGGGTCGGGCAAATTGTCGGAACATGCTCATGCCAATGCGATCGACGTATCGGCCTTCGTGCTGGCCGACGGGCGCCGGATCACGGTCGAGAACAACTGGAAGAGCGGTCGCCGCGAGATGCAGTTTCTGGCCGCTATCCACGACAGCGCATGCAAGCGTTTCGGGACCGTTCTCAGCCCCAATTACAACGCTGCCCATCGCGATCATTTTCACCTTGATATGAGCGGAAATGGATATTGCCGCTAGGCGAACAAGGCCTCTGGTCAGCCCCAAATCTTTGCTCTAGGGCAAAGCCATGACCAACAAAGATCTCCACGACCGCCGCTTTTACCACGCCAAAGAGGAAGCCGAATTTGCCGAGAAGGCAGACGTCGGCA
This sequence comes from Parasphingorhabdus sp., assembly GCA_030373505.1. Taxonomy (GTDB): domain Bacteria; phylum Pseudomonadota; class Alphaproteobacteria; order Sphingomonadales; family Sphingomonadaceae; genus Parasphingorhabdus. Next base: position 61,222 of record JAUCYS010000001.1, read on the forward strand.
CGCCGCAGACCCGTGACCCGGCCTACCGCCTGGCCTTTCAGGACACCGAGTTCCTGCTTCGGGAGGAACTGCGACCGGTTCGGTTCCAGCTGGAACTGCTCAAGCCGGAGATGCTGCTCGACGAGGCCGGTATCGGCTCCACGCTGGTCATGTACGGCTCAGCCCGGATACCGGAGCCGGACAAGGCCGATGCCCTGGTCGCGGCGGCGGTTGACGACGACTCGCGCAAGATCGCCGAGCGGCTGAAAGAGAAAGCCAAATATTATGACGAGGCCCGCGAACTGGCGCGGCTGGCCAGTGCCTGCGGCATTTCCGCCAATGGCAAGCGCGATTTCGTCGTCTGCTCCGGGGGCGGGCCGTCGATCATGGAGGCGGCCAATCGCGGCGCCGCCGATGCCGGCCAGGAGTCGATCGGACTCAATATCGTGTTGCCGCACGAGCAGGCACCCAATGAATATGTGACGCCGTCACTGAGTTTCCAGTTCCACTATTTCGCACTGCGCAAGATGCACTTCCTGTTGCGGGCGCGGGCGGTGGCGGTCTTCCCCGGCGGCTTCGGCACGCTGGACGAATTTCTAGAGCTGGTCACTCTGGTGCAGACCGGCAAAATGGAAAAACTTCCGATCCTGCTGTTTGGCGAAGCCTTCTGGAAGCGGGTGATCAATTTCGAGGCACTGGCCGAGGAGGGCACGATCAGCCGGGCCGATCTCGACCTGTTCCAGTTCGTCGAGACTGCCGACGAGGCATGGGCCATCATCCAGCGCTTTTACGACCTCAGCTGCGACTAGCAGCCGCCCGGTTTTTACTCGGCTGGCGCTGCCTCTGCGCCTTCGGCAGCTTCTGCACCTTCGGCCGGCTCTTCCGTGCCAGCGGCTTCAGCCTCATCGCCTTCTGCCGGAGCCTCTTCCGCGACCGGCGCTGCCGGCAGCGGCAGGTTCGAACCCTGCGCGTTCAGATAGACCATCAGATTGGCCCGGTCTTCTGCCTTGCCGAGGCCGGCAAAGGTCATTTTCGTGCCCGGCGCATAAGCGCGCGGCGAGGTCAGCCAGGCGTTCATGCCTTCCCAGTCCCAGTTGCCGGGAACGCTTTTCAGCGCATCGCTATAGGCAAAGCCTGCAACATGACCGTGCGGCTTGCCCATGGCGCCCCACAGATTTGGTCCGATACCATTGGCGCCGCCCTGGTTGATCGTGTGGCAGGCCGCGCATTTGCCAAAAACCTTTTCGCCCGCTGCGATATCAGCGGTCTGCAGCAGCGTTTCGATCGAGGGGCCGGCATCCGCAGCGCCGTCAGAGGATTCGACGCCCTCGATGACATAGCCCATCACTTCGGGGCGTTCATGTTTGCCGGCGTGGAAATATTTGCTGCTGACAATGGAAAAACCCAGAGCCGCGATGCCGCCAGCCAGTACCCAACCTGCAATGGTGTTATTGTTGCTCATAAATTGTCTCAAACCCCTGAGTGAGCGGCGGCCAAGGACCTGCCAAATTTGTGCTGTCTGTAAAGAGGGCGAGGGAGCAACGCAAGGCCTCAATTGCCGTAATTTGCGCTTCGCCCGATGGCAAATTCGCCATAGGCTGACCGGAAGGCCACTTCCCTCTTGCCCCGCTGCGTCCCGTTCGACTATCGGAGCAGCGCAGAAGAGGGACGAGATGGACAGCTTTCCGAAAAACGCATTGGGCATGGTCAGAAAATTGGCCGAAAAAGCTGCTGAACAGCCGGAAAAAGCGATTGCCTTTCAGGGAGCACCTGGCGCCAATTCGCATCTGGCAGCGCTGGATTACGCGCCCGACGGGCTGCCGCTGCCCTGTTTCTCGTTCGAGGATGCCATCGATGCGGTGAAGCATGGCAAGGCAGGCTGCGCGATCATCCCGATTGAAAATTCGCTGAACGGCCGGGTCGCGGACATCCACTTCCTGTTGCCCGAATCGGGCCTGTTCATCGTCGATGAATATTTTATGCCGATCCGGCACTGCCTGATGGCGCAATCTGCCGATGTGGCGATCCACACGGCGATGAGCCACCCGCAGGCGCTCGGCCAGTGCCGTCATTATCTGCGCAAGCGCGGTATCATCCCGGTGGCCTATGCCGATACGGCTGCGGCGGCAGCCTTTGTCGCGCAGCATGACGACCCGCATGCCGCCGCGATCGCACCCCGGCTGGCGGCCCAGATCTACGGCCTGCAGCCGATCGAGGAAGCAATCGAGGATGCGCCCGACAATATGACCCGCTTCGTCGTGCTGGCGCCGGAGGCAGCGATGCCGGAAGCCAACGGGCCGCTGATGACGACCTTCGTGTTCGAGGTCAAAAATATCCCGGCCGCCCTGTACAAGGCCCTGGGCTGTTTTGCGACCAATGGCGTCAACATGACCAAGCTGGAAAGCTACCAGCAGGGCAGCAGCTTTGCCGCGACCGAATTTTACGCCGACATCGAGGGCGCTCCCGGCGACCCGGCGATTGACCGGGCGCTTACCGAACTCGGCTTTCACTGCAACAGCGTGCGGCTGCTCGGGACCTATCGGCAAGCCCGACCGCGGACGGTCATCGACTAGGCCTTGTTCAGCCGTTTGACGATTCGACGTCATTGCCGAACAGCACGATCATCAGGCCGAGTATCGCCAGCAGGATGAAGCCGAAGCCCCTGAGCCGGTTGCCGGGAATCAGAAACGCCCGGCGCGCGGCGATCACCGACTGCAGCGTGTAATAAAGCGCAAAGGCGCGGCTGGCATAAGCGATGATCTGGAAAATATTGACGCTCCAGGTCATCAGCAGGCCGATGCTGACCAGAATCGCATAGCCGGTGCGCGCCTTGATCCTGCCCCTGGTCAGTTCCTCGATCAGCCCGCCCGAGCCGCTGGTATCGGCGATCGCGGCGCTGAACTGAGCGGCCAGCGCAGCGGCGACCAGCAGCAGCGGCAGGATCGGGGTGATAATCCCCATCATGTCGATGATCGCGGTCTCGCTGAGCGCGAATTGTTCGCGCTCGAAACTATAGGCAAACAGGCCGATATAGACCATGTAGATCAGCGCGCTGACGAACTGCGCCAGACGCATCGACCGGATTCGGGTGGCGGCGTCATAATTATGGCCCAGATAGCGCGAGGTTTCAAAGCCCTGCACCGTGATGATCAGCCCGAAGGCGAGGGTGATCGCCGGCCAGCCGGACAGCAGCGGCGGATGGAGGAACAGGGTTCCGGCGCTGGCCTTCTGGTAGAAATACCAGGTCAGGCCGACCAGCAGCCCGACGATGATTGCCAGTTTCAGCGTGACCGCGCCATATTCCATATTTTCCAGTGCCTTGAACCCGCGCGTCCAGCCGACGATCAGGATCAGGATATAGATGATCGAGGTCAGCAGCTTGGCATTGGCAGGGGTATCGAAGCTGGTCAGGCTGACGCCGAAGGCACCGAACAGATTGAGATAATAGCCGACCGAAATGGTGAAGGCGAAGACCAGCGCCCAGGAAGCGGCCAGTTCCAACCGGTCGATTCCGTTATTCTGCACCGGCTTATCGACGTTGCGGTGGAGGATATTGAAGCGGATGGCCGATCCGAACAGAAAGGCACCGAGGCACAGGCCGGCCATGATCAGCGGCGCGATATAGCCATAGTCCGACACCAGGATCGGCGCGAGCACGAGAAAGCCGCTGCCGATGATCGAGGCCAGGGGCGTCACAGTCGCTCGCCAGACCGGCATTTTTGAAAGGCGCGGAGCGAGCAGCAGCAAGCCGGTCGCGATCACCGACAGGATGATGAGAATATTGAATATCAAGGCAAAATCCGATGGTTCGGGCTGATGGCGAAGGAAGGCGAGCAGGATAGCCCTGTGGCCAAGCGCTTGTCGACGGGTTTTTCACCGATCGGGCGGAGCGGCGGCATATAGGCGGTGGACAGGGTCACACGGGTCACACCCCCTTTAGGGGAAAGGTCTGCTGTCCGGATCGGGCCAATCCCCCGAGTCATCGTCATCTTCATCGCCGTCATAGTCGAGGCCTTCGGGAGCCACTTTCTCCCAGAAATCCGGCTCGTCCATCATGCCGCTGCGTTCAGCGCGGGCCCATTGCAGATCGTCCCATTCTTCTGCCTTGCAGGGATCAAGATCGGACGTGTCGATGTCCTCCGGCGGGGTCTGCGCTATCCGATCGCGTTCCTGACACATCTCGAGTCGGGCAAACAGCTCCTCATCGCTCGGACCCGAGCGGCTGCGGCCTGAGACAAAGGTGCGCCGGGCGCGGGCTGTCTCATCCTGCCGTGCCAGCATTTCGTCGCAATCATCGCCTTCGCCAATCGCTTCCACCATCGCGTCAAAATCGGCGGCGGCTTCGCGTGCGGCTTCACCGGCCATATCGATGCCCTCGGCCTTGGCATCGAGTCGGGCCAGCGCCGCGAGCAGGAGGCCGGGTGAAAAGCGGGTGCGCTCGCCGACCTCCTCGCCATGATACCAGACGGTCTCCGTCCAGCCATGGAGGCCGGTTTCGAGCAGGGTCTCTGCATAAAGATCGCGCGCATGGATCAGCGCTGCATCCCAGGCGCGGTCGAAGGCGCGCCCTTCCTGCTGCCGGCGCAGGCGATAGGCCCCTTCGCGGCTCATCCCGACATAGGCGGCAGAAGCCTTGACCGAGCCGCAACGAGCGAGGGCTTCCAGAAATTCACGCTGTTTTTCCGGGGTCCAGCTTGGCTGGGGCGATGGAGGAAGATCATCAAAGGGGTCTATATGCATGACATCATTCTTTCTTATGGTGAAAAAGGAATGATATATATAACCTATATGGTTTGTTGTAGGAAAGGCCCGGCTAGACTTTTGATGCAAAAATATGAATTGCTACCGGCTTCGGCGACCGGGAGCAATTCGCAGATCATGCTAGGCCGCCTGTCTGTGCAACAGCTTTGATACGCAGCCGACATGGCGGTGATCGGTGCCGCAGCATCCGCCGACCACGCGTAGGGATGGCAGCAATGCGGCCAGTTCGTGGTGCAGCTCGCCAAATTCCAGCGGGTCGCCGGCGTCGAGCGTTTCGGCCTCGTCCAGTTCCGCGTGGCTGAGCCGCGAGGCATTGGCGCGGACGCCGCCGATGCGCGAGGGCCAGCCCGATCCCGAAGCGAGCGTGTCGCGGAAATGGTCGGGGTGAGCGCAATTGACCATATAATAAGCCGGTGCTGTGCCGGTTTCCCGGTCGACCGCTTCGATGGCCTCGCCGAGCAGATCGCCGCTGGGCAAGCGACCATCGGTTTCGACCGTGAAGGATATGACCGAGGGCAATCCCTCTGCCTGAGCGGCACGGGCAATGCCGACCGCTTCCGGGATGCCGGTCATGGTGATCGCCGAGATCATGTCGACGCCGCTCGCTGCGAGGGCGTGGATTTGCAGCGTGTGAATGCGCTGCGCGGTTTTCGCATCGGTGATCGTGCCGGCTTCATAGCCGTCACCTGCCGGGCCGATGACCCCGTTGACGAGAATGTCGGCAACGCGGTCAGACCAATTGCTGCGAATATCACGGGCAAAATCGACGGCGTCGCGGCTCAGCCGCAGCAAGTCCGCTTCCGACCGGCCAAGCTTGTCTGCCCATATCGGCGTGCCGCGCCAGGTTGCGGTGTCGAGCACAAATCCCGTGTCCGCCCGATCGGCCATTTCCAGGAATCCGTCAAAATAGCGGCGCAACGCCGCTCGGGCCTCGTCATCGTCCAGCAGCACAATCGCGGCAAATTCGGGGGCCGAGAAACCCTGCTGGAAGAACAGCCAGGTCTCCAGTCCGCCATCGGTGAGCCAGGGCCGGTCGGCCTGCATCAGTCTGTCAATTGTCGTCATAGAATATCTCCTCATATCTGGTGACGGGAGCGGCATATCCATCGAACGCGATGATGAGACTAGTCGATCCGTGGTACGGTTCGGCCAGTTCAAAAGAATATAATATTTACAGAAATTTACCGGAAAAGGGCCAAAGCGGCCGGGGCGCGCGTTGCAAAAAACCATACTCGTGGTACAGTAAATCTCCACGCAGGTGGAGGGACAGGCAGTGGCGCGCGGCAGTGAAACCCGTTCGAAAATCATGGATGTCGCACAGGCTGCGATCCTCGCCAAAGGCTTTGAAGCGACCTCGATCGAAGAGATTGTCGCGGGTTCCGAGATTACCCGCAGCGGTTTCTTTTATCACTTTCCCGACAAAAATGCCCTGGCTCATGCCCTGATCAAGCGCCATATCGAGGTCGAGAACGAGCTGTTCGGGCGCGCCGCCGCACTGGGCGAGGGGCCGCTGCAGACCATGCTGATCGGTCTCAAGCTGATGGCGGAGTTGCTTGACGATATGCCGAATGGCCATCCGGGCTGCATCGTCGCGACCGCCGCCTATCAGGACCGGCTGTTCAACCGGGATGTGCGGGACGCGAACAAGCGTGCGGCGCTTGGCTGGCGCAGCCGTTTTCGCGGAATGTTCGAGGATATCGTCGCCACTCACAGGATGCGAGACGATGTCGACATCGACCAGCTGGCCGATATGGTGAGCGCGATTATCGAGGGCGGACTGATCCTGTCACGGGCGGTGGACGAGCCGTCTGTAACCGCGCAGCAGGTCCGGTTGCTGCAATCCTATGTAAAGCTGCTGTTCGCGCCGGAGCCCGGCCTGTGACGAAGCCGCCTATTTCCGGCGTTTCTTGCGTGCCGCATAGCGTTCGTCGCGAGCGGCCTTTTTCTCGGTTTCGGTCAGGCCAAGCGCGAGCTTGGGCTTTGCCTTTTCCTTCGCCGCCTTGCGGTCGGCCTTCTGCTGTTCGAATGCGGCGCGTTTCTCTGCGCTGGCGGCGGCCTGTTTTTGCTCGCGGGCGAGTTCGGCTGCCTTGCGCTCGGCCAGGACTTCCGGGCTGAGGGGCTTTTTGGCCTTCAGTTTTTTGAGCGCATCCTGCTTGGCCTTCGCGGCCATACGAGTGCGTTCCTGGAAACCTGGTTCTGAAAATGGCGGCATATGCGTTGACAATTCCTTGCTGGAGATGGCGGGTTATCGGATGGAACCCGAAAGCAGTTGCTGCCCCTACAGACAATGACCCGGTCGGGCAATGTTTAAGCGTTCGGCGCGGACGGGGCGGTAGATTATAAGCTTTGCCGCCGGGAACCATTGCAGCGTCCGGACGTAAAAACAGCATCAGCTGGCGGATATGCCCCGCCGGTTCGGACCTGCGGTGGTCTTCGCCGGTCGAGCCACCGCTATCATCTGCCTCCAGGGAAGGACGCCGTCATCATGGAAACCACAGAACTGACCGTCAATGGCAAGCGCCATGAGCTGGAGGCCGACAGCCGGGTCACCCTGCTCGATGCGCTGCGCAATCATCTCGGGCTGACCGGGACCAAGAAGGGCTGTGACCATGGCCAGTGCGGGGCCTGCACCGTGATCGTCGAGGGCCGGCGGATCAACAGCTGCCTGACCTTGGCCTGCATGCACGACGGTGACGAGATTACCACCATCGAGGGGCTGGGCGAACCGGGCAATCTGTCCGACCTGCAGGCGGCCTTTGTCGCGCATGACGGTTTTCAGTGCGGCTATTGCACGCCGGGTCAGATCTGCTCCGCAACGGCGATGATCGAGGAAGCGAAGGCGGGCTGGCCGAGTTTCGTGTCGGACGATCTGGCGGGGCCGGATGCGCTGAGTGACGAGGAAATATCGGAGCGGATGAGCGGCAATCTGTGCCGCTGCGCCGCCTATCCCAATATCGTCAATGCGATCCGTCAGGTTGCGGGAGGCAAGTCATGAAGCCTTTTACCTATGCCAAGGCGAATGACCGCGCCGATGCGACCAGCCAGGCGGCGGACGATGCGACCTTTATCGCCGGCGGCACCAATCTGCTCGATCTGACGAAGCTGGAGGTGATGGCACCCGACAGGCTGGTCGATATCAACCGGCTGGACTTGGCGGAGATCAGCGAGACCGACGAGGGCGGGCTGCGGATCGGCGCGCTGGTGAGCAACAGCGACTGTGCCGCCCATGTCCGCGTGCGGCAGGTCTATCCGGTGCTGTCGCGGGCGATCCTCGCGGGGGCCAGCGGACAGTTGCGCAATAAGGCGACCACCGGCGGCAATCTGTGCCAGCGGACTCGCTGCTATTATTTCTACGACACGGCGATGCCGTGCAACAAGCGCGAGCCGGGTTCCGGCTGCCAGGCGCTGCAGGGGTTCAACCGCATCCACGCGATCCTGGGCGCGAGCGAGGCCTGTATCGCGACCTATCCCGGCGACATGGCGGTGGCGATGACCGCGCTGGATGCTGCGGTCGAGATCGAGAGCGCGGCTGGCGAGGTTCGGCTGATACCGGTCCGGGATTTTCACCGGTTGCCAGGGGATCATCCGGAGAAAGACAATATTCTGGAGGCGGGCGATCTGATCACTGCGGTGATTCTGCCGCCTCCGGTCACCGGCAGGCAGATTTACCGCAAGGTCCGCGACCGCGCTTCCTATGCCTTTGCGCTCTGTTCGATGGCGGCGGTGGTCGAGATGGACGGCGACAGGATCGCCTCGGCCGCGCTGGCCTTTGGCGGGCTGGCGCACAAGCCGTGGCGGGACGAGGCGGTCGAGGCGCTGCTGGTCGGGGAAAAGCCGAGCGCGGCCCTGTTTGGCCGGGCAGCGGATCAATTGCTCGCCGAGGCCAGGGGCTATGGCAGCAATGATTTCAAGATAGCATTGACGCGGCGGGTGCTGATTGCCGTCCTCACAGAAGCCACGCAAGAAGGAGCCGCCGCATGACCGCGCATCAGAAAATGGACAAGGCGGACGAACGCAACCGGCTGGATGATATGGTGCAGGGGCTGGTCGGCACGCCGATGGACCGTCCCGAGGGGCCGCTCAAAGTGTCCGGACAGGCGACCTATGCGCATGAATGGGATGTGCCGGACATGCTCTATGGCGTGCTGGCCCGCGCGACGATCTCCAAGGGCCGCGTCACCGACGTCGCGAGCAGCGGCTTGATCGGCAAGAATGGCGTCCGCGCGGTGATTACCGATGACCGGCTGCTGCGGCGGCCGGCGCAGGGCGGTGCCGACGAAGCGCCGGCGCAGGGTGCCAAGCAGGTTGACTATTTCGGCCAACCGATCGCGCTGGTGGTTGCCGAGACGTTCGAGCAGGCACGGCACGGGGCGAACCGGCTGGAGATCAGCTACGAGGCCGAGGGCAATGCGGCCTTTGATCCCGAGGCGGAGGATACCGACACCGATCTGCCGGAAGACGACCAGCTCGACCAGGGCGATCTTGATCAGGCGATGCGGGATGCGGCCTTCACCGTCGACCAGGTCTATCGCACGCCGGGCCACAACAGCGCCGCGATGGAGCCGCATTGCGCCATTGCCAGCTGGGACGGCGACAAGCTGACGCTGCGCGGCAGCTACCAGATGCTCAATTTCAATATCAACGAACTGGCCGACGCGCTGCATATCGTGCCGGACAATATCCATATGCTCTCGCCCTATGTCGGCGGCGGCTTTGGCTCCAAGCTGGGCATTTCTCCGGAAGCGGTTTCGGCGGCGCTGGCCGCCAAGGAAGTCGGGCAGCCGGTCTGTGTCGCCCTGTCACGGCCGCAGGTGTTCGAAACCACGATGCGCCGGTCGGAAACGCGCCAGCATGTCCGTCTGGCGTGCGGCGAAGATGGCGTGCTGACCGGGATCGGCCACGAATGTCTGGTGTCCAACCTGCCGGGCGAAGGCTTTTACGAGCCCGTCACCCAGGCGACCCATTTCCTTTATGGCGGCAAGCACCGCAAGCTCGGCATCGAAGTGGCGCGCGTCAACCGCACCTGCGGCGGCTCGGTCCGCGCGCCGGGCGAGGCGGTCGGGATGCAGGTGCTGGAAAATGCGCTGGACGAGCTGGCAGAAGCGTCCGGGATCGACCCGGTGGAACTGCGCAAGCGCAATGTCCCCGACCGGCATCCGGAACAGGATATACCCTATTCCTCCCGCCGCTTCGTCGAGGCGCTGGATGAGGGCGCCAGACGGTTTCAGTGGGACGAGTGCAACAAGAAGCCTGGCTCCTTGCGCGAAGGCGACTGGCTGATCGGCCATGGCATGGCCGGCGCGTCGCGAGTCAATATCCTGTCGGAAGCCAAGGCGAGAGTGACGCTGCAGGCGGATGGCAGCGCGCTGGTTGAAACCGACATGACCGATATCGGCACCGGCACCTATGCGATTCTGACGCAGATTGCCGGCGAGATGCTCGGTCTGCCGGCAGCGAAGGTCGAGACGCGACTGGGCGACACCGATTTCCCCCGCGGCCCGGGTTCTGGCGGATCGTGGGGTGCGGCTTCCACCGGTTCCGCCGTGTTTCTCGCCTGCGAGGAAATTCGCGGGACAATCGCCGAAGCGATGGGCATCGAGGAAGATGAGCTGACGCTGGCAGACGGCAAGGCAGGGAAAGGCGAGGCGGCCCGACCGCTAGCGGATATTCTTGCCGGCAAGCCGCTTTCGGCAATCGGCCATATCGAACCCGGCCAGACGCTCGAAGAGATGCAGCAGGCGACCTACGGGTCCTATTTTGCCGAAGTGGCGGTCAATGCGGTGACCGGGGAAACCCGGGTCCGGCGGATGCTCGGGGTATTTGGCGCGGGCCGGATCCTCAACGAGAAAACCGCGACCTCGCAATGCTATGGCGGGATGATCTGGGGCATCGGCAGCGCGCTGACCGAGGAACTGGTGTTCGACAATCGCGATGGCCATATCGTCAACCATGATCTGGCGGAATATCATATTCCGGTCAATCTGGACGTGCCGCAGATCGAGGTGGTGCTGCTCGAGGAGCGGGACGAATATGCCAGCCCGATCCAGGCGAAGGGTATCGGCGAGCTGGGCATATGCGGGGCGGCGGCGGCGGTTACCAATGCGATCTACAATGCGACCGGAATCCGGGTGCGCGACTATCCGGCGACGCTGGACAAGTTGCTGGCGGACCTGCCGGAGGCCTAGGGCCTATTTGCCGGCGAGTTTTTTCGCTTCCGCCAGATGGGTCCGGCCGATGCGGATTTCGGTGCCGCATTTCAGGCAGGCTATCCACACCCCGCCGCCGTCATGGCGGAGGCCGGCAATCCAGTCCCGGCGGACCAGGTGCGAGCGGTGCAGCCGGATGAATTCTTCCGGATTGAGCCGTTCTTCCAGGCCGGTGATCGTCTGGTGCAGCAGATAGCTGACGGGGCCGACATGCAGCCGCATATAGTCGCGCTCGGCCTCAACCCGGTCGATTTCGGTGGCGACGATGCGGCGCAGCTCGGATTTGTAGGGCACCCAGAATTCTTCCGCCCAGGGCGAGTCGTCGCCCTCGCCGGTACGCGGCTCTGCCGTGCGTTCGCGGACCCGGGAAATGGCCAGGCTGAGCCGCTGGTTCTCGACGGGTTTCAGGACATAGTCGATTGCGGCGACGTCGAACGCCTCGACCGCAAAACGGTCAAAGGCGGTGACAAAGATGATCGCCGGGGCATCGGCCTTGCCGGACAATGCGCGCGCGACATCCAGGCCGTCCTTGCCGGGCATGGCGATATCGAGCAGCAGCAGATCGGGTTTCAACTGTTCGGTCAGGCGCAGCGCCGCCTCGCCATCGCTGGCGGTGCCGATCAGGTTAATGTCCGGCTGACGCGCGCAGAGCAGTTGCAGCCGTTCGATCGCCAGCGGTTCGTCGTCGACGATCAATGTGGTCAGCGGTTTGCGTTCGATGTCTTCGGTCATGGATTATCCAGCATCAATGGCAGGGTCAGTTGCGCAATATAGCCGCCTTCTTCCGGACGTACAGTCTGCAGGCTGGCTTGCCGGCCAAAGCGGGTTTCGAGCCGGTCGCGGACATTGGCAAGGCCGATGCCGTTGCTCATACCCTCGTCGTGCAGGTCGACGGGGCGCGGATCGCCGTCGTCGGCGACGGTGAGGATCAGATTGTCGCCATCCGATCGCGCGCTGATCGCGATCGTGACCGGCCGCTTGCTGTGCGCAACGCTGTGCTTGATCGCGTTTTCGACCAGGGGCTGGAGGATCAGGCCGGGGACCAGCACGCCGAGCAGCTCGTCGGGAATATTGACCTTGGTGCGCAGCCGCTCGGGGAAACGGACCGCCTCGATATCGAGATAGAGATTCTGCAGATGCACTTCTTCCGACAGCGGAACGTCTTCCAGCGGATCGCCCGACAGGCTGGTGCGGTAGAATTTCGACAGGTTGAGGATCATTTCCTCCGCCTCTTCCGGCTGGCTGCGCATCACCAGGGTGCTCAGGCTGTTCAGCGTGTTGAACAGGAAGTGTGGATTGACCTGATAGCGCAGCGAGCGCAGTTCCGCATCCTGCGCGGCCTGGGCGAAGCGGGCGGCCTTGCGCTCGACCTGGCGCACCTCTCCGGCATAGCTGAGCGTCAGGTAGAGAGAGGCCCAGCTGATGATGAAGAAAAAGCGCGAGGTGGCGTCTTCCGAGATTGCCTTCAGCGCGAGATTTTCCTGAGCCATATATTTGCGCATTTCCTCGACATGCGTTTCGTCCCACAGGTTCTCCGGATAATAGACGTTGAAAACCAGATGGTTGAACGAGGCGATGATGAGCGCGCAGGGGATCGCGGCGGCAAAGGCAGTGATGATCCGGGTGGACAGCGCCTTGTCCTCGAACTGCCGGAGGACGAGATAGAGAAGATAGGTGATGCCGATACCGAAAATCGTCACGACAATGCGCCGCACCGCCATTTCGCCCTGTGCCGGCCAGTCGCCGATCGAGGCCCGCAGCGTCAGCACGATGACGTAGAACAGCCAGAACCCGAGTATCGACAGAATGGCAACCTGATGGCCGACCGACGGCTTGTGATTTCCCAGTTCAAATTTTCTCATAAATATGTGCAATTCACCATTTCAGGGCAGCTTAGGACAATATGGTATCAATTGTCTCTAGGGGAATCGTGACCGGTCGAAACAGGGTTGCGGTTGGTCGAAACTTTCTGAGTCAGCGGCGCAATTTTCCGACTTTTCCCGTCCAAGGTGCAATAAACCCGACCATGCTTAACCAGTTGCTAACCATGTTTGTGTCAAATGTGCCTGTGGGAAGTCCACAAGGAGTTGTGACATATGACCAAGGAAATACGCCCCGTTCCCGGCGCCCTGACGCTGACCGAAATGAAGGAATTCGCGAGTTTCAGCTCTGCGGCGCAGCGCTATATCCGCCGTTCGCTGGATGTCGGGCTCGAACGGTCCGATGCGATCGAAACCTGGTCGCGTGACAAGGTCGAGGAAGCCGGGATCAAGGTCCAGATGTCCCTGTACCGGCGGCTCCCGGAGATTCGAAAAGCCATTCCCCAGGATTGCGCGATCGACAGCATCGAAGCTTTCATGCCGCCGCTGATTTCGCTGGCCGCCTATGATCTGGGTCAGGGGCGCATCCAGAGCTTCCCCGCCTTCCGTTTTCTCTACGAGCGTCTGCTGGGCCCGGATTCCCGCCCTTGGCTGCCCGGTGCCTTTTGCGCCGCATCGGCCTTGCCGCACCTGCATCCGAAAACCCGCAAGGGCCTGTTGCAGTCGATCAGCGAAGCCGCCGCGACGGCACCCGGCTGGTCCAACCGGGAACCCAGTTTCTTTCCGGAATGGGTTGAAAAAGTCGATATGAGCAAGGCCGCTCACTGAACATTTCCCGCTAGGCGGTCGCCGGTTTTCCCGTCATCGCCGCTTCATAGTCGCTTTCGGCGCGCTGGATCAGATGCCGGTCGTCCTCGTTCCACGGATGGAAACCGGGCAGAAAAAATTTGCACCACGGGATGATGATCGCTCGGGCAATGCCTGGCTTTACCAGCAGGAATTTCAGGAGTCTGAGCTTCACCCGCCAGCCGGTCAGACCGTCCTGCGCAAGCAGGTCGAGCGCGTCCTGCCAGCGGTTGCCCCAGAAATTGCGGGTGATGACCAGCATCATCAGCGCCTTTACCTTCCAGCGCTGCCAGCGGCTCCAGTCGCGGGTCGCATAGAGCCAGGTGTCATAGGCGACGCCCTTGTGCTCGATCTCTTCCAGCGCATGCCAGCGCCACAGTTCGGCGGTTTCCGGATCGGAATCCTGCCAGTGCCGGGGATTGGCCAGGAATTGCTGCGCCATGATCGCGGTAAAATGTTCCAATATCATCGTCGCCGCCAGATTGGCGATCTTGGGCCGGCCCTTGGTCATGGCCAGCGATTCGATGATGCGCTGTTCGATCCGACTGGTGTCATAGCCATTTTCCTCGACCCGGCGGTTCAGCGCCAGATGTTCGCGGCTGTGAATCACTTCCTGCTGGACGAAGGCGCGGATTTCCTTTTGCAGCTTTGGCGGTGTCTGATCGCGAAACTGCTTGACGCTCTCGATGAAAAAGGCCTCGCCGCGCGGGAAGGTGAGGGACAGGCAATTGTAGAAGGCGGTCGCCACCGGGTCGCCATTCTGCCAATATTTGTCAGGATCATATCCCGTGTCCCGGCCGAAACGGCGGTCGCGGGGCGTGATTTCATGGCCCGCTGGCGTCGGCGTGTGAATGGTTTCGGGGGGAGTGGTGACGGTGCCAAGCATATTCATCGGATGCTTCCATTTTGCGAAATGCAGACTATAGCTAACAGCGACTAGAATAAGGTTGCTTACATAAATGTCAATAGCGAAGCGTCGACTTTCCCCTGAACAAAGCCGCGGCATGGCGCTGGCTGCCGCCCGCGATCTGCTGATCGAAACCGGGCCGCAATCGGTGACTCTGAAGGCTGTCGCCGGACGGATCGGGCGGACCCATGCCAATCTGCTGCACCATTTCGGCTCCGCCTCGGGCCTGCAAAAGGCGCTGGCTGCCTATCTGTCGGACGAAGTTTGCGGAACCATCAGCCAGGCCATTGTCAAGTCGCGGACCGGCGAAGGGTCTGTGCGCGATATCGTCGACCTGACCTTTGACGCCTTTGACAAGCAGGGCGCGGCGGCGCTCTGGTCGTGGATGATGCTGACCGGCAACGAGGACGCGCTCGACCCGATCGTGGATGCGATCCACACGCTGGTCGACGATATCGGCGAGGGCGGGCACGAGGACCGGGAAATGCACGAGGACACGCTGACGCTGGTGCTGATGGCGCTCGGCGACGCGCTGATCGGCGACCGGCTGTCGGGTTCGCTGGGGCTGGCCCGCGATTCCGCGCGCGACATGGCGGAGCGGCAGCTGACCGGTGCACTGGATCGCTGGAAAAGCGAGCACGAAGCCTGACATTGCGAATCCACCAGCTTGTCCCGTCATCCTGAGCCCAAAATCACGGGGGTCCTGAAACGGTCGGGATGACGAAGGCGAGCGATCAGTCCTTGGCGAACAGCTGGTCATCGCTGGCAAAGGCCTTGAATTCCAGCGCATTGCCGCTCGGGTCCTGAAAGAACATCGTCGCCTGTTCGCCGACCTGCCCGCGGAAACGGACCGTCGGCGCGATGACAAAGGCGATCGCCGCTGCGGTCAGCCGGTCGGCCAGCACCTGCCATTCTGACATCGTCAGCACGACGCCGAAATGCGGCACCGGGACCTGCTCGCCATCGACCGGATTGGCCAGCGGCCGCGGCTCGAAATTCTCGTCGAGATGAGCGACAATCTGATGCCCGTAGAGGCTGAAGTCGATCCAGTGCGGGTCGCTGCGGCCTTCTGCGCAGCCAAGCAGCCCGCCGTAGAAATTGCGGGCGGCGTCGAGATCATGGACCGGGAAGGCGAGATGGAAGGGGCGCACGGCGGCGGCATCAGTGTTCATTGCGGGGTTGCCTGTCTTCCGGCGCGGCCAGAACGAAACAATGGTCGAAATCCAGATCGGCGCCCTGACCTTGCGATTCCCGCTTCCTGACGTCGGCCAGCATGGCTTCGCGGCTCTGCGTCAGGACAATGTCGCTTTCCTGGCCGCTGAGCCCTTCGGCGCGCAGCTGATCGCGCGCGCGGCTGTCGAGCACCGCGGCCAGCGTCTTGAGATCCTGCGCGGTCTTCGACAGGCCTTCGCGCTTGTGGACTTCCTCATAGGCCAGTTGCAGCATGCCGGCGCACTGCGTCAGGTCGGGCTGTGGCTTCGGTGGCACGGCAGTGTCGAGCAGGGGCAGGCAGGTCGCCATTTCGTTGCGGACCAGATCATCCGGATCGGTCGCATCCTTTGCCAGCGCCTGCTGGGCGGCCACCGCTGCCAACATCTCTTCGCGCACCTGTTCCCGGCTTCTGCCGGTGTCGGTCATGATGCGCTCGCCGACCAGCCCGGCATAGGTTGCGCCGCGTTCGCTCAGCAGAGGGTAGGCCAAGGCGCTTTCCACGCCTTGTTCCTGCTCTGAAGCAACGATCGCCAGCACCGCGACGCAGGTCAGGTCGCGCTTCTGGCTTTCGTCGAGCGGGGCGGGCGGGACGGGTGCGGGCTGGGACAGAGCCAGGATCAGCAGGGAAAGGATGTTCATCGCGGGATAATAGCAAGCAAATCGCGCTCGGGGCAATTAGCAATTGAATGGCGCCCGCGAACACGGCAAAAGCCGCCAGTGTCAAAAATCCAGCAAATGATCGCCCGCCATCCTTTCGGATTCGCGCTTGTCGCCGGGGGGATCAGCGCCACCGGCTTTGCCCCGCTCAATCTCTGGCCGCTGACGATAGCGATGCTCGCGCTGTGGATCGCCATCCTGCTGCAGGCGCAAAGCCGCAGGACGGCCTTCTTGAGCGGCTGGCTGTTCGGTCTGGGCCATTTCGTCGTCGGCCTGAACTGGATTGCCAAGGCCTTTACCTTTCAGGCGGCGATGCCGGAATGGCTGGGCTATGTGGCGGTGCTGCTGCTGTCTCTCTATCTCGCGCTCTTTCCGGCGCTGGCGGCGCTGGGCGGCTGGTGGATCGGCAGGGGCAGGCCACTGGTGCTTACCGTCGCGCTGGCCGGCATGTGGATCGTCACCGAATGGCTGCGCAGCTGGCTGTTCAGCGGCTTCATCTGGAATCCGCTGGGCGCGGTGGCGCTGCCGCTCGGACGGATAGCCGATCTCAGCATGTTCATCGGCTCCTATGGCCTGTCGGCGCTGCTGTTTGCCGGAGCCGGCGGTCTGTGGCTGCTGTGCCGGAAAGACTGGCGAGCGGGATTGCCGCTGATCCTTCTGTTCGCTGCACTCGCGCTCTGGCCGCGTCCCGATGCCGGCCTGATTCCCGCGGACCAGCCGCTGATCACCGTGGTCCAGCCCAATATCGGCCAGCAGGACAAGTGGCAGGCGGGCTATGAGGATCAGAATCTGACCAAGCTCGCGCAGCTGACGCTGCGGACAGACGATCGTCCGCGGCTCATCTTCTGGCCGGAAGCGGCGATCCCCGACTATCTCGAGAGCGGCTATCCGGCGCGCTATTATTATGGCCGGCCGCCGGAATTTGTCCGCCGCCAGCTGGCGTCGCTGATGAAGCCCGGCGACATGCTGGTGCTGGGCGCGCTGAAACTGGAATTTGACGAGGCCGGCGAGCGGGCGATCGGTGCCCGCAACAGCGTTTTTGCCATGGATGCCCGGCGGAACCTGCTGGGGCGCTATGACAAGTCCCATCTCGTGCCTTATGGCGAATATCTGCCGATGCGGCCGCTATTGTCGGCGATCGGCCTGTCCCGCCTGGCACCCGGCGACTTCGATTTCTGGCCCGGTCCCGGCGCTCGCTCGCTTGATCTCGGTCCGTTTGGCAAGGTCGGCCTGCAGGTCTGCTATGAAATCATCTTTTCCGGTCAGGTGGTCGACCGCAGCAACCGGCCGGATTTCATCTTCAACCCATCCAACGACGCCTGGTTCGGCAGCTGGGGACCGCCGCAACATCTGGCGCAGGCGCGTCTGCGGGCGATTGAGGAAGGGCTGCCGGTGATCCGTTCCACCCCGACCGGGATTTCCGCGGTGATCGACGCCAACGGTACGGTACGGGCCAGCGTGCCGATGGCGCAGGCGGGCCGGATTGACAGCCGCTTGCCGCAGGCAAAGGCCGCGCCGCTTTTTGCCCGCCATGGCAATATCCTGCCGCTCGGCCTGGCGCTGATTTTGCTGCTATCGGCCATTGCCATCCGGCTGCGCGCTCGTTAAAGCACATATAAACATTTCCTTATGTCACAGCGGTCAGCCCTTTTCTGACCAAAAATCAGGAACTTACTATGCGTTCAGAATTTATCTTCACCTCCGAATCAGTCTCCGAAGGCCATCCGGACAAGGTTTCCGATCAGATTTCCGACGCGATCGTCGATCTGTTCCTGTCCAAGGATCCGGAAGCGCGGGTCGCGTGCGAAACGCTGACCACAACGGACCGGGTGGTGCTGGCTGGCGAAGTGCGTGGCAAGGGCATGATCGACACCAATGGCAACTGGGCACCCGGTGCACAGGAAGAAATTCAGACCGCTGTCCGCGAAACGGTCAAGAATATCGGTTATGAGCAGGACGGATTTCACTGGCAGAACCTGACCTTTGAAAATTACCTCCACCCGCAGTCAGCCCATATCGCACAGGGCGTTGACGAGAGCGGCAACAAGGATGAAGGCGCCGGTGACCAGGGCATCATGTTCGGCTATGCCAGCGACGAAACGCCGGAACTGATGCCGGCGACGCTGCATTATTCCCACCAGATCCTGAAGCAGATGGCCAATGATCGTCACAGCGGCGCAGCGCCGTTTCTGGAGCCGGACAGCAAGAGCCAGGTGACCCTGCGCTATGTCAACGAAGTACCGGTCGAGGCGGTCGCGCTGGTGGTTTCCACCCAGCATGCGCCCGGCTATTACAAGGACAGCGACAATCCGGCTTTGTACCAGGAATTGCGCGACTATGTGATGAGCGTATTCCACAAGGTGCTGCCGGAAGGCTTCATCACCGACAAGACGGTAATCCACGTCAACCCGACCGGACGCTTTGAAATTGGCGGTCCGGACGGCGACGCCGGTCTTACCGGCCGCAAGATCATCGTCGACACCTATGGCGGCGCCAGCCCGCATGGTGGCGGTGCCTTTTCCGGCAAGGATCCGACCAAGGTCGACCGCTCGGCTGCCTATATCACTCGCTATCTGGCGAAAAATGTTGTCGCCGCCGGTCTTGCCAAGCGCTGCGCGATCCAGCTGTCCTACGCCATCGGCGTTGCCGAGCCGCTGTCGATCAATGTCGACCTGCACGGTACCGGCACGGTGAGCGAAGAGAAGCTGGAAGAAATATTGCCAAAGCTGGTGCGCCTGACGCCCAAGGGCATCCGTACCCATCTCGGCCTGAACAAGCCGATCTATGGCCCTACCGCAGCCTATGGCCATTTCGGTCGCAAGGCAGAGGGTGACCTGTTCACCTGGGAGAAGACCGATCTGGTGGATGCGCTGAAAGCTGCGCTCTGAGCCTGATGTGCCTGCTATATTGCCGGACCAATGACCGCATATAAGGACGGCGACCCGACCACGATTCGCCAGCTCTATGGCCGACGCCAGGGCCATGCCTTGCGCGATCAGCAGGTGGAGCTGGTGGAAAAACTGCTGCCGCAAATTGCCGTTCCGACCGAGGGTCCGGTAACGGCGGCAGCGCTGTTTGGCACCGACCGGCCGATGCATTTCGAAATCGGCTTTGGCGCCGGCGAGCATCTGGCCAGCCGGGCCGACATGCTGCCCGATCACGGCTTTATCGGTTGCGAACCCTATCTCAATGGCGTGGTTGGCGCGCTGCAGCATGTTCGCGACCAGCATCTCGGCAATGTTCGGCTGCATATGGGCAATGCGCTGGACGTGCTCGAACGAATCCCGGACGGTTCGCTGAGCTTTGTCTACCTGCTCCACCCCGACCCCTGGCCCAAGGCGCGTCATGCCAAGCGTCGCTTCATGAATCACGGACCGGTGGATCTGATCGCGGCAAAATTGAAGCCCGGCGGAGAATTCCGCTTCGGAACCGATCACCCGGTCTATCTGGAATGGGCCATGATGATCATGAGCCAGCGGGACGAGTTCGAATGGCTGTGCCAAAGTCCCAAGGACTGGATGGTCCGTCCCGGCGGCTGGCCGGAGACGCGCTACGAAGCCAAGGCCCGCAGGCAGGGCCATGATGTGTGGTATTTTCGCTACCGGCGCAAGTAAACCATAGCGGATCCAAACCGTTCATATTGGAACGCTCGGGTTTTTCCCTGATCCCCGCCGAATACACATAAATTTAACGATGTTTGTAAAGCATCCTGTGATGCCGATCCTTAACCTTCCTTGTCTATCCGGCGTTTAACAAAACTTGGTCGCGCAGGTTAACAAAATACCGGGAGGTACACAGCCAGATATGGACATTGCTCCGACTACCGTTTCTTCGGCGACCGAAGTTCCCGCGCACAATCAAAGCGCAACCCCGGCCGATCTGCAAATCCGACCCCGCAATCGCAATTTTGCCAGCGCCGTGATCGAGCGCCGCCGCTGGGTAGGCGGGGACCCTTATGCATCGGCATTTTTCAACGCCCTTTCGGTGACCTTTCCCGAAGGCGAGATTTTCTTCATCGAATCGCTCAAGAAATTTCGCAAGCGCGTGCCTGCGAAATTGCAGCGGGAGATTCGCGCCTTCATCCAGCAGGAGGCGATCCACAGCCGGGAGCATCACAGCTTCAACGAGCATCTGAAAGATTGCGACTTTGAAATCGGCCGGCTGGAAGATGCAATTTGCCGCGTCGTCAACGGCATTCGCAAGCGGTCGGAATATGACCAGCTGGTGGCGACCATGTGCATCGAGCATATTACCGCGATTCTCGCTGCCGAAGTGATTTCCAATCCCGCGCATTTCGAACATGCCGATGAAGAACAGCGCAAATTGTGGCTATGGCATGCATCGGAGGAGGTCGAGCACAAGGGCGTGGCCTATGACACCTGGCTGCACGTCACCAAGGACTGGACTCCGCTAAAATGCTGGTTCGTACGGTGCAGCTTCATGGCCAAGATCGCTCTAGGCTTTACCAAGAACCGGGCCAGAGGCGTCCTCGACCTGCTGCGCCAGGACGGCATTTCGGGACCGCGCGCCTGGTGGGGGCTTGCGCATTATGCCTTTTTCGGCAAGGCGCCGTTCCGCCGGACGCTGTGGCCCTTGCTGCAATTTTTCAAACCCGGCTTTCACCCGTGGGATATCGATGACCGTTCGCTGATCCGGCTCGCCGAAAGCGAATATGAGGCGGCCATCATGGTCGAAGTGGAGGCCGGTTCCGAACGGCAACAACGCCCCCGCCTCCATCAGATCGAAGAACTGAAAAAAGTCGCCTGATCAGGCTGCCAGCGGTCGCATGTCGTCGCTGTCCGCCTCATCCTCCAGCAGACAGGACAGTTCTATCGCCCGGACGTCGCTGTTGCGGCCCAGGCTGAACAGCTCCACCGTCCGGCCCGTCGGCTTGAACCCCAGTTTGCGCAAAACCGAGGCCGAGGCAGGATTGTCGACAAAATGGCTGGCAACCAGCTGTCTGTGCCCAAGCGCCCGTGCGTTCTGCAGCACGGCCCGGCCAGCCTCGGTAGCGTAGCCGTTGCCCCAGTACGGGCGGCTGATCCAGTAGCCCAGTTCGATCTCGCCCCGGTCCCGCGAATCGATCCCGATGCAGCCGACGAGCCGGGGCTTGCCACCGGTACGGCTGAAGATCAGCCAGCGGGGGTGGTTGCGGTCATCGGGCAGGGACAGGAACTGCCGTGCATCCTCCAGCCGGTAGGGCCAGGGCGCGCGTGCCATATTGCGGACGATTGCTTCATCATTGATCGCGGCGAACAGGGCACCGGCATCTTCCGGCCAGCCGGGCCTCAGCAACAATCTTGGGGTAACGGCGAACATCGGGACTCTCCATTGTCAAATTGCGACGCCCCTGTCTTGACTGGTTAGCCCGCTAGCGGGAATCCATGACAAGACCGTGACGTTACGACAGGGAGAGACAAAAAAAGGGAGAGGATGACCCTCTCCCTGAAATTGACGGTTCTGTAGAACCTGCCGGGTCATCCCTCTGGTGGATAACCCTTTATCGATTATCCGGTTATTCTGCGGCTTCCGCCATGAGGTCGACGGACACATATTTGCGGCCGAGCTTGCCCTTGTGGAATTCCACCTTGCCATCGACGAGCGCAAACAGAGTATGGTCCTTGCCCATACCGACGTTGCGACCCGGATGGGTCTTGGTTCCGCGCTGGCGGATGATGATATTGCCGGCGACAACGGCTTCGCTGCCGAATTTCTTGACGCCCAGACGACGGCCTGCGGAGTCGCGACCGTTGCGGGATGAACCACCTGCTTTTTTATGTGCCATGGTTTAGTCCTCTTTCTTCGCAGCCGGCTTCTTGGCTGCTGGCTTTTTCGCTGGCGCCTTCTTTGCGGCAGCGGCTTTGGTTTCGGTTTTTGCAGCAGCCTTTTTCGCTGGTGCTTTTTCGGCTGCAGCCTTTTCAGCCGGAGCAGCCTTGGCTTTCGCAGCCGGCTTGTCTTCGGCAGGAGCCGCTTCCTTTGCAGGAGCCGCCTTCTTCGGTGCCTTTTCGGAGCCGATGGCGCTGATCTTCAGGACTGTGTGCTGCTGGCGATGGCCGTTTTTGCGGCGATAATTGTGCCGGCGGCGCTTCTTGAAGATGATGACCTTCTCGCCTTTTTCCTGTCCGAGTATCTCTGCCGAGACGGTCAGGCCCTTGACGTCCTTGATGTCGTCGCCGTCGCCGGCCAGCAGAACGTCGTCCAGGGTTATCGAATCACCAGCTTCACCAGCTAGTTTTTCGACTGCGATAATATCTCCTGCGGCAACCCGATATTGTTTGCCGCCGGTGCGCACAATTGCGAACATGGCTATGTTTCCGTTTCAAATTTATGGTTCCAGCGCACAAGGCCGTTAACGCGAGTCTTTGGGCTCACGCTGGAAAGAGTGGGCAGCTAACCGATGAGACCGGGACTGTCAACCAGCTTAAGGCGATTTTTCGGCAATTCCCTGCCGCATGCCGAGTCGATGGAATTTGCGTTGCAGGCCATGGGGTGCGGTTCTAAAAGAATTTCATGATAGCAAAAACCCCGCTCCTGTTGTTGACGATCATTGGCCTTTCTGGATGCGCGATGCAGGAAGGCGACTTTCCCTCGCTTGCCAAGCGCCCTTTTGAAGACGGACCGATGATTGCGGAACCCGATTCTGTCGTGCCGCCTCCGGCTGCCAGCATGTCACCGGCGGTACGCGCTGCCGTCGAAAAGGCGACCGCGACGAGTAATGCGGCTCACAATGAATTTCTCGCTCGTCTGCCCGCTGTTCAGAAGCAGGTGCGCGCGGCTCGCAATTCGGCCGTTTCAAGCGAATCCTGGGTGGTCGCACAGATGGAAATGGCGGCGCTGGAAATGACCCGCAGTCCGTCGGTAGAGGCTTTGGCCGATATGGACCGGCTGTACCTGCAACAGCTGCAGGCCGAAGCGGACGGCGCAGCTGCCGGCAGTGCGGCGATCGTGGCCGAGCAGAAGCAGGGAATCGCAGAACAAGTCAGCAAGCAGCAAAGCGCGATAGACGGGCTCAAGGATATCATCCGCTGATCGGCAATCCCCGGAAAAGCTAATCTATGTTTATGCTGGCCACCGCTGGTTTCGCTAGAGGCTCGGGCCAGTATAATTATGGCGGATCTGAGTTTTGCAGAATAATAATGAAGTCCGGCCGTCGGAGCGCCGGCGCTCGGGTGAGCGAGCGGTTATTGATTGCACCGTCAAGATCAAGCCGCGCGACCGGAGCTATTTCGAAAGCGTGATGAGCGATCTTTCGACCACCGGTTTTCAGGTGAGCTGTCCCGCCGATCTGGAGGTTGGCGCCTCCATTCTTGTGGCCATCCCGGGCCTCGAAATGCTGCCGGCCCGTGTCCAGTGGAAGTCAGGTTTTACCTATGGATGCAAATTCGAGCGCGAATTATATCCGGCCGTCTTTGACCATATCGTACAAAAGGCCCGCTGATCTGCTCCTCTACCGGCTGGCCGCTTCGATGGCCGCCTTGTGGGCCTTGGCATTCTCGACATAATGGGCGACGCCCATGCGCATGCCGGCGATCGCCTGTTCCGGCAGGTCGCGCATGAATTTGGCCGGGGATCCGGCCCACAGCTGTCCCGAGGGAATGCGCTTGTTCGGGGTCAGGGTCGCGCCGGCCGCCAGCATTGCATCGCCCTCGATCACGCAGCCGTCCATCACGGTGGTGCTCAGGCCGACAAAGGCGCGGTCTTCCAGCGTGGCGCCGTGCAGCATCACCATATGGCCGACCAGCACATCATCGCCGATGATGGTCGGATGGCCATTGGGCGTCGCCGGGGAGGCGCTGTCGCAGTGGATGGTGCTGCCATCCTGGATATTGCTGCGCGCGCCGATGCGGATGAAATTCACGTCGGCCCGGATCACGCAATTGTACCAGACGCTCGATTCGGGACCGATTTCGACATCGCCGATGATCTTGCAGCCCGGCGCGATAAAGGCGCTGGGGTGGATTTTCGGGCTCTTGCCGTTGAACGGCAGGATCAGCGGATCGGTCATATTCTCGAATTCCATTCGTCTGCAGTGATTTTATAGACAATCGTCGGGTTCAGATCGTCGCCATAATTGGGGTCGTGGAAATCCAGTTCCGGATAATGGACCATGCCCAGCCGTTTCATCAGGCCCCAGCTCGGTTCGTTTCCGGCTACGGTCAGCGCCACCACGAAGGGTGCGTTCCAGCGAGTGAAGGCGGCGTTCATCGAGGCGCTTGCCGCTTCCTTGGCATAGCCCTTGCCCCAGGCATCCTCGCGCAGGCGCCAGCCGATCTCGTGCGCGCCGGTCAGCTTCGGCTGCGGCGCATTGACCCGTTTAAGTCCGCAAAACCCGAGGATTTCCGCGTCGGCCTTGCGCTCGACAATCCAGAATGTATGGCCAAAGTCGCGATCATAGCCTTCCAGCCGGGTGAGCGCCGCGTCGAATTTTTCACGGCTTTGCACCCCGCCCAGCCAGCGCATCACATTGCGGGTATTGAGATGCTGCAGGAACGGTTCGCTGTCGCCGGCGCGCCATTTGCGCAGGATCAGCCGTTCGGTTTCCAGCACGATATCGGCGGCGGTCTCACCCATGGAGCAGGCGCGCCGCATCGGCGGCAAAATAGGTCAGGATGCCGCTGCAGCCGGCGCGCTTGAAGGCGATCAGTTTCTCCATCATCAGCGCGTCATGGTCGCCAATGCCGGCGGCGGCCCCGGCCTTGACCAGCGCATATTCGCCCGACACCTGATAGGCGAAGACCGGCACGTTGAATTCCGACTTGGCCCGATAGATGATGTCGAGATAGGCAAGGCCCGGCTTGACCATCACGCTGTCGGCACCCTCGGCAATGTCGATGGCGATCTCGCGGATCGCCTCGTCGCTGTTGGCCGGGTCCATCTGATAGGTTTTCTTGTCGCACTTGAGCAGGCCGCCCGATCCGACGGCATCGCGGAACGGACCGTAAAAGGCGCTGGCATATTTGGCGGCATAGGCCATGATCTGGACATTGTGATGATGGGCCAGTTCGAGCACGTCGCGGATCGCACCGACTCGGCCATCCATCATGTCGGACGGGGCGATGATGTCGGCACCGGCATTGGCCTGGTTCAACGCCTGCTTGGTCAGCATGTCGAGCGTCCGGTCATTTTCAACATAGCCGTGCTCGTCGATCAGCCCGTCCTGGCCGTGGCTGGTATAGGGATCGAGCGCGACGTCGGTCAAAATGCCGATATCATTGCCCAGCGCATCCTTTACCGCTCTGGTGGCGCGGCACATCAGATTGTCGGGGTTGAGCGCTTCCTTGCCCTCGTCGCTGCGCCTGTCGGCAGGCGTGTTGGGAAACAGGGCGATGCAGGGAATGCCAAGATCGCGGGCCTCGCGAGCGCGCTCGACAATGCCGTCGACCGACCAGCGGGAAACGCCGGGCAGAGTGGTGACGGGCTCCTCGACGCCTTCGCCTTCGGTAATGAACAGCGGCCAGATCAGATTGGCGGGAGACAGGCGGTTCTCCCGGACCATCTCCCGGCTCCAGCCATGGGAGCGCGTGCGGCGCAATCTTGTATGCGGAAAAGAGGCTTGCTGTTTCATGGCGGATGCTTAGCCGAGCGGGCAGCGCCGCTCAACTCTTCTGTGCAACTCTTTGGTGGCCGGGTTCGCCTCTAGCTCTTCAGCGGCTTGTTGAGCCGGTTGATCTCGCGTTCGGGTTCGACCTGCGTCGAGGCGCTTTTCAGCGCGCTCAGGGCGGCACCCGGTTCGACGCGCTGCAATTTCTGCAGCTCGCCCTTGAAGCGGCGCAATTCCTGTCCGCCCAATTGCGCACGTTCGACAAATTTGACCGACTGCGGATTGATCGTGCGGCCGCCGCGATAAAGTTCGTAATGGAGATGGGGGCCGGTAGACAGGCCGGTCGAGCCGATATAGCCGATGATCTGGCCCCTGCGGACCCGGGTGCCGTTGCGCACCGCGATCCGGCTCATATGGCCATAGCCGGAGGCGAGACCGCCGCCATGCTGCAGCTTCACATAATTGCCAAAGCCGCCCTTGCGGCCCGAATAGACCACCGTGCCATCGGTCACCGCATAGATCGGGGCACCATAGCCGCCGCCGAAATCCATGCCGCTGTGCATGCGCTTGTAGCGCAGGATCGGATGTCGCCGCATGCCGTAGCTCGAGGTGATCCGTCCGTTGGTTGGCCGGGCCAGTTCGCCGTTCGACTGGCCGACCCCGGAAGCCTCGAACCAGTTGGTGCGGCCGCCGCTCTGCCATTTCAGCATCTGCGCCGCTGGCTTGCCGTCGCGTTCCAGTCCGGCATAGATGAGGTCGCCGACCTCCACCTCGCCGGTTTCGGCGCGCCGGTAGGAGAGGATGATGTCAAACTGGTCGCTGCTGCGAATGTCGCGGGATACGGACATTTTGGAGCCGATCACCTGCAGATATTTCTGGACCGCGTCTGACGGTGCGCCGGCCGCACGCGCCGACCGGTAGAGGCTGGAACCGACCGTGCCCTTGATGCGCAAGGGCGTATCGTCGACCAGGATCGGCTTGCGGTTCAGTTTCAGCCGGCCGCCGTCGCGGACGATTTCGAGATTGAGGTCAAAGCGCGCGCGAAAGGCGAGCTGGTCGAGCGGCCGTGCCTGATTCTTTGCCGGACGGCGCCCCAATATCACATCGATCTTGGTGCCCGGCCTGATGTCGCCCAGCGAAACCGCGCCGCCGACCAGGTCATTCACCTGGACGGCCTCTTCGCTGGCGACTCCGGCGCGTTGCAGCACCCGGCGCAGGCTGTCGCCGCGGCCCAGCGTGGCAACCAGCTCGATCGATGGCCGTTCGGGGCTTTCCGCCAGCGGGCGCACCGCGTCGGTGGCCGCCATCCGGATGCCGGTGTCGGACCCGTAAGCAAGCGGTGCGATCATTTGCGACCGGGCCTGGTCGGCGCGATAGCCGCTGAGCGGTTCCGGTCGATGGCCGGTGATCGGACCAAAATCGGGCAGGCAGCTGATCGCGAAACCGCACAGGGCGGTCAGGGTGACGAGGCCGCGAAACCAGGTCGGGCTGCCGATATCGACGCCCAGATCGGGGACCCAGTCGATTTCGGCCATATCGTCCCGCCACTCTGCGATTTTTTCTTGCAGGGAAGGAGCTTCGGGTAACGGCGACCGCAGGGGAGTTGTCGCTGCGATGGCAGCCCCCTGACCGTTCCATTCGATATCATCGATACTCTTGAACAAACGCACCCCTCGGTGATGCAGGTTTTCGCCATACATCCGATGTTTAGATTATCTCTGTGCAGGAAGTTGGTTAAAGTCAAATTAAGCCGCCACTATGAGTCTGGACATGCGGCGAGCCGTGTAAAATCACGGTTATCCGGTCTGCCGCTCCGCTTTTTGCACAAGCCCCTTGCAACTCTCCGCCCGATCGGCTGTTGTGCGAACAATGTCCCGGTTTTCCCAGTCGTCTCTTGTCGCCGTTCTCGGCCCGACCAATACCGGCAAAACCCATCTTGCCATCGAGCGCATGTGTGCCCATTCAAGCGGGATGATCGGTTTTCCGCTGCGCCTGCTGGCGCGGGAAGTCTATGACCGGGTGGTGGCGCTCAAGGGCGCCAACCGGGTGGCGCTGGTCACCGGCGAGGAAAAGATCATCCCGAAAGATGCGCAGTGGTTTCTGTGCACCGCTGAAGCGATGCCGATGGACCGCGAATTTGCCTTTGTCGCGATCGACGAGGCGCAAATCGGTATCGATCCGGAACGCGGGCATATATTCACCGATCGCATGCTGCACGCACGCGGGCGGGATGAAACCATGATCCTGGGGTCGGAGAGCCTGCGGCCGCTGATCGAGGCGCTGCTGCCCGATGCCGAAATCGTCACCCGACCGCGCTTTTCGACGCTGAGCTATGCCGGTCCCCGGAAATTGTCGCGGCTGCCCCGGCGCTCGGCGATCGTCGCCTTCTCGGTCGAGGATGTTTATGCGATTGCCGAGATGCTCCGGCGTCAGCATGGCGGCGCGGCGATCGTCATGGGTTCGCTGTCGCCGCAGACCCGCAACGCGCAGGTCAAGATGTATCAGGATGGCGAGGTCGACTATCTGGTCGCCACCGACGCGATCGGCATGGGGCTGAATCTCGACGTCACCCATGTCGCCTTTGCCGCGCTGAAGAAATTTGACGGTCATCGCCGGCGCCGCCTCACTCTTGCGGAGATCGGCCAGATCGCCGGCCGGGCGGGTCGCCACCAGAAGGATGGCAGTTTCGGCATATTATCCGGGCTGGCTTCCTCCGATTCCCTGCAGCCGGAAGAAATCGAGAATCTGGAATCGCATCGCTTTCCGAAGCTGGAATGGCTGTACTGGCGCAACGCGCGGCCGGACTTTGGCTCGGTCGAGAGCCTGATCCGGTCGCTCGAGGAAAAGCCGCAGGTCCGCAGATTGCACGCGGCGCCGGAAGCGGTCGATCTGGCGGTGCTGAAGCGGCTGGCGCAGGATCCGGCGCTGTCCGCGCTGGCGACATCGCCGGCGCAGGTGCGGCTGTTGTGGGAAGCGGCGTCGATTCCGGATTTTCGCAAGGTCGGTGCGGACCATCAGGCACGCTTTGTCGCATCGCTGTGGCCGCATCTTGCCACAGGGTCTGGAAAAATTCCCCATGCCCGGATGGCGCAGGAAATCGCTCGGCTGGAAAATGTCCAGGGCGATATCGCCACGCTCGGCGCGCGCATCGCTGCCGCGCGCAGCTGGAGCTATATCGCACAAAAATCCCGCTGGGTGGAGCAGCCCGAGGCGATGATGGATCGCACCCGCGCTCTGGAATCGCGGCTCAGCGATGCCATGCACAGCCTGCTGACCCAGCGTTTTGTCGACAAGCGCACACGGGTATTGCTGCGCGGTCTGCTGAAAGATACACTGCCGCAGGATGTCGTGGTCGATGAAGATGGCAGGGTCCTGGTCGAGGGGCAGGAATTGGGAACACTCAAGGGCTTCCAATTTCTCGTCCCTTCCGATAGCCGGAGAGAGGATCGCAAGATGCTGCTTGCGGCCGCAGAGAGATATTTGGGACGAATTATGACAGATAATGCAGACGCTCTAGCCAAGGCACCGGATTCGGTGCTGGCACTGGTCCCCGATGCCACGGGGCAGCCGGCGATCATGTGGGGCGACAGCCGACTGGCGGTTCTGGCCAGGGGCAAGACGCTGCTGCAGCCCGAGATCAGGTTCGAACGGTCGATCAAGGATATGGCGCCGGAAGACAGCCAGAAGGTCATCGACCGGGTCAAGGCCTGGGTCGACGCCATGAAGGCGAAGCATTTGCAGGGGCTGATGAAAATTGACGCGCTCGCCAATGATCCGGCAACTCCGCCGGCGGTTCGGGCCTTATTTGCGCAGATTGTCGATGCCGGCGGGATATTGTCCCGGCGCGATATCGACCAGGCCGTCCGCGCGCTGGACAATGACATGCGCGGCCATGCCCGCCGTGCCGGTCTGGTGTTCGGCGCGCTCGATATTTTCCATCATGCGTTGATGAAACCCGGTGCGGTGCTCTGGCGGACAGCGCTGTTCGCGGCCTTTGATTCCGAACCGATGATCGAGCAGGCGCCGGACAATGCGGTCCATCTCAAGCAGGGCACCTTTGCCGCCGCCCATCATGCAGCCCGGCTCGGTTTCCGCAGGATTGGCGATGATTATGTCCGGGTCGACATGGTCGAGCGGCTGGTCAAGGAGGCGCACGAGGCGCGCAAGCAGGGCGATATATTTGCCGTCGAGCCTGCGCTTGCGACCTCTCTCGGCCTGTCAGGCGCCTGTCACGAAGCGTTGCTGTCGCTCGCCGGCTTTGTCAAAAGCGATGCTCCGCCCGCTGCGGCGGAAAAGCCTGCCGCTGCCGACGGTTCGGCACCCCAGCCGACCGCCGACCAGGCAGACAATGCGGATAATGCAGACAAGGCCGAGCCCGTGCCCGAAGCGGGCAAGACCGAAGAGGCCGCGGCATCGGACAGCGCCGAGACGGTCGCTGTGGAGCCGGATGCCGACCTCGTCGATGCTGTCGATTCTGCCGCCGCGCCGGAACCACCGGTTGCGGCGGTCCAATATTGGCGCTGGAAAGGCATGGCGCGCGCCCAGAAACGTAGCCAGTTCAAGTCCGGTGATAATCGTGCGAAAAAGCCCCGCAATACCCCTGTCAAGCGCAAACCGGAGCCCGTGCTGGCAACCGCTGGCGGCGCCTTTGCCGAACTGGCTGCGCTCAGGGACAGCATGAAAAAATAGGATGCAGGCTTGAGCAGCAGAGCAGCGGATCCGAACCCCGCAGCGCTTCCTGCGCTGCGGATAGACAAGCTGCTCTGGTTCCTGCGCTTTGCCCATAACCGGGTGCTGGCGCGCAAGCTGGCGGAAAAGGGGCATGTCCGGATGAACGGCCGCCGCATCGAGCGTGGCCATGTCAAGGTGCGGCAGGGCGACATCCTCACCATCCCGCAAGGCCAGCTGGTGCATGTGGTGCGGATCATCGCATTGCCCGAGCGCCGGAGCAGCGCCGCGCAGGCGCAATCCTGCTATGAGATATTGCAGACTGGTAATTGAATTAGCGGCCAAACCAACTGTTGACGTGCCAGAAATTGCGCAATAGCTAGGACGAGATTTCTGACCTCGAGTGGCGGACCGGATTAGGGGAGTTTCACGACCATATGACTTATGTTGTTACCGAAGCCTGCATCAAATGCAAATATATGGACTGTGTGGAAGTCTGCCCGGTGGATTGCTTTTACGAAGGCGAGAACATGCTGGTCATCAACCCCAGCGAGTGCATTGATTGCGGCGTCTGTGAACCGGAATGCCCTGCCGAAGCCATTCTGCCCGATACCGAGGACGGTCTTGAAAAATGGCTGGAGGTGAATACCAAATTCTCCGAAGAGTGGCCGAATATCACCGTCAGCCGCGAGCCACCGGCCGACGCCGACGAGTTCAAGGGCATGGAAGGCAAGTTTGAAGCCTTTTTCTCGGAAAAACCCGGCGAGGGCGATTAAGGACTATTTTGCGGATCATATTTCGCAGATAATTCATCCAGCATCTCGAGCATTTTCTCTGACTTGGCGCGCTGTTCGGGCTGATACGCATTGGTTTTTGCCAATTCGAACCACTCCCGAGCCACCTTCATCTTTTTGAGATCGATGCCGGTGATTTTGTCGTCCGTATAGATGAACATCTTGGTTACATTTGCGTTGCCCAGATGGAATGAGGCATCCTTGCGCCCGGCTTGATAGGATGTCTTCCACCATTTCTCCGCTTCTTCTCTGTTCCTCTCGACGCCATCACCATTCCAGTAAATCTGGGCAAGAACGAACGACGCATTGGCGTGTTTTTGTTCAGCGGCGGCCATGAACCATTTGCGCGCTTCGACAACATCTTTTGCGACGACCTCCCCAAGCAGAAGGTAGCCGGCCAGATCGGCTTGAGCGTCAGCCACGCCCGCCTCCGCCGCTTCCCGGCAAAGCGCCATGCCCCGATCGATGTCCATTGCACCACCCTCCGCCGCGATAAGCATGTTGCCATAGGCGCATTTGGCTTTGGGATATCCCAGTTCAGCAGCTTGTTTGTAGAGTGATCTCGCTTGGCTATAATCCTTTGGCCTGCCATCGCCGGAATAGGAGCAGGTCGCGAGATTGTGCAATGTGTCCGGTCTCACTTCCACCACTCGCTCAAAATAGGAGCAGGCCTTGGCATTGTCCCGTTCGAAGCCAAAGGCTCCAGAGTGAATTTCGCCGAGCAATTCCAGGGCGCTGTCATCTCCTGTGCGGCCTAATGCGTCGAGAGAGTCCATCATTGCGACATTGCCGATTTCATCGCGCGCGTTCAGCAGATCACGGACTTCCTCGGTAACCGCAATTTCTGCTTCTGCTGGGGACGGTTCTGTTTGGGCACCAACAATCAGCAGTGGCAGGACCAATTGCAGAAGTAGCGATTGCAACATCAAGCCTCCGACCATCTTGCGGAGCGTTAGATTAGATCAAGTCGAGTCGAATCGCAATCAACACCGCCGATGGGAATGGTTTGTGTATCCCGTTCACGATTCCATGATCGGTTGTGCATTGCAACGATAAATTGCTTTTTTGTGACGAATCTGTTAATGATGCGCCAGTTGGCGGCTGGACACTCGTGGGAGCGGGCAGTGTTCGGTCGTTAAACATATGTACGAAAGGGTTTTTTCGTCACTGACCACGAAAATCGAACGTTAGCAGCGTTCTTTTCCAATGTACCAAGAAAGGCTTTTTATGGCTGCGAATGTGCTGTCCTTTGATGTGGGCGATTATGTTGTTTATCCAAAACACGGCGTTGGCCGGGTTGTCGAGCTGCAAAATGAAGAAATTGCCGGCATGCAACTCGAACTCTATGTTTTGCGCTTCGAAAAAGAGCGGATGACCTTGCGGGTTCCGACCAACAAGGCAGAAGGCGTCGGAATGCGCAAACTGTCGTCGGACAAGACGCTCAAGGAAGCCATGGAAACGCTGAAAGCGAAGCCCAAGGTCAAGCGGTCGATGTGGTCGCGCCGGGCCCAGGAATATGAAGCGAAGATCAATTCCGGCGATCTGGTATCGATTGCCGAAGTGACCCGCGACCTGTTCCGCGCCGACGACCAGCCGGAACAAAGCTATTCCGAACGGCAGATTTTTGAAGCGGCGTCCAGCCGTCTCGCTCGCGAACTGGCGGCGATGGAAGAAACCGACGAGCCGACGGCTCTGACGAAGATTCTGGAAATCCTCAATATCGCTGCACCGCAATATTACGAGAACAAGGACGATTGATCGACGCACCTGCGTTTTTCGTCGAAACCATCAAGGGGTTGCCGCAGCAATGTGGCAACCCCTTTTTTTTGCGGTGAGGGCGTTGCAATATTTTGGTTGATCTCCTCCACGGACAGGCGTATTATATACATAATACAGTGATGGAGGACTAGATGAAGAAAATCCTATTTTTGGCGCCGCTGCTGATGCTTGCCGGCTGCGAAGGCTCGATCGCCGAGGCGGTCGGCGATGCCGCTTCGGGAAACAGCAGCTTCTCCGACGGGATTGCGATCAGCACCAGCGCCAGCAACCCCGGCGAATTTGCCGGAGTCACCCTGGCGGGGCCGGACAATATCATTTTCACCAGGGGCGACTTTTCGATCCGGGCCGAAGGGGACGCCGGTGCCCTCGAGCAGCTGCGCTACAAGATTTCCGGTGACGAGATAAAGATCGGCCGCGAACAAAGCCGCTCAACCGTTGGGGACAGCGACCGGGCGACGATCTATCTCAGCGCGCCTTCGCTGAAAAGCGCCAAGCTGGCCGGTTCGGGCAATCTCGACGTCGATGCGATGACCACGGAATCGGTGAAACTGAGTATCGCCGGCTCCGGCAATATCCGGGTGGCGAAGATTGATACCAGTGCGCTGGATTCAAGAATTGCCGGTTCCGGTAATCTGACCCTGGCGGGCAAAGCGGATACGGTCGACATCTCGATTGCCGGATCGGGCGATGTCAGCGGCAAGGATCTGAAAGCCGACAGCGCCAGCATCTCGATCGCCGGTAGCGGCGATGTCGAGCTGTCTTCGGACGGGTCCGTCAATGCCAAGGTCATGGGGTCGGGTGACGTGCGGATTCTCGGTGATGCCAAGTGCAAATCGCGGGCCATGGGATCGGGCGAGATAACCTGCGGATGAACCGCTGCCGCTGCTGAAATCGCTTGGCGATCTGCTGCGCCTGTGGCAGATTCGCCGGTGATGCCAAATCTATGGGAAAAATACGCGGTTCCAAGGCTGATCCGGTTCGCCTGCTCGCAACCGGCGGTGATGAAAGACCGCAGCAAGATCGTGCCCAGGGCGGATGGCGCGGTGCTTGAACTTGGCTGCGGCGGCGGGATCAATCTGCAATTTTACGACCGGAGCCGCGTTACCAGCCTGACCGGTCTCGATCCGTCCGCAGAATTGCTCGACTATACCCGCCGGGAAGCGAGCGAACGCGGCTTTGCCATGGAAATTATTGACGGTATTGGCGAGGCCATGCCTTTTGCCGATGCGAGTTTTGATACGGTGCTGACGACCTTCACGCTCTGTTCGGTGCAGGACGGGGCGCAGGTCCTGTCCGAAATGCGGCGGGTGTTGAAACCCGGCGGCAAGATTCTGTTTCTCGAACATGGCCGGGCGCCCGACAAGGGACCGGAAAAATGGCAGCAGCGGATCGAGCCGGTGTGGAAATATATTGCCGGCGGATGCCATCTGCATCGGCCGGTCAGCAAATTGTTTGAAGCCGGGGGCTTCGCCCTGGCGGACAGTCACGGCCATTATGCCCCGAAAACGCCGCGCTGGCTGGGCTGGATGGAATCAGGAGAGGCCCGACCATTATGAGACTGCTGCCCGTTGTTCTGGTCTCCGTCTCGCTGCTGCTGTCCTCGGCAGGGCAGGCGGCGGAACGCAAATTTTCGATCTTCGGTTTTGACGATATCCGGATCGGCAATGGCGTCGATGTGGTGCTGACCTCCGGCAAGGGGCCGTCGGCGCGAGCGGAAGGCAGTAACCGCGAGATTCTGGACCGGGTCTCGCTGCAGAAAAACGGCAAGCAGCTGGTCGTGTCGGTGCGGCCCAAGTCGCTCGACCGGAACAATTATGAAGAGGATGCACCGGTCACTCTCTATCTCAGCAGCTTTGCGATCGAGAATCTGACGCACATGGGTTCCGGCATGGTCACGCTCGACACATTGTCTGGCCGGACGCCGAAAGTGCGGCTTGGCGGCTTTGGCACGCTCCGGATCGATTCGGTGGAGGCCGACCGGCTTGACGTGGTGATGGCCGGTGGTGGCCAGCTGACGATGGCTGGAGAAGCGGTCGCCGCCCGGCTCGAATTGCAGGGCGCGAGTATTTTCGAAAGCCCGAATCTGGAGGTCGAAAAGCTGATTCTGATCCAGCGCGGCCCGGTCAGCAGCCATCTGGCGGTCGAGCGGGAAGCGAATATCACCAATTTCGGTACCGGACGCATCCAGATCGAGGGCCGCCCCAATTGCATGGTACGAACCGACGGATCAGCGGAAATCATCTGCAACCCGGACCGTTAGGCGCCGGGCAGGAAGATCAGTGCACCGTCCCGATTGTCTGATCGATCGACAGCAGAATGCACAGCCGTTCCACCTGCCGCCATTTGCAATAATGGATATGGTTGCCCAGCGACCGGCTCTTGTCGGCGCGGTTGGCAGCCTCCAGGCCAGCTTCCTCGCCATAGTTGCTGATCAGCAGTTCGGCGGCGCTATAATGGGTGGAGTCAATGAACACGGGTAACAGCATTTATGGCTCCTGTTTCGGGGAAGCTGATCCGCTTCCAACATGACCGGACGCCTAGAGGAGACGAGTGGAAATATGTTCAAAAGCTAGGGTTACCAATATGTTAACCATAAGTGCAACGGGAAGCTCTGGTCATCGGCAGGATTGTCGTTTAGGGCTTCAGCCATGAATCCTGAACAGCCCGAACATGCTTCCAATTCTTCCAGCAACGGATCGCAGAACCGCAATGGCGGCGGCGTATTTATCGCCATCGGTGCCATTGTCGGCGCGATTGGTGGCGGCCTGATGGGCCAGCCGTCCGCCGGCCTGCTGGCCGGACTGGCGCTGGGTGCCGTCGTTGCTCTGCTGATCTGGTGGCAGGGCCGCTGACTATTTCAAAGCGCGCTTGTCAGGTCCTTTGACGCCACCTATTATCGCTTCATGCTGAAACATATTAGAAACGTCGCGATTCTGCTCATCATCCTGGGGTTGGCCGCAGGATATTATTTCACTCGCGGCGACACCGCCCGCCTGCCGCTGGAGGCAACCGAGGGCGTGGAACCGGCGCTGACCAACGTCCGCAAGGAAACATTCCCGACCATCAATATCGCGAAGGCGCAACCCTGGGGTGAAGAGGGCGGCCCGGTTGCCGCCGAAGGCCTTGTGGTGGAGCGCTTTGCCGAAGGTCTTGACCATCCGCGCACCATGTTCCGGCTGCCCAATGGCGATATTCTCATCGCCGAGACCAACAGTCCGCCAAGAACCAACAAGGGGATTGAAGGCTGGATCATGCGCAATCTGATGAGCAAGGCCGGCGCGGCGGGTGAATCCGCCAACCGCATCAGCCTGTTGCGCGACAGCGACAAGGACGGCACCGTCGACGAGAAATTCACCTTCCTCGACAATCTGAATTCGCCGTTCGGCATGGCACTGATCGATGACACGCTTTACGTCGCCAATACCGACGCGGTCTATGCCTATCCCTATGCGGAAGGAGATACGAAAATCACCGCCGAGGGCCGCAAGGTTGCCAATCTGAACGCCAAGGCGCCGAACAACCACTGGACCCGCGACCTGCTCGCCAGCAAGGACGGGGAATATCTGTACATCTCGGTCGGCTCGAACAGCAATATCGGCGAAAATGGCATGGATATCGAGAAACAGCGCGCCGCCATCCTGCAGGTCGAGCTCGCAACCAACAAGAAAACCATCTATGCCGACGGCATGCGCAATCCGGTGGGCATGGCCTATCTGCCGGGTACCGACAAATTTTACACGGTGGTCAACGAGCGGGACATGCTGGGCAGCGACATGGTGCCCGACTATCTCACCGAAGTCCGCTGGGGCGCGCATTATGGCTGGCCCTGGCATTTCTGGGGCGGCTATGTCGACCCGCGGGTAGAGCCGAAAAATCTCGATCACCGCCAATATGAACGGCGTCCAGACTATGCGCTCGGCGCGCATGTGGCGCCACTGGGCCTTGCCTTCACTCATGGCCAGGCGCTGGGCAAGCCCTTCGCAAGCGGCGCGGTGGTGGCGCGGCATGGCTCGTGGAACCGGCAACCGCTGGCGGGCTATGATGTGGTCTACGTTAACTTCAACCAGCGCGGAGAACCGGAAGGCAAGCCGGTCACCATCCTGAGCGGATTTGTCGATGACGAGAAAGAGGCCCGCGGCCGCCCGACGATGGTCGCCTTTGACCAGACCGGCGCCTTGCTGGTGAGCGACGATGTCGGGGGAATCATCTGGCGGGTCTCGCGTAAGGGCGCAACCAAGCCCGACCTCGAAGCGAGGAAATAATCTAGGCCAGAGGCTTTCCGGCGCGCCCGGCCAGTTCGACAATATATTGCCAAGCCACCCGGCCGGACCGGCTGCCGCGCTGCCTGGCCCAGAGCAGGGCATCGTCGCGGTCGAAGTCCAGGCCGTGGGCGTCCGCATAGCGGATGATCATCGCCAGATAGTCGTCCTGCGATGCGGCATGAAAGCCGAGGCGCAGCCCGAAGCGATCCGAAAGCGCCAGTTGGTCATCGACCGCGTCGCGCGGATTGATCGGATCATCCTGCTCGCTCATTTGGCGTGACACGATATGGCGGCGGTTTGAGGTGACATAGAGGCGGACATTGGCTGGCCGTTCGCTGGTACCGCCTTCCAGCATCGAACGAAGCAGACGTGGCTCGGCACTGCCTTCGCTGAAGCCAATATCGTCGATGAAAATCACAAAGCTGCGCGGCACGGCGGCCAGCATTTCGAACAATTCCGGCAGTTTCTCAAGCTGGTCCGACGGGGCCTCGACCAGAGCGATATCTTCCCCTCTGGCCTGCAAGGCCCGGACCACGGATTTGGAAAGGGCGGATTTCCCCATGCCGCGAGAACCCCAGAGCAGCACGTCATGCGCCGGATGCCCCTTGGCGTGGCGGCTGCTGTTGTCGAGCACGCGTGCCTTCTGCTGGTCGATGCCGGTGAGCAGGTCGATGTCTATCGGATGGAACGGCGCGACCGCCTTGAGTCCCCGTCCATTCCACACGAACGCTTCTCCCGATGCCAGATTGACCGGCGGGGCCGCTGGCGGCACCAGCCGCTCGAGCGCATCGGCGATGCGGCTCAGGACATCGTCATTGGCGTGGCCGGTCATGATCAGCCAGCCAGTTCGGCGCTGTCGAGGCGATACAGGATATCGGCTCCGCCCATGGCAGCGGCCTTCAGGCCGAGCGCTTCGGGGACCAGATGATCGAGATAATAGCGGGTGGTGACCAGTTTCGCCTTGAGAAAAGCATCGTCGCCGTCCGCGAGTTCGGCGCTGGCAATCCGGTGCTGCTTCTGCATCAGCATGCCGCAGGTGGCCGTCGCCAGCATCGTCATGAGCGGATAGCTTCCCGCCAGCCGGTCATCGATCGACGCATCACCGCTTGCCATCCACTGCCGGATCTCTTCACAGGCTTGAGCGAGGGCCATCAGACTGCTGCCGTCCTCGGCTTCGGCGCGGATTTCGGCGACGAATTGCTGCATCGCCTCGCCACCATCAAGGCCCAGCTTGCGGCCGACCAGATCGGCGGCCTGGATACCGTTGGTACCTTCATAAATTGGCGCGATCCGCGCATCGCGGAAATGCTGGCCGGCTCCGGTTTCCTCGATGAAGCCCATGCCGCCATGGACCTGCACGCCGATCGACGCCACTTCGTTGCCGATATCGGTGCCATAGCCCTTGATCAGCGGCGTCAGGATTTCGGCGCGCGACTTGGCGCCCTCGATGCCCAACGTGGCGCGATCGACGCTTGACGAGGCATAATAGAGCAGGGCGCGGGCGGCCTGGGTCAGCGCCTTGGAGCGGAGCAGCATCCGGCGCACGTCGGGGTGCTCGATGATCGGTACCGGCGCCTTGTCGCCGCTGCCGGCGCGCGCCGACTGGATGCGCTCCATCGCGAAGCGGCTGGCCTGCTGGGTGGCGCGCTCGGCGATCTGGACGCCCTGCGAGCCGACGTTGATGCGGGCGTTGTTCATCATCGTGAACATCGCTTTCATGCCGCCAAATTCGCCGCCAATCATCTCGCCGATGCACTCGCCCTGCTCGCCATAGGCCATGACGCAGGTCGGTGAGGCGTGGATGCCGATCTTGTGCTCGATCGAGACGCAGGTCACATCATTGGGCGCACCGGCCTTGCCGTCCGCATCCAGATGAAATTTCGGGACGATGAACAGCGAAATGCCGCGGGTTCCCTCAGGCGCACCCGGTGTGCGGGCCAGCACCAGGTGGATAATATTGTCGGTCAGATCATGTTCGCCGAAGGTGATATAGATTTTCTGCCCCTTGATCCGGTATTTGCCGACATGCTCGCCTTCGCTGATCGGTTCGGCGGTTGAGCGCAGCGCGC
This sequence comes from Parasphingorhabdus sp., assembly GCA_030373505.1. GTDB lineage: Bacteria > Pseudomonadota > Alphaproteobacteria > Sphingomonadales > Sphingomonadaceae > Parasphingorhabdus. The sequence goes on from JAUCYS010000001.1 coordinate 100,723, forward strand.
CGACATCGGATCCGGCCTGGGGCTCGGTCAGGTTCATCGTCCCGGTCCAGGCGCCGGAAATCAGATTGGGCAGATATCTGGCCTTCTGTTCGTCGGAGCCATGGACATGGATCGCCTCGATCGCACCGAAGCTGAGCATCGGGCAGAGCGTGAAGGCAAAATTGGCGGCACCGCAGGTTTCCAGGATCAGTGCGGATAGCGAATAGGGCAGGTCTTGGCCGCCAAACTCTTCCGGACCGTCGATCGAGGCCCAGCCGCCCTCCACGAAATGGGCATAGGCTTGCTTGTAGCCCGCTGGCAGGGTGACCTTGCCGTCGCGCCATTGCGCGCCTTCGGTGTCGCCGATCCGGTTGAGGGGAGCAAATTCGCCTTCGGCAAACTGGCCGATTCCTTCAACAATCGCCTCGACCATATCTTCGCTGGCACCGGCAAAGCGGTCATGGCTGGCCAGTTCGCCGATATCGGCAATATGTTTGAGGACGAAATTCTGTTCGCGACCGGGGGCTGTAAAGCTCATGAAATTGCTATCCGTTGTTGCCTGAATTTGCGCTGGCCTATAGCGCAGGGTCATGTCCGGCTCAAATGATCATATTGGCGCAGCAGCCCGTCGCTACGGCAAGGCGACGCTTGCAGAGGCCGTCGCGCGCTTGCGCGATGGTGGGCTGGTCGCGGTGCCGACGGAAACCGTCTACGGCCTGGCTGCCGATTCGACCGATGCGGCGGCTGTCGCCGAGATTTACCGGGCCAAGGGGCGGCCGGATTTCAATCCGCTGATTGTTCATGTCTCCGATCTCGATACCGCCCGGACGCTCGGGCAGTTCAATGAACGCGCCGCCGGTTTCGCCGCAGCGTTCTGGCCGGGACCCCTGACGCTAGTCGTCCCCAAAACCGAAGACTGTCCGGTGACGGCAGCGGTAACCGCCGGTCTCGATACGATCGCGCTGCGGGTTCCTGCCCATCCAGTGATGCGCGAATTGCTGCAGGTTTCCGGTCTGTTTCTGGCCGCGCCGTCCGCCAATCGCAGCGGCGGGATCAGTCCGACCACGGCAGATCATGTGACCCGCAGTCTCGGCAAGGCCGTGCCGCTGATTCTCGACGGCGGCCCTTGTGAACGTGGCATTGAATCGAGCATTGTCGCGATCGACGGCGATGATTACAGGATCTTGCGGCCCGGTCCGGTGACGGCCGCGCAGCTGGAAACTATTGCCGGCAAGCCGCCGGCGACGGCGCGCATCGGCAAGATTGAGGCGCCCGGCCAGCTGGCTTCACATTATGCGCCTGCCAAGCCGGTTCGGCTCGGCGCGCAAACAGCCATGGCGGATGAATATCATATCGGCTTTGGCCCGGTTGCCGGGGATATGAACCTGTCCGAAGACTCCGATCTGGCAGAAGCAGCAAGTTTGCTGTTTGCCGCGCTTCACGACGCGGACGCGAGCGACAGGCTGAGGATTGCCGTCGCGCCGATCCCGGAGACCGAAATCGGACTGGCGCTCAACGACCGCCTGCGCCGCGCGGCTTCGCCGAAATAGCCTGTCTGTCCAAAATCAGCCTCGCCTGAACTGGCGCGTCGTATCTGAACGGCTGGCTTGGCCGACCGGTCGGAACCCGCCCTGTGGTAACTGACACTTTAATAACACAGTCGCGGACAAGGTTGTAACAATCCGCTCCCTTCGGTTTTCTTTTGCAATTTTCTGTTGGTCAACGCCCGGTTGTGACTTTAGACAAGGATTCAGGGGTGGAAACGCGCGATATGACGCTTGGCAGAACGATAATATCGATTTTGACCGGTCTGGTTTTTTTAACCGGGTGCAGTTCGAGCGAATCGAAATCCAGACCCGATCCCGACGAGCCGATTCCCGCTGCGGTTTCCGTGGTCCAGCCGTCCGGAGAAAATGAAATACTGACTGCCGCTGGTACGGTGCGTTTGCGCCGCGAAACGGCGCTGGGCTTCACGACACCCGGCAAGGTTGCCTCGGTCCGCTATGAAGAGGGCGACAGGGTCAAGCGGGGTGCGCTTCTGGCCGCTCTGGATTCGAGCACCGTGGCGGCGGATCTCAGTGCGGCGCGCGCCGAGCGCGACCGGGCGGCGGCAGAATATGCCCGCGTCGAGAAATTGTACAAGGATGGCTGGGTCACGAAATCCCGGCTGGAGCAGGCGGAGGCGGCCGCCCGGGCGGCCCGGGCGCAGGTGGAATCCGCCGGATTTGCCAGTCGGACATCGCTGATCCATGCGCCCAGCAACGGGATTTTGCTGACGCGCAATATTGATGCCGGGCAGATCGTGGCAGCGGGCGAGACCGCGCTGGTGCTTGGAGAGATCGACAAGGGTTACGTCCTGCGGGTGCCGATGACCGACCGCGATGCGTCCCGCTTGCGGGTTGGTATGCCGGCTGTCGTCCGCGTTGGCGGGGCTGATACCGATCCCATCCGCGCGGTGGTCAGCGAAAAGGATGGCCGGGCGGATCAGCGAACCGGCGCGTTCGAGGTCAGCTTCAGCCTTCCCGCCAGTGACCGGCTGCGCTCCGGTCAACTGGGCAGCGTCGAGGTCGCAGTGTCGCGCGATCGTTCAGACAGCTTCGCCGTGCCCGCCAATGCCATATTCGGCGTCCGCGCCGGTGAGGGGCTGGTTTATATCGTCGATGACAAAAATCGCGTGAAGCAGCGCAACGTCCAGATCGGCAAGCTGAACGACAAAAGTCTCGAGATTCTTGCCGGCCTGTCGGAGGGAGACGTGATTGTCACGCGCGGGATCGAAAAGCTTCGGGATGGCGATGTGATAAAGCCGATCCGGGTTGCAAAGTGACGGATTCGGCCAAGCAAGAGGATCGTCCGCGCTGATATGCTTGCCCGGTTCGTAATATCCCGCTGGCAACTCAGTCTCGTGCTCTTCGCCTTGCTGGCGATGCTGGGCATTTCTGCGCTGGTCAATATTCCCAAGGCTGTGGATGCCCATTTCCCGATCCCGGCGGTCAACATCATTGCCATTCAGCCGGGGGCGGATGCGAAGGAAATGGAAGAGACGGTTGCCAAGCCGATCGAAGAGATCGTCCAGGGGCTGGATGACATTGTCAAAGTGCAGTCGACAAGCACCGACGGCGGTACGATCATCCATGTCGAATTCAGCGAATGGTCCGGAGATGTTGACGGCTATTATGACGATGTGGTGCGGGCGGTATCCGCGATACGGGACCGGTTGCCCGCGGGCCTGCAGCGGCTTGATTTTCGGAAGATCCGGACCACGGAAGCGGCCGTCATGCAGGTCGCGCTGGTCAGTGAAAATGCGTCCTGGCGGCGGATGGAAAAATATGCGGATGATATGGCGGACGTGTTCATGCGGAACCCCGGCGTTCGAGAATCGCGGATTTTTGGACTGCCGCAACCCGAGGTCAGCGTCGAAGTCGATGCCCAGAAGCTCTCCGAACTGCGGGTTCCGGCGAGCACTGTTGCCGACGCAGTACGGCAGGGCGGAACGGAATTGCCTGGCGGTGCGGTGCAGAGCGGGGAGCGGCGGCTCAATGTCGAGGCCGGTGGTGCCTATCGGGAACTGGATGCGATAAGCGGCCTGCCGCTGCGGGCCTCCGATGGATCGCTTTTGACCGTGGGCGATGTTGCAAAGGTCAAATGGGGCGCCGAAGAGCAGATCTATCGTGCCCGTCACAACGGGAAGCGCGCCGTTTTCCTGACCGTGACGCAAAAGGACGGGGTGGATGTGACCCGGCTCAAAAAGCAGCTGGACAGCGAGTTGGAGCGGCAGCAATCGATTCTGCCGCCGGACATCAAGCTGGTGATGCAGTTCGACCAGAGCCGGGATGTGCAGCGGCGCTTGAACGAACTCACCCGTGATTTCACCATCGCGATTGTGCTGGTTGTGTTTACCCTGCTGCCGCTGGGCTTGCGGTCATCCGCCATCGTGATGATTTCGATCCCGCTGTCCTTGGCGTCGGGTCTGCTGGTGCTTTATGCCGCCGGCTTCAACATGAGCCAGCTTTCGATCGCCGGCTTTATCGTTGCACTCGGCCTGCTGGTAGACGACAGCATCGTGGTAACGGAAAATATCGCACGACATCTGCGCATGGGCAAGACGCGGACCCAGGCTGCCATCGATGCCACGCTCGAGATCAGGGCTGCGGTCATCGGCTCGACATTCGTGCTGGTCTTTGCCTTTGTCCCCCTGCTGTTTCTGCCCGGCGGCGCTGGGTCCTATACGCGGTCCTTTTTCGTCGCGATTATCGCGACCGTGATTGCCTCGCTGCTGATTTCCCTGTCGCTTATCCCGTTTCTCGCCAGTCGAATCCTGCGGCGGGACGAGAATCCGGAAGGCAATGCCGCGCTGCGCTGGGTCAATGACAAGATCCAGCGCTTCTACCGGCCTTTCTTGCATATATCGCTGGACGCACCGGCGAGCACCGTCGGCCTGGCGATGGTCCTGTGCCTGTCCGCTTTCGCGCTGGTGCCGGTACTGGGCTTCTCGCTGTTCCCGTTCGCCGACGCTCCCTATTTTCGCGTATCGGTCGAGTCCGAGCAGGGGAGCAGTCTCGACCGCACCGACCGGATTGTTTCCGAGGTCACCAAGATTCTGGAGACCGAGCCGAGCATAAAGGTGCGGGCTGAAAATATCGGCAACGGCAATCCCCAGGTGTTTTACAATGTCGGGCCAAGGGCCGAGCGGGTCAATTATGGCGAGGTCCTGGCGGTGCTGGACGAGTGGGATACAATCGAAGGCCCGAAAATGATCGACCGGTTGCGCCGGCAGCTGGATCAAATCGCCGGTGCCCGTGTGAAAATCGAACTCTTCCAGAACGGGACCCCTGTCGAAGCGCCAATCGTTATTCGCGTTTCAGGGCCGGAACTGGACAAGCTCAAGCAACTGTCCGGCACGGTCGCTGACGTGTTGCGGCAAACGCCCGGTGCGCGGGACATTGTCAACCCGGTGGAAACCGACAAGGTGGACCTGGATATTGGTCTGGACGAACAGAAGGCGGCATTGCTCAATATCCCATCGGGTGAACCGCGCCGGGCCATCCGGCTGGCGTTAAGCGGTGAGCGGTCGGCCTCTTTTCGGGACGAGGAAGGGGATGATTATCCGGTCGTCGTCCGTTTCCCGTTTGAAAACAACTTGCCGATATCGGTGCTGGACAAGGTCTATGTTGCCACGCGCTCTGGCGATCCGGTGCCGCTTGCGCAAATAACCAGTCCCCAATTGATCAATGTTTCACCGCAAATCCAGCGTTACCAGCTGCAGCGTTCCGTGCTGGTGACAGCCCAGGTGGATTTTGGCGAGATCCCGTCGACGATCACCAATCGTGCCGTAGAGAAACTGGAGACGATCGACTTCCCCGAGGGCTATCAATGGTCGATTGGGGGCGAATCCGAGGCGATCGGGGACACATTTGGTGACTTTGGCCCGCTGATTCTCACTGCGATCATGCTGATTTTCGCGATTCTCGTGGCCGAGTTCCGGCGGTTTCGCGAGACGATCGTCGTGGCCGGTGTCATCCCTCTTGGCACCTTTGGCGGGCTGCTGGCGCTGCTTGTCACCGGCAATTCGCTGAGTGTCATGGCGATCATCGGCTTTATCGCGCTGATCGGTATCGAGATCAAAAATTCGATCCTGCTGGTCGACTTCACGACGCAATTGCGCGCCCAGGGCATGGGTTTGCGCGAAGCGATCGAGAAAGCGGGCGAGGTCCGTTTCCTGCCGGTGCTTCTCACTTCGATCACCGCAATTGGCGGTCTGACGCCGCTCGCCTTCTGGGGCGGCGCGCTCTACGCACCACTGGCTGCCATCATTATCGGGGGTCTGATCAGTTCGACCCTCTTGTCTCGCGTGGTCACACCCGCCATGTATCTTCTGGTCGCACGACGCGATGATGCGAACAGCGATGTAAAGAACGGAGGCGATGCCGCCACCGCATAAAAGGAGTGTCTATGGCAAATCAGGAAGCCATTTTTGCCGGTGGCTGTTTTTGGTGCACCGAAGCGGTATTCAACGATATTGCCGGCGTCCATGCGGTTGAGAGCGGCTATATCGGCGGTGCGAAGCCGGACCCCACTTATCGCGAGGTCTGCTCGGGCACGACCGGCCATGCCGAGGCGATCAAGATCGGGTTTGACGATTCGGTCGTCAGCTATTCCGATCTGCTCGATATTTTTTTCGCCACCCATGACCCGACGCAGCTGAATCGCCAGGGCAATGATATCGGCACCCAATATCGCTCGGCGATATTTCCGGTGAATGATGACCAGCGCGGCGAAGCACAAGCAGCAATCGAGCGCGCCAGCGAGGGACGGTCGGAACCGGTTGTGACGACGATCGAAGGACCGGCGACCTGGTATGTCGCGGAAGATTATCATCAGCAATATTGGGCTGACGAGGGGCGCGGTAATCCTTATTGTGTCGCGACCATCCCACCGAAGCTGCAAAAGCTGCGCACCAGTTTTGCCGACAAGTTGAAGGACTAAGACAGAGCCATGAAACCGATCAAGAAAGCCGTATTCCCGGTTGCAGGAATGGGAACCCGTTTTCTGCCAGCCACCAAGGTTATGCCCAAGGAACTGTTCCCGATCGTTGATCGCCCGCTACTGCAATATGCTGTGGATGAAGCATTGGAAGCCGGGATCGAGCAGATGATCTTTGTCAACGGCCGTGGCAAGGGGATGATCGAGGACCATTTCGATATGGCGTTCGAGCTGGAACGGAACATGGCAGATCGATCGAAGGACCGGTCGGTGCTGGAGGGTACCCGTCTCAAACCGGGCGACTGCGTTTTTATCCGGCAGCAGGAGCCGCTAGGCTTGGGCCATGCGATCTGGTGCGCCCGCGACATTATCGGCGACGAACCCTTTGCGATCTTCCTGCCCGACGAGTTCATGGTCGGCTCTCCCGGTTGCATGAAGCAGATGGTGAGCGCCTATGACAGGCTGGGTGGCAATATTGTTTGCGCGCTGGAGATTCCGATTGAGGACACGCCGTCTTATGGCGTGATCGATCCGGGCTATCGTGACGGCCCGATCACCGAGGTCAAGGGACTGGTGGAGAAGCCGGCCGCGGGTACGGCGCCTTCGAATCTGATCCTGCCGGGCCGCTATATATTGCAGCCCGAAGTGATGCGGATCCTGGAGACGCAGGAAGCGGGCGCCGGCGGCGAGATCCAGCTGACCGACGCGATGGCGCAGATGATCGGCAAGCAGCCGTTTCATGGTGTTACCTTTGACGGCAAACGCTATGATTGCGGTTCCAAGCAAGGCTATGTCGAAGCCAATCTGGCGATGGCGCTGGCCCATCCGGACATTGGCGGTGACATCCGTGCGATGGCCGAGAAGCTGCTGGCCGGGTCATGAACCGTTCCGGCATTCAGCCGGACTTCATCCTGCCGGGTGCAAACGACGTCTGAGGAGTATTTGATGCGCGCATTTCCCCTATTGTCGGCGGCCCTGATCCCCCTGATGCTGACCGGCTGCGTCAGCAAGATCGTCACCGCTCCATTCCGGGCTGCCGGCACGGTCGTCGAGACAGCGGTCGACGCCACCACCCAGACCCAGTCCGAAAGGGAAGAGGATCTGGGCCGCAAGGTGCTCGCGGACCGCAAGAGGCAGCGGGACCTCTGTCTGGACGAGGCGCAGACCAAGCAGGAGCGCCGAAACTGCGAGGACGCCTACAGGCGGGACGACTAGATCAGTCGAGTCCGGCCAGCAGCGGCGGCGCATATTTGCCGTTGACCGGCTCCGTTGCTGCCATTTTCTTCCTTTCCTCTTCGAACAACCGGACCCGCTTTTTCCAGCGATAATGGGTTGAAGCCGAGAAGATTCCCTTGCCATGTTCCTTGCCATAGCGGGTCCAGAAACGGATCGCGGCCTGCGGGTCATAGCCAGCATTGGCCATCAGCCAGACCGATAGCCGGTCCGCCTCGATCTCGGTGCTCTTGATCTGGCTGGCGCTCTTGCCGAACTGGCCGAAAAAGCCGCGATTCACCTCTGCCGCATCAAGCCGGTTCCGGTGCTTCAGCAGATTATGCGCCAGTTCATGCGCGACCACGGCGGCAAATTCATCATCGTTCAGAAAATATTCTGCCATGCGCGATGTGACGGACACTATTTTCCCGTCGGCAGAAGCACCGCGATCCTCACTGACTGTGATCTGGAAGCGGCTCGGGCAGGCTTGCTGCGACGCGACGGTCATCTTCATCCGTTCGCCACCGCGCAAGATATCGAGAGTCGCATCCGCTTCGACCAAAACCTTGTCGAGCATTTCATTTACCGCAGCGATCCGCCGATATTCTACCGGTTCTTTGGCGAAAGCGGGGTCGTCCGCCGGGACATCCTCGATGCTCACTCCATTTATGGCCAGAATATCATCGCCCGGCAACAGCCCTGCTGTTGCACCCGGGCTGTCGGGGGCGACCGCAATGATCGTTACCGCGGTGTCAAAACCCAGAGCGAATCGCGCGACCGCAGGGTCGGGATATTGATCAATATCGTGCAGCAGCAATCCCGTCTGGGCCGCTTTTCGAGGGCAATAAGGCGTGTTCGCCTCGGCTAGCCGGTATCCGATCGCATTCAGCCGCTGGTCCAGTAACTGCAGCCCCTTCAGCGCCAGAATGGCGTCCGGATCGAACCCGCTTGCGGGCGTATCCTGCGCAGATAGCGGGCTGGCAAAGAGGAGAGCCAACAAGGATAAACAGATTCGGATCATCGCGCTCATCTAGCCCATCTTGCCTTGCGTCAGGTTGAACGCGCTCTGCATGGCACCGTCGGTCAGATTCCACCAGGCCAATATCAACGCAGCGGTAATCAGCACGGCCGCAGCGATTTTCTGGAACAGGGGCTGCGCCTGATCGGCACGACCCAGTTTGCGAGCCCGGGAGGCGAGGCTGGCGTAGAAGGTGAGGCCGGTCGTCTCGGTAATCACGGTCAGGCCTGCCAGGATCGCGAACTGCAGCAGCAAGGGACCATCCGGGTCGATGAACGGCGGGATGATGGCGGTATAGAACAGAAGCGCCTTGGGATTGGACATATGCACCGCCAAGCCATTGAGAAAGCCTCGGCCAAAGCTGGCGCGCTCTGCCGATTGCCGGGCAAGCGCGCTATGTCCGCCACGCAGCATCCGCAAGCCCAGCCAGAAGAGATAGATAACACCGATCCAGCGCAGCACCGAATAGGCTGTCGGAAACGCCTGTATCAGCGCGATCAGGCCAAAGGCCGTCAGGCCATACCAGAGGAAATTGCCGATGTTCACGCCGACGATGGGTCCGAGCGCACCGCGCATGCCTCCGGCGGGGCCGTGCGGCAAGGCGTGGCTGACGGTGACCAGGGTTGCCGGACCGGGAGTCAGGCAAAAGGTCAGGTCTGTAATCAGAAACAGCAGAATGGTTTCGAGCGCCATTAATATGGGGCCCGACTTTCCTGATGAACTTTACAAACTTTACAGTGTAAGAGAAGAAGTTCGCCGGTTCCCGATTGCCATTCGAAAGACGCCCTTTCGGGTGCGCGGATTGCCGTTCGAGGAGAATTTTTCGCCATAACTTCAGACCGGTATTTCATGGGTTGCGGCTGGCAGAATACAGGATGCGCGTGGTGTAGGACAGCGAATAATCGCAGCCAGCGCCGGCCTATCGCAAATGGTCTTTCAGGAAGTTGACCAGTGCGTCGACCCGCGCGGGACGCAGGGGCGAGGGCGGCATGATGATATTGAGAGCGATATCCCCCATGTGCCATCCTGGCAGAACGTTGACCAGATCGCCCGCATCCAGCGCTGGCTGACACAGAAAGTCGGGCAGATAGCCGATACCCCGACCGGCAACGAGGGCCGGCAGCATGACATCACCATTGTTGCTCTGGAAACGGCATTTGGGCCGCACGTTGGCAATCTGGCCATCGGGACCGGTGATTTGCCAGAACGCCGGACTTGGTGTGTTGGAATAGAGAAAGCAGTCATGATCCGCCAGATCGGCGGGCGCCTCGGGCTGGCCCATGCGCTTGATATAGAGCGGGGCAGCGATGAAATAGCCAGTGACCTCGCGCAGCCGGATTGCCCTCAGACTGCTGTCCGGAAGCGCGGCGATCCGGATAGCACAATCGAAGCCTTCGTCGACCAGATCAACCCGAGCGTCATCGAGTTGAAGATCGACGGTGATCTCGGGATAGGCGCACATGAAATCAGCAATCACCGGCGCCAGGTGGGAGATGCCGTAACTCAGCGGTGCGGCCAATCGCACCTTTCCTCTTAGCAAATGGGTCGTATCGCGCGCCGCTTCCATGGCCGTCTCTCCGTCGCGGGCAATTTGCTGGGCATGCGGGAGCAGTGACTTGCCCGCTGTGGACAGGGATATTTTGCGCGACGTGCGGTGAAACAAGACGGTGCCGAGCGACGCTTCCAGACGCGATATCGCTTTCGAGATCGTCGGCTTGGAAAGCGCCAGTTCATCGGCAGCAGCGGTGAAGCTGCCGAGCCGAGCCACGGTTGCAAAAATCGCCCATGCTTCATAATCAGGTAAAGCCATCAGCGCATATTAGGCAATATTTGGAAACAATCAAATTCTATATTGTCTATTTAAGAAACAGAGAAATGCTCCTATTTCCCTAGCATAAGGAGCGGAACAGATGCCGCTCGAACAGGAGCAAGTCGATGATGGAGAAACGCGAATTCAAAGATCTGGCGCATGTGGACCACGATTGGCTGCAGGCACGCCACCATTTTTCCTTTGGCAATTATTGGGACCCCGCCCGCATGGGCTTTGGCCCGATCCGGGTGTGGAATGATGATGAAATTCAGCCAAAGACCGGGTTTCCAATGCACGGCCACAAGGATATGGAAATCATCACCTATGTCCGGGAAGGGGCGATCACCCACCGCGACAATATGGGCAATGAAGGCCGTACCGAGGCCGGCGATGTTCAGGTGATGAGCGCCGGTACCGGCGTGATGCACAGCGAGTATAATCTTGAGGACGAGCAGACCCGTTTGTTCCAGATCTGGATCCAACCCCGGGCGGCCGGCGGTGCTCCGCACTGGGATGCAAAAGCCTTCCCCAAGGGCGAGCGTGCCGATCAACTGGAAATTCTTGCCAGCGGATTCGAAGAAGACATCGCCGCCGGTGCGCTGAAGATCGGAGCGGAAGCGCGCTTTTATGGCGCGACGCTGACGGCCGGGACTGTGATCGAGCATGAGATTGCCGATGGCGCCCATATCTATCTGGTCGGCTCTGCCGGTCAGGTCCGGGTCAACGGCGAACTGGTCGGAGCCCGCGATTCGGTGGCGATCCGGGACGTCGCATCGCTGAAAATCGAGGCGATCGACAATTCCGAGTTCGTCTTTGTCGAAGCCTGGGAATCGCAAAACTGACACCCGCAAGGAGCAGCGCCGGATGAACTGGCGCTGCTCCATTTACCCCCCAACCGAAACAAACGGAGAATGAAAATGGCGAAAATACTGGTATTATATTACTCTTCTTATGGTCATGTCGATGCGCTGGCTCAGGCGATTGCCGATGGCGCAAGCGAAGCCGGCGGTGAAGTGACGATTGGGCGCGTGCCCGAGACCGCACCGGCTGAAGTTGTCGAAGCAGCGGGCTTTTCCTCCAATGAGGATCATCCGGTGATCGAACCGGATCAACTGGCCGACTATGATGCGATCATCGTCGGGTCGCCAACCCGCTTTGGCCGTATGTCGAGCCAGATGGCGTCCTTTTGGGACCGTACCGGTGGCCTGTGGATGAAAGGCGCGCTGGTCGGCAAGGTCGGTGCCTCGTTCACCTCGACAGCCTCCCAGAATGGCGGTCAGGAAACCACGCAGTTTTCGATTCTCACCAACCTGCTGCACCAGGGCATGACAATCGTCGGGCTGGATTATGGCTTTCAAGGGCAGATGAGCAATGAGACGATCGTCGGTGGTTCGCCTTATGGCGCATCGACCGTGGCTGGCGGTGACGGCAGCCGGACGCCGCACGAGATCGATATTGCCGGCGCCAAATATCTGGGCGACAAGGTCGCACGGACAGCAGCGAAGCTTATCGCATAACAAGCGACCATCAAAAAACCCCGCCGGAACCGTTCCGGCGGGGTTTTCATTTTGTCAGGGCACTGTCGGACTAGAAGTGCGCTACGATACCCGCAGTCGGGCGCAGGCTGCCGAAATCGTCAAAAGTCTGGACTTCCATGCGGAGCCGGATGCCGGACTGGCCAGTCACGCCGCCGAGACCGATGTCTTTCGGACCCACTTCCACACCAAAACCGTACAGCATGCCGTCATAGTCCGGGCTGTTGTTTCCGAGTGCGTCGAAATTGACCCACTGATAGCCAACCTTGCCGTAAATAAGGCCGCTTTCGCCAACGCGCGCACCAGCGCGGCCCGCTGCACCGTAGGACCAGTCGATGTCGCCATCGACGCCCTTGGCAACGCTACCTTCTGCACCGACAAAGAACGCGCCGAGCGGAACGTTCACGCCAGCGAGACCCTCGACGATGGTGCCGGAATAGCCGACCGGGGGAATGCCGGATTCAAGAACCTCGGTGTCAAATTCATGGCGACCAGCCATCACTGCGACATAAGGTTCAATGCCGAATGCTTTCGAACCGTCGGGCGATTGATCCTGCGCCAGCGCTGGCGATGCAGTCAGGCCGAGGGACAGCAGCGAGGCTGCAGCGAATAGATATTTTTTCATTAGGGGGAATACTCCACATTCATTTTCTTGTTACGCAACTTCATCCAGGGTGCAGAAAACCACCGTTACGAAACGCTCGTAACGCCGGATTCCATCCTGCCCCTGCATGATAGGCTCTACGTGGGTATAAGTTCTGTGGTTACAATGCGTTGCCCGGCAAATGGGACGGTTTTGCAAATTATCCGAATATCGTGACACTAATGTCACTGATTATGAACCGCCAATAAACGACTTCGGGTTCTTCAGGAAACGGCGATCCACACTGGAGCCCTGTTCATAAAAAAAGCCCCGCTGAATGAACTCCAGCGAGGCTTTTTCACTATTTCAGGCGACTATTTGTCGTCGTCGTTTTCGTCCTGCTGAGCGGCTTCGGTTTCGCTTTCCCGGATGCCTTCGCCCATGGTTTTGGCCATGTGCGAGTCACCGGTTGCCGCATCAGAGTTCTGCGCCAGTTCGGCAGCATGCTGCTCTTCCGAACTGTCCGCAGCGATCAGCGTTTCCTCGACCGGGGCGTCACGGAACACGTCTTCTGCCTTTGGCTCCGCTTCGGCGGGAGCCGCGGCCTGTGCCACTTCTTCCGCTTTCAGGTCAGCCGCCGCCTGCATCGCATCCAGCATTTTCTGCTGCTGCGCCCGCAAGGCCGCATCGCGGCTGGTTGCGGCGATCCGTGCACGGTTCATGCCCGCGCCGGTACCGGCAGGGATCAAGCGACCCACGATCACATTTTCCTTGAGACCGATCAGCTGATCCTTCTTGCCCTCGACCGCCGCCTGGGTGAGGACCCGGGTGGTTTCCTGGAACGAAGCGGCAGAGATGAAGCTGCGGGTCTGCAGGCTCGCCTTGGTGATACCGAGGAGAACCGGCTTGCCTTCGGCCGGAATCTGCTTCTTGGTCAGCTTGGCATTATATTCCAGCATCTCTTCCAGATCGACCTGCTCGCCCGGCAGCAAGGTGGTGTCGCCACCATTGGTGATTTCAACCTTCTGCAACATCTGACGAACGATCGTCTCGATATGCTTGTCGTTGATCTTCACGCCCTGCAGACGATAGACTTCCTGAATTTCCGAAACGAGATATTCGGCCAGCGCCTCTACCCCCAGAACTTCCAGAATGTCATGCGGATCGGGAGAACCGGAGACCAGATTGTCGCCCTTCTTGACAAAGTCGCCTTCCTGGACGTCGATGACCTTCGTCTTCGGCACCAGATATTCGACCGGTTCGCCTTCTTCCGGAACAATCGCGATCTTGCGCTTCGCCTTATAGTCGCGGACGAATTCAATCCGGCCATCGATTTTCGCGATGATCGAATTGTCCTTCGGAATACGCGCTTCGAACAGTTCGGCGACGCGAGGCAGACCACCCGTAATATCACGGGTTTTTGCCGCTTCACGAGACACACGAGCCAGCACATCACCAGCGGCAACCCTGGCACCGTCTTCGACGGAAAGGGTTGCACCGTTAGCGAGCATGTAGCGACCGGCTTCACCGCTATTCTCATCCAGCAGGGTGAGGCGGGGACGCAGGTCCTCCTTGTTGGCACCGCGGCCAGAGGCCCGATATTCGGTGATCACGCGCTGTGCGATACCGGTGGCTTCATCGGTCTGTTCGGTCATCGTCTTGCCTTCGATGACATCCTGGAACTTGATGACGCCCGGTTTCTCGGTAATCATCGGCATGGTGAACGGATCCCATTCGGCGAGACGATCGCCGAGGTGAACCTTTGCTCCATCCTTGATCAGCACGCTGGTACCATAAGGCACCTTGTCGGCAGACCGTTCGCGACCGTCATTGTCGATCACGGCGATGATACCGCTACGCGCCAGCGACAGGAAGCGGCCGTTCTTGTCCTCGATGACCGGCATGTCGCGATATTCGACCGTACCTTCTGCCACCGATTCCAGATTGGACTGCTCGTTGAGCTGCGCCGCGCCGCCGATGTGGAAGGTCCGCATCGTCAGCTGGGTGCCAGGCTCACCGATCGACTGAGCGGCGATAACGCCAACCGCTTCACCGATATTCACCGGCGTACCGCGAGCAAGGTCACGACCGTAGCAGGTGCCACAGACGCCCATCTTGGATTCGCAGACCAGCGGCGAGCGAATGCGCGCGGACTGGATGCCGAGTTCCTCGATCACCACGATCGCGGCTTCGTCGAGCAGAGTGCCCGCCTTGATCACGACGCTGTCGTCTTTGCTGTCGACAATATCTTCGGCCATGGTCCGGCCCAGGATACGTTCGCCCAGCGATGCGATAACCGAACCGCCCTGGACGATGGCTTTCATCTCCAGCGCATTTTCGGTGCCGCAATCTTCCTCGACGATCGTGCAATCCTGCGAGACGTCGACGAGACGACGGGTCAGATAGCCCGAGTTGGCGGTCTTCAACGCCGTATCCGCGAGACCCTTGCGGGCACCGTGGGTGGAGTTGAAATATTCGAGAACCGTCAGGCCTTCCTTAAAGTTCGAGATGATCGGTGTTTCGATGATCTCGCCGGAAGGTTTCGCCATCAGGCCGCGCATGCCGCCCAGCTGCTTCATCTGGGCTGGCGAACCACGGGCGCCGGAGTGGCTCATCATGTAGATCGCGTTGATCTCGCGCTCGCGGCCATCCTCGTCCAGCGGGGTGGCGGCCAGCTCGTCCATCATCGCGTTGGCAACCGTGTCACCACAGCGGGACCAGGCGTCGATAACCTTGTTATATTTTTCCTGCTGGGTGATCAGACCATCCTGGTACTGCTGCTCATAGTCGGCAACCTGTTCACGGGTGGCAGCAACCGTCGCATCCTTCGAGTCCGGAATGATCATGTCATCCTTGCCGAAGGAAATGCCGGCGCGGCAGGCGTGGCGGAAGCCAAGACCCATGATCGCATCGGCGAACAGGACCGTGTCTTTCTGACCGGTGTGACGGTAGACCTGATCGATCACGTCGCCGACTTCTTTCTTGGTCAGCAGCCGGTTGACGATATCGAACGGAACCAGATGCGATTTCGGCAGACATTCGGCGATCAGCAGACGGCCCGGTGTGGTGTCGAAACGCTTGAGGATCGGATTGCCGTCCTCGTCGGTCTGCGGCACCCGGGTGGTGATCTTGGAGTGCAGGGTCACTGCACCGATTTCCAGCGCTTGATGCACTTCGGCCATGTCAGCCAGCAGCATGCCTTCGCCGGGCTCGCCCTTGCGGTCCATTGTGAGGTAATAGATGCCGAGAACCATATCCTGCGAAGGAACGATGATCGGCTTGCCGTTGGCGGGCGAGAGGATGTTGTTGGTCGACATCATCAGCACGCGCGCTTCGAGCTGGGCTTCCAGCGAGAGCGGCACGTGGACCGCCATCTGGTCACCGTCAAAGTCGGCGTTGAACGCGGAGCAGACCAGCGGGTGAAGCTGGATGGCCTTGCCCTCGATCAGTACCGGTTCAAAGGCCTGGATTCCGAGACGGTGAAGCGTGGGCGCACGGTTCAGCATCACCGGATGCTCGCGGATCACTTCTTCCAGGATATCCCAGACTTCCTTGCGTTCCTTTTCGACCCATTTCTTGGCCTGCTTCAGGGTCATCGAAAGACCCTTGGCATCGAGACGGGCGTAGATGAACGGCTTGAACAGCTCCAGCGCCATTTTCTTTGGCAGACCGCACTGATGCAGTTTCAGTTCCGGACCGGTCACGATGACCGAACGGCCGGAATAGTCGACGCGCTTGCCGAGCAGGTTCTGCCGGAAGCGGCCCTGCTTGCCCTTGAGCATGTCGGACAGGGATTTCAGCGGACGCTTGTTGGCACCGGTGATGGTGCGGCCACGGCGGCCGTTGTCGAACAGAGCGTCGACCGATTCCTGCAGCATGCGCTTTTCGTTGCGGACGATGATGTCCGGCGCGCGCAGTTCCATCAGGCGCTTCAGACGGTTGTTCCGGTTGATCACGCGGCGATAGAGATCGTTGAGATCGGAGGTAGCGAAGCGGCCACCATCGAGCGGCACCAGCGGGCGAAGCTCTGGCGGGATCACTGGGATGATTTCAAGGATCATCCATTCCGGCTTGTTGCCCGAATCGATGAAGCTTTCGACCACTTTCAGCCGCTTGATGATCTTCTTGGGCTTCAGCGTCGACTTGGTCGTGCGCAGATCTTCCATCAGATCATCGCGTTCCTGCTTCAGGTCGAGGTCCTGCAGCATGATCTTGACCGCTTCGGCACCGATGCCGGCGGAGAAGGCGTCTTCGCCATATTCATCCTGGGCAGCGAGCATTTCGTCTTCGGTCAGCAGCTGGAATTTTTCCAGCGCCGTCAGACCGGGTTCGATAACCACATAGCTTTCGAAATAGAGCACGCGTTCCAGCTGCTTGAGCTGCATGTCGAGCAGCAGGCCGATGCGGCTAGGCAGCGATTTCAGGAACCAGATATGGGCGACCGGAGCGGCGAGGTCGATATGACCCATGCGCTCGCGGCGGACCTTTGTCACCGTGACTTCGACACCGCATTTTTCGCAGACGATGCCCTTGTATTTCATGCGCTTGTACTTGCCGCACAGGCATTCGTAATCCTTTACCGGACCGAAGATGCGCGCACAGAACAGGCCATCGCGTTCCGGCTTGAAGGTCCGGTAGTTGATGGTTTCCGGCTTCTTGATTTCACCAAAGGACCAGCTGCGAATCCGCTCTGGCGAGGCCAGGCCGATCTGGATCTGGTCGAATGTTTCCGGTTTTGCGATCGGATTTGCAAAATTTGTTACTTGATTCATGTCTTAATTCCTCTTGGGCTTTCGCCCCAAATTTGAAATGCTGCGGGGTGTGAAACTAGCGCCTCACTCCGCCGCGATCGCAATTCCGTCGTCGCCTTCCTCGTCATCTTCGTCTCCAAAGCTGGAGAGCTGGATGTTGAGGCCGAGCGACCGCATTTCCTTGACCAGAACGTTGAAGCTTTCCGGAACGCCGGCCTCGAACGTGTCGTCACCCTTGACGATCGCTTCGTAGACCTTGGTCCGGCCGATCACGTCATCGGACTTGACCGTCAGCATTTCCTGCAACGTGTAAGCCGCGCCGTAAGCCTGCAATGCCCAGACTTCCATTTCGCCGAACCGCTGTCCGCCGAATTGCGCTTTACCGCCAAGAGGCTGCTGCGTGACGAGGCTGTAGGGTCCGATCGAACGGGCGTGGATCTTGTCGTCGACCAGATGGTGCAGCTTGAGCATGTAGATATAGCCCACGGTTACCTTGCGGTCGAACTTGTCGCCGGTCCGGCCGTCGTAAAGATCGACCTGACCGCTGCGATCCAGACCTGCCAGTTCCAGCATGTCGGAAATGTCACCTTCGTGCGCGCCGTCAAATACCGGTGTGCCCATCGGAACGCCGTGACGGAGATGGCCGACCATTTCGACGATCTCGGCTGTGTCACGGGAGTCGATATCTTCATGATATTGCTCGCCGTAGATGACCTTGAGCCGTTCCTTGACCGCGTCCGGTGGCGGAGCCGCTTCCGGATCGGGGTTGGCCAGGCGCCATTCTTCCAGCGCTTCGGTGACCTGCTGGCCCAGACCACGTGCGGCCCAGCCCAGATGGGTTTCGAAAATCTGTCCGACGTTCATACGCGAAGGCACACCCAGAGGGTTCAGCACGATGTCTACCGGCGTACCATCCTCGAGGAAGGGCATGTCTTCCTGAGGCAGGATGCGGGAGATAACGCCCTTGTTGCCGTGACGGCCAGCCATCTTGTCGCCCGGTTGCAGCTTGCGCTTCACCGCGACAAAGACCTTGACCATCTTGAGCACGCCCGGTGCCAGTTCGTCGCCGCGTTCCAGCTTCTCGCGACGGTCTTCGAACCGTTCGTTGATCAGCTTGATCGCTTCGTCATATTGCTGACGCGTGGCTTCGAAATCGGACTGAACCTGGTCGTCCTTGACCGCGATCTTCCACCAGTCGACCTGTTCCAGTTCGGACAGGCTTTCCTCGGTGATTTCTGCACCCTTCTTCATCGGCTTTGGCGCGGAAGTCGCGGTCTGGCCGATCAGCATGTCCTTCAGCGTGTTGAAGGTTGCGCGGTTGAGGATGGCGCGTTCGTCGTCGCGATCCTTGGTAAAGCGTGCAATTTCCTCGCGTTCGATCGCCAGGGCGCGTTCGTCCTTGTCGATGCCGTGACGGTTGAACACGCGGACCTCGACCACCGTGCCGGCGACGCCGGGAGGCAGACGCAGGGAGGTATCACGAACGTCAGATGCTTTTTCACCGAAGATGGCGCGCAGAAGCTTTTCTTCCGGCGTCATCGGCGATTCACCCTTCGGCGTGATCTTGCCGACGAGAATATCGCCTGGCTCGATTTCCGCACCGATATAGACAATGCCGGCTTCGTCGAGGTTGCGCAGGGCTTCCTCGCCGACGTTCGGAATGTCGCGGGTGATATCTTCCGGTCCGAGCTTGGTGTCGCGGGCCATGACTTCAAATTCTTCGATATGAATCGAGGTGAAGACGTCGTCTTTCACGATCCGCTCGGAGATGAGGATCGAATCCTCGTAGTTGTAGCCATTCCAGGGCATGAAGGCGACGAGGCTGTTCTTGCCCAGCGCCAGTTCACCCATGTCGGTGGACGGGCCGTCGGCAATCGTATCGCCCTGCTGGACGATTTCGCCGACCTTCACCAGCGGACGCTGGTTGATGCAGGTGTTCTGGTTGGAACGCTGGAATTTCTGCAGCGTGTAGATGTCCACACCGGACTTGCCGGCTTCGACCGCACCCGAGGCGCGGATGACGATACGGGTGGCGTCCACCTGATCGACGATACCGGCGCGGCGTGCCGCGATGGCAGCGCCAGAGTCGCGGGCCACGGTTTCTTCCATGCCGGTGCCGACAAACGGTGCTTCGGCTTTCACCAGAGGCACGGCCTGACGTTGCATGTTCGAACCCATGAGGGCGCGGTTGGCGTCATCATTTTCCAGGAATGGGATGAGCGATGCGGCGACCGACACCAGCTGTTTCGGACTGACGTCCATCAGCGTGATGATGTCGCGCGGCGCCATCAGGAATTCGCCAGCCTGACGCGAGGAAACGATTTCCTCCACGAAGCTGCCGTCTTCGGTCAGTTCGGCATTGGCCTGAGCGACCGTGTGCTTCTGCTCTTCCATGGCGGAGAGATAGACCACATCGTCGGTGACCTTGTTGTCCACGACTTTCCGGTATGGCGTTTCGATGAAGCCATATTGGTTGACGCGGCTGAACGAGGCCAGCGAGTTGATCAGACCGATGTTCGGGCCTTCCGGCGTTTCAATCGGGCAGATCCGGCCATAATGGGTCGGGTGAACGTCGCGGACTTCAAAGCCGGCGCGTTCGCGGGTCAGACCACCGGGGCCCAACGCTGACACGCGGCGTTTGTGAGTGACTTCCGAAAGCGGGTTGGTCTGATCCATGAACTGCGACAGCTGCGAGGAGCCGAAGAATTCGCGGACGGTCGCGACGGCAGGTTTCGCGTTGATCAGGTCGTTGGGCATCACGGTGGATACATCGACGCTGCTCATGCGTTCCTTGACGGCGCGTTCCATGCGCAGCAGGCCGACACGATACTGGTTTTCCAGCAATTCGCCCACGGAACGGACGCGGCGGTTGCCGAGATTGTCGATGTCATCGACTTCGCCCTTGCCGTCCTTCAGGTCGACCAGGGTCTTGACCACGGCGATAATATCTTCCTTGCGCAGGATGGTATAGTCGGCCGGTGCGTCGAGCTCGAGACGCATGTTCAGCTTGACGCGGCCCACGGCGGACAGGTCATAGCGTTCCGGATCGAAGAACAGGCCTTCGAACAGGGCTTCGGCGGTTTCGCGGGTTGGCGGTTCGCCGGGGCGCATGACGCGGTAGATGTCGGACAGGGCGCCGTCACGGTCTTCGGCCTTGTCGGCTTTCAGCGTGTTGCGGATCCACGGTCCGGTCGTGACATGGTCGATATCGAGCAATTCGAGCGCGTCGATGCCGGCATTGTCGATCTTCTCGAGATTTTCGGCGGTCACTTCGTCGCCGGCTTCGATGTAAATCTCGCCGGTTTTCTCGTTGATCAGGTCAAAGGCGCTGTAGCGGCCAAAGATTTCCTCGGTCGGGATGACGATATTCTTCATGCCATCGCTTTCCGCCTTTTTGGCGGCGCGCGGAGTGATCTTGGTGCCTGCTTCAAACACGACTTCGCCGCTCTCGGCGTCGACAATGTCAAAGGTCGGCTTCAGGCCACGCCATTGCTCGGTGACGAATGGAATGGTCCAGCCGTCCTTGGCGCGCTTGTAGACGATGCGCGCATAGAACAGGTTGAGGATATCCTCTTCGGAATAGCCCTGCTTGACGATCTTGACGAGCTGGGCGCTCTTGGTGCGGCCCTCGTCCTCGATCTTGCCCTGGACGTCGATGGCGCCCATCGGTTCGCGGATGGTGATCAGATTGCCGTCGATTTCGAGAATTTCGGCGGGCTGTTTCATGCCGGCCACGCGGACCATTTCACCGACCTGGAAGTCAGGCTTCTTTTCCTTGACCTCGAGGATCGCGTCGCCGAGCGAACGCAGCAATGCGGTCACCGGCAGCTTGCGCTTGCGGTCGATGCGGACGTTGACGATGTCCTTGGCGTCAAATTCAAAGTCGAGCCAGCTGCCGCGGTACGGAATGACGCGGGCGGCGAAGAGGAACTTGCCGGACGAGTGGGTCTTGCCGCGGTCATGGTCAAACAGCACACCGGGCGAACGGTGCATCTGGCTGACGATAACGCGCTCCGTGCCGTTGATGACGAACGTGCCGTTCTTGGTCATCAAAGGCATGTCGCCCATGTAAACATCTTGCTCTTTAATATCGAGAACCGAGCGGGCTTCGGTTTCGGGATCGACCTCGAACACGATCAGGCGAAGGGTGACCTTCATCGGTGCGGCATAGGTGATGCCCCGCTGACGGCATTCCTCGACATTATATTTTGGATCTTCGAGCTGATAGTTGACGAAGTCCATTTCGGCGGTGCCGGCAAAATCGCGGATCGGGAAAACGCTGCGCAGCGTCTTTTCGAGGCCCGACACATATCCGATCGAGGGATCCGAGCGCAGAAACTGTTCGTATGATTCGCGCTGCACTTCGATGAGATTCGGCATCTCGATGACTTCGTGGATGTCCCCGAAGATCTTGCGAATGCGCTTCTTGCGGGTGGGGGTCGGAGCCGTGGTCTTGACCGATGCTGCGTGGGTAGCCATAAAGTTTTGCCTTCTCGCCATCGCCGGAAAACCGGCGGAAAATCAAAATGTGGAGGCGCTTCAAGACAACAAAAGCCGCATGTCTCCCGGAGAGGGTGACTGCAGCTTTTTAGCGTCCTGAAAACCGTGCAAATTTCATTTCTTCTGGCGCGCCGCGCGACTGCACGCCCTGTCTCGAAATCTGTGGTGAGGTGGCGATATAGGATGTTGTTGGATTTGGGTCAAGGGGGCGCGTCGAACATTGCCCGGATATCGGTCAGTCGGATGGCGCGTCTGCCCGGTTTTGCCATCGGGCGGAACCCCAGATTCGGATCAGTCGCTCGACGCGATCCTTGAAGCCTCCGCTCAGCTTGCGGACATTGGCGCATTGCTTCTGCTCCACCAGGCAGGCTTCGCCGGTGTCGAGCCGCAGGCTGGTGAGGCGTGATCCGCTTTCGGCCATGCCGATCTGGGTCGGATGATCGAGATCGCCGACCGTCATCAGTACCGGTTTGGCATCGACATGCGGCTTCTTGCCCTGAAGCAGCGAGAGGATGATGGCGCGATAGTCGCTCAGACCAATGGGGCCGTCACTGGTGACTCCCGGGCGGTTGGTCACCAGGAAGGTGCCGTTCTGGCGGACAGTGATATTGTGGCCATGGCCGAGCAGGCCCTGCTCGAACAGCTCCTCCCCATGATCGCCGGTGATCATGACCACGCTCTTGTCCCATAGCCCGTCCCGCTTCAGCCGGGCCACCAGCTGGCCGAGCTGCTGGTCGGAATAATGGACCGCGTTCCAGTAGGTCTGCTGCAACCGCTCCTGATTGTCGGGGCTGATATCGGACCGGGGCAGGGGCGCATCGGTCAGTGCGAGCGGCATGCCTTCGTGGAAATAGGGGAAATGCGGCGACTGGAAATTGAAATAGACAAATTGCGGCTGGTTCCATTGTGCCGGGCTGGCATAATGGTCGTCAAAGGCCTGCAGCAGATGTTTTTCGTCGATCAGGATCGAGCCTTGCGCGCCGTTGCCGAAGGCGCGGAGATGTTTCAGCTTGTCGCCATCGATGAAGATATCGGCATTGTCGCGCATGCCAACGGTTTCGGAGATGTCGCCGAAATCCTCGGGCTGGCCGGAGAAGACGGCAATTTTATAGCCGCTGGCCTTGAGTTCGCGGAACAGCGAGGGCGAACCGGCGGCCGGTTGCTGGGCGCCGCCGAAGATCGACTTGAGCGAGGCGGTGGTGAAGCCGACATGGCTGAAGACGGGGGCGAGCACGCTGCCCGTTCTGGCAATGGCCTCCAGATTGGGCGCTACGGGCTGGCCGTTGATGCGCTTGCCGATCGCGTCATAGCGGGTGCTCTCCATGACGATGAGGATCAGATTGGGGCGCGGGCCGGCGATCAGGGTTTCGGGTTGCTGCGACGGCAGGGAAACAAGCTGCAGATCGCCGCCATAGCCATCCTCGTCGACACCATTGCCCGGGATGTCCAGTGCCAGCGGGTAGCGGGAGCTGTCGAAGGGATGGCGGTCGGGCATGCTGGAGACCCAGCCATAGCCGTCCTGGTCGAAATCGGTGAGCCTGTTGGCAGCATCAGTGAACAGTCCCCAGGCGAGGGTGCGGTTGAGGCCGTTGCGGACATCGGCCGACGCTGCGGGCACGGCGAGAGCGAGCAACAGACTTGCAAAACATGATGCGATGACCAAGCGGCCGTGGGCCGACCATCGGGGGCCGTCGGTCCGTACCGGGAATTTCCGGGAAAGCCAGCGGTAGATCGAGATATAGGCGACCAGTCCGAGCAGTAGCGCAGTGATGCCAACGACAATTTCGTTGGAGACGAACAGCATGGCATCGGTCAGGCTGCCGCCGCCGAGATTGGCCATCAGCGCAAAGCTCATCGTGTCGCTGAAATATTGGCCGAGCTTGAAGGTCAGGGCGAGCAGCAGGACATAGGCGCCGCCGGTGAGGGTCACCAGGAAGAACAGCGGCGGCCATGATGCCCGGCTGCGGAAAATCCGGACGATGATCCACCAGATGATCATGATCAGCAGGGTTATGGAGCAGAGATAGCCCGTCGCGAAGAGCAGCCGTTCGGCGAGCGTGTCGACGGCCTGTGACTGGCCAAATCCGCCCGTGAACAGCCCATATTTGCGGTCGGCGAGCGCAAGTTCGAGTGTTCCCAGAATCCCGATCAGGGCAAGGATGATGGCGGCAAGGCGCTTTCCCTGCTGATCGCTTCTGCGGAAGACTTGTCTCATCGGCTCTGCTGTGGATTCCCGCTCGTGACTGGTGCTGCAGCGCTAGCAGACGCAGGTAAAAGGCAGGTTAAGCATGGCAAAGCGGGAGCAGCCCGCCGGCAGACAGGTCAGGCGGCGCAGAAGTCCGTCATCAGCACCACCTTGCGGATCATCGCCGGATCATAGTCGATCTGGCCGTCGAGGATCAGCATCGCCAGGCCATGGACCAGCGACCAGGCGTGCAGCGTTGCCGCAGTACGCTCCTCCGATGCAAGGTCGCCCGGCATCTTTGCCGCTATGCCCTTGCGCAACTGGCGGAAGGCCTCGCCCATCGCGGACGGATCGTCGATCGCGAGATCGACCCGGCCGACCCGGCTGTAGATCAGGCGGAGCAGAGCGGGATGCTGGACCGCCCATTCGACATAGGTGATGCCGACCTCGGCAAAGCCGGCCTCACCGCCACCGGCAGCTGTCCGCCGCTTCGGCCTGACTGTGACCGAGGCGGCTTAGGCCTTCCCAGGGCCAGCGCGTCGAGCAGCGCATCCTTGTTCGGGAAGTGCCGATAGAGCGCGGTTGCCGACACGCCGAGATCGCGGGCCAGGGCGCGCAGCCCGAGGTCTGGCTGTTCCTGATCAGCCAGCTTTCCATGCCCATCTGCAGCGCTGCCGCGCGCAGGTCGCCGTGATGATAGGGCGCGTTCACTGGAAGAACTGGAAGCATGTTCTGCTTCCCCGAAAAGCCATGTTGACACTGTTAGCATTGATTGGCATGTTAACGGCATAAACATTGCGAGTCGATTTGCCAATAGTCGTGTTGCCGATTTTGCGATCAAGGAAAGGAACCGCCGATGGCCTCCGTAATCGAGAAAACAATCCGTTCCGCCGTGACTCCGGTGATTGCCGCCGTCGCCAATTATAACCGCAAGCGGCTGCCCGAACCCAATGGCGGCCATCCGTTTCTCGACGGGCTGCATGCGCCGATGGCGAGCGAGGAAACGATTTCGGCGATGCAGGTGACGGGCACGATCCCCGACCAGCTCGACGGGCGTTATCTGAGGATCGGGCCCAATCCGCTGAAAAAACCGCACAGCCCCAGCCATCACTGGTTTGTCGGCGACGGCATGGCGCATGGCATCCGGATCAGGGGCGGCGAGGCGGTCTGGTATCGCAACCGCTGGATCCGCAGCAATGCGGTGAGCGATGCGCTGGGCGAACCGCGCAAGCCGGGCGTCCGCAATCCGCGGTCGGATACCGCTAATACCAATATTGTCGGCATAGATGGCCGGACCTTCGCGCTTGTCGAGGCCGGCGGCTTTCCGGTCGAGCTGAATGACGAGCTCGATACAATCCGGCACAATCCGTTTGATGGCACGCTGACCCACGCTTTCTCCGCCCATCCCCACCAGGATCCGAAGACCGGCGACATGCATGCGATCTGCTATGATGCGGCGATCCAGGACAGGGTCTGGCATGTGGTGGTCAATGCGAAAGGCAAGGTCATCCGCGAGGAACCCATTGCCGTGAAGGATGGTCCGTCGATCCATGACTGCGCGATCACCGAAAACTACGTGCTGGTGCTCGACCTGCCGGCGACGCTGTCGATGAAGCGGCTGATCAAGGGCTTCCAATTCCCATATGACTGGAACCCGGACCATGGCGCGCGGGTCGGCCTGCTGCCCAAGACTGGCAGCAATGATGATATCATCTGGTGCGCGGTCGATCCCTGCTATGTCTTCCATCCCGCCAATGCGTTCGAGACCGCCGACGGCAAGGTGATTGTCGATCTTGTGGTGCATGAAAGCATGTACGCGCAGTCGCCCTACGGCCCCGGCGGCGACTGGGCGCGGTTCGAGCGCTGGACGATCGATCCCCAAAGCAGAGCGATCGACCGCGAGATCATCCATGACAAGAATCAGGAATTCCCCCGCTATGACGAGCGCCGGACGGCGCAGCCCTATCGCTATGTCTATAGCGTTGCGCTGGCGGAGAATGACAGCGGCGTGTTTGATCGCGGCGGATCGCAACTGTTCAAGCATGATCTGGAACGCGGCGAAACATTGACGCGCGAGCTGGGCGAGGAACGCTATCCGGGAGAATTTGTGTTCGTGCCGCGCGCGGCGGAGTCCGCAGAGGATGACGGCTGGCTGATCGGGCTGGTCATCGACGCGGCCAATGAAACCACCGAATTACAGATATTGAACGCCGATGATTTTCTCGGCGAGCCGCAAGCGGTGATCCATGTGCCGCACCGGATTCCGCCCGGTTTCCATGGGAATTGGGTGGCGAGCTAGGTTGGTATTTTCGATACGCGCGCAGAGCCGAAATTTTCCTCGAATTGAGGGGAATTGTCGGTGATTTCCACCCAGAGTGCCTTCGAGCCGACAAAGATATGGGCGACATAGCCGCGCTGGCCCGGGTCATCGTCGAGCAGGCCCGCCGGGATGAAAACGAGATTGCCGGCCTCGGTTTCCAGCGGTAGCGGGCTGCCGCACTGTCGGCAGAAGACCGAATGCCAGTGGCTTCCTTTTTCGGGATAATAAGTTTCGATCAGATCCTGCCCACTCTCCCAGGCGAAATTTTCGGGGGCAACACGCGTTACCGCATTGCCGTCGGTTCCGGAGACCTTGCGGCATTTTGAGCAATGGCACTGGCCGATCGGGCCTGGCTCTCCCGAGATGACGAATTTTACGTCGCCACACAGGCAACTCCCTCTGATCCTGTCATTCATAGTTCTCGTTTCCTTGGCACGTGACGGCACATCCGGTCATGCTAGCGCAACATATCCGGCGCATCACAAATATTCAATAAAGCGCGCGGCCTCGCTGGCGGCAAGCTTGGCGGCGCGTTCGAGATTGGCGTGGAAATCGCCCGAACTGTCGCTGTTGGCACCGTCGGTGACCGCCTTGATCCCGGCCCAGGGAATATCGAGCAGGGCTGCGATCTGGGCGACGGCTGCGGTTTCCATATCGACCAGATCGGCCTTCAGCACATCGCGCAGATAGCCGGAACGGTCAGGGCATTTGACGAAACAATCGGCGGTCGCAATCCGCGCCTGCGGCAGGGCAAGGCTTTCGGGCATCGGATGGGACTGGAAGGGCCTCCAGTCTGACGGACCAATCGGCCAGGCACCAGCGTTATAATGGGTGAAGCCGTCATGGTCGCCGAACCGTTCCAGCGTGCCATAATCGGCCTGCAGCGATTCACCGAGATAGAAACAGTCGCCGGCAAGCGCGCTGACATGACCGGCGGTGCCGATCACCAGAAACAGGTCCGGCCGGAAGTGGCTGTGCATATAGAGGGCGGCCGCGCCAGCGTGGACCTTGCCGATACCGCAGCAGAGGATGGAAACGGTCTTCCCGGCATGGTCGAGCTGACGGACCTTGCCCAGCGGGCTGTCCAGCCGGGTTGCCGGCTGGTCGGACAGAAAGGCGTCCGCCTCGTCCTGCACCCCCGTTATCAGGGCGATATGCTCAATCACCGGCAAAGGCCATCAGGGAACCTGGCTTCACGCCGGCGGCGGCCAGTTTTTGCGCTCCGCCAAGTTCGGGCAGATCGACGATGAACAGCGCCTGTTCGACGGTCGCGCCCTGACCGCGCAGCAATTGCACCGCTGCCATGGCGGTGCCGCCGGTGGCCAGCAGATCATCGACCAGCAGCACCCGCTGTCCCGGCAGGATCGCATCGACATGCATCTCTATCCGGTCGGTGCCATATTCCAGCGCATAGTCGATAAAGACCGACTTTCCGGGGAGCTTGCCGGGTTTGCGCAGCATCACCTTGCCCTTTTCCAGCGCGTAGGAAAGCGCTGCGGAAACGATGAAGCCGCGCGCTTCGATACCGGCGATCAGGTCAAAGGATGCGGGATCGACCAAAGCCACCATCCGGTCGATGGTCCGGCGAAAGGCGGGGCCGTCGAGCAGCAGGGTCGATACATCGCGAAACTGGATGCCCGGTTTGGGATAGTCGGGGATCGTCCGTACGAGATCGATCAGGTCCTGATTGTCGGTCATGGCATCCCCCGGAATCGTGAAAACCTCTAGTTGCGCAGGGGCCGGGCCGTGTCAATCATTCTGCCGGGGCAGGGCGGCAATATCGCAGCACTATGGGCAAGCGGGCATAGAAAAAGGGCGGCTTCCGAACCGGAAACCGCCCTGATAATTTGATAAACCGAAAGGCTTACTTGAGTTCGACGGTACCGCCGGCAGCTTCGATCTTCGACTTGATTTCTTCTGCTTCGGCCTTGTTGACGCCTTCCTTGATCGCCTTTGGCGCGCCTTCGACGAGAGCCTTGGCATCGGTGAGGCCCAGAGCGGTGATCGCACGGACTTCCTTGATGACCTGGATTTTCTTGCCGCCGTCGCCGGTCAGGATCACGTCAAATTCGGTCTGTTCTTCAGCAGCTTCGCCACCGCCTGCAGCAGCAGGTCCGGCAACAGCAACAGCAGCGGCAGCAGAAACGCCCCACTCTTCTTCCAGTGCCTTGGACAGTTCAGCCGCTTCCATGACGGTGAGTTTCGAAAGTTCTTCAACCAGTTTTGCAATATCAGCCATTTTAAATACGCTCCAATTTTCTAAATATTTGAAAAGTTAAATTCATTCACCCGCAGCAGCATAAGCGCTGAGTACGCGTGCGACACTGGTCGCCGGCTCGACAAGAACCCGTGCGATTTTCGTTTGTGGTGCGACAAGCAATCCAACAATCGTTCCGCGCAGTTCGTCAAGCGAAGGCATGGCAGCCAGAGATTTGATGCCCGCTTCGTCAAGAAGGGTGTCACCCATTGCGCCGCCAACGATTTCAAGACGTTCGTTGGTTTTTGCAAATTCCACTGCGATTTTTGCAGCGGCCACCGGATCATCCGATGTGGCAAGCGCGACCGGACCCGTCAGCATATCTGCTATCGGGGCATAGTCGGTACCTTCCAGAGCCAGCTTGGCAAGGCGGTTTTTAGAGACTTTGAAGCTTGCGCCTTCGTCCCGCATTTTCGTCCGCAGCGCCGTTGATTGCGCGACGGTCAGACCCAGGTTGCGTGTCACCACGACCACCCCGGCCTGCTTGAAAACAGCGTTCAGAGCGGCAACCGCTTCGGTCTTTTGACCACGATCCATATTTTGCTCCTTCACGTGGACTGCGTTTTGAGGCGCAATCCAATTCTAGTTATCGTCATCCCGGCAAAGGGAGGACGAGCGAAAGGATTGACCGAAATCAATCCTGTATAATCCGAAGGGGGGTTTTGGCCGCTCTGCCGTGTCAGAAGACGCTGGCTGCGTGCCCGTGTGTTGCCACACGAAAAAACTGATCCCCGTCTAGGCTGGAAATTAAGAGAGGCAAATTCCCCTCACCCGCTGTCTCGGACGGAAATTGCGATTCTTTTGAGGGAAGCGCAATTTGTAGGGGAGCCATTAACGGGATTCTCCGCATTGTCAATGTTCCGCTGCGATTTTACGGCGTGCCTGTTGCCCTCTTCCGTGCGGGAGAGGGATGTGCAGACCTGGCAACCTGTTGCCCAGTCGTAGCTGGGTGAGGGTGTACTATCTTCTCGAAAGCAGAACGCCCTCATCCAACTGCGCCTAATTCGCCACGCGAATAAGGCTTCGTATCCTTCTCCCTCACGGGAGAAGGTTTAGTGATCCTTCTGCAAAACCCCCGGCTCGATCTCGTAATAGTCGCCCTTGTTGGCGACATGGATATGGCTCCAGATTTTGGTGCCGGTCGGCTGGTCGAAACAGCCCATGGCGATGGCGAGCTTGTCGGGGTGGTGGATCGGGTCCCAGAACAGGAAGGAGCCGCAGGTGTCGCAGAAGCCGCGGCGAACCTTTTCCGATGATGGGTACCAGCGGATATGATCCTCGCCGCTGATGGTGACGGTGCTGGTCGGAACATCGGTCGAGGCCCAGTAATGGCCGGACTGCTTGCGGCACTGGCTGCAGTGGCAGGCATCGGCTTCGGGCAGGTCGCCCTCGACTTTGATATTTATGGCGCCGCAGAGGCAGGAGCCCTTGTGCATGATGTCCTCCGGAAAATTGTCAGGAGGCGATATTACCGGAAAACCGCAGTGGTTTGGAAGCCGGAAATTTTCAGGCGCGGGACACCTGGACGCGCTGCGTCACCATTTCCATGCTGCCGAAGCCGGTCAGGAAGGAAACGTCGGTGGCGTCGCGGCCGATGCCGATCACGGCCATGTCGCTCGCCACTGCCATGCCGGTGGGATCGACCAGATGCCAGCGGCCGTCGAGAAAGACCTCGGCGACGGCGTGGAAATCCTGCGGCGTGACATCGGGCGCATAGGTGCTGACAAAGCGGGCCGGGATATTGGCGGTGCGGGCCATGGCGATCAGGATATGGGCATAGTCGCGGCATACGCCCTTGCGCGCGGCATAGCTCTGCTCTGCATTGGTGTGGGCATTGTCGCTGTCCAGTCCATAGGTCATGATCCGGGCAACATGATCCGACATGGCGGCAACAAGCGGACCGCCAGCGAGATCGGCAAATTCGTCGGTGACCAGCTGATCGAAGGCATGAGCTGAACAATAGGGCGAACTGAACAGAAAGGGGACCGCTTCGCCGGGCAGGTCGGGCAGGTTTGTCGCGGCCAGGGTGGCAAGATCCGGATTGGCGCGATCGACCGTGACCCGGGCGGTGTAGGAGACGGTCAGTTCCTGCTGCTGCGTCGTCCACAGCCGGGTGCCGATACGATCCTGGGCCGCGATGATGGTCTGGTCGGGGTCGGGGCCGACGGTGATGACGGCCTGGTCGAGCCGCTGCTCCGCGGTCGCCGCTGCCGAGACCTGGACCAGGATGGTGCAGGGCGCGGGCAGGCGATAGGAGAGGTCGGCGCTGATCTGCAGTCGGGTCATGGCGGGTCCTTCAAAAAAATCGGGCGCATGAAAAAAGGCCGGGATTGCACCCGGCCTTTTTCTAGCAGCTTGTGATGTCATCCCCAAACGGGTTGGGGTGACCGGCGTTCAGGCGCCTTCGATCTCGCTGAGATCAACCTTGAGGCCGGGGCCCATGGTTGTGCTCAGACCGACCTTGCGGACATATTTGCCCTTGGCACCGGCTGGCTTTGCCTTGACCACGGCTTCGACCAGCGCGTCGAAATTCTTGCGCAGATCGGCTTCCTTGAAGCTGACCTTGCCAATGCCATTGTGGATGATACCGGCTTTTTCCACGCGATATTCGATCTGGCCGCCCTTGGCGTCCTTGACCGCCTGCGCGACATTCGGGGTTACCGTGCCGAGCTTCGGGTTTGGCATCAGGCCCTTTGGACCCAGAACCTTGCCGAGACGGCCGACAATGCCCATCATGTCGGGTGTGGCGATGATGCGGTCATAGTTGAGATCGCCGCCCTGCATGGCTTCCATCAGATCTTCCGCACCCACCGTATCGGCGCCGGCTTCCCGGGCTTCGTCGGCCTTGGCATCCTTGGCAAACACCGCGACGCGGGTTTCCTTGCCGGTGCCGGATGGCAGCGAGACCACGCCACGGACCATCTGGTCAGCATGGCGGGGATCGACGCCGAGGTTGATCACGACATCGAGGGTCTCGTCAAACTTCGAGGTCGAAGCGAGATCTTTCAGCGTCTTGATGGCTTCATCGATGCCGTAGATCTTGTTGCGATCGATTTTCTCGTTGATCGCCTGCATTTTTTTGGAGAGTTTCGCCATGTTCTTATCCCTCCACCACTTCTACGCCCATCGAGCGCGCGGTGCCTGAAATGATTTTCATCGCCTGGTCAATGCTGTTGGCATTGAGGTCGGCCATTTTCGTTTCGGCGATTTCCTTGATCTGCGAAGCCTTGATCGTGCCGCCGGAGGTCTTGCCCGGTTCGCTCGAACCCTTTTTCAGCTTGGCAATCTTCTTGATCAGATAGCTGGCTGGCGGGGTCTTGGTCTCGAAGGTGAAGCTGCGATCGCCATAGACCGTGATCTTGGTCGGGATCGGCGTGCCCTTTTCGAGCTTGTCGGTCGCCGCGTTGAACGCCTTGCAGAATTCCATGATATTGACGCCGCGCTGACCCAGTGCTGGGCCGATCGGCGGGGATGGATTTGCAATACCGGCTGGTACTTGCAAATTGATATAACCATCAATTTTCTTAGCCATTTGGCTGTCCTTTCATTCTTTTGGGCTTGGCGACATTGCCGCACCCGCAAATTAAGCGGTCAAACGGAGAGCGAACCCTCCTCCCGCGCTGGTATTCGAAACCGGAGTTTCAAATTCTGTGGTGCTCCGGACTTGATCCGGAGCCTTGCGCGACAATCGCAAAACCAGCTTCTTGCCGCACCGGTTCCGCATCAAGTGCGGAACACAATTAGCTGATCAGTTCGACTTCGCCGAAGTCCAGCTCGACCGGGGTTGCGCGACCGAAAATGGACACGGAAACCTTGACCTTGTTCTTGTCGAAATCCAGTTCCTCGACAATGCCGTTGAAGCTGTTGAACGGGCCGCTCTTGACCTTGACCTCGTCGCCGATTTCGTAGCTGACCGTGATCCGTTCCTTGGGAGCGTTGGCCGCTTCTTCCTTGGTGTTGAGGATGCGGGCGGCTTCGGCTTCGCTGATCGCCTGCGGCTTGCCGCTGCTGCCGAGAAAGCCGGTGACCTTCGGCTGGTTCTTGACCAAGTGATAGACATCATCGGTCATTTCCAGCTTCGCCAGCACATAGCCGGGGAAGAATTTCCGCTCCGACTGAATCTTCTTGCCGCGCTTCACTTCGGTGATCGTCTCGGTCGGAACCTCGATATCCTCGACCAGTTCGGTCAGGCCAAGCCGCTTGGCATCGGCCTCAATGGCTTCCTTGACCTTGTGTTCAAAGCCCGAATAAGCGTGAATGATATACCAGCGTGCCATGCGAATAACCTAAAAAATCTGTGTGGGGCGCTTACGCAAGGCTCAGGAGCCAGGCGACAATCGCATTAAAAATCGAATCAACGCCGAGAAAAAATATACCCAAGATGGTGGTCATGATCAGCACGAGGATCGCCGTACGGACGGTTTCGGGCCAGGTAGGCCAGACGACCTTGTTGGTCTCAGCCTTGACCTGATTCATGAATTCGCCTGGATTGACTTTTGCCATGCTTGATTCCCTAAACTTTCTTGCCGGTTTTACCATAAACTCCGGGTGTCAGCCATTTGACTGTGTCCGGATATATGCATGGTTTCGGAAAGAACCAGCCCTTTAGACGCAGATTCCCGGATTCGCAAGAAAAGAGTGCAAATGCAGCGGCACAGTCAGGCAGACCCGTTTGCCAATGTCCGGCTCGGATGCATGCCATCGACATAGCCCATGAAAGGCGGATGGATATTATAGCCGAGCAGTTCCTGCACGCGTTTCGGCAAACGGGCAGCCTTTTCGCGCGAAACGGCGAGCAGTTGCTGTTCCAGCGGGCGGCACCAGCCCTTGCAGAATTGCGGTGTCACGATCAGGCGCGGGGCGTCGGACCGGTTGGCGCCGCCGCGGTGCCACAAGGTGCCCTTGGCGATCATCAGCGAGCCCGCCGGCATGGTCGCGCGGATCATGTCCGGATGGTCGCCGTCGTCACTCTGCTGGCCGCCCGGGGCGCGGGATTGAAAATCATCCGGGCGGTTGGCGCCCCGAGGTTCTTCCCGGCCCCACTTGTGGCTGCCGGGGATGATTTCGGTGGCGCCATTGTCCTCGGTGGTGTCGCTGATCGACCAGAAGGTCGACTGACTCAGGGGCGGACGCGGGCGTGGCAGGTCGCAATGGCTATCGTCGAAATGCCAGGGCTGGACGGTTTCGCCGGGCAGCAGATTGATCGCCAGGCAGGCGTAGAGCAGGCAGCTTCTGCCCAGTTCGCGTTCGGCAAAGGCGAGCTGCAGGGGATGGGAAATCAGGTCGGCGAAGATCGGGTCCTTGTCCAGCATGCCGTAGATGCGGTTGGACTGCGCGCCTTCGAAATTGTTGCGCCCTCGCTGGTCGGCATCCAGCCATGGCTGCAGCGCAGCGCGCTGCCGGCCCAGCTGTTCGGCGGTCAGGACATGGGGGAGAATGACATAGCCTTCTTCCTCATACTGCTCCCAGGCGTCGGCAAAGGGACGACCGTGCAGCCAGGGGCTCAGGTCGGCCTGTGACAGGTCCATCCCGCTTTCGATATCCATGCATCCGCTCCGCGATTCGTTCTGAGCAACAGGCCTATGAGATATTTGAATTGAATTCAATTCAAATATCTCATAGGGGAGGCATCATGGTCAGCGATGAAAAAACAGGGGCAGGAACAGGGGCCGGGCAAGGCAGGGCAGGGGGACACAGCGACCGCAAACTGCTCCGCGCCGCGAAAATCCTGGCTGCAGCGGAGGAGCTTTTGCGGGAGGGCGACGGTGCGCTCGAAATGAGTCAGGTCGCCGGGAAGGCCGGTGTATCGGTTGGTCTGGCCTATCATTATTTCGGGTCCAAGGCCGGGATGCTGGGCGCCATTATCGAGGCCTTTTACGATCGCTACAATCATGTGGTGAACCAGTATATCGACCCGGATATCGCCTGGCGTGTCCGCGAGAGGCAGCGGCTGATGGCTGCCGTGGAGTTTCTCTACAACGACCCGATGGCGCCCGTCATTCTGGGCCGGATGGCCCGCACCAGCCATGTTGCGGCGGTGGAATCCGCTCGCCATGAAGAAATGATCGAGATGGCGATCCGCAACATCGCCTCGGGGATCAGGCGCGGCGATATTGGCGATCATATTGACCCGGCGATTGCCGGCGCTGCCATTAGCGGGGCGATCCGCAGCGGAATCATGCACGCGATGGGCATGCGGCCGCGGCCCGATCCGGCGAAGCTCACGCACCAGATCTGGGGCATGATCGCCGGTGCGCTCGATATCGAGCGATAGGCTTCAGTAGCGTTCGATCAGGTCCCACTTGTTGCCGAACGGATCGCTCCATTTGACCACCATGCCATAGGGCTCCTCGCGCGGCTCTTCGAGAAACCGGATGCCGGCGCGCTGCATGATCGCGTAATCGGTTTCGAAATCATAGGTTTCCAGAAACAGAAAAACCCGATCGCCGGCCTGTTCGCCAATCACTTCTTCCTGCGCTTCGTTGCTCGCCCGTGCGAGCAGCAGCCGGGTTTCGGTGCTGCCGGGCGGGGCGACCAGCACCCAGCGCTTGTCTTCCGACAGGGGCGTGTCTTCAATCAGCTCGAATCCCATCAGGCCAACATAAAATTCGATTCCCGGATCATAATCGGGAACGAGCAGCGTGATGGCGGAAACGAACTGGGGCATGACAATTTCGGTACAAGAGAGGGAGAATGGCAGGAGTGCACGGACTCGAACCGTGGGCCCTCGGTTTTGGAGACCGATGCTCTACCAACTGAGCTACACTCCTGCACAGGCCGTTTCGCCCTCGCGGAACAGCCGGTTCGCGGGCATTAGCGTCCCGTGAGCCATTCGGCAAGCGTCATTGTGGCGATGCGGTCGAATCGCACCATGGTTAAATTGAGTCGCACTATTATTTACCGGAAGGCGGAACACGGGCTTTACCGGAGTGGTCGCATCAGCGTGTGTCGCAATCTCTCCCTCGACTCGTGGGGACCGCTCTGGCGACACCCAGTGCCGAGGAGATAGATATGACAGACTCAACGGTTCGCAGGCCGTCTCCATCCGCAGCTGACAGCCTGTCAGCGATTCCCTATGCGATTGCAGCCGACGAAGATCGATGCGCGATGCGTCACCGGCTCTCCATCCCCGCCAGAATGCGTTTCTCCTGCTCTTCCGCCTTTCCGGTACAAGTTCTGGACATGTCGGTCGCCGGCTTTGCCTGCGACGCCTTGCTGCAGACGCCGCCCGGCACCTTGTGCTGGATCACCCTGCCGGGGCTCGGGGCGCTGGAGGCCGAGGTGGTGCGCCACGATCCAGACGGCATGGGATGCGCGTTCAAGACTCTGCTCAATCCGGCCGTTCTTGACCATTTCATGCGAAAATATCCCGCAGAATAGACAAATTTCCCCCATTTTTGGGCAGAAGCTGTCGTTTTGCGGGCTTTTCGTAGCGATGCCGGCGCTGCCACAGGCCGACCGACGCCGGTAAGGGCTTACCGCAGCGCCTGACTCCTTATTCCGCCGCCTGCAGTTGCGGGGCAAAGATCCGCTCGAGTTCCGCGTCATCGGCTTCGGTCAGACGCTCGACCCAGCGGTGGAACGCTTGCCCGCCGCCTTCATTGCGGCCGAACCAGACTTTGTCGATCAGGCCCGACTGCAGCGCCTCGTGCTGGCGCTTGCCGGTCTTGTAATCCTCTTCGGCGACGACCGTTTTCAGGAAGTCAAACTGTTCCCGCGCGCCCTGGCGGACGGCATCGTCGGTCGGCGCATGTTCCATGACGTAAAATTGCGTGGTGTAGCTTTCCCCGACCGTTTCACCCGGAAACAGCTGCGAGATCATCGCACCGCGCCCGCCGCCGCCGTAGAAGCTGGCGATCGAGATATGCGGGAAGATCGTCCAGACGCCCTGCAGCAGCGCGTCGATCGGCCAGTCTTTCTCGTCAATCTGGGTGAGATCAACTTTCTCGTCGCTGCCGGTCTTCTGGACAAATTTCGAAGGCGAGGACAGCCGCTGGTGCGGACCCCAGGCGAAATAATTGGCGCGGTTGAAAAAGTCGGCGCCGAACGTGTCCTTGTGCAGCACCGGCAGGTGATAGAAATCGAGATAGCCGTCATAGGCCGTCTTCCAGTTGGGTCCCGGGATGGTGCGCTGGTCGAACAGGTGCCAGCCATCAAAGCCGAAATGTTCCAGCAGGCTGTCATAGCCGCAGAGATAGGCCTCGATATCGAGCGTGCTGTCCGGATCGAGCG
Source organism: Parasphingorhabdus sp. (assembly GCA_030373505.1). Lineage (GTDB taxonomy): Bacteria > Pseudomonadota > Alphaproteobacteria > Sphingomonadales > Sphingomonadaceae > Parasphingorhabdus. The sequence continues at coordinate 137,585 of JAUCYS010000001.1, forward strand.
TCACCCAGATAAGGCCGGCGCGCTCCAGCGTCGGGAATTTCGTCAGGCAGAACGCCGCCTTGTCGACCGCGCCGAAATCCTTCGGCGAGGCGATGGCGAGAAGATCGCCGTCATTCTTGAAGGTCCAGCCGTGATAGCCGCAGGTGAAACGCGAGGCCTTGCCGCTGCCCTCGGCCACCGGATTGCCGCGATGGGTGCAGCTGTTGAGAAAGGCCTGGGCGGTGCCGTCCTTTTGCCGGGTGATCAGCACGGGGATGCCGGCCATGTCCACGGCCTTGTAGCAGCCCGGCTCGGGCAATTCGCAGGAGGGCGCCATCATCAGCGGCAGGCGCTTGAAGATCAGATTTTTCTCGCGTTCAAAGCGTGCTTCATCGGTATAGTCGGATGCCGGGATGGCGACCACGTCATCGACCAGTTCCATCGTGTCTGCCTTGCCATGCTCAACCAGTGAGCGGGTCATTTCCAACAATTGCTGTCGCGACATTTCTCTCTCTCCTAAGATTCCGGGAGAGAATAACAGATTCAAAAAGGGCTAAAACTATTCTTTATGCGGAGGGGGTTGCACCGGCAATTGTGCCGGGCCGGGCTCGTTGCGGGTCCAGAGCCAGCTGCCGGTGATCAGCGCGGCAGCGATGGGAAAGAGATTCCACGGCATTTTCATGAACAGCAGGGCGATCGTGATACTGACCGCAAAGGCAATGGTTGCCGCCCATTTTCCGCGCCGGGTGATCGCCCTTCTTTCCCGCCAGTTGCGGATATGGCTGCCGAAAACATGATGTTCGACCAGCCATGCCTCCAGTCGCGGCGAGCTGTTGGCGAAGCAGAAAGCGGCCAGGATCATGAACGGCACGGTCGGCAGCAAGGGTAAAATGACGCCAATCGCGCCCAGAGCGACAGAGGTCAGGCCGGCTGCCAGATAGAGTTGTCGTTTCATGGCCCGGCCTTAGCATGGATTGAAACGCGCGCCGACTGATTCGATTGCGCTGGCCGTTTTGCGGCAGAGGGGAGGCTCCGCGCGGATATTATCCTGTCGCGCGGCGGGAGGAGGATGATCGCAATATGGCATATCCCAGCAGGCCGGAGACCAGCGAGCCGCTAATCACACCGAGCTTCACCGTTTCGATCTGGTCCGGATCGAAAAAGGCCAGATTGCCGATGAACAGGCTCATCGTGAAACCGATGCCGGTCAGGCAGGCGAGGCCATAGAGCTGCAGCCAGCTGACACCGGCAGGGCGTTTTACCAGACCGGCTTTGGTTGCCAGAAACATGAATCCGAACACGCCCAGCTGCTTGCCGACCACCAGACCCGCCGCCACGCCCAGCGCCAGCGGCGCCATCAGGTCGCTGATCTGCAACCCGGCCAGCGATACACCAGCATTGGCAAAAGCGAAGATGGGCAGCACCAGAAAAGCGGTCCACGGGTGGAGCATATGTTCGAGATGCTTGAGCGGCGAGCTGCCGTCCCTGGCGTTAAGCGGAATCGCCAGCGCCGCGAGCACTCCGGCAAGGGTTGCGTGCACTCCCGATTTCAGGACGCATATCCAGAGGAATATGCCGACCAGAATATAGGGTGCCGTGCGGACCACGCCCAGCCGGTTCATGGTGAAGAGCAGCACGGTTCCGGCACCGGCGAGCATGAGCGAAACGCCCGAGACTTCGGCCGTGTAGAACAAAGCGATGATGATGATCGCGCCGATATCGTCGATGATCGCGATCGCGAGCAGCAGGATTTTCAGCGAGACCGGGGCATGTTTGCCAAGCAGCGCCAGCACGCCGAGCGCAAAGGCGATGTCGGTGGCGGCCGGAATCGCCCAGCCATTGATATTGTCGGCCAAGCCCCAGTTGAAATAGGCGAAAACGGCGGCGGGGAGCGCCATCCCGCCGATCGCTGCAATCAGCGGCAGCGACGCTTGTTCGACGCTGGAAAGCTGGCCCTCCATCAATTCGCGCTTCACTTCCAGCCCGACCAGGAAGAAGAAGATGGCCATCAGCCCGTCATTGATCCACAGCGACAGCGGCTTGGCAATCTCCAGCGCGCCAAATTGCACGGCCACCGGAATGTCAAGGAACGCCAGATAATGAGGACTGAGCGCGCTGTTCACGGCGATCATCGCGGCCACCGCTGCACAGAAGAGAACAATGCCCGCGCTCGTTTCCTGCGCGATGAACTGTTGCAGGGCATTGCTCATCTCTTTCACCATTGCAGCATCGTCCTGTCGAAAAAAAAGGGGCGGCTAGCGGATGGGGGTTTGCTGCCGCCCCAGGGTTAGGGGATGGTGTCTTGAGCTATGCGGAACCGAAGCATATTCTCTTTCTATCGAGCTGTCGCATCGATATGGTTGATATGATACCGTTCAGGTGATAATTCCAATCGAATGAAATCATAAGTATCGATAGAATGCTTCTATATGAGGGAGCCTCTGGGCCATGCCGACCTTACGCCAGTTCGAATATCTCGTCGCGGTGGCCGATCATCGCCATTTCGGCAAGGCGGCGCAGGCCGCCGCCGCGTCGCAGCCGACATTGAGCCATCAATTGCGCACGCTGGAACAGCGGCTGGGGGTAACGCTGGTCGAGCGGCGCACCCATGGAGCCGAACTGACTCCGGTCGGGCGGGAGATTGCCGACCGCGCGCGCCATGTGCTGGTTCAGGTGAAGGATATCCGTGATCTCGCCGAACGGGCCAGCGACAGTCTGGCCGGCATCTTGCGCTTCGGCGTTTCTCCCACCCTCGGCCCCTATCTGATGCCGCCGGTGATTGCGGCGCTGCACCGCAGCCGCCCGGATCTGCGCTTCTACATGCGCGAGGGTATCCCCGATCTGCAAGCGATGGAACTGACCAAGGGCTCGATCGACATGCTGCTTGGACCCTTGCCGATCGAGGGCGAGAATCTGCATATCGAGCCCTTGTTTCGCGAACCGCTGATTCTGGTGGCGCCGCCGGATCATCCGCTGGCTGCGCGGGAGCAGCTCGACCTGTCCGACCTTGCCGGCCTGCCGGTGCTCAGCCTCGACCGCCGGCACCATCTGCACCGCGACGTGGTGCGCCAGTGTCAGCAGCACGACATGAACCTGCTGCGCGACTATGAAGGCACCAGTCTCGACAGCGTCCGGCAGATGGTGGCATCGGGTCTGGGGCTGGCAATCCTGCCGGAACTCTATGTACGCTCCGAACTGGCCCGCGGCGGTGACGTGGCCTTGCTCAACGTCGAAGGCTGGGCGGTGAACCGCAGCATCGGAGCCGCCTGGCGCACCAATGCCGGCTTCGCCAGCGAATATGCTGCCATTGCCGAGAAAATTGCCGACGAAGCCCGTGTCTTGATGGCAGACTGACGCCGTGCAATTGTTGCCCATCAGCGCCTGAACGAACGAAACGGACCGGACGACCCCTTATCCATGACCATTGATCTCGATCTCCTTATCAAAGCCTATGCGTCGGGAATCTTTCCGATGGCCGATGCCCGGGACGACCCGGAAACCTTCTGGGTCGAACCCAAGGCCCGGGCCGTCATTCCGCTCGACAATTTCCGGCTGTCGCGCTCGCTGCGCAAAACCATCAGGTCCGACCGTTTCCGGGTGACCGCCGACGCGGCGTTTTCCGATATCATCGCAATTTGCGCCGAGCAGGCCGGGGACCGGCGAGAAACATGGATCAATGCCGAAATCGAGGACGCGTTCAACCAGCTGCACCGGCTGGGCCATGCGCACAGCATCGAATGCTGGTTGCCGGATGAAGAGACCGGGGAGGACCGGCTGGCGGGCGGTCTTTACGGTCTGGCTATTGGCGGGGCCTTTTGCGGGGAGAGCATGTTTTCCCGAGCCCGGGATGCTTCGAAAGTGGCCCTGGCATGGCTGGTCGCCCGGTTAAAGGTTGGCGGATTTCCGCTGCTTGACTGCCAGTTCATGACCGACCATCTGGCCTCGCTGGGGGCGATTGAAATCAGCCAGCAAGCCTATTTGGAAGAGCTGAAACGGGTCAGGGGCTATGTACCGTCGCCGGTTTCGGCGATCAGATCGCCGATCGGATCGGCAGGCTCGGCCGCCGGAGCGGGTCTGGCTGCGGACGGCGGCCTGGCGGCTGGCGCCGCAGGGGATTCTGCTGTCGGCTCGGTCTCGTTCGGTGCGCTGGATGCGCTATTGGCGAGATTGGACGAGGAGGTGCGCGGTGCGGTCGGATCCGATGAGTCATCTGGCGACTCTTCTTCGCCCGGGAAGCTCATCGCGCAACTCTTGACCCAGACGTCATAGATCGGATGCTCGACCACGTTCAGGGACGGTGATTCCCGGAACAGCCAGCCGGAGAACACCCGCTTCCACTGATCGTCACCCGACCGGTTGGGCGGGCGTTCATTGACCAGAAGCTGGACAAAGGCACCCTGTTCGGGCGTCATTTCCCAGGGAGCGGTGCGTTCGCAGGCCCGCAGGCGGACGATCGCGCGACCGATTCGGACCGACTGGCCGGGCCGCAGCTCGAGATCCCGGGTCAGGCCATTGCGCTTGTTGAGAAAGCCGAGCGTTGCAACGCGCTCCGCCATCGGCGTGCCGATCTGTTCGGTCACCGGAGCGACCAGATCGCCGTCGGTTGCGGCAAGCTTCCGCTTTTCCGCCGCCTGGCCAGTGGCATGTTCATCGATCTGATCGCTGTCGAACCAGCCGCAGCCGGCCAGCAAAAGCGTCGCTGCGAGCACCGATAATGAAAGGGAGTGACGGACCATGCCTGTCATTCCGCTTCGGCGGGATTCCACGATTCATAATCGCCGGTCGCGGCCGCACGGTGTCCTCCGTGTTCCAGCGCGCCTGCGGGGCGATAGGCCCGCGCGGTACCGGTCAGATTGCCGCTTGGCTCTTTTTCCCAGATGCGTGCCGGTGGCAGATAGCTCTCCGGAATGTCGTCAAAACTGTGATGCAGCCAGCCATGCCATTCGGGGGGGACCCGGCTGGCGTCATTGGCGCCATTGTAGATGACCCAGCGCTGTCCGGCAGGATGGCGGCTGTCGGTTTTCTTCGCCTGGAAATATTTGTTGCCAAAGATGTCCTCGCCGACGGATTTGCCGTTGCGGGCGCTGAACAGGCTGGTGCCGATCGTGGCACCGTCCCACCAAGTGAATATTTTCGCCAATATGCTCATGTCGCTCGCTTAGCCCCGCAGCCATGCGCTCCGCAATGAAAAAATGTCAAACAGCAAGCAGGGTCGCCGAGGCGCAGATCGTCATTGCCAGGTGACGGTGTTACCCGGCGCGAGGCCCAGCTCGGCAGCCCTGCCCGCAGCGATTTCGAGAACGGTGGCAACCGGTTCATTGGAACGCACCGGATCCAGCGAATAGGGCGTGGTATTGGCCGCAATCGATTCGATCGTCCCGTCCCTTCGGATGAAGATAATATCGAGCGGTATCACGGTATTCTTCATCCAGAAGCTGGCAACGCGATCTTCGGGGAAGGGGAAGATCATGCCCTTGTCGGGGGCCAGCCGGGTGCGGAACATCAGGCCCTGTGCCTGTTCGGCACCGGTCGCCGCCACTTCCACAACAAAATCATGGATCGCGTCGGAGGTCTGGATAGCGAGGGGCACCTGCTTGAGGCCCGCCTCGGACAGCGGCAATTCGCCTTGCTCGCTTTGCGGGCTGGCGGCCGCCGTATCGCCAGTCCGCGCGTAACAGCCGGACAGGCTGGCCGTCACGACCAGACTCAGGGAAAGCGCGAGCGCCTTTGAGATTTTTATCATCTATATGCTTTTCTGTTTCAGTCCGGGGCCGGCAGGCATACCTGTACGGCCATATGACCGCGATTACCGTCCTTTATGCGGACGAGCAAATGCTGGCCCGGAACGATTTCGCCGATGCCGGCGTCCCGAAGGGTTTCCATGTGGAGAAAAATATCGCCGTCAAAGTCTTCGCTTATCAGAAAGCCATAGCCTTTGGCACGGTTAAACCATTTGACCTCGGCGTGGGTGAAATCGGAATCCTCATCGACAATATGCACGGACTGGCGCGCGCGGGCGGCAGCCGAGGGATCGTTTCGCGGGCCGCATTCGGAAAGGTCAATATCGAGAATTCTTGTGGCCTGCAGACCTTTGGGTGCCACCGCATATTCGCATGTCACCACCGCCATTTCCGGCAATTCCCTTGTGCCCAGGGATTCCAGCAGGCTCCAGTGCACCAGAATATCCGATTGCGGGAGCGCGTCCTTGTCCTCTGAAAGGTCATTGTGAGGGACGATGAAACCGAAGCCGCGGTGGCTGTCAAACCATTTCACTCGCCCCGTGGCGCGCCGCATCGCGCTATCGGACGAGGAAGGACTCTCTTCTCTGTCATGGCGCGCAGGACTATCCGCAGGGTCTGATTCCGCAAACAAGCTGGCCACGATGCATCTCCGAACAAAACTAAGCCAAATCAAATGTCTATCACATTTCGACTCGCCCCCTAGTATATATCACAATAATATTAAACTGGCGATTCTTCACCGCAATGGAGTCAATCCCCATTAGGCGGTCTGTGTACTTGCGTCGGTCAGGATCAGTTTTCCGCCGTTATTTCCTCTCCCGGCCTTGCGAAAACAAAGCGGCTGGCCAGATCAAAGTCATGGCCTGCCCTCAGGAAGGCCTGCAGTTGCTTGCGGCATATATCCGCATCCTGCTGCCGATCAGAATAGGGGCCTATTTTCCGTTTGCGAGCGAATTTATCGGCCGCGATCCATTTGTTCGATTCACTGATCTGATAGGCCTCGCGCCCGTCCGCTTCGCTGATACCCGCTTGATAAAGGGCATGCGACACCCGGCGGGTGCCATAGCCGCGACGGATGAGCGCCGAGGCCTTGTTCTGGGCGTATAGGGCGTCGTCAATATAGCCCTGATCGACGAAGCGTTCGATCAGCTGTTCAACGGCAGGGGGCTCCTCACCCCGCCATTCCCGTTCGCGGATTTTGCGGTGAAGATAATCGGCCAGTTTTTTCCGGCTCGTGGCATATCGTTCGACATAGCGTATGGCCAGCCGCTGCAAGCTTTCCTGATCTAACGTTTTAACGCTGTTTTTCAACGGTTTGGCTTTCAAGTATGACGCGTGCCCTTTTTGTGCCACAGTCGGGCCGAAATTTAAACGCCAGAGGCTAGCAATGACCTTGGTAAAAGCGGCTGAAGGACGTGAAAAAGGCAATATTCGCGTCCTTGCCGAACAAAAGAGACTGATTTTGGAGAGGCTGGACCTCCCGGAAATGGAAATTGGATGACCGAATTGACACCAACTCCGACTTTGGACGAGCTGCCGCGGCGCTTCTCCGACTTTGACACTCTGGGCGAAGCCCTGGATTATGCAGCGCAAGGACAAAAGGGTTTCAACTTCCACGATGCCCGCGGTTCGCTTGTCCGTGTTTATCCGTTCCGCGAATTGCGGGATGACGCGATCGTGGCGGCAAAGCGCCTGATCGCATCCGGGATAAAGCCCGGCGACCGGGTCGCGCTGATCGCCGACACGGAGCCCCAGTTCTGCGCGCTGTTTTTTGGCGCGGTCTATGCCGGTGCCTTGCCGGTCCCCTTGCCCTTGCCCACCTCCTTCGGCGGCAAGGAAAGCTATATCGACCAGATCGGCGTGCAGCTGGACAGTTGCGACCCGGCGATATTGCTGTTTCCGGACGAAATTGCCGAACTGGCGGGTGCCGCCGGCCAGTCGCGTGCCATTCCCGCGCACGGATGGGATGGCTTTGCCGACCAGGACGCTCCCGACGTTTCCTTGCCGACCGCCAGCAGCAGCGATATTGCCTATCTGCAATATTCCAGCGGCTCGACCCGCTTTCCGCATGGTGTTGCGGTTACCCACAAGGCGTTGCTGCACAATCTGGGATCGCATGCCCATGGCATGCTGATCGGAGACAGCGATCGCTGCATTTCCTGGCTGCCATTCTATCATGATATGGGGCTGGTCGGCTGTTTCCTGTCGATGGTCGCCAACCAGGTCTCGACCGATTATCTCAAGACTGCGGATTTCGCGCGCCGGCCGCTGTCGTGGCTCGACCTGATTTCCCGCAATCCCGGCACCTCCTGCAGTTTTTCGCCGACCTTCGGCTATGAGATTTGCGCTCGCCGGATCGGCAGCCAGTCCAATGTCCAGGAACGGTTCGACCTGTCTCGCTGGCGGCTGGCCGGCAATGGCGCGGACATGATCCGTCCTGATGTGATGCAGCGTTTCACCGATGCCTTCGCGCCGGCAGGGTTTGACGCCAAGGCCTTTTTGCCGAGCTATGGTCTGGCCGAAGCCACCCTTGCCGTGACGCTGATGCCGTCCGGTGAAGGCATGGAAGTGGAACTGGTCGAGGAAACCGAGCTTTCCGGCGAGAAGAAGAGCGACGGCAGCCGCCCGAAACGCTTCCGCGCAATCGTCAATTGCGGCAAGCCCGTGCGCGATACGCAGCTGGAGATTCGCGCCGAAAATGGCGCGGTTCTGGCGGAAAAAACCGTTGGCAAGGTCTGGATGAAGGGCCCCGCGGTGATGGAAGGCTATTATCGCGACCAGGAAGCGACCGATGCCTGTCTCGTCGACGGCTGGCTCGATACCGGGGACATGGGCTATCTGTCGAACGGCTATCTTTACATCGTTGGCCGCGCCAAGGACATGATCATCATCAACGGCAAAAACCACTGGCCGCAGGATATCGAGTGGGCGGTGGAACAACTGCCCGGATTCAAGGCGGGCGATATCGCCGCCTTTGCCATCACGACTCCGGGCGGCGAGGAAACGCCGGCCGTGCTTGTGCAATGCCGGACCTCGGACGAGATCGAGCGGCTGCGGTTGTGGAACGAGATTCGTGAGAAGGTGAGAGCGATTACCGGGATGAACTGCGTGATCGAGCTGGTGCCGCCACGCACCCTGCCACGCACCAGTTCCGGCAAGCTGAGCCGTGCGAAGGCGCGAAACCTGTATCTTTCCGGCGATATTCAGCCTTATGCGGTCGCGGCCTGAGCGGCACGACTGAGTCCTGCCGCTCAGCCATTGCCGAAAAATTTAGGCCAGTCCTTACGTTTCGCTAAGAATTTCGCCCTATACAGGGCCAGTGTTAAAAACGATCACTCAACCTGGTTTGCCAAAGGTAATTCCGCTTCGCGTGTTGCTTGGCCTTTCTGATCCTCCAGGAGTGGACTGGGGGCGGATTCGGGCTCTGCAGTTCAATGGCAATAATGAGCATGGTTTTCTGAAGATCGTTGCCGCGATCGTCTGCGGCCTGTTGATGGTTCAGTTGGGCATCGGCCAGGTCAACATATGGTTTCTTGGTCTGTGGCTCGCAGGTTTGGCTGCATTATATATTTACGCTCACCTGCTGTATCGGAAACAGTCGGCATGGCAGCGCAAAACGATCAACCGTTCCGAGTTGACCAAGGTTTATCTTGTTTCCCTTGCCGGTGGCTCGCTGTGGGGTGTCGGGTTCTTGCTGTTCGCATTCAGCACGAACCTCATGACCATGATACCGATATGGGCGATCATCATCTGCCTGATGGTCGGTTCCGCGATGCTTCTGTCAAATGTGCCGCTCAGCAGCATTTTGTTCATATCATCCTCCAGCGCGGCCATGATTTTTGGCTGGTTGTATATCGGCAGCCCCCATTTGGCATTGGCTACACTGGCCATCGCCGTATTGCTTATTTCCGGCTGCCTGATGACGGGTCGATCATTCATTGAAAGACGGGTTGCGGAAGCCAGTCTCACCGAGAAAAGCGAAGTCGTGAGCCTGTTGCTCAAGGAATTTGAGGATACCGGCGCCGACTGGCTTTGGCAGACGGATACATCGCGCCGGATAACGCATGTCTCGCCGCGTTTTGCCCATGCGCTGGGGCAGCCGGCAGAGCAGATCGAAGGCAAGCCGTTTCTGCAACTGGTTGCCGGAGAATCCTGGGAAAGCGGCAAATTCTCGACAGCCTTGCACGAACTGGCGGAAAAGCTGAAACGGCGGGACAGCTTCAGCAACATGCTGGTGCCTGTCCAGATCAACGGCGAAAACCGCTGGTGGGAATTGTCCGCTTCGCCAAAGCTGGATGATAATGGCACCTTCCACGGATTCCGCGGCGTCGGGTCGGATATTACCGAACAGCGGGAATCGGCGGACAAAATCTCGCATTTGGCCAGATTTGACACGCTGACCCGCCTGCCAAACCGTCTGCAACTGACCGACACCCTCGGCAAGGCCATGCAAGAGGCGGAAAAGTGGAACGGGCGCTACGGCTTCATGATGATCGACCTTGACCGGTTCAAGGCGGTGAACGACACGCTTGGTCATCCGGTGGGTGACCGGTTGCTGGCACGGGTATCTGATCGGCTGCGATCGATCATGACCGACAACGAACTATGCGGCCGGCTGGGCGGCGATGAATTTGCCGTAGTGGTCAAGGACGCAGGCGACACCCATTATATGGAATTGCTGGCCAGCAAGATCATCGAGGTACTGTCGCGGCCCTATGAGGTCGACCAGCACACGCTGTTCATCGGCGCCAGCGTCGGCACGGCGATAGGCCCAAGAGATGGTCGTACGGTCGAAATGCTGATGCGCAGTGCCGACCTGGCCCTGTATCGATCGAAGGATCAGGGCGGCGGCGCATTCACGCATTACGAGCCACAGCTTCACGTGCAGGCAGAAGAACGGCGAGTCATGGAAATGGCCTTGCGCAAAGCCATGAAGAATGACGAGTTTTTGCTCCACTACCAGCCCGTCGTCAGCGCGGATTCCGGCGGCATTGTCGGCTTCGAGGCGCTGCTGCGCTGGAACAATCCCGAGTTCGGATCCGTCTCGCCGGCCAAATTCGTGCCCTTGGCGGAAGAGGCCCGGCTGATTGTGCCGATCGGGGAGTGGGTATTGCGCACGGCGTGCAAGGAAGCCATGGGGTGGCCCTCCACGGTCAAGGTCGCGGTCAATGTTTCCGCAGACCAGCTCACCGAAGTGAATTTCCTGTCGATGGTGGTCTCCGCGCTCGAGGAAAGCGGGCTTCCGCCTAGTCGCCTGGAGATAGAAGTGACCGAGAGTATCTTCATGCACGAGGGCAATGGCGCGGCAGCAACGCTCGACCAGATCATCGCTCTGGGGATCAACCTGTCGCTCGATGATTTCGGCACCGGCTATTCCTCGCTCGGCTATCTGCGCAAGACGCGATTCTCGACGATCAAGGTCGATCGCAGCTTTGTTCAGGGAGCCGCGAAAAATGCACCCGAAAGCCTCGCGATTATCCGCGCGGTTGTGGCGATGGCAGACGCGCTCGGCATGTCCACCACCGCAGAGGGAGCCGAGACGGAAGAAGAGGTCCAGATGATACGCCGGCTTGGCTGCCGCAAGATCCAGGGCTATTATTTCGGCCGGCCGATGATCGCCGAAGACGCGAAAAATCTGTTCGGCGAACTGGACGCGCCGCAGCTGCAATATGATAAAAAATCGGCCTAGCGGCGCTGGGCCTCGCTATTTTTTTGTCAGTCGCTTTTCAATGCCGCGCCAAATCCGGGCATAGGCCCGGGCAGCCGTGCTCTGCGGCGCAAAACTGCCGACCGGCTGCTGCAATTTTGTCATATGTTCGACCGCGCTCGACATCGGGATGACCGGCCATTTCGGATTGCGGACCAGGCCCTGTTTGTGGATCGACCGCCGCCGGTCGACCATGTTGTAGACCGGGAGCAGCGGGGCATGTTTCTTGCCGCTGCCGTCTAAGAACATCTGCACGTCGACAAGCGCGCGTTCGGAGAGCGGGGAGGGAATGACCGGGACAATCACGATATCGGCGTTGCGCAGAATTTGCTCGCTAGTTTCGGTCAGTCCCGGCGGGCAATCGAGGATGATCCGGTCATAATTCTTGCCGATTTGCCTGAGCAATTTTCCGAGATGCCGTTTCTTGCTGATCTGGAAGAACAGCCGGTCTAGCCCGCGCAGCGACACATCTGCTGCCAGAAGGTCCAGATTGTTTATTTCGGTCGGCCGGATTAGTTTTTCCGGTTTGACATTGCCGGCGATCATGGCGCGAGCCCGGTCCTTTTCCGTCTGATCCCCCCTGAGAATGAACGAGGCTGCGCCCTGCGGGTCAAGATCCCAGAGCAGGGTCCGGCGGGAGCTTCCGACCGCGCTGTTCCATGCCAGATTGACGGCCGAGCAGCTTTTGCCGACGCCCCCCTTCATGCTGTAGACTGCGATTACTGCCATCAGTTTCCCCGGTCTGTATCGCCACTGCGGTTTTCGTCAGAGAATGTCCCGGACAATGTCCTGCGGACGACACAGCCTGACGCCCTTGTCGGTCTCCACCAGCGGCCGGTTGATCAGGATCGGCTCTGATGCCATGGCATCCAAAATCTGGTCAGCGGTGGCGTCATCCTTTGTCAGACCCAGTTCTTCTGCGGGCGAGCCGCGCACTCTCAGGCCCTCCTGCGGAGTCATGCCAGCGTCGCGGAACAGCTGTTCCAGCTTGGACCGCGTCGGCGGATTTTTGAGATATTCGACCACCGTCAGGTCAACGCCGGGTGTCTCTTCCAGTATCGCCAGTGTCTTGCGGGACGTCCCGCATTTCGGATTGTGCCAGATCGTGGCTTTCATGTTTCTCTCCTGTTTGGCGGATACACTCCATAAACAGGAGTGGCCGGCTTGTTCAAAGAAAAAGACCTCTCCGAAACGGTCTATTTGCCGGGTGTGAGCGCCGGAACCGCTTTGGCCGCATCTTCGGGATCGATGCCGGGGGGTGGCGCGGCGCTGAGGACGGCCTCTCCGCGCGCCACACGGCCGGCCCGCTGGATCGCCTCGCGGATTCGCGGATAGGTGCCGCAGCGGCAGATATTGGTGATCGCCTCGTCAATCGCGGCCTTGGACGGGTTGCTATTTTTCTTCAGCAGCACCGCCGCCGCCATGATCATGCCGGACTGGCAGAATCCGCATTGCGGGACATTTTCGGCCGCCCAGGCCTGCTGTACCGGATGGCTGCGATCGCGCGACAGCGCCTCGATCGTGGTGACAAACCGGCCTTCCATCTCGCCGATGGTGACTAGGCAGGAGCGGATCGCCTCGCCATCGACCTCGACCATGCAGGCGCCGCAGTCGCCGGTGCCGCAGCCATATTTGGTGCCGGTCAGATTGGACGCATCGCGCAGCGCCCAGAGCAACGGCGTATCCGGGTCCATCCGGTACCAGACCGGGCGGTCGTTGACGGTGAATTTGGTCAAATCTCCCCTCCCGCTTGCGGGAGGGGGAGGGGGTGGGAATTTTGGAATATTGATGCCGAGGAAATCATTGATTTGTCTATGCCCACCCCTAGCCCCTCCCGCAAGCGGGAGGGGAATATTTTTACTCCCGCCAGCTTCTGTCTTCGCGATCGACCAGCCGCACCATCGCTTCAAATTCGGGCACGCCCTGTTGCAGCGGATCAATCGCAGCCTGTGACAGATTTTCCATATGCTTCCTGATCACGTCTTCGCCAATCATCACCGGCTTGCCCATCGACAGGGTCTGCATCTGGATTTCGCAGGCGCGCTGCAGCACCCAGTGGTTGAGGAAAGCTTCTTCCAGCGTCCGGCCCATCACCACCGGACCGTGATTTTCGAGCATCATCATCCGCTTCTTGCCAAGGCTGGCGAGGAAGCGCGGGCCTTCGTCCTCGTGTACGGTGATGCCTTCGAACTTGTGATAGGCGAGGCGGGGGACGACAGCGGCGGCGTAGAAATTGACCGGCTGGAGCCCGCCTTCGACGGAAGAAACCGCCATGGTCGCCGTGGTATGGGTGTGGATGATCGCATGGATATCGGGCAGTTCGCGGTGGAACAGGCTGTGCTGGGTGAAGCCGGCCTTGTTGACCGGGTAGGTCGAGCCGTCCAGCGTGTTGCCGTCAATGTCGATCTTGACCAGAGTCGAGGCGGTGACCTCGCTGAAATGCAGGCCATAGGGGTTGATCAGGAAGGCGTTATCTTCGCCCGGGACCTTCAGCGTGATATGGTTGAAGATCAGTTCGTCCCATCCGAGATAGGCGAAAATCCGGTAGCAGGCGGCGAGCTTCTGGCGCGCCTTCCATTCGTCTTCGCTGCAGGTCGACTGGATATTGATTGCCGTGGCCATTTTTCTCTCCTCGATTCGCTTCTATTGTCTCTTGCTCCAGCTTGTATAGCAAGTTGGCGGAAACGGGAATGCAAACCGCCTTTCATTTGCGCAATTGAATCGTGTAAAAGCTTGCCTTGCTGCCGGGAAATTGATAGGCGGCGCGAGATTGAAGCAGATTGATTCTGCTGCAAACCCTTTTTTATGGCTTTTATACCAATTCAGGCCAGAAGAAATTGCTTCTGGTCCGCTACGAAATTTGAACGGAGTTACTCAGTCTTATGCAAATCATGGTTCGCGATAATAATGTTGATCAGGCGCTCCGCGCGCTCAAGAAAAAATTGCAGCGTGAAGGCGTTTATCGCGAAATGAAGCTTCGCCGCCATTATGAAAAGCCATCCGAAAAGCGTGCTCGCGAAAAGGCTGCGGCTGTCCGCCGTGCCCGCAAGATGGACCGCAAGCGCATGGAACGCGACGGTCTGATTTAAGCGCTTCGGCTCCACGAACTTTAAGGTAGCCTGCCCATGTCTGTCACGACGGTTCCGATTCATCCCATCAAAAAAGGCTCGCTGACCAAGCTCTGGCTGGGCGTGCTGCTGATTGTTGCCGCCGCTCTGCTGCTCGCTTATACGGGTACCCAGAATGCAGTGATCAATGGCGCAAGCAACGAGCAGTTTCTGGCTGCCAATGCCGATGAAGACGGGGTAGAGACGACCGCATCCGGTCTGCAGTACAAGGTGCTGAAGCCCGGCGAGGGGCCGTCACCGACGGCCACCGATACCGCGCTGGTCAAATATGAAGGCCGCCTGCGGGACGGCACGGTTTTCGATGCCAACGAGCAGACTCCGATGCCGGTTGGCGGCGTTGTCCCCGGTTTTTCCGAAGCGCTGCAGCTGATGCAGAAGGGCGGCGAATATCGCATCTGGATTCCGTCGGACCTAGCCTATGGCGAAGCATCGCCTGGCGAACAGATTCCGCCGAACAGTCTGCTGATCTTCGACGTGACCCTGCTGGACTTCATTTCGCAGGCGCAGATGGAAGAATTGCGCCAGCAGATGCAGGCGCAGGGCATGCCCGGCGGACCGCCGCCCGCTCCCTAAATCTTAAATTACTGCCAATGGCATCAGGCGCGTTCGGCCTGGGCCACCGCGTCCGAGGCGCGCAGCGCCGACAATATCCGCATGAGATGATGGACATTGTGCACTTCCAAATCGACGTCGAACGTGTGGAACGGTCCGTCGCGATGGGACAGGCGCAGGTTCAGAATATTGGCATTGTGAAAGCCGAACACGCCGGCCATCTCGGCCAGCGTACCGGGCTTGTTGTGCAATACGACACATAGCCGGGCGGGCGCGCCGTCGCTTTCATTGCCCCAGCTAAGATCAACCCAGTCCGCATCCACGCCGTCGGCCAGACTCGGGCAATCGATCGTGTGTACCTCGACATTCTCGCCGCTGCGCCGCAGCCCGACGATCCGGTCGCCGGGAACGGGATGGCAGCATTGGGCGAGATTGAAGGCGACGCCGGGGGTGAGGCCCCGAATCGAAATCGCGCGATCCTGTTCCGGCCATTTGCGCTCGTCATCATTGTCGTGGACGCTGCCAGGGATGATCGCCTCCATCACCTCGCGGTCGCTCAGCTCGCGCGTGCCGATGGCCATCATCAGATCATCGGGCTCTTTCATGTCCAGCCGTTTCAGCGCTGCCTTCATCGCGCGCTTGCCGATCTTGCCGGGCAGCCGTTCGATGATTTCTTCATAAAGCTCTGTGCCGATCGCGATCATCTCGTCGCGTTCCTTGAAGCGGACGTTGCGGCGAATCGCGGCGCGCGCCTTGCCGGTGATGACAAAGGAGAGCCAGCCGGGCTGGGGTTCCTGGCCCTTGGATTTCAGGATTTCGACGACATCCCCATTTTGCAGCTGGGTGCGCAGCGGCACATGGCGGCCGTTGACCTTGGCGCCGACCGCCTGGTTGCCGAGATCGGTATGGACGGCATAGGCGAAATCGACGGTGGTCGAACCGCGCGGCATCTGCAGCAGCGTGCCCTTGGGCGTGAAGGCAAAAATCCGGTCCTGGTACATTGCCAGCTTGGTGTGCTCGAGCAATTCCTCGGCATCTTCCGCCTGGTCGAGAATCTCGATCAGGTCGCGAATCCAGCCGGCCTGCCCGTCGGGGCGGTTGCCCTGCTTGTAGGCCCAGTGCGCGGCCAGCCCGAATTCATTGTCCTCGTGCATCCGCCGCGAGCGGATCTGGATTTCCACGCGCATGTTGGTGCCGTGCATGATGGTGGTGTGGATCGAACTGTAGCCGTTGCGCTTGGGCGTCGAGATATAGTCCTTGAACCGGCCGGGCACCATTTTCCATTTCTTGTGCAATATGCCGAGCGCCCGGTAGCATTCGGAACTGTTGTCGGTGACCACCCGGAAAGCCATGATATCGGTCAGCTGCTCAAAGCTGACGTGCCGCTCCTGCATCTTGCGCCATATCGAATAGGGATGCTTCTCCCGCCCGCTGACTTCTGCCAGCAGGCCGCCGCTCTCCAGCGCCTTCTGGATCGACTGTGAAATCTTGTCGACCTGGCCTTCATCCCCTTCCTTGATCGCCTGCAATCTTTTGGTGATCGTGTCATGGGCTTCCGGTTCCATGTGCTGGAAGGCGAGTAATTGCATCTCGCGCATATATTCATACATGCCGACCCGCTCGGCGAGCGGGGCATAGATATCCATGGTCTCATGCGCGATCCTGAGCCGCTTTTCCTCGCTCTTGATGAAATGCAGCGTCCGCATATTGTGCAGCCGGTCGGCCAGCTTGACCAGCAGCACACGGATGTCGTCGGACATGGCCAGCAGGAATTTGCGCAGATTTTCGGCGGCCCGCTCATTGTCGGTCTGGGCCTCGATCTTGGACAATTTGGTCACACCGTCGACCAGCCGGGCGATTTCCTCGCCGAACAATTTGCTGATTTCTTCCGTTGTTGTCAGCGTGTCCTCGACCGTATCATGGAGCAGCGCGGTGACAATGGTCTCCTGGTCCAGTTTGAGATCCGTCATCAGGCCGGCGACCTCGATCGGATGGCTGAAATAGGGATCGCCACTGGCGCGTTTCTGGCTGCCATGCCGCTGCACGGAAAACACATAGGCGCGGTTGATCAGATCTTCATCCGCATCGGGTTCATAGGATCGGACCCGCTCCACCAGTTCATATTGCCTCAACATGGGTTGAAGATGGTGCGCTTTCGGGACCGGGGCAACTAAAAAGAGCGCCGAAGCAGGCTCTTATTTCCCGGAGACCGGAAAAGGAGCTTGCTTCGGCGCCATGGCTGACCGGCAGACCATGAATCTGGTCTGATCAGGGAGCGAGAGGCCGGTCAGGGGGATGTCAGGTCAGTCGTTGCATCGCGCGAGGGCTTTTGCGTCAAACGCCTCGCCCTTATAGGCAAAGCTGGCGACCGGGCCGAATTCGTCGGCGATCTTGGCACAGACGGTTCGCGGCGAGGAGCTGCTCTGGCCACCGATACATTGGGTGCCATCGCAGCGGATGACAGCGCCCTTGATGATTTCCTGAACAGTGTCGACCGGGGCTTGCAGCTCTGCGGTATAGGCGACGGCCGTACTGCGCGCCTGTACCGTGGTCGCGGTGAACAGAATGAGGGAGGTGAATGCCGCAATGGAGAAAATGATTGCAGCGCGAAGCGGGCTTTGGGAGAGAAGCATGATAGATCCTTTCTTCAATCTGTCTCGGGCGTTCTGGTGAGGCCACCGGGGAGATTTTGCAGTTGCAAATTGGGTTGCGAATCGATACCTATAATAATAGGTTTTAAGTTGCAACTAAAAACTTATATTTTTTTCGCACTTGCCCCCAAACTGGTTTAGGAATGGAGAATGGACAAAATCAGAGAAGATCTATCGAATCTGGCCAGCGGTGAGTGCAGTCTCCCGATATCCCTCGAAGTGATCGGTGAGCGCTGGTGTTTCATGATATTGCGCGCAGCACTCAACGGAGTGGGTCATTTTGAGGATTTCCTGTCGCAGATCGGCATTGCCCGGAATATCCTGGCCAACCGGCTGACCCGTATGGTGGAGGCTGGGATCATGACACGCCGACCCTGTGAACATGACAAGCGCAAGGTCGAATATCGGCTGACCGACAAGGGCCAGGATCTGCTGCCGACGATGATCGCGCTGCGCCAATGGGGCGAAAAATGGCAAACCGGCGTGCCGTCCAATCCGATATTGTGCGATTCGCGCGACCGCCGGCCGATTCGGCGGATCAGCATGCGGGCGCATGATGACCGAATTCTCGAACTGGACGATCTGTGCTGGATCGACGAAGCGGAATTGAGCCAGGATTCAGACGGATCCAGTCGCGACGATATGGTCGTGCGTCATCTCAGGAAGATTGGCGAATCTTCAGCGGCCTGAAGGCTGCTTTCCGCCAGTCCTATTCGTTCACATAGATGCTGTTGACCGGCCGCGCCATGACCCGGCGTACCATCGGTTCGAAAAACTCCAATGGTGCGGTGTCATAATTGGCATCAAAGGCGGTCTGGTCATATTTCGCACAGAATTCCGCGCAATCCTCGAAATGTTCGTGGCCGCGGAACTGTTCGCGCATGTCGCGATCCTGTCCCAGATAGTGGAAGAAATAATAGCCCTGGAAGATGCCGTGCTTTTCGGTGATCCAGTGGTTCTTCGCGCTGACAAAGGGTTTGAGAATGGCCGCGGCAATATCGGGATGGTTGTAGGTGCCGAGCGTATCGCCGACGTCGTGCAGCAGGGCCATCACGACATATTCCTCGTCCCGTCCGTCGCGGTGGGCGCGGGTCGCGGTCTGCAGGCTGTGCTGCATCCGGTCGATCGGAAAGCCGCCAAAATCGCCATCGAGCAGTTTCAGATGATCCAGCACCCGGTCGGCCACCTTGCTGGCAAAGGGACCGAAATGGCCACCGATTATCTGCCAGTCTTCCTGGGTACCTTCTTCCATGGAAGGAAATTTTGCCCGGACTTCGTTGGGACCGCCCATCATATTCTCCTTTGTCTGTTGCCGGTCTTCAGCCTTATTTCTCGCATCGCCAATGCCAATGAATTGGCATTTCGACAGAAAATCGAGCATTCGCCGTCTTAATCGCACAAATGATAGGCGATTCTTCCCCAAGCGGCAATGCCCCGCTATAGATGGGCCGATGGCCGTTATGGAAATTCGCCCCCAGCCGTTTTTTGGCAACAAGAACCGCGCATTCTGGAACCTGCAGTCGGCGGGCTGGGCCGGGGCGCTGATCTTGCGCGCGATCGGCGGAATTTCCAACGGACTGCCGCTGAGCTTCCTGGTGCCGGTGATCATTTCGACCATCACCGGCTATTCGATCTCGCTGCTGCTGTCGGTGGTCTACAAGAATCTGATTCACCGGCGACCGATCGTGACCTGGAGCAGCACCGCAGCGATATTGACGATTGCCGCAGCGCTTTACGCTTTCATCGATGCCTGGGTCTTTCTGATCCAGAACCCGGCGACGGAAACCGCGTTCGGTACCTTGTTTCTGGGCTCGCTGTTCCTCGGCATCATGCTGCTCGGTGCCTGGTCGGCGCTCTATTATGCGATCAATTTCTTCCTGCGGGTCGAGGAACAGAATGACCAGTTGCTGCAGCTGGAAGCGCAGGCGACGCGGGCGCAGCTGGCGATGCTGCGCTACCAGCTCAATCCCCATTTCCTGTTCAATACGCTGAACAGCATTTCAACGCTTGTGCTGCTGCGCCAGACCGAGCCGGCCAATGCGATGCTGTCGCGACTCTCTTCCTTTTTGCGCCATACGCTGGTCAACGAGGTGCACAGCCGGGTGACTCTGGCGCAGGAGGTGGAGACGCTGCTTCTCTATCTCGATATCGAGAAAATGCGATTCGAAGACCGGCTGCGGTCAAATTTCGATATCGATCCGGCGGTGCGCGATGCCCTGCTGCCCTCGCTGCTGCTGCAGCCGCTGGTCGAAAATGCGATCAAATATGCGGTGACGCCGCAGGAAGAGGGCGCGGATATCTCGGTCTCCGCCTTTCTCGACGGCGACAAGCTGCGGATAATTGTGTCGGATACCGGGCCGGGCAAAAGCGGGCCGACGACCAGAAAATCCGATTCGACCGGTGTCGGACTGGGCAATATTCAGGAGCGATTAAACCAGGCCTATGGAGAAGGCGCGATATTCGAAACGCGTTCGTCTCCCGGCGAGGGCTTTTCGGTTATCATTGCCTTGCCATTTGAAACGAGAGAACAGATCGAGCGGGAAGCGGCGGATCATTCCGCCACCGACGAACAGGTGAGAAACGAGACTATTTTTGGGGAGCATGCATCCAACGAGGACCGTCAACGGGAGCCGGCAAACCCGCCGGCGATGGCCTCGTTTCAGCATAAGGATTTGAAAACATGACGATCAGGACGATATTAGTCGATGACGAAAAGCTTGCCATCCAGGGCTTGCAGATCCGGCTCGAGAAATTTGATGACATCGAGATCGTCGACACCTGCCGCAACGGCCGGGAAGCGATTCGCAAGATCAAGACGCTGAAACCCGATCTGGTATTTCTCGATATCCAGATGCCCGGATTTGACGGCTTCTCCGTGGTGCAGGGAATCATGGAGATTGAACCGCCGCTGTTCATTTTCGTGACCGCTTATTCCGAGCACGCCGTCCGCGCGTTCGAGGCCGAGGCGATCGATTATCTGGTCAAGCCGGTCGAGGAAGACCGGCTGGCCGACGCCATCGACCGGGTGCGCAAGCGATTGACGGAAAAACGCGGCGGGGCGGAGCTGGAGAAGCTGAAAAACGTGCTCAGCGAAGTGGCGCCAGACGCGATGGCCAATATCGACGATTCCGAGGAACCGGCGTCGACGAATCGCTATGAGAAGCTGATCAACGTGAAGGACCGCGGCCAGATTTTCCGCGTCGATGTCGACACGATCGAACGGATCGACGCGGCCGGCGACTATATGTGCATCTACACCGCCGACAACAGCCTGATCCTGCGCGAAACGATGAAGGACCTGGAAAAGCGTCTGGACCCCCGCAATTTCCAGCGGGTGCATCGCTCCACCATCGTCAACCTCAGCCAGGTCCGGGAAGTGAAACCGCATACCAATGGCGAATGTTTTCTGGTGCTGGGATCAGGCGCGCAGGTGAAAGTCAGCCGCAGCTATCGCGATGTTGTCGCGCGATTCGTTCACTAGGCTTCAGGCCCGCCGGCCCTGGAAAAAATCGAGCAGCATTTTCGCCGAACGCTCTCCCTCCATGCCCGCATAGATATCCGGTCGATGATGGCAGGTCGGGGCATCGAAAAACCGGACGCCGCTCTCGATCGCACCGCCCTTGGGGTCGTCTGCACCATAATATAGCCTTGCGATTCGGGCGTGGGCGATGGCACCGGCGCACATCGTGCAGGGTTCCAGCGTCACCCAGAGATCGCAGTCCTCCAGCCGGTCATTGCCGAGAAACCGGCTGGCCTGCCGAATCGCGACGATCTCGGCATGGGCGGTGGGGTCGCGATCGATGCGCGTGCGATTATGGCCCCGGCCGATAATTTTGCCCTGCCGGACGACGACCGCCCCGACCGGCACTTCGCCGACCGCGATGGCCGCATCGGCCAGAGACAGCGCCTCGCCCATGAAAGAAGTATATTTTGCCGTCGCCATATATATCGGTTAGCGCGGAAGCGACGGGAAGACCATAGGATAGGGCGATCGTGCAAAATGCCCCGATATGCTTGACGCATGGCCTGATTACGGTTAGGGGACCGCTCTTTCCCGCTGGGAATCATTCAACAACAAGAAATTGGACTTATACGATGTCGCGGATTTGCGAACTGACAGGTAAGACTCGGCTGGTAGGCAATAATGTGTCGCACGCCAAAAACCGGACCAAGAAGACGTTTTTGCCCAACCTGCAAAATGTAACGCTTCTGTCCGATACGCTCGGCAAGGGCGTGAAGCTTCGCGTTTCGACGCACGGCCTGCGGTCGGTGGAACATGTTGGTGGCCTCGATAACTGGCTGCTGAAAACATCCGATGACAAGTTGAGCCTGCGCGTGAAGCGCCTCAAAAAGGAAATCGCGAAAAAGCAGGTTGCCACCGCTTAAGCGATCAATCCGATTCGAACGTTGAAAAGCCGGGGCTCGCTCCGGCTTTTTGCTTTTCGCCTTTGGTAGTGCCCTGTTTGGGTGCTTCCTTGTTCGGGAGCAGCCGGAATTTGAGCAGCAGCGTTTCCTGCAGCGTGCTGAAATTGTCGTCTGAAGCGATCCAGACAAGGGCTCCCTGCGCATCCCGGGTAACCGCCAGTGCTTCCATATTGTCGACCTTGATCGGTGATTTCAGCATCGCGATCGGGATGGATGTGGCGACATTCCCGGGCCTGAACTCAGCGATCTGCACAATCGACAGGATGGCGGACACGCCTTCGAAGGGCGTGAAGCGCCGGTGGAGCATAAGGGCGGAGCGGTCGTCGAGCAGGGCCGCATCGGTCAGGTTATAGCCTTCGGGCGGTCGATAGCCGAAAGCCGCAGCCTTGCTGGCCGGTTCGGAGGCATCGGCGTCGAACAGCAAGGCCTGATAGCCGCCCGCGGCATATTCTGCGGATTCCGAAAAGACCAGAAAGCGCCCGTCGGGCAACCGCAGCATCGCCTCCGCTCCGCCATTTTCCGGCCAATCTTGCATTTCTGCCGGATAGTTCGCCGCTTCCTTGCGGGACAGCGACGATCCATAGCGCCAGATACTATGCTGATGCTCATAACCGACCCAGAACTGGCCGGTGCCGGGATCGTGGAGAAACGATTCAGCATCCCAGTTCTGCCGCGCAAATTCATTGGGCTTGGGCGGCCCGTCGGGAAGCGGCGCGATAAACGGGCGTATCGCTCGTAGCCGGGCTTCATCCAGCGTGAAGCCGACCAGCGTGCCATTGTCGCTGAGCATCAGGAACCGGTTGTCCGGCAAGGCCACCATCGAGGATATGCCACCGACTTCGCCATTGTCGCTGGTGATTTTCCAGCCGCCAAGAAAGGCGAGGCGACCGACCCGGGTCCGGTCGGGGTTTCCGGCATCGAGGGCGACGGGCTCGATCGCTATATATTGGCTTTCATTCGGCACTGGCGCGGGGCCGCGCACATAGGTGACCGGGACCAGAAAGAAAAATAGCGACAGGCAGGCAAGAAAGCGCGTCATTGGCGCGCGCATAGCGGATTCGCGGTTACAAACATATTCTATTCTGGACGCTCGTGCGCCTCCTGCGCTAGACGCCGGGCAACCATTCAGGAAAGCGCGAACATGAAAAAAATCTATCCGGACGCGGCCGCCGCTCTCGAAGGCCTTTTATTCGATGACATGCATCTTTGCGTAGGGGGTTTCGGCCTCTGCGGCATCCCGGAAAGGCTGATCGACGCGATACAGGCCGATGGCGTCAAGGGCCTGACCATTGCCTCGAACAATGCCGGTATCGACAATCAGGGGCTCGGCAAACTGCTCCGCTCGCGGCAGGTGAAGAAGATGATTTCCTCCTATGTCGGCGAGAATAAGGAATTCGAGCGGCAGTTTCTGTCCGGCGAACTGGAAGTGGAATTCTGTCCGCAGGGAACGCTGGCCGAACGCTGTCGATCCGGCGGAGCGGGCATTCCCGGCTTCTATACCAGGACCGGCGTCGGCACGCAGGTCGCAGAGGGCAAGGAGCACAAGGATTTTGATGGCGAAACCTATATTCTCGAGCGCGGCATTTTTGCCGACCTGTGCCTGATCAAGGGATGGAAAGCGGACAAGGCGGGCAATCTGATGTTCCGCAAGACCGCTCGCAATTTCAACGCGCCGATGGCAACT
The DNA here is from genome assembly GCA_030373505.1 of Parasphingorhabdus sp. Taxonomy (GTDB): domain Bacteria; phylum Pseudomonadota; class Alphaproteobacteria; order Sphingomonadales; family Sphingomonadaceae; genus Parasphingorhabdus. Next base: position 161,452 of record JAUCYS010000001.1, read on the forward strand.
GCCGGGAAAATCTGCGTCGCCGAGGTGGAAGAAATTGTCGAGGTCGGCGAACTGGATCCGGATTGCATCCATGTGCCCGGCATCTATGTCAAACGCCTGATCAACGGTTCGCCCTATGACAAGCAGATCGAATTTCGAATGACGCGCGAGCGGGAGAATGTAGCATGAGCTGGACTCGCGATGAAATGGCCGCCCGGGCGGCGAAGGAACTTCAAGATGGCTATTATGTGAATCTTGGCATCGGTATTCCGACGCTGGTTGCCAATCATATTCCGGACCGTGTCGAGGTCACGCTGCAGAGCGAGAACGGGATGCTCGGTATCGGGCCTTTTCCTTACGAGGACGAGATTGATGCGGACCTGATCAACGCCGGCAAGCAGACGATCAGCGAACTGCCATCGTCCAGCTATTTCGGTTCGGCCGACAGCTTTGCGATGATCCGCGGCGGACATATCGACCTGACCGTGCTGGGCGCGATGGAAGTTGCGGAAAATGGTGATATCGCTAACTGGATGATCCCTGGCAAGATGATCAAGGGCATGGGCGGCGCGATGGACCTGGTCGCCGGCGTGAAGAAGATCATCGTCGTGATGGATCATTGCGCCAAGGACGGCAGTCCCAAATTCATCCCGGCCTGCACCCTGCCGCTGACCGGGACCGATGTCGTCGACATGATCATCACCGATCTGTGCGTGTTCCAGCGCGCCGACCATGACAGTCCCTTCCGGCTGACCGAACTGGCACCAGGGGTCAGCGCCGAGGATGTCGCCGCCAAAACCACCGCTGCCTATGATCTAGATTTATAAGATCCGGCATGAACAGATATCTGGCGCTGCTGTTCGGGCTTGCAGGCCTGCTACTGGTCGGCTGGTACGGCTATCGCGCGCTGGGTGAACAGCAAAGCGGTTTCCCCCTGCCGGCGATTGCCGCAAGGGAGGCCCCCAAGCGTCTGCCCACCGAGCCACGGGACTGGCAGGGAAAGATTGATTATCTCAATCTTGACCAGCAGTTCGCCGCGCTGGCAGCCCGTCCGGAAATGGCCGGGCTGGCTGTCGCGATTGTCGAGGATGGGGAACTGCGCTTTGTTTCCACTTATGGCGTGACGGACAAGCAGAGCGGCGAGCCGGTGACGCCGCAGACGGTGTTTCGCTGGGCATCGGTCTCAAAGGGTGTGGCGGGTTCGCTCGCGGCGCAGCTGGCGGCTAAGGGCAAGCTGAATCTCGATGCGCCTTTGAGCAAATGGCACACATCCCTGCGCCTGCCGGGAGGCGGGGAATCGCAGATCACCCTGGCGCAGCTTCTGTCCCACCGGACCGGGCTCACCAAAAATGCCTATGACAGCAGGCTGGAAGACGGCGAAGAGCCGGGGCTCCTCCGCCTGCAGCTTGGCACCGCGCCGTTGCAGTGCCTCCCCGGCACCTGCCACAGTTATCAGAATATCGCCTTTGACGCGGCCAGCGAAATCCTGGGGCAGGCAGCGGGGACATTATATTCGGACGCGGTGCAAAAGCGCCTATTCAAGCCGCTGGGTATGAAGAGCGCGCAATTTGGCATGGCCGGCCTGACCGGCGCGAAAAGCTGGGCGCGGCCACATCACGGGAATCAGGTGCGTCCGCTGTCCGAATCCTACTGGCGGGTGCCGGCGGCGGCGGGCGTCAGCAGTGACATTGTCGACATGGCCCGCTGGATGCAGGCGCAAATGGGCGAAAACAAGGATGTGCTGTCGGCCCGCGCGCTGGCCCTGGCGCACGCGCCGCTGGTCAGCACCAGACATGTGTATAGCGGTGAACTGGCCCGCGCCCTCGGCGACGCCTCTTATGGCCTGGGCTGGCGGAGCTTCACTTACGCCGGTCGGCTGCTGATCGGCCACAGCGGCGCGGTCGACGGCTATCGCTCGACGATGATATTTGATCCGGCGACCCGCACAGGCGTGGCTGCGCTATGGAATGATGGCTGGGGCCGGCCCTTCCGTCTGCCTTTTGCGGTGTTCGACAGCTATTATGGCGAGACCGGGCATGACTGGCTCGACCTGTCGGACTTGCCAGAGGTGAAACGTCCGGCGGTGACATCCGCGCCGAACTGAGACAGCTGTTCGTGCCCTGCTGAGCGGCGAGAACTAGGCGCGACGCAGCGCCGCCTGTTCAAACAGGGACCGGTCACCCATTTCCCAGGTCACATTGAGCTGCGTGGCATGAATCAGCCAGCCGTCCGCGTCCCGTCGCAAATGATGGACATAATAGCCGCCGATACTGTGCATTTCCCTGAGATCGCCTGTGACCAGATGGTGATGCGCGGCCATGTAGCAGGTGCAGGTGGCCTCGGCGCCGTCCACCTCGATCACGAAATTGGTCAGCACATGCTGTGTAGCGTCGAACGGGTCCAGCGTGGCGCGGACACCGGCGACCCAGTCGTCGGCGTTCATTCCGGTTGCCGGTTCGCCGGACCAGCTGGAAAAATCGATGGTAATCTGGTCCGCGAAAATCGAGCGGTACAATGGCCAGTCGCGCCGGTCGATACCGGTGGCATAGCGCAGCACATGGTCGGTGATGCTGGCGCGGTCGAGCAGATCGTCGCGGGTCATGTCATTTCCTTTCGGCAAACAGGGCGCGGCTGGCCGCGATGGCGCGTTCCGCCCAGGCAGTGGCCTCGGCATCGGGGGTGAGCGTCTGGCGCGGTACTTCAATATCGATATCGACATGCGGCCCGAGCAAGGCCACCAAGTCGCGCAGGGGAAAGACACCCTCGCCGGGGATCATCCGGTTCATCGCCTCTGCTATATAGTCCTCCGCGATGTGCAGGTCCGGGCCATCACAGAGCTGGGCATAGGTGATGATCGCCGGGTCGACCTCCTGCACCTCGGCCAGGCTTCCCCCGGTGCGGATCAGGTGCAGCGCGTCGATGGCTATCCCCAGATTGGGCTGGCCCACCCGCCTGTGCAGCGCGGCCGCGCTCGCCAGACTGTTGCAGCCGCCGGCAAAGCCGGTGAATTCGAGGCCAACCGCAAGCCCGTTGCCGCGCGCGATGGTGCAGAGCTTGGACAGCTGGTCGCCGGCCCTTTGTCCGTCGGTTTCATGAATATGGGTGACCAGTCGTTTCGCGCCCAGCTCAGCGGCAAGCGCGATGGCGGGAAGATATGCGGCCACGTCCTGTCCCGGCATCACTGGAAAATATTCGGCGTTGATGATCCGCAGATCATGGTCGCGGAGCAGCCGCCGGAAGGAAGACGCCGTCGCCGGATCGACCACCGGGAACATGTCCCGGCCTTTCGCGTCGAGCGGTGTCGCCGTGAAAAGGCAGACTCCGTCCAGACCGGCCCCGGCGGCAAATCGCACAAGCCCTTCCGGCCCGTCTTTCATCATCGTGATCTGGTGCAATGCCAGCTTGTGCATGGGCCAATCCTAGAGCAGCATGCGCCCGTGATGCCATCGGTTTCAGGGCACCGCGGCTAGTCAATCTGCTAGGCTGTATCCTATCGCAGCCTCTCTATGTATCTTGTGGAAAAAGCCGATCAAGAATCGCGCACAGAGGATATTTGCATGACCGAAGACGATATTATTTCCATTGGTGACGTAGTGCGCTTCCAGGCACAGGAACAGCCGGATGCGGTGGTCTTCACCTTCGAAGGCGACGAGATGACCTATGCCGCGCTCGACGCCGGCAGCAACCGGGCAGCGCAGGCGCTGGCGTCCAAGGGCGTCGGCAAGGGTGACCGGATCGCCTATATGGGCAAGAACAGCCATCTCTATTTTGAAATATTGGTCGGAGCGGCCAAGCTGGGCGCAGTGATGGTGCCGGTCAACTGGCGGCTGGCCCCGCCGGAGGTCACCTATATCCTGAACGACTGCCAGGCGAAGCTGCTGTTCATCGGGCCCGGCTTTGATGAACTGGCCAGCAATATCCGGGATGATCTGGACCATGTCGAGCTGATTCTGGGCAGCGAGAAAGCGGAAGGGGATTTTTCCGGCTATCCCGCCTGGCGCGACGGTTTTGATCCGGTTGATCCGATGATTCCCTGCGCCGAGGATGATGATGCGCTGCAGCTCTATACATCGGGCACGACCGGCCATCCCAAGGGCGCGATCATGACCAATGGCTCGATCTTTTCCTCGCGCAGCGCCGGGGTCAGCGAAGAGGATCTGATGGACTGGCAGAAGCCGGTCCCCGGAGAGATCACCCTGCTCGCCATGCCCTGTTTCCATATCAGCGGTACCGGCACCGGACTGGCGGTGATGTTCACCGGCGGCAGCGCCATCGTGCTGCCCGAATATGATCCGACCCAGGCGCTCGACCTGATCGCGCAATATAATATTTCGAAAATCTTCATGGTGCCGGCGGCGATCCAGATCCTGCTCAACCATCCGCGGGCCAAGGATGTCGATTTTTCCAATCTCAAATATATCACTTATGGCGCCTCGCCGATTCCGCTCGAGCTGATGAAACAGGCGATGGATGTGCTCGGCTGCGGCTTTGTCCAGATGTACGGCATGACCGAGACCTCGGGCACGATCACCACGCTCAATCCCGAAGACCATGATGTGAACGGCAACGAGAAAATGCGTTCGGTCGGCACGCCGCTGCCCGGGGTCGAGATCAAGATCATCGATCCGGAGACGGGCGAGACGCTGCCGCCCTATACGATCGGGGAAATCGCCACCCGCTCGGCGAAGAATATGAAGGGCTACTGGAACCGGCCCGAGGCGACGGCGGAAACGATCGATGCCGATGGCTGGCTCAGGACCGGCGACGCCGGCTCGCTCGACGAGGACGGATATCTCTATATCCAGGACCGATTGAAGGACATGATCATTTCCGGCGGCGAGAATGTCTATCCGGCGGAAGTCGAAAATGCCCTTTATGCCAATCCGAAGGTTGCCGATGTTGCGGTGATCGGCGTGCCCGATGAAAAATGGGGCGAGGCGGTGAAAGCCTGCGTGGTGGTCAAGGCCGGACAGGAGCTGACCGAGGCCGAGCTGATCGCCGACGCCCGTACCCGGATCGCCGGTTACAAATGCCCCAAGTCGATCGACTTCATCGAGGCCCTGCCGCGCAATCCATCGGGCAAGATCTTGCGCAAGGACCTGCGCGCGCCTTATTGGGAAGGCAAGGACCGGGCGGTCAATTGATCACGCGGGAGAGGGAATTACAGATAATACCGTTCGCCCTGAACCTGTCGAAGGGCGCTTGGCGTCGAGAGGTGCTTCGACAAGCTCAGCACGAACGGAATGTGAAAAAGGGTGAGCGAACATGACAGAACTGGTGCTGCGCGAAGACCGGGACGGCTGGACCCTGCTGACGCTCAATCGGCCGGACAAGCTGAACGCCCTGACCGTGGCGATGTTCCGGGAATTGCGCGGTCATATTGCCGATCTGCGCAAGGATGACAGCATCGGCTGCGTCGTGCTGCGCGGAGCGGGCAAATGCTTTTCGGCGGGTCATGATCTCGGTGATATTGCCGAAGGCGAGGCGGTGCCGTCGCGTGGCTGGCATTCGGAGACGCTGCGGATGCTGGAAAAACTGCCCAAACCGGTGATCGCGGCGGTGCATGGCCATTGCTATACCGGCGCGCTGGAAGTGGCGCTGGCGGCGGATTTCATTCTGGCGGCGGACAGCGCGCGCTTTGGCGATACCCATGCCAAATGGGCGCTGACCCCGGTCTGGGGCATGAGCCAGCGGCTGCCGCGCCGGGTCGGCATCGCCAGCGCCAAGCGGCTGATGTTTACCGCCGACATGATCGATGCCGGGGAAGCAGTGCGGATCGGTCTGGCGGAATATTCCGTGCCTCTGCAGCAATTTGACGCCGAGATTGCAGCGCTTGCGCAGAAGATCGTCGCCAATTCCGGTTTTTCCCATGCCGCGAACAAGCGCCTGCTGGAAGCGACCGATGGTGGCCCGCTCGACGCGGGGCTGCAATGGGAAGTGATGGAGTCAGAAGGCCACGGGCCCGATATGCAGGAGCGGATTGCGGCTTTTTTGGGCAAAAGCAAGTGATGATAAGGTGAACCGGTTGTCTTCGGTGGCTGTCGCCTCCCTAGAGCGGACTACAACTTTGGTCTTGCCGGATGGCAACTACTGGGTGGTAGCAGACGCGAGGCTGGTGCTCATAGAGCCGAAATGCCCGCACTCGTCACGAGCTATCGACTGCGTGAGGGAAAAATACCCAGCGTGACAATGCACGTGGTGATGTTTTTTCCGCTGTCATCAGTTTTGCTTATCAAGGGCAATCTGAATGTCCTTAGGCCATCACCACCATAACTAGTGCCGAGAAGCGCAAAGAGCCCGGAATTCTCATTTATTTTCAGCTCCCGTCCGTCCGTGGGTAATGTATTTCTCGGGCAGAAGTTGTTGGCGAACTCGATGATCTCACCGAGATGTGCCTCGTGAGCATGCGCAGGAGCAGCGAGAATTGTTGCTGCGAGCGCGGCCGTAGTAGCGATTGTTCCGATTGTTTTCATGGTCCAACTCCGCGCCTTCATTCTATTCCTGAGAAAAGCTAAGCATAACTCCAACTTATAGTCAAATTGAGGGTAAACACCGATCAGCATCATGATGTTGACCCAGCCGTGTTGAGTGTATCAATTCATCCGATCTGACGCACTTAGAGGGAGTGTGGCTGCAGCGGGTTCCGTGAAATATTTTGCCCTTGGCGCAGATCAGCGCGCTGGCGAGGCATCCGCGATGTTTAGGAGAGCAATCTAACGTCCGAAACTGGGGCGATAGCGGAACGGCAGCTTCTGCATCTGCAATGTCCGCTATCACGCCCGCAGGGCTTATCAGGAGCCACGCAAGAGGCAAGTCAAGCTCCCCCCCGGGGGAGAAGGGGAAGCTTTGATTTAGAACTGCACGCGCTTGGTAAAGCCGCCATCGATCACCAGATGCGCGCCAGTGGTGTAGCTGGACGCCGGGCTGGCGAGGAAGACGACGCCGCGGGCGACATCGTCAGCGGTTCCGAAGTCGCCGAGCGCAAAGCCGGTTTTCGTGGCCTCGTAAAATTCCGGCATGCCCTTTTCAATCTGCGACCAGTTGCCGCCGGGGAACTTGATCGGACCCGGAGAGACAATGTTGACGCGGATGCCCTTGGGGCCGAGCGCCTGGCTGAGCTGGCTGCCATAGGTGATCAGCGCGGCTTTCATCGCGTTGAACGCCTGCGGCGCAACAAAGGTCTCGAACGCGGCGGTCGACGACATGAAGATCACGCTGCCGTCATCGGATTTTTCCAGATGCGGCTCCAGCACTTCCATCGCCCTGACCGCGCCGAGAATGTCGGTCTGGAAGGTCACTTCCCAGTCACCGGTCGCGCCAGCACCCGAGGAGCTGACATTGTGGATGAAGATATCGCAGCCACCGAGATCCCCCGCTGCCTTTTCCAGCCATTTTGCATAGCCGTCGAGATCGGTCATATCGAGCGCATCGGCAAAGACCTTGCCGCCATGGGCTTCCAGTTCCTTTTTCGCGGTGGCGACCTGTTCGGCGTTGCGCGAGAAAAAGGCGACATCGGCGCCTTCGCTGGCGAAATGTTCCAGCGCGGCGCGGCCGAGGCCGCGGCTGCCGCCGGTGAGGATGACTTTCTTGCCCTTGAGTCCCAAATCCATTTTCTTCTCCTTTATGTTCCGTGGAATCGTTGTTAGAATTTTGCGATCGCCGCTTCGCAGCTCCAGCCGATGCCGCGCCGCAGCAGGTCGTAGATGATCGGCTGCTGCCAGCCCGACCGGTCAATCTCCGGCCACCAGTCGAGCACCGGCTCCATGTCATAATGGCCGCGGCAATGGCCCATGGTCAGATAGAGCACCGCGCCTTCGCCCATGCGCCTTATATAGAAAACCGGATGGCGGCTCTTCGGAATGTCGCTGTGAACAAAGCCGCTGATATCGTCCGTGCCATTATATTCGGTGTCGAGCAGCACATCGAGTTCCGCGCGGGTCTCTACCAGATATTGCTCGTCGGTGGTTTCGAAACTGGGGATGCCCTTGACCAGCGGATGATCTGGCTGGGCATTGTCGACGGTGAACGGGATGATCGGCGGATGCGACAGGAAGCGGGTTCCCAGCGTGTCCGCGAAGACCGGCATTTCATCCGGCGCATCGACCAGCCCGTTTTCCAGAAATTTCAGCACCGCGTTGGTGCCGTGCAGGGCAAAATAGCGGCCGCCGCCGTTGACGAAATCCTGGATATTTTTCTGTGCCGCTGCGCTCGGCTGCACATCGCAGGTGTAGCTGACCAGAAAATCGGCATTTTTGATCGCTTCGAGATTTTCGTAATCCTCGAACACCCGCACCCGGATGCGGTCATCCTCGGCGAGCAGCTTCATCACCTCCAGCCGGGCATAGTCAATATCATGATATTTGCCAGCAGCGACCAGCACGCATTTGATCGGTTTCTGGTCGGGGCGGCGTTCGGGCGCTTCGCTCATCTAGTCTTTTCCTATCACGGGGTTTGTCTGGCCATCCCAGTCGAGATGCATTTGCCGCATCGCCGCAAAACCGTCGATACCGGCCTGCGGAATCTGCAGATATTCGATGATCGTGCCGGGACCGCCGCCATAATCGGCATAAAAGGCGCCGCCGACACCGCCGGGCAGGCTGACTTCCTGGATAACCTCGCCGCCGGCCTGTTCGGTCAATGCGCGGGCATGCTCCAGATCATCGACGATCAGGCACAGATGCTGCACGCCCTGCAATCCCTTTTCGCGCCAGTCCCTGAACATCGACGGTGCGTCATTGTTGGGGCGGATCAACTCGACCTGGATATCGCCCCAATAGCCGATCGCCATCGAGAACTGGATATCGGAGGGTTTGCCACGATATTTGACATTTTCCACCTCGACCTTCTCGGTGTGGAAAAACGGACCGGCACCCATTTTCTGCGTCCAATAGTCGAGCGCCGCGTCATAATCGTCGGGCACATAGCTGATCTGCATGATCGAGCCGAGCTTTGCGAGCGTGGTCGGGCTGTCGGTCATTCTTCACCGCGCCAGATTTCGGCGGACGGCCGTTCTTCCATCATCGCTGCAAAGCGGGCCAGATTGTCTGTCCCTTCGGGCAGGCTCCATCCCACGGTGCCGCCAAATTTGATGAAACAGAAGGCCACCAGATCGGCCAGGGTCAATCTGTCGTGACAGATATAGTCCTTGTCGCCCAGCTGACCGTCCAGCCAGATCCAGTGCTTGTCCGACATGGCGGACAATTCTGCTGCAGCCTCGGGGCTGACGACATTCATCCGCGGTTCGAACATCGGGCGTCCGGCTCCGCCGCGAAAACCCATGGTCATGGGAATTGCAATCTCCTGGTCAATCCGCCGTGCCCAGCGCCGGGTTTCGGCGCGCTCCAGCGGTGTCGACCCGATCAGCACGGGCTCTGGGTGCATTTCCTCCAGATATTCGCAAATCACGGTGGATTCGGTCAGCAGACTGCCGTCGTCCAGTTCCAGCGTCGGAGTGGTCTGCATGCTATTCTTCTGTGCATATTCTGCCGACCGGTTTTCACCCGCAATAATGTCGAGGTGAATCCGCTCCACCTCGATGTTTTTTTCCATCAGGAACATGCGCACAAGGCGAGGGTTTGGTCCCAGACTCGAATAGAGTTTCACGAAAATGCTCTCCTTTGCCCATGCCAGATCATGGCAGACTCCTATCTGCTTCTTGCTGGCGAGGATACACAGGTCAGCGCCCCCGGCTATCCTCAAAAACAACAGGGTCGGCTGCCAGAATCACTAGTGGCAACGACCGGCCTATCCGCTAACTTGGCGGTCAAAGAATATCTGTTTTCAGGAGAAGATAATGGTCGAGACGTTAACCGGACATAATCGGTCCAACGGCATTTCCTATACCGAATTGCTGGAAGGCGACAAAGTCGCGCCGCCAGCGATCTATCTGGAAGAATCTCCCATGGAACCCGGCGTGACCACCGTGGAAGTCAGTCGTTACTGGAGCAAGGAAGAGCATGATCGCGAGGTCGAGCGCCTCTGGAAACGCGTCTGGCAAATGGCGTGCCACAAGGATGATATCAAGGAAGTCGGCGACACGTTCGTCTATGATATTGCCGAGCTTTCCTTTCTGGTCGTGCGGGTGTCGGAAGACGAGATCAAGGCATTCCCGAACAGCTGCATGCATCGCGGCCGGGCGATCTGCGACCATCACAAGAAAGGCCAGAAAACCCTGCGCTGTCCTTTCCATGGCTGGTCCTGGGAACTGAACGGCAAGCTGAAGGAAGTGCCTTGCCAGTGGGATTTTCCGTCGGTCAGCGAGGAGACCCACAGCCTCAAGGAAGTGAAGGTCGGGGAATGGGGCGGATTTGTCTTCATCAATCCGGACCCAGATTGCGAGCCGCTGGAAGATTTTCTCGGCGATATCGACCGCCATTTCCAGGTTCCGTTCGAGCGGCGCTACAAGGCGGCGCACATGATTAAGCGGCTGCCCTGCAACTGGAAAATCGCCCAGGAAGCCTTCATGGAATCCTATCATGTCGTCGGCACCCATCCGGAGCTGATGCCGGCCTTTGCCGATGCGAACAGCAAATATGACGTCTGGCACAATTTTTCCCGGGCGATGTCGGCCCATGGCCAGCCGAGTCCGCACACCGGCCTCGTCAATCCCGATCCGACCGCCTTTCCGGATGCCAAGGCGTTCCAGAGCTTCATCCACCCGATCAGCCATCACAAGTTCGAGCGGCTGGAAGAGAACCGCGTGAAAGTGTCCCTTCCCAACGGAAAGAGCGGCATTTTCGACATGGAAGCCAATTATATCGAAGGTGATCTGAAGTCGGCTGATCCGCATATGTGCAACTGGATCGGCGGCAAGATCGCGCCGGCGGATGAAAATATGCCAATGGTCTACAGCGATGTCTCTGCCCACGCCTTGCGGGACGAGGCCGCGCAGGCCCGCCGCGAGGAAATGCGCCCGACCTGGGGGGACATGGTCGATGACATCAGCGATGCCGATCTGGTTGACGCGATTTTCTACAGCGTGTTCCCGAACATCAGCCCCTGGGCCGACTTCAATCCGATCTTCTATCGCTTCCGTCCCGATGGCGACAATCCGGAGCAATCGCTGCACGAAGTCATGTTCATGGTCGCGCTGCCGGAAGGCGCCGAACGGCCCGAACCGGCAAAATGCACCTTCCTCGATCTGGAGGATGACTATACCCAGGCGACCGAGTTTGGCAGCTATCTGAACAAGATATTCAACCAGGATTATCTCAACCACAAGGCGATGCAGAAAGGCGTCCGCAGCAAGCCGGATGGGGTGTCCCTGTTCGCGCAATATCAGGAATCGAAGCTGCGGCATTTCCACGAAACGCTGGACCTGTGGCTGAACTCGGAGGAAGCCCCCAAAAGTCCGAAGCGCAAAGTGGCGGCCTGACCTTGGCCGACATTCCGGCGGGTTTCGAGCGGGCAAGATTTTCCAGTCCGTTTCTGGACGTTGCCGGCCCTTATTACGAGCGTCAGGGCGAAGGCGGCATCATTGTCGCCACCCGGATCAACAAGGGGCATATCAATCATATCCAGGTCGCCCATGGCGGCGTCCTGGGCACATTGGCCGATGTCGCGCTCAGCTATCAGGTGCACCGTGCGGAGAAGCCGGGACTGCCGGTGGCGACGATGAATCTGAACACCAATTTTCTGGCCGGGGCAAAGCTCGGCGACTGGGTCGAGGCCCATGCGGTGATCGACCGGATCAGCAAGCGTACCGCCTATTGCAGCGGGCGGATTGTCTGTGGTGACGCGGTGCTGATGACGATGAGCGCGGTCTTTGCCATCTTGCGCAAATAGCGCCGCTCCTTCGCTGCCGTCGCTACATCAGTCTGTCGCGCCCAGATATCCCAGCTGCCCCGCCTTGAATATGGTCTGGCCGCGATTGACACTGTTCAGCTTTTGGCCTGCCCGGTTGACATGATAGCGGATTGTCGCGTGGCTGAGCGACAGGATCATGCTGATCTCCTTGTCGGTCTTGCCGATCGCCGCCCAGTGCAGGCATTCCGCTTCGCGTTTTGACAGGACGCAATTGGCCGGCATCCGGTGCTTCTCGCGCATTGCAAGCACATAGCCGGTGACGAACCGGCTGGTGACAATGCCGAAAAAGTCGGAATAGAGCCGATAGGCCTCCTTGAGATCGGTGATGCCATGTTCGAGCGTCGAGAAACTGACCGCCGCGATCTGGCCGAATGGCAGGTGGACCGGAATCAGAATGTGCGACTTGGATGTCTGGGACTGGGCGTAAAAATCCTTGAGATCGATCTTGTCGAGATATTCATTCGGCCAATGCCCGTGGAACCCGTCGGCGTTGCACCAGACCGGTTCGCTTTCATAGCGGCACGCCCGGGGCAGGGGGGAGCTGAGCGCCAGCCGGGTATCTTCCCACCAGCGTTCTCCTTCGGCAACCCAGCCGAAAACATCCTTGTTGAGCAGATTGCCGTCAGCATCGACAAGATGCGCCTTGGAGGAAATGTCGGCCGACACCGCAATCCGGAAGCCATAAGACTGCGCAATTTCATGCATGGCTTCGGCTGCCGGACGAATTTCCGCCGGATTGGTGATGGTGACACTGTCTACATTTTCACGAAATCGCTGCCGACCGATCTCGGGAATCTCGGCGATAAAATTCTCGGCCATTCCGCTCCACTCCTTACGACGATTTTATTATTGTTCGCCGTGTGTCGCGGTGTTTGGTTTTCTAGTCAACCCAACATCCCTAGCAATAATGCTAGGTAATATGGATTGATGTTACCTGCCTATTCGATTGTCCCGATCAATTCGCCAACCGGATATTCTTCCCCATCGGCCTGGACGATGATTTTCAGTTTTCCGCTGGCCGGCGATTCGACTTCTTGCGTCGATTTTTCATTTTCCAGCGCGTAGATTTCCTGGCCAGCGGTCACCTCTGCGCCATCCTCGACCAGCCATTCTGCGAGAATGCCGGATTCCATGCTGAAGCCCAATTTGGGGATGCGTATTTCTGTTGCCATGATCTTTTTCTTCTATCCTAGAATCTTGTGTACTTCGCGTTCGATATCATCCTGGCTGAACATCCAGGCTTTCTCGATGGCTGGGGAAAAAGGCACCGGTGCATAGCCGGAGCCGACGCGTCCGACCGGCGCGCGCAGTTCGGAAAACAGTTCTTCATGAATGCGCGAGGAAATTTCCGCCCCGGTACCGAAGCTGCGCACCGCTTCGTGCACGACCACGGCAGCCTTGGTCTTGGCGACGCTTTTCAGCACCGTTTCCTCGTCAAACGGCGCAATCGTGCGCAGATCGACGATTTCGCAGGAAATGCCGTCCTCCGCCAGCTTGTCGGCGGCGGCGTGGCATCGGCTGATCGCGCTGCCATAGCCGATCAGGGTGATGTCCGTGCCTTCGCGCGGGATCGACGCCTTGCCGAGCGGCACGGTATGATCGGCGGCCGGTGCCGGCCCCTTGACGAAATAGCCGGGGGTATTCTCGATGAAGATCACCGGATTGTCATCCATGATCGACGAATAGAGCAGGCCATAGGCATCCTGAGGATTGGACGCCGCAACAACCTTAAGCCCGGGGACATGGGCAAGCCACGCCTCGAGCATGTCGCTATGCTGTCCGCCGAGACCGGTACCGGCACCGGTGGTGGTGCGGATGGTCAGCGGCACGCTGGTCTGGCCGCCGGACATGAAGCGCAGTTTTGCCGCATGGTTGACGATCTGGTCCATCGCCACGGTGATGAAATTCATCAGCATGATTTCAGCAACCGGCTTGTAGCCGACCAGCGCCGCACCGACTGCGGCGCCGACGATGGCCTGCTCCGAAATCGGCGTCGAGCGGACGCGGTCGGTGCCATAAGTGCCGGACAGGCCCGCGGTGACCTTGAAAACCCCGCCGCCTTCCTTGTCGGCGATATCCTCCCCGAGCAGGATGACCTTGGGATCGTCTGCCATCGCCTTGTTCATGGCCATGTTGAGGGCCTGCGCGAACATGATGTCTTTTGGTTTTTCTGCTGTATCGCTCATGCTGCAATCTCCACGTCGAGGACATCGATGCGATATTCATCTCCGGGAGGATAGTCGCTGTCGAGGGCAAATTGCGCCGCTTCTTCGATGATTGCGGCATTTTTCGCTTCGATCGCAGCGACATCTGCCTCGCTGATCTGCAGGTCGAGCAATTGCTGGCGCAGGATCGGCATCGGATCGTCCTTTTTCGCCTGCTCCATCTCCTCTTTCGGAATATAGTGGCTGGTATCGCCGAGCAGATGGCCGTGGAAGCGGAAGGTCATCGCCTCGATCAGGGTCGGACCATTGCCGGCGCGGGCATGGTCGACGGCTTCCTTGGCCGCCGTATACATGGCGCTGGCATCATTGCCGTTGACCTGGACCGACCGCATGCCAAGGCCTTCGCCGCGCTGCTTGATCGAGGCCGAGCCGGTCGTGTCGCGCATATGGGTATGTTCGCCATAGAGATTGTTCTGGCAGAGGAAGATGACCGGCAGCTTCCAGATCTGCGCCATGTTCAGGCCTTCGTGGAAGGCGCCGATATTGGTCGCGCCGTCGCCGAAGCAGCAGACCGTGACCTTGCCGTCCTTCTCCAGCTGGCTGGCGAGGCCGAGGCCGTTGGCGATCGGTATGCCCGATCCGACAATGCCGGTGGTGACCATGACGCCGGTTGCGGGGTGAGTGATGTGCATCGGCCCGCCCTTGCCCTTGCAGGTGCCGGTCATCTTGCCGGCAAATTCCGCCCACAGCTCCTTCGAGGGGATGCCCTTGGCGAGTTGATCGTGAAGACCGCGGTAGATTGTGACCAGATAATCGTCCTGGTTGACTGCTGCCATCATCGCGGAAGAGACGACCTCCTGACCACGCACGGGATAATAAACAATTTGCAGCTGACCCGCTCCGATCATCTGCCGGAACTTGATGTCCGATTGCATGATCAGGTCGGCGCGCGTGAAAATATCGACGAGGACGTCTTTGTCCACCATGTCTGTAGATGCCAAGGCTTTGCTCCTTCATGTCGCGTCCCTCAGTCGGGGGCGCTATTGTTGCCAACTTCATAGCGCGAGCCGGCTCTCCTGCCACTATTGTTATAGGGAGGGTGCCGGCTGTTATAGGGAGGGTATCGGGATTGTCAGGTGGCGCAATCCGGCATGTCTTTCCCTGTAATCTCCGGTCATAAATCGGCCTTTTCTGCGACCGGCGCGGCGCAGCTGCGCGGGCAAGGGCTTTCTCACCGGGATAATATAGCCGGCCGGCGGGACCCTTTGCTCCGCCTCTCTTGTGTTTCCTCACGGTTCTGCGGTTCGGCGTCGCGGAGCAGCAGGCTGCCGGGCAGCATTTCCATCGGCCAGCTATCAAAGGTGGCAGTTCGGTTGAGCGACATAATCTGTCTAACAGGCGTGCAAGTCTTCCAATGGAGAGAATTTATGACTGATAACAGGCAATGGCTGATCAACGGGCGTCCCAAGGGCCGCGGGCTGGTCGACGATGATTTCAAGAAAGTTGTCACCCCGGTACCGGACTGTGCCGAAGGCCATGTGCTGGTCAAAAACGAGATACTGGGTTTCGATCCGGCGCAGAAAGGCTGGATGGAAAATATCGGCGGCTATGTTGCCCCCACCGAAATTGGCGAAGTGATGCGCGGCTCGGGCATTGGCACCGTGATTGAATCGCGGCATCCCGGATTCTCCGCGGGCGACAAGGTCATGGGGATGCTGCGCTGGCAGGATTACGCGCATGTGCCGGGTGGTGAGCTGAACAAGGTTCCCGATGATGATCTGCTGGCGGCCAATCTTGGTGCCCTGGGTACGACCGGCATGACGGCCTATTTCGGTCTGCTGAAACATGGCCGGCCGCAACCCGGCGATACGGTCGTCGTTTCCGGTGCAGCCGGTGCCACCGGTTCGATGGTCGGGCAGATCGCCAAGATCGCCGGTTGCCGGATCATCGGCATCGCTGGTGGCGAGGAAAAATGCCAATGGCTGACTGATGAGGTCGGCTATGATGTCGCGATCGACTATAAGAATGACGATGTCCGGGCGAAACTGAAGGAACATTGCGCCCAGTCGATCAATGTCTTTTATGACAATGTCGGCGGCAAGATATTGAACGATGCGCTGGCCCATCTCGCGATGCACGCCCGCGTTGCTATTTGTGGTGGCATCTCGCGCTACGAGCAGGGCGACATGCCGGCCGGGCCTGAGAATTATTTCAACCTGATCTTCAAGCGCGCCAGCATGTCGGGCTTTATCGTATCCGATTATGCAAGCGAATTTCCGGAAGCGCAGAAGCGCATGCGGCAATGGATCAAGGAGGGCAAGATCACCTTCAAGGAAGATATCCAGCAGGGCTTTGACAATATTCCCGATACCCTGAAGCGCTTGTTTGCGGGCCAGAATTTTGGCAAGCAAATGCTTCGCCTGGATTGATGCGATCGATGATATCGCTAACTAAATGCGCAGTGCCCGCATCCGGTCGGCTGACATATGACATTGTCATTACGAGAGGTTAGGGCATGAGCGATCTGGAAGAATTTCGCGCCGAAGTGAGGGCATGGCTGAAGGAAAATTGCCCCGAGGAAATGCGCGACGGCGATATTACGGCCGAAAATCAGTGCTGGGGCGGGCGCCAATGGGAGTTCCAGTCAGAGGCGCAGAAAATATGGTTCGAACGGGCGCTGGCCAAGGGCTATACAGTGCCCAGCTGGCCGAAGGAATATGGTGGCGCGGGACTTTCCGCCGATCAGGCCAAGATTCTGGATGAAGAGCGGCAGGCCATCAACGCCCGCAAGCCGCTGAGCAACTTCGGTATCTCGATGCTCGGCCCCGCCTTGCTGGCCTATGGTACGCACGAGCAGAAAAAACAGCATTTGACCGGCATCGCGCGCGGCGAAATCCGCTGGTGCCAGGGCTATTCCGAGCCGGGTGCCGGATCGGATCTGGCATCGCTGAAGACCAAATGCGAGGACAAAGGCGATCACTGGCTGATCAACGGCCAGAAAATCTGGACCTCCAACGCCGATATTTCGGACTGGATCTTCTGCCTGGTGCGGACCGATTTTGATGCTCCGAAGCATGAAGGCATTACCTTCATCCTGATCGACATGGCGAGTGAAGGCATAAGCGTGAAGCCGATCGTCCTGATCTCCGGTCATTCGCCATTTTGCGAGACCTTCTTCGACGAGGTCAAGGTGCCCAAGAGCTATGGCGAGGGCAATCCGTCTGTGGTCGGAGAAGTCAATCGCGGCTGGGATGTGGCGAAGAACCTGCTGGTGCACGAGCGCGGCATGCTGGGGACGATGTCGCCGCTGAAGGGGACAACCGGACCCGAAAATCTCGGCAAATTTGCTGTCGAGAAAATCGGACTGGATGCAGCGGGCCGTCTCGACGACCCCGCGCTTCGGGAACGGATAGCCCAGGCAGAGCTCGACAACTGGGCCTATAATCTGACGGTTGAGCGGATGACGGACGAAGCCAATGCGGGCAACGGCCTGGGTGCCAAATCGTCGATGCTGAAATATGTGGCGTCGGAGCTTACCAAACGTGGTACCGAATTGCGGATGGATATCGAGGGCACGACAGCGGCCACTATCGGCGCCGAGGGCATAGAATATGGCAGCCTCGCCAATAACTGGCTTTATAACAGGGCCTATTCGATCCTCGGCGGGACCACGGAAGTCCAGCTGAATATCATTTCCAAGCGCGTCTTAGGATTGCCGAGCCAATAGGGCGAATTATCATGCCGCTTATACTCAACGAAGAACAGGAAATGCTGCAGGATGCAGCGCAAGGATTCCTGGCCGAAAAAGCTCCTGTCGCTGCCTTTCGCAAGGTTCGCGACAACAAGCCGGCCGACGGTTTCTGCCGCGATCTCTGGGCCGAGATGGCCGAAATGGGGTGGGCCGGGATCATCGTCGATGAAGATCATGGCGGCAGCGGCTTCGGCTATGTCGGTGCGGGCGTGCTGGCGGAACAGATGGGCCGCAATCTAACCGCGTCGCCCTTTTTCTCCACCTCGGTGCTGGGGGCCACGGCGATCCAGCAATATGGAACGCAAAAGCAGCGGGACGAGAATCTGGCTGCGATCAGCAGCGGCGAGCGGCTGTTTGCCCTGGCGGTAGACGAGGGCCCCCGTCACAATCCGAGCCGGATCAAATTTTCGGCCAAGCCGGCCGGTAACGGCTTTGTCCTGTCCGGCACCAAGACTTTCGTCGCCGATGGTCATGTTGCGGACAAGCTGATCATCGCTGCCCGCACATCGGGAGAACAGGGCGATGCGGACGTCATCACCCTGTTCCTGGTCGACGCCGACGCTCCGCAAATCCGGCGCGAGCCGACGCCGATGATCGACAGCCGCAATGCGGCCAATATCACCGTCGACGGTCTCGAGGTGACCGGGGATGATATATTGGGTGAGCTGGATGGCGGCTATGCTGCGCTGGAAGGCATATTGTCTGCCGGCCGCGCCGTGCTGAGCGCCGAAATGTCCGGGTCCGCGCAACAGGTTTTCGGCGTTACCACCGACTATCTCAAGGAACGCGAGCAATTTGGCCAGAAGATCGGCTCCTTTCAGGGATTGCAGCACCGGGCCGCGCATCTGGCGACCGAGATCGAGATGATGAAATCGGCGGTGCTCAAATCGCTCAAGGATCTCGACGAGGATTTTGAAAATGCCGGCATCACCTGTTCGCTGGCCAAGGCAAAGACCGGTCAGGTGGCGCAGCTTGCGACCAAGGAAGCGATCCAGATGCACGGCGGGATCGGCGTTACCGACGAATATGATGTGGGCCTCTATTTCAAGCGCGTCCATGTCGCGCAGCAGATGTTCGGCGATGCCGGATTCCACAGCGATCGCTGGGCCAAAAATTCCGGCTTTTGAACGAAGGCTGCGCCGCCTAGGCGTTTCTGACTGTCATATTGGAAGGACCGAAATGGGCCATCATCCTGGCGACTTTTCCGGCGGGATCAAATTCGAATATATCGATCACCTCGACGATCAATATCTGTCCCTCGGGTCGATTGATTTCCGCGCGGAACGGGAAAGCGGCCGCCCTGGCCGAAAGCCGGACGGGACCGGTCAGCTCGACCCTGGCACCACCGGCAAAGGCATTGGTGTAAAATTCCAGGATTTCGTCACCGCGCTTGGGCTCCGTACCAACCGGGTCTTCGACCGAGGCATCATCGGCATAAAGTGCCATAACGGCTTGCATGTCGCCGGCATTGATCGCGGCCAGATAGCGGTCGACCGTTTGCTGCATATGTTCCGGTGTAAGCATCGAATATCCTTTTGCTGGAAAACAGCGCGAAACTAGATTGCCGGGACAGCAGTGACTTCTGCTGAATTAGATAGGAGGTGAATATGGCGGGTCAATTGGAAGGGAAGGTCGCGATTGTAACGGGCGGCGCGTCCGGTATCGGCGCGGCGACCGTCAAACGCTTTGTCGAGGAGGGGGCGAAAGTGCTTTCCACCGATGTGCAGGAAGCGCTGGGCCAGTCCGTCGCCGACGAAGCGGGCGCCCTGTTCATGGTTCAGGACGTGGCCGATCCCGATGCGTGGGACGAGGTGATGGCCAAGGTCCGGAGCGAATATGGACGGCTCGATATATTGGTCAACAATGCCGGCATCGTGATTGGCAAGACGATCGAGGATGTCGATCTGGCAAGCTGGCATCATCTGCTCGGCATCAATCTGACCGGCGTGATGCTGGGTTGTCAGAAAGCGATCGCGTTGATGAAGGACAATCCCGGCGGCTCGTCCGGTTCGATCATCAATATCGCCTCGACCAGCGCCTTTGCCGCGCTGCCGGGCGATGTGACCTATACCGCCTCCAAGAGCGCAGTGCGGATGCTGTCGAAGTCGGTGGCCGTCCATTGCGCGCAGAGCGGGCTGAATATCCGTTGCAACAATCTGGTTCCCGGTGCGACGCACACCGCAATCATCGACACCGCCGCCAAGACGGTGCCGGGCATGGTTGAAATGGCCGCTGCCATGTCGCCGCTGAAGCGGATCGGGCAGGGTAGCGATCTTGCCGCCGCCGCGGTGTACCTGGCCAGCGATGACAGCAGCTTTGTGACCGGCAGCGATCTGCTGGTCGATGGCGGTCTGCTGGCGGTGCATCCCGGCTATTGAATGGACGTCCTAGCCGTTTTGCCAGTTCGGGGCGGGCGGCTTTCGTCCTTATAGAAGGCACAGAAAAGGGAGAGATTTTCGTGAGCGCACAGCCGATTGCCGACAATTTGTTTACCGAAGACATGAGCGCGCTGATCGGTGCGCGGAACCGCGAGACCGGTCATATTTTCTTTCCTCTGCCCCTGACCCCGGACGACAATATCGAGCCGATCCGGCTGGCCACGCGCGGCACGGTCTGGACCTATACGGTCCAGCGCTTTCCACCCAAGGAACCTTATGCAGGGCCCACTGATCCCGAAAAATTCAGGCCCTATGCAGTGGCCTATGTCAGCCTGCCGGGGCAGACCATGGTGGAATCGCGCCTCACCGGTGTCGATGTGGATGATGTCAGGATCGGCATGGAGGTCGAACTGACCGCGATTCCGCTCGATCCCGAGGCTCCGCCCGAGGAGCAGAAACTCATTCACGCCTTCAAGCCTGTTCAGGGAGAATAATCATGTCAGATGTTTGTATCGTAGGAGCAGGGATTCACCCGTTCGGACGCACCGAAGGGCGCGACGGCATGGACCAGGGCATTTTCGCGGTGAAGCAGGCGCTCGCCGACAGCGGCATCGAATGGAAGGATGTCGAATTTGCCTTTGGCGGCTCTGCGGCGTCGGGCAATGCCGACAATATGGTGTCGCAGCTCGGCCTGACCGGTATCCAGTTCATCAATGTCTCGAACGGCTGCGCGACCGGCGGGTCGGCGCTCAACGCCGCGGTCAGCGCGATCAAGTCGGGTGAATATGAAATGGGCATGGCGGTCGGCTTCGACAAGCATCCGCGCGGTGCCTTCAACGCCGATCCGTCCGCCTACGGCCTGCCCAACTGGTATGGCGAAGCCGGCTATATGCTGACCGTGCAGTTTTTCGGCGCCAAGATCATGCGCTATCTGCACGAACATAATATCAGCCGCGAGACGCTGGGCCGGGTCGCAGAAAAGGCGTTCCGCAACGGCGTCAAGACCGATCACGCCTGGCGGCGCAGCGAGGTCGATCTGGAGACGATCATGAACGCGCCGATGATCTGCGATCCGCTGACCAAATATATGTTCTGCTCGCCGGCGGAAGGCGCGGTGGCGCTGATCCTCGCCAGCGAGAAAAAGGCCCAGGAGCTGGGCGTGCCGATCATCCGGCTGAAGTCCTCGGTGATGCGCACCCGGCCACCCGGATCGTTCGAGGTGTTTGCCGCTTCGATCGACAATGAGCGCGGCGGGACGGCGACCGAGATCGCATCCAAGGCAGCGTTCGAACAGGCCGGCATGGGCCCCGAAGATATTGATATCGCCCAGCTGCAGGACACGGAATCCGGCGCGGAGATCATGCATATGGCGGAAAACGGTTTCTGCAAGCCGGGTGAGCAGGAGCAGTGGCTGCTGGAAGGGTGGAGCGACATCAGCGGCAAATTGCCCATCAACACCGACGGCGGTTGCCTTGCCTGCGGCGAGCCGATCGGCGCATCCGGTCTGCGGCAGGTCTATGAGAATGTCGTGCAATTGCGCGGCACCGCGGGCGCCCGGCAGGTGCCGGGCGATCCGAAGACTGCCTATACGCAAGTCTATGGCGCACCGGGCGTATCTGCCGTAACGATTCTCCAAAGATAGGAGATTCAATGACCAAGGAAATCAGCGCCGAGGCGCGTGACATAGCCGAGCGGGTGGAGACATTCGTCCGCGACAAGATTTTTGCCTATGAAAAGGACGAACGCTGCGAGGATCATGGTCCGACCGACGAACTGGTCCAGGAAATGCGCGCGCTGGCGAGGGAAGCGGGCGTCCTGACGCCGCATATCCGCGAAGATGGCAGCCATCTCACCCATCTCGAAACGGCACTGGTGCTGCGCAAGTCCGGCCTGTCGCCGCTCGGGCCGCTGGCGGTGAACACCTTCGCGCCGGACGAGGGTAATATGTATCTGCTCGGCAAATGCGCCTCGCCCGAGCAGAAGGAGCATTTTCTCGCACCATTGGTGTCGGGCGTGGCGCGTTCCGCCTTCTTCATGACCGAACCGGCCAGCGAAAATGGCGCGGGCTCGGATCCGATGATGATGCAGACGACGGCAAAGCCGGACGGCAATCACTGGGTGATCAACGGCCGCAAGACCTTCATCACCGGTGCCAAGGGCGCGAAGGTCGGGATCATCATGGCCAAGTCGGAAGAAGGCGCGACCATGTTTCTGGTCGATCTTCCCGATCCGGCGATCCAGATCGAACGGGTGCTGGACACGATCGACAGTTCGATGCCGGGTAGCCATTCCGTGGTCAAGATCGACAATCTCCGCGTCCCTGCCGACCAGATGCTGGGCGAAAGCGGCGAGGGTTTCAAATATGCCCAGGTGCGACTGGCACCGGCGCGGTTGACCCATTGCATGCGCTGGCTCGGCTGCTGCGACCGTGCACAGGAAATCGCCATCGACTATGCCTGCAAGCGCCAGGCCTTCGGCAAGCCGCTGATCGATCACGAAGGCGTCGGCTTCATGCTGGCGCAGAACCAGATCGATCTCAAGCAGGCGGAACTGATGATCGACTGGTGCGCCTCGGTGCTCGACACCGGTGCGCTCGGCACCACGGAAAGCTCGATGGCTAAGGTTGCCGTGTCCGAGGCTCTGTTCCGCATCGCCGACAATTGCGTCCAGGTGATGGGCGGTACCGGCCTCAGCCGCGATACCGTGGTCGAGCAGGTGTTCCGCGAAGTGCGCGCCTTCCGCGTTTACGACGGCCCGACCGAGGTCCACAAATGGTCGCTGGCCAAGAAGATCAAGAAATCCCACAAAATCGCCAATGAAGGATAATCATGACCAAGAACCGCAAATTCACGCTCGTTAGCCGCCCGGTCGGCGAACCAAAAGAAAGCGATTTTGCGCTGGTCGAGGAGGATGTTCCGGAGCTTTCCGACGGCGCCTTTCTGGTGCGCAATCACTATATTTCGCTCGACCCCGCACAGCGCGGCTGGATGAGCGATGCGGAAAGCTATATGCCGCCCATCGCTCTGGGGGCCGCGGTTACCGCCAGCACGGTCGGCAGGGTTGTCGAATCAAGGAACCCCGATTTTCCGGTCGGACAATGGGTCGTCGGGCTCGGCGCGATGGAAGAATATTCCGTTGTTCAGGCTGGCGGCTTCACCTCGCCGGTCGATGCCTCGCTGGTGCCGTCGCTGACCAATTTTCTCTCGGTGCTCGGCGCGGTCGGGATGACGGCCTATTTCGGCATGATCGACGATGGCAAGCCCAAGGAGGGCGAAACCCTGCTGGTGACCGGCGCGGCCGGTGCAGTGGGATCGCTGGTCGGGCAGATCGGCAAGATCAAGGGCTGCCGGGTTGTCGGCATCGCCGGTGGCGCCGATAAATGCGCGCGGCTGATCGACGATTATGGTTTTGATGCGGCGATCGACTATCGCGGCAAGAGCCAGGCCGAACTGGAACAGGAAATCGCGGCGGCCGCGCCCGATGGCGTCGACATCATCTGGGAAAATGTCGGCGGCGAAATCCTCGACGCCGGGATCACCGCGATCAACGAGCATGGCCGGGTCGTCCTGTGCGGCCTGATCAGCGAATATAACAGCCCGGAACCGGTCGGCATTCGCAACCTCTGGTATCTGATCTCCCGGCAGGCAACGATCAAGGGCTTTCTGGTCCGCGACTATCCGCCGCGCTTCGGCGAAGGCATTGCCGAAATGGGCAAATGGCTGGCCGAAGGCAAGATCAGGCATGACGA
Source organism: Parasphingorhabdus sp. (assembly GCA_030373505.1). GTDB lineage: Bacteria > Pseudomonadota > Alphaproteobacteria > Sphingomonadales > Sphingomonadaceae > Parasphingorhabdus. Next base: position 185,278 of record JAUCYS010000001.1, read on the forward strand.
GGATATCGATCGGGGTATCGAAAACAGCTATGCCGCCTTCATGAAGCTGTTCTCGGGTGCCAATCACGGGAAGATGATCCTGGATGTATCGCCGGCGGAATAAGGGGCAGATTGATCATGTCAGACAGCAAACAGCAGGTGCTCGCCTTTATCGATGCCTGGAACCGGCTGGATTATGACGCGATTTACGCGGCCATGACCGACGATATCTTCTATCACAATATCCCCATGGAGCCCTGTGTCGGCATCGAGGCGGTGCGGGGCTTCTTCGAGGGCTCCGGTATGGGCTCCGACGGCGCGGAATGGATCGTCCATCACGTCGTGGCCGAGGGCGAAATTGTCCTGACCGAGCGCACCGACAAGTTCCGGATCAACGGCCAGTGGATCGCCATCCGGGTGATGGGCACGTTTGAAATGCGCGACGGCAAGATCGCCAAATGGCGCGACTATTTCGATCTCGCCGAATTCCAGAACCAGCTCGCCGCCACCATCGGTGGCAGCGCCGCCTGACCTCAGGCCGGCTTGTAGAGCATGCCATTGTCCACCGGATATTCGCCGGCGGTCATGAAGCGGGATTCATCGCTCGCCAGATAGACGCACAGCGCAGCCACATCCTTGGGATGCCCCAAGCCCCCCAGCGGAATCATGCCCGTCTCCGGCGTCGGGTCACCGCCCGCACCCACCGATTCCTGTCGCACCATCGGCGTGTCGATGCCAGCGGGATGCAGACTGTTGCAGCGGATCGGGTAATTCTGCTCCTTGCAGTGCAGCGCGACCGATTTGGTCATCGACCGGACGCCGCCCTTGGCAGCGCTATAGGCGACGAACGGGGCATAGCCCTGCAGGGCAGCCATCGAACTGAGGTTGATGATCGAACTGGGCTGGTCATTGGACTTCATCACCTTGACGGCCGCGCGGCAGCCCAGAAACACGCCCTCGAGCATCACCGCATTCTGTTTGCGGAACTGTTCCCGCGAGCAATCCTCTATCGTGCCGGGAATGACCAGGCCGGCATTGTTTACCAGAATATGCGGTGTGCCAAAGCTGTCGATGGTCGCTTCCATTATGGCGTCCCAGCGCTGCTCGTCGGCAACATCCTGATGCAGGGCGACAGCATTTGCGCCGATCGCATCGGCAACTTTGGTTGCGGCCTCCAGATCGATGTCGGTCAATAGGACCCGAGCACCCTGTTCAGCGAAGCTCTGGGCAATCGCCTTTCCCAGGCCGGAACCTGCCCCGGTCACGACAGCAATTTTTCCGGTAAGACGGCTCATCTATTTTCTCCATGTTCCCATTGCATCCTTTTAGGCGGCGAGTTTTGCGTCGCTGCAATGCCCAATTTGATTAGCACGTCTGCAGATTGTGCCGATAGCATGAACAAATGTTGCTAGAAAAACACAGTTTGTCCTGCGTGCTATCAAATTGGCTAGCAGAGCCTCCACGAACCCAAGCTTAAGATATGGTGATAACAAGGCGGAGAAAACCGCAGAGATTTTGAAGTTTGGGAACCGGCAAAAATTGCCGGACCAATTTGGGAGAGCGCCATGACCAAATATTTCTCACGCCACAAATCCGACTTGAAAAACAAGATAGCGAGATCCCTTTTGCTGGGATCCGCTGCCAGTTTCGCCCTTGCGGGTCTTGCCACGCCGGCCTTGGCGCAAGATGCCGAGGAAGTCGATGAAGCCACCATCATCACCGTGATTGCCCGCAAGCAGACAGAGACATTGCAGGAAGTGCCGGTGACCATCACCGCTATTGGCGGCGATACGCTGGACAAATTTCAGGTCAACGAAATCGCTGACGTGGTCAGCCGGGTGCCGGCGCTCAATGTGCAGGTCGGGGGGTCCGGTTCCGGTGGTCAGATCAGTTTGCGCGGGGTTGGCTCGTCCAATATTTCGGCGGCCTTTGATTCCGCCGTTGCCTTCGATTTCGACGGCATTCAGGTCAGCACGATGCGCATGGTGCAAGCCGGCTTTTTCGATGTCCAGCAGATCGATGTCCTGAAAGGGCCGCAGTCGCTTTTCTTCGGCAAAAGTGCTTCGGCCGGTGTGATTTCCATACGCTCGGCCAATCCGACGCAGGAATGGGAAGTGGCGGGCAAGGGCTCCTACGAGTTTGAGGAAAACGGCTATACAATCGGGGGGCATATCTCCGGTCCGATCAGCGATACTCTGGGTATCCGCGTTGCAGCGCAATATCAGGATATTGAAGATTATGTGAAGCTGGCACCGGGTACGGCCGCCTTCAATCCGGATGGCAGCATCAGGAGCACCAAAGGCTTCAAGAATTTTGTCGGCCGTGTGACCCTGCAATGGGACCCCTCAGACAATTTCAACGCCAATCTGAAGCTGAACTATGTCAAGAACAAGAATGACGGAGCGATCGCGCATTCGGACATCAATTGCGGTGCCAATGGCGTGGCGGATCCCGTATATTTGCTGAGTGGCGCTTTGATCATTCCCTCCAACGCTGACTGCAATGACAGGGACGGCCTGTATCATACGTCAGACGGCGCCGCTGCTTTGACCAGTCAGGTTCCGGACGGATCGGCCGGCAAGCCGCGCTTCGAAAATGGTATCCCTTATGGCGAAACCGATATTTTCCTGGGACGGCTGAGATGGGATCTCGACCTGTCCGATACGCTGACATTGTCATCGGTCTCCGGATATATGAGTCTCGATGCCGTTGATACCGATTGCTATGCCTATGTCGGTCAATTTTCTCCCACCGTACCGGCAAATTCCGGTTGCAGCGATCCGCAAAACAAGACCGAGCAATTCTCTCAAGAACTGCGCATCGCCAGTGATTTTGATGGCATGTTCAATTTCATGGTCGGCGCATTTTATGAAGACCGCGACATTGATTTCAACACCTCGCAGCAAGGCGTGAATATCTCGTTCGTCGCGCCCGACCCGGTCACCGGCAATACATATGACTGGTATAAAAAGCAGAATACCAAAACGGAGGCGCTGTCGTTCTTCGCCAGTGCCACGCTGGATCTGACGGAACAGCTGGAACTGTCGGGCGGCCTGCGCTGGACCGACGAGAAAAAGGTCTCCCGTATCTCGGTGCCTTATGTTCATACGTTCCTGTCTTCGACGCCGGCATTTATCAACAGCGGTTTCTTCTCGGGGCCCATCATATTCAAGGACTCCAATTTCTCGCCGGAAGTATCGATCAAATATCAAGCGACACCGGACATCAATATCTATGGTGCCTTCAAGACCGGCTTCAAATCCGGCGGCATCGACAATAGCGCGCTGCCCTCCAACAGCTTGCTGGGCTTCAACGATCCTGATCCTGCCGTTCGCGCAGCGGTTGCGGATGCGCTGAAATTCAAGTCGGAAACCGGGCTTGGCGGCGAAGTCGGCGTGAAGGCACAATTTGCAGATCGCACGGTGACCCTGAACAGCTCGCTCTTCTATTATGTGTTCGATGATCTTCAGGTGCAGAATTTCGACGCGGCGACGGTTCAGTTCCAGACTTTCAATGCCAGCCAGTTGACGAGCAAGGGTGTTGATGTGGAATGGGGATGGCGGACACCGGTCGAGGGTCTGAATCTGTCCGGTTCTTTTGCCTATACGGATGCCAAATTCACGGCGCCCTTCGTGACGACTTCGGGCGAGGACCTCGATGGCCGGGCTGCAGCCCGGGCTCCGAAATTTGCCGCCAATGCCGCCTTTGACTGGTCTGTCCCGATGGGCAGCGCCATCGAACTGGGGCTAAACGGCAATCTGCAATATAGCGGTTCCTATTTCACCAATGAAGATTCACTGACCGACCTTAAGCAGGACAGCTATGTGTCTGTTGATGGGGCGGTCTCGGTCGGCGATCCGGACGGCAAATGGAAATTGTCTCTGATCGGCGTCAATCTGACCGACAAAATCTGGGTCAATACCAGCGGCGGGCGTCCATTTCTGCAACCGGGTGTCGGCGACGATCTGATCGTTACCCAGAATCGTGGTCGCCAGGTCTTCGTGGAAGCCGCGTTCAAGTTCTGATCAGTTCGCTGATCCAATCGGACCGGGGCAGCGAAGGCTGTTCCCGGTCTTTTTTTGTTTCTGCGGGCAGTTTGAAATAGCGAAAGTGACAGTGGTGGGTACCTGCTGAACTGCTAGTCGCAGCGCAGTCAAGGCGGAAAACCGTCGTACATTATGGATGTACCTCAGGTCAGAAACTGAGGTATTTTTTTTGGAGGAACTGATGACTGCACAATCGACACGTCTTAATAATTTATTCCCGCGCAAGGCCGTTCGTGTGTTGCTGATGGGTACGGCAGCCAGTCTGGCCCTGTCGGGCATCGCGACTTCGGCCCACGCTCAGGACGCTGTCGATGAAGTCGATGAAGCGAATGTGATCACCGTGGTTGCCCGCAAGCAGACGGAGACCTTGCAGGAAGTACCGGTAACCGTCACCGCCATCGGGGGCGATACGCTGGAGAAATTCCAGGTCAATGAAATCGCCGACGTGGTCAGCCGCGTCCCGGCGCTCAATGTCCAGGTTGGTGGCTCCGGTTCCGGCGGGCAGATCAGCCTGCGTGGTGTCGGTTCGTCCAATATCTCCGCTGCATTCGATTCCGCTGTCGCCTTTGATTTCGACGGGGTGCAGGTCAGCACCATGCGGATGGTTCAGGCCGGTTTTTTTGACGTTCAGCAGATCGACGTTCTGAAAGGACCGCAATCGCTGTTCTTCGGCAAAAGCGCTTCGGCCGGCGTTTTCTCCATCCGTTCTGCCAATCCGACGCGGGAATGGGAAATGGCGGGCAAGGCCTCCTATGAGTTTGAGGAAAAGGGCTACACCGTCGGCGGCCATATTTCCGGCCCGCTTACCGATACGCTTGGCATCCGGGTGGCCGCGCAATATCAGGATATCGAGGATTATGTGAAGCTGGCACCGGGAACGCCGGCGTTCAATCCCGACGGAACCGTTCGGGATTCCCGGGGCATCAGCAGCTTTGTCAGTCGTGTCACCCTGCAGTGGGACCCCGTCGACAATTTCAATGCCAATCTGAAGATCAATTATATCAAGAACAAGAGCGACGGCGCGATCGGTCATACCGATATCAACTGTGGCGCAAATGGTGTTGCAGACCCCGTATATCTGCTGAGCGGCGCTGTGATCATCCCGTCCAACGCCGACTGCAACGATCGCGATGGCCTCTATCATACGTCGGATCCGGCTGCGGCCCTGGCCGGCAATGTTCCGACAGGATCGGGCGGCGATCCGCGCTTTGAAAATGGTGTCACCTATGGCGAGACCGATATTTTCTTCGGCCGGTTGAAATGGGATCTGGACCTTTCCGATGCGCTGACCCTGTCATCGGTTTCCGGCTATCTCAGCCTCGATGCTATCGATACCGACTGCTATGCCTATGTCGGGCAGTTTGCCAATGGTGCGCCAGGCAACTCGGGCTGCAGCGATCCGGTCAACAAGACCGAACAGTTCACCCAGGAACTGCGTGTGACCAGCGATTTTGACGGTATGTTCAACTTCATGCTCGGGGCATTTTACGAAACCCGGGACATTGATTTCAACACCTCGCAGCAGGGCGTGAACATCTCGTTCCTTGGCGCGGATCCGGTCACCGGATTCACCTATGACTGGTATAAAAAGCAGAATACCAAGACCGAGGCGCTGTCTTTCTTTGCCAGCGCAACGCTTGCCTTCACCGACCAGCTGGAGCTTTCCGGTGGTGTGCGCTGGACCGATGAAAAGAAGGTGTCGAGGATCAGTGTTCCTTATGTTCACAGCTTCCTCTCTTCGACTCCGGCCTTCATCAGCAGCGGCTTCTTCTCGGGTCCGATTACCTTCAAGGACTCCAATTTCTCGCCGGAGGTCTCGATCAAATATCAGGCCACGCCCGACGTGAATATCTATGCCGCCTTCAAGACCGGATTCAAATCGGGCGGTATCGACAACAGCGCCTTGCCATCGAACAGCCTGCTCGGCTTCAATGATCCCGATCCTAACGTTCGCCAGAATGTGGCCGATGCGCTGAAGTTCAAATCGGAAACCGGCCTCGGCGGCGAAGTCGGCGTCAAGGCGCAATTTGCTGACCGCACGTTTACTTTGAACACATCGGCATTTTATTATGTCTTTGATGACCTGCAGGTGCAGACATTCAATGCGGCAACGGTCCAGTTTCTGACCTTCAATGCCAGCCAGCTGACCAGTCAGGGTGTCGATGTCGAATGGGGATGGCGGACACCGGTGGAGGGTCTGAATCTTTCCGGCTCGCTGGCCTATACCGATGCGGCTTTCTCTGCCCCGTTCGTCACCACCTCCGGTCAGGATCTCGACGGTCGCCAGGCCGCTCGTGCTCCGAAATTTGCGGGTAACGCAGCTTTCGACTGGACGGTGCCAATGGGCGATTCGTTCGAGTTCGGCCTGAACGGCAATGTGCAATATAGCGGATCCTATTTCACCAACGAAGATTCGCTGACTGATTTTCGGCAGGACAGCTATGTCTCGTTCGACGGTTCGGTCTCGGTCGGAGATCCGGACGGCAAATGGAAATTGTCGCTGGTCGGCGTCAACCTGACCGACGAAATCTGGGTGAACACCAGCAGTGGTCGTCCGTTCCTGCAGCCGGGCGTGGGTGACGATCTCGTCGTGACCCAGAACCGCGGTCGCCAGGTCTTCGTGGAAGCCGCCTTCAAGTTCTGATCATCCTCTCTGATCAATCTGGGCCGGGGTAGCGCACGCTATTCCCGGCCCTTTTTTTGGCGCTGCACATTGCCAACGGTAGCCATAATGAGAGTAGCCGGCAGTCAGCGACCGGCTAAGGTGCAGCGATAAATAGCAACCAGGTTGAGGAGCAAGTCTATGGGACGTCTAGAAGGAAAAAGAGCGGTCATTCTCGGAGCCGCGGGCAAGGATAATATGGGGCAGGTCATTGCCCGGCGGATGCATGACGAAGGTGCGGATGTGCTTGTCGCCGGCCGCCATGAAGACGAACTGAAACGCTTTGCGGAAGAGATCGGCGGCCATTATGCGATTTGCGATCTTACCAAGGAAGCGGATATCAAGGCGCTGGGCGAGGCAGCCAAGAGCAAGATGGGCGGCGTCGATGTCGCCATCAACGCGACCGGCATAGGCTTTCTGAAGCCCTTTCTGGAAAATACCAAAGAAGAACTGGAAATGATGTCGGCGCTGCAGCTCGTCGGACCGTTCCAATTCTATCAGGAAATGATCAAGGCGATGGGCGAAGGCGGATCGATCATCCAGATCAGTTCGGCGACGGCGACCATCATGCTCAACGACCACGCCGCCTATATGGGGACCAAGGCAGCGACCGATCATATCATCCGCTGCGTCGCTCATGAATTTGGCGAGAGGGGAATCCGTGCGAACAGCATTTCTCCCGGTCTCACGCGAACGCCGATGACCGCAGGGGTCGATCAGGTGCCTGGGCTGGTCGAGTCCTTCGAAGCGCGTTATCCGCTTGGCCGGATCGGTACCAGCGAGGATATCGCCGCAGCGGCTGTGTTCCTGGCCAGCGACGAATGTTTCATGACCGGCGAAAATCTGCAGGTCAACGGCGGGCTGTGTCTGCGCGGCAATCCAACCCGCAAGGACCAGGAACTGATGATGGCGTCGCTCGCTCCGGCGTCCTGATCCCGTCTATCGCTTGAGCCGCTTCTGGATGTGCGGGCGAATCTTCAGGAACTGCTGATACAGGAGCTCGAGGATCGCCAGCACGCCGGGAACGCGGGCAAGCAGGCCGAGAGGCCGAAGCAGCGGGATCCCCCGCCACATCGCGGCAAAGGCAGCCGCACCGGACAATAGCTGCCCGTTTTCGGTGGCATGAAACCGGTCGAGCATCAGCTGGCGGTCCAGCGGGCAGGCGGCATCGGGCCCGGCAATGTCAACGAAGGTGATCGCCCCGCGACGGTCCAGCTTGCGCATCAGGGCGATCTCCCGGATGCACAGCGGGCAGGCGCCATCATACCAGACGGTGACGCTGGCCATCAGAGCTGTCCTGGCCTGTGTTTCTTGTCTGTCCTGCTCAACATGGGCCCAAACTACTCACCGGAACGATCTGATGCCATATGGCCTAAAGAACTACCGCGGGAGCGGGCGAGGGCCCTCAGACGTCGAGATTTGCCACGTTCAGCGCATTGTCGACAATGAACTCGCGCCGCGGCTCGACCACTTCGCCCATCAGCTTGGTGAAGATATCGTCGGTGACGTCCGCCTGTTCGACGGTCACCTGCAACAGCGAGCGCACGTCCGGATCGAGCGTGGTCTCCCACAGCTGCTCGGCGTTCATCTCGCCGAGACCCTTGTAGCGCGAGATCGCCAGGCCCTTGCGGCCGGCAGCCATGACGGTGTCGAGCAGTTCGGAGGGACGGGTGATCAGCGTGCCGTCGGAGCCGACGCCTGCATCCTCCCCTTCCTCCGCCTCAGCCGAGGCCGATTTGACCAGCCGGCTGCCCATGTCATAGGTCGCGGTCTCTTCCGAGGCGAGGCGGTGCAGCTTGCGGGCTTCCGCGCTTTCGAGAAATTTCGCCTCGATGATATGATGATCGGTGACACCGCGCCAGAAGCGCTGGAACAGATAGCCACCTTCTTCCGACACCTGGCCGGACCAGCGGCCTTCCTCGTCGACCTTGTCCATCCAGGCCGCGGTCGCGTCGACGGCTGCCTGCCGTTCCGTTCTGCCATGATCGGGATTGAGAGCGCCGGTCAGCGCCATGCCCTCGACAATGGTGCTGTCATAGCGCCGCGGCACATAGGCCATCAGGCTGCGCATTCTGCGCGCATGTTCGATCAGGCCGCGCAGGTCGTCGCCGCTGCGTGCGCCTTCACTGGTCTGCAGGACCATGCCGGACAGGCCGGCCTCGACCAGATATTGGTCGAGCGCATTGTCGTCCTTGAGATAGACCTCGCTCTTGCCCTTGCCGACCTTATAGAGCGGTGGCTGAGCGATATAGAGATGGCCGTTGAGGATGATCTCCGGCATCTGCCGGTAGAAGAAGGTCAAAAGCAGCGTGCGGATATGCGCGCCGTCGACGTCAGCGTCGGTCATGATGACAATCTTGTGATAGCGCAGCTTTTCCAGATTGAAATCCTCGCGGCCGATGCCGGTGCCCATCGCCTGGATCAGCGTGCCGACTTCCTTGGAGGACAGCATCCGGTCAAAGCGGGCGCGCTCGACATTGAGAATCTTGCCCTTCAGCGGCAGGATTGCCTGATACATGCTGTCGCGGCCCTGCTTGGCGGAACCGCCCGCGGAGTCACCTTCCACCAGAAACAATTCGCACTTGCTCGCGTCCTTTTCGCGGCAGTCGGCGAGCTTGCCGGGCAGCGAGGCAATATCCATTGCCCCCTTGCGCCGGGTCAGTTCGCGCGCTTTCTTGGCGGCCTCACGGGCCGCGGCGGCGTCGATCACCTTCTGGATGACCATGCCCGCATTCTGCGGATTTTCCTCGAGCCATTCGGCAAGCTTGTCCGCCATCAGGCTTTCCAGCGGCTGGCGTACCTCGGAGGAGACCAGCTTGTCCTTGGTCTGTGAGCCGAATTTCGGATCGGGCAGCTTGACCGAGACGATCGCGGTCAGGCCTTCGCGCATATCGTCGCCGGTCAGCTTGACCTTCTCTTTCTTCAGCGCGCCCGAGCTTTCGGCATAATTGTTCAGCGTCCGGGTCAGCGCCGAGCGGAAGGCCGCCAGATGGGTGCCGCCATCGCGCTGCGGGATATTGTTGGTGAAGCAGAGGACATTCTCGTAATAGCTGTCGTTCCACTCGAGCGCGACGTCGATGATGACATCGTCGCGGTCGCCGTGAATGGCGATCGGCTCCGGCACCAGCGGTGTCTTGTTGCGGTCGAGATACTGGACGAAGGCAGCGATTCCGCCCTCGTAGAACAGGTCGATTTCCTTGGCTTCCTCGTGCCGCGCATCGCGCAGGATGATATGGACGCCGCTGTTCAGGAAGGCGAGCTCGCGATAGCGGTGCTCAAGCTTCTCGAAATCGAATTCGGTGATCTTGAAGGTCGCGGGCGAGGGGAAGAAGGTGACTTTCGTACCCTTCTTGAAGCCGGTCTTGTTGTCCGCCGGCGGGGCATCGCCGATCACCTCGAGGGGCCGTACCGCATCGCCAAATTCAAAGCGCATATTATGCTCTTTGCCGTCGCGCCAGATGTCGAGCTCCAGCCATTCGGACAGGGCATTGACCACTGAGACACCGACGCCGTGCAGGCCGCCGGAAACCTTGTAGGCATTGTCGTCCGAGGTATTCTCGAACTTGCCGCCGGCGTGGAGCTGGGTCATGATGACCTCGGCCGCCGAAACGCCTTCTTCGGTGTGCATGCCGGTCGGAATGCCGCGGCCATTATCCTCGACCGAGACGCTGCCGTCGGGGTTGAGGGTGATCAGGATCAGGTCGCAATGACCGGCCAGCGCCTCGTCGATCGCATTGTCCGATACCTCGAACACCATATGGTGCAGGCCGCTGCCGTCATCGGTATCGCCGATATACATGCCGGGCCGCTTGCGCACCGCGTCCAGGCCCTTGAGAACCTTGATCGAATCGGCGCCATATTCGTTCTGGTTGGAAGAGCTGGAAGCATCTTCCGGGATTTTGTCTTTATCGATGTCATTCATGCCGGGACCATAGCCGCTGGCGCCGGCAAACCCAAGAAAAATGTCGGATTTCGGGATAATATTGTATCAATATATCAACGGCTTAACATATTGGAGCAAGCGGCGATATTTTCTCGCGCGAAGCCGCGAAGAATGCGAAGACTCTCTATGCAAATTCCGTCCGAAAAGCTGTCGGCAATCGCCGTTGAATGGGGCTACAAGGCGGTCGGGCTCGGCCGCGGTCTCCGGATTGGCTTCGGGGCAGCGGCCTTTGCGTGCATCAACCGAGGAAAGGATCTCTTCCATGACCAATCCCGCCGATATGGTCCCCTTCGCCAAAACCATGGGCATCACCATCACCGCGATGGACAAGGACAAGGTCTGCGGCGAGATGCTGGTGCGGCCGGAGATCTGCACCGCCGGCAACGGCCGCGGCAGTCCTAGCATCCATGGCGGCGCGGTGATGACCTTTGCCGATGTGCTGGGCGCGTTTGGCGGTTTCGCCAATCTGCCCGAGGGCTCGAACGGCACCACCACTTCCGAAAGCAAGACCAATTTCCTGAATGCCGCGCCCGAGGGCAGCATGGTCTATGGCGAGGCGACGCCGTTCAAGGTCGGCCGGCGGCAGTCGGTCTGGCAGACGAAGATTACGCTGGAGGACGGCACGCTGGTGGCGGTGGTGACGCAGACCCAGATCGTGCTGTGAGGGCTGCCGCGTCAATCCGTTCGTCCCGCGACCGTCGCAGCTTGGCCACCCGCCGTTCGTCCTGAGCCCTGTCGAAACCGCAACTTCCTGTTCGTGCTGAGCCTGTCGAAGCACCCTAGGCGCTCTCCAGCGTCCTTCGACAGGCTCAGGACGAACGGGATAGCAATGCTCGTCGGGGGCTTGGGGGGGTAGTTGGTATCGGGACTCAGCAGCCCCCCAGGCCGCAATATATTCGCCGCTTCCCAAAGGGCCCGCCTTTGCGCTAAACCTGCCTGCATGAACAAAACCCTGCTCGCCGCGTCGCTGTTGTGCCTGGCAACCACCGCCTGCTCCGAATCCACCAAGGTCAGCGATGACCTGCGCGAGAGCAGCGCCGATCTGGAAAATCCGACCGGGCGGACCGAGCGGGTCGAGGCCGACCCGACCGCCAAGCCGGTGCGGATCGGCGAGGGCGGTCCGCGCTTCGCTGCCTGCCAGTCGGTCGGCGAGGTCGGTCGGCATGACAGCGGCGCGCTGCCGGTACTCAGCGCCCCGTTCGACGCGGCAGAGAAAAAGGACAGCCTGGTACCCGGCCAGCGCGTCTATATCTGCACCCGCAGCATCGACCAGCAATGGTTCGGCATCGTCTATGACAAGGCGCCCGCAGCCGCGGAAGGCGCATCGGCCCCCCGCAGCCCCGGCAATTGCGGCGTCTCCTCCCCGGTCCGCGCCAAGCGCAATTATGATGGCCCCTGCGCAAGCGGCTGGGTTGAGAGCATCTATGTGGTGCTGGTCGCGGGCTAGGATCAATCGTCCTTTGAGGGCAACGGCACGGGGGAAAGCGACCACTAACGGCAGGGTCTTGAGGTGATTTGCATTGTTTAGCGCATCCGGGCCACCGGGCTATGATCGACAGGCAAAAAAAACGGGGCCAAAAGGGCCCCGTCTCTCAATAGCGTTTACCGTTTACTCACGGGCTGGTCGGACCATCGGTGGTTTCTGCGATCAGAAAAAATCCGCCGACGATGGCCGCGGTTACCAAAAGACCGATCAGGCCTTCGCTACCGCCTTCAAGCTTCGAAGCGGCTTCGCTCTTGGCAGCTACGCGCTCGATTTTCGACACAGCAGGCTTTGCAACATTCTGTTGCGATTGAGCCAAGGCCGGCGAAGCGATCAAGGACACCGAAGCCATGCACGCTGCTAATTTACCCAGTTTCATTTTTGTCTACTCCGCATTTTCGTATTACAATTGAATTAAATAATTCAACCGCAATTGAGACCAATATTCGGTCGCTCTGTCAACCAATATTAGCGATTTCACGGTAATAGCCGCGAGGTGTAACAATATAGCGACAGGTCTGGGGTAGCCAGTTGTCAATAGCAACGGAAAATGAGAACGTCGCCTTGTCTTAACATCACCTTTGCGGCCGTCATGCCGAGGTGACACGGGTTATGCAAACGCCCTGGTCTTTGAGGACTATGGTAACATTATGCCGAATGGACCCATTTTCTCCAACACTGGCGAAAGCGTGAGGCTGCGAGCAAAGCCGTTGCATTTGCGCTTCAGATGCGGAATTAATCACTTGATGAAACACATAGACCCCGCCCGCTATCTCGAGCAGCCGTTCGGCCAGCTCGCCGATCTGATCAACGCCCATGCCGTCAACCAGCCCGACCGGATCGCGCTGGATGACAACGAGGAAAAGCTCAGCTGGGCCGAGACCTCGGCGCTGGTCAACCGGATCGCGGCGCAGCTGCAGGCGGACGGGCTGCAGAAGGGGCAGGCGGTGGCGATCCTCGGGACGACGACGGTGCGCTATGCGCTCGCCTATCTCGGGGCGATTGTCGCCGGCGGCTGCGCGGCGCCGCTGACCACCTCGGCGACGCCGAAGCAGCTGGCCAACATGATGGCCGACAGCGGCGCGATGCATCTGTTTGTCGACAGCGCCAAGCGGGCGGAGCTGCTGGAGAGCGGCGAGCAATTGCCTGCGCTCAAGCACATCATGATGGACGCAGCGGCGGACGGCGCGCCGCTGATGGATGACTGGATGGCGGCAGAAGGCGCAACGCCCGCTGATCCGGATGTCGGTCCGAAAGACCCCTATAATATCATCTATTCCAGCGGCACCACCGGCACACCCAAGGGCATTGTCCACAGCCGCCAGATGCGCTGGTATCATGCCGCGGTCGGCGAGGGCACCGGCTATGGCAAGCCGGGGCAGGTGACGCTTTTGTCGACGCCGCTCTATTCGAACACCACGCTGGCGCTGTTCACCCCGACCATCGCCTATGGCGGCACGGTCGTGCTGATGGGCAAGTTCGATAGCCGGCGCTGGCTGGAGCTGGCGCAGCAGCATCGCGCCAGCCACACCATGCTGGTACCGGTGCAATATCAGCGGCTGATGGATTTCGAGGGCTTTGACGATTATGACCTCGCCAGCCTGACCCATAAATATTGCACCAGCGCGCCCTTCTCGGCTGAGCTGAAGCGCGAGGTGCTCGACCGGATGCCGGGCGGGCTGATCGAGATATACTCGATGACCGAGGGCGGGGTGGTCTGCCTGTTGCTGTGCCACGAGCATCCCGACAAGCTGCACACGGTCGGCATCGCCTGGGGCGGCAGCGAGGTGATCACCGTCGACGAGCAGCTCAACCGCCTGCCGCCGGGCGAAATGGGCGAGCTGGTCGGGCGGTCGCAGACGATGATGTCGGGCTACAAGAACCAGCCGGAGAAGACCGAGGAGGCCAGCTGGTATGACGAGCAGGGCGAGCGCTGGCAGCGGATGGGCGATATCGGCAAGGTCGACGCGGACGGCTTCATCACCCTGATGGGCCGGACCAAGGACATGATCATCTCCGGCGGCTTCAATATCTATCCGCGCGATCTCGAGGAGGCGCTGATGGCGCAGCCGGGCGTCGCTGATGCCGCCGTGGTCGGCGTCGCTTCGCGGCAATGGGGCGAGACGCCGGTCGGATTTGTCGTTGCCGAGGCCGGGGTGACTCTCGATCTGGAAGCGCTGAAGGCGGCCACCAATGCCGGGCTCGGCAAGACCCAGCGCTTGTCCGAACTGCGCCTGATCGACGAACTGCCGCGCAGCCATATCGGCAAGATATTGAAGACCGAGCTGCGCGCGATGGCCGAGGGTTAAGTGCCCCCGCGCAGGCGGGGGCCCATCTCCCAAGCTTGCGCCTTGTGGCAACGGTTGTTGGTCGCGCGGTGGGGAAGCCTGCACTCGCTCTCATTTCCGATACCTTCTGGAACAGCGTTCAGGAGATGGACCCTGCCTGCGCAGGGGCGCGCAACCTAGTCCCGGCGCGCGCGTAACAGATTGATGCTGATGACCTTTCTAGTAGTGGCGATCGTGTCGGCCGCGCTGATCGCCGGAGCGCTGTGGGGCATTTACGGCAAACTGACGACGCAGACCCAGGGCTTTGTCATAGCGCTCGCCGGCGGCGCGCTGATCGTCTCGCTGGTGACCGAGCTGATCGAACCCTCGCTCGAGCAGAGCAATATGTGGGTCGGTCTGGGCGCGGTGGCCGCCGGGGCCGGGGTCTTCACGGTGATTGATTACTGGATCGACGAAAAATGGGGCGCCGACGGCGGTGGTGGCCTGTTGGCGGCGATCACGCTCGACGGCATTCCCGAAAATCTCGCGCTGGGGGTGGCGCTGATCGGTGCCAAGCCGATCGAGGTGGCGGCGCTGGCCGGGTCGATCCTGCTCTCCAATCTGCCCGAAGCGGCGGGCGGTGCCAAGCAGATGGCGGGCGAGGGCCATTCGCGGGCCAAGATCCTCGGCCTGTGGGCGGCGACCGCGGCGATCCTGTCGGGCGCGGCAATCGTCGGCAATATCGCGCTGGAAGGCGTCTCGCCGCATTTCCTTGCCGCCACCCGCTGCTTTGCCGCCGGTGCGGTGGTCGCCTCGCTGGCCACCGAGGTCTTTCCCCAGGCCTATAAGGAAGACCATCATATGGCCGGGGTCGCGACCGCGATCGGCGTGGTGCTGGCGGTGTTTCTCGGTGAACTGGGCGGCGGCTGAAAAAGCACCGCCTTTTGCGGCGGCAGGGACAATCGCGCTGGACTCAAAAGAGGCGGCCCACTAAGCGCTTTAGCCATGTCCATTGCTCATGAAGAAACCATCCTGATCGTCGATTTCGGCTCGCAGGTCACGCAGCTTATCGCCCGCCGGGTCCGCGAGGCCGGGGTCTATTCGGAAATCGCTCCGTTCAACAGCGCCGAGGAGGCCTTCCACCGGCTGAAGCCCAAGGGCATCATCCTGTCGGGATCGCCGGCCGGCGTGCCCGAGGAAGGCAGCCCGCGTGCGCCGCAGATCCTGTTCGACAGCGGCCTGCCGATCCTCGGTATCTGCTACGGCCAGCAGGTGATGACGCACCAGCTCGGCGGCGAGGTTCGGCCCGGGCATGAAACCGGCGAGGGCGGCGAGTTTGGCCGCGCCTACCTGACCGTCACCGAAGGCTGCGTGCTGTTCGACGGTCTCTGGGAGGTCGGCGAGCGGCACCAGGTGTGGATGAGCCATGGCGACAAGGTCACCCGCTTTGCGCCTGGCTTCCGGATCGTGGCGACCAGCGACGGCGCGCCCTTCGCGCTGATCGCCGATGACGAGCGGCGCTATTATGGCACCCAGTTCCACCCCGAGGTTGTGCACACGCCCGATGGCGCCAAGCTGATCGCCAATTTCGTCCGCCATGTCTGCGGGCTGGCCGGCGACTGGACGATGGCGGAATATAAGGACGCCAAGATCGCCGAGATCCGCGAGCAGGTTGGCGACAAGAAGGTCATCTGCGGCCTGTCCGGCGGCGTCGACAGTTCGGTCGCGGCGATACTGATCCACGAGGCGATCGGCGACCAGTTGACCTGCGTCTTTGTCGATCACGGCCTGCTGCGGCTGAACGAGCGCGAGCAGGTCGAGACTTTGTTCCGCGACCATTACAACATCCCGCTGGTGGTTGTCGATGCCGAGGAGCGCTTCATGAAGGGGCTGGCCGGCGAGACCGACCCGGAGAAGAAGCGCAAGTTCATCGGCGGCGAATTTATCGAGGTGTTCGACGAGGAAGCCGCCCGCGTCGGCGGCGCCGATTTCCTTGCCCAGGGCACGCTCTATCCCGACGTGATCGAGAGCGTCTCCTTCACCGGCGGGCCAAGCGTGACGATCAAGTCGCACCACAATGTCGGCGGCCTGCCCGAGCGGATGAACATGAAGCTGGTCGAGCCGCTGCGCGAACTGTTCAAGGACGAGGTCCGCGATCTCGGCCGCGAGCTCGGCCTGAACGACCAGTTTGTCGGCCGCCATCCCTTCCCCGGCCCGGGCCTGGCGATCCGCATTCCCGGCGAGGTGACCAAGGAGCGCTGCGATATATTGCGCAAGGCGGATGCGATCTATCTCGAGGAGATCCGCAACGCTGGCCTGTACGACGCGATCTGGCAGGCCTTTGCGGTATTGCTGCCGGTCAAGACCGTCGGTGTGATGGGCGACAGCCGCACCTATGACAATGTTTGCGGCCTGCGCGCGGTGACCAGCACCGACGGCATGACCGCCGATGTCTACCCCTTCGACGCCAGCTTCCTGACCCGCGTGTCGACGCGGATCGTCAACGAGGTCCAGGGGATCAACCGGGTGGTCTATGACTATACCAGCAAGCCGCCGGGGACGATCGAGTGGGAGTGACGCGGTTAACAGCAAATGCGCGGGGCGCATTTGCCCGCGTCGCTCGGCATCGCAAGATGCCGCATGGTGGAGAGCGATGGTTTGTTTATCGGCGACGTGAGGAGCCGCTAGGCAAAAAAGCGACTTCGAGATTTGCTGGCTGACGAAATTGGCATCGTGCGTGCCTCGGTCCTTCGACAGGCTCAGGACGAGCGGGGGTTTGGCGGCGCTTCCCCTTAACAGTTCTGGCCATTCCCCCTCTTCCGTTCGTCCTGAGCCTGTCGAAGGACGCTGAGGCACGGAGAACCGGTGCCAGCGGAACCCTATCGATCCTCGCCCGTTATCCCACTGTCGCCTGCGCCAACGAGACGCGAGCGAAACAGGAGAGAGAAAATGATCAAGTTGCAAAATCTGCTGCTGGCCGGCCTCGGCACTGCCGCGCTGGCCGGATGTGCCACGGTGGAAGAGAAGGTCGCCGAGCGCACCGGCGATGTCTATCGCACGACCCTGCTCGGCAGCGAGGAAGTGGGCGGCGGTGACGCCGATGGCTACGGCCGAGCCGAAATCAGCATCTCAGAAACATTTGGACAGATTTGCTGGGATATTAACGGGGTCCGCGGGATCGGACCGATTACTGCGGCGCATATTCATCGCGGGGTCCGCGGTACCAATGGTCCACCGGTGTTCACGCTGCGCCCCGCCAATGAAGGCGGCTACAAGGGCTGTGCCGATGGCTCGGAATGGACGCAGAACCGGATCGAAGATGATCCATCCGCCTTTTATGTCAACGTGCATACGGCGGAATATCCCGGCGGCGCGATCCGGGGTCAGCTGAGCCGCTAGATTCGCGCGCCCACCAAGGCAGGAGCGTCCCGGTCCCGAACGGCCGGGGCGTACCGGCTGGCCGCTGCTCAGGCCAGATCGCCGTACAGTTTTTCGAACCACTCCGGCACCTCACCGGCCCGGCGCACCATCTGTCCCTGCGCCAGTTCCAGCAACACCGCCGGCCGTTCGTTCAGGGCCGAGGCGTCGAAGATCATCGCCCGGTCGGCCAGCAGAGCGGCCTCGCGGATCAGCGGACCGTTGCGCGCGAACCTCTCGCGGATCTTGTGTTCCGGTACCGGGTGACCACCCTCCTGGGCGCGGGCCCGGACCCGGGCTACGGCAAGGTCGGCCGATGCCAGCGCAAGATGGAAGACAATGAGGCGAAAGCCGGCCTCGCGCGCATCCTGCAGAAGTTGGAGCTTCGACGGATGCGAAAATACGGTTTCCATGACGAAGGACCGGCCGGCCGTGATATGGTCGCGCCGCCGCTCCCCGGCAATTTCTGCGGCGCGATAGGAGGCTTCGGGCGACGGATCGCCAAGTTCGTCGCGCTGGATGATATCGGCGTTGATAAAGGGAGCGAGAGTGCGCGGTGCCAGCACCGTGTCGTAAAAGGTCGACTTGCCGGCTCCGTTCGGCCCGGCGATCAGAAACAGGGTCGGGCGACCGGCGACAATGGCCATCAGTCGGCGGGACCGCTTTCCTTGCGAATCTCGCCGTCGCGCAGTCCTGCGCCCAGACCGTCAGCCTTGCGGGTTGCGAAAAATTTACCCTGCTCGACCGTGCCGGAGCGCGCTGCGTCGAACAGGTTGTCAATATAGGCTTCCTGTTCGCCGGCGGTCAGCGCATCAGGCGACAATTTTCCGCTCAGCGCTTCGACCACCCGCGACTGGTCGAAGAAACGGGATTTCTCTATGCTCATCCCGATCCGCACCCAGTGGCGGACCTGTCCGGCCAGCGAGCGGCTCATCATCTCGGCTTCGCGGCCGATGACTTCCATCAGTTCGTCATCAATCTTGATCGTCTTTGCCATGGTGTCAAAATGACACTTAGGTAACTATTTGTCAAGCTGGCCCTTGATGTCATCTGCAGGCTGGCCCGGTCCTATATTGACCACCTGCTGCACTGCTCCTAAGTCTGAATTTAATTAGACAATTAAATTCAGGAGAGTCCCCCATGAAAGCCATCCAGCTCAAAGCCCCCGCGTCACTCGACAATCTGGCTCTGGTCGACCTGCCCGATCCTGCCGCTCCCGGTCCCGGCGAAATTGCGGTGCGGCTGCGCGCGTCCAGTCTCAACTATCACGACTATGCGGTGGTCAAGGGGATGATCCCGACAGCGGAAAATCGCATTCCGATGTCCGACGGTGCGGGCGAGGTTACGGCTGTGGGCGAGGGCGTCAGTGACTTTGCAGTGGGCGATCTGGTGGTCTCCACCTTCTTCCCCGACTGGCTCGACGGTGTGCCGCCCGAAGGCGGCTTCAAGCGCGTGCCGGGCGACGGAATTGACGGCTATGCGGTGGAGCAGGCGGTGGGCCCCGCGACATCCTGGACGCGTGCGCCGAAGGGTTTTAGCGCGGCAGAAGCAGCGACGCTGACCTGCGCCGGCCTGACCGCCTGGCGGGCGCTGTTTGCGGATGGCTGCGTCAAGCCCGGTGATACGGTGCTGGTGCAGGGCACCGGCGGGGTTTCGATCTTCGCGCTGCAATTCGCCAAGGCAGCGGGCGCGACCGTGATTGCGACATCATCCTCCAATGACAAGCTTGAGCGGCTCAAGGAAATGGGCGCGGACCATCTGATCAACTATAAGGAAGTCGAGGCCTGGGGACCGAAGGTGCTTGAACTGACCGGTGGCAAGGGCGTCGATTGCGTCGTCGAAATCGGCGGCCCCGGCACGCTCGACCAGTCGATGATGGCGACACGGATTGGCGGCCATGTCGCGCTGATCGGCGTGCTCACCGGTTTCGCCGGGCCGGTGCAGACGGCGCTGCTGATGGCGAAGAATTTGCGGGTGCAGGGCTTGACGGTCGGCAGCCGGGCGCAGCAGCTGGACATGATCGCGGCGATCGAGGCCAATGGCATCAGGCCGGTGCTCGACAAGCATTTCCCGCTCGCCGATCTCGCCGATGCCTTCCGCCACCAGGAATCGGGCCAGCATTTCGGCAAGATCATCGTCGATATCTAGGCCCCGGCCAAGCCCGGCAGCGACCCGCATCTTGCTAGCTCGCTCTTGCTGATCCATATGCCGGTGATGCAACTTGACCTCGGTACTGACCCGCGCACCGGAATATTACGGCGCATGCATGAGCTATTGATCGACACATTTGGCCGGGTGATCCGCCCAGATGACAAGCGCCGTGATCCGATGTGGACGCTGGTCCAGGGCGTCATCGGTGCGCGCGCCAAGACAGTGGTGTCCAACGACAATACGGACCGGCTGCTTTCCGAATATGGAACATGGGAGAAGGTGGCCGAAGCGGATCTCGGCGCACTCACCCGTACGCTGCAGACCGCCACCTTTCCGGCGATGGCGGCGGAACGTCTGCAGGCCTGTATGCAGGAGATTGTCAGACAGCGCGGCAGCGCCACGCTGGATCATCTGGAGGAGCTGGATACCGCGGAGGCAATGGCCTGGCTCGAACGGCTGCCGGGGGTGGCGCGCAAGATCAGCGCCGGCGTGATGAACACCAGTCGCTTCAACCGCAAGGCGCTGGTGCTCGATTCCGGGCATCGCCGGGTGGTGCAGCGGATGGGGCTGGTGCCGGCCAAGGCCGATACGGCGCGCGCTTATGACGCGCTGATGCCGGTCTTGCCGTCCGAATGGACGGCAGCGGATGTTGATGAGCACCATCTGCTCGGCAAGCGGCTGGCGCAAACGATCTGCCGCCCGAAACGGCCGGATTGCGGCTCATGTCCGGTGCGCAGCGATTGCGAATTTGCCTGATGCCGGAGAAAGAGCAGCTTGAGCCGGACCAGATAGAGACGGTCTACCACCGCCTTGCAGAAGCGATGCCCGGTCGCACCGCCGATGCGAAGGGACCGAAGGGCCAGCCCGATGCCTTCCGCTCCTGCATTTCCTGCATGCTGTCGGCCCAGTCGCTGGACCGCAATACCGCCAGGGCGGCGGCCGCTCTGTTTGCACTGGCCGAGACGCCGGAAGAGATGCTGGAGCTGGACGATCGCGATATTGCGGCGGCGATCAAGCCGTGCGGCCTCTATAACAACAAGACGCGCAGCATCCGGAAATTCTGCGAGCATTTGCTGGCCGAACATGGCGGCGTAGTACCGAACACCCGGAAGGGGCTGCTGGCCATGCCGGGCATCGGCCGGAAATGCGCCGATATCGTCATGAGCTTCACCTTTGGCGTAGATGTGATCGCCGTGGACACCCATGTGCACCGGGTCTGCAACCGCGTCGGCCTGACCGATGCGAAGACGGCGGACAAGACCGCGCAGCAGCTGGAAGAGCGCAGCCCCGATTGGGCCTTGCGCGACGGGCATTTCTGGCTAATTCAGTTCGGGAAGCGAATCTGCACTTCCCGGAGCCCCAAATGTGACCGATGCCCGGTTGCTGACATCTGTCTCTGGGTGAAAGCGCAGCAGAAACAGGACAAAAGCGATGAGTAACGAAACCAAGATGTATGGTATTTCCAATTGCGACACCATCAAGAAGGCGCGCAACTGGATGGAGAAGAACGGCATCAACTATGTCTTCCATGACTATAAGAAGTCCGGGATCAGCAAGGAAAAGCTGGAAATGTGGGTGATGCAGGTGGGCTGGGAAATGCTGATCAACAAGCGCGGCACGACCTTTCGCAAGCTGCCCGACATGGTGAAGGAAAATATCAGCGACGATACCGCAGTGATGGTGATGGCGGAAAACCCCAGCATGATCAAACGGCCGGTGCTGGAACATGGCGACGAACTGGTCGTCGGCTTCAAGGCATCGGACTATGAAGCCGCTGGTCTGGCCGCGCGCAACAGCTAGTGCCGACGATCCTGTCCCATGCAGCGGTGCCACTTGCTGGCTTGCTGGTCCTGGGACGAAGCAGGCTGTCCTTGCCGGTGATCGTAACCGGCATAGTCTTCGCGATGTTGCCTGATGCCGATGTCATCGGTTTCGGATTTGGCGTCGACTATGGAGACCGCTGGGGTCACCGGGGCGCCACCCACAGTCTGGCCTTTGCAGCTGCGGCAGCCTTGGCCGCAACAGCTTTGTTGCGGCCGGAGCGCTATGGCGTCGCTGCCCTTTTCCTGTTCGTGTCGATGGCCTCGCACGGGCTGCTTGATATGCTGACCAATGGCGGGCTGGGCGTGGCCCTGTTTTGGCCGTTGGAGACCGTGCGTCATTTTGCTCCGTTTACCCCGATTGCCGTATCGCCGATCGGACTTTCTGATTTTATCAGCGCCCGTGGCATCAAAGTGTTATATTCCGAAGCTATATGGATTTGGATACCGTTGACACTGATCGCTGCCGCAGGTTTTGGTATCAGGAAAAGGACGCGTTTATGGTTCAGGCAAAATGGAATGGAGCGGTGATCGCGGAGAGCGACGACACGGTGGTGGTCGAAGGCAATCACTATTTTCCGCGTGATTCCGTCTGGTCGAAATATCTGATGCACAGCGACGCCACCAGCCATTGCCCGTGGAAGGGCGATGCGTCTTACCATTCCCTGATCGTCGACGGCGAAATCAATGACGAGGCCGCCTGGTATTATCCGGCCCCGAAAGCGGCAGCGGCTGAAATCGAGGGCCGGATCGCCTTCTGGAAAGGCGTCGAGGTCAGCTAGCGATGAACGTCCGTACCGCCTTTTTATTCGCATTCACACTGATGCTGGCGGGTTGCGGCGTTCAGGCGGCGCCGGGCGGAGAGCGGGAGGTGCACATGGCCACATTGAGCGGGGAGCCGCCGATCATCATCGCCCATCGCGGCGCCAGCGGCGAACGCCCGGAACATACGCTCGCGTCCTATACGCTTGCGATCGAGCAGGGTGCGGATTTTATCGAGCCCGATCTCGTGCTGACCAAAGACGGCGTGCTGGTGGCGCGGCACGAAAATGAGATCAGCGAGACCACCGATGTCGCCGAGAGGGCGGAATTTGCCGGGCGCAAGACGGTCAAGACGATCGATGGCCAGCGCCTTGAAGGCTGGTTTACCGAAGACTTCACGCTGGCAGAGCTGAAGACCCTGCGGGCAAAAGAACGGTTGCCGCAATTGCGCGCCGCCAATGCGGCCTATGACGGTCAGTTTGAAATACCGACGTTCGAAGAGATATTGCAACTGCTGCAACGGCAGGAGAAGCAAAGGGGCAAGCGGATTGGCGTCTATCCGGAAACCAAGCACCCGAGCTATTTCAAGGCTCTGGGGCTGAGCCACGACGAGCCCATGCTCAAATTGCTGAAACAATATGGCTATGCTGGCAAAGCCGATCCGGTCTTTATCCAGTCGTTCGAGGTTGGCAATCTGATCGCCCTTAACAGTAAAACCGACATCCGGCTGGTGCAGCTGGTCGCCAGCGAAGCCGGTCCGCCTGATATTGCCGGGCAGACCTATGCGGCGATGATCACAGCAACTGGTCTGAAAGAAATCGCGACCTATGCGGATGGTCTCGGGCCTTCGAAGGATATGGTGATCGGCCGCAATCTTCTCGGCCAGATGCAGGAGCCGAGCGGCCTGGTCGAGGCAGCGCACAAGGCCGGCCTTGTTGTCCATCCCTGGACCTTCCGCCGGGAAAACTACTTCCTGCCGACCGATTTCAAGAGCGGCATCGATCCGCGGGAACCGGGCGATCTGCTGGGGGAGATCCGTGCCTATAGGGCTGCGGGAGTGGACGGACTGTTCAGCGACAATCCCGGGATAGCGGTGACGGCCATCAAGTGATAATTGCGAGACTGGCCTTATCGGCCAGCGTCGCTTATCAGGGCCGGTCTATCAACTTTATCGCTGAGGCCCTCCATGTCCACGACCTTCAAACTCGATACATCCACCAGTCGCGCCAATCCGCGCCCGCAGCCGATGCGGCGATTGTCGGTTCCGAAGATCCAGGGGCGCAAGGTCGATGGGGTTACCGAAGAGCCGGTGGTGATGCTGACCGCCTATACCGCGCGGACGGCGCAGCTGCTCGACGCCCATTGCGACATGCTGCTGGTCGGCGATTCGCTGGCGCAGGTCATTTACGGCCTCGATTCGACGATCCCGGTGACGCTCGACATGATGTGCAACCATGGCGCGGCCGTTGTCCGGGGCAGCTATCACAGCGTTGTCGTGGTCGACATGCCGTTCGGGTCCTACGAACGGTCGCCGGAACAGGCCTATGAAAGCGCGGCCCATATCCTGAAACAGACCGGCGCGGCTGCGGTGAAGCTGGAAGGCGGCGAGGTGATGGCGGAGACCGTTGCGTTTCTGGTGCAGCGCGGCATTCCGGTGGTCGGTCATGTCGGCCTCACCCCGCAGGCGATCAACGTGCTGGGCGGCTATGCCGCGCGCGGCCGCGACGATGCGGAAGCGAAAAAGATTGTCGGCGACGCCGTCGCCCTGGACCAGGCCGGTGCCTTTGCGATCGTTCTGGAAGGCGTGCTGGAGCCGATCGCGATCGAGGCAACCCAGGCGGTGAAAGCGATCACCATCGGCATTGGCGCCTCGGCGCAATGCGATGGCCAGGTGTTGGTGACCGAAGACATGCTCGGCATGTTCGACCGCACGGCGCGTTTCGTGAAACGCTACCACAATATTGCCGAACAAATTGACCAGGCCGCCGAACAATATGCAGCAGAGGTCAGGGAGCGCAGTTTTCCGGGAGCGGATCAGCTCTATCAGCCGAAAAAATAGCGAAAATTACCCCGATCACCCGATCCTCCGTTCAGCCTGTGGAAATGGTCAATAGACTTTTACTTTTGCTATTGCGGGCGCTAAAGGACAGCCGATTGCAAATCGCCTGCGGCTGACCGGCAGGCAGGGCGCGCAAGACAATATTGAGGAAGCCACATTGGCCAAAGACAAAAACAAGGCACCAGAACAGCAGCCAGACCGCCAGGAACAGGTATTCCTGCGCGAAGTCGACGAAGCGGTGCGCGAAGACCAGCTGAAAACCTTGGCCACCCGCTATGGCATCTGGATTTTTGCGGCGGTGATCATCGGTCTCGGTTCGCTGGCTGGCTGGATCTTCTATCAGAACAACCAGGGCGAAAAATCCGGTTTGCGCAGCGAGGAATATATCGCGGCGATCGACAGTGTGCGCCAGAATAATCTCGACGGGGCGGCAAAGGCGCTCGAGCCGCTGATGGACGCCGAACAGCCGGGTTACCGCGCCGCGGCACAGCTGCTGCAGGCCAATATTGCCCTGGAAAAGGACAACCCCAAAAAGGCGATCGAAGGCTATGCCAAGGTTGCTGCCGATGACAGCCTGCCCAAACCGTTCCGCGATCTGGCTCTGATCCGCCAGACCACGGCTGAATTTGACCTGCTCAAGCCGCAGCAGGTGATCGACCGTCTGAAACCGCTGGCGGTACCGGGCAATGCCTGGTTCGGCAGCGCCGGTGAAATGGTCGCCATATCCTATCTTAACATGGGCAAGTCAGATCTGGCGGGGCCGCTTTTCGCGCAGCTCGCCAAGGATGACAATGTCCCGCCAACGATCCGGTCGCGTGCTTTGCAGATGGCTGGTGTCGAAGGCATTGACGCTGTCGAACTGGACAGCGATGAAAAAGTGGTTGCTCCGCTCAAGGCGGTTGCGGCTGAGGGAGAATCCAAGGAATGATTTCCAGTAAGAAACTGATCGCCAGCCTGCTCGCCCTGTCCCTGCTTTCGGGCTGCGGCATATTGGGAGGCGGCGACGGCGAAGACAAGAAAAGCACGCCGACGCTCGGCAAACGCACGCCGATATTGAGCGGCGAAAGCGGCGCGGAAGTCGATCCGGCTCTGGCCTCGATCGCCGTCATCCTGCCGGCTCCGGTCGCGAACAGCGAATGGGCGCAATCGGGCGGCAATGCGAGCAAGTCCATTGGTCATGTCGCTCTCGGGGACAATCTGTCCCGGGTCTGGACCGCCGATATCAGCGGCACCAACAAGCGGGAACGGCTGGCCTCTGCTCCGGCGGTTGCGGGTGGCCGGCTGTTCGTTACCGACACCCAGGCCGTGGTCCATGCCTTTGACGCTGCCACCGGCGCGAAAATCTGGTCTGTCCAGATGGACGTCAAGGGCGACGGCGAATCGTCGCTCTTCGGCGGGGGCGTGAGCGTATTCGACAAGATCGTCTATGCCACCAATGGTGTGGGCGACGTCGTTGCGCTGAACGCGGCTGACGGCAGCGAGATATGGAAAGTGCGTCCCGCCGGCCCGCTGCGCGGCTCGCCGACCATTTCCAACGGCAATGTCTATGTGATGACCCAGGACAACCAGATCTATGCGCTCAACATGCTGGACGGATCGGTGCAGTGGAACGAAGCCGGGACCGTCGGTCTGGCCGGAATTTTCGGCGTCGCCGCGCCTGCCGCTGGCCAGGGCACGGTGGTCGCTGGCTACAGCTCGGGCGAACTGACCGCCTATCGCTATGAAAATGGCCGCAATCTCTGGAATGATGCGCTTGCACGGACCAGCATCTCGACTTCGGTCGCGACCCTGTCCGATATTGACGCCGATCCGGTGATCGATCGCGGCCGCGTATTCGCGCTCGGCCAGGGCGGCCGCATGGCGGCCTATGAACTGGTCACCGGCCAGCGAATCTGGGAATTGAATATCGCGGGAATCACCACGCCGGTTGTCGCCGGCGAATGGGTGTTCGTGCTGACCGATGATGCGAAGCTGCTGTGCATCGCTCGTCCGAATGGCAAGGTTCGCTGGATCAGCCAGCTCGCCGCCTACAAGAACGACGAGAAGAAGAAAAATCCGATCAACTGGACGGGGCCGATTCTGGCCGGCAATCGGTTGATTGTTGCCAATACCGAAGGCGAGGTCGTGGCGGTGTCGCCGGGCGAGGGATCGAGCCAGACTCTGTTCGAACTGGACGACGGCATTTCGCTGCCGCCAGTCGTTGCCGGTGGCATGCTATATATTCTTGACGACAGCGGCCGCATTTCCGCGTTCCGCTGAGGATCAGAACCAAAGGACAGGGACCGGCTTTATGCTGCCCAATATTGCAATCATAGGTCGACCCAATGTCGGCAAATCGACGCTGTTCAACCGTCTGGTTGGCAAGAAGCTGGCGCTCGTCGACGACATGCCCGGCGTCACCCGCGACCGCCGCGAGGGCGCTGCCAATCTGCTGGGGCTGGAATTTAATGTCGTCGACACGGCGGGCTATGAAAATGAAGATGCGAAAAGCCTGCCCGGACGGATGCGCAAGCAGACAGAGCTGGCCGTCGCGGGCGCAGAGCTGGCGATTTTCGTGATCGACGGCCGCGCCGGGCTTACGCCGCTGGACGAGGAAATTGCCCGCTGGCTGCGCAGCGCGAAGACGCCGGTGGTATTGCTGGTCAACAAGGCTGAAGGCAAGGCGGCCGACGCCGGCATATTGGAAAGCTACGCCCTGGGTTTTGGTGATCCGATTCCGTTCAGCGCGGAACATGGCGACGGCATGGCCGACCTGTTCCAGGCGATCCAGCCCTATGTCGAAAATTTCAAGGCAGCCGCTGCGGACGAACCGACCGACGAATCCGCGCCGCTGAAACTGGCCATTGTCGGGCGCCCCAATGCCGGCAAGTCGACTTTGATCAACAAGATGCTGGACGAGGACCGGCTGATTACCGGCCCGGAAGCGGGTATTACCCGCGACAGTATCACCGTCGACTGGGTCTGGCACGATGATGCGCTGACCGAGGAAGAAAAGCTCGACGGCATTGATCCCGACCGCCGGGTCCGCCTGATCGATACCGCCGGTATGCGCAAGCGCGCCAAGGTCAATGACAAGCTGGAAAAGCTTGCCGTAGCCGATGCCCGCCACGCGGTGGACTTTGCCGAAGTGGTGGTGCTGCTGCTCGATGCGACCAAGGGTCTGGAAGCGCAGGATCTGCGCATCGCCGATCATGCCATCCAGGAAGGCCGCTGCCTGATCATCGGGATCAACAAATGGGATGTGGCGGAAGGCCCGAGCAAATTGTTCAACGGCATCCGGGCGGCGCTGAATGACGGCCTCGCGCAGGTACGCGACGTGCCTTTGGTCGCCGTCTCGGCCTTTACCGGCAAGGGCATTGACCAGCTGATGAAAGCGGCGTTCCAGGCCCGCCGGATCTGGTCACAGCGCGTATCGACCGGCAAGCTCAACCGCTGGTTCGAGGATGCGATCACCGAAAACCCGCCACCGGCTCCGGGCGGCAAGCGGATCAAGCTGCGCTATATCACCCAGGCAAAGACCCGGCCGCCCTCCTTCGTGATCTTCGGGACACGCATTGATGAGCTGCCGGAGAGCTACCGGCGCTATCTGGTCAATGGCATCCGCCGCGAGCTCGGTTTTGGTGGCGTGCCGGTGCGGCTGATCATCCGGGCACCCAAAAACCCCTATCACGACAAAGATTGATGGCCGCTGCGGCATCGCAAATGCCGCTGCCTTCATGGTTAACGATTCTGGAGCCCGGTAACCAAGTCTTTACCGGTGCGGCGCTAAAGGCTGGAATAGCGTATCTTCGCTAATTTGTCGGGAGCGGCCGGTGGAGCCATTGGAAAGCGAATTGATTGACTGGACGGTTTGCGCTGCAACCCATTCCTCGCTTGGCCCCAATTTCGTTCGCATCCTGGGCTATTTCCGCGAAGACGGCACCGACTCGGTCAGCAAGATCGAAGCCGCCATGCGCGCAAAGGACCCGGTGGCGATGGTCATGGCGGCCCACACGCTCAAAGGGGAGGCGCTGCAATTTGGTGCCTTGCGGCTGTGGGGCACGGCGGAAGTGATCGAGATGACCGCCCGCGCCTGCGTCGAGCATCGCGACACGCCGGACGAACTGCTCGAACTGGTGGTAGGGCTACGCTCGATGTTCGAAGAAACGCTGGCCGTGCTCGAAGAGGATGCGAGCCCGGTGGTCCGGGAACGCCATCCTCTCGGCTTCGGGCGCCAGTTCGGCTGAACGCGCCTGTCGGGCTATTCGATCGATTTCGACTGCAGCTGGATATAATTCTCGATCCCCATTCGCTCGATCATGTCGAACTGCTGCTCGAGCGAATCGACATGGTCTTCCTCGCTTTCCAGGATTTCGGCAAACAGGTCCCGACTGACATAGTCGCGGATGCTCTCGCAATATTCGATAGCGTCCTTGAGCATCGGCAGCGCTTCATATTCAAGCTCGAGATCGGCCTTGAGCACTTCCTCTACGGTTTCCCCGATCTTCAACCGGCCGAGCAACTGGAAATTGGGCAAACCGTCGAGAAAGAAGATGCGCTCGGCCAGCTTGTCCGCATGCTTCATCTCGTCGATCGATTCGTGCCGCTCGAACTCGGCAAGCTTGGTCACGCCCCAATTGTCGAGCATGCGATAATGCAACCAATATTGGTTGATGGCAGTGAGTTCGTTTTTCAACGCTTCGTTGAGAAACTCGATGACTTTTGTGTCGCCCTTCATGGCAGCTTCCTTCCCGCTGTCGGTCTAAAGATTGCCAGTGGCTATACAGTATCAGAAAGCGAAGCGAAAGGGTGACTTCGATAGAAAATATAAATATTTCAATGATTTGATAACGAGAATGCTAAGCGGTTGCAACTTCCGACTGGATGATCGTCCGGGCGAAGGCGAGGCATTGTCCGCATTTCGGCTTGCGGCCGAGCTGGGCATAGACCTTGGACGGCCGGTCGGCACCGCTGCGAACGGCAGCTCTCAGGTCTTTTTCCTTAATCGCATTGCAGACGCAAACAACCATTTCCGTTCCTCTCGGCGATTCGTATATCGCTAATGAGAATAGATCGCAATAGAGAAAATCGTCAATCTTTATTCGGATGAACGCGCATCGGCTGCATCTGCTTCCTTGCCAGGCTCCGCCACAGCCATTCCAGCGGACCATAACGAAAGCGCGCCAGCCAGGGGGCGGACCAGAGCAGCATAAGCGCCCATGCTGCGAGCACGAACAGATAAAGCTCCACGCGCCCGACCGATCCATAGAGGCCCAGTCCCCAGCCGTAGAAGAGGAAGGTCATCAGCAGGCTGGTGCCGAGATAGTTGGAAAAGGCGGCCCGGCCGACGGCGGCCACGCGCTGCATCCAGGCCGATGCGGCCCACCGCCGGACCAGCTCGATCAGCAGCGCCGCATAGCCGACCGTCATCAGCAATTGCGAGGGCCAGTTCCAGGCATAGCTGGCGTTCAGCATCAGCAATATGTCGAAGTCCCGGTAGATCAGGACCGACGTGATGGCGGTCAGGATCAGGGCACCAGTAACGGTCATCCGGATGCCCAGCCGGCGATAGTCCGCTGCGCTCCATTCCCCGGTCATGAAGCCATTTTTGTACAGGGCCATGCCGATCATCATCAGTGGCAGGGTTTCGGTCAGGCTGTAAGCCACGAGAATCAGCGGCTGAAAGAGATCGTCGCGGAATTTTGCCATGACGATCGCAAGAAATCCGGATCGATGCAGGGCGATATCGGCGGCGATAGCGGTTGCGTCCGGGTCAAAATCCCGGAGAGTCTCGGCCAGGCTGTCGATCGTGTCGGCGCTGGCACCGGGCAGGCCGGCCAGATATTCCAGGTGCAGCAGGCTGCCAAACATGATCGCAAAGCCGACAAAGCCGAGGGTGAAGATGAACAGCGCGCGCCGGAACAGATCCTCCGCGGTCAGACCGCTGAGAAAAAAGGCAATACAGCCGACCGCGGCATAGAGGAACAGAATGTCACCGGCCCACAGAAGAAAGAAATGCGCGAGGCCGAAGATCGCCAGCCACGCCATGCGGGAAAAATGGATGTTGGCGACATTCTCGCCCTTTGCCTGTGCGCGTTCGATGATCAGCATCATGCTGGCCCCGAACAGAATGGTGAACAGGCCGCGCATCTTGCCGTCGACGAAAATAAAAGACATCGCCCAGACGATGACGTCGGGCGTGTCGGTGCCGCCATAGACCGCCGGGCTGGCATAGGCCATTTCCGGCATCGAAAAGCCGACGATATTCATCAGCAATATGCCCATCACCGCAAAACCGCGCAGGGCATCAAGCTCGAGATAGCGCGGGGTGCTCGGTGCTGTGGTCATGCGCTCGCATCGTAAAAGGCGGGCGGCGCGGTACAGGGCAGGGGATCGTGCGGCTTCAAATTTCTCTCTCCCGCGTCCGGCATTGGGCAGGTTTATCCCGTTCGGAACCGGGCAGGGCCTTTGGCCAGGCCCGGTCGGGACGGGATGGGGATTAGCCGAGCCGGCTTGCGGTGGGAAGCGATGAATCTATATTGACATTAATGTCAGTAATCCACATATGGGGCTCATGAAAATTGACCATGACTTTACCGCCCCTGGCGATTCGCAAAGACCGTTCATCCATCCGGACCGCCCGGCCGCCCGCTTTCGGCCATTGAAAGCACTCCATCATTTCCGCGAGCTGATCAAGGACAAGGAAGATACCGAGCAGGTCTTCCATATCTTTGAATGTCTGCCGCGCCCCGGATTCCGCAAGGACGCACGGGCCTTTGTCGAAAGCGACAAGGGCAGGGCGTTGCTGGTCAGCGAGCCCGAACTTGCGCCGATCCTTGACGATCATGACCGCCTGCGCGAAATGCCCGAGGGCAGCCTGGCCCATGCCTATTGCGATTTCATGGAAAAGGAAGGCCTCAGTGCGGCCGGACTGATTGCCGAATATGACCGGTTCAGCCCGCGCAAATATCATGACCTGATCGAATGGTATGGTTTTCGCCAGCGCGACACCCATGACCTGCTCCATGTACTCACCGGCTATGGCCGCGACGCGCTGGGTGAAGCCTGTGTGCTGGCCTTTACCTATGGCCAGAACCCGTCATTGGGCAATGTCTTTATCGCCTATGCCGCTGGCCTCAACATGAAGAAACAGGTCAGGAGCGATGCGCCGATCTTCAGCGCGATCCGCGAAGCCCAGAAAATGGGCAAGGCCTGCCCCAAGATCAACGAGGAATCGATCACCGATCTGCTCGCCCAGCCGCTGGCTGCGCTGCGGCAACGGCTGCATATCCGGACGCCGCATTTCTATCACCAGGCGCATGAGAAATTCCGCGCCCGGGATATCGATCCCTATGACATGCTGGCTCAGGCAGCCTGAGCCACCCGTTAGTCCTGAGCCTGTCGAAGTGCGCTTATCGTCTTGAGGCGTCCTTCGACAGGCTCAGGACGAACGGATAGAGGCTCAACGCAATTCCCTGCGGATGACCAGTTTCAGTCCCGACCAGATGGCGTCCACCGCACAGACCTTGATATCGACAAAGCCCATCGGCAGAGCGACGTCGCGGATCGTGTCTTCGGTGATGTCGGTGGTGACGCCCGACGCCTTCTTCGGCCAGCTGACCCAGATCTGACCGGCGGGATCGATCATCTCGTGCAGCGTCGCCAGCTGCTTTTCCATCTCCGCCCTGTCCGTCACGAAAATATGCGCGGCATTCAGCCCGGGTGTCGGCACCTGCTCCTCGGACAGCGTCAGGCCAGCCTCCTCGATTTCCGCCCGGACATTGTCCGGCATATCGGCAAACCAGACCCGCATTCCGTCCTTGAGGGAGAGTTTTTTGGCGAGCGGGGTCTGGGAATAGCCTGCGGTCATGATGGGCATCCTTTTCTATGGTCATCAGGGACTCTGTTCCCCTGATCAACGGCAGGATGCCGTAGGGGTTCCATATTCTGTGGGGGGAGTGGCTTTTTGGGAACGTCTCTCTGATTGCTAGTGCCATTGCCCCTCCGTCATCGCTACGCGATGCCACCTCCCCATTGCTGCGCAACGGGGAGGAAAGTTATACCATAGCAGTCGCTATTTGTGCATCCTCCCTGTGCCGCAGGCATGGGGAGGTGTCAGTCCGAAGGACTGACGGAGGGGCCTAACGCAAGCTCTGAACATATCGCAATATCCGGTCTGCAACATCTTCCGCGTCATGCAGGACGTCCTGAGCCGATATGCGGATGGTTTCAACACCCTGCTGAGAGAGCTCCCACTCCCGCCGATTGTCATACTCCGGTCGCTTGCCCATATCGTGCGCCATACCGTCGACCTCGATCGCCAGCTTGGCAGAGGGACAATAGAAATCGACGATATAGGAGCCAATCGGATGCTGGCGGCGGAATTTTATGCCCAGGGGTTTCTTGCGCAGCTGTTGCCACAGCATGACTTCCGGTTTGCTCATCGTCTTGCGAAGCTGCCTCGCTTTGAGAACGGTCCTTCTTGTTGTTCGCGCCATGGCCCCTCCGTCAGCCTTTCAGGCTGCCACCTCCCCATTGCTTCGCCACAGGGAGGAAGAGATAGCATAGCCATCACTGTTTGGGGATATTCGGGACGAAACTGTCAAGCGAATCATCCTCCCCGTGCCGCAGGCATGGGGAGGGGGACCGCGCGAAGCGTGGTGGTGGGATAGAGGTTCTAGTCTTCCATCCAGTCGCGGAAAAAGCTCTCGTGCGCCTGCCGCAGATCGCTTACCGGCACCGGACGCCCGTTCAGCACCAGCCGGTCGCCCTTCACCTCGCCGATCTTCTCGAACGGAACTTTCTCGCGATCCAGTTCGGCATCGGCCCGGTAGGTGATGACATAGCGGCTCTGCGCCTCGCTGAAGGCGAAGGCGGTGGTCATGGTATCGATCTCGGCACCGAGATTGCCGGCCAAAGCCATTTCGGCGAGCGCCACGGCAAGTCCGCCATCGCTGATATCATGGACGGCGGTGACCTTGCCTTCGGCGATCAGCTCGCGGATGACCTGTCCGGCCCACCGTTCGTCCTCAAGATCGACCTTGGGCGGCGGGCCGTCCTGCAGGCCGTGGATTTCGCGCAGCCAGGTCGACTGGCCGAGCTCCTCATAATGAAAGCCGACGGTGGCGATATGGTCGCCTTCATTCTTGAAGCCGATGGTCATCATCGTGTCGAGATCGTCGATCAGGCCGACCGCGCCGATTGCCGGGGTCGGCAGGATCGCGTGGCTGACGCCGTCGGCACCGGTGGTCTCGTTGTAGAGGCTGACATTGCCCGAGACGATTGGCATGTCGAGCGCCTTGCAGGCTTCCGCCATGCCCTCGATACAGCCGACAAACTGGCCCATAATATGCGGCTTTTCGGGATTGCCGAAATTCATGCAGTCGGTGGTCGCCAGCGGTTTCGCTCCAACCGCGCAGAGATTGCGATAGGCCTCGGCGATCGCCTGCTTGCCTCCTTCAAAAGGATCGGCCTTGCAATAGCGCGGCGTGCAGTCGGTGGTGATGGCGAGGCCCTTGTTGGTGCCATGGACGCGGACCACTGCGGCGTCGCCGCCAGAGCGTTGCGCCGTGTCTGCGCCGACCTGGCTGTCATATTGTTCCCAGATCCAGCGACGCGAGGCGAGCGCCGGGCTCGCCATCAATTTCATCAGATCCGCACCGATATCGGCGCTTTCCGGAATATCGGCCAGCGGCTGGATATCAATATGCGCGGCATATTCCTCGCGGGTCAGATGCGGGCGGTCATAGAGCGGCGCATCGTCGGCAAGGGGCCCAAGCGGAATGTCGCAGACGGTCTCGCCCTTGTGGGTCAGCACCATCCGGCGGGTATCGGTAACTTCGCCGATCACCGCGAAATCCAGTTCCCATTTGGTGAAGATCGCTTCAGCCATCTCTTCCCGGCCCGGCTTCAGCACCATCAGCATGCGTTCCTGCGATTCGCTGAGCATCATCTCATAGGCGGTCATGCCGGTTTCGCGGCACGGCACCTTGTCCATGTCGAGAATGATGCCCACTTCGCCATTGGTCGCCATTTCGACGCTGGAACTGGTCAGGCCCGCCGCGCCCATGTCCTGGATCGCGACAATCGCATCGCTCGCCATCAGTTCGAGGCAGGCCTCGATCAGCAGCTTTTCGGTGAACGGGTCGCCGACCTGCACCGTCGGGCGCTTCTCGTCGCTGTCGTCATCAAATTCCGCACTCGCCATGGTCGCGCCGTGAATCCCGTCGCGGCCGGTCTTGGAGCCGACATATACGATCGGATTGCCGACTCCGCTGGCGGCGGAATAGAAAATCTTGTCGGCATCGGCGACGCCGACGGTCATCGCGTTGACGATGATATTGCCGTCATAGGCCGGATCGAAATTGGTCTCGCCGCCCACGGTCGGCACGCCGACGCAATTGCCGTAGCCGCCGATGCCGGCAACCACGCCCTTGACCAGATGCTTCATCTTCGGATGGTCGGGCCGCCCGAAGCGCAGTGCGTTCAGGTTCGCAACGGGGCGAGCGCCCATCGTAAAGACATCGCGCAAGATACCGCCGACGCCGGTGGCAGCACCCTGATAGGGCTCGATATAGGAAGGATGGTTGTGGCTCTCCATCTTGAAGATCGCCGCCTGGCCGTCGCCGATATCGATGACGCCGGCATTTTCGCCCGGGCCGCAAATGACCTGGGGACCGGTAGTGGGCAGCTTCTTCAGATGCAGCCGCGAGGATTTATAGGAACAATGTTCCGACCACATCACCGAGAAAATGCCGAGTTCGGTGATATTCGGCTCGCGGCCGAGCGCGTTCAATATGCGCTGATATTCCTCCGCGTTGAGGCCATGCTCGCGCACGGTTTCGGTGGAGATTTTGGGCTCTG
The DNA here is from genome assembly GCA_030373505.1 of Parasphingorhabdus sp. GTDB lineage: Bacteria > Pseudomonadota > Alphaproteobacteria > Sphingomonadales > Sphingomonadaceae > Parasphingorhabdus. The sequence goes on from JAUCYS010000001.1 coordinate 220,709, forward strand.
CGATCAGCGTGTCTGTTGTCATGCACCGCCTTTAACGACCTCCGCCAATTTCGACCAGAGGGAATTGATGTTTCGTGCCGCTGCTTTATGGAGTGCTGTGCCCCCGCGAAGGCGGGGGCCATCTCCAGAGTTTGCGTCTGGACGACATGGTGGGAGACGGGCTCCTGCCTACGCAGGAGCACTCGTATGACCAGGACCATCGAGCTGATTTTCGATTTTGTGAGTCCGAACGCCTATCTGATCTGGTCGCCGCTCAAGAATCTGGCCGCCAAATATGGCGCGACAATCGCGGTCACGCCGGCCTTTCTCGGCGGCATGCACAAGTTGACCGGCAATGCGCCTCCCTTCGTCCGCGATGCCGAGGTGAAGGGCAAGAATGACTATGCAATGCTGGAGATGAACCGCTTCATCACAAAGCATGGCCTGACGAAATTCCGGATGAACCCGAAATTCCCGTTCAACACGATCACGCTGCAGCGGATGCTGGTGGCGCTGGCACCGGAAAAGCGGGCGGGGTTCATTGAGGCATTGCTGCCCGCCATCTGGGAACAGGGGCTGGACGTTACCGATGCCGATCTGGTCGGAAAAATTCTGGCGGAGAGCGGCTTTGATGCGCAGGAATTGCTGCCAAAGACCCAGGATCCGGCGATCAAGCAGGCGCTGATCGACAATACGGAACAGGCGGTGGAACGCGGCGCCTTTGGCATCCCGACCATGTTTGTCGAGGGCGAAATCTATTTCGGCAAGGAACGGCTGGGCCAGATCGAAGAGCAGCTGGCTTCGCAATGAAATCGCCCTGCAACGATATCTGCAAGATCGATCGTCCAAGCGGCCTGTGCATCGGCTGCGGGCGGACATTGTCGGAAATCGGCGAATGGGCATCGGCCAGCGAGGCGAGGCGGCGCGCGATTTTCGCGCTTCTGCCGGCGCGAATCGCGGCCCTGGGCCCGAAGTTCCGGGGATGAAATGCCGGGGCTGTCGGGTGCAGCCTATGCCTTCACGAAGCGCAGCACCAGCCAGGCGGTCAGCGCTGCGGTGACGCCGGTGGCGAAGCTGCCCCAGGCAATGTCATAGAGGCTGATCTTCGTCGACCAGACCTTGAGCACCGCCTGGCTGGTCAGGTCATAGGTGGCATAGGCAATCGCCCCGAACAGCGCGCCGTTGAGCAGCGCCGTGGACCACTGGCCGCTGACCAGCGCGGGCTTGATGCCGAACCAGACGATTCCGAAGAGATAGATGGCATAGAAGATCATCGCCGGGGCCTTGCGGAATTCATCCGCCATGATTTCGCCAATCACCGGACGGTACAGGGACTCGGCCATATTGCTCAGCCAGAGATAGTCGAGAATGCCGAAGACGAGAGCGGCGATGAAATAGGCGGCGATATATTGGGTCATATTATGGTCCGTCCTCGAGGTTGTTGCACGATCCGCGTCCGTCCGACCCACCATGCCGCACAGGCGGCGACGGCAAAGGCAAGCAGGCCGGTCAATTTCATGGCCGTGTCCGCGGATTGCGGCTCCGGCCCGAACCAGTTGACCGATTGGAAGGCCAGCAGCAATACGGCCAAAAGACCAATCGCATATTTGGACTGGCCGGAAATCGCTCTGGTCCGGATCACGTAGAAGGCCAGCGCGCCAAAGGTGATCCCTATCTCCAGCGGCATCTCGATCATCGGATAGTTCCACAGGCCGAAGCCGAACTTCGGCGGTGATCCGGCAAGGGTCAGGTCCGGCGCATGGACCAGCAGATCCAGAAACCAGTGCGACAGCACTACCGCGCCGCCGATCAGCGCGCCGGTCCGGTTGCGCGTGACAAGCCAGATCAGCAGAGCGAAGGCCGCTGCCAGCAGGGTGCTGCCGAGCAGGCTGTGCGTATAGGGCATGTCATAGAGGTCGAGCGGCACCATCCTGGTGATGCCTGGCGTGATCCGGAAATTCTCGACCCCGGCCAGCGCCAGACCGAAAAATCCGAAATCCAGCAACTGCCCGGCAACGAACAGCGTGCCGAGTCCCGGTGCCCTGGGATGGGTGGCCGCGACCATCGCCGGCGCAAAATGACCGATGAACATATTCTCTCCCCCTCTTTTTCCCCGGAAGCTACACCGGAAGTTGGTGATAGTGAAGCCCAGCCCCTTGACCGCGACCGAAAGCGTCGTCATTGAATTTCGCCATGAGCGAAACCAAAGAAGACCTGTCGACGCTGAATTTCGAGGACGCGCTGAAGCGGCTGGAAGAGATTGTCCGCAAGCTGGAAAGCGGCGACGTGCCGCTCGACCAGTCGATCGAACTGTACAGCGAGGGCGAAAAATTGCGCGGCCTGTGCCAGCAGCGGCTGGAAGCGGCGCAAGCGAAGATCGAGAAGATAACCCTCGATCGCGAGGGCAAACCGCAAGCCACCACCCCCTTTGACGCGGACTGAGCCATTGGCGGCCAACAATAATTCCGATCTTTTCCGGGAGATGGGGCGGGTGGCCACCGCAGTCGACCGGCAGTTCGATTCCCTGTTGCGGGTTCCCGATGATGCCCGCAGCGCTCTATATGAAGCCATGCGCCATGCCGCGATCGGCGGCGGCAAGCGGCTGCGGCCCTTGCTGGTGATGGCGACGGCCCGGCTGTTCAATGTTGATGAATCCTGCGCGGTCCGCGCCGCCACGGCGGTCGAGGCGCTGCATGTCTATTCGCTGATCCATGATGATCTGCCCTGCATGGATGATGATGCCATGCGCCGGGGCAAACCGACCACCCATATCGTCTTTGGCGAAGCGACAGCGGTTCTCGCTGGCGATGCGCTGCATGCGCTGGCTTTCGGCCTGCTGGCCGACGAGCGCACCCATCATGATCCCTTTGTCCGGGCCGAGATGACGGCCTGCCTTGCCAAGGCCGCCGGACCGGCCGGCATGGCAGGGGGCCAGATGATGGATCTGGTGGCGGAAAATTCCACCTTCGACCTGCAGACGGTGACTCGCCTGCAGCAGCTGAAGACCGGCGCGCTGATCGGGGCCTGCGTCGAGATTGGCGCGATTCTCGGGCGCGTCGCCGAGGAAGGCCGCACCAGCCTGCGCGGCTATGCCCATGATCTGGGTCTCGCGTTCCAGATCGCCGATGACATCCTCGATGTCGAGGGAGACGAGCAAAAGGCCGGCAAGGCGCTGCACAAGGACGCCGAGGCCGGCAAGGAAACCTTTCTCAGCCTGATGGGGCTGGACCGGGCAAAAGAACAGGCCCAGATGCTGTCGAACCAGGCCAAGTCGCATCTGAACGGCTATGGCGAGGAAGCCGATTTGCTGCGCGCCATCGCCGAATATACAATCACAAGAGACCGCTAGTCGGGGGAGCTAAACATGAGAATCGGTGTCTATCCGGGGACTTTTGACCCCATAACCCTTGGCCATATGGATATTATCAAGCGCGGCATGCGCCTGGTCGACAAGCTGGTGATTGGCGTCACCACCAACCCGTCGAAATCGCCGATGTTTTCGGACGAGGAGCGGCTGGAGATGGTGCGCCGGGAAACCGCCGAGCTGGGCGACGGCGTCGAAGTCGTCGGCTTCAACATGCTGCTGATGAAATTTGCCGAAAAACAGGGCGCCGGCGTTATCGTCCGCGGCCTGCGCGCGGTTGCCGACTTTGAATATGAATATCAGATGGCGGGCATGAACCAGCAGCTCAACGGCAATATCGAAACGGTATTCCTGATGGCCGATGTCTCGCTGCAGCCGATCGCCTCGCGCCTGGTCAAGGAAATCGCCATGTTCGGCGGCGAGATTCACAAGTTCGTCACCCCGCTGGTGGCAGACGAAATCACCGCCCGGGTGCAAAAGATCGGGCTCAAGGGCGATCAATAGCCATTCCCAGCAATTCATTGCAGAGAAAGGCGGAATCGTCCAAAGGCAGATTGTCGATCAAACCCCTGATGCCAAATGAGTATGCCATGCTGCGTAAATTTTTCCTGACCTTCTCCGCCCTGTTTCTGCTTCCCTTCGCTGCGCATGCGCAGGAAGCTGCGGAACAGCCGGCTCCGGCGCCTGCCTCTGTCCCGGCGGAAGAGAATATTCTCTATCTTGACCTGTCGACCGGCGGCCGGGTGGCGATCCAGCTGTTTGCCAATCTCGCACCTGCCCATGTCGAGCGGATCAAGACGCTGACGCGGCAGGGTTTTTATGATGGCCAGATATTCCACCGGGTGATCGACGGCTTCATGGCGCAGACCGGCGATCCGACCGGTACCGGCACCGGCGGCTCCGACCTGCCCGATCTGAAAGCGGAATTTGGCAAGTTCCCGCATGTGCGCGGCGTCGTATCGATGGCCCGGGCGGCAAGCGAAGACAGCGCCAACAGCCAGTTTTTCATCGTCTTCTATCCGCGCTTCTCGCTCGACGGCAAATATTCCGCCTTTGGCCGGGTCACTTCCGGCATGGAATATGTCGACAAGATCGCCCGCGGCGAACCGCCGCTCAATCCCAGCCGGATCCTGCAGGCATCGATCGCAGCCGACAACAAGCCCCCGGTTCTGCCGGGCCCCGGGACAGGCCTGTCCGAGAAACCGATCACCGTGGATGATCTGAACGCCCCGATCAATCCCTAGCCCGGCCGGTGCGCGTTGATCTTTTCGACTTTGACCTCCCGCCGGAGAGCATAGCGCTGCGACCGGCGGTGCCGCGCGACAGCGCGAAGCTGCTGCAGGTCTCCGGCAACCGGCTGTCCGACCATCTGGTCAGCGAACTGCCGGGCCTGCTTGGCCCCGACGACATATTGGTGTTCAACGATACCAGGGTGATCCCGGCGCAGCTGACCGGCACCCGCGGCGACGCCCGCATCGGCGCGACCCTGCACAAGCGCGTCGACCTGCGCCGCTGGCAGGCCTTCATCCGCAACGCCAAACGGCTGCGCGTCGGCGAGTCCGTCGATTTCGGCAAGGATGTATCGGCGGAGGCGGAAGCAAAGCTCGACGACGGCAGTTTCATCCTGCGCTTTCTCGGCGACGAGCCGGTCGAGCTGCTGCTCGAACGCGCAGGCACCATGCCGCTGCCGCCCTATATCGCCAGCAAGCGGGCGATCGACGAGCGCGACGCCAGCGACTATCAGACGATGTTTGCCCGCGAAAAGGGCGCCGTCGCCGCGCCCACCGCGGCGCTGCACTTTACCGATGCCCTGCTGCAGTCGCTGACCGCAGCGGGCGTCGGCAGCGAGACGCTGACCCTGCATGTCGGCGCCGGAACCTTTCTGCCGGTCAAGGTCGACGAGACCGATGACCACCGGATGCACAGCGAATGGGGCCGGATCGACGGCGCCACCGCCGACCGCCTGAACAGCGCCCGCGCCGCCGGCGGCCGGCTTATCGCCGTCGGCACCACCAGCCTCCGCCTGCTGGAAAGCGCGACCGGCGCAGACGGCATCATCCGGCCCTTCGAAGGCGACACCGATATCTTCATCACCCCCGGCTACAGGTTCCGCGCGATCGACGGCCTGATGACCAATTTCCACCTGCCCAAATCCACCCTGTTCATGCTGGTCAGCGCGCTGATGGGCCTGGAGACCATGCAGGCCGCCTATGCCCATGCGATTGCGGGGGGGTATCGGTTTTACAGCTATGGGGATTCGAGTTTGTTGTTGCCTTGAGCCCGCCATTGGTAATGATGAGGTCGAGAGTTCAATTCTCTCTGGCAGCGCCACCCTTTTTATCCTTTTAATCAACTATGTAGATGTAGAGGCATGCTTGGATATTGTCGCGCAATGTCCGAGGGTTACACGCCGTTGCTGAAATGGCTCGGTCGCCAGAGACGCTCTGGAAGCCGCGAATCTGCTGAGTTATCACGAATTATCTCTATGGCCCAAATATTGGAGTCCAGATGCAGATGGATGGATTTGGCGTAGAAGTCATTTTTGAGGGTCGATTCCCTGAGTTTCTAGCTTATGCGAACCTGAATATTATCTCGCTGGCTGGGCCAGTCCAGCGGGAATTTATTCTTCCTCATGATCTGGCCACCGATGAGTTCGGGTGGCTGAGTTCCTTTGACAATAGCGGCTTTTATATCGGGAGCCAGATAACTGAGGCGAACAAGCTGTTTCAAATGACGCGTGGTATAAGGTGCGACCATGGGCTGTGGAATATTGTGGATCAGATGATCCCGTGCCGCAAAGGCATGCGAGATGAGCCGGAGCAGTACGGGATCAGGCTAGGAAGTCGCCGAACCCTGATCGGGAGCAATAGCGAGTTTCCGTTCGTTACCTCTCTATACAGCTTGGCATCGACGTTGAACTTGTGCCTGACGTTATGAGGATTGAGGAGCAGATTTATAACGACGGTGTTATCCTAATCCAACCGGTCCAGGTCTGGGCGGGGGGGCGTTTTCTGACATGAGCCTAGTTCGAGGTGGTTGGAATGTGGTAGCAATGACCAAATCCGGCCAGAAATATTGCGGAGTAGCACAATGACCGTTTTAAAGTACATTGTTGCCTTGGCGACCGTTGCCTTGTTAACGGGCTGTAATGGTAGCAAGGTTGACCCAATATTTGTGACGGCGGGCGATCCTTTTTTTGATGACGCTGTAAGGCGCCTCTCGCAACCCGAACAGCTTCGGTTAGGTTTCCAAGGACCGGATGATATAATGGGATTCTATTTCGAAGGGCGGAAGAAGGCGTGCATCGTGCTTCTACCTCGAAAACGGAATGTTATCCTACATGGACCAGAATCTGTATTTTGCTATGATAAAACTACAAGTAATTACATCGGGCGCATGTGATGGATTGCGCAAAGTGATGAAGGTTTTTTTTAACAAGTTGAAAGACCTTGTATTTGCCCTTCCGACATTCGGCATTGGGATATTTTGCACCCATTCTTTGTAATGGATTTGTCGGTCTATCTCGCCCCAGCCGACCCATTCGCCATCATCCCAAATCGCATTGTCCGGACCCAACATAATCGCCTCCTGTGATCAGGAGGAAGGCCAAGCAATATCGATGAATGAATAGTCGCAAGCCGACAGTTCCTCGGCCTGCCCCTCCTATCCCCCTTTCCTACACCCCCGCCCATCGGCTATGCTCGCACCCGGCTGCCCGCCGCCGCTGCGGTCGCTCGCTCTGGTCTGGCCCGGATGACACGGCCCGCGCGAAAGATCACACTAGGCGGCTGGTGGCCGGGCGTAGAATGGCGGAAATTTGCGGCTTTCGGGCAAAGGTCACAGAATTGAAAAAACGCGCGTCTTTGTAAGGTCGGTTCTGCCGGGGGCGCGCTGAGCGACGCGGGGGGCGGGCCTGTTCTCCGCTTCTTCATGGTCGGGGCGAGGGGGCCGGGCTGTCTAACTTGCTACTGGAACCGCGAGGGAAATCAGGGCATAGCGGCGGCCATCACACAGAATGGAGAGATGACCATGGACAGCTACGAACAGAATTACATCAACGGCGAATGGGTGGATTCGATTGGCGGCACGCCGCACCAGGTCATCAATCCGGCGACCGAGGAACCGGGCACCAAAATCGTGCTCGGCACCAAAGCCGATGTCGATGCCGCCGTGGCTGCGGCAAAGGCGGCGTTCAAGACGTTCAGCCAGACCTCGCGCGACGAGCGGCTGGCGCTGCTCGGCCGGATCATCGAGGAATATAAGAAGCGCATGCCCGATATCGCCGCGTCGCTCGCGGTCGAAATGGGCGCGCCGGTCAGCCTCGGCAACGCGGCGCAGGCGCCGGCCGGGCTCGGCGGCTTTCTCGGCACGGTGGAAGCGCTGAAGAATTTCGAATTTTCCGAAAAAGTCGGTGACAATAAAATCGTCTATGAACCGATTGGCGTGGTCGGCATGATCACGCCGTGGAACTGGCCGCTGAACCAGATCGCCCTGAAAGTGGCGCCGGCTTTGGCCGGCGGCAATACGATGGTGCTGAAACCCTCGGAAGAATGTCCGGGCAGCGCCGCGATTCTCGCCGAGGTGATGGACGCCGCTGGCGTGCCTGCCGGCGTGTTCAATCTGGTGCAGGGCGACGGTCCGACCGTTGGCGCCGCGATTGCATCACATCCCGATGTCGATATGGTCAGCTTCACCGGCTCGACCCGTGCCGGTATTCTCGTTGCGAAAGCGGCGGCCGATACGGTCAAGCGCGTGCATCAGGAGCTGGGCGGCAAGTCGCCCAATCTGGTCCTGCCCGGCGCCAAGCTGGAAGAGGTGCTGCCACCGACCATCGCCGGGGTGATGGTCAACAGCGGCCAGAGCTGCATCGCGCCGACCCGCGTGCTGGTCCACAAGGACCAGAACAGCGAGGCGATCGCGGTGGTCAAGAATATCGTCGAGAGCCAGCAAGTCGGCGATCCGACTGCGGAAGGCGGCCATCTCGGGCCGGTGGTCAACAAGGCGCAATATGGCAAGATCCAGGACCTGATCCAGTCGGCGATCGACGAGGGCGCCACGCTGGAAACCGGCGGCACCGACCTGCCGACCAATGTCAACCGCGGCTATTATGTCAAGCCGACTTTGTTCAGCGGCGTCACGCCCGATATGCGGATCGCCAGAGAGGAAATCTTCGGGCCGGTGGTGACGCTGATGAGCTACGACGATCTCGACCAGGCGATCGAGATTGCCAATGACACGGACTATGGTCTGTCCGCGGTCATTTCGGGCGATCCGGCGGAAGCCGCCGCCGTCGCGCCGCAGCTGAAAGCCGGCATGGTGGTCGTCAACAACTGGGGACCGGCTCCGGGCCTGCCCTTCGGCGGCTACAAACAGTCCGGCAATGGCCGCGAGGGCGGTGTCTATGGTCTGCGCGACTTTATGGAAGTGAAGTCGATCAGCGGTCTGCCCGCCTAAAGGGGGTTCGGCCAAGAGGGCAGGGCTCCGCCGGGCAGGCTTCTGTCGGGCCGGGCCCTGTACGGCCTAGCTTTTGGCTGGCGGGACCGGCGGATCATTGTCGGCCACGGCGGTCAGCGACCCGCCCATGGCCTCGCAATCGCCGACCCCGGTATATTGCCAGGCGTTGCCCTGATAGTCGAGCAGGGCGGTGCCGGCGCAGCTGGTGCCTTCGCCGGCCTTGCAGTCATTCTCGCCCGCCTTGGCGATGCCATAGCATTTCTCCCGGTCGGCGGCGGTGACCCGGGTCACGTCGCTGCTGCGCACTGCGCCGCGGTCGCTGCCGGCCCGGGCCTGCTCGCCGCTCGCCTCGCCCGTCGCTTCCCCGGTCGCTTCGCCGGTCCCGCCGGAGCAGGCCGCGAGAGTGGCCGCAGCGATCAGCGCGGTCGCCGCCGAAGTCAGCTTTGTCGCCTGGGTCATGATATGCTCCCGATTTAGGTCTTTGAAAATGGGCTCCCATCCTGCACAGGTGCCAGAAAAGACGAACAGGACTGACCATTGGATACACGAGCATCAGCAAGAGATAAAGCCGGAGCAGGCAGAGGCGTGCCGCAGCATGGCTGAGCGCTTCGCCTTCTCGATCGCCGCCACCGACGGCAAGGCCCGCACCGGCACGATCCGCATGCAGCGCGGCGATATCCGCACGCCAGCCTTCATGCCGGTTGGCACTGCGGCCACGGTCAAGGCGATGAAGCCGGACAGCGTGCGCGCGACGGGCGCGGACATCATTCTCGGCAACACCTATCATCTGATGCTGCGCCCCGGAGCGGAGCGGGTCGCGCGGCTCGGCGGCCTGCACCGGTTCATGAACTGGGATCGCCCGATCCTGACCGACAGCGGCGGCTATCAGGTGATGAGCCTGTCGGAGCTGGCCAAGCTGAGCGAGGACGGAGTCGAATTCCAGAGCCATCTCGACGGCTCGCGGCACATGCTGACCCCGGAACGGTCGATGGAAATCCAGCGGCTGCTGGGCAGCGATATCGTCATGGCCTTTGACGAATGTACCAAAAACGGCGCGACCCGAGACGAGGCGCTGGCCTCGATGGAGCGATCGATGCGCTGGGCAAAGCGCTCGCGCGACGGTTTCGACAGCGGCGAGGAACATGCGGCAAGGGCGGCCCTGTTCGGGATCCAGCAGGGCTCGCTCGACAGGGACATGCGGGCGGCCTCGGCCGAGGCGCTGATCGAGATTGGCTTTGACGGCTATGCGATCGGCGGCCTTGCGGTCGGCGAGGGGCAGGAGGCGATGTTCGACGTGCTCGACTATGCGCCGGGGCAATTGCCTGCCGACAAGCCGCGCTATCTGATGGGAGTCGGCAAGCCGGACGATCTCGTCGGGGCGGTCGAGCGCGGCGTCGACATGTTCGACTGCGTGCTGCCCAGCCGCTCCGGACGCAATGGCCAGGCGTTCACCGCGCAGGGCGCGATCAATATCCGCAACGCCAAATTTGCCGAGGATCTGGCCCCGCTCGACGAAAGCTGCGCCTGTTCGGTCTGCGCCAGCTACAGCCGCGCCTATCTGCACCATCTGATCCGCGCGAAGGAAATATTGGGCGCGATGCTGATGACCGAGCATAATATCGCTTATTATCAGGCGCTGATGGCAGGCATGCGGGCGGCGATTGCCGACGGCAGCTTTGCCGCCTTCGCCGCAAAATTCCGCAGCGACTATCTGAAGCCATGATCGCAGGCCTGCCGGAGAGAACCACCCTGCAGGATGCGCTGCAACGCGCCCGGTCGCATGCGCCGTTTCTCGCCATGGCGATGCAGGTCCAGCCCGAACTGACCGATTTGCTGGCCGCAGAAAATCTGGATGGGGCCCTGGACTATTGCGTCAGAGCGGGGGAAGGCGCGGACAATGTCCGGCAGAAATTGCGCCAGGAAAAACGCGCGCTGGCGCTGACCCTGGCGATCGGCGATCTGGCGGGGCAATTGTCCCTGACCGATGTCACCAACCGCCTGTCGGATTTCGCCGACCGGGCGCTGGATGAGGCTTTGGCCGACATCTACGCAACGCGCTATCCCGATGCGCCGCTGGAGGGATTCTCCATTATAGGGTTGGGCAAGCATGGCAGCCGCGAACTCAACTATTCGTCGGATATCGATCCGATCTTCATCTACGATCCGGAGAAAATCCCGGTGCGCGGTCGGGAAGAACCCAGCGACGCGGCGCGCCGCATCGGCCAGCAGCTGGTCGAGGCGCTCAATGCCCGCGATGCCGATGGCTATGTCTTTCGCGTCGACATGCGGCTCCGGCCGTCGCCCGAAGTCAGCCCGGTGGCGCTGCCGGTCGAGGCAGCGATCAGCTATTATGAATCGAGCGCGCTGGCGTGGGAGCAGGCGGCCTATATCCGCTCCCGGCCCGCTGCCGGGGACCAGCATCTGGGGCGCTATTTTCTGGAAACGATCAATCCCTTTGTCTGGCGGCGGTCGCTGGATTACGGGGCGATCCGGAACATCGGATCGGTCACCGCGCAAATCCGCGACCATTATGCGGCGGGCCAGAAATTCGGGCCCGGCTTTGACCTGAAACGCGGCCGGGGCGGGATTCGCGAGACCGAATTTTACGCCCAGATGCACCAGCTGATCTTCGGTGGCCGACAGCCGGATCTGCGGGTGCCTGCTACCCGCGATGCGCTGGCCGCGCTGGCCGGGGCGGGCCGGATCGATGGTGACAAGGCGCAGATTCTGAGCGAATCCTACGAACTCTACCGGGTGATCGAGCACCGGCTGCAGATGGTCAATGACCAGCAGACGCACAGCCTGCCCGATGAGGGAGCGGCGCTGGACCGGGTCGCCCGGCTGCACGGACTGGAGGACGGCCAGGCATTGCTGGATCTGCTGGCACCGCATGTGGAAGCGGTCGGCACAATCTATGACGATCTGATCGAACCGGAAGACAGCGCGCGTCTGCCAGCCGATGAAGAAAAACTGGCCAGCCTGCTCGCAGCGAAAAATATCATGGAAGGCGAAGCCTTTGTCCATGCAATCCGGCGCTGGCGGAGCGGCAAGGTGACCGCGCTGCGCTCGTCTGCTGCGCAGGAGTCCTTCGAAGCGATTCTGCCCGATCTTGTCGAGACGATTGCAACCGCACCCAATTCCGCCAAGGCGCTGGCCCGGCTGGACAGCCTGATCGACAAATTGCCGACGGCGATCAATTTTTTCCGGATTCTGGAAGCGCGCCCCGCGTTGCTGCAGCTGCTCGGGCAGATACTCAGCCACGCGCCGGTGCTGGCAGACGAACTGGCGCGGCGTGCCGAGCTGTTCGACGGGCTCATCGATACGACGGCGCTCGACCTGCCCCCATCCGTCGCCGAACTGGCCGAGCAATTCGCCCGCACCGAACCAGGTGACGACTATCAGATCCTGCTCGACCGCGTGCGCGAGCGGGTCGGTGAAAAACGCTTTGCGCTCGGGGTCCAGCTGATCGAGGGGCGGCACGATGCCCTGGCCATCTCGGCGGGCTATGCGCGGGTCGCCGAAGCCGCGATCCAGGTGCTGACCGATGCAACCATTAGCGAGTTTGAAGCGACGCACGGCAAGATTGCGGGCTCGGCGCTGGGAATTCTTGCGCTGGGCCGACTGGGCGGGGAGGCATTGACCCATGCCTCGGACCTTGACCTGATCTTTCTGTTCACCGGCGACCATAGCGGCGAATCCGATGGTGAGCGGCCTTTGGGTGCCACTCGCTATTATAACCGGCTGACGGCGCGGATTGTAACGGCGCTGTCCGTGCCCACCGCAGCCGGTCCGCTTTATGAGGTCGACACCCGGTTGCGGCCATCCGGGACGCAGGGACCGCTGGCGGTCACGCTGGAGAGTTTCTACAAATATCAGCGGGAAAGCGCTTGGACCTGGGAGCATATGGCGCTGACCCGCGCCCGCCCGGTCTATGGGGATGCAGCCCTGCGGGAACAATTGCAGACGCAGATATGCGCTATATTGAAGCAGCCGCGGGAACCCGAAGAACTGCGCAAGGCGGTGCGCAAAATGCGTCTGGATATTGTCGAACACAAGCCTCCCAAGGGACCGCTCGATACCAAGCTGATGGAAGGCGGGCTGGTCGACTGGGAATTCATCATCCATTTTCTGCAGCTCAAGACCGGCGACGCGCTGTATCCACAACTGGGCAAGGCGGTGCGCGCACTGGTCGACGCCGGCCATCTCGGCGAGGATATGGTGACGGCGCACGAACTGATGACACGGTTGCTGGTAGCCTTGCGGCTGATGTCGCCGGATTGTGACTATCCGCCGGAAACCAGCCGGGCATTGATCGCGAGAGCGGCGGGACAGGAAAGCTGGGAGGCCCTTCTGGACGGCTATGACAAGGCCAGGCAATGCGTTATTGACGAATGGAACCGGCACCTGCGGCCGGACCCCGATGAAATTTTAGGAGATATCATATGATCGATGTGGGCGACAAGATTCCGGACATGGAACTGGTGGCGCCGGATGGCAGCCCGGTAAAGATATCGGATTATGCTGGCAAAAAGCTGGTGCTGTTCTTTTATCCGAAAGCCAGCACGCCCGGATGCACGACGGAGTCGAAAGATTTTTCGGCGCTTTTGCCAGAGTTTGAAAAAGCCGGTGCCGCGGTGCTCGGCATGTCCGCCGATTCGCCGAAGCGCCAGCAGAATTTTATCACCAAGCAGGAACTGACGGTGGATATCGCTTCCGACGAAAGCACCGAATTCCTGGAGAAGATCGGCGTCTGGGCGGAAAAGAAAATGTACGGCAAGACCTATATGGGCATCATCCGCTCGACCTTCCTGATTGGACCTGATGGTACGGTTCTGAAGGCCTGGCCGAAGGTGAAGGTCAAGGGGCACGCGGAAGAGGTTCTGGCTGCGGTGCAGGCCGCGTAGCAGCTTCCCAATGACCGAAAGCGATACTGTCGGTAGCGCAGTGCTGCGCGTGCTGCAAACTGCCAGTCCTGCCGCCAAGGTGATGGCAGCGCGGCAGGCCGCAAGGCAATGGCGGCTGGGCCGGCTGACTCACGAGTTTCGCGACAGCATGCCGGACACGCCCGCCCGGCCCGAGCAACCAGTGCTGATGCGCCCGCGCGATATGCCGCGCCGCGGTACGGGCACCTCGATACCGAGGCGGGTCGCCCTGATTCATGCGCTCGCCCATATCGAATTTGTCGCAATCGATCTGGCATTTGATATGATCGGCCGGTTTGGAGCACAATTTCCCTCCGAGTTTACCGACGACTGGATGCGGGTGGGTGCGGAGGAAGCGATGCACTTCGTGCTGCTCGACCGGCGGCTGCGGGCAATGGACTGCTTTTACGGCGCGCTTCCTGCCCATGACGGGCTTTGGGACAGCGCCCGAAATACCGCGCATGATGCTTCGGCGCGTCTCGCGATTGTGCCGATGGTGCTCGAGGCGCGCGGTCTCGATGTAACGCCGGAAACGGTGGAGCGTTTCAAGCGACAGGGCGATGATCTGACGGCGAGGGTGCTGAACCGAATCTATCAGGACGAAATCAATCATGTCTTTTTTGGGACAAAATGGTTCGAATTTGACTGCAAGAGACGCGGCCATTCGCCTCATGACCATTGGAGAGCGCTGGTAAAAAGCCATTTTAAAGGCGGGCTGAAGGCTCCATTCAACGACTCAGCGCGCCGGACAGCCGGTCTAACCCGAGAATATTATTCCGCTATTGAATAGTTAACCGAATTGAATTTACACCAGTCCTCGATCAGCAAACGATCATCGGGGACAAAGGTTCCAAAAAAAATTCACGCCATGATTTTCATGGGTCGCAAGTAAAGGTTCGATCATTTTATGACCGAAAACATAGTCGCTTTATTCCGAAAATCTGTGCGCAAGATCACAGCCATTGCATTTCTCGGCTCCGCAATGATTTTTTCCACCGCCGCGTCAGCGGAAGCCGCTTCAGACTCCAGTATCCCTGTTGATGTTCTTAAAAGTCAGGCCGCAGAAAGCGCTCTCGGCGACGCAGACCCCGCTTTCAAGATGCTGTTTGACAACTGGTCCGGCCAGGGCAAGCTGCAAGCCGTCAAATTGACCATTCCTTCGCGCAAGCCGGTGAAAGACTTCACCTTGACCAGTTCTTACGGTTTTCGCTCCGATCCGTTCCGAGGCCGCCGGGCCAATCACAAGGGCCTTGATATGGCCGGACCGATCGGCACCCCCATTTATGCGACCGCTGACGGCATCGTCGGCCGCGCGCAATGGGTTAACGGCTATGGCAAATATATCGAGATCAATCACGGCAATGGCATCCAGACCCGCTACGGTCACATGTCGCGCCTCAATGTCGAGGCCAATACGCGAGTGAAGAGCGGCGACCTGATCGGCTTCATGGGTTCGACCGGTCGTTCGACGGGCAGCCATCTTCACTATGAAGTGCGGATCGCCGGAGAAGCGGTCAATCCGATTCCGTTCATGCAGTCGAATGATTTCCTCATCGCGCAGAAGATGAATTCCGGCGTTGCATTGGGCGGCCCAGCGGAATAAGAAGCTTATTATACCTTTGGGAGAGGGTGCATTAAGGAGCGGCTAAAGCTTAAGGCTTGCCGCTCCTTTTGTTTGTCCCTATCTTAGGAGCATGAACCAAGCCATCGCCCCCGTCGAACAGGATATCATCCTGACCCCCAATGCTGCAAAACGCGTCGCTGTAATTGCCGGCAAGCAGGGCAAGGCAGCGATCTTGCGCCTGGCCGTCGAAGGCGGAGGCTGTTCCGGCTTTCAATATCGCTTCGGGCTTGCCGACAGCATCGAGGATGATGATATCGCGGTCCATGAATCGGGGGTCACCCTGGTCGTCGACGAGATCAGCCTCGACCTAGTGCGCGGAAGCGCTGTGGATTTTGTCGAATCCCTTGGCGGCAGCGCCTTTCAGGTGACCAATCCCAATGCTGCTTCGGGTTGCGGCTGCGGCTCCAGCTTTTCTATCTAAGTGAAAATAGCCAGTTTCAATATCAACGGCATCAAGGCACGGCTGCCGCGCCTGCTGGAATGGCTTGAGGAAACGCGGCCCGATGTCGCCTGCCTGCAGGAAATCAAGACTCAGGACGAGGGCTTTCCCGCCGACAAGTTCGAGGAAATCGGCTACGGCGCGATCTGGCACGGGCAGAAAAGCTTCAACGGCGTCGCCATATTGGCGCGCGACCAGGTCCCGGAAGAGATCAAGCGCGGGCTGGATGGCGAACCCGAAGACGAGCACAGCCGCTATATCGAGGCGAATATCAACGGCAAGGACGGGCAAAAGGTCCGGGTTTCGAGCATCTATCTGCCGAACGGCAATCCCCATCCCGGACCAAAGTTCGATTTCAAGCTGCGCTGGATGAAACGGTTGCGCGATCGTGCCGCCGAAATCTGGGCAGAAGAGGTGCCAGCGGTGCTGGCCGGCGATTATAATGTCATCCCGCGCGACAATGATGTCTATTCGGTCAAGGCGATGCAGGATGACGCGCTGATGCAGCCGGAAAGCCGGCAGAGCTATCGGCGGATGTTGAACGACGGCTGGACCGACGCGCTGGGTGTTACCTATCCGGCGGGCAATATCTGGACCTACTGGGACTATCGCAGCGGCGGCTGGCAGCGCGACCAGGGCTTCCGCATCGACCATCTGCTGCTCAGCCCGCTGGCGGCTGACGCGCTCAAAAGCTGCGGTGTCGACAAGGAGCATCGGGGCCGGGAGAAGGCAAGCGATCACACGCCGGCATGGGTCGACCTGAATATCTAGGCCGGCACCTGGCGAGCCATCACCGCTGTGCGGAATCGATCGGCTTGTCGTAAATCAGATATTCCCGGTTGATTTTCGCGCCAATCGCGTCGGCGATCGCGACCATTCCCTGATTGTCCTCGAGTATCCAGCCGATCTCCGCATAGCGGGTGCCAAAAT
This sequence comes from Parasphingorhabdus sp., assembly GCA_030373505.1. Classification (GTDB taxonomy): domain Bacteria; phylum Pseudomonadota; class Alphaproteobacteria; order Sphingomonadales; family Sphingomonadaceae; genus Parasphingorhabdus. Next base: position 237,421 of record JAUCYS010000001.1, read on the forward strand.
GGGCGACCGCATCGCGTCGGATATATTCGATCATCATGAAGGCCATCTGGCTGGCGAGACGGCTGTTGTGCAGTTCCTTTTTGACGCCCATCAGCGGCACCCGCATCGACTGGGCCTTGGGAAATTTCAGCCACCAGAGCAATTTGGCCCAGCCGAACGGCAATAGCGAACCTTTCAGATCCTTTATCACCTCATTCATGTTGGGCAGGGTCATCATGAAAGCGACCGGCTCGCCGTCGAGCTCGGCAATCCGGATCAGCGCCTCGTGAACAATCGGTTTCAGGCTTTTTCCGGCATGATCGATCTCGTGATCGGTCATCGGCACAAAGCCCCAGTTGGTCGACCAGGCATCGTTGAGCAGGCCCATGATGATCGCTGCGTCGCGGTCGAAATGTTTCTTGTCGACCTTGCGGATCACCAGTTTCTTGTTGCGCTCGCCCGAGGCGACGATGCGGTTGATCAGCTCCGGAAAGCCGTCTTTCACCGGCAGGTCATAGGTCACCAGACGCTTTGCAACCTTGTAGCCGAGATCCTCGATCCAGCCCTGATAGGCGGGATTATGGTGACCCATCATGATCATCGGACTCTGGTCATGTCCTTGGGTCAGGAGGCCGGGCTCTTCCCAGACCGAGAGGCTGAGCGGCGCAAGCACGCGAATCATGCCCTGATCGCTCAGCCACTGTTCTGCCGCCCGGATAAGGGCGTGCATCACCTGCTCGTCCGTTGCCTCCATCATGCCCCAATTGCCGGTGCCCGGTCCCATGCCCTGTTCCGGCGGCTGTTGCAGCGCCAGTTCGTCGATATGCGCGCTGATCCGGCCGACGACCTGACCCTGCTGCAAGGCAAGAAAAAACTGCACCCGCGCATGTTCGAAGAAGGGATTTTTCCCCGGCGTGATGAGATTGGCGACTTCCGACCGCAGAGGCTGAACCCAGTGCGGATCACCGGCATTGAGCGTGTAGGCAATGTCGATAAACTGCTTGGTCTGGGCCTTGGTAGTCACAGGCTGAATCACTATATCCTGACTGGCCACCGCATTTTTCCTTTTATATTTCCGGCTGGCTGTGACGTTAATCGCGGCGCAATGTCAAGGGCGTGAACAGCCTCGCTGTCTTGTCCTTGCCATGATCTCGCCACGATATGTTGCTCTAGGCGGTTCAAAGATTGTGCAGGTGTTTATGAATTCGACAACCATCATTCCGGAAAATGCGCCAAAGGCGACCGCTGACTCGCGATCGAGTTCGGCGCGTATCGCCGTTCCCGAGGACAATGAACTGATCCGGACTGCGGCGCAGGTCACTCGCGATCTCAATACGCCGAAGCCGGCCATTTACTGGGCCGATTTTCTGGCATCTTTGGTGACGGGTTACGCTTCGCTTGCCGGAGCGATCCTCGTCCAGTCGACAGCGCTTGCGATCCTGTTCGGCCTGATTGCGGTGCTGGCGCTTTATCGCGCGGGCAGCTTCATTCACGAACTGACGCATGTTCGCCGCAATACCTTGCCCGGCTTCCATTTTGCCTGGAACGCGCTGTTCGGCGTGCCGATGATGATCCCCTCGTTCATGTATGAGGGCATTCACAGCATCCATCACCGGACCAAGAAATATGGCACGGTTGAAGACCCGGAATATCTGCCGCTGGCATTGATGAAGCCATGGTCGGTGCCATTGTTCGTGATCGTCGCCGCGCTGGCACCGGTTGCGCTCTTGTTCCGCTTTGCCGTGCTGTCGCCGCTTTCCGCCCTGATCCCGCCGCTTCGCAAGATCGTGGTCGAGCGCTATTCCGGGCTGATCGTCAATCCCGAATTTCGTCGCAAGCCGGCGGAGGGCGAGCTGAAGCGTCGCTGGCTGGCCAGCGAGATCGGAGCCAGTGTCTGGTCCATTGCCCTGATCGCCATGGTCGCGACCGGCGTGATCCCGATGCGGGCCTTTCTGATCTTCCTTGCGGTGATCTCGGGTAGTGTCGTCTTGAACCAGATCCGCACGCTGGTCGCGCATCTGTGGGAAAATGACGGCAGCGAAATGACCGTGACCGGCCAATATCTCGACAGTGTCAATGTCCCGCCGCCCGGCACCCTGCCAGCGCTATGGGCACCGGTCGGGCTGCGCTACCACGCGCTGCACCATCTGCTGCCTGGCATTCCCTATCATAATCTCGGCGAGGCGCACCGGCGAATCGCGGCCAAGCTGCCGAAGGATTCCCCTTTCTATCGGGCGGATCATCGCAGTCTTGTGCGACTGGTCGCTGGTCTGGTGCGAGGCAGCGCCGGCAGAAACTGAAGCGGCTATTCTTCGGTGCGAATGAGCACCGTTTCGCCGATCAGGAAAAACAGCATGAACGGCGCCCAGGCCGCCAGCAGAGCGGGATAGGCGCCGATATTGCCCATCGCGAGAGCGAAATTGTCGGCAACGAAATAGGCAAAGCCCAGAGCCATGCCGATCACCGCCCGGATGAACAGCTGTCCGGAACGCGCAAGGCCAAATGCCGCGACCGCACCCAGCAAGGGCATCAGGATTGATGACATCGGTCCCGAAATCTTGTGCCACCAGCCAGCCTTCAGGCTCATCGTCGGGCGTCCTGCCTGTTCCAGTTCACCGATGGCCCCGCGCAGAGCAAAAATCGAAAGGCTGTCCGCATCGACACTGCTCAGGGTGAACTGGTCTGGCCTTATGGAATCGCCGATCAGCAGTTCGGGCGTCTTTTCCTCGGTGCCGCTATTCACGTTGAACCGCGTCACATCGCTGAGCAGCCAGCCGTTGTCGGTGAATCGCGCCTGATCCCCGTGCATCAGGCTGTTCAGTTCATTGGCGGAGCGATTGTAGATCGTGACATCGCGCAGTTGAACATTGTTCCCCCGGCCGATCACCGTCCGTGCGTTGATCAGATCGTTGCCATCCTTGACCCACACATTGGTGCGTATATTGCTCTCCGCCGGAATAGGTCCGAAATCCACCTTCTCCCATTGCGTCAGGCGGGCAGTCGCAGGCGCGACCAGCGTCTCGTTGAATATAAAGGAGAGCACCGCGACGCCCATGCTGGCGACAATCAGCGGCGCAAGAATCTGGTGGGCGGACAGGCCGCCCGCTTTCATCGAGATGACTTCGCTATTCTGGTTCAGGGTCGCGAGCGTGATGATTGTGCCCAGCAGGACCGAAAAGGGCAGAAAACGGGCGATGAGTTGCGGTGCCCGCAGCGAGACATAGGTCCACAGTTCGGCCTCGCCATTGCCCGGATGGGCCAGAATCTTGCCGCTCTCGCCCAGCAGGTCCAGCGCCTGCAGCACCAGAACCAGCAGCGCCAGCACCGCGAGCGTGCGGATGATGAACATTTTTGCCATATAGATGGCCAGCGTCCGGGAGGGGAAAAAGTCCATGGCGGGCTAGTCCTTCATCATCGCGCGTTTTCGGTTGAAACTGAGCAGTCCCTTGAAGACCCCGCCGAATTTCGAGAAGGCCTTTTCCAGCGCCCCGATCGGCTGGCCGCCGGGGACATGCGCGGCGACATGATACATCCAGATGATCAGCGCGGCGAACACGCAGAAGGGCAGCCACAGGGCGATGATCGGGTCGACCAGACCCAGCGAGCCGATATCCTCGCCATATTCATTCACCTTGTGATATGTCACGATCATCACGATCGACAGAAAGACGCCAAGGGCAGAGGTGGAGCGCTTGGGTGGAACCGCCAGCGCGACCGCCAGCAGCGGCATCAGCAGCATCATCACGACCTCGACCATCCGGAAATGGAAATTGGAACGGGTTTCGTTGCGTTCGGTTACCGGACGCTTGGCATCGCTGCCGACCCGCACCAGTTCGGGGATCGTATATTCGAGATTCTTGCCACCGCGCGATCGGAAGGATTCGATGTTCGGCAAATCGATCGGCAAGTCGTGATTGCTGAAGCTCAGAATCCGCGGTTTTTTATAGTTGGGCGCATCATGCACCAGCACGCCATCGGTCAGACGCAGGATGATCGTGTCGGGATCATCGGTTGCCAGAAACTGGCCATTTTTGGCCGTTACCGAAACGGTCTGGCCCTTTTTGCTTTCGGCGCGAACGAACATGCCGCTCAATTTCGTGCCATTGTCCTGGCTTTCCTCGATGCGGAGGGTCATCCGGTTGCCCAGATTGGTAAATTCGCCGACCTTGATCGAGGCGCCGAGCGCGCCCGAGCGCAATTCGAAGCGGAGTTCCTCATAATAATAGCGGGACAGGGGCTGGATGAATCCGACCAGCGCCAGGTTGACCAGCATCAATGCCACGGCGAACAGATAGGGCACCCGCAGCAGGCGCCCGTAGCCCTGGCCTACCGCCCGGAAGACATCGAGTTCCGAGCTGAGCGCCAGTTGCCGGAAAGCCAGCAAGATGCCGAGCAGCAAGCCGATCGGGATGCCCAGCGAGAGATATTCGGGTATCAGGTTGGCGAGCATCCGCCACACGACGCTGACCGGCCCCCCTTCCGCAGCGACAAAATCGAAAAGCCGCAGCATTTTTTCGAGCACCAGCAGCATCGCTGCAATCACCAATGTGCTGAACAGCGGCAACGCTATCAATTTTGCCAGATAGCGATCGGTGGAAGTCAGCAGTTTCAACTTGTTGTCTCCCTCTCACCATGTTTTCGCCGCAAATCAAATCCATAACGATAAGCGGATCGGGGGCTGATTCTTGACCGTGTCGGAGTGTTGGCGCGGGTATAACGACTAGGAGTAACTTCGTCATGTTGAAATTTGCGGCTTCCATCGCATTATCGACTACCCTTTTGCTTTCCTCTGCCCCGGCATTTGCCGGTGGCCAGGAGATATCCAATGACATGCGCCCGTGCCGGACAGGCAAAGGCCCCGCTGTGAAGGTGGAAATCAACGGCCTGAAGGAAGCAACCGGCAAGATTCGTGTCCAGAGCTATCGCGGTACCAAGGACGAATGGCTGAAGAGCGGTGCATGGCTGAGCCGCATCGAAGTCCCTGTCACTGCCAGCAGGATGAGCTTCTGCATCCCTTTCAGCAAGACCGGCGAATATGCGATTGCCGTGCGTCATGACCTGAACGGTAACGGCAAGACCGATATCACCAGCGACGGTGGCGGCATGTCGAACAACCCGAGCATCAGCATCTTCAACCTTGGCAAGCCAAGCTACAAGAAGACCAAATTTGCGCTCGGCAATGAGGTCAAGACCATCAGCATCAACATGAAATATATGTGATGCATCCAGCGCACAGCATAATTTGGGGCTAAATTCATGGCAAATGTCGCACTTCTTTCCAATCCGAACTCAACCGGAAATCGGGCGATATTGCCAGAAGTAAGGTCTTACTGCGTTAAGAACAGCGATGTTTTCCATTATGAAGTGGATCATGTCGACGAAATTGCCAAGGCACTGGAAACCATTGCCCGGGTGAAACCGAAAGTGCTGGTGATCAACGGCGGTGACGGCACCGTTCAGGCTGCGCTGACCGAATTATATCAGGGCGGCCATTTCGGCGACAATCCGCCCCCGGTGGCCGTGCTGCCCAATGGCAAGACCAATCTGATCGCGCTCGATCTGGGCGCCGAGGGCAATCCGCTCAAGGCGCTGGAACGGATTGTCGAGCTGGCCAAGCATGATCTGCACGAACATCTGGTCTCGCGGGAACTGATCGCATTGTCCGATGGCGGCAAGGACAGCAAGGTTGTGCTGGGCATGTTTCTCGGCGGTGCCGGATTGTCGGAATTCATTCTCTATTGCCGGCACAAGATCTATCCGTTGGGGTTGCCCAATGCTGCAGCGCACGTGCTGACGGTCTTTGCCGCGCTGGCCTCTGTCCTGTTCGGGATTCGCGGCAAGTTTCTGCCCAACCGGTCGCGGCCGATCAAGATATCGCTGATCCGCGAGGGCCAGTTTCAGGGCAATTTTGCCGTGCTGATCGTCACCACGCTGGAACGACTGCTGCTGATGAAGCGATCGATGCGCAACCAGAATGCGATTGGCCGGATGCAGTTTCTTGCGATTGATCAGCGGGCCGGAGCCATCGTGCGCTTTCTGCTGTCGGTCATATTCGGCCGGCTCGGCAAAAATGTTCAGAAGGGCATTCATCTGGAGCGCGGCGACACGATCCGGATCGAAGGCGAGGGCAGCAATGTGCTGATGGACGGAGAATTATTCTCTGCCCAGCCCGGACAGCCGATCGTGCTGAAATCGACCAAGGCAGTATCCTTCCTTCGGCTCGCCGCTTGAGCTAGGACGTTTCGCGTGAGCGAACTCAAATCATTGATTGCGGAAGAACTGGCGCAGCCCGTCGACCCCCGGGTTTCGGCCTTTGCGGAGTCGATCGCTGCGCAATATGGCGATGCATCGCGGGCGGTGCTTTTTTACGGCTCCTGCCTGCGCACCACTGAACTCGAAGGGCAGATGCTCGATTTCTATCTGATCGTCTCGAGCTATGAGGCGGCATATGGGAAAAGCTGGCTGGTTGGCGCGAACAGGCGGTTGCCGCCCAACGTCTTTCCGGCGGAACATGCCGGACTGGTCGCCAAGGTGGCGGTGCTCAGCGAGAAGGATTTTTACCGGCTGAACCGGATCACCGCCAGCGCGGTCAGCGTCTGGGCGCGATTTGCGCAACCGTCCCGGCTCGTCTGGCAAGCGGGTCCAGCGGCGCAGTCGCAGGCGGTGGAGGCCATTGCCGGGGCACCGGTAACCCTGTTTGACATGACCTTTCCGATGATGGGCATTGATACCGAATATACGATTCCGGACCTGTGGAAGCGGGGCTTCGAGCTGACCTACGGAGCGGAATTACGGGCCGAGCGCAAGGACCGGTCGGCGTCAGTCGTGGACTCCGATCCTGCGCGCTATGCGAGATTTGGGCCGGCTGTGATCGCGGCGATCGCCGAACGGGAAAAGGGCCGGGGCAAGGCGCTGAAAATCATCGCCTCGCGCGAGGCGGTCGAGAAACGATGGCGGCAATTGCGGCGCAACGGCAAGATTCTGACGCTCGCAAGGCTGGCCAAGGCATCCGCCACTTATGCCGGCGGCATCGATTATCTCGCCTGGAAGATAAACCGCCATGCGGGGACCGATTATGTAATCCGGCCCTGGCAGCGCAAGTGGCCGATCCTGGGCGCGCTGGTGATGCTGCCGCGATTGATCATGGGCGGGGCGATCAAGTGAATTTGTTATCCTGAACAGTCCGTACTAACGGTCCTTGTAATCCGGTTTCCGCTTCGCAAAGAAAGCCTTGGCAGCCTCGCGGCTGTCCTCGGTCATTGACAGCATCACCTGCTGCCGGTCTTCGATCGCGAGCGCTGCCTCAAAGCTTTGCGCATCAATATTGCGGTTCAGTGCATCCTTCGACAGGCGCAATCCCATGGGTGCGGTGTCGAGCATCTCGCCGGCCACCGCCAGACCTGTGGTCATCAGCTTGTCCTCTTCGACCATTTCGCTGATCAGGCCGTATTTTTCGGCCCGTTCGGCATGGATGAACCGGCCGGTCAGGATCAGTTCCGATGCGATCGATGCGCCGACCATACGCGGCAGGAAATAGCTGGACCCCATGTCGCACCCGCCAAGCCCGATCTTGATATAGGCGGCATTCATTTTCAGGCTCGGCGCGCCATAGCGGACGTCGCTGGCGAGCAGCAGCGAGAAGCCGCCGCCGCAGGCCGCGCCCTGGGCCAGCGCAATGATCGGCTGCGGGCATTGCCGCATCAGCTGCATGACCGTGGCGATCGAACGCTGTGTGTTCCAGACATGCTGGACCTGTCCGCCCGAGCCGTCATTTTTCCAGCCGCCGATATCAAGCCCGGCGCAAAAGGCACGACCCTCGGCGCGAAACAGAACCACGCGGACGTCGAGGCGCTTCTGCAGGCCGCGAAAATAATCCTGCAGCGCGAAGATCATCGCCTCGTTCATCGTGTTGAGCTTTTCGGGGCGGTTGAGCGTCAAAATCTCAACCGCGCCGCGCTGTTGGATGAGTATGGGGTTGGTCATTTCGGCTAGATGGCTCCGACAGCCTTGCCGGCTGCTTCAAACATCCCCAGAATCTGGTCGACCTGTTCACTCGTATGTTCCGCGCAGAGCGAGCAACGCAGCAGTGTCATATTGGCGGGTGTCGCCGGCGGTCGCGCCAGGTTCACATACAGGCCCTCGGTGAGCAGCGCCTGCCACATCATCGCGCCTTTTTCGAGATCGGGCATGATCACTGCGATAATCGCGCTTTGCGCCTCGGGCGTGCCGAGGGAGAAGCCGAGATCGCGCAGGCCCTGGTGCAGCTTCTTGCTATTTTCCCAGAGATGGGCCCGCTTGTTGCCGCTGTGCATCAGTTTGCGGATCGAAGTGCTCGCCGTCGCCATGACGCTGGGCGGCAGGCTGGCGGTGAATATATAGGGGCGGCAGACCAGCCGCAATATCTCGAATTTCGGATGGTTGGAGACGCAGAAACCGCCGACCGTGCCGACGCTCTTGCTGAACGTGCCGATGATGAAATCGACATCGTCGATCACGCCCTGGGCCTCGCAGACGCCGCGGCCATTTTCACCGATAAAGCCCATCGAATGGGCCTCGTCGACGAGCACCATCGCGCCATTTTCCTTGCAGATGCGGACCATTTCCTTCAGCGGAGCGACATCCCCGAGCATCGAATAGACGCCCTCCAGGACGACCAGCTTGCCGGCTTCCGCAGGCAGGCGTTTCAGCCGTTTTTCCAGCGCCTCGACATCATTGTGGCGAAAAGCGACGATCTCGGCATTGCCCATCGCGCAGCCGTCGTAGATCGAGGCATGGCTGTCGGTGTCGAGAATGATATAATCGCCCTTGCCGGCCAGGGTCGAGATGATGCCCAGATTTGCCTGATAGCCGGTGGAAAAGACCATCGCGTGGTCCATCGCGTAAAATTCCCTGAGCGCATCCTCGCAATCGCGGTGCAGGCTGTAGGTCCCGTTAAACACCCGGCTGCCGGTGGTGCCGGATCCGAACTCCGCCAGCGCCTTGATCCCGGCTGCGCGCACGTCGTCGTCAAAGGTCATGCCCATATAATTATAGGTGCCGAGGAGAATCGTTTCCTTGCCGTTGCAGATGGCAACGGTCGGCGAGAGCACTTCCTCCATCACCAGGGAAAACGGGTCCTTGACGCCGGTGGCCAGAAGGTTTTCACGCTCCTGGATAAGCGGATCAAATTTGCTGAGTAGATCGGTCATTCTTTACTTCCGTTCGTGCTGAGCTGCCGGAGTACGAACCACCCGCTCGTGCGACCCTTTGGCTAGCTCAGGGCGAACGGGTGCTGGGCTTTAGCTGTCCATCAATTTTGCAACGGCATCGGCGAGCTGGCCGACGGTTTCGATTTCGGCCTGCATGTTCATGGTAATGATGATGTCAAATTCATCCTCCACGGCAGCGACAAAATCCATGACCGTCAGACTGTCCCATTCGAGATCGCCCTGAAAGGTGGTGGATGCCGTCAGATCGACGCCCTTGTTGTTGAAGGGGCCGATCAGTTCGCAGATCTTGGCCATGATGTCTTCGCGATTTGCCATATATTGCTTTCCTCGTGTCACTGGCAAAAATGCCTTCCCGGACCTTTGCCAACGGATGCGCCCCATTGGCAAGCGAATAAGGCGCAAAAGCGGCATCAGCTTGCCCAAATGCGTCGATTGTGTCACTTTCGCGGAAGTGCGGTGGCAATGGTGTCGGATGAGGGGAAAAGGCCCGATGACCCAGTGCAATCTGTCGAGCATCTGCTCAACAAGCAATCCCGCCACCAGGTATCGCCCTGTCGCCTGGTCCTCCGAAAGCCGTTACAGCCAGTCGTTCTGGCGGTACCAGTTCACGGTGTCCCGCAGGCCGTCCGGGGTTTTGATCCGTGGCTGCCATAGCTGGCTTGGCAGTCTTCGCTGCGGGTCAATCGTCCAGTCATCATGGCAGAAATAATTGACCCGGTCCTGGGTCAGCTTGGCCTTGTCGCGCCGCACCATGCGGTCCGCCAGGGCACCGAAGCGAAGCAGCGGCTTGGGGATGCCGACGGCAGAAATCCGCTTGCCCATCGCGGTGCCGATCGCCTTGGCAAAGCCGACCTGGGTCCAGCCACCCGGTTCGCCGTCGTCGACCTCGAAAATCTGGGCGGTCAGATCTTCGTCTTCCGGCAGCAGCGCCAGCAAGGCACGGCACAGATCCTCGACATGGATGACCGACAGCCGGCCGTCGGCGTCGGGCGGCATCGTCACAAATCCCAGCCTCGCCATTTTGAACAGATCGAGAAATTCGCCATCGCCGGGTCCGTAGACGGCGGGAGGACGGACGATTGTCCAGTCGAGGCCGCTGGTCGCGACAATTTTTTCCGCCTTGGCTTTGGTCTCGCCGTAGATCGACAGCTTCGGCTGTGTGGCGGCCAGCGACGAGACATGGAGAAAGCGTCGGGTTCCGGCCTGTTTTGCGGCTTCGACGAGCGCCAGCGTTCCGCTGACATTGCCGGATTCAAACCCGGCGCGGTCGGGAGCATTGACGACCCCGGCAATATGCAGAACCATGTCCGCGCCGGCGCATAGCCGGGTCAGACTGTCCTTGCTGTCCAGCGCGCCGGGCACCCATTGCACACCGGGCCGGTCATCCTGCCGCCGCCGCGTCAGCGCGCGCGCCTCATAGCCTTCACGAACCATCAGATCGAGCATCCGGCCACCGACAAAGCCGGTTGCGCCAGTAATAGCGACGGTTTTGCGAGCGGTACCGGCCATGATGCTTACACCAGCACCATCTGGTTGCGGTGGACGACAGCGCTGCGCGGCGCATAGCCGAGCAGTGCTTCCAGTTCCGAGCTGCGGTGCCCGATGATTCGTGCGCAATCCAGCGCGTCATATTCGGCAAGACCGCGCGCAATCGTCAGCCCGTTCTCGTCCCTGATCTCGATCACGTCACTGCGTTCAAATTGCCCGTCGATCGCGATGATACCGGCGGCCAAGAGGCTGCCGCCCGATTGCAGGGCCGATACCGCACCCGCGTCGATGGTAATCGTCCCTGCCGAGGTAAGCCGCCCGCCCAGCCAGGCCTTGCGCGCATTGGCGCCATCGCCGGCCTTGAACAGGGTTCCGACATTGGTGAGCGCATAACGTTCGAGCGGATGTTCTTCGCGTCCCGAGATGATCGACAGTTCAATGCCGGCAAGATTGGCGATTTTTGCTGCCTGCAGCTTCGATGTCATGCCGCCGGATCCCAGCCCGGACGAGGAGCTGCCGTCGGCCATTGCCATGATCGATTCATCGACCGCTTCCACCAGACCGATAAATTGTCCGTGGGTCTCGCTGTCCGGCCTGCGGTCATAGAGGCCGTCGATATCGGAAAGCAGCAGCACGCGATCGGCCCCGGCAGCCTGCGCCACGCGCGCGGCCAGCCGGTCATTGTCACCAAAGCGAATCTCGTCGGTTGCGACGCTGTCATTTTCGTTGATCACTGCGATGGCGCGATGTTCCAGCAGTTTTTCCAGCGTGGCGGTGGCGTTGAGATAGCGCTTGCGGTCTTCCAGATCGTCGAGCGTCAGCAGCATCTGGGCAGCGGATATCTGATGCTCTGCGAGAAGCTCAGACCAAAGGCTGCTCAGCGCGATTTGGCCGACGGACGCAGCCGCCTGTGCCTCGGCGAGACTGGCGCGGCCGCCTCTTTCAAGGCCCAGCTTGCGTGCGCCCAGTGCGATCGACCCCGAAGAAACGATGATGACATCGTCGCCGGCCTGGTGGCGTTTGGCAATGTCCGCGACCAGCGTTTTCAGCCAGGCACGGCGGGGCTGTCCATCCTCGCCGACCAGCAGCGCAGACCCCACCTTGACGACAATCGTTTCCCGCTTTGCGGCATTCACAGCGGCGACCAATCCTTGGCTTTGTCCTCTTCATCAGGGGAGCGCGTGACCCGGCCTTTTTGCTCGATGGAGCTGTTTTCGCCGACAGCCTCCAGAATCTTGTCGAGCGCGGCATCCAGTCCGGCTCCGGTCGCACCGGAGACCGGAAGGACATGTTCGGCTCCTGCGGCGCGCAACTGACCGGCGATATCCGCCATCAGTTCGTCGTCCAGCAGATCGGCCTTGTTCAGCGCCAGTATCTGCGGTTTTTTGGACAGGCCGCCGCCATATTTCTCGAGTTCCTTGCTCACCGTCTGCCATGCCTCAACCGGATCGTCACCGGTGGCATCGACCAGATGCAGCAAGATCTTGCACCGCTCGATATGACCGAGAAAGCGGTCGCCGATACCGGCGCCGTCGGCCGCGCCCTCGATCAGTCCCGGAATGTCCGCCAGTACGAATTCGCGGCCCTTGTGGCGGACCACGCCGAGCTGCGGATGGATGGTGGTGAACGGATAGGCACCGACCTTGGCGTCGGTGTTAGTCACCTTGTTGATCAGGGTCGATTTGCCGGCATTGGGCAGGCCGACCAGACCGGCGTCGGCAATCAGCTTGAGCCGCAGCCAGACCGCCGCTTCCTCGCCCAGTTCGCCGGGCTGGTGCTGGCGCGGCGCGCGGTTGGTCGAGCTCTTGTAGCTGGCATTGCCGCGTCCGCCGATGCCGCCTTCAAGAAAGGTGGCGCGCTGGCCCTCCTGGGTGAAGTCGAGCAGCACATGTTCCTTGTCTTCCGACAATATCTGCGTGCCGACCGGCACCTTGATGACCAGATCTTCACCCCCGGCGCCCGTGCGATTGCGGCCGGCCCCGCCCTTGCCGCGCGGGGCTTTGAAATGCTGGGCATAGCGAAAGTCGATCAGCGTGTTGAGGCCTTCGACGGCGATGAAGACGATATCGCCGCCCTTTCCGCCATTGCCGCCGTCGGGGCCACCATATTGAATATATTTTTCACGCCGGAAACTGACAGCGCCGGGCCCGCCCTGACCGGAGCTGACATAGATTTTGGCTTGATCGAGAAAATGCATGTAGGTGCATTTAGGGACTAGCCGAGCGAAACGCTAGGCTTTGGTGCAATATAACGACATTGCCCGTCGGTCTCGTTCGCGAAAGCGCCTATATGCTCAGGCCGCCGTCGACCGCAAAGGCGGCCCCGGTGGCGAATTTGCTTTCGTCAGACGCCAGATAGACCAGGAGATGCGCCACATCATCCGGTTCTCCCATATGGCCGACCGGCTGCGCGAGTTTGAACGCTTCCTCGGTCTCCGCCGGATTGGGCGTTCCGTCGATCACGCTGCGAACATTGGGAGTCATGATCGTGCCCGGCAGCACAGCGTTGACGCGGACCCCGTTTTTCTCGCGCGCGCAATAGAGCGCGATCGATTTGGTCATCATCGGAATCGCCGCCTTGGCGCTGTTATAGGCGACCAGATCGGGGCTGGCGTTGATTGCGGCGGCGGACGAGAAGTTGATGATCGAACCGCCGGTTTTGCTCATCAAGGGCAGGGCGGCCTTGCACCCCAGGAAAATCGAGTCGACATCGACCGTGTAGCAGCGCCGGAAATCTTCATAGCTAACATCCGCTATCGAACCGAAGACGGTCACCGCAGCATTGTTGATCAGCACATCGAGCCGGCCATATTCCGCCTCGACATGGGCGATCACCTCGCCCCAGCGGTCGGGGCTGGTGACATCCTGTTCCAGAAAGTCGACATTGCTGCCCAGTTCCGCTGCCGTCGCCGCTCCGGCCTCGGCGTTGTGATCGGTGATCAGCACTCGGCCGCCTTCTTCGGAGAGACGCTTCGCCGCAGCCTTGCCGAGGCCCATCGCACCGCCGGTCAACAATATGATCTTGTCCTGCACTCGTCCCATCATGGATCCTTTTCCCGGCCTTCGCCGATGTTATATTTCTGATCTTATTCTGACGCTTCCAGCTGTTCCATCTCGGCGACGCGCGGGTCGTTCGGATAGACCCACTCTTCGCCGATCACCTGCTCGACGGCCAGCCCTTCCGGAATGCGGTTGAGGCCGATCATCTTGTCGCAATTCTGGTGAAAGCTGTAGATGCGGGCTTCCTGATAGCTCAGCGGCACGCTCTTGAAACCGTCGCTTTCCATGGATTTCTGGATCATTTCGCCAAATTGCGTGTCCTCGAGGATGATCGGCGACATGTCGCGACCATTGGGCTTGCTTGCGTCGGGCACGGTCCAGAGGTCCGGTGCCGGCCCGTCGCCCCAGTCCATCGCCATCGTCACCAGTTCCAGCCGGGTCGTGTTGAGCGAGGTCGGCCAGAAGATCAGCGGCGGCACGAAATAATTGCTGAGCGGCGATACCCAGTTGGGGAACATCGTGTAGCTTTGCGTGCAGGTCCGGCCGAACTCGCCGACCCCTTCAATCTCCTGCCAGTTCGGCGGGCTGTCGATGGCCCGGACATGCTCGCGGTCGGTCTGTTCGGGGGCAGGGGCCAGCATCCGGGCATGGCCATTGGGATAGAGCGTGTTCACATTGCGTTTGCTGTCGACCAGCGGTGACACCGTATCCGGATGGATGAAGGGGACATGATAGACCTCCATATTGGCCTCCATCGCGACCTTCCAGTTGCACTTCAGATCAAAGCTGTGCCGCGCCGCCAGCCGGATCTTGTCAAAGCGGAATTCCTTCCACTCGTCCCAGACCGGGCCCAGCCATTCCTTCAGCGGCATCGCCTCTGCATCGAAATTGACAAAAATCAGATTGCCCAGCATCTCGCATTTGACCGGGATCAGGCTGCGACAGGACATGTCGAAATCGGGACCAAAATCCTGCTTTTCCGGCACGCCGACCAAAGTGCCATCGGTCTTGTAGGTCCAGTTGTGATAGCCGCACATCAGGCGGGGCGTTCTGCCCCTTTCTTCGGTCACAACCGGTGCGCCGCGATGGCGGCAGGTGTTGTAAAAGGCACGGATCTCGCCATCCATGCCGTGGACGATGACGATCGGATCGCCGACCTGCTCCCATTTCATGAAACAGCCCGGTTCCGGTATCTCGTCAATATGGCCGGCGAACAGCCAGGTCTTCTTCCACAGATATTGCTGTTCGAGGTCGTAATATTCCTGGCTGGTATAGCGCCCGGCGGGCAGGTCCGGGAGATGGGGAAAGTCTCGCGGTGGGGCGGTGCGAGCCGCTTCCCACTGCATCAGGCGTTTCATTTGATCGATATAGGCAGAATCCATCGGCATCCATATTCTCCTTCTCCGCCGATTGGCTCGCACGGGGCAAGGGCCAAGTCGATTGGCAAATATGATAGAGGGCGTCGGGCCGGAATCCGGAATTGGGATGTCAGATTTCGTTGATCATCCGGAGGTCAGCTTGCGGCTCTTACCGCACCAATCAGATCGGCTGACCGCATATCCCCCAACAGCCCTTCGCCCATCTTGTTCATGACATAAGAATAAGTCGCGCGATTCTCCATATCGATAAGGATTTGCGAGCCGCCATAGCCACCCCAGAACATGCTGTTTTCATTTGGCAACTGGACCGTCTCTCCGGTCAGGCCAAAGCCGAGGCCGAATTTTAGCGGCAATCCAAAAAGCACAAGGTCATTGCCTTGAATCTGTTGTTCCAGCGCCTTGCGGCAGCCGGCTTCGGACAGAATGCGCTTGCCCTTGGCGATCCCGCCATCGGCGAGCAAGACATGGATTTCCGCAACCGACCGGGCGTTGCCGGTGCCGCCTGCTGCGGGTATTTCGGCGCCGCGCCATTCTCTGGACCGCGTGTCGAACGGATTGATTGGCGGGTTGGTGAAGGTCTTGAGCTGGATATCGTTGGCCGCTGCTTGCGCTGCGCCGGCTTTCGGCGGGATCAGATCGGCAACCCTGTGATCATGTTCGGCCGGCAGACCGATGTGGAAGTCCGCATCAAGCGGCTCGGCAATTTCCTCCCGAAACACCGTCCCCAGTGACTTGCCGGCGATCCGGCGTATCACTTCGCCGACCAGATAGCCCTGGGTGATGGCATGATAGCCGACATGCGTACCGGGTTCCCACCACGGTGCCTGCGCTGCCAGCAGCGAGGTCGCCTTCTCCCAGTCATAAAGATCTTCCCGGGTGATCGGCACTTCCCAGCCGGAAAGGCCGGACGAATGGCTCATCAGCTGAGCGACGGTGACGTTCGCCTTTCCGTTCTGGGCAAATTCCGGCCAGTATTTCGCTACCGGCGCGTCAAAATCGAGCTCGCCGCGATCGGCGATCAGCAGCGCGGTCAATGCGGTCATCGTCTTGGTCGTCGAATAGACATTGACGATCGTGTCTGCTTCCCAGGGCCGGGTTTTTTCTTCGTCGGACCAGCCGCCCCAGATATCGATGACGGTTTCGCCGTCAATCGTGGCGCAAAAGGAGGCCCCGACATCGGCACCACTTTCGATGCTTGCAGCCATAATGTCGCGCACATGCGCAAACCGGTCCTGGCTGGACCCGTGTACCAAATTGTCTGTCATCGGCTTTTCCTAAGCGGCTGAAACCCTGACGGGTATCGCGCTTTGCAGGGCCTGTCCAGTGATCGGATCGATGTTGCTGTCGTCGGTCAGCAGGCGGTTGGTCGATCCCCCCTTGGTCATGACATCATCCTTGCCCGCTTCGCTGTCGCCAAAGGCATGGCTCATCGAAATTACACCGGGGCGGACCTTGTCATCGGCCTTGGCCAAACCGAAGATCGAGGCCGTGGGCGAGGTGATTTCGATGATCGCCCCGTCTTCGATGCCTGCGGCGGCGAGATCGCCGGGGTTGAAAAAGGCGGGGTTGGTCGGCATTTTTTCGACCAGCTTGGGGAAGGTGTGGCCATTGCTGTTGTAGCGATGCTTGGACCGGCGCGAAATCAGGCGGAAATCGAAGCCATCCTGAGCCGGATCATTGGCGGCATATTCCGTCAATTGCTGAGGCATCGCGCCTGCATTGAGATCAAATTTTTCCTCCGCCTCCGGATCGGCTGGCCCCACAACCGGGTGCAGTTCCTCATAGGTAATCGCTGCGCCCTTGCGCTCCAGCGCCGCCGCATCGGCTTTGGCCTTGCTCGGCTTGAGCAGCGACCCTTCGGAAATCAGATCTAGGACCATCGCCTTGTCCGGGCATTCGTCCATCGATACCGGACCGCCGGGAAAGTTCATCTCAATGCCCATATGCTTGGCCAGCCACCACAGCATTTCATATTCGTCCATCGTGTCACCGGGGGGCGGTACCATCGCCTCGGTATAATGGGCATAGGCTTCTTCGGTGAAGGCATCCGACACATTATTTATGTCTTCGCGCTCCAGACACATGCTCGGCGCCAGAATCATGTCCGCCCGTTTGGCGCTGGCCGACATCCATGGATCGACCTGGATGAACAATTCGCATTCATCGAGCGCGCGACGGACCTTCTGCTGGTCCGGGAAAGCAATTTCGGGATTGCCGCCGATCGAGATCAGCGCCCTGATCTGGCCTTCGCCCGGAGTCAGGATTTCATCGGCCAGCACATTGCACGGCATTTCCTTGCCGAGCACGCCGAGGCCGCGGATGCGGGATTTGGCAAAACCTTCCCCAAAAGTGGGCATTTTTGCCGCAACTTGTGCTTTTTTGGGCAGACCGCTCAGCGGATTGAACAGCATTGGTGCAGAAATGCGCTCCCCTTCCTGGTTGAAACGCGCGCAGAGAATATTGAGCGAAGCCACCAGATATTCCGTAAGCGTGCCATTGCCAGCCATTTCCGGGCCGGTGCCGGTCACGACGCGGCCTTTATTGGCACCGGCAAACATCCGGGCAGCGGCAATCAGCTGATCCTTCTCCACCCCCGCGCGTTTCGCCGCAATATCGGGAGTCATAGGCCTTACAGATGCTTCCAGTTCTTCCAGTCCATCGACGTGGGCGGCAACGAAATTCTGGTCGTACAGCTTCTCTTCGAATATCACATTCAGCATGCCGGCAAGCAGCGCCGGGTCCTCGCCCGGCTTCACCGGCAGATAAATGTCCGCCAGTTTGCCCATTTCGCTGACCCGCGGATCGGCGACGATCACCTTGAGTCCGCGCTCCTTGGCATCGCGCAGACCGCGCGATGGCGAGGCGGTAGGCATGCCGCCGGAATAATGCGAAACAATCGGATTATTGCCCACAAACATCGCCACATCGGAATCGCGAAAGGCATTGCCGCCACCCATCCACATGCCATAACGGGCGGTGGTGAAGACCTTGGCCGGCTGGTCGACGGTCACGCTGGTATACCAGTTGCGCGAACCGATGCCCTGAGCAAAGGCATAGGATGTGCCGAGCACCGCGCTGTTCTGGAAGGCATTGGTGCCGCAATAGACGGCGATGCTGTGCGGGCCGGACTCCTCAACCATCTGCTTCATCCGCTCGCCAGCGAGCTTCAGCGCATCAGCAGTGGCAATGTCCCTGAAACTGCCGTCGGGCTGGCGAATCTTGCTGGTGATCATCCGCTCGGGAAGATTGTGCATGTCGGGAAGCTGGCGACCCTTGACGCAGGTATAGCCGTGGAACAGATGATCTTCCTTGTCACCGCGAACGGAAACGACCTTGTCGTTTTCCACTTCCACCACCATCGCGCAGCTGGCGTGGCAGAAACGGCAAAAACTGCGCTTGGTCTCGACGGCCATGAATCTCTCCTGTTTCGGAGAAGTCTAGGCACGGAAATGGCCGCAGGCGACTGACAAAAATGCTTGGAAGAAGCGAATTGTAGTTCTGTTTATAGTGCTGTCCGAGATTGAACCCGTTGGGCCCCTCAGCAGACCAATCAGCCGCTATTGCGCAACGCGGTGGCGATGGCATTGAGCGACAGCTGGATGCCTTCGCCGATGCGCGGGTCCTCTTCACCGGCGCGCAGCCGTTTCATCAGCTCGATCTGCAGATGGTTGAGCGGCTCGATATAGGGCAGGCGCAGTTCTATGCTGTTGAACAAAGACGGGCTTTTCGCCAGCAGATGCGGTTGGTCGGTAATATCGAGCAGGATATCGCGCGTTTGATACCAGCCGGATCGAATCCGGTTGAAAAAAGCCTGCCCCATCTCCTGGTCCTCGACCAGCTCCGCATAGCGGGCAGCGATGCCCATATCGGACTTGGCCAGCACCATTTCCATATTGGACAGTGTCGCCTGAAAGAAAGGCCAGCTTTGCGCCATGTCCCTGAGCTTGGCCTTGTCCTCGAATGCCGACAGCGCCCGTCCGACGCCATACCAGCCGGGCAGCATCACGCGCGCCTGGGCCCAGCTGAACACCCAGGGAATCGCGCGCAGATCCTCGATCTTGTCGCTCTTGGTGCGGCTGGCCGGCCGCGATCCGATCTTGAGCTTGGCGATCTCGGTCAGCGGGGTCATCTGCCGGAAGAAGGTGCGGAACGAATCATCGCCGTAGACCAGGTCGCGATATTCGCCGAAGGCGACCTGCGAGATTTCGTCCATGGCCGCAGCGAAATCGGCCTGCACCTTGGCGTCGGTCCGGTCTGGTTCCAGCGAATTGATCAGCACTGCCGATGTCATGGCTTCCAGATTGGCTTCCGCGCCGTCTTCCGTGCCATATTTGGCGGCAATGACTTCGCCCTGTTCTGTGATCCGGATACGACCGGCAACGGTCCCCTTGGGTTGCGCCTTGATTGCGCCAAAGGCAGAGCCGCCACCGCGCCCCACGGCGCCGCCGCGGCCATGGAATAGCTGCATTTTTATGCCAGCCTCGGCAAAGATCGGGGTCAGCGCATCGCTGGCCTTGAACAGGCTCCAGGTCGAGGTCAGATAGCCGCCGTCCTTGTTGCTGTCGGAATAGCCGATCATCACTTCCTGATGACCGCGCCGCTTGGCCAGCGCGTGCATTTCCGGAATGGCAAAGAAATCGGTCATCACTTGCGGCGCATTTTCCAGATCGGCAACCGTCTCGAACAGCGGCACCGCCATGACCGGGCAGGACGGCGCGTATTCCTCCTCGGTCGGCGCGTGATAGAGACCGGTCTCCATCAGCAGGACGTAGACTTCCAGGATGTCCGAGACGCTTTCGCCATTGCTGATATTGTAATTGGTGATGACTTCGGGGCCATATTTGCGATGCGCTTCGGCAGCCGCCCGGATGATCGACAGTTCTTTCGTGGTTTCTTCGCTATAGGCGATCCAAGGGCTGGCCAGCGGGCGGTTGTTGGCCAGTTCTGCCCGGAGGCGTTTTACGCGCGCCGCCTCATCCAGCGCCAGATAATCGTCTTCAACCCCGGCCTGTTTCAGCAGTTCTGCCACCACCCGTTCGTGCACGCGGCTGTTCTGACGCATATCGAGCGTGGCGAGGTGAAAGCCGAACAGTTCGACCGTCCGGATCAGGCGGCCCAGTGCGCCGGAGGTCGCGAACACGCCCTTGCCCGCCGATTTCAGGCCATGGGCAAGGATGACCAGTTCCGCGCGCAGCTCTTGCGGATTGTCATAGGCCTTGGCCGGAATCGGCGACTGGCGGCCCGGTACATGGCCGCAGAGCTTGAGATGGGTTTCTGACAGGCGGGCATAAATCCCTGACAAGGCGCGGCGATAGGGCTCGTCCTTGCGGCTTGGCGCGTCGTCGCCGCTGGCCTCCGCCAGTTCTAGCACGCTCTCCGGCACGTCCGCCAGTTCGGTGGAGATCGAAAGCTCGGCGCCCAGTGTGTGAACACATGTCAGATAATAGCCGATGACGGTTTCGGCGGCGCGCGACAGGGCTTCCTCCATGGCATTGGCGTCGACAAAGGGATTGCCGTCGCGGTCGCCGCCAATCCAGCTGTTGAGTTTGAGAAAGCTGGGCAGGCGCGCTCCCAGTATCCGCTCCCATTTCGCATAGAGGCGGGGCAGAACCGGTAGAAACACGTCCTTCATGTAGCTTTGTGAAATCTGAACTTCGTCGGTGACGAACAGTCGCTCGCGGCGCAAAGGCCGGGTCTGCCAGAGCAGGGCGATCTGGCGCAGGATCGCGGCATCGAGCATATCGCCCTGGGGCGTTTCTTCTTCGCCCGCGTCTTTCATCAGCAGCAGCTCTGCGATGCGGGCCCTGTGGTCGATGATACTCTTGCGCCGCACCTCGGTGGGGTGCGCGGTTAGCACCGGGGCAATCAGCGCCTCGTCGAGCAGGTCCAGTATCGCCTGCCGGTCGACCCCCTCGCTGGCCAGCAGCTCGATCGCCTCGACCACCGTCGCCCCTTTTTCTGCCGCCACGCCCTGGCGATCCTCGGCCAGATTGGCGAGCAGCGAGAAGAGCATGAAGCCGCGGACAAAGGCGAGAGTTTCGTCGAGCGTCAGTGCGTCGAGACCCGGGTCGATCGCGTCGGCGTCTGCCAGGCCCCGGTGCCGATCGACGCTGGTTGAGCGGATATATTCGGTGCGCCGGTACAGCTCCTCCCCACCATAGGAACGAATGACATCGCCGAGCAGCTTGCCCAGATATTTTATGTCAGGATTTTGGCGGACGTTGAGGGGCTGTGTCATCCATTTATGCTGCACTGCAACGATTGAAAGGTCAACGGCTATTGCCGCTCTCGGCGAAGTCAGGAGCCGCCGCAACCTGTAGCATGGCTCAACGGGCGGGCAGCATTTTCGTGCCCTTCGCTACGGTCAGCTTTCCAGTTCGATGTCCCAATAGAGCCAGTCGTGCCACGTATCGTGCAGGAAATTGGGTGGAAAGGCCCGGCCATGCTCCTGCAGATGCCAGCTGGTCGGCTTGATCGGCTGCTTGGCCAGCTGCATATGCGCTTCCTTGGGCGTGCGGCCCCCTTTCTTGAGGTTGCACGGCAGGCAGGCGGTGGCGACATTTTCCCAGGTCGTGCGGCCTTTCTGACGGCGCGGGATGACATGGTCAAAGGTCAGATTGTCGGGCGATCCGCAATATTGGCATTCGAACTTGTCGCGCAGAAACAGGTTGAAGCGGGTGAAGGCAGGATATTCCGACGGCTTGATATATTTCTTGAGCGCAATCACCGACGGTATTTTCATGTCGAGATTGGGGCTGTGCACTTCGCGCTCGTAGCTGGAGATAATATCGACCCGGTCGAGAAATACCGCCTTGATAGCAGTTTGCCAGGGCCACAGGCTGAGCGGATAATAGGACAAGGGGGTATAGTCAGCGTTGAGGACGAGCGAAGGGCAGCTTTCCGGATGCCTCAGCAGGTCGGGGTGATACATATGCACTGTCTCCCTTGGCCTTTACTGTCCGCTCTTTATGCCTAAGAACATGACATGGCTGTTACACAGAGAACAATATCCCGCTCATGACGTCAAGTGCCCAGTTAAATCCAGATGTCGTGGTGCGTTTTGCCCCAAGCCCCAACGGATTGTTGCATTTGGGCCACGCCTATGCGGCGATGGTGGCCCATGATTTCGCCCGGCAACGGGAGGGACGATTTCTGCTGCGGATCGAGGACATCGATAGCGGGCGCAGCCGCAGCGAATTTGTTGCCGCGATACTGGAAGATCTGCGCTGGCTCGGATTGCACTGGGACGGAGAGGTGATTTTCCAGTCCGAGCGGCTGGACAGCTATGCTCTGGCTGCGGATCAGCTGAAGGCGAGGGGCCTGCTCTATCCTTGTTTCTGCAGTCGTGCCGAGCTCCGGCAGTTACTGGTGGATCGCCCGCAACCGCAGAGCGCCGATGGTCCAGTCTATCCCGGAACGTGCCGGCATCTGGACCCGGAACTGGCCAGAAAGAGGGCTGCAACCGAACCGCATAGCTGGCGGCTGGACATTGCGAAGGCGATAGCCATCACCGGGCCCCTGCAGTGGATGGACGAGCGGCATGGTTCGCAAGCCTGTCACCCCGAGCGGCTCGGGGATGTCATTCTCGTGCCAAAGGAAATGCCGGTGGCCTATCATCTTGCGGTAACGCTCGACGATGCGCGAGATGGTATCAGCCATGTCGTCCGTGGTGACGATCTGTTCACCTCCACTCATATACATCGACTGTTGCAGGCACTGCTGGAATTGCCAACGCCGGTTTATTTCCACCATGGCCTGCTGTGTGACGGCAAGGGCGAAAAACTGTCGAAAAGTCGCGATTCTGCCTCTTTGTCCGTATTGCGAAAAGGCGGTCAAAACGGGCATGGCCTGATGCAGGATTTGCGGCAGGGAATCTTCCCGGTTGGAATCTCTCTTCTGTAAGCTTAAGGTGTTTTCATGAGCTATATTTTGATATTGATGATCATCGCAGCGGCAGGTGCCGTCGTTTACGCCCTGGTACGTGGACTGATTGCTTTCGCCAACATGGAGCCGGGGGATGTGGATGCTGACGGCATCACAGCCTCGCACAAGAAGCAGAATGAAATGATGTTTGCCCGCGTCAAATATCAGGCAATTGCTATTGGACTCGTTGTGCTTCTGCTGGTTCTGGCTGGCGGTCAGGCCTAGGCCACCGCTCCGATGGTCAAACTCAACAAAATATACACCAGGACCGGCGATGACGGCACGACCGGACTGGTCGACGGTTCCCGTATAGCCAAACATGACCCGCGTATGGCGGCGATTGGTGATGTTGACGAACTGAACAGTACGCTGGGCGTCGCAATTTGCGAAATTGCCGATGATGCGCTGGTTCGGGAATTGCGTAACGTTCAGAATGACCTGTTCGACCTGGGTGCGGATCTGGCCACGCCGGCCGCAGCGGATGACGATTTTTCGCCTTCGGAAATGGTGCTCCGCATCCTGCCATCGCAGGTTGAGCGTCTGGAAACGCTGATTGATGCTGCGACCGCGACTCTCGACCCGCTTACAAGTTTCATTCTGCCTGGCGGAGCAAAAGCCGCTGCGGCCATTCATCTCGTCCGTGCGGTAGCGCGGCGGACCGAGCGGACCTGTGTCGCCGCAGGCCAGGAGATGGCGCTGAATCCGCAGGCGCTGGCCTATGTCAACCGGCTCTCCGACTATCTGTTCGTGCTCGGACGAGCGCTCAATAACGGCGGCAAGGACGATATATTGTGGGTCCCTGGAGGATCTCGCTAGAGCGCGAAAGCGCGAAGGCCCGACGAAATGTTGCAACCATTTCCGGCCAATATACGTTGTTGACCTGAATATCGTTCGCTCTATGTTCTGAAAAGAAACAGAGCTTCCACCGGAGTAGGATTGATCGCCAGCCAACCACAACGTCCGTTCATGCCTTCGCCTGACGC
Organism: Parasphingorhabdus sp.; assembly: GCA_030373505.1. Lineage (GTDB taxonomy): Bacteria > Pseudomonadota > Alphaproteobacteria > Sphingomonadales > Sphingomonadaceae > Parasphingorhabdus. Next base: position 261,381 of record JAUCYS010000001.1, read on the forward strand.
AGATAATGATAGCCGACCGAGCGATCTTCTCGCTCGTTTTCGAAACGTCCGCAGCCATTCTGTCGGACTGGCGGAAGGTCTGAGCGACGCAGACGCCACCGTGCAGTCGATGGATGATGCGTCGCCGACCAAATGGCATCTTGCCCATACCAGCTGGTTTTTCGAGACCTTCCTGCTGCGCGACCATGTCCCCGGCTATGCCGTTTTCAACGACCGATATGCCTATCTTTTCAATAGCTATTACGAGGCCGAGGGTGATCGCCACGCACGACCGGAGCGGGGGCTGCTGACTCGCCCCTCACTGGAAGAGATTCTCGCCTATCGCGCGCATGTTGACGCTGCGATGACGGAGGCGATGACCGGCTTCATGGAGCCGCAGCTCGATCTGGTGGAACTCGGTCTCCATCACGAACAGCAGCATCAGGAATTGCTGCTGACCGATATTCTCCATCTCTTTTCCCGCAATCCTCTGATGCCGGTTTATTCGGAAAAGCGGCCCGATATTGCGGCCCTTGCTTCTTCGCTCCAGTGGCTCGAAGGACCGACCGGTGTGCATTCGATCGGGCATGCGGGCCCCTCGTTCGCCTTCGATTGCGAAGGGCCGCGCCACGACGTGCTGCTCCATCCCAATGCCTTGGCAGACCGCCCAGTGACGAATGGCGAATGGCTGACATTCATCGAAAGCGGCGGATATCGCGATCCCGTTCACTGGCTGTCGGACGGCTGGGCATGGGTCCAGAACCAGCATATCGAGGCACCTTTATACTGGAACAGGGCGGCCGGTCCGGAGTGGTCGGAATTTGGCCTGGCGGGCAATCATGCGCTCGATCCTTCCGCACCGGTCAAGCATATCAGCCTTTATGAGGCCGATGCCTATGCCACGTGGGCCGGTGCGCGCTTGCCGACCGAAGCGGAATGGGAAGTGGCGGCGGCACAGGGCTTGCCGAACAGCGGCCTGGTCTGGGAATGGACCGGAAGCGCCTATCGGCCCTATCCGGGCTTCAGGCCTGCTGCCGGAGCGGTGGGCGAATATAATGGCAAGTTCATGTCCGGGCAATTTGTTCTCAAAGGCGGCAGCATCGCCACTTCACCCGGCCATATGCGGTCCAGCTATCGCAATTTCTTCTACCCCCACCAGCGCTGGCAGTTCACCGGATTGCGGCTCGCCAAAGACCTATAGGACCAAGGATTTCTGTCATGGATATGACCACCAGCATCGTCGATAACAATTTTCGCAAGGATGTGCGCCGCTGCTTTGAACAGCAGGCCTATGCGATCCCAGCTCGCTGGCTGTATGACCGGCGCGGATCGGAACTGTTCGAGGACATAACCGAGCTGCCGGAATATTATCCGACCCGGACCGAAACCAAGCTGTTGGAGGATCATGGCTCCGACTTTGCCAAAGCCATTGGAACGGGGCGGGCGGTCATTGAATTTGGTTCGGGAAGCTCGGTCAAGACCCCGCATCTGCTGCACGCGGTCAAGCCCGCAGCCTATGTGCCGATCGACATCTCCGGCGAGTTTCTCGAACATAGCGCTGCCATGTTGCAGGACGATTTTCCGGACCTACCGGTCTATCCGGTCGAAGCCGATTTCATGAAGCGGGTGGAATTGCCCGATGCCGTGGCCGATCTGTCCAAGCTGGGTTTCTTTCCCGGTTCAACTATCGGCAATATGATTGCGAGAAGCTCGGTCGACCTGCTCCGGTCGATGCGCGAAACGCTCGGCATAGGCTCGCAGCTGCTGATCGGAATGGACCGCATCAAGGACCCCGCGATACTGGTCGATGCCTATGACGACAGCGCTGGCGTGACCGCCCAATTCTCGCTCAATCTGCTCGACCGGATAAACCGGGAACTGGACGGCGACATTCCGGTCGAGAAATTCCGCCATATCGCGGTCTGGAACGATCATTATGCCCGGGTGGAAATCTATCTCGAAGCGCAGGATGACGTGACTTTCACCGTCGACGGCACAACCCACCGCCTGACTGGTGGCAAGCGTATCCATATCGAGAATAGTCACAAATTCGGTTTGTGCGATGCCCGGCTGATGCTGCGCGCCGGTGGCTGGACGCCGCTTTGCGAGTGGAGCGACGAGCAGGACTATTTCACGCTGATCCTGGCCGAGGCGCATCCCTACAAACATGCGCCGTGATCAATCGGTCGCCGATCCGCTCTGCTCCGCCTGGCGGTAATTGGCGCGCCAGATCGTGATCCATTCATGAGCGCCGCGGCATTCCGTCATCGCGCTGGCTTCGATCAGCCGGAACATGTCTCCGTCCCAGACATAATTTTCGGCTTTGCCGCAATCGCCGAGGCCGCGCCCCTTGCCATAGCTACTGAGGATCTGGTTCTGTTCGTCCCAACCGGCATTGACGAGCAAGGGGTCGGTGCCTTCACCGCCCCAGCTGGGCTGCCGGTCAAATTTCGCCGGGGCAAAGGTCCAGCCGCTTTCGGCATCGGAGTTTTCGACATATTCGCCGATATAGGGCGCGCTGGAAAAATTATAGGCGCCCGCACCGCAGGATATCAGCACCAAGGCCCGATATCGATTGCCGCGCTTGCCGAGCGGATAGGCCTGATCCTCGACGAGGCCATAGCGGTCATCCTTGCATTTCGAATCCTCCGCCAGGGCGACCAATGCTGTGGCTTCGGGAACCAGCGCTGCGTTTTCCCAATGGTCTACGGTGACCAGCGGGATGCCGATGGTGCGGGGCTGAAACGCGCGTGAACCTTTCGCGACCAGCGCCGCCTTGGTGCCGGCACGGGCCTGTTGCTGGTCGATATAACGCAGGGCAGCGGATGAGCCGGCCAGCGAAATTTTGGAGATGATTTTGTCATCCGGCCCCTTCAGCAAAAGCTCGCTGCCCTGGATGATGGACTGCACGACCTTTCTGGCATCCTGGCCGACAATTTCGATCGGATAGTCGCCCTCGACAATCGGCCCCGTATCGACCAGCCGGTCGTCGACAAACATCCGGTAGCGATCGATATCGTCAACATGGACCGTCGCCCGAACCCTCAGAATATCTTCGCTGCCGGCCGTCCGGATGATGGATACCGGGCCGTGCACGTCATCAAAGACCGTCCCCAGCTCTTCCGGTGTCAGGGACACGGCGCGACATATCCCGCCATTGTCGCAGCCCACAGCCCAGTTCTTGAAGCTGAGGACTTCGCCTGGCTGGGCGGCCGGTGCGGCGGTGGCAGCGGCCAGTGTTGCGAAGATTCCGGCAATGAAATTGATAGGGGACATAATTGCAATCTAGCCAGTTTGACCGACAATCGCTAGTGGCATGTTCAATCCTAGAGAAAAGTTTGGAAGGCAGAGAATGAAAGCAATCGGCATTATCGGATCGGGGCAAATGGGTGCCGGTATCGCACAGGTTTCGGCACAGGCTGGCTATCATGTCTATCTGTCTGATCTCAGCATGGAGATTGCCGAGCGCAGCAAGGAGGGTATCGCCAAGCAGCTTGCGCGGCTGGTGGAAAAGGAAAAGATCGATCATCAGGCCGCCGAAACCGCGCTTGGCCGGATCGAACCGATCGTCCAGCTCGATCCGATGGCGAATGCCGATATCATCATCGAGGCGGCAACCGAGCGGGAAGAGGTAAAGCGCCAGATTTTTGCCGCTGCTTCCGAAGTGCTAGGCCATCAGGCGATCCTTGCCAGCAACACCTCGTCGATTTCGATCACCCGGCTGGCGCAGGCGGTCAAGGACCCGTCGCGCTTTGTCGGCGTGCATTTCTTCAACCCCGTACCGCTAATGGGGCTGGTTGAAGTGATCCGCGGCCTGGCGACCAGCGACCAGACTGCGGCGATGGCCAGCGACTTTGCCAAGGCGGTCGGGAAAATTCCGGTGATGGCGAAGGATTCGCCCTGTTTCGTGGTCAACCGCATCCTGCTGCCGATGCTCAACGAGGCGTTTTTCGTGCTTGGCGAAGGCACGGCGTCGATGCAGGATATCGACCGCGGCGTGCAGCTTGGCCTCGGCCATCCGATGGGACCGCTGACGCTGGCCGATCTGATCGGGCTGGACACATTGCTGGAAATCCTGCGTGTACTGCAGACTGATTTCGGTGACCCCAAATATCGCCCTGCGCCGATCCTCTGCAAATATGTCGAGGCCGGCTGGCTGGGTCGCAAGACCGGCAAGGGTTTTTATGATTATTCGGGCGAAGTGCCTGTCGCGACGATGTGAACGGATATGATCCTCAGACGCTGGCATTCTATCAGCAGAACGCCGATCATTATATCGACGACCATCCCCGTGATGTAGCCGACCATATTCCTGCCTTTCTTGCCCTCCTGTCACCGGGGGGCACGATCCTGGAACTGGGCTGTGGCGGCGGTATCGATGCTGCTTATATGACAGAGCGGGGTTTTGTCGTCGATGCTACGGACGGCGTCGCGGAAATGGCGGCGAAAGCGGAACAGCGCCTGAAACGTCCGGTACGGATCATGCGCCATCACGAACTCGATGAACGTGAGCGCTATGATGCGGTCATTGCGACCGCTTCCCTATTGCATGTGCCCAAGCAGGACTTGCCCGATATCCTGAGCAGAATCTGGCGTTCCCTGAAGCCCGGCGGATGGCATGTGGCGACATATAAGACCGGCCATGCGGAAGGATGGGATGACCATCATCGATATTATAACTATCCCTCGCTGGAAGAATTGGAGGCATGTTATAAGCAAGCCGGGCTATGGTCCGGTTTGGAAATAAGAGCCTCTATGGGAAGCGGCTTGTTTAGCGGACCATGTCCATGGCTCACGATCCAAGTGCAAAAATAGAAGCGGAAAGAACAGCAGATATGACGGAAATCAGAGACTTTACGATCGATATCCCGAAGACCGCACTGGACGATCTGGACATAAGATTGCGGCATGTGCGCTGGCCTGATCCGGAGCCGGTGGATGACTGGTCGCAGGGGATTCCGCTCGATTATGTCAAGACGATCGTCGATCACTGGCGGACCAGCTATGACTGGAAACGCTGTCAGGATGCGCTCAACCAATATGCCCATCATCTGACCGAGATCGACGGCGTCGATATCCATTTCATGCATATTCGGTCGCCGGAAGCCGATGCGCGGCCGCTGATCATTACCCACGGCTGGCCGGGATCGATCGTCGAGTTCATGGATGTGATCGGCCCGCTGACCGATCCGGTTGCTTATGGCGGCGAGGCGAAGGACGCCTATCATCTGGTGGTGCCGTCGCTGCCCGGCTACGGTTTTTCCGGCAAGCCGACCACCACCGGCTGGGGCATCGAAAAAATCGCCACGGCCTGGGACACGCTGATGACCCGGCTTGGCTATGACCGCTATTTTGCCCAGGGCGGCGATTGGGGCGGCATGGTGACCTCGGTCATTGGCGCGCAAAATCTGGGGCGATGCGCTGGCATCCACGTCAATCTGGTCATCGTCGGCCCGCCGTCCGAAGAAATCATGACCAATCCGACGCCGGAAGAGCAGGCATCGCTGGCGCATTTCGCGGTCTACCAGTCGCAGGGTGCGGGCTATGCCGAAATCCAGCGGACCCGGCCGCAGACGCTCGGCTATGGCCTGGCCGATTCGCCGGTCGGGCAGATGGCCTGGATCATGGAGAAATTCCAGGGCTGGTCCGATGACGCCAAGGCGCCCGATGAAAATTTCGACTGCGACCATCTGCTCGACAATGTCATGATCTACTGGCTCAACAACGCCGGAGCCTCCTCGGCGCGGCTGTACCGCGAAAGCTTCGGTGCGCCCAACATCGATCCGGTCGAGATCCCGTCGGGCTGCAGCATCTTCCCCAACGAGATCATCACCCCCTCGCGCCGCTGGGCGGAACAGCGGTTCAAGGATCTGCGCCACTGGGGTCAACCGGAACACGGCGGCCATTTTGCCGCGATGGAAGTACCGGAACTGTTCATCGCCGAAGTACGGAGCTGTTTCGGCGCGATGGAGCTCTAGCCGCGCGTGCTGGCCCTGATCACCCGGCGGCTGATGACGGCTATTCCGACGCTGCTGGTGATCATATTGGCGTCCTTCTTCCTGATGCGGCTGGCGCCCGGCGGACCCTTTGACGGGGAGCGTCCCTTGGACCCGGAAACCCGGGCTGCCTTGCAAAAGGCCTATGGTCTGGACCAGCCGCTCTGGGAGCAGGCATGGCTTTATCTTTCGCGGCTGGTGCAGGGCGATTTCGGGCCGTCTCTGGTGTACCGCGATTTCACCGTATCGGAACTGATCGCGCAGGGCCTGCCGATCTCCCTCACTCTGGGCGGACTGGCGATAGTGCTGGCGCTGATGATCGGAGTGACGGCTGGCCTGTTCGCAGCGGTGCGAGCCGGAAAGACGGCGGACCAGACAATCATGATGGCGGCGACGGTCGCTACCGCGCTGCCGACCTTTGTGACCGGGCCGGCGCTGGCGCTGTTTTTCGGTTTGTGGCTTGGCCTGCTTCCCGTTTCCGGTACCGGTGAAGGCCTTTCATGGCTGGTCATGCCGGTGGTGGCGCTGGCGCTGCCGGTGTCGGGCGCGATCGCCAAGCTTACCCGGGCGGGGCTGGCGACCGTGCTCAAGCAGGATCATATCCGCACCGCGCGCGCGCGCGGTCTGTCCGAGACTAAAATTCTGTATAAACATGGTCTTCGGCCAGCGCTGGTGCCGGTGGCTAGCTATCTCGGGCCAGCCGCTGCTGGCCTGCTGACCGGAGCGGTAGTGGTCGAAACCGTGTTCGGACTGCCGGGCCTCGGCCGCTATTTTGTGCAAGGGGCGCTTAACCGCGACTATCCGCTCGTGCTTGGCGTGGTCACTCTTTATGCGGCGCTGATCATCCTGTTCAACCTGTTCGCCGATCTGGTCTATGGCTGGCTCGATCCCAGAATGCGGGAAGGGTGAAGCGGTGCTGAAACCCCGTTTCCCGCTTGTGGTTGTCCTGGCGATCATAGTGCTGGCTTTGGTGCTGCCCTTTCTGTTGCCCTGGACTTATGACCAGATCGACTGGGATGCGGTGCGTGCACCGGCGTTTAGCGGCGCGCATATATTCGGCACCGATGAAATCGGCCGAGACCGCCTGGCGCGGCTGGCCGCCGGCACGAGGATCACCCTGATGGTCGCGATTGCCGCAGCACTGGTTTCGCTGGTGGTCGGCATCGCCTGGGGCGCGACCGCCGGCTGGATCGGCGGCCGGGTCGACGAAGCGATGATGCGAATTGTCGACGGTCTCTATGCGCTGCCGTTCATGTTCATCGTCATCCTGCTGATGGTGGTCTTCGGCCGCTCGATCCTCCTGGTGTTCGTCGGCATCGGACTGGTCGAATGGCTGACCATGGCGCGGGTGGTGCGGGGGCAGGTGATGGCGCTCAAGCAGCGACCGTTCATTCTCGCCGCCGAGGCGGCAGGGACGCCGTCCAGAATGATCATGTTGCGCCATATGTTGCCGAATATCGCTGGCGTCGCTCTGGCCTATCTGATGCTGACCGTACCGCAGGTGGTGATGGTCGAGAGTTTCCTCTCCTTTCTGGGTCTGGGCGTGCAGGAACCGCTGACTTCGCTGGGCATCCTGGTCAAGGAAGGCGCGGATGATATGGACATGACTCCGCTCGGTCTGGCGCTGCCTGGCGGTCTGCTGGTCATGCTATTGGTCTGCCTGACCATCGAGGGCGAACGGCTGAGAGACCGCTTCTCATGAGCCTCTACGAAATCCGGAACATGGCGGTGACTATTTCCGGGCAGCGGCTGGTAGAGGACGTCAGCCTGACCGTGGAGGCGGGGCAGTGCACCGCCCTTATCGGTGCTTCCGGCTCGGGGAAGAGCCTGACCTGTCTGACACCTTTTGGCCTGACGCGCGGCGTCGCTATGGGCTCAATGGTCTTGGACGGGATTGATCTCGGCAGCGCCGATGCCGCCAGGACAAGAGAGGCACGATGTCGCATCACCGGATTTATATTCCAGCAGCCCCTGACCGCGCTGACGCCGCACCTGACGGTGGGGGCGCAGTTGCAGGAAGCGACGATGCAGGCCGGTGCCGCCCGGCCCTCCGTCCGGGAGCTAGTTCGCCAGCTGGAGCGCGTTGGACTTTACCGGGCCGATGAGCGGCTGGACCAGTTCCCCCACCGCTTGTCCGGCGGTGAGCGGCAGCGGGTGATGATCGCGGCGGCTATCGCCCATGATCCCAAATTGCTGGTTGCCGACGAACCGACCAGCGCCCTGGACGCTTCTCTGCGCGCCGAGATCATGGGACTGCTCGACCAATTGCGTGCCGAGGAAGGCCTGGGGCTGTTGCTGGTGAGTCACGATCTTGCGTCGGTCGAGGGCCATGCCGACCAGCTGGTGGTGATGGACAAGGGGCGGGTAGTGGAGCGCGGTCCCGCGAGCAAACTGCTTTCCGATGCCCGGGAGGATTATACCAGGCGTCTGATTGCCGCAACACCGCGCCTGCAGGAGGTTGCACCGAAACTGTCCCGGCCCGGCGAAATCTTGCTCGAAACGCGGGGCCTGGGAGTCACGTTTGACCGCCCCGGCTGGCGGCGGGGCAAGATACAGGCGCTGGCGGACGCCAGCCTCATCATACGCCAGCGTGAATCGCTGGCGATTGTCGGTGGATCGGGTTCTGGAAAATCCACGATCGGACGAGGGATTGCCGGGATCGGGCCAGTGACGGAAGGCAAAATTCTTTGGCGAGGAACAATGCTGCCGGAACGGCGTCAGCGCAGCCTTGACATGCGCAGGCTGATCCAGCCGGTATTTCAGGATCCGGTGGCCAGTCTTGATCCGCAATGGCGGGTTGAAGATATTGTTGTCGAACCGCTGCGCAATCTGAGGCCCGGCCTGACAACGGCCGAATATCAGGAGATGGCGCGAGTGGCCTTGACCGATGTCGATCTGGCGGAGGAGTTCCTGGCGCGCTGGCCAACGAGCCTGTCGGGTGGTCAGGCACAAAGGGTGGCTATTGCCCGGGCCATTATCGCTTCGCCGCAGCTGCTGGTGCTCGATGAAGCGACATCGGCGCTCGATCCGCTGGTCGGTGCGGGCATTCTGGAGCTCCTCCTCCGGCTACAGAGCGAAAACGGACTAAGCCTGCTGTTCATCACCCACGATATCGCCGCTGCACGCAGATTATGTCACAGGATCGCGGTGATGGAAGACGGGCGGATCGTGGAAACCGGGGCCATGCAGGAGGTGATCGATCATCCCGCGCATCCGGCCACGCAAAAGCTGATCAGCGCGAGTTAAAAAAGGGGCTTCCCGGTGTTTCCGAGAAGCCCCTTTTCCAGCGTGACTTTTGTGAATTCAGAAGGAGACGCCGAGAGTGAAAACTACCGCATCATCGGTGAGATCATTGACCGCAGGGCCTTCAGTGCCCGTGTACATGATGCTTGCCGTCAGGTTGCTTGTAATCGCCCAATCCGCGCCGAACGAATAGTCCAGTCCGGTATCATCGGTTGTACCCGCGAGAAACGGAGGAGCAAGCGGGCCTTTGGTATAGCCCAAATGTCCGTTGATCGTGATTGGACTGTTTGGAATGCCGGCACTCAGATCGGTGTACAGATAGAGATTGTCGTCATTACCGAGCGAATCCTGTTTCGGTGCCCAAGCGACACCGACGGTTGCCTCGACAGGGCCGAGCGTCGCTGCGACCGAAGCATAAGGCTCGAAATAATCCAGGTCCGCGCCTTTTATACCGTTGGGATAGAGATAGTAGAGAAGGCCGACGTCGACGGTTACGCCGGAGGAAACTTCACCTGACCAGCCGCCATATATATCCAGTTCGGTACCACCATAAGGATTGACCTTGCCTTCAAGCGACGATCCCCATGTTCCGATGTAAAAGCCGCTTTCATGGCCAATATCGATGCCGCCCTGAATGGCGATATCGCCGCCCGACAGCGACACACCGCGAAAGCGGTAGTCGGATGTGACAGCCGCGTTCCCCGAAATCGTGATACCACTGCTGGATTCGGCTGCTTCATCCTGCGCGAATGCAGGTGCGGCCGTGCTGGCCAGCAGGATAGCCGAAAGGCCGACGATGGTTGATTTGGCTTTTCCGCCAAGAATATTTTTACTGGACGTGCGCATGGAAATCCCTTTCTCGTTAATGCGTATCGCCCCTCCTGATTTTGTTATGGCTGTCTTTTTATTGCGCCAGATGCCCCGAACGCGAACAGTCTCTAAACATGCAAGGAAAAGCTGCTCTATTTTATTGCGCTGCACAAGAAAGAACGGGTCAACAAAGGTGACATAATTGGGACATGTTGCACTTGCGCAACAAAGCGCAATCCCGCCGCTTAAAATTTAGGCGGATTTGATTCACTCTGATTAATAATGCATCAGTCAAGGTGACTCTGTCGCAAAATGCCTATTCGGCCTTAATCGTTTGTCGTCGATTCTGCTCCATCGGCGGAAGGGGGCGGAGCGGCTTCGAGGGTTACGGTTCCACCCTGGGGCAGGGACTTGATATGAACGTCGCGCTGAGGGAAGGGGATTTCCACCCCATGTTCCTTGAACAGGTCCCACACCCGTTTCAGGATGGCCGCCTTGAAATTGCCGACTCCGGACTGAGGGTCCTTGATCCAGCAGCGGATTTCAAAATTGACGCTATTGTCGCCAAATTCAAGCATCCAGACAACGGGCTTGGGATGGCTGAGAACGCGCGGTACATCGACACAGGCCTGTTTCATCAGATCGATCGCCTGGTCCATGTCGGTATTATAGGAGACGCCGACCGGGATGCTGATCCGGACATTGGGATTGGAATAGGACCAGTTTTCCACCTCCCGCGTCATCAGATCCTCATTCGGAATCAGATGCTCCTTGCCCTCGCGGGTGAGAACCGAGACCGCGCGGACGCCGATCTTGTTGACCCAGCCGAAACTGTCGCCGACTGCGATGACGTCACCCGGCTTGATCGAGCGGTCCATCAGCAGGATGATCCCGGCGATCAGATTACCGATCGTCTTCTGCATGCCGAAGCCGATGGCAAGGCCAAAGGCGCCGGAGAATACGGCCAGGGCCGTCAAATCGATGCCGAGGATATCCAGCCCCAGAACGAAGGCTCCGGCCAGAATGGCAACCGTGGCGAGCTTCTGTCCCAGAACCTTTTGGGCGCCGTCGAGTTCGCTGTTTCCTATCACATAGGTGACCAGCTTCATAAGCACGCGCGCCACTGCAAGCAGGATCACCGCGGTCATCGCCACGGTAACAATCCACAGCAGCGAAATTCTTCTGGTGCCGAGGCTGAACCCGACCTTGTCCATCGCTTGCGTGATCGGTTCGATACCGCCAACCAGACCCGATCCTATGCTGATGAACAAGGCGAGGCCGATCAGCGTCCCCAGCCAGTCCGGCATGCGCACGCCGCGGATCAGGTCATTGGCGAACAGCCCTACGGTTATGGCAATGGTGAGCGCAAACACGACCTGCGCGATCAGATGCCAGGGATAGAAAGCCAGAAAAATCCCGCACAGAATGAATGTGGTCGCACGCCGGGTCATGTCCCGGATGCGCCGTCCGGCCAGTTCGCTCTCGTAGCCAGCGCGGACTTCCCAAAGATGGCGCAGCTTGGGACCGATATATTTGCTGAGATACCAGCCGGCGGTCAGCGCCAGCATCACTAGTGCGGTTGCCACAGCGCCTTCGATATACTGGACGTTGCGCGGCGTATCGGCTGTCAGGGTTTCCAGATATTTGAAGACATTGCCGATCATGACTGGGCACTGTGGTAATATTCAAAAGCTTTGGCAAGGTCCGCAATCAGATCGTCCGGATCTTCGAGACCAATATGCAGCCGCACCAGCGCACCGCTGGCAGACCATGTAGTCGCGGTACGATGTTTCCGGGGATCGACCGGCAGCGCGAGGCTCTCAAAACCACCCCAGCTGTAGCCGATGCCGAACAGCTGGAGCGCGTCGATGAAAGCGGCGCGCGATTGGTCATCGCCATGCTTCAGTTCGAAGGAGAACAGTCCGGATGATCCCTTGAAATCGCGCTTCCACAGCTCGTGGCCGGGGCAGTCGGACAGGGCAGGGTGCAGCACCAGCCCCACTTCCGGGCGGCCCTTCAGCCAATGGGCAATCTCAAGCGCACTGGCTTCGTGCTGCCGCAGACGGACTTCCAGGGTCCTGAGCCCGCGCGCGGCAAGATAGGCATCGTCAGGCGATACGACTTGCCCGAGTTGCTGGGCAGTGCGCCGGAGCCGTGCCCAATATTTGTCGTGCGTGGTGACGGCGCCCATCATCACGTCGCTATGGCCGACGATATATTTGGTGGCCGCGACCATGGTTATGTCAACGCCCTGTTCGAGTGCCGGAAAAAAGCGCGAGGTTGCCCAAGTGTTATCGAGCAAAGTGACAATATCCGCTGCCCGGGCCGCCCGGCAGATGGCGGGAATGTCCTGGACCTCAAAGGTCAGGCTGCCGGGACTTTCCATCAGGACCGCCCTTGTTTGCGGACCGAACAGGCTGGCGATTCCGGATCCGATCAGCGGATCATAATAGCGCGCCGTTACGCCCATGCGCTTGAGAAAGGCATCCGCGAAGCTGCGGCTGGGGTCGTAGCTGCTGTCGGTAAGCAGGACCTCGTCGCCAGGCTGCAGTACAGCGAGCAGCGAACAGGATATGGCCGCGACGCCGGACGGATAGAGCATCGTCCCGGCCGCGCCAGGCTCCATTTCGGTCAGCGCTTCGGCGAGCGACCATTGGGTCGGAGACCCGCGGCGGCCGTAGAAGAAATGACCGTCATCATTTGATTTCAGGCCCTCTTTCAGATGCGCGACATCATCATAGAGATGCGTACTGCCCCGCCAGACCGGTGGATTGACCACGGCACCGGTCCATGTCTTGCGGCGACCACCGGTTACGGCCTGGGTCGCGGGCCTTTTTGAACCAGAGTCGTGATCGGCCAACTATAGTTCCAGCATCGCCGTCATTGTCAGGCGGTTTCTTTCGGTGTGTCGGCGTCGGCACCCCATTCGGCCCAGCTGCCATCATAAAGCGCGGTCTTCTCGGCTCCCGCCAGCGCTGCGGCAAAGCACACGACCGCTGCGGTCATGCCGGATCCACAAGTAGTGACCAGCGGCTTGGAGAGATCAACCCCGGCATCCTTGAAGATCGTCTTGATCTCGTCGCTGTTTTTCCAGGTCCCGTCCGCGTTGAAAAAGCTGCTGTGCGGAATATTGACCGATCCTGGGATATGGCCGGATGCCGCATTGCCGCGCGGGTCGGGGGTTTCGCCACTGAACCGGTCAGCGGGGCGAGCGTCGACGACCTGCTCCTCTTTGCTGTGCAGATTGGCGAGCATGTCGGCCTTGGTGCGGACATCCTTGTCGTCTTTCCAGACGGTGAAATGCCGGTGGCGCAGGGCTTCCTTGCCGGTTTCCAGAGGACGGCCCTCGGCCTTCCACTTGGCAATGCCGCCGTCAAGAATGGCCACTTCATGGGCACCGAATATGGTCAGCATCCACCATGCGCGCGCAGCGCTTTTCAGCGGACTGTCATCATAGAGGACGACGCGGCTGCCATCGCCCAGGCCCAGAGACTGCATGCGGCTGGCGAATTTTTCGGCGGGCGGCAGCATATTGTCGATCGGACTGCTGGCATCGGTCAGTTCAGCAAGGTCCATGAACACGGCACCCGGAATATGGCCGGCTTCATATTCGGCGGCGGGATTGCGCCCAGCATCGGGCATGAATTTTGTCGCGTCGACGATACGCAGGTCCGACGCACCCAATTCGTTGGCCAGCCAGTCGGTCGTTACCAGCAATTCCATATATAGCTCCTCATGCCCGCAATTATTTGCACTGTTCGTCCCGCCGTTTAGCGATTCGATTTCCAGCCGTCGAGGCTATAACGCTTTCCCCGGCGAATCCACCGCTTGTGTGGTTTTTGTGCATGGTCTGGAGTTGTCATTGCCCGATGCTGGCAGTGATTTCAGCCCGTCGTCAGCGCACGATAGCCCAGCGGCGCAAAGCTGCGGGGGCCAAGATCGAGCCGAAATGGCGCCATCTTGGGACGAGGCGGCTGATGTTCCCTGCCGACCAGAAAGGATGCGGTCTGCTCATGTTGGCGGCCGGCTGCATCGGCAAATTCGAACGAGAGTTGTACCATCGGTACAAACAGCGCCTGGGACTGGAACAAGATCGGGTCGATGCTGTTCAACGGGATACGGAATTCTCCGACAACCTTCTCGCTTTCGCCATTCCGGAGTTGGTCCACCTTGGCCAGAGGCGACAGCGGGATAGACGCGCTGTCGCTGTTGCCATGGTTCCGGGCCTGAATCATGGCACCGGTGATCCGGATATCGGATATATTCTCGCCCGCAGGGTTGGACAGGGTGAGTTCGAAATTCAGCACCGCGTTGATCAGCGTGGCATTCGCCGAGCGCGGCTGAAAGCCGACCAGGAGGGCAGGCGCCGGGGTCGGCGGCAAAGCCTCCGAAATTCCGGTTACCGTTTCAGGCATCTCGGGTACCCCGGTATCGGGCTTCGGAACCAATGGAGCGGCCACCCGCTGTTCTGGGCGGGCGCGCCGCTTTCGCAAGAGCAGGATGGTGACCAGCAGCGCGGCCAGCAGGGCAGCTGCCACCCATAGCAGCCAGTCGCTGATTGGGCTTTCGCCGGCCGGTACCGAAGGCGGAGCAGCAGGGGATGGGGCGATATCACCCGGTCCGGTCGTCGGTTGCGGTGGCTCATTTGCTTCCGGTGCCGGTTGGGCGGCGGCGGAGTCGGCTGTGTTCGCGGGCGGGCTCTCGGACGATTGCGGGACCGGGTCGGGCTGGCGGTCCGGTTGGCTGAGCGCGCGGTCGGCGCTGCGTTCGGTCTGTGCCGGCACGCCGCTCTGACTGTCCGGTGGGGGCGTCCGCCGGACGGGGGCCGGGACGGTGCGCGGCGTTGTTATCGTGGGGTTGGCAAGCGGAATGTCGGGGGCAACCGGGCCTTGCAATCCGTCTTGCTCGGGGTTGCTGTTGGGCCCGGGCGGGAGCGAATAGCTTTCCACCGACGGCGAACTCTGTGGCAAGGGGGCCGCGGGATCGTCTGACACCTGGGTCTGCGCGCCGGCGACGGGCGACAGCGCAACGGCCACGCCGATCAGAGCCGTCCCCGACAGCGTGCGAATGGCAATCTCAAACACCGAATTTATCCCTGTCCATTTCACGTTTCAATGCGGCGCGGTGCACTGAACCGGCGATGAATGCAGCAGGGTGATGACATGAAGCGCCCCGTGCACTAGATGATCTGCATGACAGATCATCCTTCTTCCGCTTCGCCACCGAAATATCTCGGCAAGGCCAGCCCGATGCCAGCGTCCCCCGAGAAGGCCGTGCTCGACTATGTTCCCAATCCCCGGTCTGGAGAATTGTATCTGACGCGCTTTGCGGCGCCGGAATTCACCTCTCTCTGCCCGGTCACCGGCCAGCCGGATTTTGCCCATCTGGTCATCGACTATGCGCCCGATCAGAGCATCGTCGAATCCAAGTCGCTCAAGCTGTTTCTCGGGTCGTTTCGCAACCATGCCGCCTTTCACGAGGATTGCACGGTTGGAATCGGCAGGCGCCTGTTCGACGAAATGCAACCCAAATGGCTGCGGATCGGTGGCTACTGGTATCCGCGCGGCGGCATCCCGATCGATATTTTCTGGCAGTCCGGCGAACCGCCTGCGGGTTTATGGGTGCCGGAACAAGGGGTTGCTTCCTATCGCGGTCGCGGCTGACAGACGCTTTCCGGCCAAAATGGCTTTTGACTTTGCAACGTCACAAACTACGCCTATTATGATCGGATGGGTCAACAACATCAGCACAGCATTGCCATCGCGGCATCCGATATCGATTTCATGGGGCATGTGAATAACGCAAATTATCTCACCTGGGTGCAGGATGCGGTTGTTGCTCATTGGCAGAGATTTGCGCCGTCCGAAGCGGTGGCAGCGCATCTGTGGGTCGCGATCAAGCACGAGATCACCTATCGCAAGCCCGCTTTTCTGGACGATGACGTGATTGCCGAGGTACTGCTGGAAAAGGTCCACGGCGCCCGGGCTTTCTACAGCACGATCATCAAGCGCGGAGAAGATGTGCTTGCCGAAGTGCAGTCCAGCTGGTGCTGCATCGATGCCGATACGCTGCGACCGACTCGCCTGGCAAAGGACATCGTGGCGCGGTTTTTCGGCTAGACTCCGGTTCGCCAACCCCGCTTCGCGCGGCTCTCCCATTTTCAAAGTTGGTCAAAGTTCGGGCCAAGGAGTTGTTCTGCGCGCGCGGATATGTGTCTCGCTCGGTTGATCAGATAACCTGACAAAGAAGCGCGTTTTTATTTTCTGTAAGTTTTGGCCCAAAGCCGCAGATTTCCGGCCTTTGTTGGACGCCAGCGGGACGTCGAGTGTCAACTTTCGGCAAGACGGATTCTCGGGCAGATCGCGATAGCGGGTCGCGGCGGATCCATTTTTATCCAGATTGTCAAAGAGCCTGGCCCGAATCTGTCTGAGGACCGGCGCAAAGCATATGATATCCGGGCGGTTGTAGGAAAGGACTATCGACGCTTGCCGACCGGACCTGCCAACCCTTATCGCATCAGGCCGCCGATCAGGTTGCGGACGAACCGTCCGGCCACCGGCCCGGCGAGATCGGTCACCACCGAGCCGACAGCGGATGTCACGCCCGATTGCACAGGGTTGGCGCGCGATTTTTTGCCGAGAATGGTTGTGGCAGCCATACCCGCGGCGGAACCGGCTGCGACCTTGGCACCACGGCTGAAGGCCTTTTCCCAGATACTCTTGCTCTTGCGCGGCTGTTTCCCGACCTCTTCCTTGCCCTTTTCGTCGACTTCCTGCGCGGTTGCCGTGGCATCGATCACCTTTTGCGCCAATATTTCCTCGGCGCTGGCGCGATCGATTTCCTCGTCATATTTGCCTTCATAGGGCGAGATGGAGCTGATAATCGCCCGCTCTTTGGCGGAAACCGGACCCAGGCGGGACCGGGGCGGCTTGATCAGGGTCCGCTGGACGATCGATGGCGCGCCGTCTTCGAGCAGGGTGGAGACCAGCGCCTCGCCGACGCGCAATTCGGTAATGGCCTGCTCGACATCCAGATCCGGGTTGATCCGGAACGTGTCGGCCGCCGCCCTGATTGCCTTCTTGTCGCGCGGGGTGAAGGCGCGCAGCGCGTGCTGCATCCGATTGCCGAGCTGGCCGGCAACCTCCTGCGGAATATCGATCGGGTTCTGGGTGACAAAAAAGACGCCGACGCCCTTCGACCGGATCAGCCGGACGACCTGTTCTATCTTGTCTTCCAGCGCCTTTGGCGCGTCTTCGAACAGCAGATGGGCCTCGTCAAAGAAGAAGACCAGTTTCGGCTTTGCCGGATCGCCGACTTCCGGCAGCGTTTCGAACAGTTCGGCGAGCAACCAGAGCAGAAAGGTGGCATAGAGTTTCGGGCTGCGCATCAGCTGGTCGGCGGCGAGTATGTTGATATAGCCGCGGCCCTGATCGTCGCATTTGATGAAATCATCGATCTCCAGCGCCGGTTCGCCAAAAAACTGGCCGGCACCCTGGCTGTCGAGCTGCAGCAGCTGTCGCTGGATCGTGCCGACGCTGGCCTTGGTGACATTGCCATATTTTGCGGACAGCTGCTTTGCATTTTCCGCTGTATAGGCGAGCATCGACTGCAGATCGTCGAGATTGAGCAGCAGCAGCCCTTCCTCGTCGGCAAAGCGGAAGACGATGTTGAGCACGCCTTCCTGTGTCTCGTTCAGATTCATGAGACGCGCCAGCAACAGCGGACCCATTTCGGTAATCGTGGTGCGGATGGGATGGCCCTGCTTGCCGTAGAGATCCCAGAATATCGCCGGATTATCGGAATAGGCATAATCGCTCATCCCCAGTTCCCTGGCCCGTTCCTCCAGCTTGTCGGCATGTTTGAACTGCGGGGACCCGGCCATCGATATCCCGGAGAGGTCGCCTTTTACATCGGCAACGAACACCGGCACGCCATTGGCGGAGAAGCTTTCGGCCAGGCCCTGCAGGGTGACGGTCTTGCCGGTCCCGGTCGCACCGGCGATCAGGCCATGCCGGTTGGCACGGGACAGATTAAGGCTCTGGCGCTCGCCACCGCCCAGTCCCAGGAATATGTCTGTTGCATCGGCCACTGGCGAATCCCCCCTTTGATCCTGTTTTTATGTGCTTGACGCAAAAAAAAGGCCAGCGTCAAGCGCCGGCCTTTTTCTGTTACATCTGTTCAGCAGCCACTATTTGTCCTGCAGACGGATCGCGACAAATTGCGGGTCGCGTGCGCCGCGACGGATTTGCAGCAGCACCGCTCCCCGGTCCGAGCTTTTCGCACGGCTGATCGCATTGTCCAGATCGGCGGCGCTTGTGATCGGCTGCCGATTGACACTGGTGATCAGAAATCCGCGGCGAATTCCCTTCTGGGCGGCATCGCTGTTGGGGTCGACCGTGGATACGACTACGCCTTTCTGCGTGGACGGAACCCCGATCTGCCGGGCGATAGCCGGAGTCAGGTCGACCACCGAGAGGCCCAGGGCATCGGCGGTTGCCTGCGCGCTGGTGCCATCATCTTCATCCTGTCCCATGGCATTTTCTTCTGCATCCGGGTCGAAGCTGTTGCTGGCCAGTTCCTCTTCGGACGGACGCTTGCCCAGCTTGGCATTGACCTTGATGGTCTTGCCGTTGCGGATCAGCTCGATCGGAACGTCCGTGCCGATCGGCAGATTGGCGACCAGATAGGACAGGGTCTGGTCCGGGGTGACCTTCTTGCCCTGCACCTTGACGATCACATCGCCTGGCTGAATGCCGGCCTTCTGTGCGGCTTCACCGGGTTCGACCCGTTGCACGAATTCGCCTTCATTCTTTTCCAGTCCGAGGGAGTCAGCCAGATCCTCGGAAAGCGCGCTGATCTGGACGCCAAGATAACCGCGCTCGATCGTCTGTCCCTTTTTCAGGGTTTCGACGATCGGGGCAGCGACTTCAGCCGGGATGGCGAAACCGATTCCGACATTGCCGCCGGTTGGCGAGATGATCGCATTGTTGATCCCGATGACATTGCCGTTGAGATCGAACATTGGTCCGCCGCTGTTGCCGCGGTTGATCGAAGCGTCGGTCTGCAGGAAGCTGTCATAGGCACCCTGGCCGGTCCGCCGGTGGATGGCCGACACGATACCGGTGGTAACGGTTCCGCCGAGTCCAAAAGGATTGCCGATCGCAATGATCCAGTCGCCGACGCGGGCCGACGCGCTGTCGCCGAATTTGACGAAGGGCAGGGGCTTGTTGGCCTTGATCTTGAGCACCGCAATATCCGATGCCGCATCGCGACCGACCAGTTCGGCCTCATATTCGGTGCGGTCGGGCATGATCACGGTAATCGATTCGATGGTCGCGTTGCGGTTGCCGGGGGCAACCACATGATTGTTGGTGACGACATAGCCGTCAGCCGAAATGATGAATCCCGAACCCAGAGACTGGGCTTCCCGGGTCTGTTCGCCGCCACCGCCCTGGCGATTGCCGAACAGGCCGTCGAACGGAGTGCCGGCAAAAGGGTTGGCGGTGTTCACGCGGACGCGCTGGGTGGTGGAGATATTGACCACGGCGGGCTGCAATTGTTCGGTCAGATCGGCAAAGCTCATCGGGGCGCCTGCACGCGGGGCGAGATTGCGTATCACCGCGCTGTCATTGGCGGCGGTTTGTGCTCCTGCCGGACCAATGCCGGCCAAGGTTGCTGCACTGCCGGCCAAAAGCAAAGCTGTTGAAATTCCGTAAGCGTAACGCACTGTCATTTTCCTCTCAAATTCCTGGCGGAACAAATATCAGGCCCGCACCAGCTCCATTCAAATTCGCCGCGATATCTGGCGAAATTTTGATGAACGGATATTGAATATAAGCATATTTGTTCGCCGCTCATGATCGCAGAACTGCGGGATATTCCCGTTGCGGTCTATTTGGGTGCAACCATAGGCTTTCGCAACCCGGAATTCGCGGATTGGCCGAAAAAAATCGGGTTCTGGCAGAAAAGATCACGTTTGTAGTCGAATGCCGCACCTGCGGTGTTTGCTGCGGCACTGATTCCGGGCGTCCATCTGTGGTGGACGCCCGGTATGTTCGCGGCGGGTGTTATTTGCCCCGGAACTGGCGCAGATATTCGTTGTCCGGCGAAAGCACGAACGAGCTTTGCGGATCGTCCGGACCGCCACCCTGGAAAGTCGTTTCATAGCTCTTCATGGCCCGGTAGAAATCATAGAAGTCCGGGTCCTTGCCAAAGCTTTCGGCATAGGTGCGGGCGGCGCTGGCATCGGCTTCGGCGCGAATGATCTGCGCCTGCTTGGCACCTTGCGCGCGGATCGTCCGTGCTTCCTGATCGCGGGCGGTCCGCATTCTCTGATAGGCGCTGTCGAGCGGCGTGCCATCGGGCAAATCGGCCCGCTTGATCCGCACGTCGACAATCTCTGCGCCATATTGGCGAGCGACCCGGTTAAGACCGGCCTGGATATTGTCCATAACCTGGCCGCGTTCCGGGCTGAGCAGCGCAGCAAAGGGCCGTTTGCCGAGTTCGTTTCTTAGAGCCGAACCAAGGATTGGACGGAGTTCTTCCGAGACGCGCTCTTCGCTGCCGGCGGCAATATACATCCGCAGCGGGTCGGTGATCCGGAACCGGGCAAAGGCGTCGACCTGCAGCCGCAACTGATCGGTGGACAATACCTGCTGCTGTTCCATCTCGACGTCGCGGATACGCTTGTCGATCCATACGATCTGTTCGAAGAACGGGATTTTCGCGATCAGGCCGGCACCGGTTTCCCCAAAGGCTTCGCCAGCCTGGTAGCGGTTGACGATCCGCTTCGGTTCACCGAGCTGGACCACCACGCCCTGTTTGGTTTCCGGCACGATGACAATCGTGTTGAGCAGGATGAACAGCGCGGCAATGACGATTACGCCAAGGGCGACGGGATTTTGGAATATCCGTTTCATTATTTGCCCTCCACGGTTGTAATCGCGGGTTGCTGCGCGCGTTTCTTCAGTTCGGGCAGGGCCAGATAGGGTGTGACGCCGCGCGCCTCGATGACCGTCTTGTCGACCTTGGACAATACGCGCTCCATTGTTTCATAATACATGCGCTGCCGGGTCACCCTCGGGGCAAGGCGATATTCTTCATAGACCTTGTCAAAGGCCGCGGATTCGCCCTGCGCCTGGGCGGTGAGCTGCTGTGCATAGGCCCGGGCTTCGTTGAGATAAGTCTGCGCGGTCTGCTGAGCGGCGGACACTTCCTTGAAGGCGTCGTTGACCGCAGCCGGAGGGTCGGCCTTCTTGATCGCAATGCCGCGAATGACAACGCCAGCACCATAGCCGTCGAGCAGCTTTTGCATATTCTGTTCCACCTGCTGCTCGATTTCGGTCCGCTCGGAACCAATCGTGTCATCCAGGGTGAAATTGGCGACGGCGGCGCGCATCGCCGCTTCCGCAACTTCCTTGATCGTTTCTTCCGGCTCGGCGATCTGGAACAGGAACAGCTCCGGTGCCTTGATGTTCCAGCGAACCGAATAGGCCAAGTCGACGATATTCTGGTCGCCGGTCAGGATCAGCTTTTCGGATTCGCCCTCGGGGATATCGATCGTCCGGATGTCCTCGACGTCGAGCTTGGTCACCTGTTCCAGCGGGGTCGGAAGCGAGAAGTGCAGGCCCGGTTGCAGGGTCCGCGAATAGGATCCAAGAAGCGTCACCACGCCGCGTTCCTGCGGGCTCACGCGGTGGATGCTGGTCAGCGCTACCCAGAGAATGACAAAGCCGATGGCCATGAGCGGCCACCAGGACCGTCCGCCCGGACGCTTGGGAATGCCGCCGCGAAAGCCGCCGCCGGTGCCTCTTTTGAACAATTCTTCGAGAGAGCTGGCGCCCTTGCGTCCGCCACCGGGCGATCCGCCGGGAGGATTGCCCCACGGATTGCGGGGGCCGCCGCCATTGCCGTTGCCACCATCATTGCCCTGGTTGCCATCACTGCCCCAGGGACCGGCCATATTCATGATTGCGCCCAAAATCGATCCGCGACGCGTTGCGCCGTCAATATTTTTATCCATTGCTCTTCTATAGGTAGCGTGTCGCCAGAAAAACAGTGTCAATCCGAGAAAAGTGTAACTATGTCGAACCGATGACCGATCTTACATCCATCGAAGCCGCGCTGGACAGCGTTGCCAAAGGCCGCTTCAGCGCCGTCAAATTTTCAGAAGGCCGGGTCACTCTGGTGCTCAACGTCGGGGGTCTCGATGTGCGGGATCGCGGCCAGCTCGAGATTGCCGTGAAGGCCCGGTTGCTGGAACTGGACGGGGTCGAGAAAGTCGATATCGCGATGACCGCCGAGAAGGTAGAGCGTCGCCTGATCGCGGTGGCCAGCGGCAAGGGCGGGGTCGGCAAGTCCACCCTGTCGGCCAATCTGGCGATTGCCATGCAGCAGATGGGCCGCAAGGTCGGCATGGTCGATGCAGATATTTATGGACCGTCGCAGCCCCGGCTGCTCCATTGCGAGGGCCAGCGGCCGGAGGCGGAAGGCAAGCAGCTGATCCCGGTGCCGAATGATTATGGCGTGCCGCTATTGTCGATGGGCCATCTGGCCAAGCCCGGCCAGGCGATTGCCTGGCGCGGACCGATGGCGGGCAAGGCGCTCGACCAGCTGATCGACGCCCATTGGGGCGATGTCGAGGAACTGATCGTCGACATGCCGCCCGGCACCGGCGATGTGCAGCTGTCGATGATGCAGCATCACAAGCCGGTCGGTGCGGTGATCGTGTCGACGCCGCAGGATCTGGCGCTGATGGACGCGACGCGCGCGGTCGACCTGTTCAACCAGGCGAAGATTCCGATTATCGGCATGGTCGAGAATATGGCCGGTTACCAGTGCCCGCACTGCGGCGAGGTCAGCGATCCTTTTGGTGCAGGGGGCGCGGAAGCGGCGGCCAAGACCATGGGCATGCCGTTTCTGGGACGAATCCCGCTCGATATCGAGATCCGCAAGTCGAGCGACGGCGGCACGCCGCCGGCATGCGCCGACGACGCGCACGGCCGGGCGTTCCGCGATATTGCCAAAAAGCTCGCCACTTGGCTGGATAATCAATAGCCGGAAGGACGTCCATCATGCTGCTGGAACGCGATCAGGATATAACCGCCTTGCTGACATCGACACGGCGCATCGCGCTGGTCGGTGCTTCGTCAAAGCCCGAACGGGCCAGTAACCAGATATTCGCCTTTCTGCTGGGGCAGGGCTATGAGGTGATCCCGGTCAATCCGGGTCTCGCCGGTCAGACGCTGCACGATGTGCCGGTGGTGGCCTCGCTGGCGGAGATCGAGGGCGAGATCGATATGGTCGATATCTTTCGCAACAGTGCCGCCGCCGGGGATACGGTCGACGAGGCGATTGCCGTTGGCGCGGGTTCGGTCTGGATGCAGCTCGGCGTGATCAACGAGGCGGCTGCCGGGCGAGCGGTCGAGGCGGGGCTTCAGGTGGTCATGGACCGCTGTCCGAAAATCGAAATTCCCCGCCTGGGACTGCTGAAGAGGCCCCATGGCGGCTGAATCCGACCTTCCACCGGACGAACCTGCGGCCCCCGGACTGAATCGCCGCAACTTCCTGATCGGAGGGGGCGCAGTAACGGGTCTGGTGGTCGCCTGGGCGCTGTGGCCGCGCCGCTATGAACCCAATGTCGCCGCGACCGAGAATGAGCAGATATTCGGTGCCTATCTGAAAATATCGGAAGAGGGGCAGGTCACGGTGGTCGTGCCGCAAAGCGAAATGGGGCAGGGGGTCTATACCGTGCTGCCGCAAATCCTGGCCGACGAGCTGGGGGCGGACTGGCGAACGGTGGCGGTCGAGCCCGCGCCGATCAATCCGCTGTACAGTAACGGCCTGCTCGCCGAGCAGTGGGCGGAATCGCTGATGCCCGCGGGCAGCGAAAAGCTGACGGAAAATGCGGCTATGCAATGGATCGCGCAGAATATCGCGGTCCGGGAACAATTTATTGTGACGGCGGATTCCACGTCGATCCCAGCGTTTGCGGAGAGTTTCCGGGAAGCCGGCGCAGCGGCGCGCATCTTGCTTACCGAGGTGGCCGCCGCCCGCTGGGACGTTCCCTGGGAAAGCTGCACCGTCGAAAATGGCATTATCTCCCATGGCGAACGCGAATTGCGTTTTGGCGAGCTGGTCCGCGATGCCGCCACCCAGGACCTGCCCGACCCCGTGCCGCTCCGGCCCGCCGGCACCGGCCAGTTGATCGGGCAGGATGTGCCGAGGCTTGATCTGCCCAGCAAGCTCGACGGTTCCGCCAATTTTGCCGGGGATGTGAGGCTGCCGGACATGGTCTTCGCGGCCATCCGCCAGGGGCCTATTGGCGACACAAGGCTGAAATCCTTCAATCGCCAGGGCGCCGCCAAGATCACCGGCTTTATCGATGTGGTCAAGGGCGAGACCTGGATCGCAGCGGTGGCGACCAACTGGTGGGCCGCCAACCGGGCACTGGACAAGATGAGTCCGGTGTTTGAGACCAAAGGTTTCCTGCCCGACAGCGACAGGATCGACACGGCCCTGCAAGCGGCGCTGGATGACGGGGAGGGGACACGCTTTGTCTCGCGCGGCGAGACAAAGGGGGTGTTTCAAAAGGATAACAGCGTTCGCGCCCGTTACCATGCCGATGCCGCAATTCACGCGCCGATCGAAACCCGTACGGCGACGGCGGACTATAAGGATGGCGGGCTGGAACTGTGGATGGCGACGCAGGCACCGGTCGCGGCGGTACAGGCGGCCGCGCGCGCGCTGAACATCGGGCAGGACCGGGTAACGCTCTATCCGATGCTGAGCGGCGGCTCGTTCGACCGCAATCTCGACAATGACATTGCCGGGCAGGTCGCGCTGATCGCCAGGCAGATGGAGCGGCCGGTGCAGCTGGTCTGGTCGCGGGCAGAGGATCTGATGCACGACCATTACCGGGCTCCCAGCCAGGCGCGGCTGGATGCGGCGATGGCCAAGGCGGGCCGCGTCGAGGCATTGCAGATCAAGATCGCCGCGCCGCCCTCCTCTCGCGAACAGGTCAGGCGACTGTTTGAAGGCATGGACAATGTCGAAGCGATGCGCTCTTCGATCGGCGAGGCGGATATCAAGGCGATCGCGGGGCTGGATGTGCCTTATGATATTCCCAATCTGACCGTCGATCATCACAGCGCCTTCGTCGGCGTGCCGACCGGCAACTGGCGCAGCAACGCGCACAGCAGCAATGTCTTCTATCTCGAATCCTTCATCGACGAACTGGCGGCCAAGGCGGGCATCGAGCCGCTGTCCTTTCGCATGCAGATGCTGAACGACCAGCCGCGCCTGGCTCGCTGTCTGACCGGAGTCGCGGCCATGGCCGACTGGGATGGCGGACTCGACAGCAGCGGCCAGGGGCTGGCCTGCCACAGCATGCGCGGCGGCCATATTGCAGTAATCGCGAGCGCGAGCCGCGGCAGCACCGGGCTGGAGGTCCGCCGCATCTCGGCGACGGTCGACATCGGCCGGATCATGCATCCCGATATCGCCCGGCAGCAGATTGAAGGCGGGATAGTCTTCGGCCTGGCGATGGCGCTGGGCAGCGCAACCCGATTCCAGAATGGACTGCCGACGGTAAAGCGGCTACGCGATCTGTCCTTGCCGCGGCTTGCGGAAATTCCGCCGATTCAGATCGAATTTGTCCGAAGCGAGGAAGAACCGGTCGGTTATGAAGAGCTTGGAGTACCGGCGGTCGCACCTGCCGTTGCCAATGCGTTATTCTCGGCGACCGGTGTCAGGCTCCGGCAATTGCCGCTCTTTGGGGAAATATCATAAGCCATGCGTGAAACGGGGCCATTGCCAAAAGATCATCCGCCCGTCGCGGCGAAGAAAATCGGCCTGTTGCTGGTCAACCTCGGCACGCCCGATGCGCCGGACAAGCAGTCCGTCAAACGCTATCTCAAGCAATTTCTGTCGGACAAGCGCGTGGTCGAGATTCCCTCGATCATCTGGCAGCCGATCTTGCGCGGGGTGATTTTGAACACGCGGCCGGCAAAATCGGCGCACGCCTATAGTCTGGTGTGGACCGAGGACGGGTCGCCACTGGCCTCTTATACGCGCAGGCAGGCCGAACAGCTGGCCGGACGGCTAGAAGGGGTGATGGTTGACTGG
This sequence comes from Parasphingorhabdus sp., assembly GCA_030373505.1. Classification (GTDB taxonomy): domain Bacteria; phylum Pseudomonadota; class Alphaproteobacteria; order Sphingomonadales; family Sphingomonadaceae; genus Parasphingorhabdus. Next base: position 287,534 of record JAUCYS010000001.1, read on the forward strand.
GCGATGCGCTACGGCAATCCGAGCATCAGCGACCGGTTGACGAGCATGAAGGCGGCCGGTTGCGATCGCATATTGATCGCGCCGCTCTATCCGCAATATAGCGGTGCGACCACGGCGAGCGTCCATGACGCGGTATTCGACGCGGTTGCCGCAATGCGCTGGCAGCCGGCGATCCGGCTGCTCCCGGCCTATCATGATGATCCGGCCTATATCGAGGCGCTGGCGGCGAGCCTGGAGCGCGACATTGCTGCGCTCGATTTCGAGCCGGATGCGATCGTGGCGAGTTTTCACGGCATGCCGCAGCGCACGCTGGAACTGGGTGATCCCTATCATTGCCATTGCCAGAAGACCGCCCGGCTGTTGTCCGAGAGGCTGGGCCGGGAACTGGTCGTCGCCTTCCAGTCGCGCTTTGGCCGGGCGAAATGGCTCGGCCCGCCGACCGATGAAATATTGGAGGCGCTGCCGGGGCAGGGCAAGAAAAAGATCGCGATTTTCGCACCGGGTTTTTCCAGCGACTGCCTGGAAACGTGCGAGGAGCTGGCGATCCGGGGCAAGGAACAGTTTGAAGCCGGCGGCGGCGAAAAATTCGCCTATCTGCCTTGCCTGAACGACAGCGATCCCAGCATCGACATGCTGGAAAAACTGCTGCGGCGGGAATTGGCCGGATGGCTCTAGGCGGGCCCGAAATCTTCCATCCGCCGGTCAAGCGCAGCATCACCATTGCCGGGCACCAAACCTCGATTTCGCTTGAGCCGCTGTTCTGGAACATGCTAAAAGCAGCAGCGGATAATCGCGGTCTGCCGGTCAATGCGCTGGTCGCCCGGATCGATGTCGAACGGATCGCGGCAGCCGAACCGCCGGGTCTTGCGACGGCCATCCGCTTGTGGCTCGCCAATGATCTGCTTGGAAAAAGCGTTCAAGCCGACTAAGGGACGCGCATGAACGCGACCCTTCTTGTTATGACCGGCGGCGCCCTTGGCGCGGCGGCGCGCTATCATCTGGGGCGGTTGATCTTCCATCTCGGCGGCATCGGCTTTCCCTACGGGACGCTGGTAGCGAATGTCAGCGGCGGGTTTTTGATGGGTGTTCTGGCGGGCGCGCTGGCCCGCAGCAATTTTGTCGATGAGCCGTGGCGGCTGCTGTTGGGCGTGGGTCTGCTTGGCGGTTTTACAACCTTTTCGACCTTTAGTTTGGAAGTTCTCAATATGATCGAGCGAAGCGAATGGGGCACCGCAATCGGCTACGCAATGCTCTCTGTTGTCGGTGCGGTGCTGGCTCTGTTTGCCGGTCTGATGACCGTGAGGGCACTGGCATGAGCGGCTTTGACCCCACGGCCGAAAGCGGCTCCGAGGAAGAAAAGCCGCAGGGCTCGACCAAGGAACAGATGCAGGCGCTGAAGACGCTTGATGTCCGGCAATTCACGATTTCCGCCGATGATGATGATATCCGGGTCGATCGCTGGTTCAAGCGGCATATGGAAGATGTGCCGTTCAATATCGTTTCGCGCTGGGCGCGGACCGGCCAGTTGCGGGTCGATGGCAAGCGCGTCGCCCCGGGCGATCGCCTTCAGGCCGGCCAGATATTGCGTGTGCCGCCGCAGGAAATCGAGCGGCCGGGACGGGTCGCGAAAGCCAAGGCCGAACTGTCCCAGGACCAGATCGATTTTGCCCGCGAACTGGTCATTCACAAGGACAAGTCGGCCATCGTGGTCAACAAGCCCCCGGGTCTGGCGACGCAGGGCGGCAGCAAGACCACGACCCATCTCGACGGGCTGCTCGACGCATTGACCTTTGACGCCAAGTCGCGGCCCAAGCTGGTCCACCGGCTGGACAAGGATACCAGCGGCGTGCTCCTGCTGGCCCGCTCGCCGGGCGCGGCCTCCTTTTTCTCCAAGCGCTTTTCCGGTCGCGATGTCCGCAAAGTCTACTGGGCGCTCGTCATGGGCGTGCCGGAAATTGCCGATGGCGTGATCGACCTGCCCTTGTCCAAGCAGCCCGGCTCCGGCGGCGAGAAAATGCATGTCGACGAGGAGAATGGCCAGTCGGCGAAGTCGCGCTACCGGATCATCGAGCGGGCCGGCAATCGTGCCTGCTGGGTCGAACTGCAGCCGCATACCGGCCGCACTCACCAGCTGCGCGTGCATATGGCGGCGATCGGGCATCCGATTGTAGGCGATGGCAAATATGGCGGCAAGGATGCGTTTCTGACCGGCACGATCAGCCGCAAGATGCATCTGCACGCCCGGCGCCTGCGGATCGAGCATCCCGACGGGCATACGCTCGATATCACGGCGGATCTGCCGACCCATTTTGCCGAGACGATCGATAATCTTGGCCTCGACATGATCCTTGGCGATCTGCCGCTCGACGAGAAGAAACCGGCCGGCAAGATGGTGCGCAAGCAGCAGGCGAGGGCGCATGCCAAGATGATCCGCAAGGACAAGCGCGGCGAACGCCGCGGTCGCGGCGAGACCGACGGCAAGCCGGCCAAGGCGGGCAAGCCGACCAAGCGCGAACGGCCCAATGCCGGCAAGGCCACGCACAAGAAAAACATGCCGCACAAGGCGAAAGTCAAGCAGGCGCTGCGCAAGAAGCCAAAATAAGATGCACCCCAACCCCGCCTTTCGCTGGCCCAAATCTGCCAATAATCATCAGGGTGCCGACGAAAGGGCTGCGCTGGAGGCGATGATCGCCGAAATCGGTTTCGGCATGATTTTCGCGGAGACGCCGGACGGACCCCGCGTCGCCCATGTACCGATATTCTCGACCGGCGATGGCGCGGTGCAATTTCATCTGGCGCGCGGCAATGCGCTGACCAGACATATTACCGAGACCAGGGCGCTGTGCGTGATCAATGGTCCCGACGCCTATATCAGTCCCGACTGGTACGGCGTCGACGACCAGGTGCCGACATGGAATTATCTGGCGCTGGAGCTGGAAGGCAGGGTTCGCCGGATGGAGCGGGACGGTCTAGTCAGTCTGCTGGACGATCTGACGGCCCGGAATGAAGCGAAGCTTGCTCCCAAAACGCCTTGGCATCGGGATAAAATGGACGCGGAAAAATTCGACAGGATGGTTGATGCGATCGTCGGGTTCGAGATGGAAATATTGGCATGGCGCCCGACTGCGAAGCTTGGCCAGAACAAGCCGGCAGACGTGCGCAAGCGCGCCGCGGCTGCGCTGGACGCCACAGGACGTCGCGCGATGGCGCATCTGATGCAGGAGTTCGGAGAGACATGACCAACAAGCTTGCCCTGTTCGACTGCGACGGCACCATGGTCGACAGCCAGGCCAATATCTGCGTCTCGATGGACCAGGCGTTCCAGAAGCACGGCCTGGTTCCGCCCGACCATCATCTGGTCCGGCGGATCGTCGGTCTGAGCCTGATCGAGGCGGTTTCGCAATTGCTGCCCGAAGGGGATGCGGAGATTGTCGCGGCGGTGACCCAGTCCTACAAGGACGGCTTTTTCGAACTGCGTCAGGCGGGCGGTGTGCACGAGCCGCTCTACGACGGATTGCTTCAGACATTGGAAGAACTGGAAGCATCCGGCTGGGTTCTGGGCGTGGCCACCGGCAAGTCGGATCGCGGTCTGCACCATGTGCTGGAAACCCACGGCTTGCTGGACCGTTTTATGACTCTGCAGACCGCAGACCGGCATCCCTCGAAACCGCATCCGGCGATGGTCGAACTGGCCATGACGGAAGCGGGGGCAACGCCGGAAACGACTGCGATGATCGGTGACACCAGCTTCGACATGGCGATGGCCGTCAATGCCGGCGTGCGTGCGGTCGGCGTTGACTGGGGCTATCATGACGAACAGGAACTGATCGACGCCGGTGCGGAAATCGTGGCCGCGACCATGGCGGATCTGAACGGAATATTGAACCAATGAACCAATCTATCGACGACCCTGTTGACGGGCAGCCCGAATATATTCCCGATCCGGAGAAGGAAAAGCAGGCAAAGGCGGTCCATTTTGCGGTCAGCCTGATCCGTCTGCTGGGCGTGGTGCTGGTGATGCTGGGGCTGTTTATCGCCATGGACCGGCTGCGGCCGGTGCCGGCGCCGGTCGGCTATGCTCTGGTCATTCTCGGGCTGGTGCAGCTGTGGGCGATGCCGGTCTGGATCATCCGCAAATATATCCGCGCCCGCGTGGCCGAAGAAGCCATTGCCAAGGCAGCGGAGAGCAAGGACGTCTCGTGAAACGATTTTACAAGGACGTATCGGTAGCCGCGGAAGGCGAGGGTCATGCGATCCAGCTGGATGGCCGTCCGGTAAAGACGCCGCAGCGCAATGCCTTGGCGCTGCCTACGTTGGCTCTGGCCGAAGCGGTCGCTGGGGAATGGGCGGCGCAGGGCGAAGATATCGTCCCGGCATCCATGCCTCTGACCGGTCTGGCGCAGGGAGCGCTCGATCAGGTCGCACGCGAGCGGGAGCGCATCGTCTCGCGGATTGCCGCCTTTGCCGACAGCGACATGCTCTATTATCGCGCGGACGAGGGCCAGCAGGCGCTGATCGACCATCAGGCCTTGCACTGGGATCCGCTGCTCGACTGGGCGCGGCAGCGCTATGATGTCAGCTTCCATCTGGTCTATGGTATCCGATATAAAGCGCAGCTGGCGGAGACGCTGGAGCGGCTGACCGAGGCGGTCGAGGCGCAGGATGATTTTGCGATTGCGGCGATGCTGTCGCTGGTCGGCCTGTCGGGCTCGCTGATCGCCACGCTGGCGCTGGTCGAGCAGGACTATGACAGCAGCACGCTCTGGCCGCTCGTCAATCTGGAAGAACTCTGGCAGGAGCAGCAATGGGGGCGCGACGACCAGGCGGTGGCCGCACGCGGCATCAAACAGGCCGAGTTCGAGGCGGCGGCTCGTTTTCTCGATCTTTCCCGCCGTTAGTTTTTCCCTTTGTCACAATTTTCCGGTACAGGACTGAAACTGTAACGGAGACTGCATGACAACCCAATCCACCCTCTGTGCCACGCCCGCCGAAGCGGTGGCGTTGCTTGAAAAACTCTACGCCGAACAAATTGAAATCACGGCCGCCCGCTTTCGCCGCTATGCGACGTCGAAGCTGGCCAATGATGACCGCCAGCAGGGGCTTTACCCGCAGATCAGCGTCCAGATCCCGGCCGATCAGGCGACCGAGACCAGCCATCTTACGTCCGGGCATCTGGCCGATATCAATACCTATTGCACGACGATCACCGAGCCGAAGCTGTATCGCAAATATCTGCTCGACCAGCTGCAGCGCATCGCCAGGACCTTCACCGCGAAAATATGGGTCGAGCTGTCCGATACGCCGATCCCGCTGGCCTTTGCGCTGGAGGATGCGGGCGCGGGTCTGGACCGGGCCAAGAAGGAAAAGCTGCCCAATTATTTTCACACGCCCAATCTGGTCAAGACCAATGACGAGATTGTCGACGGCGGCCAGATTTTCCAGGGCGAGGAAGCCTCGGCGCTGGCCCTGTTCACTGCGGAACGGGTCGACTATTCGCTGCACCGGATTCGCCATTATTGTGCGACCGATCCCGAGCATTTCCAGCCGTTCATCCTGTTCACCAACTATCAGCGCTATGTCGATGAATTTATCGAACATGGCCTGGCGGAGGTGAAGTCGGGCAAGGCCAAGATGCTGGTCGAACCGGGCAACCGGATCACCGGCCAGGACGGCAAGCCCTCTGCGCCGCCGATCGCCAAGCCGCCGCAGATGCCGGCCTATCATCTGGTGCGCGGCGAGGGTCTTCCCGGGGTGACTCTGGTCAATATCGGCGTCGGACCGAGCAATGCCAAGACGATCACCGACCATCTGGCGGTGCTGCGGCCGCATGTCTGGCTGATGATCGGCCATTGCGGGGCGCTGCGCCGGACCCAGCGGCTCGGCGACTATGTGCTGGCCCATGCCTATCTGCGCGACGACAATGTGCTCGACGATGTGCTGCCGCCCAGCATCCCGCTGCCGACGATCGCCGAGGTGCAGCTGGCGCTGACCCAGGCGGTGCAGGAAGAGACCGGGATCGACAAGTCCAGGCTCAAGCAGCAATTGCGCACCGGCACCGTGGTCACCACCGGCGACCGCAACTGGGAATTGCGCTTCGAACAGATCGCCCGGCGGCTCAACCAGGCCCGCGCCATCGCCATCGATATGGAAAGCGCGACGGTAGCCGCCAACGGCTATCGCTACCGCGTGCCGTATGGGACGCTGCTCTGCGCTTCGGACAAGCCGCTGCACGGCGAGATCAAGCTGCCCGGCATGGCCGATGCCTTTTATCAGGAACGGGTCGGCCAGCATCTGGCGATCGGATTGCGGGCGATCGACCTGCTGGCGAAGGAAGCGGATGCGGGGACGCTGCACAGCCGCAAGCTCAGGAGTTTTGGCGAGCCCCTGTTCCGGTAGAGAATTTTCAACTGCCTGTTGATCTCTCTCGCGAGGGACGCGAAAAGCGCTGCGTAAAGATCACCATCTTTTGGAGGAAGGATCATTGTGCTGAACCAAACCGGCTCCGAACTGAACCGGCTGATTCAGCAGAGCAGCAAGCTGCGTATCTGGGCGCGGTCGCGGCTTTGGGCGCAGGTGCTTGCCGCCATGGTGCTTGGCATCGCGACGGGGACATTGCTTGGCCCGGCGGCAGGGCTGGTGCGGCCCAGGGCGGCGGAAATGATCGGCAACTGGCTGGCATTGCCGGGGCAGCTCTTCCTCGGGCTGATCGCCATTGTCCTGGTGCCTCTGGTTTTCTCATCGATCGTCAGCGGCCTCGCCGGGGTTCCGTCGAACGAGGCGATGCGCAAGCTGGGCGTGCGACTGGGCCTGTTCATTGTCTCCACGACATTTCTGGCGGCCTGGATTGGCATATCGCTGGCGCAAATGTTCGAGCCGGGCACCGGGCTGGCATTGCCGGTCGACAAGGCGCCGCTGCCTGTCGGGACGGTTCAAAGCTTTGACCTGGCACGGCTGCCGGACATGGTCGCCGGGGTGTTGCCGAGCAATCCGGCGGCATCGGTGATCCAAGGAGACTTGCTGGCGATCGTGATCCTTGCGGTGCTGACCGGAGTCGCCGCCACCCAGATCCAACGGGAAAAAGCCATGCCTTTTCTAGCGCTGCTCGACTCGCTGATGTCGATTTCGATGACCATCGTAAAATGGGCGATGCTGTTGTCACCGCTTGCCGTGTTCGGATTGATGGCGCAGCTGATGATCCAGATCGGACTGGATTCGCTGCTGGGTCTGCTCAGCTATATCGGCACGGTTCTGCTAGGGCTGGTGGTGCTGTTTCTGATCTATGCCATTGTCTTGAGAGCGGTCGGCGGGCTGGGCTTTCGCTCCTTCCTCTCGGTCGCAGGGCCCAATCTGTTGCTGGCCTTTTCCACTTCCAGTTCCTCTGCGGTGATGCCCAGCACCATCCAGACCGCTCGCAAGCTCCATGTCCCGGACGATGTGGCGCATCTGGTGATTCCGCTCGGTGCGACGATGAACATGGCCGGCACCGCGCTCTATCAAAGCGTGGCGATATTGTTTCTGGCGCAGATATCTGGCGTGGATCTGAGCGTTAGCGAGACGGTTCTGCTGGTCGGCACGCTGGTCGCCTCCTCGATCGGCGCGCCTGGCACGCCCGGTGTCAGCATCGCCATATTGGCGAGCGTCGCGGCAGGATTTGGCATTCCGGCAACCGGGCTGGTGATCATTCTCGGCGTGGACCGGTTGCTCGACATGAGCCGAACAGTGGTCAATGTGACCGGCGATATTACCGCTGCGGTTGTCATGAAGAACACATTGGCTTGAGCCCGGACCGTAGCGCCTCCTTTAAAGAGGAAGTAATGCCAGGGCTGAATCCAGATCATATAGCAGATCATCCACCTCTTCCAGACCAACCGAGATGCGGACAAGCCCGTCATCAATGCCATGGCTCTGCCGTTCCTCCGGCGAGTAGGTCGAATGGGTCATGCTCGCCGGATGCTGAATGAGCGTTTCGGTGTCGCCGAGCGATACCGCGCGCTGGATAAGATCCAGTCCGTTCATCAGCGCCAGTCCGGCATCATAGCCGCCGGCCAGTTTGACGGCGATCATGCCGCCGGGATGATCCATCTGCCGCCGCGCCAGATCATATAGCGCAAATGACGGCAGGCCGGGATAGAGAGTCTCGGAAACGGCGGGGTGGCTGTGCAGAAAGCCGGCGATGGTTTGCGCGGATTCGATATGTTGCCGCATCCGTATCTTGAGGGTTTTCAGGCCGCGCATGACCAGCATGGCGTTGAACGGTGCCATCACCGCGCCGGTCATGTCCTTCATGCCGATGAGGCGAATGTCCGCGATATCCTCTGCGCTGCCGACCACAAGGCCGGCAACCACATCGCCGTGGCCGCCGAGATATTTGGTTGCCGAATGCACCACCAGATCCGCCCCTAGCTCGAGCGGCCGGGTGATCACCGGTGTCGCGTAGGTATTGTCGACGATGCATTTCGCACCGGCTTGTTTTGCGATCGTGGAAATGGCCGCGATATCGACCAGCCGCATGTTCGGATTGGCGGGCGTTTCGAAAAACACAATCCTGGTTTTGGGGGAAATGGCGCGCGCCAGCTGCTCCGGGTCGGTCAGGTCGACATGGGTGATCGTTATCCCGAAGCGGGCCAGGCCCTGGCGCATGAAGGCGAAGGTGCAGCCGTACAGGGTCAGGTCGGTGATCAGTTCGTCGCCCGGTCGCAGGAAGGTCCACAGGGCCGAGGTAATGGCTCCCATGCCGGAAGCGGTCGCGAGGCCCGCTTCGCCATTTTCCAGCGTGGCAATCCGTTTCTCCAGCAGGTCGGTGGTCGGGTTGGAGATGCGGGAGTAGAAATGGCCCTGTTCCTCTCCGGAGAACAGCCTGCCGCCCTGTTCGGCGCTTTCGAAGGTGAAGGTCGAGGTCAGATGCAGCGGCGGAGTCAGCGCGCCTTCCGCTCCCCTGGCATCATAACCATGGTGGATCGCCCGTGTGGCGAAGCCCGGCGCGCTCGGCTTTGCTGGAAAGTCACTCGACATGCATTTTCTCCCGTCGCCCGAATTATGACACGGGAGGGGCGGTTTTAGATTGCGATATTCGCCCAATATTGTTGGTATTTTGGCATAAATGACCCTAAAAACGGCAATATGGATACAAAAGATCGACAAATCATCCGCGAGCTGCAGAAAAATGGCCGGCTTACGAATCTGGAACTGGCGGAGCGGGTCAATCTGTCGCCTTCACCCTGCTTGCGGCGTCTGAGAAATCTGGAGACCACGGGTGTCATTCAGGGCTATGCCGCGCTTGTTGACCAGAAGGCCTATGGGGTTCCGCTGACGGTGTTTGTCAGCGTCGCGCTGGAAAAACATTCCAGAGCGGCGGTGCGCTCCTTTGAAGAGAAGATTGGCGAGATTGATGCGATATTGGATTGTTTCCTGACCACCGGCGATGCCGATTATATGCTGCGGGTGGTGGTCGCCGATCTCGAAGTCTACGAGCGCTTCGTACGAACGGAACTGCACGCGCTTCCCGGCATCCGCTCCATCGATTCCCGTTTCGCTTATGGCGTGGTCAAGAGCACCCATGTCTATCCGGAAGTAAAATGATTTTGCCGGAAGTTCGCTGGCCGGTGCGCGCAGAGTTCGGCAGGGCGGGACAGAGCATGTCGCAACGCCGCATTCTTGCGGTTTAAAGTCCCAGCGCCGTCGCCGCCTCCCGGATCCGTTTCGCTTCCGCCCCGTCATTCTTGAACGCCGCCAGGCCGCGGGCAAGGGCCTGTTTCGCCTGCGCCGTCTGGCCCAGTTGCATGCGGCTGCGCATCAGTGTGATCCAGCCGTTGGCATTATCGGGATTGGCCTGCAGTTTCTTGTCGAGGCCTTCAACCATATTGGCGATCATCGCTTCCTGCTGGCCAGGTGGGAGAGCAGCGGCGGCCTGCATCTGCTCGCGCGTCGGGCCCGGGATCGCGGCGGTGGCGACCGCAGGGCCGTCGGTGGCAATGCCGCCGGTTGGCGCGGCGGGGGTTGCCCTGGCGAGCCGGGCGGCGACATCAATGCCTTCCTTTTCCGCGACCTGCCCGATCACGCGGCGGATATCTGCGGCATAGGGGGCATCGGCGGGCGTGTCCTCCAGCAGCGCGAACCAGTCATTGATCGCGCCCTTGTGATCGCCGGAAATATCCTTCTGCACCGCGAGGAAATAGCGCGCCCGCGGGTCCTTCGCGTCCTGTTTCAGCGCATTGCGGAATGCATCGACCGCATCCGGGGGAACCTGCTGGCCGTCGCTCGCCATTACCAGGGCTTCGCCCAGCATCGACCAATATTCCGCATTTCCGGGATCGAGCGAGGTGGCCCGTTTCATCGCGGTGGCGGATTCGGCGAACTTGCCGGTTTCAAAATAGCTCCAGCCGAGCATCCGCCAGCTTTCGGCGTCATCGGGATTGTCCTGCAGCTTCTTTTCCAGGCCGGCGATGACTTCATCGACGCTTGGCGCCGCTTCGCTTTCGATTCCGCTGGCCGGGCCGGTCGCAGCGCTGTCGTCATTCATGCTGCGATAGACCTGCACCGCGATCGCCGCCAGCGCCAGCACAGCCGCCAGGATCAGAGCAATGCGGCCGATATTTATCGAAGCAGCGGATTTCGCCATGGTCATTCCTCAAGCTGTTGCGTGTCACGATATGCCCGCGCATGGATAAGGCGCGCTTTGCTAGCTGACAAGCGCCCAGATAGGTGTGATATTTTGCACTGGCAATGAAGAGCCATTTTGGTAAGGTCCGGCGAAAGTTCAGTCTTTTGGGTCGCGCTACAACCGGGCATATCGCTGAACCGGGTCTGGAAAACGTATGAGGGTGCGTTGGACCGGGGAAGCAATGGGGGGAAGCAGGCGCGTGTCGGACAAGTTTCGAGTAGCCATTATCGGGTCCGGACCAGCGGGCATGAGCGCAGCCGGGCGCGCTGCGCAGTTGAAGCTCAGGCATGTTCTGCTCGAGAAGACCGACCATCTGTCCGACACCATCTACAAATATCAGAAGGGCAAGCATGTCATGGCGACGCCGAGCCAGCTGGTGCTGCGCTCGGACATGGATTTCGACGCCGGCAAGCGCGAGGCGATCCTCGAAACCTGGGGCGCCCAGACCGCCAGCCATGGCGTCAATGTCATGTATAATGCCGAGCCGGTCAGAATCGAGGGTGAGGAAGGCAATTTCACCATCACGCTGAAAAATGGCGAGACGGTGCTGGCGGAAACGATCGTGATGGCGATCGGGACCCAGGGCAACCCCAATCTGATGCGCTGCCCCGGTGGCGACAACAAGCTGGTCCAGTATCAGCTCGACGATCCCGGCGAATATTATGACGAGCATATCACGGTGATCGGATCGGGTGACGCGGGAATCGAGAATGCGCTGGGGCTGGCCGCGGATGCGGCGCAGAATAATGTCGTCACCATTCTCAACCGCTCGGCCGAATTTGCCCGGGCCAAGAAAGCCAATGTCAAGCTGCTGATGGAAGCGGGCGAGCAGGGCAAGGTGATCATCCGCAACGAGACCACACCGGCCGAGGTCCGCGACGGCGAGCTGGTGCTGGAAACCCGCGATGGCCAGGAAGTCATCAAGTGCGACCGGATCATCGCCCGCATGGGCAGCGCGCCGCCGCGCAAGTTCGTCGAGGAATGCGGCATAGAATTTACCAGCGAGGACCGCGAGGCCTATCCCAAATTGTCGCCGGCGTTCGAGAGCACCAAGAAAGGCATTTATGTCATCGGCGCGCTGGCCGGTTATCCGCTGATCAAGCATTGCATGAACCAGGGCTATGACGTGATCGAGTTCATCAATGGCAACAAGGACCTGAAGCCGGCCGACGAACCGATCCTCGAAGCGAAATTCCGCGACTTGCCGGGACGCCGTTCGGTTGATCAATGGCTCGAATTCTTTCGCTCCAATGTGGTCATTCTCAACGATCTGTCGCCCTTGCAGATGCGGGAATTCATGCTCGACAGCGAGCCGCGCAGCTACGGCCGGGGCGAAGTGATCTTCGAGAAAAATGATCCGGGAAGCTCGCTCTTCGCTATCGCCGAGGGTTCGGTGCTGGTCGAGATCAACCCCGATGACCCGTCGATCACGGTGCCGATCGAACAGGGCTCGATTTTCGGCGAGGTCGGCCTGATTTCCGGGCGGCGGCGCGGCGCAACGATCCGCGCGGCGGACGATGTCATTGTCGTGGAGATTTCGCGCACGGCGGCGCTTAAACTGCAGGCCTCCGTACCCGCGGCGAAGCGCAGGATTACCCAGATATCGACGGAGCGGCAATTGCTGCAGATGTTCGGGTCAGGCCTGACCAGGGAAGATATTGCCGAGGTCGTCGAGACCAGCGAGATCCTCAATGTCCGCGCCGGCGAGGCGATTATCGAGGAGGGCGGTGAGGGCAACGATATTTACGTGATCCGGGTCGGGTCGATGGTGGTCGAGAAACAGATCGGCGGCAAGCCGGTGTTCCTGTCCTATCTGCCGGCCGGTTCCTATGTCGGCGAAATGACGCTGATCGCCGGCGGCTATCGCACCGCGACGGTCAAGGCCGCGATCAAGTCGGAAGTGATCAAGATCAACGGCGAAGCGTTCAAGAAGGTACTCGATGCGCACCCGGACCTGATGCGCAAGGCCAAGAAGGAAATGGCCGAGCGGCAGGATATCAACGCTTTTGTCGAGGCGAAGAAGGACAGTTTCTCGGGCGTCGTCGACATGTATTCGGGGATTGCCAATTTCCTGGTCGACAATGGCATTGGCGAGGCCACAGACGTGTTGCTGATCGACGAGAATCTGTGCGTCGGTTGCGACAATTGCGAGAAAGCCTGTGCCGACAGCCATGAGGGCCTGTCGCGGCTCGACCGCGAGGCAGGGCGCACCTATGCGCATCTGCATGTGCCGACCAGCTGCCGCCACTGCGAGCATCCGCACTGCATGTCCGACTGCCCGCCCGACGCGATCCACCGCGGTCCCGATGGCGAGGTGTTTATCGACGACAGCTGTATCGGCTGCGGCAATTGCCAGCGCTATTGCCCTTATGGCGTGATCCGGATGGACAAGGTGCCGCCGAAGAAGCCGGGGCTGCTGAGCTGGCTGTTGCTTGGTGCGGGGCCGGGGCCGGGGGAGCCAGACAAGGCGTGGGCCAAGAAACACAGCGATCCTTCGGTGGAGAAGCCGAAGAAGGCGATCAAATGCGATATGTGCGCCGGGATCAAGGGGGGACCCGCATGTGTTCGCGCCTGTCCGACCGGGGCGGCGATCCGGGTGGCGCCGGAGGAATTTCTGACGGTGTCGAAGCTGGAAGGGGAGGAGGTGTGAGACCGTCTCCTTGCCCTCAACCGGATCGCTATCCCCGCACCGTTCGTGCTGAGCTTGTCGAAGCACCGCGTCTTGCCAGCTGTCCTTCGACAAGCTCAGGACGAACGGTGGATATAGAGGCGGTAACCGCTCCGAACGGGAGTTTTGCCTGATGGCCAGCAAAGCCATCAACGGCCAATCCGGTCGCAAGAAGGTCGCGATGCACGACGGCTTTCTCAAACATGCCGGCTATCGCTGGCTGAAGATTTCGGCGGCGATCATGCTGGTCTGTATCGTCAGCTATATGTTCATCGACGTGTCGCCGCGCCACAATGGCGGCAGCTGGTACGGCTATACGCTGGGCACGATCGGTGCGCTGCTGATCCTGTGGCTGACCATGCTCGGGGTGCGCAAGCGGGCGATGACGCCGGGCTCGTGGTCGCTCAAGGCCTGGACCTCGGCGCATATCTATCTCGGCCTCAGCCTGATCGTGATCGGCACGCTGCACACCGGTTTCCAGCTCGGCTGGAACATCCACACCGCGGCCTATGTGTTCATGATGATCGTGATCATTTCCGGCATCGTCGGGATCTATTTTTACGTCACCATCCCGAAAGCGCTGTCCGACAATCGCGACGAGATGACGGAGACGGAAATGCTCGAAAATCTGCGCTCGCTCGACCGGCAGCTGCACGAGGCGGCGCAGCCGCTGTCGGCGGGCCATGCCGCGCTGGTGCTGCAGTCGCTCGAGCAGGATCCGTTTGGCGGCGGTTTCTTCCGGCGTATTTCCGGTCGCTATCCCGATTGCGCCACCCGCCAGGCGCAGGCGGACCTGCGCCGCGAGCGCGCCTATCAGCCCAAAATGGGTGGCGACGATCCGCTCGACAAGGTCGATGCATTGCTCGAGAAAAAGGAAGCGACGCTGGCCCGCGTCCGCCGCCACCTCAAGCTCAAGGCGATGTTGCAGGTGTGGCTGTTCGTGCACGTGCCGATGACCTTTGCCCTGATCGCTGCGCTCACCGCGCATATCATCAGCGTGTTTTTCTACTGGTAGGATGGAGAGCCAAATATGACCTTCATCGTTCGCCAGATCGCGACCACCGCCGATGGCCGGGAGATCATCCGGTCCCATCCCTTTGCAGCGGATGAAATCGGCATCGGCCGCAGCACGACCAATGCCATCCACCTGCCCGATCTCGCGGTCAATCCGGATCATGCGACGATCCGCAAACGCGACGATGGCCAGATAATCGTCGAAAGCACATCGGGCCAGAATTTCACGCTCGACGGCAAGCACCGGATTGCGGTCACCGTCGATCCTTCCGCAGGGGCGGAACTCGGCTTTGGCGGCCATGTGATCACCGTCAGCGAAGAGGGCGATGATGTTGTCCTGACCGTCAAGCGGGTCGAGGCGCTATCCGATTCCGCCGAAATTCGCAGCGAATCGACCCTCTACACGCTCAAGGGCCTGCTCCCGGGCAAGCGGATCAGCGCCTGGGGCTTTGTGGTGCTGGTGCTGGCGGCCTTTCTGGTCTGGCCGATTTACAGCTGGGCAACCTGGCGCGGGGTTGAGGAACGGCCGGATCAGTTCCACGCCGACACCATGTGGTCGTCCGGCGCCCTGAGCAGCGCTCACCATGCGCTCGAAAAGGACTGCCAGGCCTGCCATGTCGATGCCTTTGTCACCGTCAAGGACGAGACCTGCCTGACCTGTCACACAGGGGATGCGCATGATCATGCGGCCAAGCCGCGGCTGCTGGCCGCCCGCGGCGACCCGGAAGGGCTTGAGGTGATCGGTGCCGCCTTTGCCTCCGCCTTCAACAAGCCGCCGGGGAGGTGTGTCGAATGTCACAGCGAGCATGAGGGTGCCGGTGCTATGGAACCGACAGCGCAGAAATTCTGCGCGGATTGCCACGACGGGATGGATGGGCGTTTGACCGATACAAAACTGGAAAATGCGTCCGACTTTGGTATTGCCCATCCGCAATTCCGGCCGGCCGTGCTGGTCAGCCCCGGCGGCAAGAACCCGCCGCGCACGCGGATCTCGCTCGATGACAAGCCGACCGAGAATAATGGTCTCAAATTTCCCCACGCCATGCATCTGTCGCGCACCGGCGGAGTCGCCCAGATGGGACGGCGGCTGTCGGCGGATTACGGTTTCGGCGATTCGCTGGTCTGCAAGGACTGTCATACGCCCGATGCCAACGGGGTGCGCTTCGAGCCGGTCGACATGAAGGAGGATTGCAGCATGTGTCACAGTCTCGCCTTTGACGAGATTGGCGGCACCGTCCGCACCTTGCGCCACGGCGAACCGGAAATGGTCCAGGCCGATCTGCGTGCTTATTATCGCTCGACAGGGCCGAGCCGGCCGATCAATCTCGGGGGCATGGCGCGGCGCCGTCCGGGGGCCGGCCACGAGGCCCGTGTGGCCAGCGACTATGCCCGTGCCGTCCGTTTCCGTCCGAGCCGTGCCAATCTCGCGATCCGCCAGGTCTTCTCGCCCGGCGGTGCCTGTTTCGACTGCCATGGCGTGACCCCGCCGACGGCAGCTGGCCGCGTCGACTATGGCATCAAGCCGGTCAGTCAGACCGATCGCTATATGCATAATGGCTGGTTCAGCCACGAAGCCCATAAAGAGGAAAGCTGCACCAGCTGTCACAACGCGCCTGCCTCGAAGAGCGCCGATGACCTGCTGTTGCCGGGAATCAAGACCTGCCGCGAATGCCATGGCGGCGAATTTCAGAAAACAGCGGATGTGCCGTCGACCTGTGCCATGTGCCACGATTATCATGCCGACGATGGCGCGCCCTGGCTGATCAGGGAAGAACAGAAGGACAAGCAGCAAAAGCCGGACCGACAGATTGTCCGCCGGTAGCGCAATGAAACACAAGGGAGGGCGCCCATGCTGATCGCGCAGATCACGGATATCCATCTGGGCTTCGACCCCGACAATCCGGCCGAATTCAATCGCAAGCGGCTCGACCAGGCGATTCGGACGATCTGCGCGATGACCCCGCAACCTGATCTGTTGCTGGCCACCGGCGATCTTGTCGATCGCGGTGATCTGGAAAGCTACCGCCGGCTTGAAAATGCGCTGTCGGTCGTGCCCTTCCCGGTCCATATGTGCCTCGGCAACCACGATCTGCGCGCCCCGTTCCGCAAGCAATTTGCCGATGTGCCCGCGCCGGACGGCTTCATCCAGTATGAAGTCGACACCCCGGCGCTGCGGCTGTTGATTCTGGATACGCTGGAGGAGGGCCGGCACGGCGGTGCCTTTTGCGAAACCCGCGCGGCATGGCTGTCGGCGCGGCTTGCCGAACAGACCGACAAGCCGACGATCCTGATCCTGCATCATCCGCCGGTGGACAGCGGCATCGAGTGGATGACCACCCATCCGGACGAACCCTGGGTTACGCGGCTGGCCGACACGCTCGCAGGCCATGATCAGGTCAAGGGCATGATCAGCGGGCATCTGCACCGCAATATTTCGGCCTGGTGGGGGGATATCAGCCTGGCGGTCTGTGCCTCGACCGCGCCGCAGGTGGCGCTGGACCTGAGCCCGATTGACCCCGACCATCCCGACGGCCGCAAGATGATCGTCGCCGACCCGCCGGCGATCGCGCTGCATTACTGGAACGGGCGCCAGCTGATCAGCCATTTCGAAAATGCCGAGGACCATGTCATGCTGGCCCGCTATGACGAACATCTGCAGCCGCTGGTGCGCGCGCTGCTGGCCGAGCGGCCCGAATAGCCCCGAACAGCGATCTCCGGCGATGTTGTTCATCGCCGGTAAAATGTCGTTCGTCTAATAATTGATTTCCTGCGAAACCTTTTTTGCGTTTCCCCCCGGCTTTGGGTAGACCATTCCCAATTGCGCCTTGCGCGCTTGCCTCGACCCGCAGCCGCGGTCCGATATCTGGAGAGATTTTTATGCGATTCACCCTATCCACCCGCAAGTTTTTTCTGGGCGTGTCCAGCGCCGCGCTGATCGGCGCGACCGCGACACCCGCCCTGGCCGACGATCATGGAAAAAAAATGACAACAGCAGAATTGAACAAGATGAGCGCGACGCAGGCGGCTGCGGCTGATGCGACCGAGAACAGCATTCTCCAGGCCTGGACCGGCCCCTATGACGGCGTCCCGCCATGGGATGAGGTGAAGGCCTCCGACTTCCCCGAAGCCTTCCAAAAAACGATGGACAAGATCCAGTCCGATGTGAACGCGATCCGCGACAATCCGGCGCCCGCAACCTTTGAAAATTTCACCGCGCCGATGGAACTGGTGGGCCAGGAAGCGAATAATCTCTTCGCCATCTGGGGCGTCTATTCGAGCAATCTGTCGAACGAAGAGGTTCGGGAAATCCAGGGCGAATGGCTGCCGAAAGTCTCCGCCTTTTTCGACCAGCTGACGCTTGATCCGAAGCTGCTCGCCAAGACCAAGGCGGTCTATGACAATCGCGAATCCGCCGGTCTCGATGCCAAGCAGATCCGGCTGGTCGAGCGCAATTATGAACAGCTGGTGCGTGACGGCGCGCTGCTCAGCGGCGCCGACAAGGAGCAGTTGATCGCCTATAACACCGAGCTGTCGAAGGCGTTCAACGACTTCTCCAACAAGGTGCTGGCCGACGAGGAAAGCTTCATCTATCTGACCGACGAGGCCGATCTTGCCGGCCTGCCGGACAGTTTTGTCGCTTCGCTGGCCGAAGCCGCCGAGGAACAGGGCAAGACCGGCTGGGCGCTGAAAAACACCCGCTCGGTGATGCAGCCCTTCCTGGAAAACAGCACCCGCCGCGATCTGCGCGAGAAGGTCTACACGGCCTATATCAACCGCGGCGACAATGGCGATGCCAACGATACCAACACGACCATCGCGAAAATCCTGAAGCTGCGCGCCGACCGCGCCAAGCTGCTCGGCTTCAAGACCCACGCCCATTACCGCATGGCCGACACGATGGCGAAGGAGCCGGAAGCGGCGATGGATCTGATGATGAAGGTCTGGCCCGCTGCCGTCGCCCGGGTGAAGGAAGAAGTCGCCGATATGCAGGCGATTGCCGACGCCGAGGGTGCGGATATCACCATCGAGCCATGGGATTACCGCTATTATGCGGAAAAGGTCCGCAAGGCGAAATATGACCTCGATTCCGCCGAGATCAAACCCTATTTCCAGCTCGACAAGATGATGGACGCGCTGTTCGATGCGGCGGGCAAGCTCTATGGCCTGACCTTCACCGAAACCACCGGCAGCATCCCGGTCTTCGATCCAGAGGTGCGCACCTTCGAGGTCAAGCGCGGCGACAAGGTGATCGGCGTGCAGTTTTTCGACAATTTTGCCCGCAACGGCAAGCGGTCGGGCGCCTGGATGACCACCTACAAGGACAAGTACAAGCTGGCGGGTAAGAACAATTACACGATCTCGGCGAACAACAATAATTTCGTCAAGGGCGGCGACGGTGAACCGACGCTGATCAGCCTCGACGATGCCTCGACCCTGTTCCACGAATTCGGCCACGCGCTGCATTATCTCAACTATGACATCACCTATCCGGGTCTTGCCAATACGCCGCGCGACTTTGTCGAATATCCGAGCCAGGTGAACGAGAACTGGCTGATGACGCCCTATATCTTGTCGACCTACGCCACTCACTACAAGACCGGCGAGCCGATCCCGAAGGAACTGGTCGACAAGATCCAGGCCTCGAAGACCTTCAACGAGGGTTTCTCGACGGTCGAATATCTGTCCAGCGCTATCGTCGACATGAAGCTGCACAATCGCGAGGAGCCGGTCACCGATCCCGACAAGTTCGAGCGCGAGACGCTGACCGAAATCGGCATGCCGAAAGAGATCGCGATGCGCCACCGCCTGCCGCAGTTCAACCATCTGTTCTCGTCAGACGCCTATTCAGCCGGCTATTACAGCTATCTCTGGTCGGAAACGATGGACGCCGACACCTGGGCGGCGTTCGAGGAAGCAGGCAGCCCGTGGGACAAGCAGACGGCGGAACGCTTCCGCATGATCCTGCTGTCGACCGGCAACGAAACCGACCGCAAGGAAGCCTATCGCAAATTCCGCGGCCGTGATCCGGAGGTCAAATATATCCTCAAGAAGCGCGGCTTCCCGGTACCGGGCGAGAGCGCGGATGGCGGCGACAACTAGGCTTTAGTTATCAGGATGAAACGGCAAGAGGGGAGCGCGGTTGTGCTCCCCTTTTTCATGCGCGCGTGCGCTGCCCCCAATTGTCAGCCAGTCGCACATTCTGCGCGCGGGTGCTAAATTCCTAACAGACTTTGTCATTGGACGCCCGTTCGAGCCGTAACTAGGGAAAGTGCGGTAATCGCCGGGAGCAGAATATGATGATCGCGAGACGTTTCGACCAATTTGCCGCCATGCCTTTGATGGCTTCGTTGCTGATCGCAATCGTTGCTGCATCGCCAGCCAGGGCAGCGGTCGAGCCGCCCCCGACGATCGTCTGTGAACTCACGATCTCCGCTCTCGGTGCTCAGGTACAGGCGAACCAACCCATTTCCGATGCGGAACGGAAATGGGGGCAAGATTTTGCGCAAAGCGGCAATCTCAAGGTTTGCGAGCGGCCGCCATTGTCGGCCATGGTCCGTGCGCTGGCGGCACGATCCCGGCTCACCGATCCGATGAGCATCGAGAAAACCGAAGTCTTTTCCGATTATCTGCGCCGTACCGAGCCGCTGGAAAATCATTATCAAATCGGGCTTGACCTCGCGACGGGAAAATATGGCGAAGGCGATGCCGATCTGGCTATTGACTGGATCAGCCACGCCGCGGAGATTGGCGATCCCGGTGCCTTGCTTGAAATTTCCGGCGCCTATGCCGACGGCATCCTGAACTTTCCAAAAGATCCGGCCAAGGCGCTCGCCTATGAACAAAGGGCCGCAGAGGCGGGATCTGCCGCGGCGCTCTATCAGCTCGGTATCCGCTATTTTGTCGGGCAAGGCGTGAAGAAAGACGCTAAACAGGCGGAAAAGCTGATGCAGCAATCCGCCGCACTCGGCCAGAAAGAGGCGGCCGCCGCTCTTGCCTATGCCTATAATGGGGATCCCAGCTATGGCCTCGGCGAAAACATCAAGCTCGGGCGGACCTATGCCGAAATCGCTGCCAATGCCGGTGATCCCGAAATGATGGCCATGTATGCAGGCTATCTGATGTCGAGTTCCGGCAACTACAAAAAGGAAGATGAAGTCTTCTACTGGCTGAACAAGGCAGCCGATAGCGGCAGCGAGAAAGCGAAGCAGTTTCTCGCCAGCAAGGACAGCGAGTTGCGCGCGCTGTTCAAACGGGCTCGCGAACGGCGTGCCGCGCAAACCGCTCCGCTTCGGCGCGAATGCGATAAGGTCCAGCGGAATGTCACGTACAAGGATATCGACAATAATGTCATCGGGCGCAGCAGCTATATGATGACTGACTATTCCAGGTGCAGGCTCATCGATCCCTATGATGAGTTCAAGGAGAAAAACGGCCTGAGCCGGTAAGTGGCGGGCCGCTGGGGAGCGAGCGTCCTAACATAGAGCGCTGCTGGTTGACTCTGACTTGGCGCCCCGCACGCTCCCTCCTGAATCAAAAAAGGCGCGCCGTCCATCGAACGGCGCGCCCTCCTTTTTTAACCTAGCTTCGGCCTAGAAGCGGATACCGACACCCGCCATCACCTGATGGCGGTCAAGGTCGACACCGATTTCATTATTGTCGTTGAACAGGGTGTCGTTATATTTGAGCGAGCTATAGTTGGAATAGCGATACTCAAGCTTCACATAGGCATTTGAGCCCAGCCCGCCCTGTCCGCTGCCGATCAGCTGCTCGACACCGGCACCGAGACGGTAGCCGTCGACCTGCTGGCTGTCGTCGAAGTTCAGATCGACACCATCGGCTTCGGCGCGGTCCTGGAAGCGGGATTCGACCGCGGTGTTGGTATAGCCGCCCTTGGCGTAAAGCAGGGTGGTGGGGGTCACCTTGGTACCGACGCGCGCGCCGATATAGAGGTCGCGCTTCAGATTGATGCTATAGCCGAACGGTGCGTTGACCGCCTCATCGCCTTCCTGCTCGCCGGTTGAATCCATATATTCGCCTTCGAGACCGAAGACCACCGGGCCGGCATCAAAGTCATAGCCGAGTGCAACGCCATAAGCGAAGCCGTCAACCGACTGGTCGAGCGTGTTATTCTCGAAAATGCCGTCATTGTCGGTGTCGACGTCGACATCGCTGCCCGAACGCAGCGTATCATAGCCGCCGAGGATTTCGGCGCGCGGGCCGGTGAAGGGGGAATTGGACTGCGCGGCGGCCGGGGCGGCAAAGGCGCCAGCAATCGAACAGAGAATGAGGGGGGTAATCATAGGGGATTTCATAATTTTACTCCAACTAACTAAATATGGAACATGGTCGTTCCGGTTCTGCCCGCTATGGCTGCGGGCTTCCCGTCGAGCGATGCGCAAACACTCCGCGCACTTGACCGACGAGTAGGGGGAACGGCTCGCTGACCCTGATCGTTCCATCGGAACGGCGGAAAAGGACGATAAATTTTCCTCTGATGCCAAAATATCACAGCCCTGTCGGCGGGCGGTGCATGGCACGCGATGGGCCGGCGGAACCGCGGGAACCGCGATCAGGCTGTCGCAACCGGCAGGCGTGGTTCGACGGGCTCACTGCTGACGGACATAATGTTCTGTGGCCGCTATGCTGATCTGCCAAAATTCGCTATGTTCGGACCAAGGATAACGGGTCGCATGATTGGGTTCCGGACGATGGGAGAGACCACATGCTGCAATATTATTACCTCAGATATATTCCCAAGGCGGAGCGGTCCAGAGTAGTCGGCAATCTCGAACGGCTGATAAACCAGCTGGATCGAGAGGTGCCGGACAAGGACAGCGAGCAGACCCTGCTGCTTGCGACCTGGAATATCCGCAACTTTGGCAAGGTCCGGCGACTGCCGGAAAGTCTGATGTATATCGCCGAAATATTGTCGCGCTTTGACTTTGTCGCGGTGCAGGAAGTGGTCGATCTGGACGACTGGCATGAAGTGATGAAACGGCTCGGGCCAAATTATGATTTTATCGCTTCGGACAAGACCCATCACAAGCTTGGCAGCGGCGGCGAGCGATTGCTCTACCTCTATGACAAACGGAAAGTCGAGTTCCAGAATATCGCCGGGGAAATCGTCCTGCCAACCGATATGCTGATCACCGAAGATACCGCTGGCGAAGGCGGCGCGCTGTATCAGGGCAAGCAGTTCCGGCGAACGCCGTTTATCACTGCCTTTCGTTCAGGCTGGTTCAAATTCGATATTTGTACCGTCCATCTGTTTTATGGCTCGTCCTCCGGAAGCAAGCTGGCCGAGCGTGTACAGGAAATCGACAGGGTGGCGGACTATTTCGCCGATCGGGCGATTGAAGCGCAGAAAGATGGCCGGTCGCTGATATTATTGGGTGATTTCAATATTGTTCATCCGGATCATGAAACCATGATCGCCTTGAGACGGCATGGATTTCGCATTCCCGATGCGTTGAACAGACCGAGCAATCTCGATCTGACAAAATATTACGACCAGATTGCCTTTATGACGGACGACGAGACGCTGAAATTTATCGACCGCCGCACCGACGATCTGAAGAAGGCCAATGCGGGGATTTTCGAGATATTCAAGTCGGTGTTCCGGGATCAGGATACGCTGGAATATGAAGCCGAGCTTCGCAAAAAGGCAGGTGGAAAGGGCAAACAGGGCGCGGCATTGACGCAATATTACAAGTCAAGCTGGCGCACGTTCCAGATGTCCGATCACAAGCCGATGTGGGTGAGGATCAAATCCAATGCAGCGGCCGCTTATCTCGCGAGCCTGAAATCGGACTGAGCGATACAGCGGTTCAGGCCACCCACGCCGTCTTGCTGAAATGTTCGGTGAAGCGGGGCTGCATCGGCTGGGTGGCGACCATCGCCAGCGGCAGGGCGGTCTCGCAATGGGCGCATTCGGCGCTGAAGCGGCCGACATGCCAGTGCGATTTGCCGCAACCCGGGCAGCGGTTGACGATGTCGAGATGGTACAGCGGCTGATAGCCGCGCGCCATGCCGTTGTCGCCCAGGCCTGGAGCAGGCTGATTGACGGATGTTCTCGGCGATAAATACATCGTTTCTTCCTTCCTTCATTGCCAGACTATGATGTGCAGCATCTCATTTCGTTGCTGAATCAGCGATGAACCGTTTGTTTTGGTCGATGAAATGATAGGCTGCATATGTCCTTCCTGATAGGATATTTACGCCAGATTGCCGTGACGGGGCTCACAGGGAGGTCCAAGTCGCTGATATTCAGTCGCTATAATATCGATGGTGCGGTCATTTTGTATGGCCTGCAGAGGCTCAGCGCGCCGCCAGTTTGCGCCAGGCGAGATCGGCAAATTCGCAGAGCAGGGGGCGCGTGTCGCGCGGGTCGATGATGTCCTCGACGCTGAACTGTTCGGCGGTGCGGAAGGGCGAGGTGACCTTGTCGAGCTTCGCCCTGATCTCGGCCAGCCGCGCAGCCGGATCGGCGGCGCTTTCGATATCGCTCTTGTAGGCGACCTCGAGGCCGCCGGCGATCGGCAGCGAGCCCCAGTCGCCCGAGGGCCAGGCAAAGCGATACTGGAAATGCTCGGCATTGCTCATCGCGCTGCCGGCGATGCCATAGGCGCGGCGGACGATGACGCTGGCCCAGGGCACGGTCGCCCGGTAGACCGCGTTCATCGCCTGCACGCCATAGCGGATGGTGCCGGTGCGCTCGGCCTCGGCACCGATCATGAAGCCGGGATTGTCGACCAGATGGACCACCGGCAGATGGAACTGTTCCGCCAGCTTTGCGAAACGCTCGACCTTTTCGGAGGATTTGGCTTCCCAGGAGCCGCCGAGGAAGGACGGATCATTGGCGAGCACCGCCACCGGCCAGCCGTCGAGCCGGGCAAAGGCGGTGATCGCGGCGCGGCCCCAGCGCTTGCCCATTTCGAACACCGAGCCCTCGTCGAACACCGAGGTCATGATCTTGCGCATCGAATAGACCTGCTTGTCGGCGCGCGGCACGGCGGAGAGCAGGCTTTCGTCGCGGCGGTCGAGCGGATCCCAGTTTTCGGTGCGGGCAGCGAGCTGGTTCACATTGCCTGGCAGATAGGAGAGAAATTTGCGGGCGGTGACAAAGGCCTCGGCCTCGCTGGCGACCTCCTCGTCGACCACGCCATTGGTCGCGTGAATGTCGGAGCCGCCGAGCTGCTCCTTGGTCAGCGTATCGCCAATCGCCGCGGCGACCGCAGGCCCGGCGGCGAAGATCTGGGACAGGCCCTTGACCATGATCGAATAATGGCTGGCGACGGTGCGCGCCGCGCCCATGCCGGCCGTTGGCCCGAGCGCCAGCGCGACCACCGGGACCGTGTCGAGATTGCGGATGATATCCTCCCAGCCGGGCACGGCGGGGACATAGGTGAAGCCCATGTCCTCGAGACTCTTGACCGAGCCGCCGCCGCCGGTGCCGTCGATCATCCGGATCATCGGAATGCCGAGCGTGTGCGCCATTTTCTCGCACTGGGTGAACTTGCGGTGCAGTGCCGCATCGGCAGCGCCGCCGCGCACGGTGAAATCGTCGGCGGAGGCGACCACCGGGCGGCCCTCGATATTGGCGCGGCCGAAGATCAGGTTGCTGGGTGCGAAATCCTCGAACGTGCCATCCTCGGCATAGGTGCCGCGCCCGGCGATCTTGCCGATCTCGCGAAAGCTGCCCTCGTCGACGATGCCGGCGATACGTGCGCGAGCGTCGAGCTTGCCGCGATCATGCTGGCGCGAGACTTTCTCCTCGCCGCCCATTTTTTCGGCCAGCCGCTGGCGCTCGGCCAGTTCTTCGAGTTCGGGTTTCCAGCTCATCTCGGGGTCCGTTCAACTTTACAGAAACAGGATATTTTCTTTTGTGTGATCTTTGGCCGGATGGCGCAGAACAATGCCATTTTGCTCGCTGTCAGACCCTGCCCACTGTGACCTTCCGGAAAATCGGGTTCCGGCGACCGGAAGAGGCGAGAATCCAACATTCCGGCAGCATAGCGCGACGCGGCGATGTAGGACAGGGCGGATTGGGGGCGAGATATCGGCTGGATCATCCGGCTGGTTTAACCGAGTGGTTAAGGCAGGGGAAGCGGCAAATTGCAGGGGGAGATGCTTAAGCGACTCGTGCCCCGGCGAAGGGCGCAGGCGATGAAAGTTTTCTAAAGTCGAGCGTTCCATCTCTGGAATTGTCGGAGGGGCGTAATCGGTGCGGGAAGCGATAGCCTCAAGAATATGCGCCTTGCGAACCAGTGTGTTTGGAGCATCACACCCGAGATGGGCCCCGGCCTGCGCCGGGGCACGGAAGCTCAGCGTTTCGCTACGCCAATCAGCGCGGTCGAGGGAATGGGCAGTGTCGGTTGATCGCCGGCCATTGTCCGCACTTCGGCGACAACCGCCATCTTTTCCGCGTCGCTCAGGCTGGTCCAGTCGGGGGACATGCCGAACAGCGAGTCCGGCTCGTCGAGCGCAGCCACATCCAACATATAGTCATGGGTGACGCTTTCGATCTCGGGATCGCGATAGCCGGCTGCGACCAGTTCGCGGGCGAAATCATCGGGGTCGCTCAACGCCTGCACCGCCTCTGGCATGGTCATTCCCGGGCGATCCGGGAACAGCTTGCTCCGGATTCGGCCCAGCAGCAGGAAAGTGGCCGCGCCCTGATCCTGCCAGGTCGCGACCACGCCGTGGCCGCCGGGCCGGGTCACCCGGCACATTTCCTCGAGGCCCTTGCGCCAGTCGGGGAACAGGATCACGCCAAAGATCGAGAAGACCGCGTCGAAGCTGGCATCGGGTAGGTCGAGCGCCTGGCCGTCCATGGTCCGGGTCTCGACATTGGCCAGCCCTGCCTCTTCGATGCACGCCACCATGCCGGGTGAAAAGTCGGTTGCCAGTACCTGCGCGCCAGTCCGGGCCGCTGCCAGGGCAAGGGCACCGGTGCCAGCGGCGACATCGAGCACGCGGCTCCGGGGTGTGAGCGCAACCCTGGCGAGTGCAGCCTCTGCATATTGGGCAGTGAAGAGATGAGCGGTCTGCCGGTAATGCTGTGCCGCCTTGTCCCAGTGGTCCGGATTTTCGAACGGTGACTTGCCAATTTCGGTCATTTGCTGTCCTTCTCGAATCATGTAACAATAAAAGTATCATGAATTTATGCGCTTGCCAAGCGGGATAAGGATGTGAAGGATCAAGGGATGCGAAACGACAGCCGTCTCTCCCGAATGCTGCATGTGCTGCTGCACATGGCGCGGCACGACGGGCCGATCACGTCCGAAGCCATTGCCGCGATGCTGCGGACCAATGCCGTTGTGGTGCGCCGGACCATGGCCGGCCTGCGCGATGCCGGCTATGTCCGTTCGGAAAAGGGGCATGGCGGCGGCTGGATGATCGCGTGCGATCTCGAGCAGCTGTCGCTGCTCGATGTCCACCGTGCAGTGGGTGGGCCAAGGCTGTTTGTGATTGGCAACGAGGAGGCGAACCCGGATTGCGCGGTGGAGCAGGTGGTCAATGAAGCAGTGGAGGATGTGTTGTCCGAGGCCGAGGCCTTGCTGGAAAAGCGCCTGGGCGCAATCAGCCTCGCCGAACTGAGCAGGGGCTTCGATGCGCGCTGTGAGGGGAAGATCTGAGGCGATATCGTTTTCCATGGGCTGGCGGCCAATGTGCGGCAGCATGGCGGGCCAGCCATCGGATGGGAAAAGCCCCTATCGGCTGTTCAGATCCAAGCTGCTTTGCAAAGGATCAGGCCGATTGAAGATCGAGAGACGAGCGCGCCAGTTCGCGGGCGAGATCGACAAAAAGCCTGAAGGCTGCAGGCGGATTGCGTCGGCTGGGATAGTAGAGGCACAGAGGGGAAAGTGGCGGCGTCCATTCTTCGAGAATGCGCACAAGCTGGCCCTCCTCGATATCGCTGCGGACGTCTGATTCCATGAAGAAACCGATGCCCACGGACTCGAGCACGGCCATGCGGGCCAGGCTCGCTTCGTCCAGGGTGAGGGGGCCGTCGACGTCCATCTGGACCGATTGCCCCTCCGCCTCGAACTGCCAGCGGAACAGCGCGCCATTGGGTAGTCGCGCGCGTACGCAGGAATGGGCGAGGAGGTCGGGTGGTGCAGCGGGCCGGCCCCGCTTTTCGAGGTAAGATGGTGAGGCGACTACGGCATATCGCCTCGGCGGTCCGACAGGGATTGCGATCATGTCGGTGGGGACGAGGTTCCTGCTTCTTACACCGAAATCGAACCCGTCGGCCACGATGTCGACGAGTTTCCCCTCGGTGACCACATCAATATGAACTTCGGGAAAGCGTCGCAGAAACTCGATCACCAGTGGCGAGAGGATTTCGCGGCCGGCTGTCGGGAAGGTGTTGATGCGCAGGGTGCCGGACGGCGTTTGTTGCTGCGAGCGCACGGTGTCGAGTGCGTGATGGATATCCTTGAGAGCAGGCGTCATCTGATCGACGAACCTGCGTCCCGCTTCGGTTAGCGCGACACTGCGGGTCGTGCGGTTGAAAAGACGCACACCCAGTGTTTCCTCCAGCTTGGCAATGGCATTGCTGAGCGCGCTGGTCGACATGGCCAGGTCCAGCGCGGCGGCGCGAAAAGAGCCCCTGCGGCTGATCGCAAGCACCGCGTCAAAATCGGTCAAGTTATAGCTCTTCATTGTCCCAATATCCGCAATAGTTCATCCTGATTTATCCTACTTATCGGGATTAGGTCAACGCGCTAAATTGCGTTCGAACGACAACAATCGCTGCTGGCGGCCCGCCGCCGGCACCGAAAATTCAAGAGGAACGGGACCATGAGTATCGAACTGCCCCCTGTAATCGCCCAATATTTCGCCGCCGACAAGACATCCGATCCCAAGGCCATCTCCGCATGCTTTACGCAGGATGCAGTGGTCGTGGATGAAGGCAACAGCTATGCCGGGCTGGACGCAATCCGGCAGTGGATGGCCAATGCCTCGACGCAATATAGCTATACGGTTGAGCCATTTGCGCTTTCGGAGGAAGGCGAGCGAGCCGTCATCACCAGCCATCTCGTCGGCAACTTCCCCGGAAGCCCGGTGGATCTGCGCTATTTCTTTGTTCTCCGGGGCGACAAGATTGCCGAACTCGAGATCGTCCCGTGACCCCGTTTCTGACTTTGCAAGGCAAGCGCGCGCTTATCACCTCCGGCACGCGGGGGGCAGGAAGGGCGACCGTAGCGCTTTTCGAAGAGCTTGGCGCGCGGGTGCTTACAACCGCGCGGAGCAAGCCGCCCGAAATGCCTGAAGCGCAGTTCGTGGCCGCTGACCTTACGCAAGCGGAAGGTTGCGCGCTTGTCGCTGCGGCGGTGCGCGAGCGGTTGGGCGGGGTCGATATCATCGTCCATATGCTGGGCGGATCGTCGGCGCCGGCCGGCGGCTACGCGGCGCTCGATGACGAGCAGTGGGTCAAGGAAATCGACCTGAACCTGATGCCGGCGGTCCGGCTCGATCGTGCGCTTCTTCCCGATATGGAGGCGCGCGGGGCCGGAGTGGTGATCCACGTGACCTCGATCCAGCGCGAACTGCCATTGCCGGACGCGACCACCGCCTATGCCGCTGCGAAGGCGGCCCTGTCCACCTATAGCAAGAGCCTGTCCAAACAGGTGTCCCCCAAGGGGGTGCGGGTTTTGCGCGTATCTCCCGGCTGGATCGAGACCGAGTCGTCCGTCGCACTGGCCGAGCGGCTGGCAGCAGAGCACGGCGTGGACATCAAGCAAGGCAAGCAAATGATCATGGATTCGCTTGGCGGGATACCGATCGGCCGGCCATCAAGGCCGGAAGAGATAGCCAGCCTGATCGCCTTCCTTGCCTCGGACCGCGCCGGCTCGATTACCGGCACCGAATATGTGATCGATGGCGGAACTGTGCCGACCAGCTAGGAATTGACGATGGAATGCCTCTTTTATCACCCTCGTAAAAAGGACCAAGGACCATGGCTTACGTAACTACCAAGGACGGCGTCGAAATTTTCTTCAAGGACTGGGGTCCGAAAGACGCCCAAGCGATCATGTTCCATCACGGCTGGCCGCTCAGCTCGGACGACTGGGATGCGCAGCTGCTTTTCTTTGTCAACAAGGGCTACCGGGTTGTCGCGCACGATCGCCGCGGCCATGGCCGCTCCTCGCAGGTGGCGGATGGTCATGACATGGACCATTATGCCGCGGATGTCGCCGCGGTCGTCGCAGCGCTCGATCTGCGAGAGGTCGTCCATATCGGCCATTCAACCGGTGGCGGCGAAGTGGCGCGCTATGTGGCACGGGCCGAGTCCGGTCGCGTAGGCAAGGCGGTTCTGATTGGCGCCGTGCCGCCGATCATGCTCAAGACCGACGCATATCCCAACGGGCTGCCGCTCGAGACATTCGATGGTTTTCGCGCCTCGCTTGCCGCCGATCGCTCCAGCTTTTACCGCGAGCTGGCCGCCGGGCCCTTTTACGGCTTCAATCGTCCCGATGCCGAACCGCTTCCGGCCGTGATTGACAACTGGTGGCGCCAGGGCATGATGGGCGGTGCCAAGGCCCATTATGACGGGATCAAGGCCTTTTCCGAGACCGATTTTACGGACGATCTCAAGGCAATCAATGTGCCGACACTGATCATGCACGGCGAGGACGACCAGATTGTTCCGATCGACAACAGCGCACGGCTGTCCATCGATCTGCTCAGCAAGGGCGAACTCAAGGTCTATCCGGATTTCTCGCATGGCATGGCGACGGTGAATGCGGAGACGATCAACGCCGATCTGCTTGCCTTTATCGAGGGCTGAATCGGCGAGCGTTGACACAGTAAATGCGTGGAGCGGGCAGAGTCTTGCTTAAGGCAAGCCTACTCGCCCGCTCCCGCTCTACTCCTCGTCTCCGTAAATCGAGACGCTCTGCTGTCCTTCGCTGGTCGCTCTGCCGCGGTACATGCCGGGGGTGTTGAAACTGTAGCCGGCCTGGCCCCAGGGGGTGGCGTAGATGATGCCGCCGTCGCCGCCGAGCGCGCCCAGTTCGGCGATGACATCATCGGCGATTTGCTGCACCTCCGCGTCGGACAGGCGGAATTCGCTGGCGTGGATGACATAGCTGTCATTGCCGTCGGCATTCTTTGGCACCGCCCGTTGCGCTTCCCGGATCGCCTCGGGAAGGCGCATCCGGATGCGGGTGCAGATTTCATGGGCGACGCCGAGGCGGATGAAATATTCGCCCGAGCCGGTCGCGGAAATCGCGCAGCTGCGGTCGTCGGCATAGGTGCCGGCGCCGATGATTGGGCTGTCGCCGATCCGGCCCCAGCGCTTGCCGGTCATGCCGCCGGTCGAGGTGCCCGCCGCCATATGGCCCTGGCTGTCCCTGGCGACGGCACCGACCGTGCCGAATTTATAGTCAACATCGGCGGCGCTGACCTTTTCGGCGAGCAGATCCTCGATCTGCTGCAGCCGGTAGGGCGTGGCATAATAATCCGAGCTGACCTGATCCAGCTGCTGTTCCCGGCTGAACTGGTTGGCGCCTTCGCCGGACAGCATGACATGCGGGCTGTGGTCCTTGACCGCGCGGGCGAGCAGGATCGGGTTCTTGGTGCCGTTGATCCCGGCGACCGCGCCGGCCGACAGGTCGCTGCCGTCCATGATGCTGCTGTCGAGCTGGTTGGTCCGGTCCCAGGTGAAGACCGCGCCCTTGCCGGCGTTGAAATTGGGATCATCTTCCAGAATCATGATGGTTGCGGTGATCGCGTCGATCGCCGTGCCGCCATCTTCCAGGATCTGCGAACCCGCCGCCAGCGCCTTGGCGAGAACCGAGCGGATGGTCCGGTCCTGTTCGGGCGTGATCTGTTCGCGGTTGATCGTGCCCGCACCGCCATGAATTGCGATCGACCAGCGGGGGGCGTCAGTCTTGTCAGCTTGCGCCAGGGCCGAACTGCCGAGCGTCATTGCCGTTAGCGCTGCGAATATTGCCTTGAACATCTGCGTTTTCCCTGAACTCTTTAGCCGTCGCACTATGCCCTAAAATTTTGCCAGCGCAACCATTCGGACGCGGCTGTTGGCGTGAAAGGGATAATATTGACAGCGGGCTGGATCAGGAAGCCGCCTGGTTCGCCGTTGCGAGGCCAGGACCGGATTTGCGCCGGCGACAATGGTCATGGCCGGGGTCATGGCCGCGGATATTTCCTTCCCGCTGCCCGCCGGTTGCGGTCTTTTTTTCTCGACAGGACCAATCGCCCCTCGCACCTGCGGGGTGAACCCGCTATATGCACAGCATGAGCAACAGCCCCGCAGGTTTCAACCGATGACCGCTGAAAACCCCTCCTTGCGTCCGTGGCGCGATATTGAACGGCGCAAATGCCGCCAGATCATGGTCGGCGATGTACCGGTCGGCGGCGATGCCCCGATCACCGTGCAGACGATGACCAATACGCTGACCTCGGACGCGAAGGCGACGATCGAGCAGATCCGCCGCTGCGAGGAAGCCGGCGTCGATATCATCCGCGTCTCCTGCCCCGATGTCGAGAGCACGACGGCGCTGAAGCAGATCGTGCGGGCGAGCAATGTGCCGATCGTGGCGGACATTCACTTTCACTACAAGCGCGGGATCGAGGCGGCGGAGGCCGGTGCGGCCTGTCTGCGGATCAATCCGGGCAATATCGGCTCTTCGGCGCGGGTGCGCGAAGTGATCGATGCGGCCAAGGCCAATGGCTGCGCGATCCGGATCGGCGTCAATGCGGGGAGCCTGGAAAAGGACCTGCTCGAGAAATATGGCGAGCCCTGTCCCGAGGCGCTGGTCGAGAGCGCGCTGGATCATATCAAGATTTTGCAGGACCATGATTTCCACGAGTATAAGGTGGCGGTGAAGGCGTCCGACGTGTTCCTCGCGGTGGCGGCCTATATGCAGCTGGCCGACGCGGTCGACTGTCCGCTGCACGTCGGCATTACCGAGGCGGGCGGGCTGATCGGCGGTACGGTGAAAAGCTCGATCGGCATCGGCAATCTGCTGTGGGCCGGCGTCGGCGACACGATCCGGGTCAGCCTCTCGGCGGAACCGGAGGAAGAAGTGCGGGTGGGCTATGAGATGCTCAAGGCGCTCGGCCTGCGCACGCGCGGCGTCCGGGTGGTCAGCTGCCCGAGCTGCGCGCGGCAGGGCTTTGACGTGATCCGCACGGTACAGAAGCTTGAGGAGCGGCTGCAGCATATCCGCACGCCGCTGTCGCTGTCTGTCCTGGGCTGCGTGGTCAACGGGCCGGGTGAGGCGCGCGAGACCGATATCGGTATCACCGGCGGCGGCAAGGGCAAGCATATGGTCTATCTGTCTGGCGTCACCGACCATCATGTCGAGGACGAGAATATGGTCGATCATATCGTCAAGCTGGTCGAGGCGAAAGCGGCGGAGATTGAGGCGGCTGAGCTGGCGCTGGAAGCGGCCGAATAGATGGCGACCGGGCGCAAGCGGGCGAGCGACTTTCACCCCCGGATACTCGAGATGTTCGACGGCTATGTGCATGGCGCGATCTCGAAGCGGGATTTCATCCGGCAGGCGGGACAATTTGCCGCCGCCGGGGTGACCGGGGCGATGATCCTTGATCAGCTGCAGCCCGATTATGCCCGGGCGGCCGAGGTCGAGCCGGATGATCCTTCGATCAGCTCCGAGCGGATCAGCTATATGAGCCCCGAAGGCCATGGCAAGATCCATGCGCTGATGGCGAAGCCGGCGGGTGCGAGCGGCAAGCTGCCGGCGGTGCTGGTGGTTCACGAAAATCGCGGGCTCAACCCCTATATCGAGGATGTCGCGCGGCGGGTCGCCAAGGCCGGCTATCTGGCGCTGGCGCCTGATGGTCTGTCGCCGCTCGGCGGCTATCCCGGCAATGATGATGAGGGCCGGGCGATGCAGGCCAAGCTGGACGGCGCGAAGCTGATGGAAGATTTTTTCGCGGCGTTCGAATTTCTGCGCGACCATGACGGTTCGACCGGCAAGGTCGGCGCGGTCGGTTTCTGCTACGGTGGCGGTGTTTGCAACGCGCTGGCCGTGGCCTATCCCGATCTGGCCGCATCGGTCCCCTATTACGGGCGTCAGCCGGAAGCCGCCGAGGTGCCGGCTATTGAAGCACCGCTGATGGTCCAGCTCGCCGGACTGGATGAGCGGATCAATGCTGGATGGCCGGCCTATGAAGCGGCGCTGGCGGAGCATCAGAAAGAATATAGCGTGCATTTCTATCCGGACGTGAATCACGGTTTCCACAATGACACGACACCGCGCTATGATGAAGAAGCTGCAAAGCTCTCGTGGCAGCGGACGCTGGCATTTTTTGAAACCCATTTGCGCGGCTGACCGGCAGTATATGCGGTTCCTTTGCCTGTTGCTGATGATGGTCGCTGCCCCGTTGTCCTGGCCATCGGTGCGGGCTGAAACGGCGGTTCCGGCGCATCCGGAGGCGCGGCCGTTTGACGCGGCGGCGGATGCAGAGGCTGCGGTGGACGCAGCGCTGGCACGGGCGCTGGTGGCTGACAAAAAGGTGATATTGGTGCTGGGCGCCAACTGGTGCCATGACAGCCGCGGCCTAGCGGGCTGGTTTGCCGAGCCCCGCTTTGCCGCCATGCTCGAAGCAAAATATGAACTGGTCTATGTCGATGTGGGCTACAAGGACCGCAATCTGGATATCGCCCGGCGCTTTGGCATCGAGGAAATGAGGGGCACGCCAACCGTGCTGGTTCTGTCCTCCCGTGGCGAGCTGCTCAATCCCAGATCCGCCCCGAAATGGCGCAACGCCGCGAGCCGCGACGAAGACGATATCTTTGTCTATTTCGACCGATTTACCCCCGAACTCTGAGCCGAAGGAAAGCAGGTGCGCCCCGCATTGACCTATGTACTGATCACCCTTGCCGTGATTGCCGTGGCCCTGTTCTTCCTGCCGCTGCGGCTTGCGGTCGGCATGGCAGGGCTGGACGGATCGGGCTTCTCGGCCAAGGCGGTCAGCGGCTCGGTCTGGCACGGCAGGATCGAAGGCGCTCAGCTCGGGCCTTTTGCGCTGGGCGATCTGGATGCCGGCTTGCGCCTGTTCCCCCTGCTGACCGGACGGGTGCTGATGGATCTCGAACGGCCGCCGATTGCCGGCGACCGCGGGCTGACCGCCACCGTGGGCCGGGCCGGCAACAGCCTGCTGGTGCAGGATGTGACCACGATGCTCAGCGTCGGCAGCCAGCTCGCGCCGCTGCCAGCCTCTGCGATTGACCTGCAGGCGGTCAACATCATTTTTGCCGGTGGGAGATGCCAGTCGGCCAGCGGCCAGGTGCGGATGTCGCTGGATGCCAATATCCCGGGGCTGGACCTGAAGCAGGGGCTGCTGGGCAGGGCGGAATGCCAGGACGGCGTATTGGTGCTGCCGCTGCAGAGCGCATCCGGCATGGAGCAGCTGACATTGAAGCTTGAGGGGAACGGTTTCTATACCGCGCGATTGTTCCTGTCGGGTAGCGACCGCGCCTGGACCCTGCTATTGCCCACGCTTGGCTTTCGCAAGGTGCCCAGCGGCTATGCGATCAAGGTTGCCGGACAGCTGGGACAGAGGAACGGACGATGATTCAAATGGGGACCAAAGCAGTGAAATTTTCGATACTCGATCTCTCGCCGGTGCCGCAGGGGAGCGATGTCCGCAGCGCGCTCGACCGGTCGCTGGCGCTGGCGCGGCATGGCGAGGCGCTTGGCTACGAGCGTTTCTGGATGGCCGAACATCACGGCATGGAGGGTATTGCCAGTGCTGCGACTGCGGTCGCGCTGTCGCATATTGGCCATGGCACCCGGTCGATCCGGATCGGCGCCGGCGGGATCATGCTGCCGAACCACGCGCCGATGGTGATCGCCGAGCAGTTCGGCACGCTGGAGGCGCTGTTTCCGGGACGCGTTGATCTCGGTCTTGGGCGTGCGCCGGGGTCTGACCAGCGGACCGCGCAGGCGCTGCGCCGCAATCTCAACAGCGATGCCAATGAATTTCCGCGCGACGTGCTCGAGCTGCAGGCCTTTCTGGCCGGCGACGATCGGCTGGGCATCCAGGCGACGCCAGGGCAGGGCACCCATATCCCGCTCTATATTCTGGGCAGCAGCCTGTTCGGCGCGCAGCTGGCGGCGGCGCTGGGCCTGCCTTATGCCTTTGCCTCGCATTTTGCGCCGCAGATGCTGGACGAGGCGCTTTCGATCTACCGCCGCGACTTCAAGCCGTCGGAGCAGCTGGCCGAACCCTATGTGATGTGCGGTTTCAACATATTTGCCGCCGACAGCGATGCGGAAGCCGAATATCTGGCCAGTTCGATGCTGCAGAGCTTTGTCGCGTTGCGCTCCGGCAATCCGGGCAAGATGCCGCCGCCGGTCGAAGGCTATCGCGAAAGCCTGCCGCCCCAGTTCCAGTCCATGCTCGGCCAGATCATGCAGGGCAGTGCCATCGGATCACCCGATACGGTGAAACAGGCGGTCGATCGTTTTGTCGAGCGCACCGGTGCGGACGAGCTGATCATCTCGGGTTCGATTTTCGATCAGGCAGCGCGCGAGAAAAGCTATGCTCTTGCCGCTGAAGTTCGCGATCTGGCGGCTGCCTAACCGCAGATCGACTGCATACAGGCCTTGATTTTGCCCCCCGGCCTGCGCATGACCTGAGGCAAGTCAATATTCCGAAAAAGGGCCCCTATGGCAGATAAAAAAGTGCAACGTTCCGGTCGTGATTCGGCGCTTCGCGATTTTCTGAAAAGCGAAGCGGCGGGCGGTATCCTGCTGATGGCCGCTGCTGCGCTGGCGATGGTGGTGGCGAACAGTCCGCTATACGACATGTATCACCATGTTCTGCACGAGATAAAGGGGCCGACCCTGTCGAGCAAATTGGGCCCGATGACGCCGCATTTGTGGATCAATGATGGGCTGATGGCGATTTTCTTCCTGCTTGTCGGGCTCGAAATCAAACGCGAATTTGTCGACGGTCGGCTCAACAGCTGGGATCGCCGGCGCTTGCCGGTTCTGGCTGCCGCAGCAGGCATGGCGGTGCCGGCGCTGATCTATCTGTTCGTCGTCAGGGATGTGCCCCCGCTCTACAACGGCTGGGCGATCCCGGCGGCGACCGATATTGCCTTTGCGATCGGCGTGCTTGCCCTGCTCGGGCCGCGCGCGCCGACGTCGCTCAAGCTGTTTCTGGTGACCGTCGCGATCGTCGATGACATGGGAGCGGTGGCGATCATCGCATTGGTCTATACGGCCGAGATCAACGGAGCCGCCCTGCTGGCCAGCGCCGCGATCCTCGGCATCATGTACACGATGAACCGCAACGGCGTGCTCAAGCTGTGGCCCTATCTGATCGGCTCGGGCCTGCTCTGGTATGCGGTGCTGATGTCCGGCGTGCATGCCACTATCGCCGGGGTGCTGGCGGCAATGACGATCCCTATCGTGATCACGCCGACCTCGCCGGATGCGGCAAATTCTCCGGTTCACAGGCTCGAGCACGCGATATCGCCGTGGAGCGCCTTTCTGATCGTGCCGGTGTTCGGCTTCGCCAATGCCGGGGTTTCGCTGGAAGGGATCGGCTGGGACCAGGTTTTCGCGCCTTTGCCGCTCGGCATTGCTGCCGGCCTGTTCTTCGGCAAGCAGATCGGCATTTTCGCCAGCGTCTGGATCGCGGTCAAGACCGGCTTTGCCGGGCGTCTCGGCGGTGCCAGCTGGCTGCAGGTCTATGGTGTCGCCATGCTCTGCGGCATCGGTTTCACCATGAGCCTGTTTATCGGCGCGCTGGCCTTTCCGGGTCAGGCGCTGCTGATCGAGGAGGCCAAGATCGGCGTGCTCGGCGGATCTTTGCTGTCGGCGATCGTCGGTTTCTGCATCCTCCGCTTTGCACCGCAGGACAAGCATCTGAAGTCGCTGGACGAGAATGACGCAGCGCAGCTGCTGAACGCCTTGCCCGATGGCGAAGTGCGAAAACTGAAAGACAGCATGTGAGAAATATCGGCCTTGCGCTGGCGGTCTGTCTGACCCTGTCCGGCTGCGCGGCGGTTGCCAAACCGGTCGTGCCGTCGGCAGCGCCCGAGAGCGCCGACATGGAGGCAGCCGATGAACTGGGCGCTATCGCCGATGACTATGTCAAGCTGACCCTTGCGCTCGGCGAGCAGGAGGCCGGCTATGTCGACGCTTATTATGGCCCCGCCGCCTGGGCGGAAGCCGCGAAGACAGACCCGCGGGATATGCGCGAGCTGGGCAATGCGCTGGTCCTGCTGATCGAGCGGATCGACGGCTTGCCAAAGAGCGAAGATCCGCTGGTCGAGGCGCGCAAGCGGTTCCTGTCCGCGCAGCTGGAAGCGGCGATCACTCGGCACGCGATGATCCATGGCGAGGTCTTCCCCTTCGTCCGGGAAGCGCAAGGCCTGTTCGGGGTGACGCCGGAACTCAAGCCGCTGGAAGAATTCGACCCGGTGCTGGAGGAGATTGAAAATCTCGTGCCCGGCGAAGGGCCGCTCAGCA
The DNA here is from genome assembly GCA_030373505.1 of Parasphingorhabdus sp. GTDB lineage: Bacteria > Pseudomonadota > Alphaproteobacteria > Sphingomonadales > Sphingomonadaceae > Parasphingorhabdus. The sequence continues at coordinate 325,359 of JAUCYS010000001.1, forward strand.
CCCGGGTGGCGGCATTTGAAAATGGCTATATCATACCGAAAGACCGGCTGCAGGTCGTGTTCGATACGGCCATTGCCGAGTGCAAGGCGCGGACCGCAAAATATTTCGATCTGCCCGAGGGCGAGAATTTCAAGCTGGAATTTGTCACCGGCAAAAGCTGGAGCGGCTATAATTATTATCAGGGCAATTATCAGAGCCTGATCCAGGTCAACACCGATCTGCCGATCTTCATCGGCCGTGCCGTCGATCTCGGCTGCCACGAAGGCTATCCCGGCCATCATGTCTATAACATGCTGCTCGAGCGCAATCTGACCAAGGGCAGGGGCTGGCAGGAATTTTCCGTCTATCCGCTCTACAGCCCGCAGAGCCTGATCGCCGAGGGATCTGCCAATTACGGCATCGAGCTGGCCTTCGGCGGCGAGGAGCGGCTGGAATATGAACGGGACGTGCTTTACCCGCTGGCCGGGCTGGATCCCGATACGGCGGCGGCTTACTGGGCGCTGCAGATCGCCAAGCAGGCACTTAACGGCGCGCGGATGACCATTGCCCAGCGCTATCTGGACGGGGATATCACGCGCGACAAGGCGATCGCGCTCAATCAGAAATATCAGCTGGTTTCGGCGGAGCGCGCGGCGCAGATGACCGATTTCAACGAGCAATATCGCAGCTATGTGATCAACTATGGGCTGGGCATGGAGATGGTCCGCGACTGGATCGAGGCGCAGGGCGATGCCCCGGTCTGGCGCTGGAAGGCGATGGAACGGCTGCTGAGCGAGCCGATGCTGCCGGGCGAATTGGTGGAGTAAAGCGACTCTAGACCAGGTGTTTCTGGACGAACTATTGAGTGTCTTCAAGCTTGCCTGCCAGGAAGCGTTCAGTAAATCGTACCGGCCCCGGATTTGTATGTGGATTAATTGCCAGGGCCTCCACCGAATCCCTCTTGCCTATCCAAAAAATCGGCGTAATCAGGTCCGATATTTTCGGGACAGGACCGCTGCATGGCCTTTAATCTTTTCGGACGTATCAAACCCCTCGACGCAATCCTCGCTACCGCAGAAAAAAAGGCGCTGACCCGCACGCTCGGGCCCATTCAGCTGACTCTGCTGGGCGTCGGCGCGATTATCGGGACCGGGATTTTTGTTCTCACCTCGGAGGCGGCGCAGAAGGCCGGGCCGGGGATGATGTGGAGCTTCGTGATCGCCGGGCTGGTCTGCGCGGTGGCCGCGCTCTGCTATTCGGAACTGGCCTCGATGGTGCCGGTATCGGGTTCGGCCTATACCTATACTTATGCAGTGATGGGCGAACTGCTGGCCTGGATGGTCGGCTGGGCGCTGATCCTGGAATATGCGGTGGCGGCGAGCGCGGTTTCGGTGGGCTGGTCTGGCTATTTTGTCGGGCTGCTGGCCAATGCCGGGATCGAGTTGCCGAGGGCGCTGACCATCGGCAGCTATGCGCCGGGCGGGCTGATCAATCTGCCGGCGCTGATCATCGCGCTGCTGGTCACCTTTCTGCTGATGATCGGCACCAGCGAGAGTGCCAAGGTCAACGCGGTGCTGGTGGCGATCAAGGTCACGGCGCTGACCATTTTCATCGCCCTGACCGTGCCGATGCTGCAGGGGCAGAATTTCGATCCGTTCCTGCCCAACGGCTGGTTTGGCGAGAGCCGCGGTTTCGGCGCGGTCGGCGCGGCGGCGTCGATCTTCTTTGCCTATGTCGGCTTTGACGCGGTGTCGACCGCCGCCGAGGAGACCAAGAATCCGCAGCGCAATGTGCCGATCGGGCTGATTGGCAGCTTGGGTATCTGCACCATTTTCTATCTGCTGGTCGCAGCGGGCGCGATCGGGACGGTTGGTGCGCAGCCGATTGTCGATGCCGCGGGCAATGTGCTGGCGCCCGGCAGCACGGAATTTGCGGCGCAATGCCAGGCGCTGCTCTCGGCCGGCCGCGAACCTTTGGTGTGCAGCCATGAGGCGCTGGCCTTTGTGCTGCGCTCGATCGGTCATCCGGCGTTTGGTAATATGATCGGCATTGCCGCCTTTCTGGCGCTGCCGTCGGTGATCCTGATCATGCTGTTCGGGCAGACCAGGATTTTCTTCGTGATGGCGCGCGACGGGCTGCTGCCCGAAAAGCTCGCGACCATCCACCCGAAGTGGAAAACACCGCATATCGTTACCGCGATCACCGGGGTGGCTGTATCGTTTTTCGCTGCCTTTCTGCCGGTCGGGCAATTGGCGGACATTTCCAACTCGGGCACGCTGTTTGCCTTTCTGATGGTCGCGGTGGCGGTGCTGATCCTGCGTCGCACCGATCCGGGCCGGCATCGCCCGTTCCGCACGCCACTGGTGTGGATTGTTGCACCGCTGGCGATCCTCGGCTGTCTGGGGCTGTTCTACAATCTGCCGTTCGAGGCGAAAATGGTGCTGCCGGTCTGGGGCGGGATCGGGCTTTTGCTCTATTTCGCTTATGGACACAGAAAGAGCCATGTCGGGCGCGGCACGATCGAGGTGCATGAGGCGGACGTAGATGCCCCGCCGCAGCCGGTGCCGCCGATCAGCGAACGGTAAGCGGAGGAACGCAACCGCAAATTTCTTGGCCGATTAACTCTCTGCTAACCAATTTCGTTCACTCCTGTCTCTGAAACATGAACCACGCCGACGACGGCGTTCCATGGACAGGGACCAGACTGAATGAACATGCCAAGCAAAGCCGCAGAAAATGCCGTGGACGTCGCGATTATAGGTGCGGGGCCTGCCGGCCTGACCGCAGCCTATCTGCTTTCCAAAAAGGGCTATTCGGTCACGGTGATCGAAAAGGACCCGCAATATGTCGGCGGGATTAGCCGGACGGTGGAGCATGAAGGCTTTCGCTTCGATATTGGCGGGCATCGCTTCTTTTCGAAAAGCCAGGAAGTGGTCGATCTGTGGAACGAGATGCTGCCGGACGACTTTATCCAGCGGCCGCGGATGAGCCGGATCTATTATGAGGGCAAATTCTACAGCTATCCGTTGCGCGCTTTCGAAGCCCTTTGGAATCTCGGGATCTGGCGCTCGACCCTGTGCATGCTGAGCTATGGCAAGGCGAAAGTCTTTCCCAACAAGAATGTGAAGAGCTTCGAGGACTGGACGGTCAACCAGTTCGGCTACAAGCTCTATTCGATCTTTTTCAAGACCTATACCGAGAAGGTCTGGGGCATGCCCTGCGACGAAATGTCGGCGGACTGGGCGGCGCAGCGGATCAAGGGGCTGAGCCTGTGGAACGCGGTGACCGATGGCCTGAAGCGTTCGCTCGGCCTTAACAAGAAACCGAATGACGGACAGGAAGTCAAAACCCTGCTCGAGACCTTCCGCTATCCCCGGCTCGGGCCCGGCATGATGTGGGATGCCGCAAGGCGCCATGTCGAAGCCAGGGGCAACAGGGTGCTGATGGGGCATAGTCTGAAACAGCTGGCGCAGGACGCCAACGGCAACTGGCGGATGAGCGCGTCAGGCGCGGATGGCGAGACGGTCATCACTGCCAAACATGTGATTTCCAGCGCGCCGATGCGCGAGCTGGCGACCCGCATCCATCCGCTGCCGAAATCGATGCCGGAAGCGCAGGATCTCAACTATCGGGACTTCCTGACCATAGCGATCATGATCAAGTCCGATGACCTGTTCCCCGACAACTGGATCTATATCCACGACGATCGCGTGCAGGTTGGCCGGGTGCAGAATTTCCGCAGCTGGTCACCGGAAATGGTGCCGGACGAGAAGATTGCCTGCGTCGGCCTGGAATATTTCTGTTTCGAGAATGACGGCCTGTGGTCATCGTCGGATGCGGATCTGGTTGAACTGGCGAAAAAGGAAATGGCGATCCTCGGCCTGTGCAAACCGGAAGATGTCGTTGGCGGCGTGGTCGTCCGGCAAGAAAAGGCCTATCCGGTCTATGACGATGCCTATGAGCAGAATGTCGCCACCATGCGTGATGATCTTGAAAGCCGTTTCCCAACGTTGCACATGGTCGGCCGCAACGGCATGCACCGCTATAATAACCAGGATCACGCGATGATGACGGCGATGCTGACGGTCGAGAATATCGAGGCTGGCGCGCGCAAATGGAACGTGTGGAACGTCAACGAGGATGCCGAATATCACGAAGCGGGCGATGAAGGCGCGCAGCGGGTGATCGTTGAAGACATCACCGAAGACCGTATAGCCGCGCTGGAAAGCTTGCGCGACGTGCCGACGCGGATCGGCGACGCGGTTCAAGACAAATCCAAGAAGGCAGCATGATGCAGGCGGGACACACTGGACTGCCCTGTTCCCGCGCGACAGCAGGGTGCTAGGACCATGGACCGCAGCAGTCAGCACCAACGGTCTGTCGTCGGGCTTTGGGTAGGGCGCCTGCCCGGACCACTCGCCATCCTCAACCGATTTTCGCTCACCCGCTATCTGCTGGCGAGTGTTGTCAGCCTTGCCTTTGATGTCGCCCTGTTCATGGTTCTGGTCGCCTTTCTGGTCGACCCAGGCTGGGCATCGGCGGCGGGCTATAGCGCCGGCATTGTCGTCCACTGGCTGATTTCGTCGAGCTTCGTCTTTCCGGGCAAGGCGCGCGATGGCGCGGCGCTGCAATTGCAGCGGCTGGGCTTCATCGGCACCGCCGTGCTAGGTCTCGGCATCACCGTCGCCATGGTCAGCTGGCTGACCAGTGCCGGCGCGCTGCCGGTCATGGCCAAGGCAGCGGCAGTGGCTGTGAGCTTCTTTGCCGTCTATCTCACTCGCAAATATGGGGTGTTCCGATGAGCTATATGGATATGACCCTCGAGGTGCCGGCAAAGCAGCATCGCTTCAGCCCGGACTTCAAAAAATTCATGAACTGGGCACTGGTCTGGATTGTGCTGGCCAATATTCCGTTCATGGCAATGTGGATGGTGGGTGCGCCGCCGCGTGCGATCCCTATCGCGCTGGCCGGGTTTCTTGGCCTGATCGTCAAACGGATGCCGCGTGTTTTGCAGTGGATCGCTTTTGCCGGGGTGATGATCTATTCCTTGCTCTCTTTCGTGTCAGGTCTGTTCAGTCTTACGCTGAACTCTCTGCTCTATTCGCTGCAGTTTTTCTCCGAGATCAAGCCCAGCAATTCGATCGAATATATTGTCGCTGCAATGGTTGTTGTCGGGATATTGATCGGCAGCTGGTTTCTGCTGAAGCGCGATACGAATTTTTCCAAGCCACTGCATATCCTCCTGGGCGGTGCGCTGATTTTCGGGCTTGTCGGCGCGGATGTCGCCGTTGGTGAGGGGATGCGTGGCCATTATTTCCGGCCCGCTCCGGAAGGTGCGCGCTTTGAATCGGCGGTGACCAAATCGGACTTTGCGGTGCGCGCGGATGGCAAGCGGCATCTGGTTCTGATCATCGTCGAATCGCTCGGCATGCCCAAAAACAACCGCGCGATGTCGGACAAGCTGTTTGCCCAGTACAAGAGCCGCGCGGTTACAGACCGCTATGAGGTCAGCCAGGGGACGAGCCTTTATTATAACAGCACCACCTCCGGCGAGATGCGCGAACTGTGCGGGCGCTGGGGCGACTATTATGAATTGCTCGCGAGCGATGATCCCAAGGCGCTGGACTGCCTGCCTGCCCAGCTGGCCAGGAAGGGTTATGCTACCCAGGCGATGCACAGTTTCAAGGGGCCGTTCTTCAAGCGCGAGGACTGGTATCCCAAAATCGGCTTTCAGAAGCGCGAATTTGCGGTCGATCTGGAAAAGCGCGGGGCAGAGCAGTGCGGCGGTGTCTTTGCGGGTGCCTGCGACCGCAACATCCCGAAGATGCTGGCTGAAAATCTAAAGCGGGCGACACAACCGACCTTTCAATATTGGTTGACGCTGAACACCCATTTGCCGGTGCCGACGGAACTGAATCTCAACGCAGAGAATTGCGAGAAGGTGTCGGCTGAGCTGGCGCGCGATTATCCGATGATCTGTCGGCAGTTTGCAATATTCGACGATATCGACAGGGCGCTGATCGCGGAGATAACGGCAAGCGATTTTCCGGAAACGGATATTCTGCTGGTCGGGGATCATATGCCACCATTTTTTGATCGTCACCATCGTTCGCAATTTGACCCGGAGCGGGTTCCCTGGCTTTACCTGAAAGCCCGGGGCGCACAGCCGGAAGGGTAAGATTTTGAAACGCTTGAGTGGCAATCTGCCCTTATTCCTGATCTGGCTTGCCGTCTCCGCGGTGCTGATTCTGGTCAGTCTCAGCCAGATCGCGACCGGTATCGGCTGGGATCCGGATGACCAGCTGCGCATGGTACAGCTGCACGACTGGCTCGGCGGGCAAAGCTGGTTTGACACTACCCAATATCGCATCGGCGAACCGGACAGCCAGCCAATGCACTGGCCCCGATGGGTAGAACTTCCGCTGGCGCTGGTATTTCTGGCGGTGCGGCCGTGGCTTGATACCGCGAGCGCGGAAACCGTGGCCATGGCAATCGTCCCGCTGGTCACGCTCGGCATCATGATGTGGCTCATGCTGAAAGTCACCGAGCCATTGTTCGGCCGGGCCATTTCCTTGCTGGCTGCTGCACTGACTACGACCGCTGTTCCGATCATCGCCCAAATCCGGCCGATGCGGGTGGATCACCACGGCTGGCAGATCGTGCTGGCGCTGACCGCATTGTGGACCATGTACTGGCCAGAGAAACGCAAGGGGGGTATCGCGCTCGGCGCGGCATTGGCGCTGTGGCTGTCGATATCGCTGGAAGGGCTGCCGCTGTCGGCGGCATTCGTCGTACTGCTGGTCTGGCGCTGGGTATTCCAGGTGGAGGAAGGGGTTCGGTTGTTCTGGACCCTGCTGTCCTTTCTGGTCACCAGTTTCCTTCTCTATCTTGTTGTCCAGGGCGGCTTTGACACGGCCGTCAACTATTGCGACGCCGTCTCGCCGGGGCATTTACTCGCCTGTGCGGCGGGAGCGGCGATCATCCTGCCATCGATCAAATGGCTGCCTGCGCATATGGTGCTGCGTGTTGCCAGCCTTGCTGCTGCTGGCGGAGCGGCGCTGGCTGTGCTGCACGGGTTTGCGCCGCAATGCATCGGTGGCGCATTTGGCACGATGGATCCGCTGGTCCGTGAATATTGGCTGGTGCACGTCCTCGAAGGCTTGCCCATATGGTATCAGAACGGCACGACCATGGTCACGCTGCTCGGCGGTTCCATTATCGTCGGGCTTGGTAGCCTGATCTATATCTGGCGCGTCCGGCCTGCCGGGCTGGATCGTGATCGGCTGTTCGTGCTCGGCTATGCCTTGCTCTGGGCCTTGCTGCTTTCGCTTTTCGTCCAGCGCGCGACGGCAGTTGCGGCAGCCTATGGCGTTCCGTTCATGGCCTGGGCGGTGCATCGCGTCTTTGTCCGAGCCCGCGCTCTCAAGCGCCCGCTGTCGCGCATATTTGCAACGGCGGCGGTGGTGTTTCTGGTCATGCCGGGACCGCTGGCGGTGGCCCTGTTCAATGCCGTGAGCGACGGAGAAGAGCCGGTCGCCAAAGCGCCGGAAGCGCTCGCCTGCGACAGCAATGATTCGCTCGCGCGGCTCAACAGTCTGCCCCGGTCCAATATTCTCGCGCCTTTTGATTTCGGGCCGCGCATATTGCTGCTCACGCCGCACAGCGTGCTCGCCACCAGTCACCATCGCAACGACCGGGCCATGGCCGACCAGATCAGGATTTTTACCTCCGCTCCCACTGTCGCGCGCGACCTGCTGGAAGCCCATAATATTCGTTTCATCGTCACCTGCGATGACGAAACGGAGCTCGCGCTCTATGCGAAAAAACAACCCGGAGGTCTGTGGTCCCAGCTGGCTGAAGGTCGCAAGCCGGAGTGGCTGCAACCTGTCCACATTCGGGACACTGGCCTGCAGGTCTGGCGGATAGTGCCAAAGAGATTGCGCAACGAACTGTAAACTATATTAGTTTTGGCCCTCGGCGTAGCAAGACAAGGACCATGGAGACTATGACGGCAAGGGTCACCGGACTGGGTGGGGTTTTTCACATGGTGAAGGATCCGGCGGCGACACGCAAATGGTACAAGGACTATCTCGGGCTGGATGGCGAATATGGTCCTATGCTCAACTGGTGCGACGAGAAGGTCGAAAACCCCTACAGCCTGATCAGTCATTTTCCCGAAGATAGCGAATATCTCGAGCCCAGCGAAGCCCGGTTCATGATCAATCTGCGGGTGGATGATCTGGATGCCTATGTCGAGCAGCTGAAGGCCAAGGGGCTGGAGATTCTGGGGCAGGTCGACGAGGGCTATGGAAAATTTGCTTGGATCCTCGATTGCGACGGGATCAAGCTTGAATTTTGGCAGCAGATCGACGCGCCGAAAGGCTGATTTCCCGGATCAGGCCGGATTGAATTTAAGGGCCAGACCGTTGATGCAATGGCGCTTGCCGGTCGGTTTCGGTCCATCATTGAAAATATGGCCCAGATGCCCGCCGCAACGGGCGCAATGGACTTCGGTGCGGGGATAGCCGAGCTTGTAGTCTGTCGTTGTCCCGATCCGGTCCTTGGCGAGCGGCGCCCAGAAGCTTGGCCAGCCGGTACCGCTGTCATATTTCTGGGCCGAATGGTAGACGCCGAGATCGCAACCGGCGCAAGCGAAAACGCCCTTGCGCTTCTCGCTGTTGAGCGGGCTGGAATAGGCGCGTTCGGTGCCGGCCAGACGCAGTATCCGGTAACGGTCTGCGCCAAGTCGCCGTTTCCATTCTTCCGGCGAGTGGTTCACCTTGAACGGCCCGCCAGGCCGGGCGTTTGCCTGATCGAACAGTCCCGAAACACGGACAAGCCCATAGGCTCCGGCGGTTGCCAGAGCGCCGGCGACCATGGTGCGTCGATTCACTATGTTCATCTGCAATCCTTTTCGCTTTCCCGGAATCATTCGGCACCGGGAGCAGTCTGGTTACAGGATAGGGTCTGAACGGAAACTGATCAATATTTGGACAGTTCGACTTCCAGTTCCCGAAAACCGTGAACGAAACAGGCGTGGACGCGGCGATGCTTGCCGGTCGGATTGACCTGCATCCGCCGTTTGTGCATTTCCTCGAGCAGGATGCGGATCTGCAATTCGGCCAAGCGGGCCCCGACGCAGCGGTGGATGCCATAGCCGAAGGCGAGATGGCGCCGGGCGTTATCCCGGTCGACCTTGATCTTGTCGGCTTCCGGAAAGACCTCCTCGTCGCGGTTGGCAGAAATATACCAGAGGACGACCTTGTCGCCTTTCTTGATCTCGTTGCCGAACAGATCATGATCTTCCAGCGCGGTACGCCGCATATGGGCGAGCGGGGTCTGCCAGCGGATGATTTCCTGCACCGCATTGGGAATGAGATCGGGATTCTGCTGCAGTTTCGCCCGTTCCTCCGGAAACTGGCTGAGACCAAAGGCCACGCCCGACATGGTGTTGCGGGTGGTGTCATTGCCTCCGACGATCAGCAGCACCAGATTGCCCATGAATTCCATCGGGTCCATGTCGCGCATATGTTCCGAATGGATCATCATCGAGATCAGATCGGGTGTCGGCTCGGCATTGACCCGTTCGTTCCACAACTTGGTAAAATAGGCGCCCATTTCATATAATATCTGTCGGCGCTGATCGTCCAGCTCCTGCGCAACCGACAATTCGACATCACCAGCCCAGTCGGACCAATAGGTCAGCAATCGCCGGTCTTCCCAGGGGAAGCCGAACAGGATGGCAAGCATGCCGGTGGTCAGTTCGATTGATACCTTGTCAACCCAGTCGAACTTCTCGCCCCAGGGCAGGCCATCCAGCACTTCGGCCGTGCGCTGACGGATTTCTTGTTCCATCCGCTGCATCTCGGTCGGGGTGAAGGCCGGCGCTACGGTGCGCCGCTGGCCTGTGTGCTTGGGCCGGTCCATGGCGATGAACATCGGCAGCTGAAAATCATCATCAAAATTGGGATCGGCAATCGTGATGCCGCCATGGGCGACATCGGAGGAGTAAATGTCGGGCAGCGCCTCGACATGCTGGATTGGCTTGTAGGTGGTGACGTTCCAGAAATCGCCGTGGACGCCGCCGGTGACCTTGTTGATCGGCGCCTTTTCGCGCATTTCCGCAAAGGGCTTGCGCCATAGATCCTTGCTGTACAGTTCTGCGCGGCTGACATCCCAGGGATTGGCATCTTGCTCGGCAATCGGGGGGTTGCGCTTGTACCAGGCCTCAAGCGCTTCGTCCGCGGTCGGGGACGTCGTCAGATTACCGAGATCGATTTGGGGAACGGAAGCCATAATTCTCTCCTGCCGTTGCATATTGAAGCAATCGGTTGCGTATCAAAACCCGTTTAATCTGCCTCTATTGACAGCAATGTCAATGTCTTTTCGGCAAACGACGTGAATCGCGAGATTATTTTCCGGTGACCCTGGCGAACAGGCTTTTCTTGCGGGCAGCCTGTCCGGATTTCATCACGTTGCGGCGGAACAGCATGACCGAAAAGCGGATGATGATCATGGTGAAAATGGCCTGCCAGACAAGCGCGAGGCCGTGCTGCCAGATATTGTCCATCTGCGCCGCCCGCGCGATCATCGCGAAGGGGGAGCTGAAGGGAAACAGCACCGCAAACCACTCGACCGGTTCGCCCAGCTTGGTGATCGAGGAATAGGCGAGAAAGAAGACCAGCAATTGCCCCATGGTCACCGGCATCGACAGGGTCTGCACCTCGCGCACGGTGGTCGCCATCGCACCGATGCCGAGAAACAGCGACCCCAGCAGCAGATAGGCCATGGAGAAATAGAAGATCATCAAGATGATGAACAACGGCCAGCCGACGGCGGGAACCGGCAGGGCGTTCCAGTGGACGCCGACGAGAAGCGATACCGACAGTCCCAGCGTGCTCCACACGGCAATACCCACGAGAGCCATGCCGAGCATCGCGAACAGCTTGCCGAGGAAAATGGCGTCCATCGGGATGGCGGCAGCGAGAATCTCGATGATCTTGTTGGTCTTTTCCTCCACCAGATTGGACAATACCATGCCCGCCAGAATCATCGTCAGCAGGATCAGAATCGCCTGGGCACCCTGCGCGGTCAGCAGTTGCCCGCGTTCGCTGGAGCTGCCGGTCTGGCCGACCAGCCTTGTCTCGATTTCCACCGGAACGGGCTGTGCGATGGCGGTCTCCGCGAGCAGGGCAATCTTGCCCTGCCATCGGCCGACGTCTCTTTGCGAGCCGGTCAGGACAGGCTTTTCCAGCGTGCCGGAAAGGATCGCGTTGATCGATTTGTCGCTGTCGAGCTTCGCAACAATGTCCGCTTCCCTGTCTTGTACATCGTTCAATATCAGAAGGTCCGGCAGGGATTTTGGCCCAAGACTGAGCGACAGCCTGGCTCGTGTTGCCAGCAGTTTTTCCGCCTCTTCCGGACTCAGGACAATCCCGATGGTGGTGGTTTCGATGTCCCGGGATACCTGGGAGCCCAGCCCTCCCGCAGCGACGCCGATCCCAAGCGGGAAGAGCGGTCCGAGCAGGAAGAAAAAGAAGGATTTGGAAAAGATGATGGCGGTAAAATCGCGGCGAGCGATAACGAAGGCGGCGCGGATGGTCTCGATCATGCGGTTTCGTCCCCGTTGTTGCTCGCGCTATCTTCCTTCATTTTCCGGGCGACCGCCTCGCCGGCGATCTGGACAAAGGCATCGTGCAGGCCGGGCCGTTCGATCGACAGCGATTCGATACCCGCTCCGCCTTCGACAAGAGCGTGCAGCAGCGGTTCAACGCCGTTTTCCGGCAGGGTGAAGTGCCAGTTGTGGCCGAGCGGCTGGCAGTCTGCCGGGATGGCACTGCGCCAGGGACCGTCGAGATTGCGAGTCTCGAGATGTACCTGCGGACGCAGCCGGTCGCGGGCGGCTGACACCTTGCCCTTGAAGGGGACCTTGCCGTCGGCAATGATCGCAATTTCCTCGCACAAGCGCTCGGCATGGGCAATCACATGGGTGGAGAAGATAACCGTGACGCCCTTGTCGGCCTGATCCCGGATCAGTCGTTCCAGCTTGCCCTGGTTGAGGGCGTCGAGGCCGGAAAAGGGCTCGTCGAGAATGATCAGGTCGGGATCGTGCACCAGCGTGCCGAGCAATTGCACCGTCTGGGCCATGCCCTTGGACAATTGCCGGATCTGCTTGTCGGTTGCATCGCCGAGGCCATGTGCCTTCATCATCGAACGACCGCGTTTGCGGCCTTCCGCCAGCGGCAAACCGCGCAATGCGCCCATGAAGGCAATTGCGTCATAGGCCTTCATCGACTGGTAGAGGCCGCGTTCCTCGGGCAGGTAGCCCACCTGGTGCGCCTTGGAAATCGGATCCGGCGAGCCGAGAAGAAAGCGTTCACCCTCGTCGGGGTCGATGATCCCCAGCAGCATCCGCAGGGCGGTTGTCTTGCCCGCGCCATTCGGTCCCAAAATCCCGAATATGCTGCCTTTGGTGATCGTCAGGTCAATGCCGTCCACGGCGGCTTCGCCATCGAATCTCTTGACGATATTGCGGGCTTCTATGGCGAATTGGGGGTCGGGCGCGTGCATTTACGGCTTTCATATATGGCGGTAGTGTTTGATAGGGACAGGCTATGCCGGATGACAAGTTAAGATTGGCCGAAGCGCTGGAAAAAAAGGCGAGGGAAGAGGGGTTTTCTGCCGTGGGCATCGCCCCGGCCAGCCTCGCACCCGAAACCCGGCAGCGGCTGCAGCGCTGGCTGGGCGAAGGCCGTCAGGGTGACATGATCTGGATGGCCAACCGGGCCGACGAACGCTCCGACCCGCAGACGCTGTGGCCCGATGTCGAAACGGTCATCATGCTGGGCATGAGCTATGCCCCGGCCACCGACCCGTTTGCGCTGGAGGATGTGGCCGATCACGGGCGCATCTCGGTCTACGCCCAGGGCAAGGACTATCATGATGTCGTCAAGGGGGCGCTGAAGCGCACCGCCGGCTGGCTGGTCGGCCAGGCCGAATGCGAGGTGAAGGTCTTTGTCGACACCGCGCCGGTGATGGAAAAGCCGCTGGCGGAAGCCGCAGGTCTTGGCTGGCAGGGCAAGCATACCAATGTCGTCAGCCGGACCCATGGCAGCTGGCTGTTTCTGGGCGCCATCTACACGACGCTCGATCTGGCGCCGTCAAAGCCGGGCAGGGACAGTTGCGGCAGTTGCACCGCCTGTCAGGATATCTGCCCGACCAATGCCTTTCCCGCGCCCTATCAGCTCGACGCCCGCGCCTGCATTTCCTACCTGACGATCGAGCACAAGGGGCCGATTCCGCATCAATATCGCAAGGCCATCGGCAACCATATCTACGGTTGTGACGACTGCCTGGCGATCTGTCCCTGGAACAAATTTGCGCAGGCGGGGGCGGCGAACAAGGCCTTCTTGCCGCGTGCCGAGCTGGCTGCGCCGGCGCTGGCGGACTTGTTGTCGCTCGATGATGCCGGTTTCCGGCAGATATTTTCGGGATCGCCGATCAAGCGGAGTGGTCGCAACCGGATGGTGCGCAACGCGCTGATCGCCGCCGGCAACAGCGGGGATGCCGCGCTGATCGCGCCGGTCAAAGCGCTGCTGGCGGATGAGGATGATGTCGTTCGGGAAGCGGCCGGCTGGGCGCTTGAACAGTTGGCCTCAGCGCAGACGTAAGGCTTTGACGCAGCTGACCCGGTCGACGGCTGCGCCATCGCTGCGCCGGGTGTCGATATGCGTTACGCGCTGGGGGCCTCCCGATTCCTGCGGGTAGAGATAGGCATCGAGGATGCAGGCACCGCTGGAGAATTGCAGTTTCCGGGCCGGTGGTTCGGATATATCGAGCTGAGGATTGCCAAACAGGCGGGTCAGCTGATCGGCGGTCTTGCCCATGACAATTTCGAGACCGGAAATGGAACTGAGCGGTGATCCCGATACGGCCGGCAGGCTGGGACCTCTGGTCGATGGCGAACCCGTCGAGGCGCAGGCGGCCAGCGCCGGCAAGCTGAACAATATCAGAAATTTGGCTTTCATGGTCGCTATGCTTCCTTCTTCCCATGCACCAGATGGGTAGCCATAGCGGCTGTCAAAACCGGCGCAAGGAAATTGACAAAGGGGATCGCCAGCAACAGCGCTGCGATCAGTCCCAGGACAAAGCGCTGGACTTTCGGAAGCCGCCATTCCGTTGCCAGATTGCGATAATCGGACATATGGCGTGCGGCGACCATATCCTGCAGGTCGCGGCCCAGTAAAATGCCATTGACCGCAAAAAAAGCGATCGGGACGCCGATGCCGGTCACCAGCAGCAGGATATAGAGCGGTGCGGCGACAATATTATAGCCGAGGGCGCGACCGGTGGAAGCAAGACCCATTCTAATGCCGAGCAGGTAGCCCGGGGGCTTCGCCGTCTCCGCCAGCTTCGGATAATAGCGCCGCTCGACCGCGTTGACGATATCGTCCGAAAAGATGTTCAGCACAAAAATGGCGACGATCCGGAACAGCAGAAGTCCGGTCAAAATGGCGATGATCGCGGCTGCGGTTGCTGCAGCGAATCCCCCCTGCGTCCAGCCGAGCCAGGCGAACAGCCAGACCAGCCCGAAATAGGCTGCGACCCCGAACAGAGCGAACAGCAGGATGGTGAGCGCTATCACCTTGAGCAGAATGGCCAAGATGGTCCGGTCGGCGAGCTGCGCAAGCGCACGGGTGAAGGCCTGGATCATTTTCAACGCCATGTCACGATTGGCGGCCCGGCGTCAATTCTGCTTGATGGTTCCGGAGCAAGGCCCTAACGCGTCCCGACCATTGAAACTGCGCCTAAAGGATTTTTATGAGCACTGAAGCCCGTTATGATATTGTCGCGATCGGCAATGCAATTGTAGATGTGATCGCTCAGGCCAGTGATGAATTTCTCGAAGAAGAGCAGCTGGTCAAGGGCAGCATGGCCCTGATCGATGCCAACCGGGCGCAGGAATTGTACCGGGACATGGGTCCGGCGCGCGAAATCAGCGGCGGTTCCGGGGCCAATACTCTGGCCGGGGCGTCGACTCTGGGCCGCCAGTGCGCGCTGATTGCGCAGGTTGCCGATGATCAGCTGGGCGAGGTCTTCGCTCATGATATTCGCGCTACCGGGATCGATTTTGATGTGCCGCCGCTGGGCAAGGAGCCACCGACCGCGCGCTGCCTGATCTTTGTGACCGAAGATGCCCAGCGCACGATGAATACCTTTCTCGGTGCGTCGCAATTTCTGCCTCCGGCAGCGGTTGATGCGGAGCTGATCGCCAGCGGCGCGATTCTCTATCTGGAAGGCTATCTGTGGGATGCCGAGGAGCCGAAGGCGGCGATGGCGCTGGGGATCGATATTGCCAGGAAGCACGAGCGGAAGGTTGCCTTCACCCTGTCGGATACATTCTGTGTGGACCGGCACCGTGCGGAATTCCGCGAACTGATCGACGGCGGCAAGATTGATATCCTGTTTGCCAATGAAGCCGAAATCAAGATGCTGGCCGAGACCGAGGATTTTGATGCGGCGGTTTCCGAGACGGCTGCCAGGGTCGAAACACTGGTGGTGACGCGGAGCGAAAAAGGCGCAATCGCGGTGCGGGACGGCAAGACCACAGCCGTTGCTGCGGAGCCGGTCGACCATATTATCGATACGACCGGCGCCGGCGACCTGTTCGCATCCGGTTTCCTCAGCGGCTATGTTGAACAGCGTTCGATGGAAGATTGTCTGACCATGGGCGCGATCGCCGCCGCGGAAGTCATCTCCCATTATGGTGCCCGCCCGGAAGCCGATCTGAAGGAGCTGGTGAAAGCCCGGCTCGGCTGATCAGTCTTTCATTTTGAACAAGGTCCGGTCTTCCGGCCCGAAGCCCCATTTCCAGATGACCCAGGCGTAGCTGCCCAGGATCATCGGGATGCCGACGATCAGCTCCGCCCATTCGGGCAGACGGGTGGCCAGATAGCCGATCGCGCTGGCCACGCCGATTGCGATCAGCAGGGTCCAGCGCCATCCGTTGACCGGGGCTCCCAGCAGCTTTGACAGGAAGATTGCTTTGACGACCGAGGCATAGGCCAGCGCCACCATCAGGGCCGCCGCGACGGCCGCTGCCTGAAACAGAGGCCCCCATGCCATGTAGAGGCTGATCTGGATGAAGGCGACGCTGAGCGCAGCCTGCAGCAGCAGCATCGACAGCGAGATCAGCAGATTGCGGTGGCGGGCGATGTAGACCAAGGCGGATTCGCTGACCACGGCGGTTGCAGCGACCGCTTCCGCCGCCAGCAGGAAGGCTAGCGCACCGGTTCCGCCGACGAAATTCGGGCCGACCAGTCCCATCACCGCTTCTCCCGGAATCGCCAGCGCAAGGGCGATGCCGATCTGGGCAGCGATGATCCAGTAGCCGACCTGGCTGACCTGACTGGCAATGGCCTTCATATTGCCGTCCGCCAGATTGCGCGTGATGACGGGGCCGAGAATGGGATCGAAACTGGTCTTGAGCTTCTGCGGCAGGCTCGCCACCTGCTGGGCGATATAATAGACACCGACAATCGCGGGAGAGGCGAACAGGCCGAGGATCGCCAGATCCAGCCGGCGCGATCCCCACTCGGCGGCATCGGCAGCCGCGAGCGGCATGTTGCGCCGGGCGATTTTTGCGATCTTGCCTGGTTCCGGGCGCCAGCCCCGGGGCAGGCCATAGCTTTTGAACAAGGGCCAGAGCGAGGCGGCCAGTGCCGCGATCATCGACACGACATAGGCGAGGATCAATCCGTCGCGCAGCGAATAATAAGAGAAAAGAAAGGCGGCGATGCTGATCGTCCAGGGTTCGACGATGGACCGGGCGCGCACGGTCGCTGCGATATCATAGCGATAGGCGAGGGCGGCGAGGGCAATATCCGCTCCGACAACGGTGAAGATGACCAGCGGCAAAAAGCGGTCGAGGCCGTTGATTTCGCTATTGGGGAACATGATGAAGGGAAAGATGATGAGGATCGCTGCCGCAATGGCCGAGGCCAGGAAGCTGACCAGCAGGCCATCCCAGACGACATGCACATGCGGTCTTTCGGTTTTGCTGAGCTGCGCCGCCAGCCCGCGTTTGAGCCCGAGCGTGGCAAGCTGCGCGGCAAATTCGACAACCAGTATCGCATAGGCAAACCGGCCCAGCGTATCCGGACCATAGATACGTCCGGCGATGAACAGAAACGGCAGACGCGCAGCCAGCCGCAGCAGGAACCCGAAGATATTGGTCCGCCCGCCCTTGGCCAGCGCTGCAATATCTTCCTGGTTCTTGTTCTCGTCCGGCCTGGCATCCGGGGATGCAGCACCAGCCGCGCCTGATGGTTCAGGACTGTTCAAATCGCTCTCCGGCTGGTCCGCTTCAAGCACAGACGTCTAAAGCAATTTTCCAAATATGTCATCATCTTGCCTTTGGCCTAGCGGCGTTCGGAAACCAGAGGCCTTGTCATGAGCCGGGTGACCACAGACTGAACATCGGCGGTGCCGGCGAGCAAGGCGCAGACCGCCTCGACGATCGGCATGTCGATGCCGCGCGCCTTGGCATCCAGCTGCAGCACGGGCGCGGTGGAAGCGCCCTCGGCGACCGTCGCGCGATCGGACAGGAGCGATTCGGCCGACTGGCCTTCTCCCAGCCCCCGGCCGAGCGAGAAATTGCGCGAGCTGGTCGATGAACAGGTCAGCACCAGATCACCAAGGCCGCACAGACCGGCCAGGGTTTCCGCTCTGGCACCGCGCGCTTCGCCATAGCGGAGCATTTCGGCAAAGCCGCGACTGATCAGCGACGCCCGGGCGTTCTGCCCGAGACCGGCGCCGTCGACCACGCCGCAACCGATCGCCAGTACATTCTTGACCGCGCCGCCGATTTCGGCGCCGATCACATCATCGGAAAAATAGGGCCGGAAGCCGGTTTTGGCGATCAGGGGGTTGAGTCTGTGCCACAGTTCCTCGCTTTCGCAGGCCAGGGTCAGCGCCGTAGGCAAGCCTTGCGCCACTTCATGGGCAAAGGTCGGGCCGGACAGCACCGCGAGCGGATTATCGGGCCGCAATTCGGCAGCTACCTCGCTCATCAGCATCCGGCTTTCGGCCTCGATACCCTTGCAGCACAATATCAGCGTCGAATCGCTCTGCGGCAGCGTCTGGAGCGTCGAGCGCAGATGCTGCGCCGGCGTGACCAGCAACAGCACGTCGCACGCCGCCATCGCATCCCAGTCCTGCGTCGCGACGATCGTCTCGCGGAGCGGATAGCCGGGGAGAAAAGAGCGGTTTTCGCGATCCCCGTTGATCTGGGCGACCGTTTCCGGTTCGCGTGCCCACAGCAGCAGCTGCGGCTCGCCCTCGGAAAGCACCTGCGCCAATGCGGTGCCCCAGGCGCCCGCGCCAATCACGCCAATTTTTCTGCTGATATCGTTCATGCCTTCACTCCCGCGCCGCGCGCCTTGTCCGCTGTCGGATCGAGCGGCCAGCGGGGCCGGGCGACAAAGTCCAGCGGATCGGTGAGACCGGCGGCGAAACGCTCGGCTCCCGCCCAGGCGATCATCGCGGCATTGTCGGTGCACAGCCATTGCGGCGGCGCGGTGAAGGCCATGCTGTTCTGTTCTGCCACCTGTTCGAGCATCGCACGGATCGGACTATTGGCGGCGACGCCGCCAGCGACCACCAGATGGGCGCAGCTTTGCTGCTCGGCAATCGCCTTTTCCAGCCGGTCACGCAAGCAATCTACGACGGCCTGCTGGAAAGAAGCGGCGATATCCTCGGGCCGGTAGGTTCCGCCCTGATGGGCGCGCACCACGGCGCTTTTCAGCCCGGCGAAGGAAAAATGAGGTTCAGCGGACCGGATCAGCGGGCGGGGCAGGGGCACGGCAGCCGGATCGCCCTGTCTGGCAAAGGCTTCGACCTTTGGGCCGCCGGGATAGCCGAGACCCAGGATTTTCGCGGTCTTGTCGAAGG
The DNA here is from genome assembly GCA_030373505.1 of Parasphingorhabdus sp. Lineage (GTDB taxonomy): Bacteria > Pseudomonadota > Alphaproteobacteria > Sphingomonadales > Sphingomonadaceae > Parasphingorhabdus. The sequence goes on from JAUCYS010000001.1 coordinate 344,289, forward strand.
CTTCGCCGGCCGCATCGTCGATGGTGGTCGCCAATCGCCGATATTGACCGACGCCCTCGACTCGCAGGATCTGGCAATGGCCGCCGGAGACTAGCATCAGCAGATAGGGAAAGGCGAGATCCGGATTGACCAGTCGCGGCGACAGCGCGTGACCCTCCAGATGATTGACCGCGACCAGCGGTTTCCCGGCAGCCATCGCCAGCGCCTTGCCGGTGACGAGGCCGACCATCACGCCGCCGATCAGGCCGGGGCCGGCAGTGGCGGCGATGGCGTCGACATCGTCCAGCGACTTGCCGGCTTCGGCGAGGGCCGCCTCGATCAAGGGCGTCAGGATTTCGGCATGGGCGCGGGCAGCGATCTCGGGAACGACGCCACCATAAGGAGCATGTTCGGCTTCCTGGCCAGCCAGTTTGTGCGCCAGAATCTCCCGATCCGACGTGACTAGCGCGGCCGCCGTTTCGTCGCAGCTGGATTCAATTCCCAAAATCAGGCTCATGACGCTTTTACTTAGGCGCTCAAGCCATTAGGACAAGCGCTATCATGAGCGAAGACAGCAAAAAAGAGATTCTCGCCGGACTGGACCGTCCCCTGCGTATCGGCACACGGCAATCGCCGCTGGCCATGGCACAGGCCCGGATGGCGGCCAATGCGCTGCTGTCGACCCATGCCTGGCGATCCGAGCAGGTGGAACTGGTGCCGATGGTCGCGAGCGGCGACAAGATACTCGATCGTTCGCTTGCCGAAGTTGGCGGCAAGGCTTTGTGGACCAAGGAACTGGACCACGCGCTCGACAATGGCGAAATCGACTGTTCGGTGCACAGCATGAAGGATGTCGAAACCATCCGGCCCGAGCAATTCATTCTGGCCGCGATGCTGGAGCGGGCGGATATTCATGACCGGCTGATCGGTTCGGATTCGATCGAGGCGCTTCGGGAAGGCGCCATCGTCGGCACCGCCTCGCCGCGGCGCAAGGCGCAGCTGCTGCGGCAGAGAAGCGATCTGGATATCCGGCTGATTCGCGGCAATGTCCAGACGCGGCTGCAGAAAATCGAGGACGGCGACTATGACGCGACGCTGCTCGCCGCTGCCGGTCTCGACCGTCTTGATATGTGTGATGTCGGGATCGAGATATCGGATGAGATCATGCTGCCGGCACCGGCACAGGGTGCGATCGGGATCGAAGCCCGGGCCGATGACCGGCATGTCCGCCATCTGATGCGCGGGATATCATCGACCACCACCTTTCGCGCGGTGATCGCCGAGCGACTGTTTCTCAAGCGGCTGACGGCGGACTGTCACAGCCCGGTCGCCGCTCTGGCCACGATTGACGGCGCGCGGGCCTATCTGCGGGCCGAAATTCTTTTGCCCGACGGCTCGGAATGCGTTGCCGGCAGTTCCCATTTCGATATTGGCGATGTCTCCGCCCCGGCGATTTTGGCGGAAACGCTTCTCGGGCAGGCCAGCCCGGAGCTGAAAGCCATATTTGGACAATGATTCGGCCGCTGCTGATCCTGCGGCCGCTGGACGGCGCGTTGCAGACACAGCGGCGGGCGCAGGAACGGGGACTGCAGACGGTCGTGGATCCGCTGTTCAGTGTCGAGTCCGTGGCATGGTCCGGCCCTGCGGCACAGAACTTTGATGCGCTGTTGCTGACCAGTGCCAATGCGGTTGCCCGGGCCGGAGCCCGGCTGGATGTCTATAAGTCCCTGCCTGTGCTCGCCGTCGGCGAAGCAACGGCCAGAGCCGCAGAAAAGGCGGGATTATCGATAGAAAAAATCGGCGCATCCAGCGGGCAGGCGTTGCTCGATTCCCTGGCGGAAGACCGTTACCGCAGGATTTTGTGGCTGGCGGGGGAGCAGCATAGCCGGCTTGATGCCGGGCAGCGGGTCTTGCATATCGTTCCGGTCTACCGGTCGAGAGCGGTCCCCTTGGGCGAGAAGGCGGCAGCCTGTCTGCAGGGGGACGCCGTTATCCTGCTCCATTCGGCGCGGGCAGCGAAGCATCTGGTCGAAGAGCTGGATCGTCTGGGGATAAAACGGGGCGGCCATCACGTGGTGGCCTTTTCCGCCAAGGTGGCAGAAGCAGCGGGACCGGGCTGGCGAGGGCTCCACGTCGCGGCGCATCCGGACGACGACACTTTACTGTCTCTGGCGAGCGGACTATGCCGGGATGAATGACAATATGTGGTTCGCCATCTGGCCGGGCCGGGAAAGGAAACCGGAATGAGCCGAGAATATGAGAGGCTTTCGCCATCAGCTGGCAAAAGCAATCTGACGCGCAATGTCCTGATTTTGATGGTCGTGGCCTTTATTGGCGGTGCCATACTGACCGGATGGATATTGTCGCGCTACAATCCGTTTGACAGCACTCCGGGCACGGAAACGGCTGCGGTCGCCGATCGAGAGGGGGCAAAGACCAAGCCCGATCCGGCCACTGCTCTTGCCAACCGCATTGACGCCGATGGCACGGTCTTGCCGCCGGCAACGCAGTCCGAAGCCACCGCCCCGACGACAACCCTGACCCCCGATCTAGAGCGCGCGCTTGCGGTCCGGGTGGCCGATCTCGAAGACCGTTTGTCGCGAATCAATGTGCAGGCGCAGGCGGCGTCGGGTAATGCTGCGCGGGCCGAGGGTCTGCTGATCGCCTTTGCCGCGCGCCGCGCGCTGGATCGCGGATCGCCGCTTGGCTATATCGACCCGCAGCTTCGGCTGCGGTTCGGGGATGCCCAGCCCAAGGCCGTGACCACGATCATCAACGCCTCCCGCGAGCCGGTCACATTGGAAGAGCTGTCGTCGGGACTGGACGAGCTGGGACCGGCGCTGATGACCGGCTCGAGCGGCGAGGGGTTCTGGGCGGATTTCACGCGGGAGCTGTCGGAGCTCTTCGTAATCCGCCGTCCGGGCACACCATCGCCGGCTCCGCACCAGCGTCTGATCCGGGCGAAACGTTATGTCGAGACCGGCAATGTCGATGCGGCGATTGCCGAAGTCGAGAAGCTTCCCGGCGTGGAGGAAGACGAGGACGCTTTGCAATGGATGGAAAAGGCGCGGCGCTATAACGAAGCCCGGCGAGCGCTGGATGTCATCGAAACCGCAGCGATCCTGGAGCCACAACAATTGCGCACCGCCGAAGGGGACAAGGTCGACCAGCCGTCGCCGCTGGCTCCGTCCACCGCCATTCCTGCACCTTAATTCTTCAGAAACAGGTCCGCCAGATCGGCGGGAACACGGACCGGTCGGCCGCTTGCCCGCTCGATAATCGCCCAGTTGGTCCTGGCGTCGACCTTGATCGCGCCATCCGGCCCGGTGAAGCGGACATTGCGCCAGAAGCGGGCACCCCTGGGCGGTTCTGAAATCCAGGTATAGCCGGTCACCGTGTCGCCGGCCCCGACATTGCCGCGATAGTCAATCTCGTGGCGGGTCACCACCCAGATATAGCGCTCGATCGCATCCTGCGGCGCGATCGCCTGCCAGTGCGCGGTGGCCATCTCCTGGATCCAGCGCACCCAGACCGCATTGTTGACATGGCCGAGTTCGTCAATGTCTTCGGGCCGGGCGGTGATCGACAGGGTGAAGCCGCTATGCTCCTCTCCGGGGGAAGAGGATGGGTCGCTCATTCCGCCATCCCCATTTGCCACAGGATGAAGGCAAATTCCTCTGCCGTCTCCTCCAGCGCGTTCCACCGGCCCGACTTGCCGCCATGGCCGGCGCCCATATTGGTCTTGAGCAGCAGGATATTGTCATCGGTCTTCGTCGCGCGCAGCTTGGCGGTCCATTTCGCCGGTTCCCAGTAGGTCACGCGGGGATCGTTGAGTCCGCCGGTGATCAGCATCGGCGGATAGGCCTGTGCCTTGACATTGTCATAGGGAGAATAGCTGCGGATATATTCGAAGGCGGTCTTGTCGGTGATCGGATTGCCCCATTCCGGCCATTCGCCGGGGGTCAGCGGCAGGCTTTCGTCCTGCATCGTGTTGAGCACGTCGACGAACGGGACATGCGCCACGACGGCACCCCAGAGCTCGGGGTCGCTGTTGACGATCGCACCCATCAGTTCTCCGCCGGCCGAACCGCCCGAGGCCGAGATGCGGCCCTTGCTGGTATAGCCTTTTGCAATCAGCCCCCTGGCAACATCGACAAAGTCGTTGAATGTGTTGGTCCGCTTGGTCAGCTTGCCGTCGAGATACCAGTTGCGGCCAAGATCGTCGCCGCCGCGGATATGGGCGACGGCATAGACGAAGCCGCGGTCGACCAGACTGAGCCGGGTGGTGGAGAAACTGGGCGGCACGGCATAGCCATAAGCACCATAGGAATAGAGATGCAGCGGCGCGCTGCCGTCGATTTTCGTGTCCTTGCGATAGACCAGCGAGACCGGCACCGGGGTGCCGTCGCGGGCTTCGATCATCAGCCGTTCGGTGACATATTGGCTGGCGTCATAGCCGGAGGGAATCTCCTGTACCTTGAGCGTTTCGAGCGAGCGGTCGGCGAGATGATAATCGAACACCGTGTTCGGCATGACCATCGACGCATAGCCAAGGCGCAGCTTGTCGACGTCATATTCGGGATTGTCGTCCAGCCCGGCGCTGTAGCTGGCCTCGGGGAAGGCGATCCGTTCGACTTTGGACGGATCGTCATAGGAGCGGATCTCCACCTGATCGAGCCCGTTCTCGCGGCCTTCGGTGACATAGAAATTCCTGAAGGTGCAGACATCGGTCAGATAGAAATCATCCGATCCGGCGATCAGGCTGGTCCAGTTGCCCGGATCGCTGACCGGCGCAGTGGCCAGCCGGAAATTGACATGATCGTCATTGGTCAGGATGTAGAGCGTGCCGTCATGTTCCTCGACCTCATATTCCCGGCCGGTCTGGCGCGCAGACACCAGAATCGGCTCGGCCAGCGGATCGTCGGTCGGCACCAGCCGCACTTCGCTGGTTTCATGATCGCCGGTGGAAATGACGATATATTTTTCCGAATGGGTCAGGCCGATACCGACCCGGTAGCCCTCGTCATCCTCGTGATACAGCTCGACATCCTCGGCGATCTCGGTGCCGAGAACGTGCAGCCGCGCATTGTCGGTCCGCCATTGCTCGTTGGCGAGGCCATAGAGCAGCATGGTCGAATCGGCGGACCAGACCAGACTGGACAATGTGCCGGGGATGACGTCGGGCAGCAGTTCGCCGGTGGTCATATCCTTGATCCGCGCCTCGAACCGCTCGGAGCCGTTGTCGTCGTAGGAATAGGCCAGCAGGTGCCCGTCGGGGGAGACGGACGCTGACCCGAGGCGAAAATATTCCTTGCCCTCGGCCAGAACATTCTCGTCCAGCATCAGCTGGTCCTCGCCACCCGACACTGCCTTGCGCCAGTGCTGGCGATATTGCATGCCTTCCTCGAACTTGCTCCAGTAGAGCCAGTCGCCATCCTTTTGCGGGACCGAGCTGTCCTCTTCCTTGATCCGCGCCTTCATCTCCTTGAACAGGGCTTCGGTCAGCGGCTTGCGGTCGGCCATATTCTGTTCGAACCACCGGTTTTCTGCCTCCAGATAGGCGAGCACATCCTTGTCCTCCACCACCGGGTAGCGCGGGTCCTTGAGCCAGTGCCAGGGGTCGCTGATCCGGTAGCCGTGCCGTTCGTAGCTGTGGGGACGCTGCTCTGCAAATGGCGGAAGGGTAAGCTTTTCGGTCATGGTCTCTGTTCTTCTCCGGCCGGTTTTAGGTGGCGATTGGGGCTCGGAACCCCTATGTGTTGCCCTATAGTCTTATTCAAGGAGTTTGCTCAGCGATGTTGATGTCCACTTACGAAGCCCGCCTCCACGCGCTGCGGGAACAGATGCAGAAAGACGGGCTCGACGGTTTTGTCGTGCCGATCTGCGACGAGCATATGAGCGAATATGTCGGCGAATATGCGCAGCGGCTCTCCTGGCTGACCGGCTTTGGCGGTTCCGCCGGTTCGGCGATCGTACTCAAGGACAAGGCGGCGATGTTCATCGACGGTCGCTATGTCGTGCAGGTCCGCGATCAGGTCGACGGCAATCTCTATGAATATGTCAATATAAAGGACCAGAAGCCGCACGAATGGCTGGCGGCCCATGCACCCAAAGGCGGCACAATCGGCTATGATGCCTGGCTGCACACCCGCGACTGGGTGGAAACGGCCCGCAAGGCGCTGAAGAAGACGGGTGGACAGCTGGTCGAAGTCGGCAGCAATCCGATCGATTCGGTCTGGGAAGACCAGCCGCCGCGCTCGCCGGAGAAGCTGGCGGTTCATCCCGATCAATATGCCGGCAAGTCGGCGCGGGACAAGCGCGCCGATGTGGCGGCCTGGCTCAAGGACAACGACTATGATGCGACGGTGATCGCTGCGCTGGATTCGGTCGCCTGGTTCTTCAACGTCCGCGGCAAGGATATCGCCAACACGCCGGTGCCGCTGGCCTATGCGATCGTCCGTGCCGACGAGACGGCGACGCTGTTTGTCGCGCCGGAGAAGCTGACCGATGCGGTGCGCGAGCATCTCGGCAATCATGTCGAGATCAGGGACTATGACGAACTGGCGGACGCCTTGTCGGAGATGAACGGCAAGACCGTTGCCGTGGACCCCGAGCGTTCGGTCGCCGCCATTTTTTCCGCGCTCGACAGCGCCGGAGCCAATGTCGTCAAGGACCAGGATCCGACGGTTCTCGCCAAGGCGATCAAGAATGAAGCCGAGATCAACGGCCACAAGGCCGCGCAGAAGCGTGATGGCGCGGCGCTGACCAAATTCCTCCACTGGATGGCGAAGGAAGCGCCCAAAGGCGAACTGGACGAATTGTCCGCCGCGGCGCGGTTGCGGGCGTTCCGGGCGGAAAATCCGGAACTCAAGGATCTGTCTTTCCGGACCATTTCCGCAGCCGGCGACCATGGCGCGCTGCCGCATTACAGCGTGAACGAGGAAACCAACCAGCCGGTCGCGATGAATTCGCTCTATCTGGTCGACAGCGGCGGCCAATATCCCGACGGCACCACCGACGTGACCCGGGTGGTCGCGGTCGGCGAGCCGACAGCCGAGATGCGCAAGCGCTATACACAGGTGCTGCAGGGCCATATCGCGCTGGACCAGGCGGTATTCCCGAAAGGCACGACCGGCGGCCAGCTCGACATATTGGCGCGGCAATATTTGTGGGCCGATGGCGTCGACTATGGGCATGGCACCGGCCACGGCGTCGGCAGCTATCTGTCGGTGCACGAAGGCCCGCAGCGGATCGCCAGCTTCGGCGGCATGAACCAGGCGCTCGAGCCGGGCATGATCCTGTCCAACGAACCTGGCTATTACAAAGCGGGCGAATTCGGCATCCGCATCGAAAATCTGTTCCTGGTGGAGGAGCGGGAGATAGAGGGCGGCGAACAGACCATGCTGGGGTTCGAGACGCTGACCTTCGCGCCGCTCGAGCGCAAGCTGATCGATGTCGCGATGCTGTCGCCGAATCAACGCCAGTGGGTCGATGACTATCATGCCAAGGTGCGCGCGCTGATCGCGCCGCAGCTGGAAGGCGATGATCTGGAATGGCTGGAGGCACAGACCACGCCGCTCTGAATCTATTGACCTGAATCATATGTTCCCCTAATGTTCTTTCTCCCTATCGAGGAGAAAGTTGATGATTGGCTATGTCACTTTGGGAACCAACGATCTGCCGCGCGCGGCAAAATTCTACGACGCGATCGCCGCGGAAATGGGCGTCGGGCGGATGATGGATTTCGACCAGTTCATCGCCTGGGGCACGATGGGCGGGGCGCCGGGCATCGCCGCCACCAAGCCGTTCGATGGCCAGCCGGCCACTGTCGGCAACGGCGTCATGGTGGCGCTGGAGGCGAAGGATAGGGATCAGGTCCAGCGCCTTTATGATATTGCCCTGGCCCATGGCGGCAGCGACGAGGGGGCACCGGGACCGCGCGGCGACGAGGGCTTTTACGCCGGCTATTTCCGCGATCCCGACGGCAACAAGCTCAACGCCTTTTGCATGACGGACCCGCAAGCCGGTTGACAGTGCGGGCGCGCTGGGGAAAGAGCCAGCGCCATGACGGAACAGAATAATCCCCGCGACGGCTTTCGCCTGATTACCCCGCTGCGCGTGCGCTATGCCGAATGCGATCTGCAGGGCATCGTCTTCAACGCCCATTATATGGCCTTCGCCGATATCGGCCTGACCGAATATATGCGCGCGCTGGTGGCGGCAGACCGGCCGCAGGGCAAGGACGACATGATGGGGACGTTCACGCGCCATTTTGGCGGCGATAACTGGGTGCGGCACGCCGATGTCGATTTCCGTGCACCGGCCAAGGCGGACGACCTGCTCGACATCGCGGTGCGGATCACCCGATTCGGCAAGACCAGCTACGCGCTGCTGGTGCATATCCTGCGGGGGGAAGAACTGCTCAACGTTGTCAAGCTGACCTATGTCTGGTTTGACCCGGAGACCGAACAGGTGTCCCCGGTCTCGGCAAAATTCATCGAGGCCGTCAGCAATTTCGAGCTTATCAGGCCAGAACGGGCGGTTGTGAACGTCTAGCCTTGCGGTTTGGCGGGGCTATCGCCCGGTACCAGCTGTTTGGCCTGGGCCTTGCGGCGGCGCAGATTGGCGCGGAGCTGCTCGGCAAGACGCTCGGCTTTCTCCGCTTCCTTGCGTATTTTCTCGGATTTGGGCTGGGGCTTGGGCATGGCAGCCAATTGCCATTATCGCGCGAAAGATGCAACTCCGCTTGACAAGATCGCACGCATTTGGTCTTAGGCCCGCGGTCTGGCAATAACCGCAGCGATTAGCGGACAATGCCAGCACATCGAAATGGTCGGCTGCTGTAGCTCAGTGGTAGAGCGCGTCATTGGTAATGACGAGGTCGAGAGTTCAATTCTCTCTAGCAGCACCACCATTTTTATCCTTATATTTCAATTTGATAGACATGACGAGGGATCGTCTATTCCCTCCGGGCCTGCATCTTCATCATGCCGACTGGACGCTGCTCAGCCATTTGAGAGGGGTCGTTTTCAGCGGTCGCAAAGCGGCAGCGGAATGATCGTTCGGCCGAAGCAGGTCTTGATCGGAGCAAAGGCTGATGGTTCCGGAACGGCGATCATGAAATATATTATTGCCTTGTTGGCCATGCTTCCGGCTTGCTATGCTAATCCCTGGTGAGCAAGCTCAGGAAGTCCATGATTTGAGATATGCCGTTTCCCTGTTCGCCGTGCTTGTTTCGGGCCTGTCGACAGTGTGCTTCGCGCAGTCGGGGATGAGCTACGAAGCGGCGCAAGTGGCGATGGCTGCTCATGATCCCGGTGCCGAGGCAGCGGCGCTTGAGGTCGACGCAGCCGAGGACCAGGCCAAAGCCCTGTCGTCTCTCTACCGGCCGACGGTCATCGCATCGGCGAGCGTTGTGGCTTATGAGAAGACGCTGTCGGTTGACCTGTCCGACACCAAGCAGCGAATCCTGGATGAAACAGGGCAGTTTCTCGATACGCTTCCCGGTCAATTTCCGCCGGCCTTCACCAGCATCGTCAATCTGGTCTCGGGCCGGATCGAGGAGGCGGTGCCCGGTCTTCTCGCGCCGCTTCCGGACGAATTGCGCTATCGAGCCAAAGATGTGGTCGTGCGGCCGAGCCTGACCGCGATGATGCCGATTTATACGGGCGGGGCACTGGAAGCGGTGCAGGACGGCGCGGCTGCCGGGGTGCTGATTGCCCGCGGCGGCCAGCGGACAACGGCTTCGGTGAACCAGGTCCAGCTGGCGCAGCGCTATTTCGGATTGCAGCTTGCCCAATCGCTCGTGTCGTCCGCGCAAAACCGGCTTGATGCCAATGAGCGCCATCTGGCCAATACGCGCGCGATGGAGCGGGAGGGAATCCTGCCCCGATCAACCACCCTCGAGGTCACGGTCCTGCGCGATGCAGCGCAGCGCGACCTGCAGCGGGCGCTGCGCGAGGAACGGCTGGCGCGCCTTTCCCTGTCGCGACTGACCGGCCGCAAGGTCGAGGCGGTGGCGACGCCGCTTTTCGTAAACCGGACGCCGCTGCCGCCCCTGTCCGAATTCTCGCATGCCGCCGAGATCAACGGCAATGGTCAGGCGGATCTGGCGCAGGGGCAAGTACAGATTGCCGAGGCCGGTGAACGTCTCGCGCGGGCCGCGATGCTGCCGCGCGCCTATGCCTTCGGATCCTATAGCGTCGACCCGCAAAGCAGCATCCCGACCGAACCGGACTGGCTGGTTGGAGCGACGGTCAGTCTGACGCTCCTCTCCCCCGTGCAACGCCGCCGACTGGTGTCTGCCGCCAGCGCCCGGCGCGAAGCGGCGAGAGCGCAGCAGCGCGCAGCGCAGGATCGTGTCGCGGGCGAGATCGAGCGCAGCCATGCTCTGGCGGAAAGCGCCCGCACGATCTTCCTGTCGATGGAATCCAGCCTCGCTGCAGCGAGGGAAAATTTGCGGGTGCAGGAAATTGCCTTTCGGGAAGGCGTCGGCACCGCCTCCCGCTTGCTCGACGCGCAGGCCCTGCTTGCCACCGCCGAGACGCAGCGAGCGAGCGCCGCTTACGAATATGATCTTTCCCTCGCCGCCCTGCTGGCGGCCAGCGGAATCCCGGAAAGATTCACCGACTATACCCGCCGGGACGACAGGATGTTTATCGATGACAAATGATGCCGCTCCGGACCCCCCCAATGATGTGCCTGCGGCGGAGCCAGCCGGCGGAGAGTGGCGCACCAGCCGCTTCTTGTGGATAGGGCTGGGCGTTGCGGCAATTCTCGCCGCTCTCGGTCTCTGGTATGCATCGCGGCCGGTGTCGGTGCCGCTGCAGGGAACGGTAGAGGCGGAAGAGGTCAGCGTCGCGACCAAGGCCTTCGCACGTGTTGTCTCGCTGTCCGCCGAGGAAGGCGATATGGTCCGCGAAGGCGAGATTTTGGGGAAATTGTCCAGCCCGGCGCGCGAGATGCTGGTCAACCAGGGCGAAGCGGCGGTGGAGACTGCTTCGGCACTGGACGCCATTATCAACCAGGGCGCGCGTCCGGAAGATATTGCCTCGCTGCGCTCCATCTCCGAATCGACTCGCGCGGCTGCCAATCTGGCCGCCGTGACCGCGCGGCGCATGAACAATCTGTTTGCACAGGGAGTGATATCTGCCCAGCGCCGCGATGAAGCCGATGCCGCGCGCATCGCATCCGCCGCCAATGCCGAGGCCGCGCAAGCGCAATATCAGCGGGCGCTCGCTGGCCGCCGGCAGGAAAGCAAGGCGATTACTGCGGCGCAGGAACGGGCGGCCGAGAACCGCCTGCAGACCGCGCGTGCGGCGGCGAGGGAAGAGCAGCTGATCGCGCCGATCAGCGGCGAAATCTCGCGCCGCCTGGCCGCGCCTGGCGAGATCGTAGGGCCGGCCATCCCGGTCTTCCAGATCGTCGATATCGCTCATCCCTATGTCATCCTGCGAGTCAATGAAACGCAATATGCCGGCGTCAAAAAGGGCAAGATTCTGCGCGCTACGGTGCCGGCTCTCGGCAATAGGGCCTTGTCGTTCCGCCTGACTCATATCGCAGCGCAGGCCGGCTTTACCAGCGAACAGGCCACCCGACAAAGCAGCGGTTTCGATGCGCGCAGCTTTGAAATCCGGCTGGAACCGGTCGACCGGGCCAGCGGCCTGCGACCGGGAATGAGCGTGCTGTTCGAATGGCCCCAATGAGCCGGGCAGCAGCTGCTAGCAGACGGGAGGTTCAAGCGATCATCCGCTCCCGACCGCTGCTGACGGCGCTGTTTCTGGTTCCCGGTTTTGCGATTCTGCTGATAGCGGCGATGCTGTCGCGCGGCGCTCTGGAGGCGCTACCCGTCGCTTTGGTCGACGCGGCGGAAACCCAGGCGAGCCGCACCCTGGTCAGCGCGATCTCCGCGCAAAGCGGTCTCTCTGTTACCGCTGCGTTGGCCAGCGAGGCCCAGGCTGACGCGCAACTGCGCCAGGGCCAGATATGGGCCTATATTGTGATTCCGTCCGACTATGGAAAAATTTCTTCAGGCCGGCTGGCACCGGTTCGCATTGCCTATAACGCCACCTATCTTTCGGTCGGCTCGGTGCTTGAACGGGATATAAGCCGTGCGGTTACGGGAGTGGTCACCCAGCAGGCAATGGCCGCAGCCGAACGCCGCGGGCTGCAGGTCAGCGACGCCCGCCTGCCGCAGGTCCAGGTCCATGTTCTGTTCAACCCCGAAGCGAGCTTCGAATGGTATCTGCAGGCGCTTGTCCAGCCGGCGATGCTCCATCTGCTCGCTGCGTGTCTCGGCGTCTATGCGGTCGCCCGCGAATTTGAGGATGGGAAGCTCGAGCGGTGGCGGCGGGAGACGGGTGGCGGGATGATGGCGCTTCTGGGCAAGTTCGCGCCCTATCTGGCGATATTGTCGCTATGGGCGGCGGCGTGGATGATCTGGCTGGTCGGCTTTCGCGGCTGGCGCATGGGTGGTTCGCTGGCCTTCACCTATGGCGCGCAAGTCATGATGCTGGCAGCAAGCCTCGCCCTTTCTGCGGCGATTACCCTGGTCTCGCGGCGCAGCGGACTGGGCTTTTCAGCCAGCGCTTTCTATGCCGGATCGGCGCTTGCCTATTCGGGCGGTTCGCTGCCGATCAAGGGCGCGCCTTCGGTGGTGGTCTGGTGGAGCGAAGCGCTTCCCTTCACCCATTATCTGCGGCTGCAGATGGACCAGTTTCTGGGGAGTCCGGTTGCGGTTGATCTGTGGCCTGCTGCCCTGCTGCTGATATATGTGCTGGTCGGCATCGCCTTTTCTCTGTGGGGGGCGGAGCGACGGGCATGACTGTTCAGGCCGCTTTCGTTGCCACTCTGCGCGAGGTTTTTCGCCAACCAGAGGTGACGGCACTGATCGTACTCGCGGTTTTGCTCTATGGTTTTTATTATCCTGCCCCTTACGCCCACCAGCAGGCACAGGATGTGCCAATCGCTATCGTTGATGAAGAGGGCACCGCAATTACCCGGGCGCTGACAAGGCGCATTGACAACAGCGATCAGGCTGCGGTGGTCGCACAGCCCGCCGACCTGTCCGCGGCGCAGGATCTGCTTGCCAGCCGTCAGGTGGAAGCGGTTTTGCTGCTTCCCAGGGGCATGACCAAGGCTGCCCTGCGCGGGGAGGGGCCACAGATTGCCCTGTGGATCGACGGCGCCTATCTGGTACGCGCAAAAAGCACCGGCACCGCGGTGGAACAGGCGCTGCGCCAGACGCTGGCGATGGAGGCAGCCCCCTATATCGGCAATCTGACGCTGCCGGAGCCGATTGTCTCGATCGCTCGATTCAATCCGCAGGCCGGCTATGCGAGCTATATCTTCCCCGCTGTCACGCCGGTGATCCTGCAGCAGACAATGTTGTTCGGCGTCACCGTGCTGCTGGCCTTGCGGCGTCGGAAGCGAGCAGCTGCGCATGCTCCGGCTTTTGCCGATCATCGGGAACTGATCGGAAGCTGGCTGGCCTTCACTCTGCTGTCGACCATCGCGTCAGCGCTCTATTTTGGCTGGTTCTTTGCCCTGCAGGATGTGCCGGGCCGGGCTTCGCCGCCAATGCTGGCCCTTGTCGCGCTGCTTATGGGAGCCGCCATAGCCGCATTTGCCTGCGCGGTGGGGGCATGGTTCCGCCGGGCGGAGACCGGGCTGCTGCTTTTGATCCCCAGTTCGCTGCCGGTCTTCTTTCTGACCGGAGCGACCTGGCCCCGGGAAGCCATGCCTGCATGGGTAGCGGCTATCGGTGCGATCTTCCCCGCCACCCACGGTAGCCGCGCGCTGCTTCTGGCAGACCAGATGGGCGCGCCCTTTTCGGCGATCGCCCGCCCCTTGGCTTTGCTTGTGCTGCTGACAATCGCTTATCTCGCGCTTTCGCTCCTGACATCGTGGCGAGAACCACGGGGCAGCGACTGATGCGGCCCAGGTGCGCTAGCATTTTAGCATATGGGCTTTATCCCGATAGAGTTTAAGAAAGGCGATATGACCTATCCGAAGTTACTCGAACCGCTCGACCTCGGTTTCACCACGATCAAGAACCGCGCGATCATGGGCTCGATGCACACCGGGCTCGAGGAAATCGAGGGCGGTTTTGAACGCATGGCCGCCTATTTCGCCGAACGGGCAGCCAATGATGTCGGCATGATCATTACCGGCGGTATCGCCCCGAATGCCGAATCCTCCAGCCATGGCGCCCGCATGTCCAATGAAGAGGAAGCCGCAAAACACCGGCTGGTGACCGATGCCGTCCACGCGGCGGCTCCGGATGTCAAAATCTGCATGCAGATCCTGCACCCGGGACCACTGGCCTATACATCGGATTGTGTCGCGCCTTCCGCGGTGAAGTCGCGGATTGCCCGCTATGTGCCCAATGAGCTGGATAAGGCCGGTATCGAAAAGCAGATCGACGATCATGTCCGGTGCGCCGTGATGGCGAAAAAGGCCGGCTATGACGGAGTCGAGATCATCGGGTCTGCCGGCTATCTGATTTCGACCTTCCTGGTGGAGAAAACCAATTTGCGGGAAGACGAATATGGCGGCAGCTATGAAAATCGTATCCGCTTCGCCATAGAAATCGTCGAGCGCACCCGCGCCGCCGTGGGTGAGGATTTCATTCTGATTTTCCGCATTGCGGCGATGGACATGCTGGAAGACGGGATGAGCTGGGACGAGATTGTCACCCTGGCCAAAGCTTTGGAAAAGGCCGGGGTCACTATCATTTCCACCCATTTTACCTGGCATGAAAGCGCGGTGCCGACGATCGCGACGATGGTCCCTCGCGCCGCGTTTACATCGGTTACGGGCCGATTGCGCAAGGAGGTCAGCGTGCCTGTAATCACCTCAAACCGGATCAATATGCCGGCCGTGGCAGAGGAGGTGCTGGCGCGCGGCGATGCCGATCTGGTGTCGATGGCACGGCCGATGCTTGCCGACAGCGCTTTCATGCGCAAGGCGATCGAGGGGCGAGAGGATGAAATCAACACCTGTATCGCCTGCAACCAGGCCTGCCTCGATCACACTTTTTCCGGTAAACTGACCTCCTGTCTGGTCAACCCCAGGGCCTGCCATGAAACCCTGCTCAACTATCTGCCCACGGCAGCGGCAAAACGCATCGCCGTGATCGGCGCAGGACCCGCCGGGCTTGCTTATGCAACGGTTGCTGCCGAGCGGGGGCATCAGGTGACGCTCTTTGAAGCCTCATCTGAAATCGGCGGCCAGTTCAATCTGGCCAAGCGGATACCCGGCAAGGAGGAATTTTACGAGACGCTGCGCTATTTTGGCCGGATGCTGGAGGTTCTGGACGTTGATGTCCGGCTGAACACGCTCGCCAGTCCGGAGGTGCTGAAGGCAGAGAATTTCGATCATATCATCATCGCCACGGGAATCACGCCGAGAACGCCGGGCATCGAAGGAATCGATCATCCGAAGGTCGCAAAATATATCGATGTGATCACCGGCAAACGAGCGGTGGGTGACAAGGTCGCGGTCATCGGTGCGGGCGGCATCGGCTTTGACGTATGCGAGCTGATCAGCCATTCTGGACCCTCCGGTGCGTTGAACCGCGATGTTTTTGCAAAAGAATGGGGCATTGATTTCGAAAACCATCCGCGCGGCGGGGTAACCGGCGTCGAACCGGTCGTCGCCCGATCGAAGCGCGAGATCACCATGATCCAGCGCAAGGACAGCAAGGTCGGGGCAGGGCTTGGCAAGACAACCGGATGGACCCATCGCCTGTCGCTGGCGCGCCGGGGGATCAACATGATCAATGGCGCCAGCTACGACCGGATCGACGACGCGGGCCTGCATATTACGGTCAATAACAAGCCCATCCTGATCGAAGCGGACACGATCATTATCTGCGCCGGTCAGGACCCGAAACGGGACCTCTATGAGCTGCTGATTGCAGAGGGCCTGGCGGCAGAGCTGGTCGGCGGTGCCTTTGAAGCCAAAGAGCTGGATGCCAAGGCGGCGATCAAGCAGGCTTCCGAAATGGCAGCCGTGGTTTAAGCAAAGATCAGGAAGAGCCTCGCCGGGTGGATCTGCATATATTTCTTGCAGCGTTGAGCCTTGGGCAAAAGCCAACAGCATTTCCAAGTTGGATATCGCACGATTAAGGTGGCGAATTTTTTGACATAATTTTCCCGAATATATCGCCTTGCATAATGGGAGCATTTTTTGCGGCTCGTGTGCACAGGGGAAAATCATGTCATTTGCAGCAGCGGAATCGAGACCAGACGGTAAATCTTCTGCGCACCGAAAGAGATACAGCAAGACTGCGCTCGGCAATGGGACCTCCTGGATCGCGATGCTAGCGGTGGGCCTCGCGCTGGCCGATCCCGCGCATGCCGCCTGCTCCGACAATATCCCGGCGAACGGCGACACCGTCCTCTGTGGCGCCGACGATCCCAATCCTGATGAAAACGGCGTCGGAGGCGGTGCCGGCAATACGGATGTTACCGTGGACATCCGGTCCGGGGCGATCCTCGGTAACGGCAATCTCGCCGGGCGCGAGACGATCTATCTTGGTACGGGCGCGATCATCACCAGCGAAGCGGGCAGCACGGTGCGCGGCGGCATCCGGATCGACGGTGACAATGGCAATCTCAATCTGTCTGGCGACGTCACGTCGCAGGCCGACAACCTTGTCGCATCGATTTATACCAACAGCGTCGGCAACCGGCTCACTCTGGGCGCCGCCGCGACGGTTACTGCAGACGGCGCCGGCGTCGACGGCATCCGCATGGGCGGTTATGATTTTGAGGCGGACATCGCCGGCACAGTGACCGTTTCCGGGCCGAACGCGGCCGCCGTCCGGTTGGTACGCGATCAGGCGTCCCGCAGGGCGTCGGCGATCGTCCGTTCGGGCGGAAGCCTGATCAGCACGGATGCGTCCAGCTTTGCCTTTGTCGGGGCGGGCAACGGGCCCGGCCTGCTCGTCGAAGCCGGTGCCACCGTGGAATCCCCTGGAACCGCTGTCTATTTCGAACAGGGCGGCAATCTGACGGTCCGGGGCAGGGTTGCCGGCGGGAGCGGGATTGCCGCTCTGTTCGACCGGCGCGAGCTTTGCCAACGTTACGCTGGGAACCGGCTGGGACGTCGTGGGCCAGGTGGTTGCCGGCAGCCACGACTCTGACGTTTTGGGCTATACTGCAGACCCGGGCGCGCAGGATCGGTTCGATCTCGGCCTGTTCGGCACCCAGTTCGTCGGCTTCGAGCGTTTTTTTACCAGCGGCAGCGGTACCCTTACGCTTAGCGGCACGGCGGTTGTCGACCGCGAAATCGCTGTGTTTACCGACCACGTCATCCTCGACGGTGCGGACCTGTCGGGCGCGCCATTGACATTCGAAGTCGGGTCCTACCAGGGTCTGGGCGGAAACGGGCGGCTGGGAAATACTGTTTTTTCCGGTGGGATCAGCCCCGGCGTGGCGAGCGGTGATTTCGGCCTGATCCATTTCGGCGATCTGACGCTTAATCCGGGCTCGCGCTTCGATGTCGATATCGGCTCGGCGACAGAGCGGGACCAGCTTGCCGTTGCTGGCGCGCTCGATATCGGCGAGCTCTATATAAGGCTGAAACCGGTAGGCGGCTTCGGCGACAGCGAAAATCCGTTCAGCACCGTGATCATCGACAATGACGGCACCGACGCGATTACCGGGACGGTCGGCTATATCGAAGAGGATCTCGCTTTCCTCAACGTGATGGCGGACCTGACGGGTGGCGACGGCAACGATCTTGCGCTGAACTTCGTCCCTATTCCGGTGGGCGATCCGAATGTGATGAACGGATGTTCGCCGGCGGCTGCCAATAATGTGGTGGTGGTGTGTCGCGGTGCGGTCGTTGCCGAAACCGGCGACAACGGTTACGGAAATACGGATTTTCGCGGCGTCAACCTGACCGTCGAATCCGGCGCGACCGTATCGCCGGTCAATGACGGCGAGGGCATCTCGCTCGGCGATTATGCCGACGTGACGATAGAACAGGGCGGGCTCGTCAATCAGGGTATATCCATTTACGGTTCCGCCGTGCAAATTGACGTCGCTGGCCGCATCTTTTCGGATCAGGTTGAAGATCTCTTCGTGGAGCCCGCCGGCATTTCCATTCGGGACGACAGCCGAACCGTTGTGGGCGATGACCCGATTAAGCTTATCATTCGCCCGACCGGGGAGATCGAGACGACCGCCGAATCGGCCCATGCCATCGATCTGTTCCAGCGCCCTCTGAGGGAAGGGGGTAGCTCGCTCGAACCCAAAAATGCCTTCATCACCGCCGATGGCACGCTTCAGACCAGTGGCGGCGGTGCTTCCGGCATTTTTGCGCGGATGGGTGTCAGCAGCCTCACGACGCTGAACATCGACATCGGCGGGTCCATCGAAACGTCGGGCGATCTCAGCCATGGCGTCCATGTCGAGAAAAACCGGGTGTTCTCGACCGACATTCCCCCGGTCGATCATCCTCCGCTCGACGTGCTGAACCTCAATATCGCTGGCAGCATAGCCACCAGCGGTTTGACCTCGGATGGTATCGTCCTCGACCTCAGCCGCAACGACATCACGGCCTCGGTCACGGTGGCCGAGGGCGGCGAAATTTCGGCGACCGGGACGGACAGCAACGGTATCACCCTGGTACCGCGGCCCGAACGATATCGTGTATATGACGACGAAGCGTCCTTCCCGACAGACTCGCTTCCCATCGACGTCTTTGTCACGCTGGAGCAAGGATCGCGCCTCTATTCGGCCCAGGGCCAGGCCATTTCCGATTTCGAGGGCGAGATCGAGGGGCAGGGGCACAATCTGACGCTGTTCGTCGGCGGCACGATCGATGTCGGCAATCCGGCGGGTGTGTCCGTGCAGATGGGCAACGCCGCCGACACGCTGATCCTCGCACCGACCTATTCAATCGCTGGTATCGTCGATGGCGGCACGGGCGAGGACATGTTCGTGCTGGGCGGCGAGGGCGAAGGCACCTTCGATATCGGGCTGGTCGACATGAACGGCATGGCCGGGGCCAGCGACCGCTTCGTCAATTTCGAGAATTTTGCCAAGCGCGGCAGCGGTACGTGGACGCTGACGGGCGTCACCATCGACGAATTTGCCAACGGTATTTCGGTGGAGGAAGGGCGGCTCAACCTGGCCTCCGACCTTCAGGGTATCAACTTCTATCTTTCCGGCGGTTCGCTGGGGGGTAGTGGCCGGGCCGGCGATGTCGTCTCGACGGGCGGCATCGTCGCGCCGGGCAACAGCATCGGCACGCTGACTACCGGCAGCCTGACTCTGGACGCGGCCTCGGTCTTCGAGGTGGAGGTCGATGCTAGCGGGGCGTCCGATCTGCTCGTTGTCAACGGGTCGGTAGCACTGGGCGGCGCAAGCTTGTCGGTGCTTGAAACCGGTGATTTTACGGGTGACGACCCATTTAACTATCTGATCATCGACAATGACGCGGATGATGCGATCAATGGCACTTTCGGGACGGTGACGAACCAGTTCGCCTTCCTTACGCCAACACTCAATTACACCGGCGGCGACGGCAATGACGTTACGCTGACGCTGACGCCGAATAATGCAGCGCCCACGCCTCCCGGCACCGGCACCGGCGTCTGCGGCGATACGGTGAATGGGACAGTGGTCTGCAACAATGACGGCGATCCGGCAAGCGACCTCAATCCCTATCCCCAGGGAATCAGTTACAGCCCGAGCGACGGGATCGAGATCATTCTCGACGGTCGCGCCAATGGCCCGCTGACCATCGTCGTCGCCGACGACGACGGCTTTCAACGTCCCGGCGTTCGGAACCGGGTGCAGAATACCGCGGCCACTTTCGGACCGATCGTCCGCACATTGGGCGATGTGTCGATCACGACCACCGGAGATGGCGATGCCGGCCTTTTTGCGAGTACCACCGGCGCCGGAACAATTCGGATCGACAGCGGAGCGACGATCAGCACCGGAGGTCGGGATGCGGATGGGATCTATGCTCTGAGCGAACGGGCGGCGGATATCGCGATCCATGCCTCGGGATCGATTTCCGTCAGCGGACCGAGTGCGGCCGGCATCTATGCCGAAGTCGAGGAGGCCGGCTCGATCGAAATCGTCGCGGACGGCGATATCGCGACATCCGGATCAGGTTCGGGTATTGGTGCGTATGTTTACGGAGAGGGTGCCAACGGCGATATCAATGTCGATTTCTCGGGGTCGATAACCACGACGGATTCCAGAAGTACTGCGATCGAGATCAGGAACGAGAGCCTGGGATCGATCTCGTTTGTATCAACAGGCAACATCGACAGGGCGGGGACGTCGTCTGGTGCCATTAATATCGACCAGACAAACTTGGACGCCACCGGTCCGGTAACCGTTTCAATGACAGCAGGAACTTTGCGGAGCGGCGGTTCCGGTGTTGTGCTGTTGAATCTTGGTCGGGGCAAGACAACCGTAGAGTCGGACATCGATATATTTTCCCGGGGCACGGCGATCGCGATCGGTAGCCGGAGAACTTTCGGTGCGGAGGTGGCGGACGTCGATCTGAACGTCGGTGACAATCTGCTGACCGGCGGCGTTTCGGCAGCGGGACGCAACGTCACGATTGTTTCTGAGGCGAGATTTCAGGACGCGATCCTTGGAATCGTCGGATCCAGCGATGGGGAGGGTGACGTCGATATTACCGCCCTTTCGGGATCGATTGCGCTTGCCGAAGATAGGAGGCGACAGGGCATTGGGGGGTTCAACGCACAGAACGGCGATGTTACGATCCGAAGCGGGATCGATATTTCCGCGGTCGGCGACTATACCGGTGGCATCAACGGCCACGTCGATGGTGGACTTGCCACGATCAATCAGCAAGCAGGTACGATCACCACGCTTGGGGACGCAGCGCCCGGCATCTATGTCGCGGGTGGCGATTCCAAGACGCGCGAACGCACCGCGCCGCTGGGGCTGTTTGCCGATATCACCGTGGCAGGCGCGATCGAGACTCGGGGTGGCAGCCTCGTCACCGCGATTTCGGATGAAGCCGATCAGGAAGTCTTCGCCTATGGCATCGGCCTGACGGCGCTCGACCTGCAGGACGAACCCGGTGACAATTTTGGTCAGAATGCATCGGCGATCGTCACCATCACCGAGACTGGTCGCGTCTATTCCGAACAGGTCGCGGCCATCTCGGAGCAGCTGTTCCCGGATTTTCCAGAGGAGGGACTGGTCTTCACTTCGGTGCCGATCGATACGACGCTGACTGTTGCCGGCGAAGTCGAAAGCGGAAGCGGAGTCGATTTCACGATCGATTTGAAGGACGGCGACGACACGGTAAATATCTTGGCGACGGGCACCGTGATCGGCGGAATCGACGGCGGTGACGGGATCGACGCCTTCTCGCAGGCCGGCGGGCGGCGCGACCTATCGATGGTCCGCAGATTCGAGACTGTGCTGCTGACTGATGGTGCATTCGGTTTTGGCAGCGGCACGACCGAAGGCAATCTGACACTGCAAGGCGTGACCTTGGCTCCTGGCAGCAGCGGGACGGAAGAAAATAACGCGCCAGCCACCGCGGCTCCGAGCCCCGGCCATGCGGCGGCTCAAAGCACGACCCCGCCACCACCGCCGGAGGCTGCCCATCCCTTGCCGATGCCGCTCAAATTGACTGGCGCAGCGCTGGCCCGGGCGAAGACGGCTGGCGGCATGATCTCCGGCGGTGAAAATATGCCCTTTACCGCTATGATCCCTGGCGGCGAGAACGAGCCGCAGACCGCGATGATCAGCGGCGGTCAGAGCCGGCCACAGGCAGACATGATTCTGGGCGGAGAGAATATCGCCTTTGCCGATGGCACATTGCTCCCCGACGCCATCAATGTTCCTTATAGTGACCCGATCTCTGAAGGTGAGAACGGCCCCTTCGCCTCTGGCCAGAATATCGGCACGCTGACGATCAACGGCGACCTCACCTTTGACGCCAGCAGTTTCTTCGAGGTCGAGGTCGATGAACAGGGCAATGGCGACCGTGTGGTCGTTCTCGGTTCGGTCAGCCTCGGCAATGCCAGCCTGCGCGTACTCGACATGCTCGGCGGCAGCTTTGCCGGCGAGGATCCGTTCAACTATCTGATTATCGACAATGATGCGATGGATGCAGTGAACGGTGTCTTTGGTGCGATCACCAACCAACTGGCGTTCCTGACGCCGACGGTGAGCTATGCAGCAGGAGACGGCAATGATGTGCAGCTGACGCTGATCCCCAACAATGGGCCGACGCCGACGCCAACTCCCACACCAACACCAACTCCTACTCCAACACCCACTCCAACGCCCACTCCAACGCCTACTCCGACGCCTACTCCAACTCCAACCCCTACGCCCACTCCCACACCGACGCCTACACCCGCACCCACGCCGGGCCCCTTGTTCCCGACGGCAGCGCAGACCTTCAACCAGACCGGGGCGGCAGTGGCGCTGGACGGCTTTGACCGGACCGCAGGGTCGGATGCCGATACGGTCTATATGAATGTGCTCTTCTCGACCGTGCCGGGGGCGCAGCGAGCGTTCGACACCTCCTCGGGCGAGATCTACGCGAGCCTGCTCGCCAATAGCCTGGATGATGGCATGGCCCGCACCGACCGGCTGATGGCACGCAGCCATGAGGCCTTTGCTGATGGCTGGGGCATGTGGGGCGGGATCAGTGGCCGCACCGGCTCTATCGATGGCGATGGCAATGCTGCCTCTGCCAATCATGACGGCCATGGCTTTGATCTGGGTCTCGACTATCGCGGTCCCGGCAATGGCTGGGCGCTGGGCGCCAGCTTCGGCTATCTGCAAAGCGATCTGGAAGTGCTTGCCCGCAACAGCAGCGCCGATGGCGACGGCTGGCACGTCGGCGCCTATGGCCGATACGGCACGGGCGGCAAGGGTCTCACCGCTACCGCTGCGGTCAGCTATACCAACAGCGAGGCCGACATCACCCGGCAAATCGTCGTCAACCGCCTGTCGCGCCTTGCCAGGGGCACGGTCGATATCGACGACTTCGCCATCGAGGGCGAGCTTCGCTATGGCGTGGAAATGGCAGAGGGCTGGTCGCTGGGACCGGTGGTGTCGGTCCACCATGCGAGCAGCGATCTTGGCCGCTTTGCGGAAACCGGTGCGCAGAGCCTGAACCTGTCCAGCAGCGGGGCAACCGACAAGCGGACGCGGCTTGGTGCCGGTGTCTTTGCCAATTGGCAGGGCGGCCGGGGCGGGCTTGATGCCAGCGCGCAATATATTGGCGGCAAGGGCAATATGGCCGAGGTCGGCACTGCCTTTGCCGGCGCGCCCGGCATCACCACCCCGGTCCGCTCGCCGCTCACCAATGCCACCGGCGGTCTGTTCACCGTTTCCGGTGAATATAGTCTCGGCGGCAACTGGACCATCGGCGGCTCGATCCGCAGCCTCATCACCAAGGACGAACAAAGCGCTTCGGGAAGCGTGACCATCGGCTGGAAGTTCTAAGGAAAGCCGACATGATTACAGCCGCTTGCCTCTCAGCCCCCTTCAGCAGACTGGCACATAGGGACTGGCACTTCCCGGCGCGGCCCTCTATTATCCAGACAATCAGGAGGTGCTGGTTGTCAGGAAAACTGGACCATAAGCAATTGATGGCAAACTGGCAGGCCGGAGACCGGAGCGCCGGAAACTTGCTGTTTGCAACCATCCACCGTGAACTGCAGCAGATTGCTGCCGCCAGGCTGGCACAGGAGACAAGCAGTTCGCTTTCCACCGGTGACCTGATCAACGAGGCGGTCATGAAAATATCGCGGCTGACCGATATTGAATTCATGAACAAGGCGCATATTCTGGCCTTGGCCTCGCGAATCATGCGGCAGATACTGGTCGATCATGCACGCGCAAAAAGCCGGGACAAGCGGAGCCATCAGCGGGTCACGCTGATCACCAATATTGCCGAATGGAAAATGCCGGTCGAACTGATGGAACTGGATTTCCTGCTCGAAGAACTGAAGCAAATCGATCCGCAACGCGCGGATATCGTGGAAATGCGTTTTTTCGGCGGCATGTCGATCAGCGATATCGCGGTGGTTCTGGATATCTCGGAAGCAACGGTCAATCGCCGCTGGGCGGCAACCCGAGCATGGCTGCATGACCGGCTAAGCCGATAATCATGGATTCCCGGGAGGCACATGTCGAACGGGCAGCGATGGAGTTGCTCGAACAGGCGATGGACGCTCCGGAAGGTGAACGTGAGGCGTTCATTCGCTCCGCAACCGAGGCGAGCAGCGAAGTCATTGCCCGGGCGCTGTCCCTGCTGAACGCGGAGCAGCGCTCGACAGCGGATCTGGTGACCGGCGGCGCGCGGATGGTCGATGACGAGAATGAAAGCCGGCCAGACCGGATCGGTGCCTACCGGATCCTTCGTTTGCTGGGCCGCGGCGGCATGGGGTCGGTCTATCTGGGCGAACGGGACACCGACAATTTCGAGCATGTGGTGGCGATCAAGCTGATCAAGCAAAGGTTGCTTTCGGATAGCCTAATTGCGCGTTTCCAGCGCGAACGACAGATATTGGCGCAGCTTAACCATCCCCATATTGCCAGGCTTTATGACGGCGGGGAAACGAAAAGTGGCTCTCCCTATATCGTCATGGAATATGTCGACGGCGTCCCGCTTCAGGACTGGCTGGCCGAAGAGCAGCCCGATCTGGCCAGACGGCTCGATCTGTTCGCACAAGTCTGCGATGCGGTATCCTTCGCGCACCAGAATCTCGTAATCCATCGCGATCTGACTCCGAGCAATGTTCTGGTCAGCGCGGGGGACCAGGCGAAGCTGATCGATTTCGGCATCGCGCGCCCGCAGGCCGACGCGGATGACCGGGCCGCGGGTTCGACCTTGTCCGCGCTCAGCCTGACACCCGGCTATGCCGCGCCCGAACGCGCCTTGGGTCAGGCAGCCAACACGCTGTCTGATGTCTATTCTCTGGGCAAGATTCTGCAGTTGTTGATCAGCGACCAGGATGCCCCCGAACTGCAGGCGGTTGCTGCCAAGGCGACTGCCGAGTTGCCGGAAGACCGTTTCGCCGGTGCCGCCATGCTATCCGAAGAATTGCGCCGTTATCGCGACGGCTATCCGGTGACGGCCTATTCTGACCAAAAACGGTACCGCCTGCGCAAATATCTGTGGCGGCAGCGTTATGCCGTGACCAGTATTGCGGTAATCATTCTGTTGCTCGTTGCGGGTCTGGCTGCAACGGGATGGGCCTATAACCGGTCCGAAGTCGCCCGTGCCAAGGCCGAACTGCGATTTAACCAAACCCGGGATCTTGCCAATTTCATGCTTTTCGATCTCTACGACGAGCTCGAACCCGTGACCGGCAACACCAGGGCGCTCATGCGCATAGCGGACAAGTCCAGCGGCTATCTGGATATACTGGGTCAGGAAAATACGAGCGATCCCTCTCTCGAACTGGAGATCGCGCGGGGCTACCAGCGCCTTTCGCACGTGCTCGGCAATCCCGAAGCTTCAAATCTGGGACGGCGGGAAGAGGCCGGCAAGGCGCTGCGTACGGCCGTCCAGCGACTCGAAGCGCTGCACCGCGAAAGACCTGCTGATCCGGCGGTGACCCGAGCGCTGGCGGAGGCGCAATATGCCCTGGCAATATTCATCTTCATTGCCGAAGACAATAATGAGGCATCCATTGTTCCCGCCAAAAGGGCGGGGAAACTGTACCAGTCCTTGCTCGAGGGCGGTTCTGCAAAGCTGAACGATGATCTTGGCAGGATTCGGGCGGGATTGCAGGCCGCCAAGCCGCTGGTCTGGATTGATCGCGGGAAAGAGGCGGTGACCAGTATGTCGAAGCTCGCGGAGCAATCCGCTGCCCTGGCCAAACGCCATCGCGGTGATCGGGTGGTTCTGTTTGAACAGGCGCGCACGCTGTCCGCCCTGTCGAACGCAATGTCGTGGTATTATGAAGTGGGCTCGTCCGACTTCGTGGCTTCTCTTGCGCCCAGCAACCAGGCAATCAGCCAGCTGCAATCACTCGGCAAGACATATCCCGACTGGCTCGATATCAAGCGCAGCATGATCGCCGCATATTTTACCCGTGCGCTAATCTATGTGGATCTGCAAGACTGGCCCAAGGCCGCTGCCGATCTGGAACAGGCCCGCGCGATCGTCGACCCGCTGATCGCCAAAGATCCCGACGACAGCGGGATGATCCGGCGCTTGCATACGATTCTGCGTCAGCTGTCCAGCGTGCTACTGGAGCTTGGCCGCTATGATGAAGCGATCACCATGGCCCGGGAGGTCTTGGCCGACCGCGCGGCGCTGCTCGCAAGGGAACCGGAAAACGCGGGCTATTATCGCGACAAAAGCTCGGCGCTGCTGGCCCTTGCCGATGCCGTGACCACATCCGGCAACAAGGCCGAAGGATGCAGGCTATACAGACAGGCGCGCGAAGACTGGCGGATCATTGAACGGCGCTGGGGTGTGGATCCCTTGCTGCGAGAGAATGATATTGCGTCGATCGAAGAAGCGCTCCGCAACTGTTGACCCTTGGCTGGCCTTCAGCGCTCTCCCCGTTTCCGCCAGAACAGGCAAAGATATCATCGGATCAGGCTTCACCTGACGGACCGTTGGTTTTCGACACAGCGGAAATATTAACCGTTTTTGTCATCTTCCTATCGGTGCTTGTAACAAGCCTATAGCGCTCTGCTGCCCTATTCAAATTTCATATTCAATGAAGTTACAGGGGGCTTGAATGCGCTTTTCCAAAACTGCCGCGATACTTACCATTGCCTTTAATAGCGGCTTGCTGGCCTTCACAGCGACGCCAGCCGCAGCCCAGACCGATCCGGATGTTCAAAGCGCCATGGATCAATTGAATGCGGGTCGGGCCGATGCCGCCTATTCTGCGCTCAAGGTACGGGAAGGCAAGCGCGCGGGTGAGCCCGATTTTGATATGGCGCTGGGACTGGCTGCTCTGGAATCGAGCCGGTTTGGCGAGGCCATATTGGCGTTCCAGCGTGTTCTGGCGGTGCAGCCGGGCAATGCGCGGGCGCAGGCCGAGCTGGCGCGCGCCTATGCGATGGCGGGAGATGTGGATACGGCACGGGCCGAATTTGAAACCGTCCGCGGCGACCCCTCGATTCCCGACCCCGTTCGCAACCGGATTGACGGGGTGGTCCGGCAGCTGGATACGGCGATTGCCGGCGGTGCATCGGAGATCACCGGCTATTTCGATGTCGAAGGCGGCTATGACAGCAATATCAACACCGCGACCGATGCCATTTCGATCACGCTACCGCTCTTTGCCTTTCTGGGCCCTGCCACGCTGAACGGCGCAGCGCGGGAACAGGATGCCGGCTTTTATCAGATTCAGGGCGGTCTCTCGGGCTCGACGCCGCTCAGCCGGCAGACACGCCTGTTCGGTTCGGTGCTCGGCAACTGGCGAGACAATATTGACAGTCGTTTCGTCGATCAGGCTTCGGCGGTCGGTACCATCGGTATCGCCCATAGCCTGGCCAATGGCGATGTCATTTCGCTTTCGGGCCAGGGACAACGCTTCTGGCTTGGCCATAATGGCTACAGGACCAGTGTTGGCGGCGATATCCGCTATACCAAGCGCCTGTCTAATGATCGCGCGCTGTCGGTCAGCGGGCAATATTTCCGCCTCAACTATGACGGCGCCCCGCTGCAGGATGCGGAGCGTTTCTCCGGCAGCATCACCTATGCCGACAAGGCAATCTACGGCGGTATCGGCGGCGGCAAGGAAGAGACCCGGCGGCCCGGGGCCGACCAGCTGAGCTATGCCTTTGCCAATGCGCAACTGGGCGGCGAATGGAGCCTGGGGGAAAAGGCGTCGCTTATCGCTGGTGCCAGTGTCGAGCATCGCAATTATGACAGCCGCGATCCGCTGTTCCTGGAGGGACGCAAGGACACGCAATATGATGCGTCGCTCGGCCTGCGCTACCGCTTCACCGACACGATCAGCGTGCGTCCGCGCGTTACCTATACCCGCAACGACAGCAATATCGGGCTCTACGACTATGACCGCTGGACCGCCTCTGTCGGTGTCCGCCTGAGCTTCTAGTTTTAACATAATCACTCTTGGGAGAAACATCATGACCCAGATCCAAAGCAGAAACACCAGCTTGCTGACCGACGTCAAACTGGCCAGCGCCAGCGCACTCGCCACAACCCTGTTCGCGATTTTTGTTCCCGGTTCGCCGCTCTGGGCAGCGGAACTGGTGTTCACCTCTGCGGCAAGCGGCACGCCTTCTGCCGACAATGGCGCGGGCGAACAGCAAATCGCATCGGGCGTCGTCCAGCTGAAGCTGGATGACGGCACGATGGTCAGCATCATGGGGCCGGCTCGCTATTCGCTGTCGGCAGACGGACAATTGTCGGTACCCAGCGGCAGCTTTACCGCTTCGGCACCGGCAGGCGCTTCGCCAAAGCCGATTGTCGCCGGCAATGGCAGCCAGATCATTCTGAAGCCCGGCAGCAGCGCCAACGGCAAGATCGCCTCCGACGGCAGTTTCTCCGGCTTTGCCCTGACCGGCTCGATGCAGGTGGCCAGCAATGGTGCCAGCAGGACTTTCCCAGCCGGCAAGGCTTTCAAGTCAGGCAATGGTTCGGGGCCATCTGCGACGATAACCGCTGGTGCCCAGCCCAATCGCAGCGGCGGCCGCACCGCCCTGCAACAGGTTCAGCAGGCCCAGCGCAACGCTACCCAGTTTCTTGCCAACGCCAGCCAGACCACGCCGACCGCGCTCGGCTTTGCCGGTGTATCGCAGCCGCAGACGTTCATCCCCGGCACCTTGCAGGGAGCCACAAGCCCGGCGCAGTTCCAGCGACTGGTGCAGGCCCAGACCGGGCAACTTGATCCGGCGCTTGCGCTGCAGTTCATCACCGAGATTCTGGCGGCCGCACAAAATGGCAATCTGGGATCCTATAGCGGTCTGACGCCAGCGCAAATCCAGGCTTTGCTGTTCAATCTGCAGACCTATGGCGCGCCGTCCGGTATTTCGCAGTTCCAGCTGCAGGAATTTCTCCGCGCTCTGGGCGCAGCGGGATATACGATTCCCGGCATCAGCGGAAATGGTGCCACTTTTGGCTCAATCGCCGACCTGCTGGCGCTGGTAGCCGCTGGCGGCACGATCCCGCCCGGCGATCCGACCGTACAGGCGCTGGTTGATCTGCTGTTTGCCAATGGTTTTCCTCCGGGGCTCGATATCGACGAGATTGCCAGCCTGTTCCGCCTTGCCGGCTATACCGTACCGCCCCAATATGGCGGCGGTACAGGTGGCACGCCGACCCCTACTCCAACGCCTACTCCTACTCCTACGCCAACTCCAACGCCTACCCCCACGCCGACACCAACACCCACGCCTACTCCGGGCCCTACAGAGACCCGAAGCAATCAGCTGACCT
Source organism: Parasphingorhabdus sp. (assembly GCA_030373505.1). GTDB lineage: Bacteria > Pseudomonadota > Alphaproteobacteria > Sphingomonadales > Sphingomonadaceae > Parasphingorhabdus. Next base: position 373,677 of record JAUCYS010000001.1, read on the forward strand.
ATGCCTTCGGTGCGAGCGGATTGGTTGATTTCGGACTGGGAGACGTCAAACTGGTCGACGGAAAGATCCAGAGTTTCGCCAGCAGTTTTACCGGGACCACTGCCATTGGCGACGCGGAAGTAGCGGAATTTGGCGCGTTTGATGATGTCGCGTTTGCCCGCTGGACCAACGGCACGATCAACGGCATCGCTTATGGTCCTAACCAGGGCTTCCATGTAATGTCCGGGACGGCGTCTACCTCGTTCAACCGCTCCGGTCTGCTGACCTATGATCTGGTCGGTTCCACCCGCGCCACCCTGTCTGACGGCAGCGCGGCACCGGGAACATTTACCGGTAAGCTGGCGATCTCGACCGGCGCGGTCAATCCGATTGGATGGGACCTGGAACTGAATGTCGGCAATTATATGTGGCAAAGCTCCACGGTTGGCGGCGCCGCCGATCCCTCGCAGTCGGACTATGTGATCCAGTCCGATTTCACCTTTGGCGGCGCTGTGCCGATCACCGCTTTTGGAGGTGACGCCTGCAAGGGTACCTGCAACGGCAGTGTCAGCGGCCAGCTATACGGTGCAGACGGTGCCTATGTCGGTCTTGGCTTCAACGTCAATGACAGCTCGTCCGCCGGATTTGTACAGGCCATCGGTCTGGGTATATTCGCACTGAACGGCGGCGGAACCGATCCCAACCCGCCTAGCGGCAGTACCCGCTCCGGCCAGTTACTCGCCTATTCCGGTACCCGGGTTGGCATCGATGCCCGCCAGCCGGTTGATGTGACCTATTCCGAAGCGACGGGTGCTCCAATCGGCTATGTCTGGACGCTGAACGACTATACGATCGAGAATGAGCACCCAACCATCGGTACCGCCAGCCAGAAGGAGGCCGGCACGGTCGGAGAGATTATCAGTTGGGTGCGATGGGCCGATGGGACGACAGGCGGATCTCCGGAATTTCCATTCGCTGCCAACCAAGGCTGGCATCTGATCACCGGAGCACCGCCCACTAACATACCGACCACAGGTACCGTTAATTACGACCTGATCGGCTCGACCGCACCGACCAACCGCGACGGTTCACTCGCACCGGGCAGTTTTGCTGGCAATCTCGCTGTCGCCTTTGGTGCAACGCCAATGGTGGGATTTGATTTCCAGGTCTCTATCGGCGGTAACGCCTATGGCTTCGGGACACCAGGCGGCGCAGCGGATCCTAACAATGGCGGTCGTCCGGTTGAACTGACCGGTGAATATGCCAACACATTCGGCTCGGGTCAGGATACGTTTCTGGTTTCCGGGGGCGGGCCTGTCTGCGGCGGTAGCGGCGATTGCAAAGCCAGCTTCCGGGGTTTCCTGGCGGGCGAAGGTGCCAGTCATGTTGGAGTGAGCTACACTTTTGGCAATCTTGGATATGACCATCAGGTCGATGGCGTTGCGGCTTTCGGAATCCCGGGATCCTCTCCGACTTCGGCAAGCAATTCTCTCGCTGGCTGGTCCCGATGGACAGCAAATACCGATATCGCGGCTGGCGTTGGCAAAGCTGCAGGCATCGGGAGCGCGCCGCGTACCAACGGCAGGCTGGATAATGGCATGAGCCCCGCAGACAGGCTGGATACGATCAAGGAATGGCTCGGACCGAACTTCTCTTTTCAGTAAACGCCGCTGCGATCTGTCCCGGTCTTTCGACTCCAGAACCACTGGAAGGAAGGCCGGGACGAATATTTCAGGATGCCAAGCGAGACTAACAGCATCTGTCATCTTTCTAACAGGGACTGTAACTGGAAAACATCAGGGATCCGCGTAACTTTTGCGATGCATCAAGCAGCACAGAGCCGCTCAATTGAATGTCTTATTCCATTGCCAAAATAAAAGGGGATTATCACCATGACCAGAAAGAACCTGTTTTCCGCCACGACTGGCGTACTCGCTTTTGCAAGCCTCGCGGTTTCGCCTGCACAGGCAGCCAAGGAAGATGTGGCGATCGTAAAATGCGAAGCCTCATACGGCACGGTCGCGATCGCGGACGGCGATACGCAGGGCTGGAGCAAATTCGGACTGTCGAGTCCTCGCGGAATGCTGGGCGCGATTGTCCAGGAGTCCGGCTGTTTCACCATGCATACCGGAGCGGACGGCAAACCAGCCGATTATCTGATGTCTGCCATTGCCGGCTCGCAGGAAGAGATTGACCAGACCATGAATACCGCCACGAGCCTGATGAAAGGCGGACTCGTCCAGTCAGGTGCAGCCGGCACCATCCTGTCCAAAGTACCCATGGGCGGCGCGCTGATTGGCATGTTCGGCGGCCTTGGCGGCAAGAAGAAAACCATTTCCGCTGGCTTGCGCCTGATGAACCCGGCCAATGGCCAGACGCTGATTGCGGGCAGCGGCGTCAGCCAGAAATCCACGATCCAGATTCTGAAAAGCAGTGACTGGGTGGCGGCGAGCCAGGGGCAATTGGGGCAGTATAGCTCGTCGAAAGACGGCCAGATGGTCACCAGCGCCTTCGTCGAAGCGTATAACACTCTTGTCTCGCAGGCCGGCGCGTTAAGGAGCGTGCAAAAGGCTGCACCCGCTGCCCCGGCAGCTACGACCTATACGGTTGCTGTCGCGACGTCGATGCGGGGAAGCGCTTCCGAAACGGGAGCAGAGGTTCGCTCTCTTCGTCCCGATACGGAACTGACTCCGACCGGCAACAAGCAAGGGCTGTTTGTCGAAGTGACCGACAATTACGGCACAAAGGGCTGGGTTTCAGTCGAAGATCTGCGCTAATTGCGACCCGAGTGCAGCCTTCATCGCTGATGGGAAAGGGCGTCCCCCTAGGGGAGGGCGCCCTTTCTTTTGCCAGCTGCCGATCAGGATGAACGGAGCCCGGGATGGCGGGCTCATCAATCGGTTTCAGCTGGGCCTGACGAAATGTTTCGGACCGGTGCATGCTGCGGTTGCATTTTTCACCGTGTTTATGGTCAGCATCGCCGCCGACAAAGCGATCGACAAGTTCCGGCAATGCATCACGATCCAATCCCTGCAATCGAAATCCTGATGCGACCGGGGCGATGGCAAACAACTCGCCACTATATGCAAAGCGGGTTTCAAAACAAAGAACAAGGCGGAAATTTCCGAGAAGCTAACAGCATTTGTCACTGTCTTTTCCTGGTAGACAAACTCTAGAACATGTCTCAATTGTCGCTAAAGAACTGGGATAAAATCCTGCAATGACCAACTTGCGCATCTTGCATGTCGAAGACGATGAACAAACGGCCCGCATGGTGAGCGAAATCATGTCGCGTACCGGCGATCGAGTGACAACCGTCGTCAATGGCAAAGAGGGTCTGCGGCGTGCATCGGAAGAGCCTTTCGATCTCGTCATTCTCGACCGGATGCTTCCCGATATGACGGGAATTGATATCGTTACCAAATTGCGCGCCGCTGGCCTTGCCATCCCGGTGCTGATGTTGTCCGCACTGGGTAGAACCGAAAACCGGATTCAGGGTCTGGATGCCGGCGTCGATGATTATCTTGCCAAACCTTTTGAGGATGAGGAACTGGTCGCCCGGGTTCGTGCCTTGCACCGGCGAGCGACCGGGCAGGCACATAGCGCTGTTATCATTTTTGGTGATATGGAATGCCATATCAAGGCGCGCACCGCGCATCGCCAGGGCAAGCACATCGCGCTCAGCCCCAAAGAATTTGAGCTGTTCAAATATTTCATGCAAAATGCCGGGGAGATTGTGACCCGTGAAATGCTTCTGCACAATGTCTGGAACCTCAATTTCGATCCGCAAACCAATGTCATCGACGTGAATGTCGGACGGCTGCGGCGCAAGCTGGAAGAGGGTTTTGACAAGCCGGTGCTGGAAACCATATGGGGAGCAGGATATCGGCTGCACGCAGACTGACCATGAGCATATTTTCTTCCTTGTTCGGGCGATTGAGTTTGATCATCGTCCTCGTGTCGGTCCTGTCTGTGGCTGTCCTGTTTGCCATGACCGACTGGATTGTCCGAACGGAAACCCAGGCACAGATTGCCCGCAGCGTGGATACCGATATCGCCGGTCTCGCTGACATATATATCTCTGGCGGGCCGGCCGAATTGCGGCAGAGAATGGCCGACCGTCTGGAGCTGCAGTCTCCCGGTGATGCGCGCTATTATATGCTTGCGTCGCCCAACGGCACCATGATCACGGGCAATATCAAATATTGGCCAAAACTGTCCGCGGAAAACTCGGAGACGGGTCATATCAAACTGCCTGATGGCAAAGAGGTTTTTGCCCGGACCACGCAGCTCAACCCCGACCTGAAACTGCTTGTCGGTCGTGACACCGCCGGACAAGCCGCCTTGCTCGGCCGGATCAGAACCGCTTTTCTTCTGGCCGGGATATTGCTGGTGCTGATGTTCTTCATCATCGGCTATTATTCTACCCTCCGCCTGAGAAACCGGATCGGAATGTTAAACGACGCATTCCGGGAAATTGGTGCCGGTAATCTGACGACCACAATCCCGCTCGATCGCGCTGGCGACGAGCTGGACGAACTGGCGCAGCACAGCAATGCCATGATCAAACGTCTCGCCGCGCTGATCGCCGCGCACCGGGATATATCCGATCACACCGCGCACGAACTGCGCACGCCGCTCACCCATCTGGACAATCGCCTGGTTGCCGCGATGCGGCAGAGTGAGGATGACTCCCATCTCGAGACCCTGGGCCGGGCCAGGCAGGATATTCGCGATATAATCGCGATGCTGGACTCGCTGCTCGATATCGCATCCAGCCGCGCCCAAAAAGGCGACCGGGCCGGATTGTCCGAATGCGATGTCACGGAGATTGCCAGTGAAATAGCGGAGCTGTTTAGCGAAAGCGCCGAGGATCTGGGTATCGACTTCAGCACCGATATTGCGTCAGGAGTGAAGATGATGGCCAATCCTGCTCATCTCCAGCGCATTTTATCCAACCTGCTCGACAACGCGCTTAAATATACGCCCAGAGGCGGCGCGGTTGAGCTGATGTTGCGACCGGGGCCGATCATCACGGTGCGGGACAACGGGCCCGGCATTCCCGAGCATATGAGGGACAGGATTTTCGAGCGTTTTGTCCGCATCGATGGCAATGGAGCGAAGGGACACGGCCTTGGCCTTGCCCTGTCGCAGGCTCTGGCCGAGCGAAACGGCCTGATCATTCGCTGTCACGATGCACAACCCGGGGCTTTGTTCGAAATCAGACCGGAAAGGAGTGATTGAATTGAACTGTCAAAATTCGTCCGTGATGGCACTTTGGATGTCCGTGTCGCTTCTGTCGGGCTGCGCCGGTGCATCGGCAGGCATCGCTTCACAGACGGAGTTTGTGGCTGACCGGGTTTCGCCTTCGGTGGATGACGGGCCAGTGATGCGCACGGCCCATGCCATTCTTGCGGGCAAACAGGGCGAGGAAAATTCCGATGCAGCCGCTCTGCGCGCAGCCGCCCAGATTCTGCAAGCCATCGGTGCCAGGCCGGACGGGGAGCAGGACGAGGACCTCTCGAAACGCTGGGGCGAAAGGGCGCAAGCGCTGGACCCTTCGACTAGGCCACCGGTATACCGCGGTCGCGCGCTCGGACCATCCTACAGGAAAGGAAAGGTCTCGGCGAAATCGGGGGTGAGTACAGACCAGATTTTCCTGGCGGGCAAGAAAGCGTCCGTGGCACTGGTCCCGGTTTCATCCAAACCCCTATCGATCAAGATTGTCGACCCTCAGGGAAAGGATATCTGTCGCCAAAACGTCTCCTCAAAGCCGGTAAATTGTGAATGGCTGCCGCTTTTCACCGAACGGTACCGCATCAATATCCACACCAGCGCCACTCAGCCGGTGGCCTATTATCTGATATCGAACTAGGCTGACAGCGGCCGTCTTGCCGATGATGAGCGTGGTACCAATCGCGCCGCAACGACTAGATTTTGACCAGAAGCTTGCCGGTATTGCCCCCTGTATAGAGCAGGTTGAGCGCCTTGGGTGCTGCCTCCAGTCCTTCCACAATATGCAGGGGCATGGTCAGCTTGCCTTCGGCCAGCCAGCCAGCCAGCGCGGCCATCGCTTCGGGGAAACGATCTTCATGGTCGAGGATCACGAAGCCGCGAACGGTGAGACGGCGCATGATGAGGTTACGAAACATGTAGGGCCCGGGAATTGGTTCGTCGCTGTTATAGGAAGAAATCAACCCGCAGATCACGACATGGCCGAAATCTTTCATATGGGTCAGCGACGCATCGAGAATCTCGCCGCCGACGTTTTCAAAGCATAAATCAATGCCTTCGGGGCACAGCGCGCCCAATCTCTCGGTCACATTTTCGTTTTTGTAATTGATCGCACCGTCAAAGCCGAGATCATTGGTCAGCATTGCGCATTTTTCATCGCTCCCGGCGATACCGATGACAGTACAGCCTTCGTTCTTGGCAATCTGTCCCACCATCGTCCCGACGGCCCCGGCGGCGCCGCTGACCACCACCGTATCGCCGGTTTTCAGCTTTCCGATATCGTGCAGGCCAACATAGGCGGTCGGCCCGGCGACGCTGAGGACCGCAAAGGCTTCGGCAAGGTCGATGCCATCCAGCGAAGGGAAGACGGAAAATCCGGCTCCATCGGTGACGATATAGTCGGACCAGCTGTGCAATCCTGCCGCATGTGCGCCGACCGGGAAGTCGGGGTTTTTGCTCTCGACAATTTCGCCGAATACAAAGCCGCGCATGGGTTCGCCAATACGCACCGGCTCCATGTAGATATCCCAGTCGCTGAGCCAGACGCGGTTGGTCGCATCAAGCGAAAGATAAAGCGTGCGAAAGAGGAACTGGCCGTCTTCGAGCGCGGGGAGCGGCTCTTCCCGCAGCACCAGCGTATCGTCCTCGATCATTTCCTTGGGGCGTTCGTTGAAATACCAGCGCCGGGCCGTTTGTCCGCTCATCTTTGCTCTCCAGATCGTGTGGGACCGGTATTAACGCCCGGCCGTGTTTTCATATAATGTGACGACGCAGGCACCGCCCAGTCCAATATTGTGCTGCAGCGCAAGGCGCGCTCCCTCGACTTGCCGCGCTTCCGCACCGCCGCGCAATTGCGTAACCAGTTCGAAACACTGGGCGAGGCCGGTGGCGCCCAGCGGATGGCCCTTGGATAGCAGGCCGCCGGAAGGATTGGTAACCACTTTTCCGCCATAGCTATTGTCGCCATCGCGGATGAACCGCTCCGCCGTGCCGATGGCGGTCAGGCCCAGCGCTTCGTAGCTCAGCAGCTCGTTGGCGGTGAAGCAATCGTGCAATTCCACGACGTCCAGATCGTCTGGACCGATTCCCGCCGATTCATACACCTGATTTGCCGCTGTCCGCGACATGGTCGCGCCGACGGTTGCTGCAAGATTTTCCCCATCGAATGAATCGGGGCGATCCGTCGTCATTGCCTGGGCTGCGATGACTATGTCGGTGCTTATTCCATGGCGAGCCGCAAAAGCCTCGCTGCAGAGAATAGCCGCTGCTGCGCCGCAGGTCGGCGGGCAGCACTGGAGCCTGGTGAGAGGCCCGTACATATGCGGGGAATCCAGGATGTCGTCGGCAGAAAGGATGTCGCGGAAAACAGCCCGTGGATTGGGGGCGGCGTGGCGCCGCGCCTTTTCCGCGATCAGCGCAAAGGTGCGGTCTTCCGCTCCGTAACGTCGTTGATATTCCAGCCCGGCGCCCCCGAAAAGGCGCAGCGCCATCGGGCTGTCGGAGGGACCCAGCCGGGCTTCGCACGTATCCAGAAAATCGCCCAACGGGTCAGGGCGATCATCATAAACGCTTGCCAGGGCACCGCGCTTCATCTGTTCGAAGCCCAATGCCAGCACGCAGTCAGCCGCACCGCTGGCGATGGCCTGTCGCGCGAGCCAGAGGGCGGTCGAACCGGTCGCGCAATTATTGTTGACGTTGATGATCGGAATGCCGCTCAATCCGCTGGGGTAAAGCGCAGCCTGGCCGGATGTGCTGTCGCCATAGACATAGCCGACATAGGCTTGCTCGATCGATGGATAAGTCACTCCCGCGTCCGCCAGCACATTTGCAACGGCGTCCGTCGCCATCACACGATAATCACGGGCCTTGCCGGGCGTGTCAAAGGGGGTCATCGCCACACCGGCAACGATCACGGAGCGGGACATGATACTCTCCTGTAAACTCTGCTCGGCCGTCAGGGCGACCTTGACCCCTGCCTGTGACCAGACTTAAGTCATCACGCCACCCAAAAGGGTGGGGCGGAGGTCTGGCTGATCATCAATATGGGTGGGAACGAAAACAGAATCGGCAATAAGCAGCCGGAAGTGGAGAGTGGCCCGGTGGATCTGCGGCGGGAGAGCCTTCTTGATCGTATCCAGTCGAGCAGCGCGCAGCTGATTCTTGCGCAGGCACCGGCAGGCTATGGAAAATCCTCCCTGTTGCGACAATTGGCGGCGGCTGAAGTGGAGGCGGGCGGCGCCGTCGGCTGGATCACACCCGTTTCTCAGGATGGCGACCTGTCGCGTTTCGTGCAGATGTTCATCGGGACCTGTGAGCGGCTTATAGAGGATACGGGCGGCAAGCTGCGCCGGACCACTCGCGATATTCCCGCGCTGATTTCGGCGATAAATGGCCCCGCTCTGCTGCTGCTCGATGAATATGATCAGTTCGCCCACGGCCAGGCCGATGCGCTGCTCGGCCAGATCATTGAGCAATTGCCTCCAGGCAAGCGCATCGCCGTAGCGACGCGGACGATGCCCGATCTATCCAGCGCGCGACTCAAACTGTCGGGCCGCGCCATCGTCCTCGGTAGCATTGATCTGCGCTTTGACCTTGGCGAGTCCTATCAGTTTCTGTCGGAGCGCTGCCGGCTGGGCCTGGAAGAAGTACGCGAACTGCACAGCCGGATTGATGGTTGGCCCGCTGCACTGCAGTTTATCAACCTCTCGCTTGCCTCGCATAAACAGGGTGCCGCAAAGGCGTTGAGAAGCGGCGTGACCCAAGAGGTTGTCGATTATCTTGCGCAGGAAGTGTTCCATTTGCAATCCGCGGAAACGCGGCAAGCGCTGCTCGGTATCTGCCTTGCGGACCGGCTCTGTGCAGAACTGGTCAATCACAAGCTGGGTGGATCACAGGGGCGTGCCCTGCTGGATCGGCTGTCCGATGGGGGGCTGTTCCTCGACCCGGTCGACGGTGACCGGCACTGGTTCCGCTTCCACCCGCTTTTCGGTGATTTTCTGAGAACCCAGGTGCAGGAGGAAAGCAGCCCGCTTGCATTGACGGAGCGTCACGTCCGCATTGCAGACTGGTTCGCTGCGCAAGACATGCGCGAGGTTGCGATCAGCCACTATCTTGCGGCGGGGCGGCAGGAGAGCGCTGCGGCCTGTCTGGAAGAAGTGGCCGAGCAACTGGTTCGGGAAGAGCGGCTGGGGCTTCTGGTCTCGCTGTTTGAACAGCTTGACCAGCAGGTCCTGCTCGGAAGCCCCACGCTGCTTGATGCAGCGGTCATCGCTTATGGCTTCCGCCGGCAATTTGCCAAGGCGCATCGGCTGCTCAACTATTGTGAAGCATCGCTGGCCGAATCCGGGGATGATCCGGTTGCGGCGGCGGAACTTGAGGTGCTTCGGTGCTTCGTCCTTGCAGCCGAGGACCGGGTGGTCGAGATGGGCCAACGCGCGCGCGACGCAGAGAAATGGTTGGGGGATGACCAGTCCTTTTCCAAGGCAGTGGCTTTTAACGCCCATGCTTTCTTGCTGGGTGCGCAAAGCCAGTTTCCCGAAGCGCATGAATTGCTACTCCGTGCCCGTCCGCTTCATGAACAGGCGCGCAATTATTTCGGCCGCTCCTATGCCAACGCGATTCATGCGAGCCTGAAAATCTCGCAAGGCCTGCTGGGCGAAGCGATTGATGACCTGCGCCGGGCCTTGCGCGAGCTGGATGTCGAAGGGCCGGGGGGCATCATGGCCGGTGGCGTCGTGGCCGCGCCGCTGGGAGAGGCTCTCTATGAGCGCAACGAGATCGACGAAGCGGAGCGGGTAATCACCGACTATCTTCCGCTGATCCAGCAACAGTCCATCGTGGATCCGCTCTGTTCAGGGGTGGTGACGCTGGCCCGCATTGCAAGCCTGAAAGGACGGCCGGAATATGCGCATGAACTGTATGAGTATCTGATCGATTCGGGTCATAAATATGGATTGAGCCGGCTTGTCGATTGCGGCCGGGCGGAACTGGTCCGCGAAGCCGTCCTGCAGGGTGATATCAGCACGGCCGAACGCCGCTTTGGCGCACTGGGTGCAGACGCCCGGCTTCCGACCGAGGGGCAGCTCATATATTCCAGCGGAGAGCTTGAAGTGCAGCGCATCACCTATGTGCGTCTGCTGGTTCATAAAGGTGCGCATGCCGAAGCCCGGGCGATGCTCCAGTCGGAGATTCGCACGGCTAGCGTAAAGCACAGGGTTCGCCGGCTGATTCGTCTCAAGACATTGCTGGCGATCAGCCTGGAGATGGATGGGCAGCTTGGTCATGCGCGGCGGGTCATGATGGAGGCAGTTGCGCTGGCCGCGCCGGCCCGGATGCACCGCATCTTCCTCGATGAAGGGCCCGCTGCCATCCGGATGCTCAATCATCTGGCAAACGAGAATTTTACCCACGACCCCGACTGGGCCGTGGACGATGTTGCGCGCTATGTGAAGCTGCTTGTCAAGGCGGCCGAGGGCGGAGCGCGGGATGAAGACATGACTTCCGCTCCTGGTGAAGAGGAATCGGCGGTGCTGGCGCGGCCGCACGAAAATCTGACCCCGCGCGAAATCGATATCCTGCATTTTCTCGCCAAGGGTCATTCGAACAAGGATCTCGCTGACCGGCTGGCCGTATCCCAGAACACCGTTAAATTTCACTTGCGGAATGTTTTTGCCAAGCTTGACGTCGGCAATCGCATGCAGGCCGTACAGGCGGCTCGCCATTTCAAATTGATCGAATAAACAAAACCTACCCACCCGGGTGGGGTGAGGGGTAGTGGCTTCGGCCTAGGGATTCTCTCGGACGGCAAAAAGGGTGGGATGACTCACCAGAGCCGCAAGGGAGGATGAGTGCATGGGTCTGCTGGTCAATATCGACAATGGCGGTACGCTAACCGATATCTGTGCTTTCGACGGCGAAAAGGTGGTTCACGCAAAAACCGTGACGACACCTCATGATCTGACCGAATGTCTGATGAACGGCCTGCAGGCGCTGGGCGATCAACTCGGCCAGGAGGGCGGTCTTACCCGTCTGATCGCTTCGATCGATCACCTGCGCTATTCGACGACACAGGGCACCAACGCGATTGTCCAGCGCAAGGGGCCGCGTCTCGGGCTGCTGGTCTCGGGCGCTGCGCAGGTCGAATTGGCGAGGTCAGCTGCGCCTGACCTGTTTGAAGCGCTTGTCGGTGACCGGGTTGCGACAATCGGCGACATGACCGAAGCGCAAGTCATTCAGGCGGTCCGTACGCTGATCGCCAAGGGCGCAAGCCGGCTCGTGCTGTGCCTTGACGGCAAAGAGGCCGCAAAAGTCGAGGGCGATTTGCGCCGGACACTCTACGCCACGTTCCCGCGGCATTTGCTGGGAGCGGTGCCGCTGCTTTTCTCGACAGATCTCGCGCCTGGTGCATCGGCGCCGCGCCGCGCATGGTCCGGTCTGCTGAATGCGTTTCTGCATCCTTCCATGGAGCAGTTCCTGCATCACGCCGAAGACCGGCTGCGCCAGCACCGGACGCGCAATCCGCTGCTGGTCTTCCGCAATGACGGCGGGTCGACCCGCGTGTCGCGAACCATCGCATTGCATACCTATTCTTCCGGACCGCGCGGCGGTGCGGTGGGGGCGGCGATCCTGGCCAGTCATTACGGGTTTGAACGCTTTGCCTCGATCGATATTGGCGGCACCACGACCGATCTCGCGCTGTTTGAGGATGGCCAGGTTGCGGAACATCGCTTCGGGAATATCGAAGGCGCGCCGATCGCCTTCCCTCTTGCCGATGTGCCCAGCATCGCTGCCGGGGGTGGCTCCATCCTCAGCGTCGCAAATGGCGCCATTCAGGTTGGTCCGGAAAGCATGGGCGCCTTGCCGGGTCCTGCCTGTTTTGCTCGCGGCGGTACCAACGCCACGCTCACCGATATCATGCTGCTTGCAGGCATTCTGGATCCTGCCAGTTTCTTTGGCGGCAAGCTCGCGCTGGATCTTGAGCGGGCGCAGAACGCCGTCCGCACCCATATTGCAGAGCCCCTGGACATTGATCTCGACGCGGCGATTGTCGCGGCGATTGATGCCTATGAGGCGAAGGTTGCCGGTGCCATTGACGGGCTGGCAGGCGATCGGGGGCTGGATGCAATGCTTGCCTTTGGCGGCGCCGGACCGATGAGCGCCTGCGGGATCGCCGAAAAGGCAGGCGTGGACCGGGTGCTTGTGCCGCGCTTTGCCGCAGTATTCAGCGCCTTCGGCATCGGGTTCAGCCCGATCCGGCACAGGCATAGCTGCAAGGTCGACTCGTTCAGTGCTGATGCGGTGGCGAAGGCCAGGCGTTCGCTCGAAGAGCAGGCAGGCCGCGCCATGGAAAGCGAGGGCTTTGCACTGAAGGATTGCCAGACCGATTGGCAGGCCGTGCTTGGTGATGGCGATCATGCGCACAGCCAGCCGCTAGCCGATGTCTCGCCTGATGCATCGGGCTTTGTCGAACTGAATGTGGTTCGGGACATGCCGTCGATTGGCCTTGGCCCCGCCTTTGCGGATCAGCAGCATGAGGCGCCCAGCGCAGGCATGCGTCAGGCGATGGGCGGTATGCCGCTTTACCGGCTGGAAGAGCTTGATGCCGGCGCACGGGCGACCGGGCCCTGTCTGGTTGAGGAGCAGTTTTTCACCGCCTGGATACGCCCCGGCTGGCGCTTCACCGTTACCGGCAATCACGATCTGCTCATAGAGCGGAAGGGAGACTGATCATGAATGTTTTTATCACAGACGCGCTTGTCATCAATCTCGAAAAAGAGACATGGCATTGCCGTGGCTGCGATGCCGAACTTGGTTCGGCGCGCGAAAATTACAAAAGCTTCCTCCGCGTCCGTCCGCGCAATCCGCAGGACATTCATGCGCCGATCATCGACAAGGATCGCTATGAATTCACCTTCGCGCCTGATCCCGAATGGACGCGCATCGTGGAATATTATTGCCCGCATTGCGCACGCCAGATGGAGGCCGAATATCTGCCGCCGGGTCATCCACCGGCCTATGACATTGAACTCGATATTGATGCCTTGAAAGCGCAATGGGCGGATCGTGAAGCGCTCACAGAGCCAGCCATTGGCCCGGCCTTTGTCCCGCCGCAGCACCATCACCGCAAGGGTGGCGAATAATGGAGCGGGTTTCGGTCGATATCGGCGGCACCTTCACCGATTGCTTTCTGGTCTGGGGCGATCGCTATGTGTCTGCCAAGGCGCTCACCACGCATCAGAATCTGGCGCTCGGATTCAACGCCGCACTGGGCCAGGCGATTGAGCAGCTGGATCTCACGCTCGAACAGGTAATGGGCGAGGTGGACAGTGTCCGCTACGCTACAACGCTGGGCACCAATGCGCTGATCGAACGGCGCGGTCCGACGATCGGTGTGATCACCACTGCCGGTTTCGAGAGCAGCGTCCCCCTGAGCCGTGGTCGCGGCTATGGCGAGGGCCTGCCCGATCGCTTCCGCAAGGATTTGCCGATGGCGCAGCGGCCCGAGCCAATCGTGCCCATCCCGCTGATCGCCGGTGTGCGCGAGCGTCTCTCGGAAACCGGCGAGGTGATCATGGCGCTGGACGAGGAAGACGTCCGTGCCCAGGTGCGCAAGCTGGTTGATCGCGGGGCGCAGGCCTTTGTCGTCAGCCTTGTGAACTCGGTCGTCAATCCGGCGCACGAATTGCGCGTCGAGGAACTGATCCGCAGCGAATATCCCGAGCATATGCTGGGCTCCGCGCCGATCATTCTCGCCCATCTCGTGGCGGGCCGTAAAGGTGAATATGCCCGGACCTCTTCGGCCATTGTCGATGCCTTTCTGCACAAGGCCATGTATCTCGGCCTTTCGACGCTGGAGTTGAACCTGCGTGATAATGGCCATGAGCGGCCGATGCAGGTGGTCCATAATTCGGGCGGCATGGCGCAGCTCAATTCGACCGACGCGCTGCAGACGCTCCATTCCGGCCCGGTCGCCGGAATCGGGGCCTCCGAGCATCTCGCGGCCGAGACCGATCTGGGCAATGTCGTGTGCAGCGATATGGGCGGCACCTCGTTCGATATCGGTCTTGTGGTCGAGGGCGGCGTGAAATTCTATGATTTCAACCCGGTGATCGACCGCTGGATGGTCAATATCCCGATGGTGCACCTGGTAACTTTGGGGGCGGGCGGCGGCTCTGTCGCGCGCTACGACCGGCTGCGCCGAACCGTTGCGGTCGGCCCCGAAAGCGCGGGCTCCGATCCGGGTCCCGCCTGTTACGACAAGGGCGGCCGCGATGTGACGGTCACGGACGCCGATCTGGTGCTCGGCTATCTTGAACCCGATAATTATGCTGGCGGCCAGATTGCGCTGAGCGAGAAACGCGCGACCAATATGTTCACACGCAATATCGGCAAGCCGCTGGATATCGACGCGGTGGCCGCGGCCAAGCTGGTGAAGCAGAAGGTCGACAATGACATGGCCAACGGCATTGCACAGGAATTGCGCGCCAGGGGCTATGAACCGGCCAATTTCACTCTGCTGGCCTATGGCGGAAACGGCGCGCTGCATGCCTGCGGTATCGCCGATGCAATCGGCATCAAGAAGGTTCTGGTGCCACCGTTCAGCGCCATCTTCTCGGCTGTCGGTGCGGGCAATATGGACCAGCTCCATATCCACGAACGCTCCGTCTATCTGCAAATCTATGACAGTGTGACGCGCGCCTTGCTATCCGATTTCGATGGCTTCAACGCCATTGTCGAACAGCTGGAAGAGCGCGGTCGGCTTGATCTGGTGCGGCAGGGCTATGGCGAGGACGAGATCGAGCATCGCCTCGAACTCGATATGCGCTACGGCAACCAGCTCGCCCAGACCGCTGTTGTCGTCGGCCAGAATCGTATCACCCGCAGCAGCGAATTGCTGGAGCTGATCGCGCTGTTTGGCCGCGATTATGGCAAACGGTTCGGCGAAGGCAGCCAGGCTCCGGAAGCGGGCATCCGCATCAATACGGTGCGCGTTGCCTCTTTTGTCCGGGCACCCAAGCTGGCGTTCTCGAAAGTGCTGCCGGCGCCCGAAACGCTGCGCCCGGCACCCGAACCGGCAGAGCGCAAGATCTGCCACTTCATCGGGCATGACGAGCCGACCGAGACCGGGTTTTACCGCCTTGAATCGCTTGAGCCCGGTCATGTCGTCGAAGGGCCGTCAGTCGTCATCTCGGCATCGACGACCTTTCTGGTGGAACCCGGCTGGCGGCTGTCGGTCGGTGAATATGGCGCAGGCTGGCTGGAACGCCAGGACAAAGTTGGAGAAACGCAATGACCCTCGACACGAACCAGCCGCAGAGCGGCGAAACACCCGAAACCGGGGATGAAGGTGTCAGCGAGTTTTTGCGCGACACCAGCCTGTTTCTCGCGCCCGATCCGCTGATCATGAACAATCACGGGGTCGAGGATCGGACGCCGTTGGAAGAGGAAAGTCTGGCGGCCGAGAAAGATCCGGCGCGGCTCGAAATCGTGCGCGAGCGCCTGCTCGCCGGGGCCAACGAGAGTTTCGACATGCTGGAAAGCATGGGTGCGGCGCCAGGGGCGAAATGGGGCGACTGCGTCTCGGCTATCTTCACCGCGAGCGGCGATCTCAGTCTCGCCAGCACCGGCGGCGTGGTGATCTTCTGCAATCTGGTGCAATATCCGATCAAGTTCATCAACAAATATTGGACGAATGAACCCACGGTCGGTGTGCGCGAGGGCGATGCCTTTCTGGTCAATGACGCGCGCTACGGGCAGGCCCATAATACCGACCAGTCGATGATGATGCCGGTTTTCTGGGAAGGCAAGCTGGTAGCCTGGGTGGGCGCCACCGTTCACGAGGGCGAAAATGGCGCGATCGAGCCCGGGGGGATGCCGTCCATGGCCGAGCAGGTTTGGGACGAAGGGCTGAAAATGTCGCCTTTTCGCGTCGCCGAAAATTACACGCTGCGCCGCGATATCGTCACCTTCCTGCAGAATTCGGTGCGCGAGCCCAAGCTGCAATATGCCGATATGAAGGTGAAGATGTTCACCTGCCGCCGGCTCGAGCAGCGGATGCATGAGGCAATCAGCGAATTCGGGCTGGAGGCGGTTGTCGCGTGTCTGCGCTCCAATCTCGAAGACACCGATGTCGAGGTGCGCAAGCGGCTGAAGGAATGGCCGGACGGCACGGTGCGCCACAGCTGGTGGACCGATGGCACGTTGCGCGAAAATGCGATGATCAAGATCAACCTGGCGCTTACCAAGAGGGGGGACCGGCTGATCTTCGACTATCGCGGCTCCTCGCCCGAATTCACCAACCGGTCGAACAATTCGCTCGATATCACGCTGAAGGGCATGCTGGCACAATTGTTCCTGACCTATATCTGGCCTGATCTGCCCCGCAACCAGGGTGTGCTAGCGCCGATCGAGTTCATCTTTGACGAACGTTCGATCATCAAGCCGGATTTCGGTACGCCCAATGCGCAAAGCATGATGTCGGTATTCACCTCGTGGAGCGTCGCGCAGGTCTGCGTGATGAAATATCTCTATTCAGTGCCCGACAAATATACCCGGGTGATCGCGCCCTGGTTCAACATGATCAACACATTCCTGTTCGGAGGGGTGACCCAGCATGGCGAGATGGTCGGCAATGTCTGCGCCGACATCAACGGCATGGGCGGTGGCGCGCTCGCGGATCGCGACGGCCAGCATAGCTGCGCCCCGATCTTCGCCACGATGGCCGATCTGGGCGAACAGGAATTCATGGAAGAAGAGATGCCGTTTGTGCAGCTCGTCTCCAAGAAGCTGATGAAGGACAATCAGGGCTTTGGCCGCCAGCGCGGCGGCATGGGCTATCAGATGATCCTGGCGCTACGCGACAGCCCGGTTTGGGGCTTCATGCTGACGGCGATCGGATCGAAGTTCCCGAACGTGCCCGGGCTGTTCGGCGGCTACGGCTGCCCGACCTATCCCTTGTGCCGGATTTCGAATGTCGATGTCTTCGAAGCGATGCAGAGCGATCCGTCGCAGTTCCGCTACTCGATTGAGGAGTTGATGAACGAGCGACCTTTTGCCGAGGGCAAATATAGCACGCATCCCATGTTCATGCCCTATTCGCTGGCCGAGCGGGGGGAGCTTTACATGATCGCTCAGGGAACTGGCGGCGGTTTTGGCGATCCGCTGGAGCGCGACCCGGAAGAGGTGATGCGGGATTATCAGGAAGATCTTGTCTCGGAGGATGTCGCATGGCGGATTTATCGCGTGGTCTTCGATCCCGAAACGCGGATCGTTGATGAAGAGGCGACGCGATCAGCCCGGGATGAAGCCCGCAAGCAGCGGCTGGATGAGAGCATGTCCTTTGAGGATTATTGCGCGGACTATGTGACGGAAACACCACCCGCGAACCTGCCTTATTATGGTTCATGGGAAGACCCGGCGATGGTCTATGCCGGATCGCCGGATCGCTATTATCCAGCGGGCCAAGTCAATCCACCGGTCGTCATGCCGAACCCGCTCGAGGTGAAAATTGCCAGGCTGGAGCGTGAACTTGCCGAAGCGCGGCAGGGCTGATCGATGGCGCGGACGCTGTGGCTGGATGCTTATGATTATGCGGTCGCCCTGCTGCGCAGCGGTGAGGACCCGTGGCTGCAACCGGACTCAATCGGGATTTTCTGCGACGAGGCGATCAAATTGCTGGGGGCGGATTATCTGCTGTTGCCGCTTGCATCCTTGCTGGAAACCTACCTTGCCGAGGCAGGGGATGATGGGGAAGCGCGGGCAGAGGCTCTGGATGACGCGGTCGGCGAGGGCGAATTGCTGGAGACTATTGGTCGCGCAATGACGGCACTGGCTGTATCGTCCGGGGGTGCCAAGGTCGTCCCGGTCTTGTCTGGGCCTGCGGTTATCGGCGGCGATGACACGGATGCTCTGGATATTGCATCGATGGCGCTGGGTGACATTCTCCGCGCTGTTGCCCCGATCCAGTCCGGGATTGTCGGGTTGGACGAACCGGAGAAAGCCGGGCTTGCAGAGACAGGTTCGCTGTTCCGCATTGCCGAACATGCGGGCTGTGCGATGATGCTGCTCGGCCACGCGGACTATGAGGACGCCGCCTATTGCTTCCCGTCAACGGACACAGCGTCGCCGCTTGGCAAGGGTGGTTGCCAGACAATCGGCAGCGAGGGTTTTTCTGGCGATGTCGCAGCCGATTTATCTGCCGAACATATCCGAATCCAGCTCGCCGCCGACGCACGGCCTGAATTCGTGCTCGAGCGCCTTGCCTCACTGCGGTCGAAGGAGGCGTGAGGATGCAATCGGGTCTGCTCTTTCACGACATGTTCGATTTTCACGTCGCCAGCCGTCCGGGGCAGATGTGCATCGATGACGGCACGCGCGCGCTGAGCTTTGCTGAGGCGGGGCAGGAAGTGAACCGGATCGCCAATGGGCTGATCGGTCTGGGCCTGAAAAAGGGCGACCGGTTTGGCTATCTGTCCCGCAACTCCGCCGATATGTGGCTGATGTATCTGGCCGCATCGCGGACCGGAGCGGTACCGGTCCCGCTCAACTATCGTCTCGCGCCGGCTGAGTGGACCTATATTCTCGACAATGCCGAGGCCAGGATGGTCTTTGTCGGGCCGGGCTATGATGCGGCGATGGCCGAGATCGCGGACGAATTGTCCACGGTCGAGCGGTTCATCTCTTTTGAGGGCGGGCTGGATGGCGCGCTGGGTTATCATGACTGGCTCGCCGAACAGGACGTTTCTCCGCTATCCTGCACCATCCAGTCGGACGATATTTTCTACCAGATGTATACGAGCGGGACGACCGGTCTGCCCAAGGGCGTGATCGTCAATCATGCCAATTACGCGGCGAATATCGCCCAGACGACCAATATGATCACCAGGCTCCCCGATGCCGGCGATACCGCACTGGTGGTGACTCCACTCTATCATGCCGCCGCCGTATGGATTGCGGCCTTTTGCACGGCCCGGGGCATGTCGATCATCCTGAAGACCGATTTCGATCCGGTTGATGTCGTTGAGACACTGGACCGGGAGCGTGTCGCCTTCACTTTCCTCGTGCCGGCAATGATCCAGGCCTGTCTCACCGGTGTGCCGGATATCGCCGAGCGGGACTGGTCGGCGCTCAAAATGCTGATGTATGGCGCATCGCCCATCGCCGAAGATGTGTTGCGCCGTGCGGTCTCCTGTTTCGGTTGCGACGTCTATCAGGCCTATGGCCTGACCGAGACGACCGCCATCCTCACCCTGTTGGGGGCAGAAGAACATCGCCGGGCACTGGCCGGGGAAACCCATTTGCTCCTCGCCGCTGGCCGCCCCTTGCCCGGCACCCAGATGCGGATCGCCGATGATAAGGACCGCCCCTGTCCAACCGGCCAGATACTGGCGCGCGGCCCTCAGATCGTGCCCGGCTACTGGGCGCTGGAAGAGGCGACCGCAGCCTTTCTCAAGGATGACTGGGCGCATACCGGCGATGCCGGGGAAATCGACCAGGAAGGCTATCTCTATATAAGGGACCGGATCAAGGACATGGTCGTCAGTGGCGGCGAAAATATCTATCCGCGCGAGGTGGAAAACGCCCTGTTCGATCATCCCCGGATCATCGATGCCGCAGTGATTGGCGTGCCGGACGAGAAATTCGGGGAAGCGCTGCTCGCCGTGATCGTCACCGATACGGGCGAAGCGCTGTCGACCGATGAGGTGATCGCTTTTTGCCGGACAAAGCTGGGTGGCTACAAGGTCCCGCGCCGGATCAGCTGCGTCTCCGAACTGCCCCGCAATGCCAGTGGCAAGGTGCTGAAACAGGAATTGCGCAAACCTTATTGGGGCGATGGCAGCCGGGGTGTTGGCTAGCCATGGCTCTCAAACGCGATGGCTGCGGCCTTTATGACGAAACCCACACACAATTTCGCGAGACCGTCCGGCGTACCCTGACCGATCAGGTCGCGCCGTATATCCGGAACTGGGAAAAAGCGGGCATGCCGCCGCGCAGCTTCTGGCACAGCTGTGCCTCTGCCGGTATGCTCTGCCCGCAGGTTCCTGAGCAATTTGGCGGGCCGGGGCTGGATTTTACCTACAACGCCGTGGTTGCGGAAGAACTTGGCTATCTCGGCTTCCCGCCTCCCGTTCTCGTTCATTCGGATATCGTCGCCGATTATCTGATCGCCTATGGCAGCGCAGAGCAGAAGCAGCGCTGGCTTCCCGCCATGGTCTCGGGCGATGCCATTGGCGCCATCGCGATGACCGAGCCCGGCACAGGCTCCGATCTCAAGGCAATACGGACAGTGGCCGCGCCAGATGACGAGGGCTTTATACTCAACGGCACAAAAACCTATATCACCAACGGGGCCAGCGCCGATCTGATCATTGTCGTCGCGAAAACCGATATCGGGGCGGGCGCCCGGGGCATGAGCCTCTTGCTCGTGTCCGGCGATAGCGAAGGGCTGACGCACGGCAAGCCGCTGGACAAGGTCGGTCAGCATTGCGGTGATACGACCGAGCTGTTCTTTGACAATGTTCGCGTGCCTTCCGAGAATCTGCTTGGCGAGCCCGGGCAGGCGTTCGGCTATCTGATGGCGCAACTGGCACAGGAGCGGCTCGCGATCGCGATTTCGGCGCAGGCAACGGCGCAGCGGGCGTTTGACGAGGCGGTTATCTTCACCTCGGAACGGAGCGCTTTCGGGCAGCGGATCATCGATTTCCAGAACAGCCGGTTCAAGCTCGCCGGACTCAAGGCTGAATTGCAGGTCGGCTGGGCGCATATCGACTGGGCGATTGCCAGGCATGTGTGCGGGGAGCTGACCGGTGCAGAAGCCTCAGCGGCAAAATTCTGGCACACGGAATTGCAGGGGCGGTGTTGTGACCAGGCGCTGCAGCTCCATGGCGGAGCCGGATATATGAACGAATATCCGATCGCACGGCTGTGGAAGGACAGCCGGGTAACGCGGATTTTTGGCGGTACGAACGAGGTCATGCTCGAGGTTCTGGGACGGACGCTTTGATAGATTGAAAATGCCCACCCATCGGGGTGGGTTGTTTCTGATGTCACTGTTTCAATGAAGAAATGCAGCATCGTCCAACGGTGCAACAGAGCCCTTGAAAGGGACGGTTTATTAGGGAGGATTATTAGCAATGAGCATTATTCGCGCAGCACTTTTCGCCGGCACCACGATGGCTTCCTTTCCTGTGGTGGCAAATGCCCAAACCGCGGAAGCACCCGCAGCAGATGCCGGACAGGTGACGGAATCAGGGGGCATCCGTCCGATTATCGTGACCGCTCAACGCCGCGAAGAATCGCTCCAGGACGTGCCACTCGCAATCTCCGCTCTCGATGCCCAGCGCATTACCGAAAGCGGTTTCGAGGACGTGGAGGATCTCTCCTCGGCGATTCCCAACCTGAATATCAGTGCGCTCTGGGGCACGTCGAGCCCCAAGGTCTTCATGCGCGGTATCGGCAATAACAATTTCAACCAGACGGCGGAGAGCAAGGTCGCGATCTATCTCGATCAGGTCTATCTGTCAGCCCCGTCCGGTCAATTGTTCCAGATGTATGATCTCGAGCGCATTGAAGTTCTGCGCGGCCCGCAGGGTACGCTTTATGGCAAGAATGCCACTGGCGGCGCGATTTCCGTCTATTCAAAACTGCCCGAAGATTATCTCGAAGGCTATGTCCGCGCGGGTTACGGGAATTTCGACGCGATCGAAACGGAAGGCGCGGTCACGGTTCCGCTGGGCGATACGCTGTCGATGCGCGTCGCCGGCACCTATCAAAAGCGCGACGGCTATGTCACCGATCTCGGCACCGGTTCGAAGGTCAACAATATTGACCAGTGGGCGGCGCGCGGCATCCTGCGCTGGCAGCCGAGTTCCGATATCGATATCCGCCTGAATATCCATGGCGGCGGATCGGATACGACTCACAACAACAGCGTCCATCGCGGCATTTTTGATCCGGCGCAGCTCGCCTTGGGCAATACCGTGAAACTGCCTGGCGAGGCGATCGTGGACGGGCAGGGCGTTGATATTTTCGGTTATCGGGACCCCAATCCCGATCCTTATGTGAACACCTATGAAGGGCCGACTTTCGCCAATATTGATTTGTTCGGCGTATCGCTGGTCGGCGATTTCACTTTTGGCGACGGCTATACGCTGACCTCGGTCACCGGCTATGAAACATCGCAGCGCAGCGTTTTGCAGGAAGGCAATGGCGCTCCCAGTACTATTTTCACGATCAACTGGGGCCCGTCGGACTTTGAATCCATCTCCCAGGAATTGCGTCTGGCTTCGCCCTCTGACGGTGCCTTCAGCTGGGTTCTCGGCGCGTTCATTTTCCATGAGCGGGGCGAAGTGGATAATTTTTACAACCTCACCGATGCCAGTTTCGCGCTGGGCGGGATCGAAGCCTTTGATCAATATTATGTCCAGTCCACCGATACCTATGCTGCCTTTGCGCAGGCGGAGCTGGAGATCACGGACCGTTTGAACCTCACGGTCGGCGGCCGCATCAATCATGAAAAGCGCGATCTTGACCACAGCAGCTTCGGCACGGATCGCAACGGCAATAATCTGCTGCCCGGAGCTTTGTTCGATATCAACCTCGAAGAAAGCTGGACCGAATGGTCGGGCCGTGCGGCGCTGAGCTATGATTTCACCGACGATATCATGGGCTTTGTCAGCATCAATCGGGGCTTTACCAGCGGCGGTTTCAACACCGGCGCGTTTAACGATCCGGTCGGGGCGCTCAAAATCTACGACCCTGAAATTGTGATCAGTTATGAAGCGGGTGTGCGAAGCTCGCTGTTCAATAATCGGGTCCAGTTCAATGTGACGAGCTTTCTCTACGACTATAGCGATCTTCAGGTCTTCACCTTTACCGCAGGCGGGCTTCAGTTCATCGAGAATGCCTCGGACGCCAGCATCAAGGGACTCGAATTTGAGCTGCAGGCGCTGGTGACGGACAATTTTGAAATCGGTGGCAGCCTTGGCCTTCTTGATAGCGAATATAAGAATTTCAGCCGGACCAATGCCGGGGTGACAGAAGATCTGAGCGGCAACCGGCTGATCGGCGCGCCGAACACGCAGTTCAATCTTTATGGCCGCTACACGATTCCGACATCAATCGGCGATTTCGTGCTGCGCGGTGATTTCACCTATACGGGAAACCGCTATTATGACGAGCGCGAGCTGGTTGAACTCAGCAGTGAAGGCGCAACGGTGAACCTTGATGCGCGCCTTGCCTGGACGAGCAGGGACGAGGCGGTTGAGGTGGCGCTCTGGGCGAAAAATCTCACCAATGAAGTCAATATTATCGATGTGGTTGAAGTGGGTCTGTTTGGTTATCAGAATGTCTGGTACAATACGCCGCGGACATACGGGTTTTCGGTCGGCTATCGTTTTTAAGAGACCGGCCCATATCAGGTTCCCGTGATATGGGCGCAACGTCTCGCTAGCGCATCGCCGCAGCTATGACCGCATCGCAGTTCAGGGATTTCGGGCGGCGTTGGAACGCTTCGTCCTGTTTGTCGCTGGAACCGATTCCCAGAGCGCTGCCGATTGACTTGGTCGCGACTTTCAGAACGTCGCCCAGCGACGGCTTTTCCGCATCCTCGGCCTTGCCCAGTCCAGCGACGGAGACATTTGGAGCGGTCAGTGTGCCGGAAATTTTGATCGGGTCCACGATGCGCAAGGCGCTTTCCCCCTTGGCACCGCCGCGCAGGATGAGGGAGATGGTCTCGCCATCCAGCGCGATCCGGCCTTCGCCGCGGCCGATCGATATTTCCGTATCCACGGCCAAAGGCCCGGGAGTCAGAACGCCATTTTTTGCGTCAAAACTGGCAACCAGACAGCGAAGCGGCACCCGGGCTTTCGGATCATCGATTATCTTGCCGACCGCACCACTCAGATTTTGGCCCAGAACATGCGCGGCTGTGGCACGGACGCTGCCGCCGGAGGCCACCATTGCTGCCTTCCCGTCGGCTTTTTCCAAGGCCTCCCGAACGGTGTCGCCGGAACCGGACAGTTTGATGCGACCCCGCATGGTTGCTGTAACGATGTCGCCATTACCAATCAGGTCGGAAATCGAAGCGCCCCGGAGCGTCAGGTCCGTCGAAAATTTTGGCGCGCCGCTGCGGTGATCCACCTGGACGCCGCCGGTCATCCGCCCGCTTTTCAGGCGAATGACGAGATCGCTGATCTTGATAAGCTTGTGATCCAGTGACAATGTGCCTTTCAGCGAACGAAACACCGTATCCCGGCGGGATAGAAGGCGGTCGATCGTAAAGTCCAGCTGGCCGTCGGTCGGTCCCATCTTCGACAGGTTGATCCGGGTATTGGGTATGACCCGTGGCCCGATGCGACGCGTCAGCGCCGCTGCCCGTGCCAGACCGGCATCATCCGCCAGATCGTCGAAATCCAGCGTCGTTGCGTGTATCGTCGCATCGATTTTGGTGCGGCCATCTCGCTTGAGAATATCCGCGTTGCCGGAGAGGCGGGACCGTCCGATCGAACCATCCAGTTTCGTGACGAACCAGTCCTTGTCCTTGTGACGGACGTTGGCGCGCAAGTCGATCGGCTGGGTGCCGAACAGCCCTGCCTCGATCACCCGATCAAGATTTTTGAGGGTTGGCGCCTGCGCGGACAGGGAGGCGGTGAAAAGGCCGGTGTTCAGCACGCCCTGCATCTTGCCTTTGGCGGTGAGGTTCAGCGCCGGTGAATCGAGCGCCATCTCGAAAGGATAATCGGCTTCCGGATCGATTCCCGTGATCGCCCCGCCTGTGAAGGAAAGGCTGGCCTTGGTCTGCAAAAATGTGCCCTTGCCCTCGGCGCGCAGACCGTTTTTGGAATCCACGGTGATCGGGCCAGCGAGATCAAGGCCGCGTTTGCGGTCGGTGAAACTGAAACGCGATTGACGAACGTCGAGATCGGTCAGGGCGGGCCCGTTTTCGTCTTTATCACGGTCGTCGGCTTCGTCCTCATTCCAGTTGCTGCGGCCATTCTCGTCGCGAATGAGGGCAAGCTCCAGCCCGTTGATCCGTACCCGGTCAGGCTGTACGCTGCCAGTGAGGACATCCAGTACCGACAGGCGTGCGGATATCGACTTCAGCCGGATAAAGTCACCGTCGCCAGCCCATCGGGGTTGCGCCACGCGCAGATCATGAACCGTGATGACCGGGGAGTAGGAAAAGAAGCTGTCTCGCGTCACGGAGCCAATGGCCACGTTCCGATCCGACGCTCCTTGCAATTTCTCGACGATGACGCCGCGCAAAATGCTCGCGGGTACGGCACCGAGGAACAATATGCCCAGGATCAGAACGACGGTGACCCCCGCGAGGGCGATATGTGTGCGGCGGTCCCTAAGCAGCGGCGCACGCGTGGTCATCGCCTTCACGAGAGAAATTCCCCGCGATCAGGCGCGTCTGCCGGGATATTGCGCGCATGGCGCCTGGTCGAATTCATTTGCTGTGCCCCTCATGCTCCGCGACACCCTGTCATCGGCGTGCATTTGATTATATTCCGTCCGTCAAGGAATACGTGTCATGCGGGGATTGGTTGCGCGCGGGAAGGGCTCGCTTTGCTAGCCCTTCCACAATACCCGATAGAGGTCAAAGCGGCGGTCTTTCAGATTCTGCACCGCACCGGATTGCCGGCTTGTCAGCAGGCTGGTCATCGACAGGTCGGCCAGCGCGATCGTCTCTGTATTGGGGGCCGTGTCGGCGGCCACTCCGTCCCGTGCGAACGGAAAGTCGGAGGGCGTCAGAATCGCGCTTTCGGCATAGTGAATGTCCATATTCTCGACATTGGGCAGATTGCCCACCACGCCGGACATCACAACATAGCACTGGTTCTCGACGGCGCGCGCCTGACAGCAATAGCGCACCCGCAGATAGCCGCGCCGTTCATCGGTGCAGAAGGGAACGAACAGGATCATCGCGCCCTGGTCGACCAGATGCCGCGCCATTTCCGGGAATTCGGAGTCATAGCAGATCATCACGCCGATCGGGCCGCAGTCGGTCGGAATGGCTTCGGCGCCATAGCCGCCCTTGATGTTCCACCAGCGCACTTCGCTGGGTGTCGGGTGCAGCTTGTCCTGGGTGTAGATCGCGCCGCTGCGCAGAAATACATAGGAAATATTCCGGATATCGCCATTTTCCATCCGCGTCGGGTGGGAGCCGCCGATGATGTTGATGTGGTAGGAAACCGCCAGTTTCTCCATGAACTCCTTGAACCGGTCGGTATATTCCGCGATCTTCTCGATCGCCTGCGCCGGCTCCAGCTTCTCGCCTTCCAGCGACAGCAGTTGCAGCGTGAACAGTTCCGGGAAAGTGACGAAGTCGGCACCATAATCGGCCGCCACGTCGACAAAATATTCCACCTGTTCCTCGAATTCGGTCTGCGAGGCGATCTTGCGCATCTGGAATTGCACGGTCGCGACACGCACCGATTGCGGCAGCCGGTCATGCGGGGTCTGCGTGACCAGCTTGGCATCCGCTGCCAGCGGATTTTCCCAGAACATATGCACCGCATGGCCGCCAGACGGCGTATCGCTCGGCATATAGTCCTTCAAGACGCCGATTGGCACAAAGCCCTGATTGAGCTGAAAATTGATCACCGGATCGCGAAACTGCTTGTCGACCACGGCCGCCACATAATCTGCCGGTTCGGGATATTTGCGTTTGCGCCGGGCATAGCCGGGCATCCGTCCGCCAAAGATGATTCCCTTCAGGCCGAGGTGCTGGCACAGTTCCCTGCGGACCCTGTAGAAACGCAGGCCGATGCGCAGCCTCCGGTAATCCGGATCCACGCTGACCTCCATGCCATAGAGAATCTGGCCATTGGGGTCGTGGCGCGCAGCGAAACCGCCACCGGTAATTTCGGACCAGCTATGCGCCCTGCGCGCGGTTCTTTCGGAAATCTGAAACGTGGCGCAATGGCCGACGATCTTGCCTTCATATTCGGCGACCAGCTGCCCTTCGGCAAAATTGTTGATCTGGCCACGGACCTCCTCGGTCGTGTAATTTTCGCCCTTGCCATAAACCTTGCGGGACAGGGCTGAGATTTTTCGGGCGTCTTCCAGTTCCGCCATGCGGATGATGAGCTTTGGTTTTTCTGCGGTCATGCGCGGCCATTAGCGGGCTTTTGACCGGCGGGAAAGAATTGTTCTGAAAATAGCCTGCCAGGGCGATTTTTACAGGCTTGCCGCGGGAATTCGGTGTGTTCAGTATCCCTGTACGGAACCGCCATCCACCTGGATCGCGGTTCCCGTTATATAGCTAGCTGCGTCTGATCCCAGAAACACCGCCAGATTGGCAATCTCATCCGGCCGGCCGATCCGCTGCATCGGGATCTGCGCCGCCAGCGCTGCGGCGATCTCGTCGATACTCTTGCCGGATGCGGCGGATTGCTGCTCGAGGATCTGCGCGACCCGGTCCGTCTGGGTGAAGCCGGGGCAGACCGTATTGACCAGCACATTGTCCGCCGCCACCTGATTGGCCAGCGTCTTGGCCCAGCCCAGAACCGCCATGCGAATGCTGTTGGAAAGCGTCAAGCCCGGAACCGGCTGCTTGACGCCGGACGAGGAGATATTGATGATCCGCCCCCATTTCTGCGCCCGCATATGCGGCAGCACCAGCCGCGTCGTTCGCACCACGGACATCAGGGTCAATTCTATCGCCTTGTCCCAGTCTTCGTCAGACAGGTCCGCAAACAGCCCGGGCGGCGGCCCGCCGGCATTGTTCACCAGGATATCGATACCGCCAAATTCATCGGTGACGGCGGCAAGGACGCCATCGATATCACCGGATTGCGACACGTCGCCGGTCAGCGCCAGACAGCCTGGCATTTGCGCCGCGGCGGCATCCAGCTTGTCCCGGGACCGGCTGCAAATCGCCACTTCCGCTCCGCAGGCATGATATCCCATCGCGGTTGCCAGCCCGATGCCCTTGCTGCCGGCAGTCACCAGCACGACCCTGTCGTTCAGATTCAGTTTCATGGGCCGATATGTGGCGGATCGGAATGCCGATGTATAGGGCGAAAAATGCCAGTGGTTTTTCCCCATCCGGTCGGGGCAGGCGCGATGATCGGGTCCGCTGCCCTGGTTTCACGGCCATGCCGAAATCCCGCTTGCCTTATCGATGAAATAGGCCAAAACATGCGGGCATGTCGGAGGATTTGGAAGCATTGGGCACGGCGGTGGAAGGCGTTCTGGTTGCCAGGGCAGCCGACGGCGAGGAGCGACTCGTCCGGGCGGAAGGCGAAGGGGGCGGTCCATGCCTGAATTGCGGAACGCCAGTGACGGACCATTATTGCGGCCATTGCGGCCAGGCGCTGCATGTCCACCGCTCGATCGGCGCCTTCTGGCACGATATCCTGCACGGCGTTCTCCATTTCGAGGGAAAATTCTGGCGGACCTTGCCGCTGCTTGCCTGGAAGCCGGGCGAACTCACCCGGCGCTATGTCCATGGCGAGCGTGCGCGGTTCATCTCGCCGATGGCGCTGTTCCTGTTTTCGGTGTTCCTGATGTTCGCGATCTTCTCCTATATCGGGACGCCGTTTTCCGGGGCAGGGGGCGGCAGCGCCGGTCAGGGCGCGGACAGTTTTCCGGAGGCTGTTGAAGCCCAGTCGCGCGAACTGGAAGACAGGATAAGCGCCGCCGAGGCGCAATTGGCGCAAATGCCGGGAAACACAGCCGAAGCGGATCAATTGCGCCAGGAAATTGTCGAATATAAGCGCGGACGCAATCTGATGGCATCCATGACCCTGAGCGAGCTGCCCTATCCGGATGTCGGAATTGGCGACGCCGACACCGGTACAATGGAGCAGGCCGGGCCGGAAGGTCTGGTCGTCAACAGTGACGACCAATTTCAGCTCTGGGACGGATGGAAGGACTCGGCACTCGGTCGCAAGCTGATGGGCGGTATCCAGAAGGCCAATAAAAATCCCAGCCTGCTGCTCTACAAGCTGAAGGCCAACGGCTATAAATTCGCCTGGCTGCTGATCCCGATATCGCTGCCGTTCGTCTGGCTGACGCTGATTGGCCGGCGGGGCTTTCAATTCTACGATCATGCGGTATTCACCACCTATTCGATCAGCTTCATGTCGCTGCTGTTCATCGGCTGCGCGATCCTCGCCGCGATCGGCGTTCCCGCTACCCTATGGGCTCTGCTGCTAGTCTTCTATCCGCCTTTCCACATGTACCGGCAGCTGCGCCATGCCTATCCGATGTCGCGTTTCGAGGCCCTGGTCCGGACGTCCTTTTTGTTGCTGTTCACCGTCATCAGCCTGTCTTTATTCTTCGCTATTTTGCTCGCTCTAGGCATTTTGGGATAAAATCATGACAATCAATATCGATCGCCGCCAGTTGATGGCGTTGGGAACAGTCGGCCTCGGCGCACTCAGCGTGCCGGCTTCTGCGGCCTTGATGAGCGCAAAGGGCTTTACCCACGGCGTCGCCAGCGGAGAGCCCTCGCAAGGCTCCGTGCTGCTGTGGACGCGCCATGTCGGCAACGGGGACACAAAGCTGACGGCGGAAATTTCGCCCAACGCCGAATTTTCGGGTGCCCGGATTGCGGGGGAAGTCACGGCGCTTGCCGACCGCGATCATATTGCCAAGATCACGGTTCCGGATCTCGACCCCGACAGCTGGTATTTCTATCGCTTCATTGCCCCGGATGGCTCAAAGTCCCAGGTCGGCCGGACCCGTACCCTTCCGGAAGGGCAAACAGAACAATTCAATATCGGTGTGGTCGGCTGTTCCAATCTGCCTTTCGGCTATTTCAATGCCTATGCCCATGCGGCGCAGAACAGCGCGCTCGACCTCATGGTCCACACTGGCGACTATATCTACGAATATCCCGCAGGGACATATCCGTCGCGGGAGCAGGCCGTGGCCGGCCGGTCTGTGGATCCGCTTTCCGAAATCGTCCAGCTCGCGGATTATCGTCTGCGCTATGCCGCCTACCGCAAGGACCCCGATCTGCAGCGCCTGCATCAGGTGCTGCCGATGATTGCGATGTGGGACGACCATGAATTTGCCAATGACGCCTATACGGACGGTGCGCAAAATCACGATGCCAGCGAAGGCGACTGGGAAGTGCGCAAACGCATCGCCGAGCGCGTCTATCGCGAATGGATGCCGGTCAGCGACCGGGACTATGGCAGCCCCCGCTGGAGCGAATATCAGATCGGCGATCTCGCCACCCTGTTCCTGACCGAAAGCCGGATCAGCGCGCGCAGCAAGCAGCTTGATCTCGGCGAGGCGCTGAAGGGGCAGGAGGATATCCAGAAGGCGATCGCAAATTTCCGCGACACCGCCTGGCAGGATCCCGCGCGCGAAATGATCGGCGGCGAGCAGCAGGCCTGGCTGGCCTCGGCGATGCGCAAATCGAAGGCGACCGGCACCAAGTGGCAGGTCTGGTCGCAGCAATGCGTGATGGGCGAGCTGCAATTGCCACAGGAAGCGGCCAATTGGGTGGCTCCCGATGCCCCGGCCTATGCCAAGCAACGGCTGGCGGTCGGCGCGCTGGCAGCCAAAATGGGTCTGCCGATCAATTTCGACAGCTGGGACGGCTATCCCAAGGCGCGCGAGCGGGCCCTGAAAGGCGCGCAGGCCGCAGATGCCGATCTGATCGTGCTGTCCGGTGACAGCCACAATGGCTGGGCGTTCAATCTGGCGACCGAGGATGGTCAGGCCGGTGTGGAATTTGGCGGGCACAGCGTGACTTCTCCGGGCCTCGAATCCTATCTGTCAGGCGCAACGCCAGACGTCGCGGCGAAAGCATTGCGGGAAGCCAACAGTCAGCTGCAGTGGACCGACACGTCCAACCGCGGCTATATGACCGTCGCTCTGACCCCTGAAAAAAGCCACCTCGACCTGGCATTTTTCTGGACCACGATTCGGGCCAAATCGACGGCCCTGCGCGGCAGTGCCCAGCCAGACGGTGTTGCGGGGTGCGAACCGGCTGACCTAAATCCCTGTCCGGCATGCTAGCAGCGCACACAAGGTCTCGACATTCGCATTAAAAGTACGCAAAGCACCCGCTCCTGATAACTTAGCGTAAGAGACGACCGATAATGTCTGAAGAATTTTACCGCATCAAGCGCCTGCCGCCCTATGTCTTCGCAGAAGTGAACGCGATGAAGGCGGAAGCGCGGGCCCGCGGTGAGGATATTATCGATCTCGGCATGGGCAATCCGGACGGCATGCCGGCGAAGCATGTGATCGACAAGCTGTGCGAAACGGCCAATGATCCGACGGCGCATCGCTATTCGGCATCCAAGGGGATCAAGGGTCTGCGCAAGGCACAGGCCGCCTATTACAAGCGTCGCTTTGACGTGGATCTCGATCCGGAGAGCGAGGTCATCGTGACTCTCGGTTCCAAGGAAGGGCTCGCCAATCTGGCGCAGGCGATCACCGCGCCCGGCGATGTCGTGCTGGCACCCAATCCCTCCTATCCGATCCACACCTTCGGCTTCATCATTGCCGGAGCGGCGATCCGCTCAATCCCGGCGGCGCCTGGGCCGGATTTCTTCACACGGCTGGAATATGCAATGAGCTATTCCGTGCCGAAGCCGTCGGTGCTGGTGATGGGCTATCCGAGCAACCCGACCGCCTATGTCGCCGATCTCGATTTCTACCAGAAGGTCGTTGATTTCGCGCGCGAGCATAAATTGTGGGTAATCAGCGATCTCGCCTATGCCGAGATTTATTTTGGCGATACGCCGACGCCCTCGATGCTGCAGATCGACGGGGCGAAGGATTGCGTGGTAGAATTTACCAGCATGTCCAAGACCTATTCCATGCCCGGCTGGCGGATGGGCTTTGCGGTCGGCAACCAGCAGCTGATCGGCGCACTGACGCGAGTGAAATCCTATCTGGATTATGGCGCGTTCACCCCGATCCAGGTCGCCGCAACAGCAGCGCTCAATGGCCCGCAAGACATCATCGAGGAAAATCGCGCGCTCTATAAAAAGCGCCGGGACATCATGGTCGAAAGCTTTGGCCGCGCGGGCTGGGATATTCCGGCACCGGAAGCGAGCATGTTCGCCTGGGCCCCGATCCCGGAGCAGTTCAAGCATCTCGGGTCGATGGAATTTTCCAAGCGGCTGATCGCCGAAGCGGGCGTCGCGGTGGCGCCGGGTCCCGGCTTTGGCGACGAGGGCGAAGGCTTTGTCCGGCTGGCGCTGGTCGAGAACGAGCAGCGCATCCGTCAGGCAGCGCGCAACATCAAGAAATTCCTCAGCAAGGGCTGATCAGTCCAGGAGCTGGAGGCTGGCGACCGAAATGGCGCGCCAGCCCGCCTCTCAGGCGGCTTCCGGCTGCCACGGACCAGCATGATATCGGGGCAGCGGGTGGCTGGCCAGTCCGGCCAGCCATAGTGCGCCAATTGTGCTGTCAAGCTCGCGCGGTTCGAAAGGGTCCAGACCGGAACCGGGATAGAATGTGACTTCGCCGAATTTCGGTTCGCCGGCAATTTCGTAGAAATCAATCCGCGCGAAAGCAAAATCGGCAGCGACCTTTTCGGCACTGTCCAAAATCCGTGCCAGATGCACCGGGGCGGAAGGAAAATTCTCGTCTTCCAGCCGGGACACCTGATTCCACTGCCGGTCGAACAAGATCCAACGATGGACGGAATAGCGATCCAGATGGACCTGGATCAGGGCGGCCTCGCCGTTGAACACATAGACCTTATAGTCAACGGGCACGATATCATCCGCGCCCAGATAGGGCTCGACAATATAGCTTCGCGGAATGTCCCGATAGGCCCATTCGTCCAGCCAGAGGCCATAAGGCTTGCGCAACCATTTCGCCGACCGCTTTCGTGCCATCTGCCAGTCGGCCGGATTGTGGCAAATGATATTCTGGTTGCAGCCATGGCTCGCCTTCAGGATGAAGGGATAGGGCCATGACGGCTGGTCCGGCAGGTCCCGGCCGCTCCAACAGGTCGGAATCATCCAGTGACTGCCCAGTTTCTGCTCGACCTGCTGTTTTGCCGCTATCTTGTCGGCCAGGACCGGCATCATCGGATCGCGATCGTGCAGCTTGCGCCACTGGACCAGCTCGGAAAACCGGCGCGGCGTGAGCAGATCCGGCCATCGGTGATGCCGCCAGAGGTAGAGGACATATATGCGCAAGCGGGCCGAAGGGAGGAGCCAGTGCGGGAGGGAGGGCAGGCGCCGCAGGTTCATCACTGTTCAACGCCTCCTTCGCCCTTCGGGTTCCGGCATTTGCCGTTCCCTGCCGGTACACTTATATTTTGCTGTCCTACAACCATGCTTTTATGCCAAGTTGCAGCATGATGTGGAACAACCCGATATATGCGTTTTTCAGGACCTTGGCGCGGCCGATCGCCCCGGTCCGGAATTTAGATTATAACCCTGTCAAGTTTGTAAAGTTCGTCCAGAAGAGCAGGCACGCATGATCGATCTCTATTTCGCTCCGACCCCAAATGGCTGGAAAATTTCGGTCATGCTCGAGGAGTGCGGGCTCGACTATGATATCAAATGGGTCAACATCGGGGCGGGCGAGCAATTTGCCCCGGAATTTCTGGCGATCAGCCCCAACAACCGGATTCCGGCGATCGTCGACCATGAGCCGGCGGATGGTGGCGAACCGGTGAGCGTGTTCGAAACCGGAGCGATCCTGATCTATCTGGCCGACAAGGCCGAACAGTTTCTGCCGCACGACCTGCGCGGCCAGATTGCCGCGACCGAATGGCTGATGTGGCAGATTGGCGGGCTGGGGACCGATGATGGGCCAGCATGGCCATTTCAAGCTCTACGCGCCGGAGCGGATAGACTACGCCACCGAGCGCTATCGCAAGGAAGTGTTGCGGCTGTTCGGCGTGATGGACCGGCGTCTGGCGGATCATGACTATCTGGCTGGCGAGGAATACAGCATCGCCGATATCGCCTGCTTCCCTTGGGTTCAAACCTACAAAAGGCAGGAAATCGATCTTGAAGATTTCCCCAATGCGAAGCGCTGGTACGAAACGCTCAAACAGCGCGAGGGCCTGCGCCGCGGGATGGCGGTCGGCCGCGACAAATTGAATCGCAATCCGCAGGATGACGCGCGGGCGCGCAAAGTGCTGTTCGGGTTGAAGGAGTAAGTGAAACGCGCACTGTGCTCCGCACTTGATGCGGAGCTCGGGAGGCAAAGCGCCAGCGGCCAGAGTTCCGCATCAAGTGCGGAACACGGCAATGAACAAAGGGAACTGATACATGAAAACCGTCGATTTTTACTTCGATCTCTCGTCCCCCTGGACCTGCCTTGCCTTCCACAATATCCAGCCGATCATCAAAGAAAATGACGCTGCGATCATCTGGAAGCCATTTCTGGTCGGCGGCGTGTTCAACGCCGTGAATCAAGATGTCTATGCGGCGCGTGAAAATCCGTACAATCGCAAGGTCGTGCACAGTTTCCGCGTGCTCAAGGACTGGGCGGCGCTGGCCGGCCTGCCAATGAATTTTCCGAGCGAGCATCATCCGGTCAAGTCGGTGCACGCGATGCGGCTGTGCTGCGCGCTGGAGGAGGACCAGGCGGCGCTGCACAAGTTCGCCACCGCCGCTTTTCAGGCCTATTATGGCGAGCAGCGCAATCTCGACGATCCCGAAGTGCTGATTGCCATCGCCAATCAGGTTGGTCTGGACGGCACGGCTCTCGCCGCGCGGACGCAGGAGCAGACTATCAAGGACCGGCTTCGCGCCAATACCGAAGAGGCGATTGCGCGGGGGGCTTTTGGCTCGCCTAGCATTTTCGTGCCTTTTGGCGAGGGTGAGAGAATGTATTTTGGCAATGACCAGTTGCCCCTTGTTAACTGGGCGATTAAACAGAGCAGATTGTAACCCCGAATCTTGGCGTCCGTTCCTGTCGAGCGCAGTCGAGACACCGGGGAACCATCAGGCTTCCCGACTTCGCGCGAAGCGAACGGGGAAGAGCAAAGGAAAGAACATGTCAGAACGCGTCACCATTTCCGTCACCGACCATATCGCCGATGTCCGGTTCAACCGGCCGGACAAGATGAACGCGCTGGATGCCGAGCAGATCGATGCGATCGTCGAGGCGGGCGAGAAACTGGCGGCGATGGAAGGCATCAGGGCGATCGTTCTGTCCGGAGAGGGCAGGGCCTTTTGCGCGGGACTCGATATGGGGGCTTTTGCCGCTTCCGCGGCCGCAGCGACTGAAGCCAGCAAGGATGGCGAGCAATCGCCCCTTGCCAGTACGCTGACCGAGCGCAGCTTCGGCAATGCCAACAAATATCAGCATATCGTGCTGCTCTGGCGCAAGCTGAAAGCGCCGGTGATTGCGGCGATTCACGGGCCGTGCATCGGTGGTGGTCTGCAATTTGCCAGCGCTGCGGATATCCGCGTGGTCGCGCCGGATGCCAAAATGTCGATCATGGAAATGCGCTGGGGCCTGATCCCCGACATGGGCAGCTTCACCACCTGGCGCAGCTTTGTCCGCGACGATATTCTGCGCGAGCTGACCTATACCAACCGGATCTTCACCGGCGAGGAAGGTAAGGAGCTGGGTTTCGTTACCCATCTGTCGGAAAATCCCTATGCCAGAGCCATGGAAATTGCCCGCGAAATCGCCAGCAAGCATCCCCAGGCGGTGCAGATCGCCAAGGATCTGATCAACAGGCTCCCCGATATGAACGAGGACGAAATCCTGATGATGGAATCGGTCGGACAGGAGAAGGTCAGCCGCACTCCCAACCAGGTCGAGGCGGTGATGGCCTTCATGGAGAAGCGGACCGCGAACTTCACAGATTGAATGGGGTTTGTAGCTGAACACCGTTCGTCCTGAGCTTGTCGAAGGACCTGTCTAGGCCATAGGCACTTCGACAAACTCAGTGCGAACGGAGAGATTGACGGGAAGCGGCTAGCCGCTGGTCCGCATCTTCTCCAGCTCATCGACCACCGCCTGGCGGAGAGGCTTGCCCTCGCCATCGGTGCGACACACGATAACGGAATCGCAGGTGGCGATGCACTGACCATTCTGGAACATCGCCTGCGCGATCACATAGCTGGACGTGCCAATCTTGCTGACGCCCGAGCAGACCGTCACGTCGTCCGGATAGTGGCCTTCACGCAGATAGTTGATCGTGATCGCCGCAACCATGCTGCGCTCGTTTCTCGGCCGGTCCGCCCAGGGCCGCAACTCCCGGTTGAGCCGGACCCGGGCGCTCTCGAACAGCGCCGCAAAGGCAACATTGTTGAGATGCCGGTTGGGATCAATATCCTGGAACCGCGTCTGCATGACAACGGACACGGGATAATTGTCAGCGATCAGCTGCCAGGGTTCGGGACGGGTCATATCCGCTCAGCTCATCTTCGCTACAAGGTCTTTCTGCAGCGTCTTGCAGAGATAGATATACATGCCGCCGGCCACCAGGAATATGCCGACGATATAGATCATGGCCCAGCGCAAGCCCTCGCCGCTCGCCGTCATGCAGATCCCGGCCTTAGCCGCGCCCAAGGTAGCGACCAGATCCTCCGGACGCCCCTTGCAGATCTGGCTCGTCAGGTCTGCGGCAAACTGCGAGGCACCAAGATGGCTACTCATCAAGATATCGCTCAATATTCCCATAGCGAGAGGGCCGCAGCCATAGCCGATGAGATTGACGATGAACAGGAACAGCGCGACTGCCGTCGCTCTCGATTGCGGGCTCGCAACGCCCTGGCAGATCGTATATTGGGCGCCGAGATAGCCATAATGCAGCACCGCTGCGAACAGCAGCGTTGCCAGCGCAAACGGCACGCTGGCCGTCGTGAAGCCGATCCAGTAGAGCGGCACGCAGCCGATCAGCATGACGCCCGGCAGCCATGCGACGACATTGGGAAAGCGACCGCTCATCTTCTCGGTCAGATAGCCAGTGAAGAAGGCGCCAAAAGACGCGGCGAGCCCGAGCGGCACTGCGATCTGCAGCGTCACTTCCGAAATCGACATTTCGTGCACCCGCTGGAAAAAAGCGACCTGGAAATTGCTGACGCCATAACCGACGAAAGCGACCAGAGCGGCGGCGATCATGTTGATCCAGAAGCTGCGCTTGGCCGACAATTCGCTGATCGTCTCGGCGATGCCCATCTTGCGCGGTTTGGTTGCCGTCGGCGGATCGGCATAGCCACGGGGCGGTTCCTCGACGGTGAACAGGAAAATAAGGCCGAAAATCACTCCGGGCACGCCGAGCGCCAGAAACGCTTCGCGCCAGGAAAATAATTCCGTGATCGGTCCGCCAAAGGCGTTGGCCAGAACACCGCCGAGCGTAATGCCCATGGTGTAAATGGCGATCGCCCGGGCGCGGCTGCGCGGCGGGAAATAGTCGGAGATGATCGAGTTGGCCGCCGGTGTCAGACCGGCTTCCCCGATGCCGACGCCGATACGGAACACAAGCAGCGCCACGAAGCTGCCGGCAAGGCCGCACATCGCGGTCATCAGCGACCATAATATGACACTGGCGGCGATGATCCGGACGCGGTTCATGTGTTCCGCGAGACGGGCTATCGGAATACCCATCACCGTATACATCAGGGCAAAGCCAAAGCCGGACAACAGCCCGAACTGCCAGTCCTGCAGCTTGAATTCCTCGATAATGGGCTGTGCGACCACACCGATAAGGATGCGATCGATGAAGTTCAACGTGTAGAGAAGCATCAGCGAAATGATGACATAGTTCCGATAGCCGCCGGACCGATATGCCAGCCCCGTATTTGTCAGGGGCTCTGCCTGTGTTGCGCTCATGCTCTCTCCTTTTTGAGGTTGATGGCCCGAACCTGACCGCAAGTCCAGCGGACTTTGCAGCAACGGGGGATGCGGATCATATCCGTGGCACCAGGGCCACAAAAAATCATGGCTTTTCCGAAACGGCGTAGTTCTGCTAATACAAAGATATATATCAGTCGGGCAACATATGGTGGTCAGGGGGCAGATATGATGTACGGGCCGCGCTTCCGTCAATTTTCGCCAGTTTCATGCTGCGATTTTCTGCCCGTGTCCGAACGGACAGAAAGTCAGTCCATTCGAGTCGACAGGACTTTCCTGGCATGACCGACGCATCTGTTGACAGGCTGAATGAAGGGCAGCGTGACTGCCTCAGGCTGGTGTTCGCGCATCTGACGTCCAAGGAAATCGCGCGGGAGCTGGGAGTGTCTCCACACACGGTTGATCAGCGGCTGCGCACGGCGATGCGTGTTTTAGATGCTGGTTCCCGCTTTGAAGCCGCGCGCATCTTTGCGGCGCTGGATCCCGAACAGGATTATCAACCGTTGATATATCAAGCGTCGCTTGTTGAGAAAGGCCACGAAAACGGGAATCAGGGCTCGTCATCCCGAAGAACCAGCAGCAAAAAAGCCGACCTCGAGGATGACAGCGCGAATGCGGCGAGCGGCGGCGCCTTCATAGCTTTGGAGCGATTTGAACCAGGGCACCGTCCGCTTCCCGTTCCGCGTTTCCGCGGCGAGAAAAACCGTCTTGCTGCGGTCGAGCGTCTCGGATGGATACTGGCTATTGCGATCGGAGCCGCTTTGTCTTTTGGGGGCCTGATATCGGGCCTGGAAGCGTTGTCCCGGCTCAAAGGCTGAGCACCGGCTCGGCCAGCCAGCGCCATGGTCTGCTTGTGTGAAGGCCCAGTATTTCACATCGGACAAGGCGGTGTCGGCAGGGCACAGTGGAGAAAGGAAAAATGATGCGAAGACAGCGACAAGATGCAGCGGAGCATCTGGCAGACAAACTGTTCGCGGCTGAACGGGCCTTGGATGAGGCTATCGGGAAAATGGCCGACTTGATCGGACATATGCCGAGGGCACGGATGGCCGCTCATTTATCGGCCGTGGTGGGTCAGGATGCCGTTGCCGAGGCAGCGGAAACTCTCTCGGCAATGATCGGGGCGAGAGGGCATCTGGTCGCCACTCATAACCGATTGGCGGACGTCCGCGATCAAATTGGATTGCAGGAGATAGCTCTTGGAAGTGGAGATATGAAACCATCACTCCAAGCAAAGAAAAGAGCTGAGCAGGTAGTCAACCTGGTCGATGAAGCTGCATAGCCGTTCGGGAAGTCAAAAAAGCAAGCTCTGTTATTTCTAAATTGGATCAAGGTTAACACAGTGATTCTCAACACGATCTGGGGAAATGTCTATTATCTATTCCTATTTGCTTGCTGCGGACATGCAATTTTTAGGGGCGCCCGCTCGGAATATCTCGGAGCCGCGATCATGATAGCCGGCTCTTTAAGTTCTCTCGCGGTCGGTAAAATATGGGGGACACCATGGGTCAGAATAGAAGCAGGAATATTCGCGATCGATATCGTCGCTCTTTTCGCGTTAATTTATTTGACCCTGAAATCTGATCGTTTCTGGCCGATGTGGGCGTCTGCTTTTCAACTGCTAGCGGTAGCGATCCATACAGCGGTTATGATAGCACCCCAAGTAACGCCTTGGGCTTTCGCAACAGGAGCTGTGTTCTGGGCTTACCCCATGCTGCTCGCGTTGGCGATCGGCTCCCTTGAACATGTAGCGGTCCGGTCGGGACGTAAAATCGAATCCGGATAGCGCCCCCTCAAGTCAAAAGTTCCAACACAATCATTTCCCAATTTTTTGCAGAAGCCCCGCTTTTGCGAGCCCGTGGAGTATGGTCATGGCAAGCAATCAAATTTTGCTGTTTCTCGATTTTCTG
The DNA here is from genome assembly GCA_030373505.1 of Parasphingorhabdus sp. Taxonomy (GTDB): domain Bacteria; phylum Pseudomonadota; class Alphaproteobacteria; order Sphingomonadales; family Sphingomonadaceae; genus Parasphingorhabdus. The sequence continues at coordinate 413,558 of JAUCYS010000001.1, forward strand.
CAAAAGGAACTGCTGCTGTTCGCCAGCCTGTCCTTTCTGATTGGCGCGGTCGACGATTTGCTGTTTGATGGACTCTGGATCTTTCACGGGCTGAGACGCCAGCTTTTCGTCTATTCGCGCTATCAAAGGGCAACCGTGGAAAGTCTCGACCCGGCGGCGCTGGAGCGTCGAATGGCGATATTCGTCCCCGCCTGGCAAGAGGCGGCGGTGATCGGCCCCATGCTGAGCCGTTGTCTGGGGCAGTGGACAGCGAGTCAATATCGCATCTACGTCGGCTGCTATCCCAATGATCCGGAAACCGTAGCGGCAGTGGCGGCGGCTTCGACGGGCAGCGACAAGGTTCGGCTTGTGATGTGCAGCCGGGGCGGTCCCACCACCAAGGCCGATTGTCTCAATCATCTTTGGGATGCGCTCTGTCGCGATGAAATCGAAGAACAGGCCAATTTTGCAGCGATCATTCTGCACGATGCGGAGGATATCGTTCATCCCGAGGCGCTTCGGCTTTTCGGCCATCTGATCGGCAAGGCCGCTCTTGTCCAGCTTCCCGTCATTCCCCGTCGCGCCAAACGCTCGCGCTGGGTTGCGGGCCATTATGGTGACGAGTTCGCTGAATTGCATGGCAAGCAGATGGTGCTGCGCGAGGCACTCGGTGCTTCCATCCCCTCGGCGGGGGTCGGCTGTGCCTTCGCCCGGGATGCCCTGCAAAAACTTTCCGCCCGCACACAGGGCAAGCCTTTTGACGCTGAAAGCATGACCGAAGATTATGAACTGGGACTCCATCTGACCGGCGGAACAAGTCGCGGAATTTTTGCCCGGCTGCGCGACAGGAGCGGCCAATGGGTAGCAACCCAGGAGTTTTTTCCGGACAGGCTGGAAGATGCGATCAGGCAGAAAAGCCGGTGGATGGCGGGTATTTCACTCTCCGGCTGGGATCGGTTGGGCTGGCAAAATGATTGGCGGGAAAACTGGATGCGTCTGCGCGACCGCAAGGCCAGCTTTGCCGCCATTGTCCTGGCGATCGCCTATATTGCCATCCTGTTGACCGGCCTGCTTTCGCTTGCCGAAATGACGGGGAGTTACCGCCTTCAGCCCGTGTCCCGATTTCTGAAGATATTGCTGGTTCTTAATGCAGGATTTCTCCTCTGGCGGTTGATGATGAAAGCCTATTTCGTCTTTTGTCTCTACGGCCTGCGCGAAGCCATGCTGTCAATTCCCCGAACGGTTGTCGCCAATATGATCAATATCATGGCGGTCTGGCGCGCACTCCGCCAATATGTCGGGCAACTTGCCGGTCAACCTGCCCGTTGGGAAAAAACCAGTCATTTTTATCCTGATGCCGGGAATGTCAAACAACTGAGGCCGCAATATTCCCCGGAAGACCGGGGCTGAGCGCTTGCCGGGATCGGCCGCCGGAGCGCCGCTGAGGGCCATGGCGGCCATGGCGGCACTCTGGATATTGGTCAGGGCAATTTCCTGGTACAGTCCAGCAGTTTTTGGGCGATATCCCGCCGATCCGGTTGAGAGCCTCCCGATGCGTCTGGCGGTAAAACCACAGGGCGCAGAACGGACGACAATGCCATTGGATGTCGCACGGGATCGGGCGAGCCGATACCGAACAAGGCGCCAATATCAAACCGTCGATATGCCGACACGCAGCCAGGGCAGATTTGCCGTTCTGAAGAGGGCCGCCACAGGCGTGTCGCGGCCCATGTCTGTGTTATGGCCATATTCCGACGAGGCTCGAGGGTTTTTTCTGCCCGCTTCGCTTAGCCGGGCCGATCGAGATTCAGGCATTGACGCAGCGACCATCCCGCGTTTCCCCAATCCTCCCGCTGCGCCTCATAGCAAAAATTGGGCCGCCTATTTCTGGATCCATGCCCGGCAACATTCCGGACCGGAACGCCAGTTTCATGGCAGGCAGGGGAACACCATCGCCAACGGCCAATATGGGGGCAGTCAGGCAGGGGCCATATTGTCCTGGCGTCTGTTCGACCGACCCGTTCCGGAAACGTCCCTTTATGCCCGGCTTTCGACTGCGCTGGCTCCGGTGAGCCAGGAAGAAATCGCACTGGGGGCTCGGCTTCGCCCGCTGCGGAACGTGCCGCTGGCCGTGCATGCGGAGCAGCGGTTCGACGCTGGCTCGGGCCGGGTCGCCGGTACGGCTTTCTATGCGACAGGCGGGACCGGGCCAGACGTAGTCCTGGAGCGATTTGTGCTGGAGACCTATGGGCAGGCGGGTTACGTCCTCGGACGGAATCGCACCTATTTTTTCGACGGTTCTGCCACTGTTCAGCGCCCGATTGCCGATCTGGGTGACCCGAAATTGTCGGTCGGTGCCGGGTTATGGACGGGTGGTCAGCGGGATATTCGTCGGCTGGATATCGGCCCGCGGGCCAGCCTTGACCTGCCTATGGGTGGCCTGTTGACCCGCATTGCGGTCGACGGGAGAGTTCGGGTCGCGGGTAATGCCCGTCCGGGAAGCGGAGTGGCGCTGACGGTTTCGACCAGCTTCTAGAGAGCGGAATATTTTCCGTCGCCGTACCAATCGATTCTTTTCTTGCTCCCCGGATGGCAACGCTCTTTATCCCGCACGAAAAAGGGATTAGTCCGGTCGGTATATGGACATATACCTGCCAATCGCCAATCTTTCGGTCAATGCTTTCGTTATCGTCCTGCTCGGCGGGCTGGTCGGGATATTGTCAGGCATGTTTGGCGTCGGCGGAGGCTTTCTGACCACGCCGTTGCTGATTTTTTACGGCATACCCCCGACAGTGGCTGCGGCGTCGGCATCAACCCAGGTCACCGGAGCCAGTATTTCCGGTGTCGCAGCCCATATGCGCCGCAAGGGAGTCGACTTCCGGATGGGCGGCATATTGGTGATCGGCGGTATTTTCGGCACGATGATCGGAACCGGGCTTTTCCAGATTCTGCAAAGCTGGGGCCAGATCGATACGGTCATCAATGTTCTCTACGTTTTGATGCTGTCGAGCATCGGTGGCCTGATGTTCAAGGAATCGTTGCAGAGCGTCCGCGCGCTGCGCGCCGGAAAACCGCTGCCCGCCCGGAAGCGGCGGCATCACCCGCTGGTGGCCAATCTGCCGTTCCGTTATCGTTTTTACCGGTCCGGTCTCTATATTTCGCCAATTGCCCCTTTCATACTCGGTCTGCTTACCGGCATATTAACAATGTTGCTGGGCGTCGGTGGCGGTTTTATCATGGTGCCGGCGATGCTCTATCTGCTGGGTATGGGCGCCCAGGTGGTTGTCGGAACCTCGCTCTTCCAGATCCTGTTTGTCACCATCGCCTCGACGATGATGCACAGCATGACGACACGTGCCGTCGATATCGTTCTGGCCTCGCTGCTGCTGATCGGCAGCGTGACGGGCGCGCAACTGGGCGCAAAATTTGCCCAGCGGATGCGGCCGGAATATCTGCGTCTGGCACTGGCCTCCATGGTTCTGCTCGTTGCGATCCGTATGGCCCTGGGGTTGGGTTTCCAACCGGACGAAATCTATACGGTGCAACCCCTGTGATGCGGCGCCGGCCCCTTTTTACCCGATTGTTCGCGGTTCTGGCTATCGCGGTGCTGACCGTGGCCGCAACCCCAATTCTGGTGCCCGAGGTATCGCAGGACCGGATCAGTATCCGGGGTGATTTCAATGGTGCGCAATTGCTGCTGTTTGGAGCGATCACCTATCCGCCGGGTACTCGCAATACCGATCAGGCAGATATTGTAGTGGTTCTGAAAGGGCCTGTGGAATCGATTGTCGTGCGCGAGAAGCAGCAGATCGCCGGCATCTGGATCAACGCGGCGAGTAGCGAATTTCGGTCCGCTCCGGGATTTTATGCGGTCGCTTCTTCGAAACCGATCGATGATATTGTCGACAGCAAGACCGCCGACATCTACGAACTGGGACTGCACCATTTGCAGCTTTCTCCAGCAGGAGCGATTGACAGCCGCGAACTGGATCGTTTTGTCGACGGACTTGTAGACCTGAATTCGCGGGGCCATCTGTTCAAGAATCTGCCCAATAGCGTCAAGATTACCAATAGCGTGCTCTATCAGGCGCGGATCAACTTGCCAGCGAGCGTACCGGTTGGCGATTACACCGCCGAAACCTTTCTCATAATCGATGGCCGGGTGGAGGCTGCAGAAGTCAAGAATATTACCATCGAAAAAATCGGTATGGGGCGTTTCATCACCAATTTATCGCAGAACAACGGCTTTCTCTATGGATTGATCGCCGTGGCCATTTCGGTTTTTCTGGGCTGGTCCGCAGGCTATCTGTTCCGCAAGATGTGATCTTGCTTCAGGGCCGTCTCGCTTTGCCTCTCGTTTCTGCAGCGCGAGTAAATCTTCCTTAACCATGATCGACTAGTCCGGTTTTTCAAAGGCAAAACAGGAAGTACGGCAATGTCCGACATGGGTTCTCACAATTTCTCCGAAGCAAGACCGGGTCCAGTTTCCGGCACCGAACAGCTAAGAGACCCTGAGCACGGTACCCCTTCCCGGCGCAGTGAGGGGTACAAGATTGGTGAAGTGATCGAAATTGCCGGTTCCGGCTCGAAAGTGGTAATGGATACCGCCGTTCTGACGGGACTGCTCGACCATCACGACAAGACCGTCCAAATGGCGGGCCAAGTAGGCAGCCAGGTCAAAATACGGGTTGGCCAGACCTGGTTGCTTGCCAACATCCGTACCCAGCGACTCTATGAAGGCCAGGCAGGACTGGTGGTTGCCGAGATCGATTTTCTAGGCGAGGGAGACGAGGAAAAGCTGACCGGACAGATATATAATTTCCGTCGGGGCGTGACCCGCTATCCGACACCTGCATCGATTGTCTATGCTGTCACCACCGCCGACCTCAAGCAGGTTTATGCCTCAGATGGCCGTGCCAATGTGGAGGTTGGCACCGTCTATCCGACAGACGATATCCGTGGTGCTCTCTATGTGGATGCCATGCTCGGCAAGCATTTCGCGCTTCTGGGTTCGACCGGTACCGGTAAGTCGACGGCCGCCGCTCTCATTCTTCATAAAATCTGTGATATGGCGCCCGAAGGCCACATCATCATGATCGATCCGCACGGGGAATATGGCGCGGCGTTCAAGGATAATGGCAAGGTGTTCGATGTGAACAACCTGAACCTGCCTTACTGGCTGATGAACTTTCGAGAACATTGCGAGGTCTTTGTCCAGTCGAATGGAGACGCCAAGCAGATGGATTGCGACATTCTCGCCAAATGTCTGCTGGCGGCAAAAGCGAAAAACCAGGCCTCCGCGGGCGTTGCGAAACTGACCGTGGATTCGCCGGTGCCCTATCTGTTGTCCGATCTGACCACGATCCTGCAGAACGAAATGGGCAAGCTCGACAAGGCGACCAACAGCGCACCCTATCAGCGGCTGAAAAGCAAGATTGACGAGATCAAGGCTGACCCGCGCTACAGCTTCATGTTCTCCGGGATGCTGGTCGGTGACACGATGGCGAGTTTTCTTACCAAGATTTTCCGGTTGCCCTCCGAAGGCAAGCCGATTTCGATTATCGATGTATCCGCCATGCCGTCCGAAATCACGCCGACCGTGGTGTCAGTGCTCAGCCGGCTGGTTTTTGACTATGCGATCTGGGCGCGCAACGAACCGCAACGCCCGATGCTGCTGGTCTGCGAGGAAGCGCATCGCTATATTCCCAATGACGACATGGCCGAGGAAAGCGCCGTTCGCGACATCCTCAGTCGGATCGCCAAGGAAGGCCGTAAATATGGTGTGTCCCTGGGTCTGATTACCCAGCGGCCATCCGATCTTGCCGAAGGGGTGCTGTCGCAATGCGGGACGATCCTGTCAATGCGGCTCAACAATGATCGAGATCAGGCGTTTGTGAAGGCAGCTATGCCGGAAGGCGCCCGCGGCTTTCTCGATTCTATTCCCGCCTTGCGCAATCGCGAAGTCATCTGTTGCGGGGAAGGCGTGGCGATCCCGATCCGCGTTTCGCTGGATACGCTCGCGGAAGAACGCCGTCCGGCTTCGGAAGATCCGATATTCTCGGACCTCTGGCGGGAACAGGGTGGCGAGGAAGAGATCATCCAGCGGGTTATCAAGCGCTGGCGGGCGCAAGGGCGATAAGCGACCAGCCGACCGTTTGTCCATCGCCTTCCGCTGTTGATCGATAGCCGCTACCAAATTCAGGACTATTGATTACACCCGTAGTCATGCAGCTGCGCGCACGGCGCAGTGGACTGACAGGGAGTATTCGATGGTTGATAAACGCTATATTCCATGGCTGGCTGGACTGGGTCTCGTCGCCGGTTCCTTGGTGCCAGCTCTGGCCATTCACGCTCGCGATGCCGAGCATCAATTACATTCAGAATGGAGCGAATCCCTTGCCCGGGACATCCATGCCCAGGTGAAGGCAGGATTGGCTGAAGGCGCCGTTGGCATGGAAAAGGGCGCCGATGAAATGCTGCGTGGGGCCGACAAGATGGAGGCTTATGCCGATCGGCTCGAAAGCGACGCAAATTTTCGGGAACGCGAGGTGGCACGGGAGAACGCCCGGCATGAAAAGCAAATCACGGCAGACGAACTGCTGGCGAGCGCTCCCAGGATGCGTCGTGGTGCAGAAAAAATGCGCGAAGGCTCCAGGAAGATGCGCGAAGGCGCCGAAAAAATGCGGCGCGGCAAAGCGGAATAGGCGAGATACCGCCGACGACTGTACCCGTGCAGGCGGGTAGCCATCGTCCGATCTTGCCCGGATTTCCGAATATTCGAGATATCCGCCTGGCGGTGCAGGCATCAAGTCATCCCAGCCGGTTGATTGCCGCCTGCAGCCGCTCGGCTTCCGCTTCCTTGTCGGCCAGATCGGCGCGCGCCTTTTCGACCGCTTCCGGCTTGGCTTTTTCGACGAAATTGGGATTACCCAGTCTTCCAGATAGCGATTTGGCTTCCTTCTGCGCCGCTTCCAGCGTTTTGGTCAGCCGGGCTTTCTCCGCATCGATATCGATCGCGCCCGCCAACGGCAGCACATAGGTCGCGCCATCCACCACAATCTGCGCCGATGGGCCATCAGGCGCCGCATCGAACGAAATGGCTTCCAGCCTGCCAACGCGGTCCAGCGCCGCGCCCTGGCGGGCAATCTTGGCTTCCAGCTCATCGTCGCCATCGCGGACATGGGCCGTCATCTTGGTGCCCGGGGAGATGTTCAGATCGACCTTCACCGACCGCAGTTCCGACACCAGCTTGATCAGCCAGTCGACCTCCGCCTTGGCCTGCGCATCGATTTCCGCTTTTGGTTCCGGCCATTTGGCGACGATCAGATCATAGCTGCGCTCTCCCATCGCATGCCATAATTCCTCGGTGATAAAAGGCATGAACGGGTGCAGCATGACGATGATCTGGTCGAGCACCCAGCCGGCAACAATGCGGGTTTCGTCCGCCGCGGCGGCATCCTCGCCCTGCAGCACCGGTTTGGTCAGTTCCAGATACCAGTCACAGAACCGGTCCCAGGTGAAATGATAGATGGTGTTCGCTGCGGCATCGAAGCGCAGGTCGGCAAGTGCCTTGTCCAGCGCTCGCTGCGTCTCCACCACCTCGCTGATGATCCAGCGGTTGACGGGCAGGGCGGCTTTCGGAGCCGCGAGGGTGTTGCTTGCGCCGATGCCGTTCACTTCACAGAAGCGCGAGGCATTCCACAGCTTGGTCGCGAAATTGCGATAGCCCTCGACGCGCTTGTCATCCATCTTGATGTCGCGCCCCTGGCTTTCCATCGCCGCCATGAAGAAGCGCAGCGCATCGGCGCCATATTGGTCGATCAGGCCCAGCGGATCGACAACATTGCCCTTGGACTTGGACATTTTGGAGCCATCTTCGGCGCGCACCAGCCCGTGCAAGTAGAGCCGCTTCCACGGCACATCCTTCATGAAATGGATTCCTTGCATCGCCATCCGCGCGTCCCAGAAGAACAGGATATCAAAGCCGGAGATCAGCAGGTCGTTGGGATAGTGGCGTTCCAGGTCCTTGGTTTTTTCTGGCCAGCCGAGCGTGCCGAAGGGCCAGAGGGCAGAGGAGAACCAGGTGTCGAGAACGTCGGGATCGCGCGATAGTAAAACACCGGCCCCGGCTTGTGCCTGCGCCCCGGCTTCATCCATTGCGACATAGATTTGCCCATTCTCGTCGAACCAAGCCGGAATACGGTGTCCCCACCAGAGCTGGCGGCTCACGCACCATGGCTGGATATTCTCCATCCAGTTGAACCAGGTTTTTTCCCAGCTCTTTGGGACAATCTCGATTGCACCCGACTTCACCGCCTCGATCGCCGGCTGCGCCAGCGTTTCCGCATCGACATACCATTGGTCGGTCAGCCATGGCTCGATCACCACACCGCCACGATCGCCGAACGGGGTGGCGATGGTGCGCGGCTCGGCATCGTGCTGGATCTCTTCGCCGTCCTTGTTCTTCGAAATGTGCGGGATCAGGAAGCCCTGTTCCTTCAGCCGCTGCACGACCAGTTCGCGCGCGCCATCGACGCCCTCTTTTCGGAATCGGTGCAGCCCGATAAATTCATCCGGCACCAGTCCGTCCGCCGTCTGGCAGACATTGGCCTCGCCATCGAGCATATTGAGCATTTCGCCCGCGGCAAAACCGGCGCGCTTGCCGACTTCGAAGTCGTTGAAATCGTGGCCCGGCGTGATCTTCACCGCGCCCGAACCCAGCTCGGGATCGGCATGTTCGTCGGCAACGATCGGTACGCGCCGTCCGGTAATCGGCAGGACAACCTCCTTGCCGACAATGCTCTTGTAGCGCTCGTCGCCGGGATGGACCGCAACCGCCATATCGGCCAGCATGGTTTCCGGTCGGGTGGTCGCCACCTCGATATAGTCGCGCCCGTCAGCCAGCGTCACACCATCGGCCAGCGGATATTTGAAATGCCAGAACTGGCCTTTCACATCGACCGTCTCCACTTCCAGATCGGAAATCGCCGTCTTGAGCGCCGGATCCCAGTTGACCAGCCTTTTGTCGCGGTAGATCAGTCCTTCGTTGTACAGATCGACAAACACCTTGAGCACGGCCTCGTTCATCCCGTCGTCCATGGTGAAGCGCTCGTTCGACCAGTCCATCGAACAGCCGAGACGGCGCAGCTGCTGGGTAATCGTGCCGCCGCTTTCCTCTTTCCACTCCCAGACCTTCTCGACAAATTCCTCGCGGGTGAAGTCGGTGCGCTTCTGCTGCCGCTCGTTCATCTGCCGCTCGACCACCATCTGGGTCGCGATGCCCGCATGATCCATGCCGACGACCCACAGGGCATCCTTGCCCTTCAGCCGCTCGTGGCGGATGATGATGTCCTGCAACGTATTGTCCAGCGCATGGCCAATATGCAGGCTGCCCGTCACATTGGGCGGCGGATTGACGATGGTGAAGGGCTCGCGATCATCGCGCTCGGGACGGAACAGCCCCTTGTTTTCCCAATGCTCATACCAGCGTGCCTCGATAGCTGCGGGGTCAAAATTTTTGTCTAAGGTCATCAGGAGCCTTTGGCATTGCTTTTGGTGCGAGACAACCCGTCAAATATGCCATTAGTCCTGAGCTTGTCGAAGGACGCCTATCGACGGGAGAAGTGGTTCGACAGGCTCACCAGTAAAGGATTGGATGCGAGCGCTTTCAGCTTCCCAGAATATCGTCGATCTCGGCATTGGCCTTGGCGCGCAGCTGGCGCTTGCAAGCGGCAAAACCAGGTTGCGCGTTCAGCGCCTTCACCCGCAACACGGCTTCGTCGACCAGCTGGTCCGCCATGCAAAGCTCGTCCGCCAGCCCGGCCGTCAGCGCCTCCGCCGGGTTGAGAAGATGGGAGGACAGAGCCAGCCGCCGCCGCCAGACCGGGTCCAGCCAGTGATCGAGAATCGCCTGTGGCACAGCGGGGAAGGGCAGTCCCGCCTTCGCTTCGGGCAGGCCAATCTTGTAATCACCCTGCGCAGCCAGCACCCAGTCGCAGGCCAGCATCATGATTCCGCCCGCGCCGATCGCGTTGCCGTTGACCGCGCAGACCACGGCGCAGGGCAGACGGTGCAGCGCCGCCGCAAATTCGTTGATTGCTGCCACGGCCCGCTTCTGGCCCGCCTTGTCCAGCGATGCCGCAACCTTAGTATCCATGCCGCAGGTAAAATGGGCACCTGCTCCGGTCAGGACGATGCCAGCCTCCGGGGGATTTGCGGCCAATGTCTGAAGGGCTGCTGCACCCTCTTCCAGCAAGTCCGCATGGAGCGTATTGCGCTCGCCATTGGTCAGCGTGATGATGATCGTGCCGTCGCGCTTTTCGGTCGGGAAACAGGTCATTTACCGGCGCTTCCCTGCGCTCCCTCGACCGCAGTCCACTTGTCCATCCAGTCGAATACCGTCCGGTACCATTGTACGCTGTTCTTGCCCTTGAGCACCCAGTGATTTTCGTCCGGGAAGATCAGCAATTTGGACGGAATCTCCATTTGCTGCGATACGGTGAACGGCATGATGCTCTGCGTATAGGGGATGCGGAAATCTTTTTCGCCGTGGATAAACAGCGTCGGGGTTTTCCAGCTGCTGATTTTGTTCACCGGATTCCATTTTTCGGGATCGGACCGCTTCCACCAGGGGCCGCCATGATCCCATTGGTCGAACCACAGTTCCTCGGTGCTCAGCGCCATCGAGCGCAGATCGAAAACGCCGGCATGGTTGACCAGGCAGTCGAACCGGTCGGGCCAGTTGCCGGCGATCCAGTTCATCATATAGCCGCCATAGGATCCGCCCAGCGCGCAGGACCGCTCACCGTCAATTTGCGGATCGGTTTTTGTCGCCGCGGCATAGCCCAGCTTCAGATCCTCAAGCGGTTTGCCGCCCCAGTCCTGATTGATGCTGTCGGTAAACTTCTGTCCGTAACCGGTCGAGCCATGAAAATCGACGGTGACGACCGCATAGCCTTGCGCCGCCATCACTTTCGGATTCCAGCGTGTCGACCAGCTATTGCCGAAACTGCCCTGAGGGCCGCCGTGGACCAGAAAGGCCATCGGCAATTTGCCCGTTGCATCCGCTGGCTTGATGATCTGGCCCCAGACCTTGTCGCCGCCCGCGCCCGCAAAGTTGAAGCGCCGGACGTCCACCTTGTCGATTTTGGCGAGTTCGCGGCCATTTATATTGGTAAGCTGGGTGACCGTTCCGTCCGCCGCGCGGCGATAGAGATCGGTCGGCAGCTGGATGCTGTTCAGGGTGTAAATCAGCGAGCCGTCTTTTAACGGGATCGTCGTGCCGACATTGCCTTCCCCGGTAAGCCGGGTCACCTTGCCGGTCTCGACATTCACTTCGAAGGCAGGATTGTCGAGTATGTCCTGTGCTGTCACAATCAGGCTCTTGTCGTCGGGCGTCCACACGATGGAGCCGACCGAGCGGTCCCAGTCCCTGGTCAGTGCAACGGCTTCGTCTTCATCGCTGCCCTTCTTGCGCAATTTTACCACCAGCCGGTCGGCTTCATAGCCGGGACGCCCCATCGCTGCCCAGGCCAGCCATTCCCCGTCCGATGAAAAGGCCGGAAGCGTGTCCGTCGCTTCATTGCTGTCGGTATAATTGACGGTTTCGGTGCCATCGGCCTTGGCGGCGTAGAGATCGAGATTGGTGGACGTCGGCTCGTTGCGGTCCGCGGTCCGGAGCGCGAAGAAGAGGCCGTCCTCTTCCGGCACCCAGGTAATTTCCTCGCCGCCGCCAAAAGGCTTGGACGGGCTGTCGCCAACCAGATCGCCGTCCAGCGCAGCGCCGTTTCCAGTGATCTTCCCGTCCTTCAGACTGAAGGTGAAAATCCGGCTGTAATTACCCGGAGTTTCCCAGCTCGACCAGTGGCGGATAAACAGCTCGTCATATTCCCGACCGGTACCGGGACCGGGTTCGGCCCGGTTGCCGTCAGAATCGCAGCCAAAGGTCGGGCAGCCTCTCGCAATGTCGCCCCATAGTGCCACTTTTTCGCCGTCCGGAGACAGTTTGAAGCCTGCAATGTCGGCTTTCACATCGCTTGCCCGCACCGGTTCACCCTCCGCGCCGGATGAAGATATGTCGCTATGCCACAGCTGTTCGGAACCGCTGGCATCGCTCAGATAATAAAGGCTTCCGTCTGCCGAAAAGGCCGGGCTATGTTCGCTCTTGTCAGGCGTGTCGAGGATGCGGATCGGCACGGCATTCGGCTTGTCGAGCGCGAGCAGATAGAGCGCGCTGGACCGCGCGTAGCTTTCAGGATCGGTCTCGGTAACGTCAAAGGCCGCCCATTTCTCGTCCGGAGAAACGGCAACGGACCCCATGCGCTTCAGTGTCGCGAGATCCTCCGCTGTCATCGGTCGCGCCGTTGCGACCGTTGGAAAAATGCTGCCCGTTAGCAGCAGCGCGGTGGTGAGTGTTTTGATGAAATTTGTCATGAACAGGGGTTTAGCACGCCTGTCCAACAAGGCAATGGGATCAGTCCGACAGGACTATTTCTCGCTCAGCCTTTGAATTTCGCGGGCGACCAGCTCCTCCACGAGTTTCGGCAAATTCGCGTCCAGCCATTGCTTGATCATCGGCCGCATCAGTTCGCGGGTCAGGTCTTCCAGCGACGTGCCGCCGGAGGGTTGCGTAGGCACCCGGCGCTCAAGCGCTTCCTTTTCGACCAAGGCCGAAAGCGACTGGCGCATGCTGTCCAGTTTGTTGTCGTCGATGAGCCGCTCTTCCTTGCGGGGGTCACCAAAGACGGCGCGAGCCGAAGAATTTTGATGTTCCGCCAATTCGTCGGTCAGTTCAAGTATTTCATCATCGCTGTTCACGGGCTGAATATCGGGAACGGCCTGCAGAGCAGGTTTGGACGAACTCTTGCGGCGAGTAACGGGACGATCTTCATCAATGGCCTTGTCTTCGGCTATGATGCGTTTGATCGACGAGAGGATTTCCTCCATCGACGATTCCCGGTTTTGTTCAGCCATTTGCGAAACCCCTACACTTACGCCCCGTTGCCGAGCATCATCAAAACCAGCCTTATCGGCGCGATGGAACCTCCGGCAATGGCTCTATGTCCGCTTTTTGCGCCTCAGTGTCAACGGTCCTGGTTGCTTGCGGCACCGGATTGGGGTCGCTCTGATAGTCGTAGAACATGTCGTCAACCCGCTCGTAGTTTACGTCCGGATCGTAAAGCGGACCTCCATCGAGACCAAGATCCCGCGCTTCCGCCCGGCCCATCGCGGCAAGCAGGGAAAAGCCGGCGACATAGCTGTTGCGGCGAGCCGTCACCAGCTGCACCTGCGCATTCAGCAATTCCTGCTCGGCATTCAATATATCCAATATGGTGCGGTTGCCGACGGAATTTTCTGCACGCACCCCTTCGAGAGACAGACTCGCCGCAGCGACGGCCCGCTCCGATGACTGTATCACCCGCTCCGACGCCCGCCAGCTGGAATAAGCGGCACGGGTTTGGGCGATGACGTCGCGTTCTATAGCGATCTGTTGCTCATAGGCCTGGCCGGATCGCGCCTGGGCCTGCCGTATTTGAGCAGCGGGCCGCCCGCCCTGGTAAATCGGCATGGTCGCGCGGACACCCACTTCTGCAGTGGACTGTTCCTGGACAAAATTGGTGCCAGCGAGATTGCCGCCAAGCGTGCCATGATAGTTGAGGTAGCGCCCCTGAGCATAGGTGGAAACGCGCGGCTTGTTGGCGGACCGGGCGGTCTTGATATCAAATTCGGCAGCGTCGCTGCGCTCTTTTGCAGCCAGCAGGTCCGGATTATAAGCCAGTGCGATATCAACGGCCTGATCCGGTGTTTCCGGCATGTTGGGCAGCGGCGGCGGCGGCTCCAGATCTCCCGGCTCGTGACCGACCAGAGCGATATAATTTTCTTTGCTGCGGATCAGGCTGGCGCGCGCGGTCTCCAGATCGCTCTTGGCAATTTCCAGCCGGGATTCGGATTGGGCAACGTCGGTGCGGGTCAGATCCCCAATTTCAAACCGGTCGCTGGTCGCGTCGAGATTGACGGAGAGTACGCCAACATTGGACCGGTTTAGCTGGACAATCGCCGAATCGCGGATCACGTCCATATAGGTGGCGACAACATTGCTGAACACGCTCGCCTCGGTCGCGCGCAGGTCATATTGGCCGGCCTCAACTCTGGTTCTGGCGGCACGAATGGCGTTCTTTACAGCACCTCCGGAATAGATCGGAACGTCGATCGATCCACCTGCCGTCGACTGGCGGAGCGGCGCGGTGAAGCTGTTCGCGCTGCGGAGAAAATTTTCCTGAAACCCGAAGTCGGTTGTTGCATTCGGACGACCATCGGCCTTGGCTATGGCCACCGTTTCGTCGGTGGCTCGCTGGCTGGCACGCGCGCCCGACAGCGTCGGGTTGGTCTCGTAGGCGGCGATCAGGGCGTCTCGTAACGTGTCCGCCTGCACGGGGGCAGACAGCAACAGGATCATGGCCGTTCCAAGGAAAAGGTGACGTCTAGTCATTTCAATATTCTCCCGAACGCCTTAAAATTCAAAACTTCTTGCCACTTCAAAGCCGGGCAGGGGGCAGCCCGCGCCATCGGCGAAATATTGATAGCCAACATGGCCGCTGGCGACTCGGCCCAAGGCAAGCCGGGGAACGCCGTCGTGCGGGATCACGGCCACGATCCGGCCATCCGGGGCCAGTTGATCGACCACGTTATCGGGAATCTGTTCGACGAGTCCGTCGATAACGATCACGGAATAGGGCGCCGACGCGCTCCATCCCTCTGCAAGATTGCCTGTTTCGACCTTGACGTTGGCATAGTCCGCGAGATTTTTTCCTGCGATGGTCGCCAGTTTGGGATTTTGCTCAACCGCTGTGACGGTTCCGGCGAGTTGGGCCAGTACCGCTGCGGTATATCCCGTGGCGGCCCCGATTAGCAGAATATTATCGGCTTTCGTGATCCGCGCCATATTGAGCAGGCGTCCTGTAGTCAGGGGCGGATTCAGCGCTCTGTCTTCTCCGATCTGTACGCCGCGGTCAGCATAAGCAAAGTTTCGCCGGGCAGCCGGTACAAAATCCTCGCGCGGAACGTGGCTCATCGCCGCAATCAGATGCGGGTCGCTGACTTCAGTGGTTCGCAGCTGGCTAACCACCATCGCCTTACGCATTTGTTTGAAATTTTCCTGGCCCAAGCGTCGATCCTCGCAATGAATGTTCCATCGTCCATGCCACTTCTGTATTATGAATACAATACACTATGGCTGAGATTTTGTCGCTTCTAGCTTGGCTTGCGTCGTGCGCCAAGATGGATTCCGGGGAATTTGTGCTGACTGCGTCTTTTGCGCGACAAATAAGATAATGCCCGCGAATATGCAGCGCCAGGCATCGTGGGCGCAACTTTGGGTTGACTTTCGCGACAAAGCGAAGCAATTCGCGCCCTCTCTTCGGCCCGATGGCGGAGTGGTGACGCAGCGGATTGCAAATCCGCGCACCCCGGTTCGATTCCGGGTCGGGCCTCCAGAATTCTCCCCACCTCACAATATTTGAATGAACCCTGCGGCGGGACGCGAGCGGGCGGATCGTCCGACAGGGCCCGACGGAATCATTCCCGTGGCAGATTGCCTTTTCCTAAATCACTGACAATATTAGATTCACGCTCTACGCGACAGATTTTTGACAGATATATTACAGTTTTGTTGCAATGATTGTCATATAAGTGTAATAAATGACGATCGAACTAGGAGAAGCTGTCATGAAAACCGCTAAAATTATCGGAATCACGGCCGGATTGATGTTGATGGGGGCACCTGCCCTCGCTCAGGATTCGGGCGAAATTGGTTATGCAAAAGGTGCTCTGGGCTATGATGCTCTGGTCGCCGGTCAAAATGAAGTTGCTTTGCAGCAACTGGAGGCGGCGGAAAAGGTCGATGCGAATGATCCTGCCCGTCTCATCAATCTGGGCCAGGTCTATGCAAGAATGGGCCGGACCGGAGACGCAGCGCGCATGTTCATGGCTGCCATGCAAGGCGATCGCCATTTTGACTTGCTGCTTGCCAATGGCGAGGTGGTCGATTCCCGGGATGCCGCCGATCAGGCCTTGCAGAAGCTGAACAGTCAGTTTGCCGGTCGGTAAACTGGCGAATCATTGAGGGCAGATTTTCCTGCTCCATGTATAATGTGCAGGGCGGCCGGTTATGCGGCCGCCTTTTTTTGTGCATTTCGATCACAGTTCGGACCGTACCGCAGCATAATTCAAGCTTATCTGCCACTGCGGAGATGAGTGCAAAATATCCGTCATAATTTTGTCTCCAAAGAGTCATGCAAACAGCATGGCAGGGTCACGCGCCATCCCTAGAGCCCTTCGCTGAGGGCGATGGGGGCTTTTGATTCGATTCCGCATCGTTTGATTTTAATGTTTCAAACCAGTTATTTTGCGGAGACCAATTCCATGTTGAATAAGCAAATCCGATCTGTCCTGTTCGCGAGTGTGGCTGCCCTGGCGGTGACGGCTTGCGGCGCCGACGATGTCGCATCGCCGGGCGAAGGCAATCTTGTCGTATTGCCGACGCCGGCACCGACACCGGCACCTACGCCCACACCGACTCCAACGCCAGGGTCGGGTCCGGCAGCAAGCTGTCCCACTGGAACGGCCAATGTTGGTACGATCACCACGGGCAATGGGGAAGAGGTTCGCAACTGCCAGATTTCCGGTATCATCACGGGTAATCTGCTGGTGCCGAAAAAAGCTGGCACGATTTACTCTTTCTCCGGTGAGGTCGATGTGGGGATTGATGGCGGCGCAACCGGCATCATCACTTTCGAGCCTGGTGTGACCGTGTTCGGTTCGTCCGGTGGCGACTTCTTGCTGGTCAATCGCGGCTCGCAGATTTTTGCTGAAGGCAACGCCTCTGCGCCGATCATCTTCACTTCGCGCCAGAATATTCTGGGAACCACTACCGCAGACAGCATTGGCCAGTGGGGCGGCGTGGTCATTCTCGGCCGGGCACCAATCTCCAACTGCGCAACCGGAGACGTTTCCAATCCGGGCGGCACGCGCACCGATTGCGAAGCGATTATCGAAGGTCCGGCCAATGCCGTTTACGGCGGCACTCTGCCAAATGATTCATCGGGTCGCCTGTCCTATCTGCAAATTCGCTATCCCGGTTTCGAAGTCTCGACCGGCAACGAATTGAATGGCATCAGCCTCGGTGGCGTCGGTCGTGGCACCTTCTTCCAGAATATTCAGGTCCATAACAGTTCGGACGACGCGGTTGAATGGTTTGGTGGCCGGGTCAACGGCAAGAATCTGGCCTTTACCGGTACTGACGATGATTCGGTCGATTCCGATGTTGGCTACAAGGGTTTCAACCAGTTCGTTCTGGCGGTGCAGCGCGTCAATGGCGGGGACCACAACTGGGAAGCAGACTCCAATGGCGACGAAGATGCTCAGCCACGGCAGAATTACGCTATGGCAAACGGCACTCTGGTCTCCCGCGGCGGCAACACGACGATCCTGATGCGTGGCGGTGGCGACTATGAAATGTACAACAGTGTCATCTCGAGCGCATCTGGAGCCAACAAATGCCTGGATATGGATGGCAGCGCTACGGTGCAGGCTGCGAATCCGGCGCTGGATGAAAAAGGCCCGCCAGTATTCCAGTCGGTGTTCATGTCCTGCTCGGGCGGAGCGTTCGTTGACGACGGCAATGTAACCGTCGCGGCGATCCAGACCATCTTTAACGCAGGCACCAACAACACGTCGGCGGGTACTTCGACACTTGCTTCGAGCGCCTGGCCGATTGCCTTCATCAACGGGGCGAACGAAAATGCTGTGACGCCGTTCAATGCTGCAACTGTGGCATCCTCGTTCCAGTTCGGAGACTATGAAGCGGTTAATTATATCGGTGCCGTAAAGGACGCGAATGACACGCGCTTCCAAGGCTGGACCTGCGGTCTCTACGCCAATGATTGTGCCATCGCTCCCACGATTGGTTAACCCTGAACCAAGACACTGGGATGGTGGCCCTCGGCGGTCGCCATCCCATTTTTACACTATATGAAGGACATTCGGATGACCAAGCGGACATCGATAATCGCCGGCCTGCTGCTGAGTTCTGCACTCATTTCTCCTGCTGCCCATGCGCAATCCGCTCCCGGCGAAGAGCCGGCGGCAGAGCCCACATCCTCGGACGACGAGCCTACGGGTGAAGACGTCGATGTTTCGGCTCCGGGCGGAGAATTCAGCGGCGAGATTATCGTCAGGGGCAAATATATTCCCAATCCGGTGCGTGCGACCGGCGAAGTGGTCTCGGTTCTGGGGGAAGCGGAAATCGCCCGTACTGCCGATGGCGACATTGCCGGTTCGCTGCAGCGAGTCACCGGCCTCAGCGTCGTCGGCGGCCGTTTTGTCTTTGTCCGCGGTCTTGGCGAACGTTATTCGCTCGCTTTGCTGAACGGCCTGCCGCTACCTTCACCGGAGCCGCTCCGCCGCGTTGTTCCGCTGGACCTGTTCCCGACCAGCGTCATCGCCTCAACGGTTGTCCAGAAAAGTTACTCGGTCAACTATCCTGGCGAATTTGGCGGCGGGGTGATCAACCTGACGACCAAGTCGACTCCGGACGAGCCGTTTCTCAAGATCAATTTCGGGGTTAGCGGCGATAGCGAAACCACCGGCAAGCTCGGTTATACCTATGACGGTTCTGACGGCGATATCATCGGCTTCGATTCCGGCGTGCGCGATATCCCTGCCGGGTTGGCCAAGGCGCTGGCCCAGAATGTCCCCATTTCCGTTGGTACGACCTTCACCAGCGAGGACCTGCAGAATTTTGCTGCGAGTCTGAACAACGCTGAAACCAACCTGATCCAGCGCAACAATGACATACCGGCCAATTTCTCGGCCGATATATCGGCTGGCAAGACTTTCGATGTCGGCGATGCTTATGTCGGGGTGGTGGCGACAGCCGGATATGACAACAGCTGGCGCACCCGCGGCGGCGTCCAGCAGACTTCGCAGGGCATTGTCACCGTCGACGGTGAACCGGGACTGCTGCCGGACCAGAACTTCCGCTTTGTGACGACGGAAAATCGTATCGTGATCAACGGTCTGCTTGGACTTTCGGCAGAGGTGGGTGAACACAAGTTCCGTTTCACCAATCTCTATATCCACGACACGTCGAAGGAAGCTTCGATCAAGGCCGGCATCGATTCGATCAACGTCAGCGATGACACATTGCTCAACCAGGGACGGACCAGCTGGTTCGAGCGCCAGTTGTTCACGTCACAGTTTGTCGGTGAGTTCAAATTTGACGAACTGAGCATCGACGTCCGCGGCAGCTATGCCAATTCCAAGCGCGACGCGCCCTATGAGCGGACTTATGGCTATGCCTATGACGACATCATTGCGCAGGATTATGTCAACAACCTGACCTCGCCGGGGCAATCGGCCCGAATCCGGTTCAGTGACCTCAATGACGATGTCTATGGCGCGGGTGCGGATATTTCCTACGAGACCGATCTTGGGGTTCCAACCATCTTTTCGGCCGGTTACAGCTATTACAAGAATGACCGCTTTGCGCAGCGGCGCGATTTCCGCTTCGTGCCGGTAGGCAATATTCCCAATCCGATCGATCAGGAGCGGATCGATTTCCTGCTTTCCGACTATAATGTCTATACTTACGGTCTGGAACTGCGCGAAGTGGCTTCACAGGCTTCGGTTCCCGCCTATTCAGCAACGCTCGAAGTCAATGCTGGCTATGTATCGGTGGAAGCCGAGCTTACCGATGGTCTGCGCGCCAATCTGGGCGTCCGCTATGAGGATGCAAAGCAGCAGGTAACTCCGATCTCGCTGGTCGGCGGCACGCCTGGCGTTGGCACGGGGCTGAACAATGACTATTGGTTGCCGGCTGGCACGCTGACCTGGAATTTCGCGGAAGACATGCAATTCCGGCTGGCGGCTTCAAAAACCATCGCTCGTCCGCAATTTCGCGAACTGGCGCCGCAACAGTTCCTAGATCTCGAATCAGATCGTACCTTTGTCGGTAATCCCTTGCTGACAGACAGTGAGTTGTTCAATGTGGAAGGCCGCTACGAATATTATATCGGTCGTGGCGAACGCATCACATTGGCCGGTTTTTACAAGAAAATCGACAATCCGATCGAAAATGTTGCCTTCGTTCAGGGCGGTGGAACGCTGTTTACCGGATTCTCCAATGCTCCCACTGCGACCTTGTACGGAGCGGAAGTAGAACTGGTGAAATATCTGCCTCTCAATGATCTGGGTGGCGATTTTTTCCAGGACCGGCGCCTGATGCTGGCCGCAAACTATACCTACACGAAGTCGAAGATCAAAGTGGATGCCAGCGACATGTCGATCAACCCGATCACGCTGACTCCCGTAGCCTCGTCCAACCTGTTTGACGATGGTGATCGGCTGACCGGCCAGTCGACCCATGTCGGCAATTTCCAGTTCGGTATGGAGCGCGAGGATGGTCCCGTGTCCCAGCAGACGATCCTGCTGACCTATAACAGCCCGCGTGTGACGGCTCGTGGTCCTCAGGGACAACCGGACCTGATCGAGCGGACGGGCTGGAAACTGGATGTGGTGCTGCGCGAGGAAATGAACATTGCCGGCCAGGATTTCGAGCTGAAGTTCGAAGCCCGCAACCTGCTGGGTACCGATTACAAGGAGTCGCAAACTCTTGGGGCGACCGAGATTTTGAACAATGCCTATGATATCGGCACGCGTTTCTCGATGAGCATAGGACTGAATTTCTAGGCCAGGATCTGTCATCTATCTGTCAAATAGGAGTCGTCGTAGCGTCACATTATTTTCCTATCCCGTCAGCTGGATAACAGCGGGAAGATAATCGTGATGCACGGCGGGTTTCCCGAGACTCTGGTCTCGTGTCGGCCAACTTCAGACAGACAACGGGTCGGCGGGAGCCAGAACATATGACAGTGAATCAGGGCGATTTCCCCGTGGATGACGGCATCGCCGATGGTGGAAGGCTTCTTTCTCCTTCGCCCCTGCTCGATCTTCCCTACGGCTATTCCCGGGACCACGGGATTTTGCTGCGTTCGATGGACGGCGAGCGGGCTTCGATTGCGATGCGGGCGGGTGCGGACCCTTCTGCATTGCTGGAGGTTCGTCGTTATCTGGCGCTGCCCTTTGATGTGGAACTGGTCGACGGCCCGGCGTTCGAGAGACTGCTGAGCGATCATTATGCGATGGACGGCTCGGCGGCGGCCATGGCGGGTGATATGGCGCTGGCGGGCGAGGGGCTGGATGATATTGCGGGCGACATCCCGAGCGCAGAAGATCTGCTCGACAGCGCCGATGATGCGCCGACCATAAGAC